>NZ_LMJK01000001.1:726489-1284106 GCF_001428975.1 Microbacterium sp. Root280D1 | reverse complement strand
GCGCCCTCGCTCGGGGCGAAGTGCACTCCGGGCATGGGCGCGCCGCCACCTTTGGGGTTGAGGATCGCGTCCAGGATCAGCTGCAGCTGCGCCGCGACGTCCGGGGTCAGATACCCGCGGATCGCGTGCACGCCGTCCGTGAGACGACCGATCGTGATGCCCCGGCGTCGACGGGAGTCYTCATCCTTGGGTTCTTCCCCATCGGGGTCGAACATCGACGCGAGATCCTCGGCAAGAGCTTTCAAGTCCTGCGGGGTCGGCGCCGGACCCGGCTCATCAGCCTCCAGGCCCTCATCATCAGCGTCGACCACGACGCCGTGGCCGCGAGCACACCCCGCCAACGCGACATCCGCCGCCAACCGCTGATCSACCGTCAGCCGATCCCACACCTTCTCRATCGGCCCCGTCGCCGCAAGAAACCCGGCCACACCGACCACCCCATCCAGCAACGCGAGACGCAACTCCGACCACCGCGCCGGCATCCTCTCCCCCGCCAGACTCACCGGCCTCCGCACCAGATCGACGACCCTGTCGACCCGGGACGCGCCCCGCACATCCACCGACACCGCCCGCTGCAACAGCTCATTCAGCCCCCGACACCCCGCCGAATGCGGAAAATCCGCCGCGTCGCCCGTCGCGATCGTCTCCACGATCACCGCCTCGACCCGGCGGAAGACAGCACCCGCACCCTGCAGAACAGTCACCCGATCCGCATCCGACAACCCCGCCAGCGCGYCRTCGGACAGCACCGTGTCGAGGTCGGCGATGACCCGATCCAGAAGCTCCGCAGTGCTGTTCATACCCCCAGTCAACCCCGGGCCACCGACATCCGAGACCCGAAACGACCTCGAATTACCCCAGATCAGATCCGTATTCCANCCAGCGCGCCGTCGGACAGCACCGTGTCGAGGTCGGCGATGACCCGATCCAGAAGCTCCGCAGTGCTGTTCATACCCCCAGTCAACCCCGGGCCACCGACATCCGAGACCCGAAACGACCTCGAATTACCCCAGATCAGATCCGTATTCCACTCTCCCGGAATGGCACAGCGCAGGCGCCCAGATCGCGCGCGAGATGCGGGGAAACCCCAAGAGGCGCGACCGACAGGAGGAAGCGGGGAAGAGGCGAAAGACGGGATACGTGAGAACGGAGAACACAGAGGCGTCATCGGAGCGCGAACGACCGAACCGGGAACGAGAGCGCCCACACCGGGGACGACCGACCATGCACCCGAGCGACCGCCTCCTACATCCCCGCCCGGTCGAAGGCGATCGTCGGCACATCCACGACGTGTGACCCGCCATCCGCCACGATCACGGCACCGGTGACGTACGACGACTCCCCCGATCCCAGGAACCGCACGACCGACGCGATCTCCGCCGGCCGAGCCGGGCGCCGCAGCGGCACATCCGCCGTGACGGTCGCATACGCCTCTTCCCGCGAGCCCAGCCCGGCATGGGTGGCGAACTCGTCCATCTCGTCGTCGGCCATCGGCGTCTGCACCCACCCTGGACACACCGCGTTGACGCGCACACCCTGCCGTCCGTAGTCGCGGGCGAGGGTCCGCGTCAGCCCGATCAGCGCGTGCTTGCCCACGGTGTATCCCGCCACCGACGGACCCGCGAAGAGACCTGCGAGAGACGACACGATCACGATCTGCCCTTTCGCCTCGATCAGCGCAGGCAACGCCTCTCGCGCCATGACGAACGCCGTGGTGAGGTTCGCGCGGATCGCCGCATCCCAGCTGTCGTCGTCGGTGTCGGCGACCGGCGAGAAGCCGTGTCCGCCGGCATTCGCCACCAGCACGTCGAGGCGCCCGAATGTCGCGAGCACCTCCGCCACCGCTGCCTGCGCCGATGCGGTGTCCGCGGCATCCGCGATGATCGGATGCGCGCCGACGGCGTCGGCCACGGCGCGCAGCGGATCGGGCCGACGCCCCACGACCACGACGTGCGCCCCTTCAGCGGCATACCGTTCGGCGATCGCCGCCCCGATGCCGGTACCCCCGCCGGTGATCACGATGACCCGCCCGGAGACCGTCGATCCCACTGCACTACCCATGTTCGCTCCTGTTCTCGCCGCGCTCACGCGCTCTCGCCGCGCTCGTGCGCGGGTCCGTCGTCCCCGTGACCATCAGGCCGGGAATCCTGATCGGGCCGAGTACCCGAAATCACTGAGGATGGTCGTGCCGTTGATCGCTCTGCTGCGCGGCGACACCAGATACAGCACGTGTGAAGCGACGTCCTCGGGCGACTGCACCTCGAAAGTCGGGGAGACGAACGCGTGCTCCCCGAGGTCTCCACGGCTCATCGGGGTGTCGACGATCGACGGCGCCACCGTGTTCACCCGGACATCAGTGCCGGCGAGATCCACCGACAACGATCGACCCAGCTGCACGAGCGCGGCCTTCGATGCGCAATAGGCCGCCATGCCGGGCGACGACACGAACGCCGAGTCGCTCGCGAGCAGCACGACGGATGCCGAAGCCGACGCCCGCAACGCGGGAAGGACCTGCGCGAGAACCAGGAACGCCCCCGTGACATTGACCGCGAACACGGCGTTCCAGTCGTGAAGCGAGATCTGCTCGATCGTCGATCCGACCGGACCCGAGATCCCCGCGCAGCACACGACCGCATCCACCCCGCCGAGCTCCTCGACGGACGTGGAGACCGCCAGCGCGACCTGTGTCTCGTCGGTGACATCGACCACCCGGACCACAGCGTCACCGCATCCGCGTGCCGTCTCTGCGAGCGCAACGGCATCCCGATCGAGGAGCGCCACGCGCACCCCCTCCGCGGCGAGCGCGCGGGCGGTCGCGCGGCCGATACCGCTCGCGGCGCCGGTGATCAGCGCGGTCGTGCCCGTCAGCTGCAGGTCCATGATCTCCTCGAGACATCGCCGCGGCGCCAGCGGCGCTCCGCGAGGACGGCGGTGTCATCACCGTCATCCTGCTCCGCCGGATCCGGGCCGGGAACACGACCAGGACGGCTGTGCGCGCTGGCACCATCGTCCTTCGCTCAGGGTCAACCGCCGCGCTCCCGGCACGAGCAGACTCGCTGTATCGACGAACCCCTCGTCGTCGATGCCGTGCCGACACGGCCGTCACCGAGCAAAGGAGCCGACGTGGCAGACCCGATATCTGCGTCCACGACGCAGCAGGACCACACCTCTCTTCGACCCGGCGCGCTGGGCGTCGCCGGGATCGTCTTCCTCGTGCTCGCCGCCGTCGCACCACTGACCGGCATCGTCGTGGTCGCCTCGCTGGCGATCGCCCTCGGAAACGGCGGCGGCACGCCGATGGCCTTCTTCATCGTGGCCGCGATCCTGCTGCTGTTCGCCGTGGGATACGCGCAGATGTCGAAGCAGCTGGTCAACGCCGGCGGCTTCTACGCCTTCGTCGTGAAGGGCCTCGGTCGCACCGGCGGTCTGGTCGCCGGCCTCATCGCCACGCTCGGCTACAACTTCTTCGTCGTCGGCACGATCGGCACCAGCGGCTTCTTCATGCAGAACATCATCCGCGACCTCACCGGCCTCGACGTGCACTGGCTCATCTGGGGTCTGCTGTCGATCGTCGTGTGCTTCGTGCTCGCACGGGTCGGGGTGGACTTCTCGTCGAAGATCCTCGGTGTGTGCCTCGTGCTCGAGGTGCTGATGCTCGTGGTGTTCGACGTGTCGGTGCTCGTGCAGACCGGATACGACGTGGCCGCGTTCAGCCCGGAAGCCGTGTTCTCGGGGTCGCTGCCGATCGGCCTCCTCCTGGCCGCGACGGGCTTCCTCGGCTTCGAGGCGACCGCCCTGTTCAGCGAAGAGGCGAAGCAGCCGCTGCGCACGATCCCGCGGGCGACGTACACCTCGATCATCGCGATCGGCGTGATCCTCGGCGTCACCACCTGGGCGGTGGTGAGCGCGACCGGCGTCGCGCAGGCGCAGGCAACCGCTCTCGAGCACCTGCCGACGGGCGACCTGATCTTCATGCTGTCGCAGCAGTACCTCGGGGGCCCGCTGACGACCGTGATGATGATCCTGCTGCTGGTCAGTCTGTTCGCGGCGATGCTCGCGTTCCACAACTCCGCGACGCGCTATCTCTACTCCCTCGGGCGCTCGCGGATCCTGCCGCACGCTCTGGCCCGCACGCGCCGCAACGGCGCCCCGCAGCTGGCAGGAATCGTGCAGGCATCGTTCGCGGCGCTCGTGGCGATCATCTTCGCGATCGCCGGTGCCGACCCCATCCTCACGCTCGTGCCGGCGATGCTCGGCTTCGGCACCCTGAGCGTGCTGATCCTGCAGGGGCTCGCCGCGATCTCGATCGTCGTGTACTTCCGCCGTGCCGGCGATCCACGATGGTGGAGCACGTTCATCGCTCCGGGGATCGGATTCCTCGGCATCGCCGCGATCTCGGTGCTGGCGATCGTGAACTTCAACATCGTCGCCGGATCCGAGGAGCTCGCCATCCGTCTCATGCCGCTGCTGCTCGTGGTGGCGCTGATCGGCGGCATCGTCTACGGCGCCTATCTCAAGCGCTCCCGGCCCGCCGTGTACGAGGGCCTCGCATCCGACCTCGAGCGTTTCAGCGACCGCTGACGCTCCCGCAACCCCACTCACCTGAGGAGAGACATGACGACCCTGAACCCCGCAGACACCTCCACCTGGCTCCCGCTCGAGGGCCTGGCTCCCGGCTTCGACGCGAACAAGGCTCCGCACACGGCCGCATTGAGCGGTCGGGAGATCACCGTCGTGGACGCCCGCGGAACCCGCATCTCGCACCGGTTCGCCGACACCACAGTCGCGTGGGACTACCGGCCCGGTGCCGACGACACGACAGCACCCGCCTCCGACACCGACGACTACGAGGCGTTCGAGGTCGACGACGACCTGTACTTCGTGCAGTTCCATCACAACTACCTGCCGAACGAAGCAGTGTCTCTGATCGTCGACCTGCGCCACGGCCGCGCCCTCGCCGTCATCTCGGTGATCCTGCCCGCGCCCGAGCAGGGACGCACCCGCGTGCAGCACGTCTTCGCGCCGAGCATCATCGACGGAGCGACCGTGACGGGCGCAGAGCCGGCGCCGACGACGACGCTCATCGGTCGCCGGGTCGAGTGGATCTACAGCGAAGAGCACGCCTACGAGCACGTGTACCTCTCGGAGCGCTGGTACTCATGGCAGTGCCTCGCCGGCCCCGAGCGCGGCCTCGCAGACACCGACGAGAACAGCGTGTGGGAGGTGCGCCCCGGGATCTACGTCTTCGCGTGGCGCGAGAAGGTCATCCCCTGCGCATCGGTCACGATCGCCGACCATCGGGACGTGAACGCGATCCGCTCGCACGGGGTTCTCTTCGGGCTCGACGAGTCGGGTGAGGTGCCCACGCACTTCACGTTCGGCGCTCACGGCCGACTGCTCTCGACGACCCATCACGCGAACGGCCTCGAGCCGGCGCTGTTCGGAACCCTCTGAGATGACGACGGCCGAGCTCATCGTGACGGGCTCGGTGATCCGCACGGCGGATCACCGAGCACCGATCGTCGAGGCATTCGCGGTGCGCGACGGGCGGATCCTCGACGTCGGCACGCGGGCCGAGATGGACGCGCACCGCGGCCCGGACACGAGGATGCTGGATGTCGGCGATGCCGCGGTCTACCCCGGCTTCGTCGACGTGCACAACCACCACGCTCTCGCCGGGCGCACCGAGCTGTTCGAGCTCTCGCTGCCGCCCTCGCTGGGCCTCGACGACATCCTCGACCTCGTGCGCGAGAAGGCCAGCGCGCTGCCGCCCGACGCGTGGATCGTGGGCGGCCCGGTGTCGACCACTCTGCTGCCCGGCCTCGCGAACAGCGCGGTCAGGCAGCGTCTCGATGAGGCGGCCGGCGGTCGCCCCGTCGTCCTGGTCGAGGACTCGAGGCACAACAGGTGGGCGAGCACGCGGGCGCTGCAGCTCGCCGGGATCACCGCCGACAGCATCCCCTCCGGCGGAGTCACCGTGCTCGATCCCGATGACGGCACGCCGACCGGGGTGCTGTTCGAGGCAGCGGGAATCCCGGTGCAGGAGGCCTACGATCGCAGCGGTGGGCTGACGGGCGAGCAGCACGTGGCCGCGTCGCGCCGCGGCGTCGAGATCCTCAATTCCTACGGCATCACAACCTTCCAGGATGCCGGAGTGTCGACCGACATCCTCGCCGCCCTCGCGACCCTCGACCGGTCGCACGAGCTCACCGCCTGGGTCGTCTCGTCGCTGCTGATCAACGATGAGATCTTCGGGTTCGATCCGATCGGCACCCCGCTCATCGACCTCGGTGAGCAGTTCCGCACCCCGCACCATCGGCCCGACTTCGTGAAGATCTTCCTCGACGGAGTGCCACCCGCGCGCACGGCGTCGTTCCTCGAGCCGTACATCGCGGATGCCGTGCACGGCGCGCACTTCCACGGCGAGACGACGATGGACTTCGACGAGCTGCACACCTGGCTGCGGTCGGTGGCCGAGCGCGGACTCGGCGCCAAGGTGCACTGCACGGGAGACGGATCGGCGCGTCTCGTGCTCGACGTCGCCGAGCGCATCCGGTCCGACGGCTTCACCACCCCGATCCAGATCGCGCACGGCCAGTTCCTCGCCGACGACGACATCCCGCGCTTGCGAGCCCTCGACGTCTCGGCCGACATCTCGCCGTTCATCTGGTTCCCGGGTGTGATCCCGCAGGCGCTGGCCGAGGTCCTCGGCGACCGCGCCGAGCATTCGCAGCCCAACCGTGCCCTGCTCGACGCCGGCGCGCTCGTCGCCGGCGGCTCGGACTGGCCGGTGAGCGAATCGCCGAACACCCTCGAGGGGCTGCAGGGTCTCGTCACGCGCGCCGATCCTCTCGGCCGAGCGCCCGGCGTCCTCTGGCCCGAGCAGGCGATCACGGCGGAGGAGGCCCTGCAGGTCTTCACGATCAATGCCGCGACCGCGATGGGCCTCGGCGCGGAGACCGGATCGCTGACGCCGGGCAAGTCCGCGGACTTCGTCGTGCTCGCCCGGGATGCGATCGCCGGCCCGGCCGACGAGATCGTGCACACTCCCGTGCGGTCGACGTGGTTCGCCGGTCGCGAGGTGTACTCCGCGGGCTGATCACGTCGCATGCCGTGCGCGTCTTTCCCTGCGGGGTCGATGACGCACCGCTCAGCAGCGATTCGGATGCGTTGGTGACCCCGCATGCGGGACGACACGCAGGTTCGATCTCGCACGCCGGATGAGACGCTGATGCCCCCTTCCACCTACTCGGCAGGAGGGGGCATCGCGAGCGTCGACGTCAGCGTCCGAGCAGGAACCTCGCCCCCAGCTCGCCGATCATCGCCGCGGGGGCGTTGGTGTTGCCCGTCGGAACGGTGGGGATCACCGACGCGTCGATCACGCTCAGCCCCTCGAGACCGCGCACCCGCAGCAGCGGGTCGACCACCGCCTCGGCATCCGATCCCATCCGGCAGGTGCCGACCTGGTGGTGGTAGGTGATGGCCGTGCGGCGCACCCAGTCGTCGATCCCGTCGTCCGACACGTCGGGGCCGGGGTACACCTCGGTCGCTCCCCATTCCTCGGCGAGCGCCGGCTGCGCGCCGATCCGGCGGCACTGACGAACCGATGCCGCGAGCGCTGCCACATCCCTGTCGTCTTCGAGCGCGGCGAGGTCGATCAGAGGCGGGTCCGCGAGATCCGGACCGGACAGGGTGAGCCCACCGCGGCTGTACGGCGTCACGAGACCGGCCATGAGGGTGAATCCGTCATCCCCTCGAGGTTCGAGCTCGCCCCACATCGGCACCGAGAAGTGGATGGGCTGAGTGTCGGGCTCGGCGAGGTCGTCGCGGCTGCGCCAGAACAGGTGCGACTGCGTGACCGAGACGCCCGGCCGCGGCGGTCCGACCGGCCTCTCGGTCGTGAAGATGACCGGTGAGAGCAGATGGTCGTGCAGGTTCTTGCCGACGCCCGGTGCATCCAGCACGACGGGGATGCCGAGCGCGGCGAGCTCGTCGGCGGGGCCGATGCCAGATCGCAGGAGGATCACGGGCGATCCGATCGCACCGGCCGACAGCACGACCTCGTCGGCGAAGACCTCCTCGGAGTCGGCGCCCGAGCCGAGTCGGACTCCGACGGCGCGGCCCTCCTCGAAGATCACCGAATGCACCTCGCGCTCGGTGAGGATCGTGAGCCTGTCGACGACCGGCTGCGCGTAGGCCATCCACGTGTTCACCCGCCGGCCGTCGCGGATCGTCACCTGCTGCTGCGAGACGCCGTCGAGGGTGCCGCCGTTGTAGTCCGGGTTGCGGGGCAGCCCCTCTTCGACGGCTGCGTCGATGATCGAGGCCTGGATCGGCGAGAGCTCGTAGTCGTCGGTGACGGGCAGCACATCGTGCTCGAGCGCGGCGAAGACGGGTTCGACCGTGCTCCAGCCCCACCCCGTCGCGCCCGCGCGTTCCCAGGCGTCGTAGTCGGAGGCGGCGCCGCGCACCCAGATCATGGCGTTGAGCGCATGCGAGCCTCCGGTGACCTTCCCGCGCGGCAGGTGCAGTCGGCGTCCGCCGGCGTGCTTCTGCGGAACGGTGAAGAAGTCCCAGTCGTCGGCGGAGTGCCACAGCTCCCCCGCCCTCGACGGGTCGTGGATCGCCGGATTCGCGTCGTATCCTCCGGCTTCGATCAGCGTCACCTCGACGCCGGCGTCCACCAGGCGTCGCGCGACGATCGCGCCCGAGGTCCCGGCCCCGACGACGATCGCGGACCTCATGCCTGCGCCTTGCGGCCCGGCCCCGACACGACCTGCGTCACGGCGACGGACTTGAGCCCCTCGACACCGAACTCCAGGCCGTAGCCCGAGCTCTTCACGCCGCCGAACGGCACCATCGGGTGCAGCCCGCCGTGCGAGTTGATCCACACCGTGCCGGACTCCATGCGCGTCGCGGCCTCGCGGGCGGCGTCCGGATCGCTCGACCACACCGATGCGCCGAGACCGACGTCGACCGAGTTGGCGAACGCGAACGCCTCGTCGACGTCGCTGTACCGGATCACCGGCAGCGCCGGACCGAACTGCTCCTCCTGCACGAGGGCCGCGTCGTTGTCGATGTCGGCGACGATCGTGGGGCGATAGAAGAGCTCGCCGAGCTCGGGAGCCGCCTCGCCGCCCGTGACGACACGGGCGCCGCGACCCTTCGCCTCGTCGACCAGGCGCGACACGATGTCGAACTGGGCGCGATTCTGCAGCGGACCCAGCACGTTGTCCTCGTCGAGCCCGTTGCCCATCGGGACGGATGCCGCGATCTCGGCGAGCGCGGTGACGACCTCGTCGTAGACGGAGTCGTGCACGTAGAGGCGCTTCATCGCGGCGCAGGTCTGACCGGTGTTGATGAAGGCGCCCCAGAAGAGGTCCTGCGCGATCGCCGACACATCGGTGCCCGGTAGCACGATCCCGGCGTCGTTCCCGCCGAGCTCGAGGGTGAGGCGGGCGAGGTTGCCGGCCGAGCTCTCGATGATGCGTCGCCCGGTGGCGGTCGATCCGGTGAACATGATCTTGTCGATGTCGGGGTGCGAGGCGAGGCGCGCACCCACCTCGCGATCGCCGGAGACACCGATCAGAACGTCGGCGGGCAGCACGTCGTTCATCACCGCCAGCATCGCGAGGACGCTCAGGGGCGTGTACTCGCTCGGCTTCGCGACGACGGTGTTGCCCATCCGCAGCGACGGACCGATCTGCCAGATAGTGATCATGAGCGGCCAGTTCCACGGACCGATCGCGCCGACCACTCCGGCGGCCTTGTAGACGAGCTCGGCGTGCAGGGTCTCGTCGTCGACGAGCACCTGCGACTCGAGCGGGAGCGACGCATTGGTGCGCAGCCAGGCCGAGCACGCACCCAGTTCGAAGCGCGCGTTGGGGCCGTTCAACGGCTTGCCCTGCTCGCGCGAGAGCAGGTGCGCGAGCGCCTCGGCGTTCGCGTCGATCGCATCGGCCGCAGCGATCAGCAGCTCGCTGCGCTTCGCGTGGCCGAGGGACTCCCAGCCGGGCTGAGCGGCTCGCGCTCGCGCGATCGCATCGTCGAGGTCGCTGACCGAGTGCTCGGGCGCACGACCCATGACCTCGCGTGTGGCGGCATCCGGGATGTCTCGCCCCGCGCCCTCCGGCGCCTGGATGCGGTCGAGCAGCGCGGCGGCTGCGGATGCGGCGGATTCGGACATCGGGACTCTCCTTCGAGCGGGACGCGTGCCAAGGATCTGGCGGGTCGTCTCATTGTCGAACGCGATGCGACAGCCCACTTGTCGCGGAGCGCGCCGCAGATGTCCGAGTGCGAAGGGATGTCCTCCGCACCCGCTCAGATCAGGGTGAAGTCCTCGAAGATGAGGGTCGTGCGTGTGGAGCGGATCGAGGGGATCGCCTGGATGTCCTCCAAGACGATGCGGCGGAGGTCGCGCGCGTCGCTCGCCCGCACGAGCAGGATGACGTCGAAGTCACCGCCGACGAGCGCCATATGCTCGATCTCGGGAATCATCCGCAGCCTGGCGCTGACCTCCTGCCAGGTGGCCTGCTCGATGGCGAGTGTCACGTAGGCGCTCGCATGGTGGCCGAGCAGCACGGGGTCGGTGCGCACCGAGTAGCCGGTGATGATGCCCGCATCGGTCAGCCGCTTGATCCGTGCGTGAGCGCCCGCTCTCGAGATGTGCACGGCCTCGGCGATGGCGGTCATCGACGCCCGGGCGTCGATGCGCAGCTGCTCGAGAATCGCGTGATCGGTGTCGTCCAGCGTGATCATGGAACCCCTTCGTCCTCTGCCTGAATTCTGACATTTCGTCACGGAGGTGAGCAAGTAGATCGCATTCGTCCACGATGCGCCGAATGTTCTTGGACGTCTGTCGCGAGGAGAGCATGCTGGCGTCATCGAGTTCGGCAAGGAGGGCGAACGGATGGAACACGCACACCTGCTCCCGCGCGACACGGCGGTGCAGCTCATCGACGCAGAGGGCCGTGTCGTCGACGACCCGCACTTCCCGCTGCCGGATACGGACACCCTGCTCGCCGCCTATCGCGGTCTCGTCGAGGGGCGCCGCATCAACGATCAGGCCAGCGCTCTCGTCCGCCAGGGCCGCCTCGCCGTCTACCCGTCGTCGCACGGTCAGGAGGCGTGCCAGATCGGAGCGGCCCTCGCCCTCGACGCCGGCGACTGGCTCTTCCCCACGTATCGGGACTCGGTCGCGGTGATCGCCCGGGGTGTCGCACCGGCCGAGGCGATGGTGCTGCTGAAGGGCGACTGGCATTCGGGCTACGACGTACGAGCGCACCACGTCGCGCCCCAGGCCACTCCGCTCGCCACACAGCTGCTGCACGCGGTCGGCTTCGCGTATGCCGCGAAGAAGCGCGGAGAGCAGACGGCCGTCCTCGCACTGTGCGGCGACGGTGCGACCAGTGAGGGCGACTTCCACGAGGCGCTGAACTTCGCCGCCGTCTTCCGTGTGCCGGTCGTCTTCCTCGTGCAGAACAACGAGTTCGCGATCTCGGTGCCGCTCAGCCGCCAGACCGCCGCGCCGTCGCTGGCCCACAAGGCGATCGGATACGGGATGCCGGGGCAGCGCGTCGACGGCAACGACGTCGCCGCCGTGCTGGCCGTTCTCGGCGAGGCCATCGCACATGCCCGCTCGGGCGACGGTCCGACGCTCATCGAGGCGCACACCTATCGGATGCAGGCGCACACGAACGCCGACGACGACACGCGCTATCGCGAGCGCGCCGAAGTCCAGGCGTGGGTCGAGCGCGACCCGCTGACGCGACTGCGAGCACACCTGACGAGCGCCGGCGTCCTCACGGCCGACCGTGAAGCCGAGTACGCGGCGGAGGCCGAGAAGACCGCCGCGGCGATGCGAGAGGCGCTCAACGTCGATGCCGAGATCGATCCCGAGGATCTGTTCCGCTTCGTCACAGAGACCCGCTCTCCGCAGCGCGAGGAGCAGTGGCAGATGCTGAGGGACGAGATCGCACGCAACCACGCAGCAGCCGGAGGTGCACGATGACCATCGCCCACGACGACATCCGGGTCGGCACCCGCGCACTGTCCGTGTCGACCATGAGCATGGCCGCCGCACTGAACCTCGCCCTCGCGGATGCGATCGAGAGCGATCCCGAGGTCGTCGTCTTCGGCGAGGACGTCGGAGCGCTCGGCGGCGTGTTCCGCATCACCGACGGACTCACGGCGCGGTTCGGCGAGGACCGCTGCTTCGACACCCCGCTCGCCGAATCCGGCATCGTCGGCACAGCCGTCGGCATGGCCATGAACGGCATGCGTCCCGTCGTCGAGCTGCAGTTCGACGCCTTCGCACTGCCGGCGTTCGAGCAGATCGTCAGTCACGTCGCGAAGCTCGGCAACCGGACGCGCGGTGCGGTGCGGATGCCGCTCGTGATCCGCATCCCGTTCGGCGGCGGCATCGGCGGGGTCGAGCACCACTGCGACTCCTCCGAGGCGTACTACGCGCACACCCCGGGCCTCACCGTCGTGAGCCCGTCGACTCCCCAGGACGCCTATTCGCTGCTCCGGGCGGCGATCGCCTCGCCCGACCCGGTGATCTTCCTCGAGCCGAAGAAGCTGTACTGGACGAAGGGAGAGGTCGACACCTCGGCGACGGCGGACATCGGCTCCGCCCGCATCGCCCGCGAGGGCACCGACGTCACCCTGCTCGCCTACGGCGCCTCGGTGCCGCTCGCGCTCGAGGCCGCCGATGTGGCGGCATCCGAGGGGCGCAGCGTGCAGGTCGTCGACATCCGTTCGCTGTCCCCGTTCGACGACGCCACGGTCACCGCCGCCGTGCGCGCGACCGGACGAGCGGTCGTGATCGCCGAGGCTCCCGGATTCGCCAGCGTGGCCTCCGAGATCCAGGCGCGCGTCTTCGAGCGCTGCTTCGAGTACCTCGAGGCTCCGGTGCGCCGCGTCACCGGATTCGACACCCCCTACGCCCCGCCCAAGCTCGAGCACTGGTACCTGCCCGACGTCGACCGCGTGCTGGACGCCATCGACTCGCTGCACTGGGAGGACGAGTCATGACGGCGCTGACCACCCACGTCTTCCGGCTGCCGGACCTCGGCGAGGGACTCACCGAGGCCGGACTCGTGCAGTGGCTCGTCTCCGTCGGCGACACGATCGTCACCGACCAGGCGATCGCCGAGGTCGAGACGGCGAAGAGCGTGGTCGAGCTGCCCTCGCCCTTCGCCGGCGTCGTCACCGCCCTGCACGGAGAACCGGGCGAGACCATCGACGTCGGAGCGCCGGTGCTCGAGGTCGCCGACGGCGCTTCTTCTTCTGCGGATCCTTCCTCGGCGGACGCTCCGGACACCCATGCGGGAGGCGATCTCCGTGCGGATGCCGGCGATCCGGAGCAGGAGGCGTACCGCGAAGAGGAGCGCGCAGGGTCCGGCAACGTCCTGATCGGCTATGGGACCACGGAGCGCGGCGCGACCGGCCGACGGCGCCCGAAGGCGACGGCGGCATCCGAGATGCCACGCGAGAAGCCGGACGCGAACGCTTCGGAACGACGGCCCGTGGCCGTCCGCTCTCCCCTGGTGCGACGACTCGCCCGCGATCTGGGACTCGACGTCCACGCCATCGCCCCGACCGGCCATGACGGCGCCGTCACGCGCGCCGACGTGCTGGCGGCCGCTGTCGACGACGCCGTCGACGGGGCAGCGGCGCAGCATCGCCGCGATGATCACCAGCCGCAGTCCGCGAACGCCGAACGTCTCGATGGCCTCGCCGTCGTCTCCCGTGAGCGGATGTCCCCGCTGCGCAAGGCGGTCAGCGCACGACTGACCCGCAGCCGCTCCGAGATCCCCGAGGCCACGGTCTGGGTCGACGTCGATGCCACCGAGCTCTGGAATCTGCGCTCCGAGATGGTTCCGGCCGGCGGCAGGGCACCGTCGATCACCGCCCTCGTGGCACGCTTCGTCGTGTTCGCGCTCGCGGAGCATCCGGTGCTCGCCTCCCGCCTGAGCGACGACGGGTCGGAGATCATCTCCTTCGACGGCCTCAACCTCGGCGTCGCCGCCGACACCGAGCGCGGCCTCCTGGTGCCCGTCATCCCGCGGGCGCACGAGCTCACCGTCGAACAGCTCGATGTCGCGCTGCGCGAGCTGTCGGCGACGGCGCGTTCGGGGGCGATGCCTCCGGAGCGGCTGCGGGGGTCGACGTTCACCCTCAACAACTACGGCGGGCTCGGGGTCGACGGCTCGGCCGCGATCATCAACCACCCCGACGTCGCGATCCTCGGCATCGGTCGCATCATCGAGCGCCCGTGGGTGATCGACGGTCAGATCGTCGCCCGCCGCGTCGCTCAACTGTCACTGGTGTTCGATCACCGCGTGTGCGACGGCGGGTATGCGGCGAGCTTCCTCCGCCGCGTCACGGAGCTCATCGAGCATCCGCTGCGCGCGTTCGGCAAGGTGTGAGGGCGTCTGAGTCGCGCGGTCGCAGATGTGGGGCTTGGGTCGCCCGGCCACCGTGCGCTACTCTCGTCAATTACTGACCGATCATTCGGTAAGTAGCTCGGGGTGACGCAGCGTCGCTCCTCCGCACCCGCAGAACAATGGAGTTCTTCATGACGTCAGCAGTATCCGCGCGCACCTCGACGGCGCGAATGCCCGCCGAGGAGCGGCGAGTCCTCGCCAGCACCCTGGTCGGCACCTCGATCGAGTGGTACGACTTCTTCATCTACGCGCAAGCAGCCGGCCTCGTGCTCGCGCCGCTCTTCCTCGCCCCGATCGCTGAGGAGAACAAGGGGTTCGCGCAGATCCTCTCCTTCGCCACGATCGGGATCTCCTTCCTCTTCCGCCCCTTGGGAGCCATCGTCGCCGGGCACCTGGGCGACAAGCTGGGCCGCAAGAAGATGCTCGTCTTCACGCTCGTGATGATGGGACTCTCCACCTCGCTGATCGGCGTGCTGCCGACCTACGCCGCGATCGGCGTGGCCGCTCCGATCCTTCTCATCGTGCTCCGCATCCTGCAGGGGTTCTCGGCGGGCGGCGAGTGGGGCGGAGCGGCACTGATGGCCGTCGAGCACGCCCCCACGGCCCGCCGTGGGCTCTTCGGCGCCTTCCCGCAGATCGGCGTCCCGATCGGCATGATCCTCGCCACAGCCACGCTCTGGGTGCTGACGAGCTCGATGTCCCCCGAGGCTTTCCTCGAGTGGGGCTGGCGGATCCCGTTCCTGATGTCGATCGTGCTGATCGCCGTCGGCTACGTGATCAGGCGCGCCGTCGACGAGAGCCCCGTCTTCGAGGATCTCCGTCGTCGTCGTCAGGAGGCCTCCGCGCCGCTGGGTCGCCTGTTCCGCAAGAACACCAAGCAGGTCGTGCTCACTGCCCTGATCTTCATCGGCAACAACGCCGCCGGGTACCTGCTCATCGCGTTCTTCGCGACCTACGCCGTCACCGCCCTCGGCATGGAGCGTCCTCCCGTGCTGCTGGCGACGACGCTCGCGTCGTTCGGCTGGCTCATCTTCACGCTCTGGGGCGGCCACCTCTCCGATCGTCTCGGACGCGTCCGCACCTTCCAGATCGGGTACATCGCGCTCGCGCTGTGGGCGGTGCCGATGTGGTTCCTGATCGACACGGCGAACATCTTCTGGTACTTCGTGGCGCTGTTCGTGATGACGTTCGCGCTCGGGCTCTCGTACGGCCCGCAGGCGGCTCTCTATGCCGAGATGTTCCCGGCCAACGTCCGCTACTCGGGCGTCTCGATCGGATACGCGCTGGGTGCCATCCTCGGCGGGGCGTTCGCACCGATGATCGCGGAGGCTCTGATGAACCAGTTCCAGGCGGCCTGGACGATCGGCGTCTACATCGCCATCACGGCGGTGATCTCCCTCATCGCCGTGTCGATGGTGAAGGAGACCAAGGGCGTGGATCTGCACGCCTGATCATCGTCTTCCCGGCATGCTGCGGGCCGGTCGGTCATCCGACCGGCCCGTCGTCAGCCGAAGACCAGCGGCGTGCGTACCGTCGCGTCCTCGACCGTGATGCCGACGATCGTCGCCCCCTCCTCGAGCACCTCGCGATCGGCTTGGAAACGGAAGACCTGCCCGTCGCGCGTCGTGACGGCGTAGAAGTGATCGCTCGACGACACGACCTCGACCACGGTGCCTCCGGGGTGAGCAGCCATCGCATCCGCGACGGGGGCGCCGAGGCGGATATCACCTCGCGACGGCAGCGCGGCTCCGTCACCGACGGTGTCGCCGAGGCTACGGTCGCTCCCGACGGTGATCGACCAGACGGCATCGCCGGCCTCGACGGGGCGCACCAGGATCGTCCCCGCCTCCGCGGGGGCGATGAGCTTCCACGGGCCACCGTCGTACTCGGGTTCGACGACCTGCGCGTCCTCGCCGGCGGCGGCGATCGCGGACTCGACCGAGTCGCCGAGTCGGAGCGGACCCACGCCGCCGACTCCGACCTGCCAGTCACTCCACGCGGTTCCGGGATCGCCGGACGGGTCTGTCTCGGCGATGGGCGGGTTCTCGGTGAGCTCCTCGACCAGCCCGGACCGGGCCTCCTCGGCGCGTTCTCGAAGCAGCAGCGCCGCCGCCTCGGCGTCGAAGTCGCGATCGCCGCTGAAAGGCTGCCACAGCTGCACGATCACGTTCCCGGTCGAGGCGAACGCGCTGAACGACCGCCAGTCCAGCGCCGCATCGATCAGCGAGCCCGCGAAGGCCCGGGTGTTCTCGGACGCTTCGGGGATCACGGCATCGAAGGAGACGGTTCCCTCTTTGACGAACTCGGCGCACTGCTCGGCCGCCTGGAGCAGCTGATCCATGCGGCCCTCGGCGTGAGCCTCGTCGGCGAACTGCATGATCGTCATCCGGCCGAAGCCGTTCGTGGGATCCGTCGGCACCTGCCACTCGATCGTCCTCGCCCCGACGCTGCCGAGTGACTGCTCGGCGTAGAGAGCGTCGCAGATCGGCGGATCCGCAGGGAGGCTTCCTCCGTCCGATATCTGTTCGAGGACCGGCGACGGATCGCCGACGTCCGTGGCGTCCGGAACGATCCCCACGATCTCCTCGGGGGCGAGCGCGAATGCGTCGAGCTCGTCGCCGACGAACACGATCGGTCCGGCATACGGCTCGGGCGCGGCGGTCGTCCGGGACGGCGATGGCGACGGAGGCGATGACGTCTGGGGACTCGGGGCGCAGGCGCTCACGGCGGCCACGGCACCGATCCCGATCAAGGCGAGCGTCACTCGCGCTCGACCCGTGATGAAGACAGCCATTGAATCCTCCGACCTCGTCATTCGCCGATGCAGACGTCCCCTCCTGGAGCCTAGGCGCGCTGGGACGACCTCGACCAGGAGCCCGTGCATGTCGAGATCAGAATGATGCCGGAGAGCGCATATGTCGTCGACGGGACGACCGCGTCACTCTCCGTTGAGTACGGCGGCTGCGGCGGCGCGGGCATCGACAGCCGTCGCTGCTCTCAGGACCGCTTCCGCAGCGGCATCGCACTGTTCGCCCGTGACGCCCGCGAGCGCCGCCGCGACTCGACCCAGCGCACGGGGTGTCATCGACAGCGACGTGACGCCGAGCCCCACGAGCACGGCGGCCAGAGCGGGATCGGCAGCGGCCTCGCCGCATACCCCCACCGGCAGGCCCCACCGGCGTCCGGCCGCACCCGCCTGCCCGATCAGTCGCAGCACGGCCGGCTGCCACGGATCGTTCAGATCGCCCAGCTCTCCGAGCAGTCGATCAGCCGCGAGCGCGTACTGGGCGAGGTCGTTGGTCCCGATGCTCACGAAGTCGACGACCTCGAGCATCTCCGACGCGAGGAGCGCGGCGGAGGGCGTCTCGATCATCACCCCCACAGTCTCCAGTCCGGCTTCTCGCGCACGCTCCGCGAAGTCGCGTGCCTCATCGACCGTGGCCACCATCGGAGCCATCACCTCGACGAGTGCCGACTCCGCCCCCGCGGCGAGCGCCAGTGCCCTGAGCTGATCGTCCAGCAGCTTCGGGGCCCGTCGCGCGATCCGGAGTCCCCGCACGCCGAGGGCGGGATTGTCCTCCGCGTCGGAGTTCGCGAAAGGCAGCGGTTTGTCACTGCCGGCATCGAGCGTGCGCACCACGACCCTCTGCCCCGGAAACGCGGCGAGGACACCTCGGTAGGCGTCGACCTGCTCCTCGATCGTCGGTGCGTCGGCGCGGTCGAGGAAGCAGAACTCGGTGCGGAAGAGACCGACGCCCTGGGCCTTCGAGGCAGCGGCCACGACGGCCTCGGCCGCTCCCCCGACATTGGCGAGGAGCGGGATGCGCCGTCCGTCGGCGAGCACCCCCTCGCCGTCGAACGGCACCACGAGCGACGCGGCCTTCGCCTCGGTGACGCGAGAGGTGCTCGGGTCGACCTCGACCGTGCCCCGATCGCCGTCGACGAGCACGACCGCACCGCGCGGGATCCCGGTCGCGCCGATGACTCCGACCACAGCGGGGATTCCGAGCGACCGGGCGATGATCGCCGTATGCGAGGTGGGGCCACCCTGCTCCGTCACGAGAGCGACGCAGTTGCCGCCTTCCAAGGCTGCCGTGTCCGCGGGGGCGAGATCCGACGCGACCAGCACGAAAGGCTCCTCACGCTCGGGAACGCCCGGCATCTCGACCTCGAGGATCTCCGCGATCATCCGATCACGGACGTCGCGGATGTCGGCCGCTCGCTCGGCCATCCGCCCACCGAGAGCCGCGAGTCCTCTCTCGTGCGCCGCCGATGTCTCCCAGATGGCCCGCGCGGCCGTTCGACCCCGCGACCGCACGAGGTCCGCCGCCTCGGCCACCAGTTCGGGGTCGGAGGCCAGCAGACGCGACGCGTCGAGGATCGCCCGAGCCTCGCCGGTCGCCGCCCTCGTGCGCGCCCGCAGCTGGTCTGCCACCGCCACTGCGGCCCACTCGATCGCAGATGCCTCGGCCTCCCGATCACCAGGCGCGACGACGGTGCTCTCCTCCGGCTCACGCACGGGCGCGGCGAGGAGCACGGCCTCGGCGGCGACCCTGCCCGAGCTCACGCCGCGACCACGCAGCACGTCGCCTGCCCGGACGGGAGGGGACTCGAGGGCTGCCTCTGCAGCGTGCGCCCCGACCGACCCCGAGGCGACGGCGTCGACGTCCGTGCCTTCACCGAATCCGTCGTCGAACAGGGCCACCAGTCGGTCGAGCGCCCCCTCGGCGTCGGGCCCGAGTGCCGACAGCTCGATCCGGTCGCCCTGCCTGGCACCGAGGATCAGCAGGCGTGACAGGCTCGCACCCGACGCCTCAGCGCCGTCGGGCAGTCGACGCAGTCGCACATCGATGCCCGCCGATGCCTCGGCGATCAGAGCCGCCGGTCGCGCGTGGATACCGAGCGGATTGCGCACGACCACCGTCCGCGTCACGGCACCCGACCGGTCGGTCGATGCGGACTCGATCGGAGCGGCTTCCGTCGACGGGTCCTCGAGCTGGCCGCTCTTGGCGGCGAGCGCGATCGACGCCTCCCCCGCGACGACGTCCAGCGATGCGCCGGCAGCGGCCGACACGACGGCCGCCAGCAGCCCTTCCACGAACGGCGCGGGGGCGAGGCGCACCGGCACATCGCTCGTCCGCAGCTCCAGCGCGAGCTCGGCGCTCAGCACTGCGGAGCCGAGATCCATCAGCACGAGGACACCGTCGCAGTCGGCGGCCAGCTCGTCGATCGCCGCGGCGACAGCGACGGCATCCGTGCCGAGGACGGGCGCGCCGTCGGCATCCGTTCCGGCGCCCGCGGCGACTCTCACTCGCGCTCCCCCGCCCTGCACCATCTGCAGGGCGAGCTCCAGCGCCGCCTCCCCGAGTCGAGCACTGTGGGAGACGGCGACGATGCCGATCATCAGGAGGATTCCGCGGTCGCCTGGGCGAGGGACTCGAACAGCAGTGTCGTCGACGCCGCACCGGGGTCGAGATGGCCGGCACTGCGTTCCCCGAGATAGCTCGCACGTCCCTTCCGGGCGACGAGCGGTTCGGTGGCATCCCGACCGGACGCGGCAGCCTCTGCGGCCGCCGCCGTCGCGGCAGACAGGTCTCCCCCTCCGGAGATCGCGGCGTCGAACGCGTCCACCGCGGGCGCCATGGCGTCGAACATGGTCTTGTCGCCGGCCTCGGCCTTGCCGCGAGCGACGATGCCATCGAGTCCGGCACGCAGCGAGCCGCCGAGTCCGGCGCCATCGAGCTCGGTCACGGGCCCTGCAGCCATCCCCATCCGCAGGAACAGCGTGCCGTAGAGCGGCCCGCTGGCGCCTCCGACCGAGCTCACGAGAGTCATGCCGACGGTCTTGAGCAGCTCGTCGACCGTGTCGGGCACACCCGAGTCGAGCTTCGCCACGACCGCATCCATGCCACGGGCCATGTTCGCGCCGTGGTCGGCGTCTCCGATCGCCGAGTCCAGCTCGGTGAGCCATTCGCGCTTCTCGGCGATGACGTCGCGGAACCGCCGGATCCAGTCGGCCAGGGCCGCGGTGTCGATCGCCGCCATCATGCCCCCCACCGCAGTCCGGGGGTGTTGACGGGTGCGTCCCACAGCCTGAGCAGCTCGTCGTCGGCCTTCAGCACCGTGAGCGAGCAGCCGGCCATGTCGAGCGAGGTGATGTAGTCGCCGACCAGGTTGCGGGCGATCTGCACTCCCGCCTGCTCGAGCAGCGCGGCCACCTCGCCGTACATCAGATACAGCTCGATCAACGGGGATCCGCCCATGCCGTTGAGCATCACGATGGCGGGACCTGAGACGTCGAGATCGGCGAGGATCGGCTCCACGAGCTGCCGGGCGATCTCGGATGCCGGCGCCAGTGGCTCCCGGTGCCGACCGGGCTCGCCATGGATGCCGATGCCGATCTCCATCTGGTCCTCGGGCAGATCGAACGTCGGCTTGCCCGCTGCGGGAACCGTGCAGCTGGTGAGCGCCATGCCCATCGACCGCCCCTGTCCGTTGATGCGCTTCGCGAGGGCGACGACGGCATCGAGATCCTGCCCCTCTTCAGCCGCGGCGCCGACCAGCTTCTCGAGCAGCACCGTGAGTCCGACGCCACGACGCCCTGCCGTGTAGAGCGAGTCCTGCACGGCGACATCGTCATCGACGATCACGGTGCCGACCTCGATGCCCTCCATCGAGGCCAGTTCCGCCGCCATCTCGAAGTTGAGCACGTCTCCCGTGTAGTTCTTCACGATGTGCAGCACGCCTGCCCCGCGATCGACGGCCTTCGTGGCGGCCTGCACTCGATCGGGGGTGGGCGAGGTGAAGACCTCGCCGGCGACGGCGGCGTCGAGCATGCCGAGGCCCACGTATCCCCCATGCAGCGGTTCGTGGCCGGACCCTCCACCCGAGACGATCGCGACCTTCCCCTCCGCCTTCGGCGTCGAGCGGGTGATCACGTGCGTCTCGAGGTCGACCGAGAGCTCCGGATGCGCGAGTGCGACGCCGCGCAGCGACTCGACCAGCACATCGGCGGGGTTGTTGATGAGCTTCTTCATCGTTCGATCTCCTTTGATCTCTACGGCGGCGCTCTTTCGCAATATTGGAAAGTTATTCGTCAATGTCGAATATGCTCGGGCGCAGTCGAGTTGTCAAGATCGACCTGACGACCGATGCGACCGCCCGGCTCGACGACGATCCGGAGAGAGGAGCCGCGATGATCCAAGCCATCGATCGCGCAGCGAAAGTGCTCGAGCTGCTGCAGGGTGCGCGCCATCTCGGCATCACCGATCTCGCGCTCGCCCTGAGCCTTCCCCCGTCGACCGTGCACGGGATCGTCAAGTCCCTGCGCGAGCACGGACTCGTCGCGAAGGAGCGCGGCGGGCAGCGCTACATGCTCGGTCCCACCCTGCTGCGGCTGAGCAACGTCTACCTCGACACCCTCGACGTCCGGGCCAGAGCCATGCGGTGGACGCAGGAGCTCGCACGCCGCACGAACCTGCCGGTGCGCCTCGGGGCGCCGCACTTCCACGAGGTGCTCGTGATCCACCACGACCTGCGTCCGGACGACAGCCAGCAGATGCTCGAGACCGGCGTGGCGATCCCCGCGCATGCCTCCGCGATGGGAAAGGTCCTGCTGGCGCACGACCTCGGCTTCCAGCGCACCGTCTTCGAGCGGCCGCTGCACAGCCTCACCGGGGACACGATCACCGACGTCGCCCGACTGCTGCTCGACCTGCCGGCCATCGCCGAGCGGGGCAGCGCCTCGGAGACCGATGAGGCCGTGCTCGGAGAGTCGTCCGTCGCCGCGCCGGTCGCCGACGCGTCGAACGACATCGTCGCCGCGGTCGCCGTCGTGATGCCCACATCGCAGGCGCCCGCCTCGGACGCGGTGCTCAACGCGCTGCGCGAGACGGCGCGCAACATCTCCCGCGAGCTCGGAGCGACCAGCTGGCCTCCCCGCGTGGCGCCGGCCGACGACTGAGCCCGCTCAGCGGGACTGCAGCCCGTCGAGGCTCACCCGCAGGATGTCCTCCCCCAGCTCGTCGGGATCGACGGGACCCCCGGGTCGATACCACTCGACGACCGAGTTGATCATTCCGAAGATGAGCCTGGTGGCGACCGCCGCATCGACGTCGTCACGGATCAGCCCCTCGGTCTGCGCTTCCGACACGATCGCGGTCACGCGCTGGTCGAACGCACGTCTGCGCACCAGCGCGGAGGTCTCGACATCGCCGTTCCCCCGCACGCGCAGCAGCAGCGTCACCGAGGGGAGCTTCTCGGTGAGCACCCGCACCGCGCCGCGGATGATCGCCCGCAGCCGGTCGGAGGCCAGCGAGTGCTGCGCGGTCGCGTCATCGACGACGGCCTCGAGCGCATCGAGCGCATCGTTCAGCGCGAGCTCGAGGATCGCCGACTTCGACTCGAAGTGATGGTAGAGCGCCGACTTCGTCAGCCCCAGCGTCGCGCTGAGGTCGGCCACGCTCGTCGCGTCGTAGCCGTGCTCGTTGAAGACCTTGACGGCGACCGCGAGCACCTGCTCGCGGTCATAACCTGGCCGGCCGCGCTTGGGGGCCGGCGCCTGGATTCGGGGCTCTGCCATGGGCCCAGTCTGTCAGTCCGGATGAGTTGCCATTCGCGGAAGGATCTGAGATCGTATTCCTGACCGATCGGTCTGAAATTATCGCCAGCGTGGGCGTTCGAGAGGATGATGATGTCCGAGGCCTATCTCGTCGACGGGGTCCGCACCCCCGTCGGTCGCTACGGAGGCGCACTCGCCGGCATCCGTCCGGACGATCTGGCGGCCCTCGTCGTCGCCGCCACAGTCTCGCGAGCCGCCATCCCCGCGGACGACATCGACGAGGTGATCCTCGGCGCCGCGAATCAGGCGGGCGAGGACAACCGCAACGTCGCACGGATGGCCGTGCTGCTCGCGGACCTCCCCGATTCGATCCCCGGATTGACCGTCAACCGCCTCTGCGCCTCGGGGATGTCAGCCATCGCACTCGCCGCGAACGCCGTACGCGCAGGGGACGCCGACCTCATCGTCGCCGGTGGCGTCGAGTCCATGACACGCGCGCCCTGGGTGCAGGCGAAGCCCGAGCGGGCATGGGCCAAGCCCGGCGCGGCCTTCGACACGTCGATCGGCTGGCGCTTCACGAACCCGCGGCTGAGCGCCCGCGACAAGGCCACGTTCTCGATGCCCGAGACCGCCGAAGAGGTCGCACGCATCGACGGGATCACCAGAGCGGATGCCGACGCCTTCGCGCTTCTGAGCCATCAGCGCGCCATCTCGGCGATCGACGGGGGACGCCTCGCCCCCGAGATCGTGGGCGTCGAGACGGGCCGCGGACTCGTCGACACCGACGAAGGCCCGCGCAGGGACAGCACGCTCGACGCGCTGGCCGCACTCCGTCCGGTCGTCGCAGGCGGCCAGGTCGTCACGGCGGGCAACTCCAGTTCCTTGAACGACGGAGCCTCGGCGATCATCGTGGCGAGCGCCGAAGCGGTCGAGCGACATGGCCTTCGTCCGCGCGCACGGATCGTCGCCTCGGCGACCGCCGCGCTCGCTCCCGAGATCATGGGCCTGGGTCCCGTGCCGGCAACACAGAAGGCACTCGCGAAGGCGGGCCTGCAGGTCGGCGACCTCGGTGCCGTCGAGCTCAACGAGGCCTTCGCCTCGCAGTCCCTCGCCTGCATCCGCCGCCTCGGACTCGACCCGTCGATCGTCAACGCCGACGGCGGAGCCATCGCACTCGGCCATCCCCTCGGCTCCAGCGGATCCCGACTCATCGTCACACTGCTCGGCCGACTCGAGCGCGAGAACGCGCGCTTCGGTCTGGCCACGATGTGCGTCGGCGTGGGTCAGGGCACCGCGATGATCGTGGAGCGTCTGACATGACTCTGCGCATCGAGGAGCATCGAGACCGGGTGATCGCCACGCTCGACCGGCCCGAGAAGCGCAACGCCATCGACCAGGCGACGATCGACGCGCTGCACGACCTCTGCGCGCTGCTCGAGCGGACGCCGCGCACGCTGATCATCACCGGCACCGACGGCGTCTTCGCGGCGGGCGCCGACATCGCCCAGCTGCGCGATCGCACCGCCGACGACGCCCGGCGCGCCATCAATGCGACCGCATTCATCCGCGTCCACGATCTCCCGATGCCGGTGATCGCCGCACTCGACGGATACGCGCTCGGGGGCGGAGCCGAACTCGCTTACGCCGCCGACATCCGCATCGCGACGCCGTCCCTCCGCATCGGCAACCCCGAGACCGGGCTCGGCATCATCGCCGCAGCCGGCGCGACCTGGCGCCTGCCCGAGATCGTCGGAGACGCGAGGGCGAGCGAGCTGCTCCTCACCGGCCGAGCTCTGGATGCCGAGGAGGCGTTGAGGTGGGGACTCGTGTCGTCGCTCCATCCGGCCGCCGAGCTGCTCGCGGCCGCACACCGGATCGTCGATCGCATCGCGGCGAACGATCCCCTCGCGACGCAGCACACCAAACGCGCCCTGCGCACTCCGCGAGCAGGCCACCCGGCGATCGAGGTCGAACTGCAGGCCGAGCTGTTCGAGTCGCCCGAGAAGATCCGCCGCATGACCGACTTCCTGGAGAAGAGACGATGAGCGACATCGGCAGCGCCCCGAATCGGGTCGGCGTGCTCGGAGGCGGCCGCATGGGAGCCGGCATCGCACATGCGTTCCTGCTCGCCGGATCTCACGTCAGCGTGATCGAGCGCGATGCGGCGAGCGCCGAGGCGGCGCTGACCCGCATCGGCGACAGCATCCGCAGATCCGTCGACCGCGACCCCTCTCTCGACGAGACCGAATTGACCGGGCGCATCACGACCGGCGTCGATCCCGGAGCCTTCGCCGCGGTCGACCTCGCGATCGAGGCGGTTCCCGAAGACCGGGCCCTCAAGGAGGACGCACTGTCGCGGGCCGACGCCGTGCTGCCCCCGTCGGCGGTTCTGGCGAGCAACACCTCGTCGATCTCGATCGACGATCTCGCTGCGGGCCGCAGGCATCCGGAGCGATTCCTCGGCCTGCACTTCTTCAATCCGGTGCCCGCGTCGGCCCTGGTCGAGGTCGTGCGCGGCGCAGCGACCGACCGGTCGGTCGTCGAGAGCGCCACCGCCTGGGTGGCCGCCCTCGGCAAGACGCCGATCGTCGTCAGCGACTCCCCGGGCTTCGCTTCGTCGCGGCTGGGCGTGATGCTGGGCCTCGAGGCGATCCGGATGCTCGAGGAGGGCGTCGCCTCGGCCGCCGACATCGATGCCGCGATGACGCTCGGGTATCGGCATCCGATGGGTCCGCTGCGCACCACCGACATCGTCGGGCTCGATGTGCGCCTCGGCATCGCCGAAGAGCTGGAGCGCACGCTCGGCGAGCGATTCGCTGCACCGGAACTGCTGCGCCGCATGGTCGCCGAGGGAAAGCTGGGCCGCAAGAGCGGCGAAGGGTTCTACGCATGGAACGAGGAGAGATGACCGAGTATCTGCCGAGCTACGTCCAGGGCGAGTGGTGGACGCCGTCGTCACCGACGCGATCCTCAGAGGTTCGCGATGCGTCCACCGGCGACGTCGTCGCCGTCGTGTCGACCGAGGGCCTCGACCTGGCCGGGGCACTGGAGTACGCCCGCTCCGTCGGGCAGAAGAGCCTCGGTGCGCTCACGTTCCACCAGCGGGCCGTGCTGCTGAAGCAGTTCGCCCTCGCTCTCACCGAGCGCAAGGACGAGCTGTATGCGCTGTCCGCACGTACCGGCGCCACGAAGGCCGACTCGTGGGTCGACATCGACGGCGGCATCGGCGTGCTCTTCTCGTACTCGGGCAAGGGTCGCCGCGAGCTGCCGAACAGCCGCGTGCATGTCGACGGCCCCGTGGAGCCGCTGTCGAAGGACGGGTCGTTCCTGGGTCGTCATGTCTACACGACGCTCCCCGGGGTCGCTGTGCAGATCAACGCGTTCAACTTCCCGGTGTGGGGTTCGCTCGAGAAGTTCGCACCCGCGTTCCTCGCCGGCATGCCGACGCTCGTGAAGCCCGCGACGCCCACGGGCTACGTCGCCGAGGCGATGGTGCGCATCCTCGTCGAATCGGGACTGCTGCCCGACGGATCGCTGCAGCTCGTCAGCGGCAGCGTGCCTGACCTGTTCGAGAACCTGCGGCTCGGCGACATCGTCGGGTTCACCGGCAGCGCGTCGACCGCGGAGAGCCTCAAAGCCCACGCCGCAGTGCAGACCGGCGGTGTGCGGTTCACCGCCGAGACCGACTCGATCAACGCCTCGGTGCTCGGCACCGACGCGATCGAGGGAACCCCGGAGTTCGACGCCTACGTGCGCCAGCTCGTCACCGAGATGACGAGCAAGGCCGGCCAGAAGTGCACGGCCATCCGGCGAGCGATCGTGCCGGCGGGCTCGGCCGACGCGATCATCGGCGCCGTGCAGGCGCGCCTCGCCGAGAAGACCGTGCTGGGCGACCCCCGCGCCGAGGGCGTCACCATGGGCCCTCTGGCCTCGACGGGGCAGCGCGATGAGGTGCTGCGCCAGGTGGATCGCCTGCAGGCGGCGGGCGGGCAGGTCGTCGTCGGGACGACGGATGCTCCCGAGGTCCGCCGCGCAGACGGCAGCACCGGCACCGCACCCGACGGAGCCTTCGTGTCGCCGCTGCTGCTGCGCTTCGAGGACTCGCAGTCCGACGCGGCGCACTCGATCGAGGCCTTCGGCCCCGTGTCGTCGCTGCTCACGTACGACACCATCGCCGAGGCCGCAGCGCTCGTCGCCCGAGGTGGCGGCTCGCTGGTCACCAGCATCGCCACGCATGACCCGGCGCAGGCCGTGGAGCTCGCCACGCGCATCGCACCGTTCAACGGCCGGATGCTGCTGCTCGACCGCGACGATGCACGATCGTCGACCGGGCACGGATCGCCCCTGCCCAACCTCGTGCACGGCGGCCCCGGTCGAGCCGGCGGCGGTGAGGAGCTCGGCGGCATCCGCGCGGTGCTGCATCACATGCAGCGCACGGCAGTGCAGGGTTCACCCGAGATGCTGACTGCCTTGACGGGTGTCTGGCACGCGGGGGCGGCCGCGCGCAGCGACGGTCGGCATCCGTTCCGCAAGTCGCTCGCGGAACTCCGCATCGGCGACCAGATCGTCTCCGGCTCGCGCGAGGTGACCCTCGCCGACATCGAGACGTTCGCGCACTTCACGGGCGACACGTTCTACGCCCACATGGACGAGGCATCCGCCGCCGCGAACCCGTTCTTCCCCGGACGGGTCGCGCACGGCTACCTGCTCGTCTCGTGGGCCGCCGGTCTCTTCGTCGATCCGGAGCCCGGACCCGTGCTCGCGAACTACGGTCTGGAGAACCTGCGATTCATCACGCCGGTCTCCCCCGGCGACACGATCCGCGTCGAGCTGACCGCGAAGCAGATCACGCCGCGTGAGACGGACGAGTACGGAGAGGTGCGCTGGGACGCGGTGATCCGCAATCAGAGCGACGAGCTCGTCGCCACCTACGACGTGCTCACGCTGGTGAACAAGCAGCCGACACCCGAGGTCGTCGCCGCATGAGAGAGATGATGCAGCGCGATGCCGCATCGCAGATGCTCGGCATGACCGTCGAGGAGGACGCCCCCGGAGAGGCCGTCGTCTCGATGACCGTGCGCGACGACATGCTGAACGGGTTCGCCATCACGCATGGCGGACTGGTGTTCACCCTCGCCGACACCGCCTTCGCGATCGCCTGCAACGAGGACGATCGCGTCACGGTCGCGGGTGGTGCCGACATCACGTTCCTGAAATCCACGACCGCCGGCCAGCGACTGACAGCGCGCGCGGTGCGCCGTGTCGTCAGCGGACGCAACGGCCTGTACGACGTGACGGTGACCGACGAATCGGGCGATGTCGTCGCCGAGGTCCGCGGCCGCTCGCTCACGACGAACCGGTCGCACCCCGCCTGAGCGCACGCACGCTCACTGCTCTGTCCCCGACGAAGGAGTCGACGATGACCGCAACACATGCCGAGATCGGTGCCGAGGCCGAGCTTCATTCGCCTGAACGACTGGCGCGGCTGCAGCTGCAGCGCCTGCAGTGGACCGTCCGGCATGCCTACGAGAACGTGCCGACCTATCGCCGCAAGTTCGACGAGCACGGCGTGCACCCCGACGACGTGCGCACCCTCGACGACGTGCGGCGTCTGCCGTTCACCACCAAGGCCGACCTGCGCGAGAGCTATCCGTTCGGCATGTTCGCCGTGCCGATGACCGACGTGCGACGCGTCCACGCGTCGTCGGGCACGACGGGGCGGCCGACCGTCGTCGGGTACACCGAAGGAGACCTCGACCGGTGGAGCGACCTGGTGGCGCGGTCGCTGCACGCCGCGGGCATCCGCGCGGGGATGAAGGTGCACAACGCCTACGGCTACGGGCTCTTCACCGGCGGACTCGGCGCGCATGCCGGGATCGAGCGTCTCGGAGCGACCGTGATCCCGGTGTCGGGAGGGCAGACCGTCCGGCAGGTGCAGCTGATCACGGATTTCGAACCGGATGCCATCCTCTGCACGCCGAGTTATCTGCTCACGATCGCTGACGCGATGGAAGCCTCGGGCATCGATCCGACGACCACGTCGCTGCGCGTCGCGGTGCTCGGCGCCGAGCCGTGGACGAACGAGATGCGTCGTGAGATCGAGCGGCGACTGAACATCGATGCCGTCGACATCTACGGGCTCAGCGAGGTGATGGGGCCGGGGGTCGCGAGCGAGAGCGTGCTCACGAAAGACGGCCCGCACATCTGGGAGGACCATTTCCTGCCCGAGATCATCGACGGAGAGACTGGGGAACGGCTGCCGGACGATGCGCTCGGCGAGCTCGTCTTCACGTCGCTGACCAAAGAGGCTTTTCCTGTGATCCGGTATCGCACGCGCGATCTGACGCGCCTGCTGCCGGGAACCACCTATCCGGCGCTTCGACGCATGGAGAAGATCACCGGCCGCAACGACGACATGATCATCCTGCGCGGCGTGAACCTCTTCCCCACCCAGATCGAGGAGCTGGTGATGGGCATCGAGACGCTCACCCCGCACTTCGTGCTCGAGCTGCACCACGTCGGGCAGCTCGACACGATGACCGTGCGCATCGAGCGACACCCGTCGCTGAGTGCCGAGGACTGCGATGCCGCCGCTGCGGTGCTCACCCACCGCATCAAGATGCACATCGGCACCAGCGTCGACGTGACGGTCGAGGAGCCGGGCACGCTGCCCCGGAGCGAGGGCAAATACCAGCGGGTCTACGACCTGCGGTAGGGCTCGAGCCGGGTGTCCCCGCCGTCAGCCGCGCAGCGCGAGCACGAACGGGAGCACGTCGCTCGCCCCCGCCTGGCGCAGCGTGCGCGCGGCGACCGTGAGCGTCCAGCGGCTGTCGGCGAGATCGTCGACGAGCAGCACGGGACCGGTCGGCACGTCGAGGCCCTGCGCGCTGAATCTGTCCCACAGACCTGCCAGCCGGAACACGCTGTTGCCACCGGGTTGGCCCGTCGGCCCGCCGTTCACGAGGTCGAGCGCACCGAGATACGGCAGGCGGCCGATCTCGGCGATCCCGCGGGCGAGTGAGTCGACGAGCAGCGGATGCGATCGCGACGGCATGGCGACGACCGCGACGGGGCGCTCGGTCCACCCCCAGTCGGCGAGCACGCGCACGCAGCCGCCGAGGACCTGGGGCGTCACCACCGCGTCAGGGGCTCCCGCCGCGAAGAGCTCGCGCAGCGTGCCGCCCCAGCCGAGGTCGGTGAGACGGGCGAGTGCGCGCCCTTCTCCGGCCTGCTCCCCCGCGGGGATGCGCCCCTTCACCGGCACGTCGAGCTTGTCGGCTCCGGTCGGCCAGGCGCGACGAGGCTCGACCGGGACACCGACGCGATCGAGCGATTCCGCGGCCTGCGTCGTCGCCGATTCGCCGATCTCGCTCGGGAACCAGATGCCGGCGCAGTTGTCGCATCTCCCGCAGGGCGCAGCCGTGTCGTCGTCGAGTGAGCGCTGGAGGAATTCCATGCGGCATCCGTCGGTCTGCTCGTAGTCGATCATGTGCTGCTGCTCGGCGCGACGCTCGGCCGCGATGCGCTCATAGCGCTCGGCGTCGTAGGGCCACGGCTGTCCCGTCGCGACCCACCCGCCCTGCACCCGGCGCACCGCGCCGTCGACGTCGAGAACCTTGAGCAGCAGTTCGAGCGGAGTACGCCGGATGTCGACCATCGCCTCGAGCGAGGGCGTCGAGATGGGCTGATCGCCGAGGGCGGCGATCACCCGCTCGGCGCGCTCCCGATCCGGCATCGACGCGGTCGCGAAGTAGTGCCAGATGTCGCGGTCTTCGACGCCGGGCAGCAGGAGCACGTCGGCGCTCTCGCTCGCACGACCGGCACGGCCGACCTGCTGGTAGTACGCGACCGGCGACGACGGCGCGCCGAGGTGCAGCACGAAACCGAGGTCCGGCTTGTCGAAGCCCATCCCGAGCGCGCTCGTGGCGACGAGGGCCTTGACCTCGTTGCGCTTCAGCATCCCTTCCGACTCGGTGCGCTCGTCGGTGTCGGTCTGTCCGGTGTACGCGCGCACGTCGTGCCCGTGATCGCGCAGCAGCCGGGCGGTGTCGACCGCGGCCGCGACCGTCAGGGTGTAGATGATGCCTGAACCGGGCAGGTCGTCGATATGACTGAGCAGCCACGCGAGCCGGCTGGCGGAGTCGCGCAGACGCAGGACGCCGAGACGCAGCGAGGTGCGCGCGAGCGGGCCGCGGATCGTGAGCACCTCAGAGCCGGCGGCATCCGACGCCCCTCCCGTGCCGAGCTGCTCGGCGACGTCGGCCACGACCCTGCTGTTCGCGGTCGCCGTCGTCGCGAGCACGGGCACCTCGGGCGGCATCTGCTCGATGAGGTCGCGCAGTCGCCGGTAGTCGGGGCGGAAGTCGTGCCCCCAGTCGCTGATGCAGTGCGCCTCGTCGACCACCAGCATGCCAATCCGTCGAACGAGCGCCGGCAGCTGCTGCTCGCGGAACGCGGGATTGTTGAGTCGTTCGGGAGAGACGAGCAGCACATCGACCTCGTCTCGGTCGAGCTGCTCCATGACCTCCGACCACTCGTGCGCGTTGGTCGAGTTGATCGCCACCGCTCGAACGCCTGCCCGCTCGGCCGCGGCGATCTGATCGCGCATCAGCGCGAGAAGCGGCGAGACGAGGACGGTCGGCCCTGCCCCCTGGCGGCGCAGCAGCAGCGTCGCGACGAAGTACACAGCCGACTTGCCCCACCCGGTGCGCTGCACGACGAGCGCGCGGCGGCGCCCCTCGACCAGAGCCTCGATCGCCTCGTACTGACCGTCGTGGAAGTCGGCGTCCGGGCGGCCGACCAGCTCGCGCAGAGCCGAGAGCGCAGCAGTGCGGGTGTCGACAGAGGCGGGAGAAGTCATGTCTCCACTCTGCCCGATGCCTCCGACACCCGGTGCGCCACCATCCACAGGCGGATTCGAGCCGAGCCTCGGTGACGTCGTCTAGCGTGGGACGATGATCACCCGAGAACTGGCCGTATCCCTGCGCGACGCCGGACTCGTGTGGCATCCCGCCGAGGGCGACCGCTTTCAGCTCGATCTTCCGAACGATGTCGAGCTCGAGGCCGAAGCCGATGTCTTCACGGTCAGCGAGATGACGATCGAGGCCCGCCAGACCCCGAGCGGCACGGACCTCGCCTTCAACGGCACGACGGAGTGGGCGCTCGACGCCGTGACCCTCGCGGACGCGGTGTGGCTCCCCCGCGAGGATCAGCTGCGTGAGCTGCTGCGCGGCACCTTCCGGGCGCTGAGCCGCCTCTCCGACACCTTCGTGGTCGAGGTCGAGATCGCCGGCGAGACCCTACGTTTCGAGCATCCGGATCCCTCCGAGGCGTACGGCAGAGCCCTCCTCGACCTCGTCTCCCGCTCTCGCTGAGCAACTCTCCGAGCATCTCGCCGAGCGCCGCATCGGGGGTCTTCCTTGCGCCGCGACGACCTCCGTGTCAGAATTACCTAACGACCGGTCAGTAAAGCGGATCGGAAACCGAGGAGTCGATGATGACCAGCCCCGCAGATCTCTCCCTCGTCGACGGAGAGCTGTCCGACGACGAGCGCCTGTTCGACGAGCTCATCGCGAACGAGCAGCGCATCGAGCCTCGCGACTGGATGCCCGATGCCTATCGCAAGACGCTGATCCGTCAGATCTCGCAGCACGCGCACTCCGAGATCATCGGCATGCAGCCGGAGGGCAACTGGATCACCCGGGCGCCGAGCCTCAAGCGCAAGGCGATCCTGATGGCCAAGGTCCAGGACGAGGCGGGGCACGGACTCTATCTCTACTCCGCCGCACAGACGCTCGGCATCTCGCGCGACGAGATGATGGATCAGCTCATCAGCGGCAAGGCCAAGTACTCGTCGATCTTCAACTATCCGACACCCACCTGGGCCGACATGGGGGCGATCGGGTGGCTCGTCGACGGAGCCGCCATCTGCAACCAGGTGCCGCTGTGCCGCGCCTCCTACGGGCCCTACGGCCGCGCGATGGTGCGCGTCTGCAAGGAGGAGTCGTTCCATCAGCGCCAGGGATTCGAGATCCTGCTGTCGCTGATGCAGGGAACCGACGAGCAGAAGAAGATGGCGCAGGATGCCGTGAACCGCTGGTACTGGCCGAGTCTGGCGATGTTCGGTCCGCCCGACGACCAGTCCCCCAACTCCGCGCAGTCGATGAAGTGGAAGATCAAGCGCTTCACGAACGACGAGCTGCGTCAGCGCTTCGTCAGCATGCTCGTGCCCCAGGCCGAGATCCTCGGCGTGACCCTGCCCGACCCTGATCTGCGCTTCGACGACGAGACCGGCCAGTACGTGATCGGCGAGATCGACTGGGACGAGTTCTTCGAGGTGCTGCGCGGCAACGGCCCCTGCAATGCCGAGCGTCTCGAACGCCGCCGCACGGCCCATGAGGACGGCGCGTGGGTGCGCGAGGCTGCGGCCGAGTACGCCCGCAAGCAGGCGCTGAAGACGAAGGCGGTGGCGTGATGGCGACGCCCGGTGCCGACGCCCGCGAGCCCTGGCCGCTCTGGGAGGTCTTCGTCCGCGCGAACCGCGGCCTGAGCCACGTCCACGTCGGGTCGCTGCACGCCCCGGATGCCGACATGGCCATCCGCAACGCCCGGGATCTCTACACGCGACGCGGCGAGGGCGTGTCGATCTGGGCGGTGCCCGCCGAGGCGATCACGACCAGCGACCCCGACGCGAAGGGCGCCTACTTCGAGAGCCCCGCCGGCAAGAACTATCGGCACGCCGTGTACTACACGGCGTCCGAGGGGGTGCCGCACCTGTGAGCCACATCCAGGGTGATATCCACGGCGACCCGCACGGGGACGTCTCGGTCGACGAGCTGCGGCTCGGTGACGAGCTCACCGGAACCGGCTCCGCGGCGGCATCCGCCGACATCGCCGAGTACGCGCTCTGGCTCGGCGACGACGCGCTGATCCTGTCGCAGCAGCTCGGTGAGTGGATCTCCCGCGCGCCCGAACTCGAAGAGGACGTCGCCCTCGGCAACATCGCGCTCGACCTGCTCGGGCATGCCCGCTCGTTCCTTCACTTCGCGGGGTCTTTCGACGGACGCTCCGAAGACGATCTCGCGTACTTCCGCGACGAGCCGGAGTTCCGCTGCGCCTGGATCGTCCAGCAGCCCAACGGCGACTTCGCGCAGACCATCGCCCGCCAGTTCGTCGTGTCGACCTACATGTTCGAGCTGTACTCGGCCCTGCGGGCGAGCAGCGACCCGACCCTCGCGGCGATCGCCGAGAAGTCCCTCAAAGAGGTCGACTACCACCGAGACCACGCGGTGCAATGGGTGCTGCGGCTCGCCGGCGGCACCGACGAATCCCGGCGGCGGATGATCCGCGCGCTGGGCGACGTCTGGCCGTATGCCGACGAGCTCTTCCGCGACGAGCCCCTGATCGACCGCCTCGGGGACGCCGCGGCGCGTCCGTCGACGCTGCGAGCGGGCTTCGACGCCGTCGTCGCCGCCGTCTTCGCCGAGGCCGAGCTGACGCTTCCCGCCGTCGCGGCATCCTCGGCCGGAGGACGGCGAGGAGCGCACGCGAGTCCGTTCGGCCATGTCCTCGCGGAGATGCAGGTCCTGGCGCGACGGCATCCGGGAGCATCATGGTGACCGGCACGCTGCAGACCGCGCCCCGGTCGACCGCGTGGCGGATCGCCGCGGCCGTGGCCGACCCCGAGGTGCCCGTGCTGACGATCGAGGACCTCGGCGTGCTGCGCGCGGTCACCGTCGACGGCGACGTGGTGCGCGTCGACATCACCCCCACCTACAGCGGGTGCCCGGCGATGGACACGATCCGCGACGACGTCATCCTCGCTCTGACCGCCGCGGGATACTCACGGGTCGAGGTCCGGCTCGTGCTCTCCCCCGCATGGACGACGGACTGGATGTCGGATGCCGGCAGGCAGAAGCTCGCCGAGTACGGCATCGCGCCTCCGACCGGGCGCTCGGCGATCTCGTCCGGCCCGATTCGCCTCGCGATCAGCGTGCGGTGCCCTCGGTGCGGCTCGCTGGACACCCGCGAGGTCTCGCGCTTCGGTTCGACCTCGTGCAAGGCGCTGTTCGAATGCCGCGCCTGCCTCGAACCCTTCGACCACTTCAAGGTGCACTGATGTCGCTGTTCGCCCTCTCCGATCCCGCGCCCGCGCAGTCGCCTCGTCGAGCCGCCGCGCCGACGAAGAAGCGCGCGCGCTTCCACACCCTCGCCGTCGAGGAGGTGCGGCCGCTGACCGACGACTCGGTCGAGGTGACCTTCTCGGTTCCCGCCGACCTCGCCGACGACTACGACCACCTGCCCGGCCAGTATGTCGCCCTGCGCACGTCGCTCGACGGCACGGAGGTGCGCCGGTCGTACTCGCTGTGCCGCGCACCCGAGCACCGCACGGCAGAGCAGATCTCCGCCGGTGTCCCGACCCGGCTCAGTGTCGCCGTGAAGCGCGACGAGGGCGGGCTCTTCTCGACCTGGGCGCAGACGGGCCTTCACCCCGGGTTCGAGATCGACGTGATGAGTCCGCAGGGCACGTTCACCTCCGGGCTCGACGATCTCGATCAGCGTCACGTCGTGGGCATCGCGGCCGGTTCCGGCATCACGCCGCTGATGGCTCTCGCCCACACCGTGCTGACGCGCTCCGACACCTCCCGCTTCACCCTGCTCTACACGAACCGCTCGACGCTCGACGTGATGTTCCTCGAGGATCTCGCCGACCTCAAGGATCGCTACCCGACGCGCCTGACGCTGCACCATGTGCTGTCCCGCGAGCAGCGCACGGCCCCCGTGCTCTCCGGACGCATCGACGAGGAGAAGCTGCGCACCATCCTGGGGGCGCTCATCGATCCGACCGACGTCGACGAATGGTTCCTGTGCGGACCGCTCTCACTGGTCGACCTGTGCCGAGACGTACTCGCCGACGTCGGTGTGCCGCGTGAGCACATCCGCTTCGAGCTCTTCACGACGGGTGACGAGCCGGCGCGCGCCGCCCGCCCTGTCGAGGTGCGCGCGGGCGAGAAGACGATCCGCATCGAGGTGAATCTCGACGGCGTCTCGTCGACCGTCGAGAGTCCGGTCGACGCGCACGAGTCCGTGCTCAATGCCGCTCTGCGGGTGCGACCCGATGCGCCGTTCGCGTGTGCGGGCGGCGTCTGCGGAACCTGCCGTGCGAGGGTCATCGAGGGCAGCGTGACGATGACGGAGAACTACGCGCTGGAGCCCGATGAGCTCGAGCGCGGCTACGTCCTCACCTGCCAATCCCACCCCACGAGCGACCGCATCGTGGTCGACTACGACGTCTGAGGAGCATCGGATGATCGATCTGACCGTCGCCGACGACGTCGCCACCGTCGTCCTGAATGCGCCGACGAAGCGGAATTCACTCGACGAGCAGGCGCTCCGCGATCTCGGCCGCGCCTACGACGAGGCGGATGCCGCGGGAGTGCGCGCGCTGGTGCTGCGGGGCGAGGGCCGGGCCTTCTGCGCCGGTCGCGACATCTCGGGCGTCGACCCCCGTGACGACGACGTGATCGGGTATCTCGGCGGGCTCGTGACCCCGCTGCTGCAGCGGATGGCGCGGTTCCCCGCCCCGACCTTCGCGGTGGCGCACGGCGCCTGTCTCGGCGTCGGCCTCGGACTCCTCATCGCCACCGACGTCGTGTACGTCGCAGAGTCGGCCAAGATCGGGTCACCGTTCGCCGCGCTCGGTGCCACTCTCGACTCCGGCGGCCACGCCCTCTTCGTCGAACGTCTCGGGGCGCACCGGGCACTCGACCTCATCTACACCGGTCGGCTGATGAGCGGCACCGAGGCCGTGTCAGCGGGGCTCTTCTCCCGGGTGCTGCCCGACGACGAGGTCGTGCAGGCGACGACGGATGCCGCGGCGACCGCTGCGCGTGGCGCCACCGCCGCCTTCCTGGCGAGCAAGCAGCTGGTCGCCAGGATCCGCGACGAGCGCCTGGCGCTGTGGGAGTCGATCGATCTCGAGAACGCCGCCCAGGCCGCCCTGTGCGACACCGACGACTACCGCGAGGGGTTCGCGGCGTTCCAGGAGAAGCGCACGCCGGAGTTCCGCGGCCGCTGAGTCGCATCCGCTTACTGCGGCAGGACGGACGAACGCAAGGCCGTCGCCGATGTCGGATGCGGATGCGAGACTGCCTGCATGTTGCTCTCGGAGCTCGTCTCCACCGCCGAAGAGGTCACCGCCACCGCATCGCGCCTGGCGAAGATCGACGCCGTGTCCCGGCTGCTCGCACGCGCTGACGCTGCCGACGTGCCCGCCCTCGTCGGGCTGCTGCTCGCGACGCCGCGACAGGGACGGCTGGGTGTCGGCTGGCGCGGAGTGGCGGCGCTCGACGTGCAGCACGCTGCCGAGCCCTCGCTGTCGATCCGTGATGTCGATGACGCGTTCGAGGCCTTGACCGGCTCGTCAGGGTCGGGGTCGGCCGCGGCGCGTTCCGCGATCCTCTCGGCTCTCGCGTCGCGAGCGACGGCTCCCGAATGGGACTTCCTGTCGCGGGCCATGCTCGGCGAGCTGCGCACGGGCGCGCTCGGCGGCGTCCTGCTCGATGCCATCGCCCGTGCCGCGGATCGCCCGGCGGCATCGGTGCGACGAGCAGCGATGCTCTCCGGCGACCTGGGCGAGACCGCCGTGCTCGCACTCACCGGCACGGAAGACGACCTCGATGCGGTCGGGCTGGTGGTCGGTCGCCCCGTGCTGCCGATGCTCGCATCGACCGCGGCCACCCCGACCGCCGCGCTCGACATCACCGGCACCGCGTCCGTCGAGTACAAGCTCGATGGCGCGCGCATCCAGGTGCATCGCCAGGGAGACGATGTGAGCGTCTACACCCGCAGCCTCGCCGACATCACCCACCGGGTGCCGGAGATCGTCGAGATCGTGCGCGCGCTCCCCGCACACGAGCTGATCCTCGACGGTGAGACGCTGTCACTCGACGAAGACGGCGGCCCTCGGCCGTTCCAGCAGACGATGTCGCGGTTCGGGGCAGACGTCTCGCGCGAGCTCGTGCTGCGGCCGTGGTTCTTCGACATCCTGCACGTCGACGGACGCGATCTGCTCGACGAGCCCCTGTCCACCCGCCTGACCGAACTCGAGAGGGTCGTCGGCGAATGGCGTATGCCGGGCATCGTCACCGACGACGCCGAAGCGGCCGAGCAGCTGTCGCGCGAGGCTCTCGCCGCGGGCCACGAGGGGGTGCTCGTCAAAGGGATCGATGCGCCCTATTCGGCGGGACGCCGCGGCAAGTCCTGGGTCAAGGTCAAGCCCGTGCTCACGTACGACCTGGTCGTGCTCGCCGCCGAATGGGGGTCGGGTCGGCGCCAGGGGCTCCTGTCGAACCTGCACCTCGGCGCACTCGACCCGAGCGGCGAGTTCGGCGAGCCCGGCGGTCTCGTCATGGTCGGCAAGACGTTCAAGGGGCTCACCGACGAGCTGCTGCGCTGGCAGACGGAGAACTTCCCGCCGCTCGAGACGAGGCGCACGCAGGGCGCGGTGTTCCTGAGACCGGAGTTCGTGGTCGAGATCGCGATCGACGGCGTGCAGCGCTCGCCGCGATACCCCGGAGGCATCGCGTTGAGGTTCGCGAGAGTCAAGGGCTATCGACCCGACAAGAACCCTGCCGACGCCGACACGATCCAGACCCTGCGGGCGCTGCTGCGCGGGTGATTCCCGTCAGGCCGACGGAGCGAGACCGAGGTCCTCTTCGCGCACCGTGCCCTGGAACGACCAGGGGAAGTTGATCCACAGGTCGGTGTCCTTCCAGGCGTAGTCGGGCTGGATGATCGTCGACGGCTTGGTGTAGATCGTGACCGAGCGCACGTCGGCACCCTTGTCCTTCAGCAGCTGCACGGCGAGGGCGAGCGTGCGACCCGAATCTGCGACGTCGTCGACCAGCAGCACGCGTCGACCGTCGAGATACGCCATGTCGAGTTCGGGCGGCAGCACCTCCGGCGCGTCGAGCACCGTGCCGATGCCGGTGTAGAACTCGACGTTGATCGCACCGCAGTTCTTCGCTCCGAGACCGTAGGCGATGGCACCGGCAGGCAGCAGACCGCCCCGCGCGATGGCCACCACCACCTCGGGCATGAAGCCGCTGTCCAGGATCCGGCGCGCGAGGTCTCGCGTCGCGGATCCGAAGCCGTCCCAGGTGAGCGTCTCGCGCTCGATCGATGCATCCGTCATCGTCTCATTCTCCTGCACCACCACTCGAACTCCCGCCACGCCGTCGCCTCAGCCGAGGCGCGTGACCTCGACCGAGACGAACAGCTCGGAGGCGCTGGGTCCCGCGTACACCCCGCGCAGCGGTGCGACATCGGCGTAGTCCCGACCGTGGCCGACATAGACGTGCGATTCGCCGATGTCGACGAGGTTGGTGGGGTCGTATCCGCGCCACTCGCCGGAGTACCACTCGACCCAGGCGTGCGACTCCCCCGTCACAGCCTGTCCGATCGCCGCCGTCGGATCGGGATGCAGGTACCCCGACACGTAGCGCGCCGGGATCCCCGCGGCGCGCAGCACGCCCAGCGCCACATGAGCGATGTCCTGGCAGACGCCGGACCGGGTGGGCCACGCGTCGCGGGCGGTCGAGCTCACGCCGGTGACGCCGCTGCGATACTCCATGGCCTCCCCGACGGTGCGGCAGATCTCCCGGGCCGTCTCGTCGACGCCACCACCCTCCGCTTCGATGTGCAGGGCGAGGTCGCGCATCTCCTCATCGGGAGCGGTGGCAGGCGTCTGTGCCACGCATTCCGCGAGTTCGAGCGATTGGGGTATCCGGGCTGCCAGTTCGTCCCAGTCGATGTCCGCCTCTCCCGTCGGCAGCGGCCTCACATCCACCACGCTCGTCGCGGTGACCGAGAGCATCTGATGCGGGGTCAGCAGCTCGAACGTCGAGACCCGGGTGTCCCAGTAGTCGGTGTACGAGTGCTGGGTCGCGGTCGGCGATATGTCGAGCGTCGCCTGCAGCACGAACTGTCCGTCCCGGGAGTGCGGCAGCATCCGCGCCTCGTTGTACGACGCCGTCGCCGGCTGCTCGTAGCGGAAGCCGGTGCGGTGAACGATCTTGAGCCGACTCACAGCGCCTCTCCGATCCACACCGGCATCGCGATCGAGGGGAAGTACCGCTCCCTGATCGCGTCACTCGCCACCGACATCCCCACCTGGACCTCCTCCATGCTCTCCGACAGCCGATGCACGGTGTCGCCGATCGGTCGGTACTCGAGCTCCGACCGCATGCGTCCCAAGACGCGATGCGCCCGATCGGGCACGCCGAACGCACCCGCCGGATCGATACCGCGCAGACACTCCTCGGCCTGGAGGATGCTCGAGAGCACCGATCGGGGGAACAGCCGGTCGATCAGGAGGAACTCCACGGCGGACGCTCCCGTGGGCACCGCCCGGTGGCTGCGCAGATGGGCTTCGTATGCCCCGCAGCTGCGCAGCAGCGTCGTCCAGCTCGGCCCCCCTGCGTCGGTCAGCGACCGCGTCGCCAGCAGCCGCGCCGTCATGTCCGCGCGCTCGATCGAGCGGCCGAGCACGAAGAAGTGCCAGGCCTCATCCCGGCTCGTCGAGGAGTCGACGACCCCGAAGGCCAGCGCCGACCGATCACGCACCCAGCGGAAGAACGGGTGCGTCTTGTCCGAGGCGATCCGCCGCGGCATCCGTGCGTTCGACTCGTTCAGCGTCTCCCAGAGGTCCGTCGAGATGATCTCGCGCGCTCGACGAGCGTTCTCCCGCGCCGCCGCGATCGAATGGGCGATCGACGCGGAGTGCTCACGATCCAGCGCGAGCAGCCGCACGACGTCGTCCCGGCTCAGCACGGTGCCGGCATCCGCCGTCGTCCCCATCACCGACAGGAGCGCCCGACACGCGGTGTCCTCCTCCACCCACGGATCCTCGAGCAGCAGCTGCAGGTGCACATCGAGGATGCGGGCGGTGCCGTCGGCCCGCTCGACGTAGCGGCCGATCCAGAACAGCGCCTCGGCGATGCGACTCAGCATCCTGCGCCTCCCTGCTGCTGCTGCTGTTGCTGCTGTTGCTGCTGGTGGTGACGCAGGTCCAGGTCCTCGTCCTGCGGAGACGAGAGGAAGGGCGGATGCGGTTCCTCACGCGCCGGAGCGACCACGGCGATCGCCCCGGTCGCCAGCGACACCTCGTCTGCGGCGGCGTCCGGGTCGCCGTCCAGAGTCGACGTCGGCCCGGTGAAGAGCGACGGATCCAGCACCCAGGTGTCCTTCGACCCTCCGCCCTGGCTCGAGTTCACGACGAGCTGCCCCTCGGGCAGAGCGACGCGCGTGAGACCGCCGGGCAGCACCCAGATGTCGTGCCCGTCATTCACGGCGAAGGGTCGCAGATCGACGTGTCTCGGGCGGAATCCGTCCTCCACGAGCGTCGGGATGGTCGAGAGCTGCACGACCGGCTGGGCGATCCAGCCTCGGGGATCCGCCCGCAGCGACCGACGCAGCTCGTCCAGCGTCTCGCGCGACGCGTCGGGACCGACGACCAGCCCCTTTCCGCCGGATCCGTCGACGGGCTTCACCACCAGCTCGTCGAGCCTGTCGAGCACCTCCTCCAGCGCGTCCGGCTCCTCGAGCCGCCAGGTGTCGACGTTCGGGATCACCGGCTCCTCTCCCAGGTAGTAGCGGATCAGATCGGGGACGTACGTGTACACGAGCTTGTCGTCGGCCACGCCGTTGCCGACGGCGTTCGCGAGCGTCACGGTGCCGAGGCGCGCCGCGAGCATCAGCCCCGGTGCGCCCAGCACCGAGTCCGGACGGAACTGCTGCGGGTCGAGGAACTCGTCATCGACCCTGCGGTAGATCACGTCCACCCGCGTCGGCCCCGAGGTCGTGTGCATCCACACCCGACCGCCCGAGCAGAAGAGATCGCGTCCTTCGACGAGCTCGATGCCCATCATGCGAGCGAGCAGGGTGTGCTCGTAGTACGCCGAGTTGTGCACCCCGGGGGTCAGCACGACGACGGTCGGATCATCGACGCCGTCCGGCGCCGCCGCACGCAGCGCCTGGAGCAGCCGCCCGGGGTAGTCGACGACGGGACGCACGCGCAGGCTGGTGAACAGCTCGGGGAGCGTCTGCGCCATCACCCGGCGATTCGCGAGCACGTAGCTGACGCCGCTCGGCACGCGCACGTTGTCCTCGAGCACGCGCCAGGCTCCGAGCTCGTCGCGGATGACGTCGATCCCCGCGACATGGATGCGCACGCCGTTCGCTCCGACGATGCCGGCCGCCTGACGGTGGAAGTGCGCGGAGGAGCTGATCAGCGACGAGGGGATCACGCCGTCCTGCACCGCATGTTGCCGGCCGTAGACGTCGGCCAGGAAGGCCTCGAGCGCACGCACCCGCTGCTTCACCCCTGACTCGACATAGCGCCAGTCGTCGGCGGCGACCACGCGAGGCACCACGTCGAGCGGGAACGGACGCTCCTCCCCGGCGAAGTCGAACGTCACGCCCTGCGCGAGGTACGAGCTGGCGAGCGCGTCGGTCCGTGACCTCAGCTCGGCGTCGTCCATGCTCGCGAGCGCGGGATACATGTCCTGATAGGGCAGGCGCACTCCCCCACCACCGGGCTGCGCATCGGCAGGGAACATCTCGTCCCACGGCGCGGCCCCCGCTCGCTGCGGCGACCGGCGCGAGGTGTATCCGTCGAACAGTGACTCCATGGCCGCATGTTTCCGTGTCGCGGTTTCGGCGGTGTTACGCGCGCAAGTCGGCGCCGCGTCGGCACGGGCGCGATAGGATTTACGCGTCCGGCGCTCTCCGACGCCGGTGCCTGAAAAAGAGGCACGAAGCTCCCCACGATGACGCGGGGGCGAGACACATACGGAATACGAACGTTCTCCGTCCCTGTCTCGAAAGGCTTTCGCATGCCCTCCGTCTCCGCGCACGTCGCACTCACTCTCGCCCAGCACATCGACGCCGTCTTCGGTGTGATGGGCAACGGCAACGCCTACTTCCTCGATGCGATCGAGACCCAGACGGATGCCGTCTTCACGGCCGTCCGTCATGAGCAGGGCGCAGTGGTCGCCGCCGATGCGCACTTCCGCGCGTCCGGCAGGATCGCCGCGGGCACCTCGACCTACGGCGCCGGTTTCACGAACACCCTCACAGCACTCGCCGAGGCCGTGCAGGCGCATGTCCCCCTCGTGCTGGTGGTGGGCGATGAGCCGACGTCCGGTCCTCGTCCATGGGACGTCGACCAGATCGCCCTGGCCTCGGCGGTCGGCGCCCGCACCTATACGGTCGGGCACGCGGATGCCGCAGCGACCACCGTCATCGCGATCGAGCACGCACTGACCTACCGCGTGCCCGTCGTGCTGGCGATCCCCTACGACGTGGCCTCACGCGAGGCCGGCCCGGTGCCCGAGGCTCCGCTGCCGCGCATCCCCGCGCCGCCCGCGCCGCGCGGCGAGTTCGCCGAGGGCACGCTCGACGAGATCGCCCAGGCGCTTCACGGAGCATCGCGCCCCTTCCTGCTGGCGGGTCGCGGCGCCTGGCTCGCGGGGGCCGGTGCGGCGCTCGGCGAGCTGGCGACCCTCACCGGCGCTCTGACGGCGTCGTCGGCGCTGGGGCGCGGTGTCTTCCCCGACACCCGGTTCGACCTCGGCGTCACGGGAGGATTCGGGGCCGACGGCGCCATGCAACTCGTGCGCACCGCCGATGTCGCCGTCGTGTTCGGCGCCTCCCTGAACCAGTTCACGATGCGATTCGGCGAACTCTTCGCACCGGGCACCAGGGTCTTCCAGATCGACATCGCGCCCGCAGCCACGCACCCGCACGTCGGCGGCTTCGTGCGTGCGGATGCTCGCGTGGCGGCCGAGGAGCTCGTCGCCCGGGTCGGCTCGCTCGGCTCCGGCGCCGCCCCTGAGAGCGGTTCTGCCGAGCACGGCCTCGGAGCGGAGGCACACCGCACCGAGACTCCGACTGTCCAGCACGGCGAGTCGCACCCGGCATCCGACGCTGTGCCCGCACAGCCGTGGCGCGAGACGGTCGACGTCGAGGCCGCACGCGCGTACGACGAGGGCGACGAGCTCGCTCCCGACGGACGCCTCGACCCCCGCTCCGCAGCGCGCCGCATCGCCGAGCTCCTGCCCTCCGACCGCGTCGTCGTCTCCGACGGCGGCCACTTCATCGGCTGGGCGAACATGTACTGGCCGGTCGAGGCCCCCGACCGCATGATGATGGTCGGCACCGCCTTCCAGTCGATCGGGCAGGGCTGGCCGAGTGTCGTCGGCGCAGCCCTCGCCCGCCGCGAGTCGACCGTCGTACTGACGTCGGGCGACGGCGGCGGACTCATGGCGATCGCCGACCTCGAGTCGGCCGTGCGCGCGGCAGCGGGTCGAGGCATCGCCGTGATCTGGAACGACGCCGCCTACGGTGCCGAGGTCAACCTCTACGGCCTCAAGGGGCTCGCCGAGGGCCCGATGCGCATCCCTGAGGTCGACTTCGCGGCGTTCGGTGCCGCGGTGGGCGCGGAGGGCGTCGTCGTGAAGACGCTCGCAGACCTCGATCGACTCGCCACATGGACGCAGGAGGATGCTGCGACGCGGCGGTTCCTGCTGCTCGACCTGCGCATCTCGGGTGACGTGATCGCGCCCTACCAGCAGGAGATCATCCGCGTGAATTCCTGACCTCGCCGAGTCGCTAGGCTCCTCGTCATGACCGAGAATTCCGGAGTCCTGCGATACAGCGCATTCGCCGCGACGCCCGACGGCGGCAACCCCGCGGGAGTCGTACTCGATGGCTCAGATCTGAGCGACGAGCAGATGCAGCGGATCGCCGTGGACGTCGGATTCTCCGAGACCGCCTTCCTCGTCGCACGCACCGACGGCGACGGTGTGCCGCGCTACCGGGCGCGTTACTGGTCACCGGCGGCTGAGGTGCCGTTCTGCGGACACGCGACCGTCGCGACGGCGGTCGCCCTCGCTGAACGCGTCGGGCCGGGCGATGTCGTGTTCGACACGAACGCGGGCGCTGTGACGCTGCGCTCGACGGTGGATCGGGATGGCGCGGTGACCGTGTCGTTCACGAGCGTCGAGCCGCAGGTGCGCGATCTCGACTCCGACGTGCTCGACCGGTTCCTCGCGCTGCTCGGACTCACCCCGGCGGATCTCGATGAGCGCTTCCCCGCCAAGGAATCGTTCGCCGGCAACTGGCATCCGATCGTCGTGCTGCGTGATCGGGAGCTGTTCGATCAGTTCCGCTTCTCGCCCGCCGAGGTCGCCGCACTCATGCGCGAGCAGGGGTGGTTCGGCACCTCGACAGTGCTGCACGCGGCGAGCACCGCCGACTTCGATGCCCGCAACCTCTTCCCGGTGGGACGGATCACCGAGGACCCGGCGACGGGCTCGGCGGCTGCATCGGTCGGGGCGTATCTGCGCGACCTCGGACACCCGGCGACGACCGTCCGCATCCATCAGGGCGCTCACGTGCGTCGTCCGAGCCTCTTGACCGTGACGATCCCGCCGACCGGCGGAATCGAGGTCTCCAGCGGGGCGTCCCTCCTGACCTGAGCCCGTCGTCACACACCCGCTGCGTTAGCCTTCCGAGATGCCTGCCATCCGCAACATCGCCGTCGGCCTGCCCGTCAAGGACCTACACCTGCTCGCGCTCGAAGGGCACGACGCCTCGCGCGGCCTGGACTTCCTCCGGGCGATCGGCGGCGGGATCGAATTCGGTGAGACCGCCGCAGAAGCTCTCGGTCGCGAGTTCATGGAGGAGCTCGGCGTCACTCTCGAGGGCGCCGAGCCACTCGGCGTCTTCGAGAACATCTTCACGTACGAGGGCGCGCCCGGTCACGAGATCGCCCATGTGTTCGCGGTGACATCCGCCGAGCTGGAAGCGGTGCCCCTCGACGCCGAGCTTCACATCCTCGACGAGGGCAGCCCGGTGCGCTGGGTGCCGATCGACGACATCCGTGCCGGCACCCGCGTCCTGTTCCCCGAGGGCGCACCGGAAGCGCTGCTCACCCTCGTCGAGCGCGTCCGGTGAGCGTCCGGATCACAGAACGTCAGGACTGAGCGCCGTAGTCGGGAAGCTCCTGCAGTGTCCAGGTGTTGCCGTCGGGGTCGTCGAAGGTGACGAAACGGCCCCACGCCTGCTCATCGACCCCCTGCGCCTCGACGCCGAGGCCCGTCAGATGCGCCAGCGCCTCATCGGCATCCGGAACGACCACCTGGATCGTGTTCTGCTGCCCCGGCAGCAGTCCCTCGCCCAGGTTGGTGCCGAAGGCGATTGAGCAGGCCGACCCCGGCGGTGTCATCTGCACGAATCTCAGGCCCTCGTAGGGCACCTGATCATGATCGGCGTGGAAGCCGATCCTCTCGTAGAACTCCTTCGACCGGTCGACATCCGAGACCGGGACGAAGATCAATTCGATCTTCCACTCCATCGCGCACTCCTCCTGTCGGGGCGCCTTCGCCCATCGGCCCTCAGAGTACGCGGGGCCCCCGACACCCGCCAGAGGCTCTCACCCGCAGCAGTCTGCGCTCGTCACTGACGCCCGATGGGGAGGAGATCTGCGATCGGGAGGGCGTCCTGCGCAGGAAGCACCTCCGGATCGCAGATCCCCTCCGGATCGCAGATGCCGTGCGGATCGCGCCCTCCTGGACCACGACCTCCGGATCGCAGATGCCCTCCGGATCGCAGGCTCAGGATGCCGGCAGCAGCGCCCCCTCGAAGAACGACGCCAGCTCGTCCGTCGCGTCGAGGGGCAGGATCGCGGCGACGTACTGATCGGGCCGCACCACGACGATGACACCGTCGCGCGACAGCTCCCGCGCCTCGAAGATGTCGGTCTCGGTCCACTTCGACGGGCCGGCCGCGTAGACCTTCTCCCAGTCGGTGAGCCCGAGCGGACCGGTCTTCGGCTGGAACAGCGCAGGCGCCGAGGTGACCTCGACCTCCTCGTGCGGCTGCTGGTAGATCGCCTTGACGTCGAAGACGGCATCGGTGTCGGCATCCGCAGGCGTGAACCGGGAGAGCACCGGAGCCGCCGACTCGGCCCACGCGTCGAGCGTCGCCGCATCGCGACCCGCGAACGCGTAGACGCGCCAGCGCCCGTCCGCCTTGGCGTGGTGCCCGAGATGGATCGCGTTGCCGTCGCCCACCCGCACGACCTCGGCCGACTTGAAGCACTTGCCGAGGGGGAAGCCGCCCGCAAGTGCCTGATGTGCGTCCGAGCCGGTGATCATCGACGAGGTGTACTGCGTCATGAAGCCGGAGGGGAACTCCGCCGTCGCCAGGTAGTACGTCGCGAGGTCCGTGGGGTCGGTGATCTCCGACGGCTTGCGCGCCATCAGGGTCGACCACTCCCGATCGAAGTCGATGAGCTGCTGCGCGACCGGCCGACGCTCAGCACCGTAGGTCGCGAGCAGCGCCTCGGGCGCCCGACCGGTCAGTACCGATCCGAGCTTCCAGCCGAGGTTGAATCCGTCCTGCATCGACACGTTCATGCCCTGGCCGGCCTTCGCGCTGTGGGTGTGGCAGGCATCGCCCGTGAGGAACACGTGCGGCGTGCGACCCGACCCGTCGATCACGTCGTCGAACCCGTCGGTGACCCGGTGGCCGACCTCGTAGACGCTGTGCCACGCGACCTCCTTCACGTCCAGCGTGTAGGGGCTGAGGATCGCGTTCGCCTTGGCGATGATGTCCTCGATGGGCGTCTGCCGCACGCGGTGGTCGTCGTCCTCGGCGACCTCGCCGAGGTCGATGTACATCCGGCTGAGGTACCCGCCCTCCCGCGGGATGTGCAGGATGTTGCCCGCCTCCGAGTTGATCGCGCACTTGGTGCGCCAGTCGGGGAAGTCGGTGTTCACGAGGACGTCCATGACACCCCAGGCATGCGCAGCGCTGCCGCCGACGTGCGTGCGGCCGATCGCCTGGCGCACGCCGCTGCGTGCGCCGTCGCAGCCGACGACGTACTTCGCGCGGATCGTGCGCTCTTCGCCGGTCCGCTCCCCTGCGACGTAGCGCAGGGAGACCTCGACCGGGTGCTCGCCCTCGTCGTGCACGGTGAGTCCGGCGAATTCGATGCCGTAGTCGGGCGCGATGCGGCCGGGACCGTTCGACGCCGCCTCGGCGAAGTAGTCGAGCACGCGTGCCTGGTTGACGATGAGGTGAGGGAACTCGCAGATGTCGTAGGCGTAGTCCGCCGTCCGCGACGTGCGGACGATCTCGTCGGGCTTCTCGGGATTCGGACCCCAGAAGTTCATCCAGCCGATGTTGTAGGCCTCGGCGATGATGCGCTCGGCGAATCCGAACGCCTGGAACGTCTCGACGCTGCGCGGCTGGATGCCGTCGGCCTGCCCGAGCACCAGACGACCCTCGCGCTTCTCGATGATGCGCGTGGAGATGTCGGGATACTGCGACATCTGCGCCGCGAGCAGCATGCCGGCGGGACCCGAGCCGACGATCAGCACATCGATCTCGTCAGGGAGGTCGGCGGGCCGGTCCGCGCCGAGCCCCGCGGCGTCCTTCACGCGGGGGTCTCCGGAGACATAGCCGTGGTGGTGGAACTGCATCGTCGTCGATTCCTTCCGGACTTCTCTGTCAGGTGTTGCCTTCGAACGGTGCGTGTTCTATATTCGAACACAACGTTCTACTATTGAACACAGCTTAGGGACGGTCGTCTCGAAACGCAAGGGAGCGCACGCATGCCCGAAGGCACTCCGGCCTCGCAGACCCTGAGCCGCGGCATCCGCATCCTGGAGGTTCTCGCCGATGCGCGGATCCCCCTCACGATCGACGAGATCGCCGCGCGACTCGACGTGCATCGCTCGGTGGCGTATCGCCTGCTGCGCACCCTGGAAGACCACCGACTCATCGGAAGGGACGCCTCAGGCGCCGTGACCCTGGGACCACGCATGGCCGCGCTGGCAGCGGGCGTGGCTCACGATCTGCAGGCCGAGGCCATCCCCGAGCTGACCGCGATCGCCAACGAGCTCGGCATGACCTGCTTCCTCGGCGTGCTCGACGGCGATGACTGCATCACACTCGCGAGCATCGAACCCCGCCACGCGATCGCGAGCGTCGCCCAGCGACCGGGCGCCAGGCACTCCGTCACGGTCGGAGCGCCCGGCAAGGCGATCCTCACGCAGCTCCCGGTGTCCCAGTGGCCCGGAGAACCGGGGGCGACACTGCGCGCAGAGGTCGACCGAGCTCGCGCCCGCGGATATGCGACGAGCCATGACGAGGTCATCCCCACCGTGCAGTCCGTCGCCGTGCCCCTCGTGCTGCGCGGCCAGCGGCCCGCGGCGATCGCGGTCGTCCACGTCGCGACCGCCCTCGATGACGCCGAGATCGCGGACCGCCTGAGGCGCTCGGCATCCGCGATCCGCGACGCGCTCGACGGCTGAGCGCTCGGCGGCGGAGAACCGGACCGACGCTCTCCTGCACACGCACGAGCGCACGCCCGCCAGGCGGACGTGCGCTCGTGCGTGGATGCGGGTCAGGCCCTGGCGAGCCCGCGGATCGGGCTCACGGACTGCTCCTCCTCGTGATCCGGCCCCAGCGGGATGCCCGAGCGATCACGCAGCAGCAGCGTCGCCACGAGGCCGAGCAGCGTCATGCCGGCGAGGTACCACGTGACGGCCTGCGTCGAGCCGGTCGCCTGCACGATGGCGGTCGCGATGGTCGGCGCGAACGCACCGCCGGCGATGGCGCCGATCGCATACGAGATCGAGACGCCCGAGAAGCGGATGCTGGCGGGGAAGAGCTCGGTGTAGAGCGCCGCCTGCGGCCCGTAGGTGAAGCCGAGACCGATCGTGAGGATCGCGAGGCCGGCGAACAGCAGTCCGACCTGGCCGGTGTTCACGAGCGGGAAGAGCGTGAACACACCGACGAGCTGCATCACCCAGCCGATGATGTAGGTGGTGCGCCGACCGATGCGGTCCGACAGCCACCCGGCGATGAGCGTCGTGATGAGCCAGGTGACGGCCGAGCCGGTGACCGCCCACAGCACCGGTCCGCGCTCGAGACCGATCGGGCCCTCGGGGTTGGTGGCGTAGCCCTGGATGTATCCGCCGGTCGTCATGTACCCGACCGCGTTGTTGCCGGCGAAGACGAGGGCGGCGACGATGACGAGCAGGAGGTGCTTGCGGAACAGCTGCACGATCGGCATGCTCGCCTTCTCCTTGCGCTCGGCGAGCTCGATGAACACCGGGCTCTCCTCGACCTTGCGGCGCACGTAGTAGCCGACCAGGATCAGGACGACGCTGAGCAGGAACGGGATGCGCCAGCCCCACTGGATGAACTGGTCTCCGGGGGCGATCGCCGTCATCAGCGCCATCACTCCCGACGCGAGCAGCAGACCGAGCGGCACACCGATCTGGGGCGACGCGCCGAAGATCCCGCGCTTCTTCTTCGGGGCGTGCTCGACGGCCATCAGCACCGCACCGCCCCACTCGCCTCCGGCCGAGATGCCCTGCAGGATGCGCAGCAGCACCAGCAGGATGGGTGCGGCGATCCCGATCGCGTCGTAGGTCGGCAGGACTCCGATGAGCGCGGTCGCCGCTCCCATCAGGATCAGCGTCCACATGAGAACGGTCTTGCGCCCGAGCTTGTCGCCGTAGTGTCCCGCGAGGAACGCTCCGAGCGGGCGGAAGAGGAAGCTGACGCCGACGGTGGCGAAGGCGATCAACGCGCTGTTCGCGCCGAGCGGCTCGAAGAAGAGCTGCCCGAAGACCAGCCCGACCGCCGTGGCGTAGATGAAGAAGTCGTACCACTCGACCGTGGTGCCGACGACGGTGGCGAACACGACCCGGCGCCGATCGGCCGGTGTCGCGATGGTTCCGGTGGGTGTGAACCCAGCCTGTGACTGCCCGCTCATAGGGGTGTCTCCTTTGATTGTGACCGCATTGTCACGGCTCGCGTCCGAGGTGTGTCGAGCTGCTTGCCGAGGGGTGACACGATGATATATGATTTCGAATACGACGCACAAGGCGTCGACGTGAAGCGCGAGGAGGCGCCCCGTGACGGCATCCATGACCCGCCCCGGCAAGATCATCGCGATCCATCTGAGCTACGCGTCCCGTGCCGACCAGCGCGGCCGGCGCCCCGCAGCTCCCTCCTACTTCTTCAAGCCGGCGAGTTCCGTCGGTGTCTCCGGGGGCACGGTCGAGCGCCCGGCCGGCACCGAGCTGCTCGCCTTCGAGGGCGAGATCGCGCTCGTCATCGGCACCCCTGCCCGCCGCGTCTCGCTCGATGACGCGTGGAGCCATGTCGGCTGGGTCACCGCCTCGAACGACCTCGGCCTCTACGACCTGCGCGCCAACGACAAGGGATCCAACGTGCGATCCAAGGGCGGCGACGGCTACACGCCTCTCGGCCCAGAGCTGATCGACGCCCGCGCGATCGACCCCGCGGCCCTGCGTGTCCGGGCCTGGGTCAACGGCGACCTGCGTCAGGACGACACCACCGCCGGCCTCATCTTCCCCCTCGCCCAGCTGGTCGCCGACCTCTCTCAGCACTTCACGCTCGAACCCGGCGACGTCATCCTCACCGGCACGCCGGCGGGTTCCTCCGTGATCGTCCCCGGCGATGTGGTCGAGATCGAGGTGGATGCTCCGGATACCGAGGGCTCCCCCTCCTCGGGACGCCTGGTGACCACCGTCACGCAGGGCGATGTGCCCTTCGACGCCGAGGTCGGCTCGCTTCCCGCCGTCGACGACCTGCAGCGCACCGAGGCATGGGGCTCCCGCGAAGACGCGGGTCTGCCGCCTGAGGCCACGTCCGCGCTGTCCCCCGAGCTCCGCGCCAAGCTGATGGAAGCTCCGACAGCCGGCCTCTCGTCGCAGCTGCGCAAGCGCGGACACCACTCGTGCTTCATCGACGGCGTCTCTGCGAACCTCCCCGGCAGCAAGATCGTCGGCACGGCCAAGACGCTGCGTTTCGTGCCGTTCAGAGAAGACCTGTTCGCGAGCCATGGCGGCGGATACAACGCCCAGAAGCGGGCGTTCGACGCCGTCGGCGAGGGCGAGATCATCGTGATCGAAGCGCGCGGCGACGCGACCACCGGAACACTGGGCGACATCCTCGCGCTCCGCGCCCGCGCCCGCGGAGCCGCCGGAGTCGTGACCGACGGCGGTGTGCGCGACTTCGACGCGGTCGCCGAGATCGGCCTCCCGGTCTTCTCGCAGGGCGCTCATCCCTCCGTCCTCGGACGCAGGCACGTGCCGTGGGACTCCGACGTCACCATCTCGTGCGGCGGCGCCACGGTCCAGCCGGGCGACATCATCGTGGGCGACGGCGACGGCGTCATCGTGATCCCTCCCTCGCTCGCCGAGCAGGTCGCAGACGATGCTCTCGCGCAGGAGATCGAGGACGCGTGGATCGCCGAGCAGGTCGCCGCCGGACATCCGGTCGACGGCCTCTTCCCGCTCAACTCCGCGTGGCGGGAGAAGTACGAAGCCGCCACCGGCACCGGTGCCGGCTCATGACGACGGTGGCGAACTCCAGCAAGTCGGAGCAGGCGTACGCCTGGATCCGCTCACGAATCTCGGGACACGTGTTCGGCCCCGGTTACCGTCTGGTCCTGGGATCGTTGGCGGAAGAGCTCGGGATGAGCGTCGTGCCGGTGCGTGAAGCGATCCGCCGGCTCGAAGCCGAGGGCCTCGTGACGTTCGAGCGCAACGTGGGCGCGCGGGTGACCCTCGTCGACGAGAGCGAATACGCGCACACGATGCAGACGCTCGGGCTGGTCGAAGGCTCGGCCACCGCCCTCTCCGCTCCCTTCCTCGACGCCGAGGCGCTCGACGCCGCGGAGGCGGTGAACGAGCGGATGATCCAGATGCTCGGTCATCTCGACGCCCACGCGTTCACCGAGCTCAACAGGCAGTTCCATTCGCTGCTCTTCGAACCCTGCCCGAATCCGCACCTGCTCGACCTCGTGCACCGCGGCTGGGCGCGGCTGTCCGGCATCCGGGATTCGACCTTCGCCTACGTGCCCGGGCGGGCTCAGCACTCGGTCGAGGAGCACGCGCAGATCCTCGAGCTGATCCGAACGGGCGCCGACCCGCTCGAGATCGAGCTCGCCGCCCGCAACCACCGCCTGCGCACGAGGGACGCCTTCCTCGACGCGCTGCACACCCGTTCTCACCACAACTCAGGAGACGAGTCATGACCGATTCCCGCATCCCCGCAGACCTGCCCGACCACATCCAGCACTACATCGACGGAGCGTTCGTCGACTCCGTCGACGGTGACACGTTCGATGTGCTCGATCCGGTGACGAACAAGACCTACACGACCGCAGCCGCCGGCAAGAAGGCCGACATCGAGCTCGCCGTCGCCGCTGCCACGCGCGCGTTCGACGAGGGCCCCTGGCCTCGGATGCTGCCGCGGGAGCGCTCGCGGGTGCTGCACAGGATCGCCGACATCGTCGAGTCGCGGGATGCCCGCCTCGCCGAGCTCGAGTCGTACGACTCCGGCCTGCCGATCACCCAGGCGCTCGGCCAGGCCCGCCGCGCGGCCGAGAACTTCCGCTTCTTCGCCGACCTGATCGTCGCCCAGTCCGATGACGCCTTCAAGGTTCCCGGCAAGCAGATGAACTACGTCAACCGCAAGCCGATCGGCGTCGCCGGCCTCATCACGCCGTGGAACACGCCGTTCATGCTCGAGTCGTGGAAGCTCGGCCCCGCACTCGCGACCGGCAACACCGTGGTGCTCAAGCCCGCCGAGTTCACGCCGCTCTCCGCCTCGCTCTGGGCGGGCATCTTCGAGGAGGCCGGGCTGCCGCAGGGCGTGTTCAATCTCGTGAACGGCCTCGGCGAAGACGCCGGAGACGCCCTCGTGAAGCACCCCGACGTGCCGCTCATCTCGTTCACGGGCGAGAGCTCGACCGGACAGCTGATCTTCGGCAACGCCGCACCGTTCCTCAAGGGCCTGTCGATGGAGCTCGGCGGCAAGTCCCCCGCCGTCGTCTTCGCCGATGCCGATATCGAGGCCGCGGTCGACGCGACGATCTTCGGCGTGTTCTCCCTCAACGGCGAGCGCTGCACCGCCGGCTCCCGCATCCTCGTCGAGCGCTCCATCTACGAGGAGTTCGTCGAGCGCTACGCCGCCCAGGCGAAGCGCGTGAAGGTCGGCTACCCGCACGACCCGGCCACCGAGGTCGGCGCGCTCGTCCACCCCGAGCACTACGACAAGGTGATGAGCTACGTCGAGATCGGCAAGACCGAGGGCCGCCTCGTCGCCGGCGGCGGCCGCCCCGAGGGCTTCGACGAGGGCAACTTCGTCGCGCCGACGGTGTTCGCCGACGTCTCCCCCGATGCCCGCATCTTCCAGGAGGAGATCTTCGGCCCCGTCGTCGCCATCACCCCGTTCGACTCCGACGACGAGGCGCTCTCGCTCGCGAACAACACGAAGTACGGCCTGGCCGCCTACATCTGGACGAACGACCTGAAGCGCGCCCACAACTTCGCGCAGTCCGTGGAGGCGGGCATGGTGTGGCTGAACAGCAACAACGTGCGCGACCTGCGCACCCCCTTCGGCGGCGTCAAGGCTTCGGGCCTGGGCCACGAGGGCGGCTACCGCTCGATCGACTTCTACACCGACCAGCAGAGCGTGCACATCACGCTCGGCGGCGCGCACAACCCGACCTTCGGCAAGAACTGAGCAAGGACCCGACATGACCGACAAGACTGCGAAGACGCTGACCTCCTCGGGCTACTACGTGAGCCAGGAGGCTCCGATCGAGACCGCCAACCCGATCGCGACACCCGAGAGCACTCCCCCGGACGTGCTGCGCTGCGCCTACATGGAGCTGGTCGTCACCGACCTCGCGGCCTCGCGGGTGTTCTACGTCGACGTCCTGGGGCTGTATGTCACCGAAGAGGACGACGAGGCGATCTACCTCCGCTCGACCGAGGAGTTCATCCACCACAACCTCGTGCTGCGCAAGGGACCGGTCGCCGCTGTCGCCGCGTTCTCCTACCGCGTGCGCTCGGCTGAGGATCTCGACCTCGCCGTGGCGTTCTACACCGAGCTCGGCTGCGACGTGCGCCGCAACCCGGAGGGCTTCGTCAAGGGCGTCGGCGACTCGGTGCGCGTGGTCGACCCGCTGGGCTTCCCCATCGAGTTCTTCCACCAGTCCGACCACGTCGAGCGCATGTCGTGGCGCTACGACCTGCACATCCCGGGCGAGCTCGTTCGACTCGACCACTTCAACCAGGTCACCCCCGATGTGCCCCGCGCCGTGAAGTTCATGCAGGACCTGGGATTCCGCGTCACGGAGGACATCCAGGACGATGAGGGCACCGTGTACGCCGCCTGGATGCGTCGCAAGCCCACCGTGCACGACACCGCGATGACCGGCGGCGACGGTCCGCGCATGCACCACGTCTGCTTCGCGACGCACGAGAAGCACAACATCTTGGCGATCTGCGACAAGCTCGGAGCCCTCCGCCGCTCCGACGCGATCGAGCGGGGCCCGGGCCGTCACGGCGTCTCGAACGCGTTCTACCTCTACCTCCGCGACCCCGACGGTCACCGTGTCGAGGTCTACACGCAGGACTACTACACGGGCGACCCCGACAACCCCGTCATCACCTGGGATGTGCACGACAACCAGCGCCGTGACTGGTGGGGCAACCCGGTCGTCCCGTCCTGGTACACCGAGGCCTCGCTCGTGCTCGACCTCGACGGCAACCCGCAGCCCGTCGTCGCCCGCACCGACGACTCCGAGATGGCCGTCACGATCGGTGCCGACGGCTTCTCGTACACGCGACCCGGCGACGACGAGGCCATGCCGGAATACAAGCAGGGCGAGTACAAGCTCGGCCACCAGCTCTGATCGATTCATCCGCAGGTTCGCACGCAGGTTCGCACACAGAGGAGAGACGGATGCTGTCAGCAGACATCGTCGCGCAGATCGCCGGAGAGCTCGCCGAGGCCGACCGGACCCACTCGGTGATCCCCCGGATCACCGCCCGGTACCCGGACGCGACGGTCGAGGATTCATACGCGATCCAGGGGGTCTGGCGCGACTCGCAGATCGCCGCGGGACGCCGTCTCGTCGGACGCAAGATCGGATTGACGTCGAAGGCGATGCAGCAGGCCACCGGCATCACCGAGCCCGACTACGGGGTGATGTTCGACGACACCGTCTACGAGTCGGGTGCCGAGATCCCGGTCGACCACTTCTCGAACGTGCGGATCGAGGTCGAGCTCGCGTTCGTGCTCAAGCATCCGCTCGAGGGGCCCGACTGCACGCTCGACGACGCCCTCGCCGCGATCGACTACGCCGTGCCGGCGCTCGAGGTGCTGAACTCGCACATCGAGCTCGAGGGCAGGACGATCGTCGACACGATCAGCGACAACGCCGCCTACGGGGCCATGGTCCTCGGCGATGTGCACAGGCGCCCGGACGAGATCGACCTGCGATGGGTGCCCGGCGTGCTCTCGCGCAACGGCGAGATCGAGGAGACCGGAGTCGCCGCCGGCGTGCTGGGCCACCCCGCCACCGGCGTCGCCTGGCTCGCGAACAAGTTCCACCAGCACGGCGCGCGTCTCGAGGCCGGCGAGGTCATCCTGGCAGGATCGTTCACACGCCCGATGTGGGTGTCTCGCGGCGATCAGGTGCTGTGCGACTACGGACCGATGGGAACGATCGAATGCCGCTTCATCTGAGCCCCTCCTTCCGCGAGCATCTCGCCGCCTCCGATCGCCCGCTCATCGGGATGTGGGCGTGCTCCGGCAGTTCTCTCGTCACCGAGGTGGCTGCGGGCTCGGGCCTCGACTGGCTGCTGATCGACATGGAGCATTCGGCCAACACGCTCGAGTCCACGCTGCTGCAGCTGCAGGTCGTCGCCGCCTATCCGATCACCCCGGTGGTGCGCGTGCCGTCCAACGACACCGTGGCGATCAAACAGGTCCTCGACCTCGGAGCACAGAACCTCATCGTCCCGATGGTCTCGTCGGCCGAGGAGGCACGCGCGGCCGTCTCGGCGACCCGCTATCCGCCAGAAGGCGTCCGAGGAGTCGGGAGCGCGCTCGCCCGCAGCGCCCGCTGGAACCGGGTCGACGGCTACCTGCGCGACTCGGCGCGGCACACCTCCCTCACCGTGCAGATCGAGACGGTCGCCGGGGTGGAGGCCGCCTCCGAGATCGCGGCGGTCGAGGGCGTGGACGCCGTGTTCGTGGGCCCGTCCGACCTCTCCGCGTCGATGGGACTGCTCGGCCAGCAGACGCATCCGGATGTCGTCGCCGCCGTCGAGCAGGTGTTCGCCGCGGTCGCGGCCGCAGGCACGCCCGTCGGTGTGAACGCCTTCGATCCCTCCGCCGCCGATGCGTACACCGCCGCCGGCGCGGACTTCGTGGCGGTCGGTGCCGACGTGGCGATGCTGGCACGCGCATCCGAGGCTCTGGCCGCCCGCTTCGTCCCGGCATCCGACGACACGACCCGCGCCAGCTACTGACGCCTGCCGCTGCCCTCGAGTGGCAGGATTGACGGATGCAGAGCAGCGACGAGCCGTCATGATCCGCGCCCTCGCAGCGATGCAGGACCGAGGATTCCGCTGGTTCTTCCTCGCCCGCGCCATCACTCTGATCGCAGGGTCGATGTCGTCGATCGCGCTGGCCTTCGCCGTGCTCGAGATCGACAACGACGCACGCTCGCTCTCCCTGGTCCTGGCCGCCTTAACCGTCAGCAACATCGTCTTCCTGCTCGTCGGCGGCGTGATCGCCGACCGGCTGCCTCGCGCGCTGATCATCCAGTCCTGCTACGTCATCGACATCCTGACGGTCGGCGCGATGGCCGCCCTCCTGTTCAGCGGCATAGCCACGGTTCCCCTGCTCGCTCTGCTGTCGGTCGTGAACGGTGCGTCCACCGCGTTCGTCCTCCCCGCCATGCAGGGGATCATCCCGCAGCTGACCTCCCCAGAGCACCTGCAGCAGGCCAACGCGATGCTGTCGTTCGTGCGCTCGGCGACCACGATCGGCGGCCCGATCATCGCGGGCATCGTCGTGGCCGCGGCCGGCCCCGCCTGGGCCATGGTCGTGCAGGCGATCGGCTGGGTCATCGCGATCCCCGTCCTGGCGATGGTCCGACTGCCTCCGCCTGATCATGCGGGCGGAACCACGATGTTCCACGACCTCAGGATCGGGTGGCAGGAGTTCTGGAGTCGCACGTGGCTGTGGGTCATCGTTCTCGCCTTCATGGTGATGAACGCCATCCACATCGGCGCGTGGGGCGTCGTCGGTCCGTACATCGCCAAGAACGACGAACGGCTCGGCATCGCCGGCTGGGGGTGGGTCGTCAGCGCCGAAGGCGTCGGCATCCTGCTCATGACCCTCGTCCTGATGTGGTTCCCGCTGAAACGCCCCCTGCGCTACGGCATGATCGGCATGGCCGCGTTCGCGATCCCGCTCACCGTCCTCGGAGTGCACCCCGCGGTGGTGCTGCTCGCCATCGCCGCCTTCCTCGCCGGCGCCGGGGCCGAGGTGTTCAGCACCGGGTGGAACCTCGCGATGATGGAGAACATCCCGGGCGACAAGCTGTCCCGCGTCTCGAGCTACGACATGCTCGGCAGCTTCGTCGTGATGCCGATCGGCACCCTCGTCTACGGCTGGCTGATCACCCGCGGCGATGTCGAGACGGTGCTGGTCACCTCGGGGATCCTCTATGCCGTGCTCGCCGCCGTGACACTGGTGGTACCGAGTGTCTGGCGGATGGGCCGCCCCTCCGATGCACTGTCCCCGCGCTCGGAGTTGGCGGATTCATAGCAACCCGGGCGAGACTGTGGGCATGACCTTCGCCGCGCTCCAGCCGCTCGCAGACCGTGCCGCACTGTTCTCCGCCCTCCGTCAGGACTCCCTGGCCACCGCCCTCGAGGACCTCGGTGACAATCGATGGGATGCCGACATGGCGGCGGGCACCCTCACCTTCACCTCGAACGCCGATGCCACGCGCCGGCTCGTGGCCCGCGCCCACCTCGTCGCGACGATCGCCCCCGGTCCCCGCTCGCTGCTCTGGGCGTGGGCGCACCCGCAGGGCGACCATGCCGGCATCGCCGGCCAGCTGCGCGATTACGGCAGGGAGCACGGCATCCCGGAGCTGAGCGAGCAGGAGCTCCCCTTCCCCGCGGACGCCGCCGGCGACGCCGACTGGATCACCGCAGCCGCCCACACGGTCGGCGCGGTCGCGGTCGAGCTCACCGGTCGAGCGCCCTACTACCTCGCGCCGGTCGGCGGCGGCACGTACGCCGTCTTCCTGCTCGATGCGCCGCTCCCCGCCCTGACCGTCGCCGCAGCCTCCATCGTCCTTCCGCGGATCCTCTCGGGCCTGGCTCTGCCTGATGCCCGGACGGCGGTCTGGGACGCCGCCCGTCTCGCCGGGTGGAACCTCACGTGGACCGACGAGGCGTTCTCGGGGGCCACGGTCGCCGACGGCACGGGCACTGCGACCTTCCGCTTCGACGACCAGGCTCGCATCACGAACATCGAGAGCAGCCTGCACCCCCAGGGCTGAGCTCTGATGACGCCGGCGCGTCAGCGACCCATCCGCTGGCGCGCCGTCTTCATGCCCGGCCCCACGGGGACGTGCGCGGTCGCCGCCGCGAGTCCGAATGCCGGCATGTCGACGTAGACGGCCTCCAGATCCGCTGTCGGCACCTGATAGGTCTCATGCCACACGCCGACACTCCCCGTTCCCTGCAGCGTACGCATGAAGTCGCGCCAGGGCTGCAGATGGGGTGCGTCGCGGTCGGCGGCGAACCGCTGCAGATGCTCCGGACTCTCCCAGTACGACAGCAGGATCGTCGTGCGACCGAACCAGCTGTGCACTCCGAGCATCCCCGCCTCCGGGTGCGTCGCGAGATGCTGCAGCATCGGGGGCATCTTGCTGGCCGTCCGCCACACCCTGCCGAGCTGCCACCACCGATTGGCTCGCATCCCGATCAGGAAGACCGTCACATCCGATCGTTCCGGAGCGGCGGTGAACCTGCCGGGGAAGACGTGCTGAGTCATGCGCTCTCCTTGGAACATCGTTACGTAACTGCGTTATGCAACAACGTTACGATAAGATCGATCCCATGGCAAGACCTCCCCTGTACGACGACGCCCTGCGCGACCGCCTGCTCGACGCGACGGCCGAGATGGTCGACGACAAGGGACCCGAGCGGATCAGTCTCCGCGACATCGCACAGAACGCCGGCACCTCGACCTCAGCGGTCTACGCGCTGTTCGGCGGGAAGACCGAACTGCTCGTCGCGGTCATCGAGCACGGCTTCGCGTCATTCGGCGAGGCGCAGGCCACGGCCGAACCGGAAGGGCTCCGCGCACTCGGATTCGCGTATCGGACGTGGGCGATGGAGAATCCCGCGCTCTACCGCCTCATGTTCGGCGGCGGAGTGGCGACCGAGGACTGCCGCCCCGATGACGCGACCATGAGCACGGCGATGGCGCCGCTCGTGCGCGCGCTCGCGGCCCGCGTCGACGAACCGCAGGTCATGGCCGCCGCTCTCACCGTCTGGGCGCAGGTGCATGGAGCCGTGAGCCTCGAACTCGCCGGGGTCACTCCCCCGCTCGTCCCGTGGGACTCCGTCTACGGCACCGTGGTCGATGCGGTTGAACGCGCGTTTCCCGCACGCTGATCCCCACCAGGCTCCGCACGGAGATGCCGCGGCATCCGAGAGTGTGTGGAATTCTGGTCAGATGAAGAACGGAATCGTCCGGTTCGCCGCACTCTACGTGTTCAACGTCGCGGTGCTGCTGCTCATCGGCCTGCTGTCGTCGGGTGTCTCTGTCGGGTTCACCGCGCTGTGGGCGGCCGTCATCCTGACGCTCGCGGCGCTCTTCGTGAAGCCGCTGCTCACCGCGGCGTTCCGCAACGCGGCGGCGAAGTCCGCGGCCGATCGCACGAGGACCGGCGAGAAGGTCGTCCAGTACGTCCTCGTCTATCTCGTCGAGCTGCTCATCTGGGTGGCCGTCGTCTGGCTGAGCGGCGTCCGCGCCTCGGGCTTCTGGAGCTACGCGCTCCCGCCGCTCTTCCTGCTGTTCGGCTGGATGATCTACGACCAGGTCGACGACAGGCTGCGGGCGAAGGCCGGCGAGCTGTACGACGCCGTGCAGGGCAAGGTGTCGCGCCGCAAACCGGCGCCCGCAGCCTCCACGCCCGCCCCGGAGACGACCGCCGCCGCGGAGGCGCGGGAGGAGCTCCACGACGGTCTGACCCCGGAGCAGCGGCGGATGCTCGACGAGCTGGGCTGAACGCAGACGGTCCCGATCCCGGGCCTCACCCCGATCCGCAGGCGGATCGGAAGGGGAAGCCCACGGATCGGGACCGACGATGCAGATCGAGACCGGCGACGGTCAGACCAGGCGTTCCGCCGCCTCGACGACGTTGGTCATGAGCAGGGCGACGGTCATCGGACCGACTCCGCCCGGGTTCGGCGACACCCAGCCCGCGACCTCGGCGACATCCGGGTGCACGTCTCCGAAGACGAGGTTCTTGCCCGTCTCGGGGTCGGTCTCGCGGGTCACGCCGACGTCGAGCACGGCGGCCCCCGGCTTGACGTCCTCGGCGCGGATGAGGTGCTTGACGCCCGCGGCGGCGACGATGACGTCGGCCTCCCGCAGGTACCGCGGCATGTCGACCGTGCCGGTGTGCGTGAGCGTGACCGTCGCGTTCAGGTCGCGTCGCGTCAGCAGCAGGCCGATCGAGCGACCGATCGTCACGCCTCGTCCGACGACCACGACGTGCTTGCCGGCGAAGTCGTAGCCGTTGCGCAGCAGCAGCTCGATGACACCGCGCGGCGTGCACGGCAGCGGGGTGTGGATCGGGTTGTTGACGTTGAGCACGAGTCGACCGAGGTTGGTCGGGTGCAGTCCGTCCGCATCCTTAGCCGGGTCGATCCGCTCGAGGATCGCGTCCGTGTCGATGTGCTTCGGCAGCGGCAGCTGCACGATGTATCCGTGGCAGTCCGGATCGGCGTTGAGCTCGTCGATCAGCGCCTCGACGTCGGCCTGGGTGGCATCGGCCGGCAGCTCGCGTTGGATCGAGTTCATCCCGATCGCCTCGGACTGACGGTGCTTCATACCGACGTAGAGCTGAGATGCCGGGTCGGCTCCGACGAGAACGGTCGCGATGCCGGGCACCACGCCCTTCGCCTTCAGCGCGGCGACCCGTTCGGTGAGCTCGGCCTTGATCGCGGCCGACGCCGCCTTGCCGTCGAGGATCTTCGCGGTCACTGCTGCAGGTCCGGGTAGAGCGGGAAGCCTGCGGCGAGCGCATCGACACGCGCACGGAGCGCCTCGACGTCGGCGCCGGGGAGCAGCGCGAGTGCGATCACGTCGGCGACCTCGGTGAACTCGGCGTCGCCGAAGCCGCGGGTGGCGAGTGCCGGCGTCCCGATGCGCAGACCCGAGGTGACCATCGGCGGGCGCGGGTCGTTCGGCACCGCATTGCGGTTGACGGTGATGTGGATGTCGTGCAGCAGGTCCTCGGCCTGCTTGCCGTCGATCGCGGCGTCACGCAGGTCGACGAGCACCAGGTGCACGTCGGTGCCGCCGGAGCGCACCCCGATGCCGGCATCCTTCACATCCTGCTGCGAGAGACGCTCGGCGAGGATGGACGCTCCGCGCAGCGTGCGCTCCTGGCGCTCCTTGAACTCCGGGGTGCCCGCGAGCTTGAACGCCGTCGCCTTCGCGGCGATCACGTGCATCAGGGGGCCGCCCTGCTGCCCCGGGAACACAGCCGTGTTGAGCTTCTTCGCGAGGTCGGCGTCGTTCGTCAGGATGAAGCCCGAACGGGGGCCGCCGATCGTCTTGTGCACGGTCGACGAGACGACGTGGGCGTGCGGCACCGGGTTCGGGTGGAGGCCGGCGGCGACGAGGCCGGCGAAGTGCGCCATGTCGACCCAGAGCAGCGCGCCGACCTCGTCGGCGATCGCACGGAAGGCGGCGAAGTCGAGCGTGCGCGGGTATGCCGACCAGCCGGCGATGATGACCTTCGGCTTGTGCTCGAGGGCGAGGCGACGCACCTCGTCCATGTCGATGGTCGAGGTCTCGGGGTCGACGCCGTAGGCGACGATGTCGTACAGACGGCCGGAGAAGTTGATCTTCATGCCGTGAGTGAGGTGACCGCCCTGGTCGAGGGCGAGGCCGAGCAGCGTGTCGCCGGGCCGAGCGATCGCGTGCAGCACGGCGGCGTTCGCGGATGCTCCCGAGTGCGGCTGGACGTTGGCGAACTCCGCGCCGAACAGGTCCTTGGCGCGCTGGATCGCGAGCTCCTCCGCGACGTCGACCTCTTCGCAGCCGCCGTAGTAACGACGGCCGGGGTATCCCTCGGCGTACTTGTTCGTCAGCACCGAGCCCTGGGACTGGAGCACGGAGACGGGCACGAAGTTCTCGGATGCGATCATCTCGAGGAACGTCTGCTGCCGTGCGAGCTCTCGGTCGAGGACCTGTGCGATCTCGGGGTCGACCTCGGAGAGTGGGGCGTTGAAGTAACGGTCGGTCATGACATGCTCCTCTGACAACGGATTCGAAGGGTGTACCTATCGGCCCAGGCGCGCGGTCGAATTCCGTGGTCAGTCGCTCCCCGGTGGTAGTCCACCCAGACGCCAGTCGCGACGTGAGAAAGCATAGCGGATTTCCCTGTGCTGCCGACTCTGCGCACGGTAGGTTTTGTTCATGGTCCTTCCCCATTCCATGCCCCTTGTTCCTCTTCCCGCTTCCTCCATCGCCGTGGATGGTCGGCTGCCCGTCTCCGACGGCTTGCGAGTCATCGGCGACTCCCCCGCGGCGGCCCAGCTGATCGACGCCGTCGCGCGCCGCAGCGGCATCCGGCTGTCGCACTCGACGGACAGCACCGGCGCCGGCACCGGGTCGACGATCGTCCTGCGGATCGACCCCGCCGCGGCGCCCGAAGGATACGGGCTCACAGTCGGCGACTCCGTCGAGATCGTGGGCGGCGACGAGGCAGGACTCTTCTACGGCGTGCAGACGCTGCTGCAACTGCTCCGCGAGGACGACGAGGGATGGGCGTTCCTGCGCGCCGAGATCACCGACGCGCCACGATTCGCACGTCGCGGCGTCATGCTCGACGTCACGCGTCACTTCTTCGACGTCGATGAGGTCAAGAAGTTCATCGACAGCACCAGTGCCCTGAAGTTCAATCACCTGCACCTGCACCTCAGCGACGACCAGGGCTGGCGCATCCAGATCGACTCGTGGCCGAAGCTCACCGAGCTCGCCTCGTCGACGGCCTCCCTCGGCGACCCCGGCGGCTTCTACACGAAGGACGACTATCGCGAGATCGTCGCGTACGCCGCTGAGCGGCACATGGTCGTGATCCCTGAGATCGACCTCCCCGGTCACACGCACGCCATCGGCGTCGCGTATCCGGAGCTCGTCGAGGATCCGGTCATGAACGACAGCCTGATCGCCGAATCGGCGCGCCTGGGGCAGCCGCTCCCCGTCGCAGGCGAGCCCTATCTCGGGTGGGGCGTCGGGCACTCGAGCGTCCGCATCCATGAAGAGCGCACCTACGAGTTCGTCCGTGACGTCGTGCGCGAGCTCGCCGAGATGACCCCGGGTCCGTACATCCACATCGGCGGCGACGAGTCCCTCGGCACCCCGCAGGCGGACTTCGATCTGTTCGTCGAGCGCGCCACCGCGATCGTGTTCGAGGAGGGCAAGATCCCCGTCGCCTGGCACGAGGTGGGCGCAGCGAAGGACATCGCCGAGGGGACGATCGGCCAGTACTGGGGCAAGACGACACCCGAGGGATCGCACGCTGAGGAGGCGGCGCACTTCGTCGAGCGTGGCGGGGCGCTCATCATGTCGACCGCCGACGTCGCCTACCTCGACATGAAGTACACCGAGGATTTTCCGCTCGGACTCACCTGGGCCGCGATCATCGATGTCCGCAGGGCGTACGAGTGGGAGCCGACCGCTGTGCTCGACGTCCCGGAGTCCGCGATCCTCGGCATCGAGGCTCCGCTGTGGAGCGAGACCACCCGCACCCTGAGCGAGGTCGAGCAGCTGGTCTTTCCGCGGGCCGCCGCTCAGGCGGAGGTCGCGTGGTCACCGCGCGACGCCGACGGCCGGGACTGGGAGTCGTTCCGCGGGCGACTCGGCGCACTCGCCCCGCTGTGGAAGGCTGAGGGCGTGGACTTCCACCCCGCAGACGAGATCCCCTGGAGCGAGCGATGACATCCGTTTCGACAGCGACGGGATCGGTCGTCATCCACTCGGCCCGACTGATCGACCACGGCGTCGAGGTCGCGGACGCCTGGGTTCGCATGGAACACGGGCGGGTCGCCGCTCTCGGCACCGGCCAGACGTGGGCCCCCGCCGATGAGGTCGTCGACGCGACCGTCGTCGCCGGGCCGGATGCCGTACTCACACCCGGATTCATCGACATCCACTGCCACGGCGGCGCGGGAGCGTCGTTCGACGACGGGCCGGAGGCGATCCGCTCGGCTCGCGCTCTGCACCGCGCTCATGGCACGACACGATCGGTGATCTCCCTCGTCACCGCCCCCGTCGACGCCCTCGCTCGACGCGTGGCGCAGATCGCCGACCTGATGGAGTCGGATGCCGACATCCTGGGTTCGCATCTGGAAGGGCCGTTCCTCGACCCGGCGCACCACGGAGCTCACGAGCCGTCGCTGCTGCGCACTCCGACACGAGACGACGTCGCCCGCCTGCTCGACGCCGGCCGCGGGACGATCCGGCAGGTGACGATCGCACCGGAGCTCCCCGGCGGTCTCGAGGCGATCCGGATGATCGTGGACGCCGGCGCTGTCGCAGCGGTGGGACACACGAGTGCGGATGCCGCGACTGCGGACGCGGCATTCGGGACCGGCGCCTCCGTGCTGACCCACGCCTTCAACGCCATGCCCGGAATCCATCACCGAGCGCCGGGGCCGGTACTGGCGGCGGCGGCCGACCGCCGCGTGGTGCTCGAGGTGATCGCCGACGACATCCACCTCGACCCGCACGTGGTCAAGCTCGTGTTCGACTCGGCACCCGGTCGCGTCGCACTCATCACGGATGCCATGGCGGCTGCCGGCAGCGCCGACGGGCACTACGACCTGGGTGCGGTGAGCGTGACGGTCCTCGACGGCATCGCGCGCGCGGACGACACGGGATCGATCGCGGGGTCGACGCTCACCCTCGACGTGGCGCTGCGCAGGGCGACCGCGGCGGGCGCACCTCTCACGGAAGCCGTCCGGGCGCTCACCGAGACACCGGCGGGAGCGATCGGATACGGCGACCGGATCGGTCGCCTGGCGGTCGGGTTCGTCGCTGACGCGGTGCTGCTGAACGCACAGCTGCAGGTCGCTCGCGTGTGGATCGGCGACCGGCCGTAGCCCGGTGCGGGTGAGGGGCCGCCGTTCCCCAGATCGGCGACCCCGTCACAATTCCCCCCACGTTGCGAGAGCTGGCGGGCCGAGCGCTCCTCCCCCGAGGTGCCCGACCCACCATGCCGGTGCACTTACCCCTTGCACCAGCGCCTGAGCTCCGCCCCCCGGTGGAGCCCCATGGCTGTCTCTAGTGATGAGACGACGTCGACGCCGATTCATTACGCGATTTCTCAGATCTTTTTTCTCGGTTCTTCCGCGCGCCCGACTGATCTGCCCGTGATCAGGTCTTTATTCGCCCCCGGTCTTCTGCGAGCACTTTTCGAGAAGGGGTGGCAAGCCTGAGAGATAGGAGAGAGAATGGAGATGACGCGTGATGAAAATGGGGTTCACGCGTCTCTTCATGTGGAGGCGCACTCGCGCTCCACGACAGATGGATGACAGTGGATCAGGACAGCACTTCACACGAGGAAACGATCGCCGACGCCGATCTCGTCCTGCGCACCCGCTCGGGTGACGCGGCGGCCTTCGGCGAACTGTGGAGGCGGCACTATCCCTCCGGCATGTCGGTCGCGCGATCGATCACGTCGTCGATCGACCCCGACGACCTCGTGCAGGAGTCCTACACCCGCATCTATCAGGCGATCATCAAGGGCGGCGGACCGAACGGATCGTTCCGCGCCTACCTGTTCACGAGCATCCGCAACACCGCCGCCGCCTGGGGCCGCTCTCGACGCGAGTCCGCCATCGACGAGCTCGACTCCGTCGCCGATCCCGACAGCACAGACCAGGCGGCCAACGAGGCCCTCGATCGCAGCCTGACCGCGCAGGCGTTCCGCAGCCTGCCCTCCCGCTGGCAGGAAGTGCTCTGGTACACAGAGATCGAGCAGATGAAGCCGCAGGAGGCCGCGACCCTGCTCGGCATGAAGTCCGGCGCCGTCTCGCAGCTGGCTTTCAGAGCGCGTGAAGGACTTCGCGAAGCATGGATCCAGGCTCACCTCCGCAGCGCGGCCGAAGGTTCCGACTGCCAGTGGACCATCGAGCACCTGGGCGCCTACTCGCGCGGCAACCTCAGCACGCGAGACCACAACCGTCTCGAGCAGCACCTCGACCAGTGCGCACGCTGCATGATCGTCGCCGCTGAGGCGAAGGACGTCTCCAAGCGGCTGGCCCTCGTGCTGCTGCCCCTCGTCCTCGGAGTCACGGGTTCCGCAGGCTACCTCGCCACCCTCCAGGGTGGCGGTACGCCCATCGTCGCGCTCGCGGCCATGCCCTCGGGGATCACCGAGGGAGCTGTCGTGGCTGCGGGAGGCGGAACAGCCGCCGCCGGATCGTCGAGCGGCACCGGTGGAGCCGGCGCGACCGGCGCAGGCACAGCGACCGGTGGCGGAGCCGGTGGCACGGCGACCGGAGGCATCTTCAGCGGAGTCGGTGCGCTCGTCAGCGCAGGATCGGCGGCCCTCGTGGTCGCCGGCGTCGTGGCGGCCGCCACAATCATCCCGAGCCTCACGGGCGCGACGCCCGCGGCATCGATGCCGAGTGCGGGCGACAGCGATTCCTCGTCGATCAGTGCAGACGTCGGGCCCGACGAGTCGATGTCCGACGACAAGACGCCGATCGTCGATGAAGCGGAGACCGAGCCCGAGCCCGTCGCCCCGCCCGTCGAAGCACCCGTCACCCCCCAGCCCGCTGAGGACATCGCGCCGGCGATCGTCTCACCCCCGGCCCCGACCGAGTCGACCGCGCCGGCACTGCCCGAGTCCACGTCCCCTCCCGTGGACGAAGAGCCTGACGACGAGAACCCCGACGGCGAGAACCCCGATGGCGAGGTCCCGGGCGAGAACCCCGGAGAGACCCCCGGCGGCGAAACCCCCGGCGAGAACCCCGGAGAAACCCCCGGCGGCGAAACCCCCGGCGAGAACCCCGGAGAAACCCCCGGCGGCGAAACCCCCGGCGAGAACCCCACGGAACCGGCCGCGCCGACGACTCCGATCGAAGTGAGCCTCGCGAGCATCTGCCTCGACGCACGCGCTGTCACCTATGTGACCGTGAATGTGTCCGGCGAACCGGGCGCGGACATCGAAGCGCTGCTCGGCGGACGCCGCGGCGGCGTCGACGGCACATCGCTGACTGACGCAGGGACCGGCACGATCGAGTTGCGCCCCGGTCTCGTCCAGATTCTCCTCGGCGCGCCCCTCGAGGTCCACTACGTGACGGCGTCCGGTCCGATGCTGCCGACGACCACGAGCCTCTCGGCTCTCGGGGTGACCCTCGGTTCCGTGGCCCTCGCTCCCTCGTGCGGAGGGCCGGCTGCGGATCCCGCCGAGACAGTACCCTCCGAGCCGACTCCGGACGACGCGATCGCGCCGATCCCCGAGCCGACGGACGAGGCAGCACCCGCTGCCCCGACCGAGTCCCCGGACGCCGAGGCGTCCCCTGAGACGCCGGCACCCGAGACGGAGGCCCCGGCCGCTCCCGTCGAGACCGCTCCTCCGGCAGAGCCCGTGACCGAGGACCAGACCGCCCTTCCGGCAGAGCCTGCCCCCGCTGACGACACCGCGCCCGCCGACGAGACCGCGCCGGTCGACCAGGTGGCCGCAGACGAGGCCGCGCCCGCGCTCTGACCCGCCATCGGCGGCGAATAGACTGGATCCATGTCCCAGGATCCCGCCTCCGTTCCCGGCGTCGACCGCCCCACCATCACCGCTCTCGACGTCGTCCGATCGGTCGTCCTGATCGTCGCAGTGGGCACCCTCGCCCTGTGGGGATTCGCCACCTGGCCCTTCCCGTACAACGTCATCCTCGGCATCGGGGCTCCGGTCGTCGTGATCCTGATCTGGGCGCTCTTCCTCTCGCCGCGACCCGTCCTGCGACTGCATCCGTTCCTTCGCGTCGTCGTCGAGCTGCTGATCTACGTCGGCGTCACGATCGCGTGGTGGCTGATGGACCAGCCCCTCATCGGCATCGCGTTCGCCGTGGTCGCCGTCGGCGCAGGCGTCGTGAGCGGCCGGCGTCGCATCCGATGAGCGCCCTCGACCTGCTCGTCGCCGCGCTCGGCGACATCGTCGACACCGATGCGACGGTCCTCGAAGAAGCCCGCGCCGACAGATCCGGGCATGCGGCGCCCGGGCGGCCGCTCGCGGTCGTGCACGCCGAGACGGTCGAGCACGTCCAGACGGTGATGCGCATCGCGACCGAGACGGCGACCCCTGTCGTGGTGCGTGGCGCCGGCACCGGTCTCGCCGGCGCGGCGAACGGCGGCGATGGCGAGATCGTGCTGTCCACTCGCCGGATGACCGCGATCCACGAGATCCGGGCCGACGACCTGCTTGCCGTCGTCGAACCCGGAATCCTCAACGCCGACCTCAACGACGTGCTCGCGGAGCACGGACTCTGGTGGGCGCCGGATCCTGCGAGCCGTGCGATCTCGACGGTCGGCGGCAACATCGCCACCGGAGCGGGTGGGCTGCTCTGTGCGAAGTACGGCGTCGTGCGAGACGCGGTCCTCGGTGTCGACCTGGTTCTCGCCGACGGCCGACTGCTGCACCTCGGCCACCGCAGCGTCAAAGGCGTGACAGGACTCGACCTCACCTCGCTCGTGATCGGCTCCGAGGGCACGCTGGGCGTGGTCGTCGGCGCCACCCTCAAGCTGCGCCGACTGGTCGAGGGAACGACCTGCACCGTGACGGCCGTCTTCCCCGATGTGCGTGCCGCAGCGTCCGCCTCGGCCGCGGTCACCGCCTCGGGTGCGCAGCCGGCGATCATGGAGCTGATGGACTCCGCGAGCCTCGCCGCCGTCGCAGCCCTGCTCGACCTTCCCTCGCCCGTGGCCGGGAGCGCCCAGCTGACGATCCAGACCGATGGTCCGGCGGCAGTGGCCGAGGCGACGATGATCTCCGACATCCTGACGGCTCATCAGGGTGTGACCGAGGTCTCCCATGACCGCGAAGAAGGAGAGCGCCTCCTGGCCATCCGGCGTGCCATGCACCCCGCCATGTCGGCGCTCGGCACGACCCTCATCGAAGACGTGTCGGTGCCGCGCAGCGCCATGCCCGCCATGTTCGACGAGATCGCCCGCATCGAGAAGGCCTACTCGATGGCGATCCCCACGGTCGCTCACGCGGGCGACGGCAACCTGCATCCGAACTTCATCTTCGAGGGCGCAGAGCCTCCCGCTGAGGTCTGGGCGGCGGCGGACGAGCTGTTCCGGGCCGCGATCGCGCTCGGCGGCACGCTGACCGGAGAGCACGGGATCGGAACGCTGAAGAGCCGCTGGTTGGCCGACGAGCTCGGAGACGACCAGTGGGAGCTGCAGCGTCAGATCACTCGGGTGTTCGATCCGCTGGGAATCCTCAACCCCGGCAAGGTCTTCGCGCCCGATGCCTGACATCCACGTCAGCGCCGCGGTCATCGTCGATGACGCCGGCAGGGTGCTCGTCGTGCGCAAGCAGGGCACGACGCGCTTCATGCAACCCGGCGGCAAGCCCGAGCCCGGGGAGACCCCGTCGCAGACGCTGATCCGCGAGCTGCACGAAGAGCTCGGCCTTCGCCTGGATGAGGTCGATCTGGAGCCGCTCGGCACGTTCGTCTCCGAGGCGGCCAACGAGCCCGGTCACCGAGTCGTGGCCGACGCGTTCTCGGTGTCCATCGCCGCGGCGGAGGTCGTCGTCCAGGCGGAGCTCGCCGAGCTGCGATGGATCACACCCGCGGATGCCGAGACGCTGCCGCTGGCGCCCCTCAGCGTCGAGCACCTGCTGCCGCTGGCGTGGCCGACGACTCGGCCCTGAGAGCCGACCGCGTCAGATCCCCTGCCAGCTCGGCTTGTTCGCGAAGGTGTAGCGGTAGTAGTCGGCGAGCTTCAGCCGGGACGCCGCGGCCTCGTCGACGACGACGGTCGCGTGCGGGTGCAGCTGGATCGCCGAACCCGGGAGGATGGCCGACAGCGGCCCCTCGACGGCATCCGCCACGGCCTGTGCCTTGCCCTCTCCGAAGGCGAGCAGCACGAGGTGCCGAGCGCGAAGGATCGTGCCGAGCCCCTGGGTGATGCAGTGCATGGGCACGTCGTCGATCGAGTCGAAGAAGCGGGCGTTGTCTTCGCGGGTCTGCTCGGTGAGGGTCTTCACGCGCGTGCGCGAGGCGAACGACGAGCCGGGTTCGTTGAATCCGATGTGTCCGTCGGTGCCGATGCCGAGGATCTGCAGATCCACTCCTCCGGCCGCGTCGATCGCGGTCTCGTAGTCGTCACCTGCGTGCTGGATGGTGGCCTGTGCGCCGTTGGGCACATGGATCCGCCGCGGGTCGAGCCCGAGCGGCTCGACGACCTCGCGGGTGATGACCGAGCGGTAGCTCTCGGGATGAGCGGGGTCGATCCCCACGTACTCGTCTAGGGCGAAACCGCGCACCTGCGAGACGTCGCGACCCGCGAGCCTGTCTCGCAGCGCCTTGTAGACGGGGAGGGGCGTCGAACCGGTGGCGAGGCCGAGCACGGCATCCGCACGTCCGTCGATCAGCTCGACGATCTCGGCGGCGACGAGGGCGCCTGCCGCTTCTGCGTTCTCGACGATGACGACTTCAGCCATGGGAAACGGTCTCCTTAGAGGGGGTGGTTGCGCCGACGACCGCGGCCCCGAAGGCCGCGGCGGGAGAGCCGGCAGGGAGCAGTTCGATCCTGTCGTCCAGGTGGAGCGAGCGCATGAAGGGCGAGGCCTCGGCATCGGACCGGAGAGCGTCGCGGATGCCCGTGTAGAGCCTGTCGCCGAGCGAAGTGAGGCCGCCGCCGATGATCACGCGTTCGACGTCGGCGGAGAGCACGAGCGCACGCACCGCCGCGGCCCCGCCGTGGAAGAGATCGGCGCGGAGCGCGAGCGCCCGTTCGTCACCGGTGTCGGCTGCGTCGAAGATGTCGCGCACCGGGAGCGCACCGGGACGATCCCAGGCTCGGGCGAGCGCGCCTCCGCCGCAGAAGGTCTCGATGCAGCCGCGCTGTCCACAGCCGCAGAGACGGCCGTTCGGGTCGACCGAGAGGTGCCCGACCTCGCCGGCCGTGCCTCGCGCGCCACGCCAGATCGTGCCGTCGACGACGATCCCGGCAGCGACCCCGGTGCCGAGATTGAGATAGGCCATCGACCCGTCGACGCCGCGCAGCACCGCAGCGCCGAGGGCGGCCGCTTTCACGTCGTTCTCCACGCGGACGGGGATGCCCAGCTGTCGACCGGCGCGCCCGGCGAGATCCAGGGACTCGACGCCGAGATTCACGGCATGGAGCACCCGACCGGTGTCGGCGTCGACCAGCCCGGGGATTCCGACGCCCACCGATCTGACCGACGAGCGAGCGAATCCTCCCTCGTCGGCGAGCGCATCGACCGTCTCGAGGATGCTGACGACGACTGCCTCCTCACCCCAGCCGGTGGGTCGGCGCAGGCGCGCCAGAATGTCTCCGTCCGCGGACACCGCGACGGCATCGATCTTGGTTCCGCCGACGTCCAGGCCCACTCGTATGGGCCGACCGGACAGGTCGACGGCGAGCGCATCCGTCATCGGATGGTGCCCCTGCTCGTCTTCGGCTCGTGGACGCGGTCGCTCCCGCCGGTACGGATCACGAGACGCCCAGCTGGCTGGACAGCACCATCACGGCGGCACCGCGCAGGACGATGTCGTCCTGGTGTGTGCGGCGGATGAGCGCGTCCTCGAAGACGCCCTCGAGCGTGCGCGCGTGCAGGGTCTCGACCGCGGCGTCGATCAACACGCCGTCGAGCAGATCCTCGGGACCCGAGAGCACGACCTCGGACAGATCGAGTGCCGCGACGATCGGGGCGATCGCGATGCCCATGCGGGTGCCCGCATCGCGGAGGATCTCGTCGCGCGATCCGGGGGCGTCTGCGATGGCGGGACGCAGCCGCGTCTCACTCAGCCACGCTTCGAGGCAGCCGTCTTTGCCGCACGCGCAGCGGGGTCCACCGTCGGTGCCCACGACGACGTGGCCGATCTCGCCCGCTGCGAAGCGACTGCCGAGCAGCGGCTGGCTGCCGGTGATGACGCCGGCTCCGACTCCGCGACCGATCTTGATGAGCATGAAGTCGGCCTTCGCCTCGCCGAACGTGTACTCGGCGAGCACCGCGGCGTTGGCGTCGTTGCGCACGAGGACCGGAAGATCGAGATCGACGCCCAGTTTCGCCTCGAGAGGGAGATTGCTCCACCCGAGGTTGGGCGAGCTGAGCACGACGCCGTCGGGACGCACGACACCGGGGCTGCCGATCCCGACGCCGAGGATGGGCTGCGTGGCCGTCTCGGCGAGCGCTCGGGCCAGCTCCAGCGTGGCGGCGTAGGCGGCGTCGCCGTCTGCGCTCTCGGGTCGCGGCACCTCACGGCGCTCGAGCACGTCGCCGTCGAGGCTGAGCAGAGCGCCGACGAAGGCATGGGGGCCGGAGAGATCGATCCCGATGATCTGGTGCCCGACTCGGTCGATGTCGATGAGGATCGGAGGCTTGCCCGGTCCGACCGTCTCGCGCACTCCCATCTCGACGACGATGCCGTCGGAGATGAACTCCGCGACGAGGTCGGAGATGGTGACCCGAGTGAGGCCGGTCTCGCGAGAGAGGTCCGCTCGACTCATCGCTCCCGAGTGATAGAGCGTCTGCAGCACGAGCGCGCGGTTGTGACCGCGAGCGTGTTCCGGGAGCACCTTCGAGCGAGAGCGCAGGTGGCGCCCCGGGCCGAAGGCGTGCGCGCTCGCGGCGACGTAATCTGGCGACGTCGAAGGACGCGATCCATCCGATACGGACATGTTTGTTAGTAGACCTTACGAACATAAATTTCGCAACCCCTGCCACAGTTAGCACAGGGAGGGTTACGGAAACGTTACATTATGCCGAGAGTACTCCGGCGGCGGTGCCCGACGAGTCCGCCAGGCCTTCGACGAGGCCCGCGACTATCGCCTGCCGCGCCTCGCGTGTCAGAGGCTTCCCCGGCACTCCAGGACGCCTCTGCACGGGCGTCGGACCGTCGAGAGGACGATACCGCACACCGGACTCGGCGAGGCGTCTGAGATGGACGGGAAGACGTCGCGCGAACCCCTCATACGAGGGTGGTTCGCCGCCGTCCCACAGCCGTTCGGCGATCGCTGCGAGACGAGGGAACATCGCGAAGTCGACCCGATCTCTCGTCGGGAGGTGCTCGGTCCACACGTTGGCCTGTCCGCCGGCCGCGCCGTCCTCGATGCGCAGCGTGTACGCCTGCTCGATCGGCAGCGGCGGGCCGACCCGGATCGGCTCCTCCGCCGACTCCGACTGGGGGTAGTCGAGATACACCTCGAGGTCGGGGCACGCGATCACGGGGATGCCGCGCCTCAGCGCCTCGCCCATCGCGACGGGACCCCGCCACGCGAGGATCCGCACACCCTCGGGGACATCGCCCTCGAGCACCTCGTCCCATGCCAGGGCGATGCGCCCACGGCTGCGGAGGTGGGCGACGAAGTGATCGGTGAACCAGGGCTGCACGTCGTGGGGAGTCGCGAGACCGAGCTCGCCCATCCGCTCGCGCGCAGCGGCGCTCTGCGCCCACTCGGTGACCGGCACCTCGTCGCCGCCGATGCCGATCCACGGAGAGTCGAAGAGGTCGCACAGGGCGTCGATCGCCGCACGCCCGAACGCGAGGGCGTCATCCGTCGGCGCGAGGGTGCGAGGGTTCACGCCGAAGCGCGACCACGGCGCGACAGCTCGCTCGCTCGCATCCGTGTTGCCGAGCGCGGGGTACGCGGCGAGCGCCGCCTGGATGTGCCCGGGCAGTTCGACTTCCGGCACGACCGCCACGAATCGCTCCGCGGCGTAGGCGACCAGGTCGCGCAGCTCCGCATCCGTGTAATGACCCTCGTGCAGCCCCGGCACCACCGTGGCGTGCGGCCCGTGGCCCCGCTGTGTCTCCTCGCGGCGCGCGCCCACCTCTGTGAGCAGCGGATAACCCGGCACCCCGAAGCGCCAGCCCTGATCGTCGGTGAGGTGGAGGTGCAGCACCGTGAGATGGTGGTCGGCCATCAGATCGACGAGTCGCTTCAGATCCTCGACCGGGCGGAAGTGCCGCGCGACATCGAGCATGACCCCCCGCCAGGTGTGAGCCGGAGCAGACTGCCATGTTCCTGCGGGGATCCGAGCGCGATCGGAGCCGGGCTCGCGCAGCTGCCGGAGCAGCGTGACGCCCCGGAACACGCCCGCCGCACTCGCCCCCGCGACGTCGATTCCGTCGGCGGTCACCGTCACGCGGAATGCCTCGGCGCCGACACGCGCTCGGGCGAACGGCTCCCCCGCGAGAGACTCGTCGATCCTCAGCGTGATCGCGGGTGCCGCCTTCGCGGTTTCGAGATGCTCGCCGAGACGGGATGCGCTCGCGACGAGGGCTTCCGGAGCCGACACCGAGGTGTGAACCGTCCACTCGAACGGCTCGGCAGCGGGATCGATCACCGACGGGATGTTCGGGACCGGGGCACGATGCGCGGCGGGCGTCATTCGCAGCGCTCGACCCGGGGTCGCGCCGGACGCGTGCCCCGCCAGCACCACCGGCACACCGCCGACGAGCACCTCGTCGACGCCGATCGGCGCCTCGTGGGGAGCATCGAAGGTCGCCCCCGCCGTGATGGTCTCGGGATCGAACAGCACGAGGTCGGCCGTGGCTCCCTCGCGGATCACACCCCGCGGCGCATCACCCCGGTCGAGGCCCAGCCGCATCGCCGGTGTGCCGGACAGGTGCTGCACAGCCTGTTCGAGGGAGAGCACCCCGAGTTCTCGCACGTAGTGCCCGAGGTAGCGCGGGAAGGTCCCTCGGCCCCGCGGATGCGGTCTCGCGCCGATCAGGATCCCGTCGCTGCCGCCGCTGTGCCGCGGGTGCCGCATGATCGTGCGGACGTTCTCCTCGTCGCCGATGTGCATCAGGATGCCGGTGGCCCCCGCATCCTCGAGGATCGTGTCCAGCACCACGTCGACCGAGCGCCTGCCGGACGACTCGGCGATCTCCGCGACGGTCCGTCCGACGAGGTCCGCGAGTTCGGGCGACGAGGTGCCGGAGATCTGGATGGCCGACCAGTCGGCACGCTCCCCGTGGAAGCCGTCGCAGCCGATCTCCTCGAGCTCGACGCGGACGGTCTCGCGTCCGCTCTCATCGAGCGCAGCGAGGGTCGCGAGCAGGTCGCCGCTCTCGGCCAGTCGGCTCGGAAGCAGCGCCGCGAGCGTGGTGGCACCGGGAAGATAAGGGTAGGTGTCGAGGGTCACGTCGACGCCGTCGTCGAGGGCCTCATCGACCAGAGCGAGCAGCTCTGCCGCACGCCCGCGGTTCGGAGCGAAGTTCATGGTCGCATGCGTGAGATGGATCGGGCACCCGGTGCGACGGCCGATGTCGAGCGCCTCCCGATAGGCGTCCAGGGCTCCCCCGCCGTAGCTTCGGGTGTGGGGCGCCCAGTAGCCGCCGCGTTCGGCGACGACTCGGCAGAGCGCTTCCAGCTCCGCCGTGTCGGCGTACATCCCCGGGGTGTAGGTCAATCCGCTCGACATGCCGAACGCGCCTGCGTCGAGCGCCGCGCCGAGGATGCCGGACATCGCTGCGATCTCCGCAGGTGTGGCCGCCCGGTTCTCGTGACCGACCACCATCATGCGCAGATTGCCCTGCGGCACCAGGACCGCGGCGTTGCCCACCGCGGCCGAGTCGATCGCAGCGAGCAGGTCATCCATCGAACGCCAGGGGACGGCGGGCGGCATGCCGTTCCAGCCCGCGATCTGAGCCGGGATCACCGCCGCCGTCGCGTCGTCGAGCGGGGCATAGCCGAGCCCGTCCTGGCCGAGCACCTCCGTCGTGACGCCCTGGAGGATCTTCGCGTCGTGGGCTGCTCCCTGCAGCACGGCCAGCTCGCTGTGCGCGTGCATGTCGATGAACCCGGGAGCCAGCACCCGCCCCGCCCCCGCGACCTCCACCGCATCCGCCGGCAGTTCCAGGACCCTCTCATCTCCGTCGCGGATCACCGCGACGATGCGGGCTCCTTCGACCGCGACGTCGGCCGCGAACCTCTCGGCTCCGGTGCCGTCGACCACGGTGACGCCTCGGTACACCCGCACGGGCTTCTCGGTGCTCAGAAGCATGTCGCGACCGCTCCGATCACCCGGGGGTCCGCCGCATCCGGGTCGTCGATGACCGCCACCACGCGCCATTTGTCGAAAGCCGTGCAGGGATGCGACAGCCCGAGACGCACGACGTCGCCGACGGAGACATCCGCCCCGTCTGCAAGAGCGAGGAAGGCGTGCTGGTCGTTCAGGGCCGTGATCCGCCCCTCGACCGATTGCGGGACCGGCAGGTCGAGGTCGAACGGCACATCTCGACGGCCCGCGTCCAGCAGTGCGAGTCCCTCTTCGGGCTGCGAGACGACGCGCGACCACGCGTGCATGGCGGAACGCAGCGGCGCCGTCGATGTCAGGGCGCCGAACGGCGACATGCGCGAGTAGAAGCCGTCATCGTGGATCTGGAACGCACCCGACCGCAGCACGATGTCGGCATCCGCTCCGTGAGGGGCCAGGATCGCCGCTGCCCGGTCGGGGAAGGCGCTGCCTCCTGCGCTGAGCACGGGCCGAACGCCGGGCGGATACTCGAGGCGACGGTGCAGGTCGACGAGTGTGGACAGATAGGCGTCGACGGCGGCGACAGACGCCTCCGACCGGTCGGGACCGAACGGTCCTTCGTAGCCGGCGACTCCGGCGAGCCGCAGACCGGGGGCCGCGACGATCGCCTGGGAGATGCGCTCCCCCTCTTCCACGCTGCGTGCGCCCGTGCGCCCGCCCCGGCCACCGAGTTCGACGAGCACGTCGAGAGGACGCTCGGCGTCGTGAAGCGCGTCGGCGAGGATGCCGACGGTCTCGACGGAGTCCGCCCAGCAGAGGATCCGGAGATCGCCCGCCGCAGCGAGCAGAGCGCCGAGGTGGTGCGCGGCGCCACGATCCGTGACGGCGTTCGCGATGAGCACGGTGGAAACCCCTGCCTCCACCGCGACTTCGGCCTGCCACGGCGTCGCGACGGAGATCCCCCATGCGCCGGCATCGAGCAGCCGCTGCCAGAGCGCCGGTGCCATCGTCGTCTTGCCGTGCGGTGCGAGGACGACTCCCTGTTCCGCCGCCCAGGCGAAGACGGTCGATTCGTTGTGGGAGAGCGCCGCCTCGTGGACCGTCAGCACCGGCGTCACGAGATCGGACAGGTGCAGGCCCGCGTCGGGTACCTCCGACAGCCGCAGCCCCGCGGAACGCGGAGGGAAACCCTTCGCCCAGGTGCCGAGTACAGGATCCGGGATTTGTAGAGGCATCTAACAAGGCTACTAGGCTGGTCGCATGACCGCGAAGATCCGAGTGTCGACCGACGCCGCCCCCGCTCCCGCTCACACCTTCTCGCAGGGGATCCGAAAGGGCCCGATCGTGCAGGTCTCCGGGCAGGGCCCTGTCGACCCCCAGACGAGCGAATACCTCTTCCCCGGCGATGTCGCGGCTCAGACCACGCGCACGCTCGAGAACGTCAAGGCGATCGTCGAGGCATCCGGCGCGACATTCGACGATGTCGTGATGCTGCGCGTCTACCTGACCAAGCGCGAGGACTTCGCGATCATGAACGACGCGTATGGCGCGTTCGTGACAGCGCACACCACCAGCGGGGTCCTGCCTTCGCGCACGACCGTCTTCACGGGCCTCCCCCGCGAGGAGATGCTGGTCGAGATCGACGGCCTCGCCGTCATTACCGACTGACGCATCGGGAATTTCCGCGGTCCACGGACCGTTGCCTCCTCGTTATCAGCGATCGCGTAGCATATCGCCAAGGACACGTGAGAAACCGGGGGGTGAGTTCGTGACCGATCTGATCTCAGCGCAGGATGCGAAGACCGAGAAGCTGACCGAGGCGACCGCCTCCGGCGACCAGCCGAATCCTGTCGCGCCCGCCGACTCCGGCGACGCACCCACCGACTCCCAGCCGCCGCGCAGCGGCGACCAGGAACTCGCCTGGGCGCCGATCGAACCGGCTCCGAAGAAGAAGCGCCTCGGCCTGTGGATCGGCCTCGGCGTGGGCGCGCTGGCCCTGGGCACGGCCGCCGCCTCGATGATCCTGATCGCGCCGGGCACCACGGTCGCCGGGATTCCCGTCGGCTGGCTCACGCCCGGTGCCGCGGCCGACACGATCCAGGCCCACGTCGCCGATGCAGAGGTCACTCTGACCGGAGCAGGCGGCGACACCGTGCTGACGGGAGCGGATCTCGGCGCCGAGATCGACGCGACCGCACTCGCGGACGCCGCTTTCGCGGAGCGTCCGCTCTGGAACGTGACCGCCTGGATGGGTGAACCCGTCGCCGGCGAGATCACTCTCGATCCCGCGACGGCCGAGGCCGCGTTGCGTGAGGCCGTGCCGTCGAGTTTCGAAGACGCGGTCGATGCCGGCGTCGTCTTCGACGCCGCAGGCGGTGGCTACGCGATCACCCCCTCAGCCACCGGGACGGCCGTCGACCTCGACGGTCTCACCGCCGCCATCGTCGACACGATCGCGGACGGTGGCACGAGCCTCGAGTTCTCCGGCGACCCGGCCGAAGCCGCGCCGGCGATCACTGATGAAGACGCCACGGCTTTCGCGACCTCACTGAACACGATGCTCGGCTCGATCGGCTTCTACATCGGCGAAGAGCGCACGGTGCCCGTGGACGCGGCGACCGCCTCGACCTGGATCTCCGTCGTCGACGACGGTGGCGAGCTCAGCGTGGTCGCCGACGAGGCTTCGATCCAGGCGACGATCGATGCCCTCCCGGCGGCCGTCGACCGGGCCCCGGTCAACGCGACGAACATCGTCGATTCGGCCGGCAAGATCCTCCGCACCGAGGCCGAGGGAGTGAGCGGTCGCGCGATCGGCGACACCTCTGCCCTCGCATCAGACGTCGCGACGAAGCTCGAGGCCGGCGAGGGCATCTTCCCCATCGAGGTCACCGAGACGCCGTTCGAGTCCGTCAACCTCGTGCGCAAGATCGATGTCGACCTCGGGTCGCAGACCGCGACCCTCATCGAGAACGGCGCGGTCGTGCGCTCCTGGGCGATCTCCTCGGGCAAGAGCGCGACACCCACCGACACCGGCAACTTCCGCGTCTACGCGCACGTGCGCGAGCAGACCATGAAGAGCCGCGAGCCGGACGGCTCGATCACCGAGACGCCCAACGTCCCCTGGGTCACCTACTTCAACGGCGACGAGGGCTTCCACGGCACCTACTGGCACAACGACTTCGGCAATCCCCGCAGCCACGGTTGCGTGAACATGCCGATCGATGTCGCCCGGTACGTCTACGAATGGTCGCCCGTGGGCCTCGAGGTCGCGGTCCACTACTGATCCCCGCTCTCACCGAGCAGATCCCCGCACGCGACGCGTCGTCGATTCCGCGGAGGGATCACGCGAAGAAGGGGCCGGATGCTCTCGCATCCGGCCCCTTCTTCTGTGATCTGCGTCAGCTCAGAGCGTCGACGATGCCGTTCAGCGTGGTGGACGGGCGCATGACTGCGGTGACGAGCGCGTCGTCGGGGCGGTAGTACCCGCCGATCTCGACGGGCTTGCCCTGCACGGCGTTGAGCTCGGAGACGATCTTCTCCTCGTTCTCGGCGAGCGTAGCGGCGATCGGTGCGAAGGACGCGGCGAGCTCGGCATCCTTCGTCTGCTTCGCCAGCTCCTGCGCCCAGTACAGACCCAGGTAGAAGTGGCTGCCGCGGTTGTCGATCGTGCCGAGAGCGCGGCCCGGGGAGCGGTCCTCTTCGAGGAACGTTCCGGTCGCCGCATCGAGGGTCTCCGCGAGGACCCGGGCCTTCTCGTTCCCGGTGCGGTCGGCGAAGTGCTCGAGCGACGCGGCCAGCGCGAAGAACTCGCCCAGCGAGTCCCACCGCAGGTAGTTCTCCTCGACGAGCTGCTGCACGTGCTTGGGGGCCGATCCGCCGGCGCCCGTCTCGAAGAGGCCACCGCCGGCGAGCAGCGGGACGATCGACAGCATCTTCGCGCTGGTGCCGACCTCGAGGATCGGGAACAGGTCGGTCAGGTAGTCGCGCAGCACGTTGCCCGTCACCGAGATGGTGTCGAGGCCGTGGCGCATCCGCGCCAGCGTGTAGCGAGTGGCTTCCTCGGGAGCGAGGATCGTGATCGTGAGGCCCTTGGTGTCGAGCGTCGCGAGACCCTGGTGCACCTTGGCGATGATCTGCGCGTCGTGCGAGCGGTTGGCATCGAGCCAGAACACCGCGGGCACGCCCGTGGCGCGAGCGCGGGAGACGGCGAGCTTGACCCAGTCCATCACCGGGATGTGCTTCGTCTGCGTCGCACGCCAGATGTCACCCGCGCCGACCTCGTGCTCGATCAGCACGGTGCCCTCGCTGTCGAGCACCTGAACAGTGCCTGCGGCGGCGATCTCGAACGTCTTGTCGTGGCTGCCGTACTCCTCAGCCGCCTGGGCCATGAGGCCCACGTTCGGCACGGTGCCGATCGTGGCGGGGTCGAGCGGGCCGTTGGCGATCACATCGTCGATGACCGCCTGATAGACGCTCGCATACGAGGAGTCCGGGATCACCGCGAGCGTGTCGGCCTCGCCGCCGTCCTTGCCCCACAGCTTGCCGCCGTTGCGGACGAGCGCGGGCATGGAGGCGTCGACGATGACGTCGCTCGGGACATGCAGGTTCGTGGTCCCCTTGTCGGAGTTCACGTACGAGAGACGCGGCCCCTCGGCGATGGCCCTGTCGAACGCTGCGGCGATCTCGTCGCCGTCGGCGATGTCACCGAGGCCCGAGAGGATCGAGCCGAGACCGTCGTTGGGGTTGAGTCCCGCGGCGGCCAGCTTGTCGCCGTACTGCGCGAACACGTCCTTGAAGAACACCCTCACGACGTGACCGAAGATGATCGGGTCGCTGACCTTCATCATGGTGGCCTTGAGGTGCACCGAGTAGAGGACGTCGTCGTTCTTCGCCGTCTCGAGCGTCTCGGCGAGGAAGGCGTCGAGGTGCGCGGCCGAGAGGAACGTCGCGTCGATGATCTCGCGCGGAAGGACCTTCAGCCCCTCCTTGAGGATCGTGACGGTGCCGTCTGCGGCGGTGTGGCGGAAGCTGAGGACGTCGTCATGGGCGGCGACCCAGGAGCGCTCGTTGTGCTTGAAGTCGTCGTGACCGAGCGTCGCGACGCGGGTCTTCGATCCCTCGGCGAACGGTTTGTTGCGGTGCGGGTGCTTCTTCGCGTAGTTCTTCACGGCCAGAGGTGCCCGACGGTCGCTGTTCCCCTCGCGGAGCACGGGGTTCACCGCTGAGCCCTTGATGCGGTCGTAGCGGGCGCGGACGTCCTTCTCCTCGAGAGAGGTCGGCTCGTCCGGGAAGTCGGGGATGTCGTAGCCCTGGGCCTGCAGCTCGGCGATCGCGCCCTTGAGCTGCGGGATCGAGGCCGAGATGTTCGGCAGCTTGATGATGTTCGCCTCGGGGAGCGTGGCGAGGCCACCGAGCTCGGCGAGGGAATCACCGACCTGCTGCTCCGGGGTGAGCTTCTGCGGGAATGCCGCGAGGATGCGTCCGCCGAGCGAGATGTCGCGGGTCTCGACCTCGATGCCCGCCTGCCCCGTGTAGGCCTTGATGATCGGCAGGAAGGAAGCGGTGGCGAGAGCCGGAGCCTCGTCCGTGTAGGTGTAGATGATGGCGTCGTCGGTCACCAGCAGGTTCTCCGTTCGCGAGGGCATATTTGTCTCGATACCAAGATACCTGAGCCGCTCCCGACGCACGTTCGCCCCGAGGCGGGGTGGACATCGACTTCCGGCATCCCGCAGAGCTGCACCCCTGACGAAAGTCGAGGTTTCTGCGCGGCGACCCGATGAGGGGCTAGCCTGTGATCATGTCCGAACTGCGCATGGTCGAACTCTCCGCTGCGACGATCGTCGCCGTGAACAACATGTCGCTCAAGCCCGGACAGGAGCAGTTCCTCGCTCCGGTGTCCTATGGCATCGCGGCGACCGTCATCAACCCCCAGACCTCCTGGCAGCGAGTCGTCCTCGACGACGACCAGGTCGTCGGTTTCGTCAGTGCGAACTTCGACGCCGACGCCCCGGAAGAGCACTTCCGCTCCGTGCTGTGGCGCATCAACGTCGACGCCGACGACCAGGGCAAGGGCGTGGGTCGCTTCGCGGTCGAGCAGCTCATCGAAGAGGCGCGAGTACGCGGATTCGACCACATCAACGTCATCTACGAGGCCGGAGAAGACGGCCCCGAGGCGTTCTTCCTGCGTGTCGGCTTCACCCCTGTCGGCGAGACCGAGTACTCCGAGGTCATCGCTCAGATCCGCATCCCTTCGTAGACCGGCGGCGGGGTCTCGAATCCCCTCCCCCATCGAGGCCCCGTCGCCCTGTCCGGTGAATCGATGGGACCGCTCCCGCGTTCTCCGCGATCGATTTGTTGCGAGTGACCACAAAAGGGTTGCGCGCAGCGTCGAACCGTGCCTATCATCGCTGTCAGAGGCGGTAGCGAAGCGCTTCGACGATGTGACCGAAACACGACGATGGAGTCCTGATGACGACGATCCACGAGGTGGCAGAAGCCGCCGGAGTGTCGATCAGCACGGTCTCCTACGCTCTGAGCGGCAAGCGCCCCGTCTCCGAGAAGACGCGCCGCCGCATCGAGGACGCGGTGCACACGCTCGGTTACGAACCCGACGCCGGAGCACGGATGCTCGCCGGGCGCCGCACTCAGATCTTCGGGCTCACCGAGCCCCTCCGCGCCGACACGCACGCCCCGACCCACATGGCGTTCGTGCTCGCGACCGCGGTCGCCGCGCGGCGCCGCGGTTACGACATCCTCCTCCTGACTGACGAGCAGGCGTCAGAGGGCATGAACCGCGTCGCCGCGAGCAATCTGGTCGATGCCATCCTCGTGCTCGACGTCGCCCCCGACGACGAGCGCGCGGACATCGCCCGCTCCCTGCGCTCCCCCACCGTGTTCATCGGCATCCCCGACGACGCCCGGGATCTGACCTGTGTCGACCTCGACTTCGAGGCGACGGGGCATCTCGCGGTGGATCGACTGGCCGATGCCGGACATACGTCGGTCACGCTGTTCGGCCAGACCGAGGTCTCCTACCGGAAGTCGAACTTCCCTCGTCGCCTGCTCCTCCGCGTGCAGGAGCGAGCGGCCGAGCGGGGCGTCGACCTCGACTGGGTGACGACGGGCGTCACGACCACCGATGCCTCCTCCGTGCGCGCGGCCGCAGAGCTGGCGCTGGAGCGCGGCGTCCGCGCCTTCATCGTCCACGCCGTCGGCGACGTCCACGATGTCCTCCTCGAGACGATCTCGGCCCAGGGGCTGACGGTGGGAGAAGACGTCTCCGTCATCTCGGCGGCCGCATCGTTCGACACGTCTGCGCTCGTCGTCCCGATCGACACGATCCCGCTCGTGCCGCAGAGGTCATGCGAGCTCGCCGTCGACCTCGCGGTGCGACGCCTGGAGGAACCGGGCCTGCCCGCGCAGATCCACCTGATCCCACCCGTATACCAGTCCGCCGGCTCCGTCGCTCCCGCCCGGGAGTGACGGGCGTCGACCACGCAGCCGCATCGCGATCATCGAAGCGCTTCGACGATCGCCTCATCACAACTGAACACCCGACCCACTGAAGTGTCCGGCCCCAGGGCCACCGAGAAAGGAGTGCCGACGATGGCACGCACCACCCGCAGGACGAAGACGTTGGCGGCTCTCGCCGCTCTCACCGCGACAGGCATCGCCCTGAGCGGATGCACCGCCGGTTCCGGCGACGAGGGGGGCGGCGGCGACACCCTCAAGCTCTGGCACTACGAGGGCGCCGACAGCGCGATGGGCAAGGCGTGGGCCGAGGCGATCGCGATCTTCGAGGAGGAGACCGGCGCGAAGGTCGAGTTCGAGGAGAAGTCCTTCGAACAGATCCAGAAGACCGCCAGCCAGGTGCTCGACACGGACGCCGCCCCCGACCTCATGGAGTTCAACAAGGGCAACGCGACGGCCGGCTTCCTCGCCTCCACCGGCCTGATCGCCGACATCTCCGACGCCGTCGAGGAGTACGGGTGGGACGAGAAGCTCGCACCCTCTCTCCAGACCACCGCGAAGTACTCCGAAGACGGTGTGATGGGCGGTGACACGTGGTTCGGAGTCCCGAACTACGGCGAGTTCGTCGGCGTCTACTACAACCAGGACGCGTTCGCCGCGGCAGGGCTCGAGATCCCCACCACCTACGAGGAGTTCGTCGACGTGCTCGACGCGTTCGTCGCACAGGGAGTCACCCCTCTCGCCGAGGCCGGCGCGGAGTACCCGCTCGGACAGCTGTGGTATCAGCTCGCGCTGCTCGAGGGAGACCGCGACTTCGTCGACTCCTATCAGCTCTACGACGGAGAGGTCGATTGGCAGGGCCCGGAGGTCACCGCCGCCTCCGAGACGCTCCAGGACTACGTCGACAAGGGCTACATCGCCTCGGACGTCTCATCGGTCAAGGCCGAGGACGCCGGTGTCTCGTTCATCAACGGCACCTCGCCGATCTTCGTCTCGGGCTCCTGGTGGTTCGGACGCTTCGTCTCGGAGGCCACCGGCTTCGATTGGACGATGACGGCGTTCCCTGGAGCGGATCTCTCGCTCGGCTCGTCCGGCAACCTGTGGGTCGTCCCCGAGAACGCCGCGAACAAGGAGCTCGCGTACGAGTTCATCGACATCACGATGCGGCCGGAGATCCAGGCGATCATCGGCAACAACGGCGGCCTCCCCGTCGCGGCAGACACCGCTGACATCACCGATGAGAAGAGCGCGGCCCTGATCGAGACGTTCAACGGCGTGCTCGACGCCGACGGACTCTCGTTCTACCCCGACTGGCCCGCCCCCGGCTTCTACGACGTGATCGTCCAGGAGCTCCAGGGTCTGATCACCGGCACGCAGGACGCCGAGACGACCAACACCAACCTCGGCGAGCAGTACGACGAGGGCACGTCCGAATTCCGTTGATCCACTCGCGGGGGCGGCGACCGCACGTCGCCGCCCCCGCATCCTCCTGGAGATGAACATGTCACTCGTCACCCGCCGCGAGGGCCGCACGAAGCTGCCGCCCGAAGAGCCGTCGATCCCGCAGCGCAGCGGTGGGACCGGCGCCTACTGGATGTACCTGCTCCCGGGCTTCGTCCTGCTCCTCGTCGTCGTCATCGTCCCGCTGATCTGGAACGTGTATCTGACCTTCACGAAGTGGAAGGGCGTCCGCACACCGGAGTTCATCGGTCTCGAGAACTGGCAGAAGATCCTCACCGACAGCGACTTCTGGACCTCGTTCACGAACTCGGTGTGGATGATCATCGCCATGGTCGTGGTGCCCACGATCGTCGGTCTCATCGTCGCCGCCCTTCTCTTCGACGTCGTCGGACGCAAGTTCGGCGGCAAGGTGGGCAGCTTCCTGCGGGCGACGTACTACCTCCCCCAGATCCTCCCGATCGCCGTCGCCGGCATCGTGATCGGCTGGATCGTCCGGCCGGGTGGCGACGGCGCGCTGAACCAGATCCTCGGATGGTTCGGCATCCCCGCCTACGACTGGCTCGGCCAGATGCCCTCGGCCCTCATCGTGCTGATGGTCGTCATGGTGTGGGTGCAGCTCGGCTACCCCGTGGTCGTCTTCATGGCGGCGCTGCAGCGCGTCGACCCTGAGCTCTACGAAGCCGCCGAACTCGACGGGGCGAACTGGTTCCAGCGATTCTCGGCGATCACGATGAGCATCATCCGCCCGGAGATCTTCGTCGTCACTCTGACCTGCACGATCGCGGCACTCAAGGTCTTCGGCCCCGTCTACATCATCACCCGCGGCGGCCCCGCAGGCGCCACCCTGGTGCCCGCGTACTACGCCTACCAGGAGTTCTTCACGAAGCGGAACGTCGGCTACGGCGCGACCATCGCCACCGTGCTGACCATCGTCGTGGTGATCGTGTCGATCATCTTCATCCGCGTGCAGAACTCGCTCGAGCGCAAGGAAAGGGCGGGTCTCTGATGCACGCCACCACCGCCATCGTCACCGGCAAGCCGGCCACCAGCCGTCCGCGCGGCGGCATGACCAAGAAGCGTCCGATCGACTGGCTCATGCTCGCCCTCGTCGTGATCGGCGCGCTGCTGATCATCGCGCCGTTCTACCTCGTGCTGGTCAACTCGTTCAAGTCGCCGGTCGACTACGCGACGTCGGGTCCGCTGGCGTTCCCCGAGACCCTCGACTTCGGCGGGATCATCAAGTTCTGGGAGAGGGTGAACTTCCCCGAGAAGGTCTGGAACTCGCTCTTCATCGCTGGCGTGGTCTCCGTCCTCGCCGTGGTCATCTCGATGCTCAACGCCTTCGCGATCGGCATCGGGCGAGTCCGCGGACGCAGCTGGATCGTGCTGCTCTTCCTGCTCGCGAACCTGCTGCCCCAGGAGGCCCTCCTCTACCCGCTCTACTACATGTTCAAGTCCGTCGGCCTGTACGACAACGTGTGGTCGGTGATCATCGTCTTCACCGTGATCCAGGCGGCGTTCGGCACGTATCTGCTGTCGTCGGTCTACGGGACGTTCCCGAAGGAGATCCTCGAGGCGGCGTCCCTCGACGGCGCGAGCCGCTGGCAGATCCTGTGGCGGGTCGTCTTCCCGATCAGCCGTCCGACCCTGTCGGTGCTGCTCATCTTCTTCTTCATCTGGACGTGGAACGAGTTCCTGATCCCGCTGACCTTCCTCGCGTCGAACGCCAACCAGACGGTCCCCGTGGCGATCAGCGTGCTGCAGGGCGACCGGCTCATGGACGTCACGACGACGAGCGCGTCAGCGCTGCTCGGCATCATCCCCACGCTCATCTTCTTCCTCATCTTCCAGCGCACCCTCACGCGCGGCATCACGGCAGGAGCAGTCAAGTAATGAAGTTCACCGACGGGTTCTGGCAACTGCGTCCAGGGGTCACCGCGCTGTACGCGCAGGAGGCCTATGACATCGCCGAGACCACCGACACCCCCGACGGGCGAGGGATCGTCATCACGGCGCCCACCATGGTGATCGCCAAGCGCGGCGACACCCTGAACCGTCCCGTGCTCACGACCACGCTCTCCTCTCCCGCCGAAGGGGTGGTGCGCGTGCGCATCGCGCACCACGAAGGCGGCCGCTGGCACGGCGGATTCGGCCTCCCCGGCGCAGGAGCGGGGGCCGCCTCCGTATCCGTGAGCGAGGCGGGCGGCGTCCTGGATGCCGGTTCGCTCGTGGCGCGGATCACCCACGGTGCGCCGTGGGGCCTGTCCTTCGAGGTCGACGGCAGGCGTGTGACCGGAAGCGGGCACAAGGCTCAGGGTTACGTCCGGCTCGCTCCGGACGCGCAGGTGGATGCCGGAATCGTCGACAACGCCCGCCAGGGCGGCTCGACCCCCAGCGGATCCGTCTTCGTGCACGAGCAGCTCGACCTGGGAGTGGGCGAGCTCATCTACGGCCTCGGCGAGCGCTTCGGCCCGCTGGTGAAGAACGGTCAGTCGGTGGACATCTGGAACGCCGACGGCGGGACCTCGAGCGAGCAGGCGTACAAGAGCATCCCGTTCCATGTGTCGAACCGCGGGTACGGGGTTCTCGTGAACGATCCGGGCCATGTGTCGTACGAGATCGGCTCGGAATCCGTCGAGCGCGTGCAGTTCTCGGTCTCGGGAGAGGTGCTCGAGTACTTCCTCATCGCCGGTCCGACGCCGAAGGAGGTCCTCTCGCGCTACACCGCTCTCACAGGACGGCCGCCGGTGGTTCCCGCCTGGTCGTACGGGCTCTGGCTGTCGACGAGCTTCACGACCGACTACGACGAGCAGACCGTCAACTCGTTCATCGACGAGATGGCGGCGCGCGAGCTGCCGGTGTCGGTGTTCCATTTCGACTGCTTCTGGATGCGGGAGTTCAACTGGACCGACTTCGTCTGGGATTCGCGGGTGTTCCCCGATCCCGAGGGCATGCTGTCGCGACTGCACGACAAGGACCTGCGCGTCTGCGTCTGGATCAACCCCTACATCGCCCAGCGCTCCCCGCTGTTCCGCGAGGCCGCCGATCAGGGCTTCCTCGTGCAGCGCCCCGACGGATCGGTCTGGCAGTGGGACCTGTGGCAGGCGGGTATGGGTCTCGTGGACTTCACGAACCCCGAGGCCACCGCCTGGTACCAGTCGAAGCTCCGCGGGTTGATCGACCAGGGCGTGGACTGCTTCAAGACCGACTTCGGCGAGCGCATCCCGACCGAGGTCGTCTGGGCCGACGGCTCCGACCCCGAGCGCATGCACAACCTGTACACCGATCTCTACAATCGCGCGGTGCACGACGTGCTCATCGACGCCCGCGGCGCGGATGACGCCGTGCTGTTCGCGCGCTCGGCCACGGCGGGCGGACAGAGCATGCCGGTGCACTGGGGCGGGGATTCCACCTCGACCTATGCGTCGATGGCCGAGACCCTGCGCGGAGGGCTGTCGCTGGCGCTCAGCGGCTTCGCCTTCTGGAGTCACGACATCGGGGGCTTCGAGGGCACTCCGGATGCCGGGGTCTTCAAACGCTGGACGGCGTTCGGCCTGCTCGGCTCGCACTCCCGCTTCCACGGCTCGAGCTCGTACCGGGTGCCGTGGGCCTTCGACGAGGAGGCCGTCGACGTGACGAGGCGCTTCACGCACCTCAAGATGCAGCTCATGCCCTACCTCTATCAGCAGGGCATCATCGCCTCGAGGACCGGGCTGCCGGTGATGCGTCCGATGCAGCTGGAGTTCCCGGACGACCCGGCCGTCGGCTACCTCGACCGGCAGTACATGCTGGGCTCTGACCTGCTCGTCGCGCCGGTCTTCTCGGAGGACGGAACGGTGGAGTTCTATCTCCCGGAGGGCGAGTGGACGTCGCTGCTGACGGGAGAGACGGTCGCGGGCGGCGGATGGCGCCGGGAGACCCATGCCTTCGATTCGCTGCCGCTGTACGTGCGCCCCGGCACCGCGCTCCCCTGGGGCGCTCGCACCGATCGGCCGGACTACGACTATCACGACGGCCTGCGACTGCGCGTGTTCCCCGGCGGATCGGGGTCGACGACGGTGACGGTCACGAGCCCCGACGGCCGTGAGAAGATCTACGAAACCGACCTGACGGAGGTGACCCGGTGACTCTCTCCCCCGCCGATGACTACCGCGGATCCGGACTCGTCCTCCCCGAGGGCTTCACGTTCGGATCGGCGACCGCCGCGTACCAGATCGAGGGTGCGGCAGACGAGGACGGCAGGACGCCGTCGATCTGGGACACGTACAGCCGAACGCCGGGCAAGGTGTGGAACGGCGACACCGGCGATGTGGCCTGCGATCACTACCATCGCGTCGATGAGGACCTCGACCTGATGTCGGATCTCGGACTGCAGGCCTACCGATTCTCGATCGCCTGGCCGCGCATCGTCCCTGCGGCAGACGGACGAGTCAATCAGGCGGGCATCGACTTCTACTCGCGTCTCGTCGACGGACTCCTCGAGCGCGGCATCCGCCCCGTGGCGACCCTCTACCACTGGGATCTTCCGCAGTACCTCGAGGATGCGGGCGGGTGGACCTCTCGCGCCACGACCGATGCCTTCGAGCGATACGCGTCGATCATGGGCGCGGCGCTCGGCGACCGGGTGCACACCTGGACGACGCTCAACGAGCCCTGGTGCTCTGCCTATCTGGGATACGGGCAGGGCGGGCACGCGCCGGGCCGCCACGAGCCCGCCTCCGCGCTGTCGGCCGTGCACCACCTGAACCTCGCGCACGGGCGCGCCATCCAGGCGCTCCGGGCGACGTCGACCGGCGACCCCGACTACTCGGTGACGTTGAACTTCCATGTCCTGCGCGGCGTCGGCGACGGCGCTGACGAGGCCATGCGCCGGATCGACGGTCTCGCGAATCGCGCCTTCACCCACCCGATGCTGCGCGGTGAGTACCCCGCAGACCTCCTCGACGACACGGCATCGGTCACCGACTGGTCGTTCGTGCAGGATGGCGACCTCGCCACGATCAACCAGCCGATCGACGTGCTCGGGGTCAACTACTACTCGACGGCGACCGTCCGCCTGTGGGACGGGGTGTCGGAGAAGCAGCAGAACGACGGGCACAAGGGCACGGCCGGAGGCACGGCGTGGCCGGGCAGCGATCAGCTGGTCGAATTCGTCGAGCAGCCGGGGCCGTACACGGCGATGGGATGGAACATCGCGCCCGACGGACTGGAGGAGCTGCTCGTCTCGCTGTCGGAGCAGTTCCCGTCGCAGCCGCTCATGGTCACCGAGAACGGGGCGGCGTTCGACGACGAGGTGGCTGAGGACGGCTCCGTCCCCGATCCCGAGCGCACCGACTACCTGCGCAGGCACTTCACGGCCGCTCATCGTGCGATCCAGCGCGGTGTCGACCTGCGCGGCTACTTCGTGTGGTCGCTCCTCGACAACTTCGAGTGGGGCTACGGCTATGCCAAGAGATTCGGCATCGTGCGCGTGGACTTCGACTCGCTCGAACGCACCGTCAAGGACTCGGGGCACTGGTATCGACAGCTGATCGCCTCACGGACGATCGGCGCCTGAGGCACCGCACTCACGTGAGCATCGAGCGCCGTCTTCGCCCTGCGGAGGCGGCGCTCAGCGCTTGTCCGGGCGTTTGCGTTCGTTCCACGCGGCGAACGCCGATGCGGCGGCACCGGCGGCACGGTCGATCGCCTCGGCCGACCGACTGATCACATCCTGCGCGGCATCCTGCCAGGTGGACGATGCCGAGGACGCCTCTCCCGCGTGCACCCGAGCGGCGTGCTCGGCCGCTTCGAAGGCCCGCTCGAGATCGGCGACGGCGTCGCGGTACGCGGCGAAGTCCGCCGCGCTGACCCTTCCGGTGGCGGCGCGGCGCATCTCGACCGCGTGCGCTGCCGCGCGCAGATACGCCGCAGTCGCCGGCTGTCGGACGTCGGTCATCTCCGGGTAGGCGATCTGCAGCCCCGGATCGGTCTCGTAGCTCATCCAGCGCGCGACGATCGCCTCGTGCTGCGCCTGAAGCCTCTCCAGGGGGCGTGGTGCGGATGCCGGCGGAATCGCCGCACGGGCGGCGTTCAGGCGCACCTGCTTGGCGCGGACGTCGGCGGACGCGGCTTTGGCGTCGTTCTCCTTCGCCCGCAGCATCCGCTTGGCACCCGCGACCTGCTCCGGGGTCGCACGCCGCGCGCTGCGTTCGGCCGAGATGCGTGCGACGTCGGCGCGCGCCAGCTTGACGGCCATCCGCCTCTCGACCGCCGTCTGCCTGGCGGCTTTGAGATCATGCCGAGCCGCGTCGTACTCGAGTCGGCGTCCGCTCTTGATGCTGCGGCGACGCAGCCCGACCGCGCCGGCTGCGACACCCCCGGCTGCGGCGGGCGCGATCCACCACAACTCGACGGCGAGCAGCAGCGGATCCATACCTCGATGGTACCCAGAGCCAAGGCTCGTGTCCCTTCCCCCCTCCCCCCTCCTCTCCCCTCCCCCTGTCCCTCTCCCTCCTCCCCTCCTCCCTCGTGTCCCCCTCCCCACATCTGCGGCTTTGGTCACCTTCTGCGGCCAGGGCCGAAGCTCACGGCCGCAGAAGCTCACCCGAGCCGCCGAAGTGGAGGGCGTGACTGCCCCTCCACATCCCGCTTCGGCAGTCGGTTCTCCTCAGGATGCGGGTAGCCGGCTTTCGAGGAGGTGGGCGGGGCGGCATCCTGAGGCGATGGACCTGAGGGAATGGCTCACTGCGCGAGGCGGCATCGCCCACCGATCGGACGCTGCCGAACACGGCTTCGCCCCGAGACAGGTTCGTGGGGCGATCCGCTCCGGAGCAGTGCGCCGCCTGCGCGCTCAGTGGGTGGCCCTGGCATCGGCTCCCGACGACCTGGTGGCGGCTGCCGCGGCATCCGCGCGGCTGACCTGCGTGTCGCTCGCACGTCGTCGCGGGTGGTGGGTGCCGGATCGAGCGCCGGGGGGTCTGCACCTGCAGGTCGGGCCCAATGCGCACCGCCACCGAGATGACGCGACCCTGCATTGGGGCGCGCCGCTCGTCGACTGCGGCCCGCGGCGACTCACGGCGTCCGTCGAAGACGCTTTGGCGCACATCGCCGGCTGCTGCCTCCACGAGGACGCACGGGTGATCTGGGAGTCGGCCGTCCGCATCGAGCGGCTCGACGTCGAAGCTCTTCGACTGGTGGAATGGCGTGAGCCGCGGTCGCGCGCACTGGCCAAGGAGGTCATCGGACTGTCGGACTCCGGCCTGGAGACGATGGTGGTCGTACGGCTCAGTGGTTGGGGTGTGCCCCTGCGCCAGCAGGTCCGGCTCGCGGGTCGCCGGGTCGACATCGTGATCGGCTCACACCTGGTCGTGCAGATCGACGGATACGCACATCACTCCTCGTCGGCGCAGCGGGGATCCGATGTCGCCCATGATGCCGAGCTGCGCCTGCGCGGGTACACCGTGTTGCGCCTGTCCTATGCGCAGATCGTGCACGGGTGGGAAGACGTCGAGCGCACTCTGCAGGCCGCGATCGCGCGGGGGCTGCATCTTCCACCCCGTCAGCGCCGATGATGGCCAACGGTTCTGCGGCCACAGTGACCTTCTGCGGCCACGACTTCTCGTCGTGGCCGCAGAAGTGCGCCCTGGCCGCAGAAGACGCGGAGGGCGACAGCAGTCGCGCTTGCTCAGGCGACGGTCACACCAGCGTCTGCTGCCAGGCGGCGTGCAACTGAGCGAACTTGCCCGTGCCGCTGATGAGGGTCTCCGGGGTGTCGTCCTCGATGATCTTGCCGTGCTCCATCACGAGCACCCGGTCGGCGATCGCGACCGTCGACAGCCGGTGCGCGATGATGATCGCCGTGCGGTCCTTGAGAAGCGTCTGCAGCGCATCCTGGATCAGACGTTCCGAGGGGATGTCGAGCGACGCGGTCGCCTCGTCGAGGATCAGCACCGCAGGGTCCGCGAGGAATGCCCGCGCGAACGAGATCAGCTGACGCTGCCCCGCCGACACCCGGCCACCCCGCTTGTTGACATCGGTGCCGTATCCGTCGGGCAGCGACGAGATGAACTCGTCTGCCCCGACCGCGCGGGCAGCCGCACGGATCTCATCCAGCGAGGCATCGGGCTTTCCGAGAGCGATGTTGTCGGCGACCGTGCCGCTGAACAGGTAGGCCTCCTGCGTGACCATCACGATGGCGCGACGCAGGTCCTTCGGATGCAGGCTGCGCAGGTCGACTCCATCGAGCGTGACCGTGCCGATCGACGGGTCGTAGAACCGGGAGATCAGCTTCGCCAGAGTGGACTTGCCCGCGCCCGTGGTACCCACCAGCGCGATCGTCTGCCCGGCAGGGATGTCGAGCGAGAAGTTCGGCAGGATGGTCTTCTCGCCGTTGTATCCGAACGTGACCTCGTCGAACCGCACGTGTCCGCGCGACTCCCACAGGTCGACCGGCTTCTCGGGATCCGGAACCGTCGGCACCTCTTCGAGCACTCCGGACACCTTCTCGAGGGCCGCGGTGGCGGACTGGTAGGAGTTCAGGAACATCGCGATCTCCTGCATCGGCGCGAAGAAGTTGCGCACGTACAGCACGGCCGACAGCAGCACGCCGACGGTGAGGGTCTCGTTCGAGACCCTGATGCCGCCCCACAGCACGACGATTCCGAGCACGAGCGCCGCGACGCCCATCAGGCCGGGCTCGAACGTGCCGAACAGCAGCATCGAGCGTCGGTTGACGTCCCGGTAGTCGCCGGCGATCTTCTGGAAGGTCACGTCGTTGCGAGGCTCCTTGCGGAAGGCCTTGACGGCACGGATGCCGGTCATGGTCTCGACGAACTGCACGATGACCTTCGCGCTGATGACGCGCGACTCACGGTAGACGAGCTGCGAGCGCGAGTAGAACCAGCGCATCAGGAAGAACAGGGGTACGCCGCCGATCGCGAGGATGAGCCCGGACTGCCAGTCCCACACGCACAGCGCGATGAAGGTGAACAGGCCGAACAGCACGCCGGAGACGAGCTCGTTCAGCCCGCCGTCGAGCAGCTCCTTGATCGAGTCGAGGTCGCTCGTCTGACGCGAGATGATGCGACCGGACGTGTAGGACTCATGGAATTCCAGGCTGAGGCGCTGGGTGTGCAGGAAGATCCGCTTGCGGAGGTCGAGCAGCACTGCCTGCGTGAGCTTGGCCGCGATGATCACGTACCAGGCGATCATCGCCGCCGCGACGGCGCCGGCGAGAAGGTAGATCCCGCCGATCATGAAGGTCGGCATCCAATCGGCGCGCTCGAGCACAGCGGGCAGGGCACGGTCGAGACCGATGCTGATGAGGATCGGTCCCGCGACCTGGAGCGCCGTCGAGATGACGAGAACGATGGCCGCCAGAGTGATCTGCGGCTTCAGCGGACGCACGAGCGATCCCAGCAGTCGGAGCGACCGGCGACGGATGGCCCGGCTCTCCTCCTTGGTGTAGCTGGAGCGGTCTTCGTCCTGGGTTCCGGTGATCGCGGAGCTCATCGCTGCACCTCCTTCTCGGTGATGATGTCTTCGTCGGCGGCGTCCTGGCGGATCCCGTCCTGCACGACGGCGTCGATCTCGTCTTCCTCATCGCGGATGATCGGGATCGCGCCGGTGCGCGCCGCCTCCTCAGCCTCAAGGCTGGAGATGACGTGGCGGTAGTGACGACTCGTCTTCAGCAGCTCGCTGTGCGTCCCGACGGCGGTGACTCGGCCCGATTCGAGCAGCGCGACCCGGTCGGCCAGAGCCACGGTCGAGGGCCTGTGCGCCACGATCATGGCGGTCGTATCGGCCAGCACGTGCCGCAGCGCCTCTTCGACGAGAGCCTCGGTGTCGACGTCGAGCGCCGACAACGGGTCATCGAGCACGAGCACCTTCGGCTTGGCGGCGACCGCCCTGGCCAGTGCGAGACGCTGACGCTGTCCGCCGGACAGGCTCAACCCTTCCTCGCCGATGACGGTCTCGACCCCCTCGGGGAGCGAGTCCACGAAAGAGGCCTGTGCCACGTCGAGCGCTTCGCGCAGCACTCGTTCGGCCTCGTCGCTGTGCACGTCGAGATCGGCCCGACCGAGCAGGACGTTCTCGCGCACGGTGGCCGAGAACAGCGTGGCGTCCTCGAACGCCATCGCGATGTGCTGACGCAGCTCGGCGAGCGGCAGGTCGCGCACGTCGACGCCGTCGAGCGTCACGCGCCCGCCGGTGACGTCGTAGAGGCGCGTGGGCAGGGTGGTCAGGGTGGTCTTGCCGCTGCCGGTCAGCCCCACGAGCGCCATGGTCTCGCCCGGGCGCAGCACGAGATCGATGCCGTCGAGCAGATCGCGCTCGTTCGCGCCCGCGTCCTGGTACCGGAAGTGCGCCTTGTCGAATGCGAGCTCGCCACGGGGTTCCGCGATGTGCACGGGGTTCTCGGGGTCGGTGATGCTGTTCGTCTCGGAGTAGATGTCGAACACGCGATCGGTCGCCGTGCGGGCGTCGAGCATGAACGAGAACAGGAACCCGATCGATTCGATCGGCCAGCGCAGCACGACGGCCATGGCGAAGAACGCGAACAGCTGAGCCTCGTCGATCTGTCCCTGCGAGATCAGCCAGATGCCGGACATCAAGCTCAGCCCGAACGCGATCTGCGGCATGAGATCGAGCCAGAACCAGATCGACGCGATCGCGCCGGCCTTGCTCATCTCGGTCTCACGCAGCGTCTCGGCCTGGCGGCTGAAGCGGCTCAGAGCGTGCTTGCCCCGACCGAACGCCTTGAGCACGCGGATGCCGTGCACGCTCTCCTCGACGCTGGTGGCGAGGTCGCCGGCCTGGTCCTGGCTGCGGCGAGTGAGCGCGCCGTAGCGCTTCTCGAAGAGGTAGCCGCGGATCCAGAGCGGAATGGCGGTGACGATGAAGATCACTCCCAGCAGCCAGTGCCAGCGGAACAGGAGCACGGATCCGATGATGATGGTCAGGACGTTGACCACCAGCAGGACGAGGCCGAAGGCCAGCCACCGGCGGATCAGGCCGATGTCCTGCATCATCCGGCTCAGCAGCTGCCCCGACTGCCAGCGGTCATGGAAGGAGACCGGCAGCGTCTGCAGGCGCGAGTAGAGCTCGGTGCGCATCTTGTACTCGACCTGTGTTGCGGGGTTGAGCACGAACTGGCGGCGCAGCCAGACCATGAGCGCCTCACCCAGCGCGAGGCCGAAGACCGCGAGCGCACCCCAGGCGATCGCATCGATCGCGCCCGTCCGCACAGGACCGCGGATGATCTGCTCGAGGACGATGGGAATCATCAGTGCGATGATCGCGGCGACGAGCGCGCTCGCGGCGCCTCCCGCGAGCCGCCAGATGACGGGCTTGACGAAAGGCTTCAGGCGCCACAGTGCGGCCGGTGTGGAAAGGGAGGAGGAAGGGGAGGCGTTCTGCGATGAAGGCGAGGAAGACATGTCTCTCAGACGAGTTTCGTATGGGGAAGCGGTTGCTGAAGGCGGCAGACGCAGCGAAGGACTCTCGGAGTCCGGCATCCGGTGGTCGTGCGTGTCGGAAAGTGGCTCTAGCGGAGCGGGCGCACCGGGGTCGAGCCGAGAGCGGCGATCTGCACAGCGGCGATCGATGTCATGGTGTCCTCCTCAGGGGCTCGGCTATGTCGTCCCGGTCGGTGCGACAGCCCACCAGCCTATTCCTGTGAACAAGCTGAGCACAAGAGAGATTCCCGATTCATGCCCGCGCGGCTTCTCGCTCCAGCAGGCTCGCCTTGACGTCGAGACCCCAGGCGAACCCGCCGAGGGTGCCATCCGATCGCAGCACACGGTGGCACGGCACGAACAGCGCGGGGGCGTTGCGGGCGCAGATCGATGCCGCGGCGCGCACCGCACGGGGGTTGCCGAGCCGCGCTGCGAACGAGGTGTAGGTCAGCGGCTCCCCCGGCTCGATCGACCTCAGCGCCGACCATCCGGTGAGCTGGAGCGCCGTGCCCGTCTGCTTCACGGCGACCGCGTCGATCGCCGAGAGGTCCCCGGCATAGAACGAGAGCGCAGCGGCAGCCGCATCCGTCTCGCCCTCGCGCACCTCCGTCGGCCGCACCGGGACGGCGAGCCGTGCGAGGATCGTCGCCTGGTCGGCCGTCCATCCAGAGGCGAGCACCCGCTGACGGTCGTCGGCGAGGATGGTGAACGGTCCGTCGAGCGTCTCGACGGTCTGGATGATGGCGTTCATGAGGTCTCCTTCACAAGGGCGGTGGTCTGTCTCGCGCTCGGCCGTCGAACCGGACGTGCGGGCGCTGCTCGCCAGAGGTGAGCACTGAGATAACTGCGCCACGGGGCAGCCCGCTCGGCCCACGCGACCAGCGGCAGCGGATCCGCCGGCAGTCCGGACGCGGCGGCCCCCGCACGAAGTGCTACGTCGCCGGGGAGCAGCACGTCGGGGTCGCCCAGCACCCGCATCCGCACGTAGTCGGCCGTCCAGGGGCCGATGCCGGGCATCGCGAGCAGGGCAGCGCGCTGCTCGACTCCGTCGTCGCCGACCGTGAGAGCGAGGCTGCCGTCGGCGAGGGCCGTGGCTGCGCCGACGATCGCCCTGATGCGGGCGGCCGGTCCGCGCAGCACCGAGGCCCCGTGCTCGGCGATCGCCGCCATCGTCGGGAAGAGCAGCCCCTGCTCCGTGCGCTCCCCCAGCGCGTCGGCGAGCGCGGTGAGGGCAGTGCGCGCGGCGACGACGGTGATCTGCTGACCGACCATGGCACGGATCAGCATCTCGTGCGGATCCGCCGAGCCCGGCACGCGGATGCCCGGAGTGCGCGCGACCAGCGGAGCGATCTCGGGGTGGGCGCTCAGCGCCTCGTCGACCGCGAGAGGGTCGGCGTCGAGGTCGAAGATCCGTCGCACGGTCGACACCAGCGGAGCGAGGTCGCCGAGCTGAGCGACGCGCGCCCGAAGGTGCAGTCGCTGCGTCGAGTCCTGATGCACTTCGAACCACGCGGGCCCGCCCGCCATACGCAGGTGCCGAGAGAAAGATGTCGTCGCGGCCTCTTCGACCCCCGATACCGCACGCGCAGCCATCCACTGGAAGATTCCGGACGCATCGAGCGGCCCGCGGTACGGGAGGACGAGGTCGATCGCACCGGGAGCCGCGGACGCCGGGGTCTTCCGTCGAGCCCGGAGCTCGCCCGGAGTCAGAGTGAACACCTCGCGGATCGTGTCGTTGCACTGCCGAATGCTCGCGAAACCGGCCGAGAAAGCCACATCCGAGATCTGCATGTCCGTGCCCACCAACAGCATGCGCGCCGTGTGCGCGCGATGCGCCCGCGCGAGGGCGAGCGGACCTGCCCCCAGCTCGGTCGAGAGCAGTCGGGTCAGGTGCCGTGTCGAATAGCCGAGACGCACGGCGAGGCCCGACACTCCCTCGCGCTCGACGACGCCCGAGGCGATGAGACGCATCGCCCGCGCCGCGACGTCACTGCGCAGGTCCCACGCAGGCGAGCCCGGGGCAGCTTCGGGCAGACAGCGCTTGCACGCCCGGAAGCCCGCCTCGTGCGCCGCTGCGCTGGTGGGATAGAAGGTGACGTTCTGCGGCTTGGGCGTGCGCGCGGGGCAGCTCGGACGGCAGTAGATCCCGGTAGAGCGCACGGCGGTCACGAACTGCCCGTCGAAGCGGGTGTCGCGCGCGCTGATCGCACGGTATCGCTCATCGAAGTCGGTCACGGGGAAGCTCATGCCTCCACTCTGCCACCGCCCTCCGACATCGACTGGCGGAAATCGGACATCACGGTGGACATCGGGATCGGCCGCATCATCCGACGACGAGACCCCTCGCACCTGCATCGGCGCGAGGGGTCTCGGATGTGCCTGGGCCTCAGGGCCGCCGCACTCAGTGGAAGAAGTGACGCTCCCCGGTGAAGAACATCGTGACGCCGGCCTTGCGTGCGGCGTCGACGACCTCTTCATCGCGCACCGAGCCACCGGGCTGCACGATCGCGGTGACGCCCGCGTCGATGAGCACCTGTGCACCGTCGGCGAACGGGAAGAAGGCATCGGAGGCAGCGACAGAACCGGCTGCACGATCACCGGCTCGCTCGACCGCGAGGCGGCACGAGTCGACACGGTTGACCTGACCCATGCCGACGCCGACCGTGGCGTTGTCCTTCGCGAGCACGATCGCGTTCGACTTGACGGCGCGGCACGCCTTCCACGCGAAGATGAGGTTCTCCATCTCCTCGTCGCTGGGGCGCTCGCCCGAGACGAGCTCCCAGTTCTTGGCGACCGAGACGATGTCGTCGGGGAAGCGATCGGCATCCTGCAGCAGAAGTCCGCCCGAGACGAGGCGCACATCCATGCGCTCCTGCTGCCAGTCCTCCGGCAGCTGCAGCAGACGCAGGTTCTTCTTCGCCTTGAACACCTCGAGGGCTGCGGGTTCGAACGACGGCGCGACGATGACCTCGGTGAAGATGTCCTTCAGATTCTCGGCCATCTTGAGGGTGACGGTGCCGTTCGCGGCGATCACTCCCCCGTACGCCGACACCGGATCGCACTCGTGGGCGCGGATGTGCGCGCTCGCGATCGGGTCGAGGGCGTTCGGGGCGGTCGTGGCGATGCCGCACGGGTTCGCGTGCTTGATGATCGCGACGGCCGGCTTCACCATGTCGTAGGCGGCGCGCAGCGCGGCATCCGCGTCGACGTAGTTGTTGTACGACATCTCCTTGCCCTGCAGCTGCGTCGCCTGGGCGATGCCGTGGCCGCCGACACGGGTGTAGATCGCGCCGCGCTGGTGCGAGTTCTCGCCGTAGCGCAGCGTCGCCAGCAGCTCGGCCTGGATCGTGAGGTGCGTCGGCAGGTCCTCGCCCTCGCCGAGCGTGCCCTCCGCGAACCATGAGGCCACCGCGGTGTCGTAGGCGGCGGTGTGGGCGAAGGCGCGGGCCGCGAGCTCGCGGCGCTGGGTCAGCGTGGTGCCGCCGTTCTCGATGGCGCTGATGATGCCCGGGTACGACTGCGGCGAGACGACGATCGCGACGTTCGCGTGGTTCTTGGCCGCGGCGCGCACCATGGCGGGGCCGCCGATGTCGATCTGCTCGACCACGTCGTCGCCCTCAGCACCGGAGGCGACCGTCTCGACGAAGGGATACAGGTTCACGACGACGAGCTCGAACGGCGCGATGTCGAGATCCGCGAGCTGACGTTCGTGATCCTCGAGGCGCAGGTCCGCGAGCAGACCGCCGTGGATCTTCGGGTGCAGCGTCTTCACGCGGCCGTCGAGCATCTCGGCGACTCCCGTGACGGCGGCGACGTCGGTGACCTCGAAGCCCGCCTCGCGGATCGTGGAGGCCGTCGAGCCGGTCGAGACGATCTGCACGCCCGCGCCGGCGAGAGCGGCGGCGAGATCGAGCAGACCGGACTTGTCGCTCACCGAGACGAGTGCGCGGCGAACCGGGACGGTGTCGCGATCGCGGTACAGCGAGTGGTCGTGGCGGGGGCCGGCCATGATGGGCTCCTTCGTGCGAGGGGGGCGTGCGTGGATCGGTTCAGGATGCTGAGGTCAGCGAGAGCTCACCGGTCGCGATGCGGCGCACCACGTCGATGAGAAGTCGGCGCTCGACGGGCTTGATGCGCTCGTGGAGGCTGTGCTCGGTGTCACCGGCGACGACCGGCACGCGCTCCTGCGCGAGGATCGGGCCGGTGTCGACGCCGTCGTCGACGACGATCACGCTCGCGCCGGTCTCCGAGACGCCCGCGGCGAGCGCGTCGCGCACTCCGTGTGCGCCGGGGAACTCGGGCAGGTATGCGGGATGCGTGTTGATCAGTCGTGGCGAGAGGTCGGCGACGAGGGCGGCAGGAAGCAGACGCATCAGGCCGCTGAGCACGACGAGATCTGCGTTCCAGACGGCGAGCTGGCGGCCGAGCTCCTCGCCCCAGGCTTCGCGCGATTCGTGCTCGTGCCACGGAACCGTGAAGCTCGGGATGCCGAACTCCTCGGCGTGGGCCAGGCCATCGGCTTCGCGGTCGGCGCCGACGACCACCACCCGCGCAGGGAAATCGGGGTGGCGAGCAGCCTCGAGGAGGGCGCGAAGGTTCGAGCCGGTGCCCGAGATGAGAACGGCGACCGTGAGCACGCGCCCAGTCTACCGGGGCCGATGGGAGGCCCCGAGCCGCATGTCAGCCGACGGGATCGCGCGGATCGCGCCGCGGGAGCCGGAATCCGCCCGCGTCATCCAGCGGCGCCGTGTCATAGGTCGACGGTCCGTCCGGCCAGCCGACCGTTCCGTCGCTGGGATCCGTGCGTGCGTTCGACACCGCATCGGATGCCGTCATCTCGGCGACCCAGCGGTCGGTGCGCTCTTCCGCGAGCTCATCGCGATTGCGGGGCGACAGGAGCAGGATCGCTGCGCCGAGCAGGACCTCTCCTCCCAGCGCGAGAGCGAACGGCAGCGGGGCAGGGCCGGCTTCGGAGAGCCGCCCCGGCCCCATCGACCCTCCGGCGAACAGGGCGGCGATCGCGGCGACAGCGGCGGTCAGCACGCCGATCCCGATGGCGATCGTCGCACGGGGGGCGAGGCCGAGCGGCGTGCCCTCCCAGACGAGGCGGGACCGGACCGCCCAGCCGGCGAAGGCACCGGCGCCGATCGGGAGGATGATGACGATGAGCATCCAGATCGACGTGCTCTCGGGAAGCAGCCCCAGCACGGGGATTCCGGGGACCACGCCGAGCTGGGTGCCCGCCGGGGACACCGCTGTGCCGACCCCCACGGCGAATCCGGGTCCGGCGAGCCAAGACGCCGCCCAGACGAGGATGGTGGGCAGATAGGCGAGATGCCCGAGAGTGATGACTCCGGCGCCGAGCGCATCGACCCGCGCCGCCTGGAAGAGAGCCACCATCTCGCCGCCTCGTGCCGCCGTGAGCACGGCGACAGCCACTGCGGAGACCGCGGTGGTCCCCACGACGGCGAAGGCCGCTCCGCGCACGGCCGCACTCGGAACCGGCCCCCAATCGCCCCACGAGTCGACGACGTCGTGGATCCGGTCGAGGAAGCCGCCGTCACCGTCCTCCCAGGCGATGCGGACGGCACCGCACACGGCGCCCACGAGATAGACGGCTGTCGGAAGCAGGATCGCCTCGACGACGGGCGTCTCGACGGCTCCGAGATGGGCGGTCAGTGCGACTCCGGTCGCGATCGCCGCGAACGTGAGGGAGCCGGAGAGCGAGCCGAGGAGCCAGGCCCCCGCGCGCGCGGCGCGGGTGCCGGAGCGGGCTGCGAAGAGCAGCGTGAAGATCAGGAACGCGAGCGGTGTCACCGAGAGCGTGAAGGCGGCGGCCGCCGGTGCGATGCCCGTCGTGCGGAGCACCTCGGTCGATACGTCGATGCTCAGCGGCACGCCGTGGCCGAACTGCCACAGGGTGCCGGTGAGCGGCCAGAGCGCTCCCCAGTCGGCCGTGACGCCGAACGAGAGCGTCCAGAGCAGGGTGAGCGGCGCCAGCAGGACCACGAGACCGACCGCCGCAGCGATTGCGGCATCGAAGGCGGCGAGGAGCGCGACGAGGAGGCGTTGCATATCGAATCGAGACTACGACGAGAACCCTGTCGTCGCCTGTGGGCGCGCGCGACTCGGGCGACACGATATCGTCTCCAGCGGAGGTTTCCCGATGACAACTGCCCCGTCCCCCACCCGCTCAGAGGCCCAACCCAAGAACGCCCTCGACCGCTTCTTCGAGATCAGCAAGCGCGGATCCACGATCGGCACCGAGATCCGAGGGGGCCTGGTGACCTTCGTCACGATGGCCTACATCGTGATCCTCAACCCGATCATCCTGTCCGGCTCGGCCGACGTCGCCGGCGACACGCTCGATTTCAGCGCCGTCGGCGCCGCCACCGCGTTGACCGCCGGCATCATGACGATCCTGTTCGGTCTCATCACCCGCCTGCCGTTCGGCTTCGCCGCCGGCCTCGGCATCAACGCCTTCGTGGCGTTCTCGGTCGTCGGTCAGGTCACCTGGCCCGAGGCGATGGCTCTCGTGATGATCAACGGTCTCGTCATCGTGCTTCTCGCGGCGACCGGCCTGCGCAAGATGATCTTCGACGCGGTCCCGTTCCAGCTGAAGATCGCGATCACGGTCGGAATCGGCCTGTTCATCGCCTTCATCGGGTTCGTGAACTCCGGCTTCGTCACCGCGACCGGCAGCGCATCTCCGCCGGTCGGTCTCGGCGTCGGCGGATCGGTCGCGACCGTGCCCACCGTGCTGTTCATCGTCACGCTCATCGTCACCGGCATCCTGGTCGCGCGCAAGGTCAAGGGCGGGCTGCTCATCGGCCTCGTCACCGGCACCGTCCTCGCGGTGATCGTCGAGGCGATCTGGCATCTCGGAGCCGCATCCGACGACAACGCGGGCGGCTGGGGGCTCACGGTTCCGACTCTCACGGGATCGCCGTTCGGTCTGCCCGACCTGAGCCTGGTCGGCGCGGTCGACTTCAGCTTCGACTTCAGCAAGGTGAGCCTCGTCGCGATCGTGATGATCGTCTTCACCCTCGTCTTCTCGAACTTCTTCGACGCCATGGGCACCATGACCGGTCTCGCCAAGGAGGCCGACCTCGCGAACGAGAACGGCGACTTCCCGCGCATCAAGTCGGCGCTGGTCGTCGAAGGTGTCGGCGCGATCGTCGGTGGTGGTACGTCCTCGTCGTCGAGCACCGTGTTCATCGAGTCCGGAGCGGGTATCGGCGAGGGTGCGCGCACCGGATTCGCCAACCTGATCACGGGTGGCATGTTCCTGCTCGCGATGTTCCTCACGCCGCTCACCTCGATCGTCCCGACCGAGATCGCGGCCGCCGCGCTCGTGATCGTCGGCGCGATGATGATGGCGCAGATCAAGTACATCGACCTCACGGAGTTCGACGTGCTGCTGCCCGTGTTCCTGACCGTGACCGTGATGCCGCTGACCTACTCGATCGCCAACGGAATCGGCGCCGGCTTCGTCAGTTGGGTGCTCATCCAGGCGTTCTCCGGCAAGGCCCGCAAGATCAGCCCGCTGCTGTGGATCGTCGCCGTCGGCTTCGTGATCTTCTTCGCCCGAGGTCCCATCGAGGCGCTCTTCGGCGTCGCCTGAGCGACGACGAACAACACGAAGGGCGGATGCTGCGGCATCCGCCCTTCGTCGTCCCTACGCACCTGGCGTGTCGAAAGCGTCCGGGCATAGAAGAAGGCCCCGGAGTGGAGTCCAGGGCCTTCTCCTACAGTCTAGCGCTTAGAGCGACTCGACGATCTCACGCATGAGTGCGGCCGTCTCGGACGGCGTCTTGCCGACCTTGACCCCGGCGGCCTCGAGGGCCTCCTTCTTCGCCTGGGCGGTACCCGCGGAGCCCGACACGATCGCGCCGGCGTGGCCCATGGTCTTGCCCTCGGGAGCCGTGAAGCCCGCGACGTAGCCGACGACCGGCTTGGTGACGTGCGCCTTGATGTAGTCGGCCGCGCGCTCTTCGGCGTCGCCGCCGATCTCGCCGATCATCACGATCGCCTTGGTCTCGGGGTCGGCCTCGAACGCGGCGAGCGCGTCGATGTGCGTCGTGCCGATGACGGGGTCGCCGCCGATGCCGATGGCCGTCGAGAAGCCCAGGTCGCGCAGCTCGAACATCATCTGGTACGTCAGGGTGCCCGACTTCGACACGAGCCCGATCGGTCCCTTTCCGGTGATGTTCGCCGGCGTGATGCCGACGAGCGCCTCACCGGGGGTGATGATCCCGGGGCAGTTCGGTCCGATGATGCGAGTCGTGTTGCCCTTGCTCTGGGCGTACGCCCAGGCCTCTGCCGAGTCGCCGACGGGGACACCCTCGGTGATCACGACGAGCAGCGGGATCTCGGCATCGATGGCCTCGATCATCGCGTCCTTGGTGAAGGCGCCGGGCACGAAGGCGATCGACACATCTGCGCCGGTCTCCTTCATGGCCTCGGCGACCGAGCCGAAGACGGGGAGCTCGACGGCGTTGCCGTCCTTGTCGGTGTGCGCGACCGTGGTGCCGGCCTTGCGTGCGTTCACGCCGCCGACGACCTGGGTGCCGGCCTTCAGCATGAGCGCCGTGTGCTTGGTGCCCTCGCCGCCGGTGATGCCCTGGACGATGACCTTGGAATCCTTGTTGAGGTAGATCGACATTTCTCTAGTCCTTGTGTCTCTCTGCGATCAGGCGTTGGCGAGTTCGGCGGCCTTGTCGGCGCCTTCGTCCATGGTGCTGGCGAGCGTGACGAGCGGGTGCGCGTACTCGGCGAGGATCGCACGACCCTCGTCGACGCGGTTGCCGTCGAGGCGCACGACCAGCGGCTTGGACGCCGTGGAGCCGAGCGTCTCGAGTGCGCCCTTGATGCCGTTGGCGACGGCGTCGCACGCCGTGATGCCGCCGAAGACATTGACGAACACGCTCTTGACCTGCGGGTCGCCCAGGATGACGTCGAGGCCTGCGGCCATGACCTCTGCCGAGGCGCCGCCGCCGATGTCGAGGAAGTTCGCGGGCTTGACGCCGTTGTGGTTCTCGCCGGCGTAGGCGACCACGTCGAGCGTCGACATGACGAGACCTGCGCCGTTGCCGATGATGCCGACCTCGCCGTCGAGCTTGACGTAGTTCAGACCGCTCTTCTTGGCCTTCGCCTCGAGCGGGTCCGCTGCGTCCTTGTCCTCGAGCGCCTCGTGCTCGGGGTGGCGGATCTCGGAGGCGTTGTCGTCGAGCGTGACCTTGCCGTCGAGGGCGATGATGTCGCCCTCTTCGGTGCGGACCAGCGGGTTGACCTCGACGAGAGTCGCGTCCTCGCCCTTGTAGACGTCGAAGAGCTTGACGAACACGTCGGAGACCTTCTCGATGAGGTCCTCCGGGAAGTTGGCGGCGCGAGCGATCTCGACGGCCTTCTCCTTGTCGATGCCGGTCAGCGGGTTGACCTCGACGCGCGCGAGCGCCTCGGGACGCTCGACCGCGAGCTCCTCGATCTCCATGCCGCCCTCGACCGAGCAGAGGCTCAGGTACGAGCGGTTGGCACGGTCGAGCAGCACGGAGAAGTAGAACTCCTCAGCGATGCGGGCACCCTGCGCGACCATGACGCGCTTGACGATGTGGCCCTTGATGTCGAGACCGAGGATGGCCTTGGCCGCCTCGTACGCCTCGTCGGGGGTCTTGGCGACCTTGACGCCGCCGGCCTTGCCACGACCACCGGTCTTGACCTGGGCCTTGACGACGACGACGCCGCCGATCTTCTCAGCGGCTGCCTTCACCTCCTCAGGGGTGTCGGCGACGATGCCGGCGAGGACCGGCACTCCGTACTTCTCGAAAACGTCTCGTGCCTGGTACTCGTACAGATCCACTGTGCTTCCTTCACTGGGCTGCGGCCTGGAATTCTCTCGATGTCGAGACATCGATCAATCCCCCAGCCTACTACCGCCGCCTGAGCGCCCCTACGTCCGCAGAGCGCGGGCGACGAGCCGATGTCGTCCGGTAGCATTCTTGTGCGTTGAATCAGGGGGAGACAATGACGGACACGTTCGACTGGTCGGATCCGATCGCCACACGGGCCCGCATCGAGCAGCAGGTCAGAGACGCAGAGCGCCGCGCGGCACAGGCCGAGCAGGTGCGCGACGACATCGCTGCCGTGCGTGAGCGGGCGACGTCGCCTGGCCGTGATGTCGCGGTCACGGTGGATTCCTCCGGTCGGCTCGCCGAGGTCACGCTCACGGATGCCGCATACGACCGATCCCCCGCAGCCCTGGGCGCTCTGATCGTCTCCCTCGCCGGAGATGCGCAGCGTGCGGCCGGCGCGAAGGCCGTCGAGATCGCCGCCGAGGCGTTCGGCGCGGACGACGCAGCCGTCGAGCACCTGCGTGAAGAGATCGCTCAGCTCCCCGACCCGAGTCAGGACGGCCAGCCACGGATCGAGTACCGCTGATGGCGGAGCTGATCGCGGTAGACACCGAGACGGTGCGCAGGCACGCGCAGCGCGTCGGCCAGATCGCGTCGGATGTCAGGCTCGCCGAGAACGCCGCCGGGTCGATGAACGTCGGCGGCGGGGCGTTCGGGGTGATGTGCGCATTCCTGGTTCCGCCTGCGCAACTCGTCTCGTCGATCGCCATCGGCGCGATCTCCGCCGCGGCGACCATGCTCGAGCAGTCCGAGGAACAGCTCAAAGGTCTCGCCGATGACTTCGATGAGGGCGAGCAGCGACAGCTCGACACGATCAGCGGTCTGATGGCATCGGTCGAGGGCGGCGTCCGATGACGCCGCCGAACCCGCTGGTGGCCGGACCGATCGATCCGACGACGCCGTTCAGCGGCGCAGGGCTGCTCGAGGACGGCTATGAGCTCGTCAACGCCATCGAGAGCGGAGACTGGGTGGCCGGAGGCCTCGCATCGTTCTCCGCCCTGGCGAACACCGTCGCGACGGCGATGGATCCGCTCGGATCGCTGATCGCGGCGGGTCTGGGCTGGCTCATGGACCATCTCGAGCCGCTCAAAGGCTGGCTCAACGACCTGACCGGCGACGCAGGTGAAGTCGCCGGATTCGCCGCGACGTGGGGCAACATCGCCCAGCATCTGCAGCAGGCGGGCGAGACCCTCGATTCCCGACTCGCCGACGTGAGCTCGATGTCGGGCGAGGCGATCGCCGCGTACCTCCGACTCCAGGCGGACGTCGCCGCTCATATCTCCGCCGCGGGCGCGTGGGCGGGCGGCATGAAGACCGGCATGGAAGCGGCATCCATGCTCGTCCAGGTCGTCCATGAGCTCGTGCGCGACACGCTCTCGCAGCTCGTGGGCTCGCTGATCTCCTATGCGAGCACGCTGGTGATCTCACTCGGCACTGCAACCCCGTACGTCATCGCGCAGGCGACGAGCCGGGTCTCGGCGATGACCGCCCGGATCTCCGGCACGGTGCTCAAGCTCGTCGACGCCGTCACGGCTCTCGCCAAGCACCTGGACGAACTCAAGGCGCTCTTCCAGCGCCTCGGAGACCTCTTCTCGCGCGGACCGGGCGGCGGAAACGCTCCCTCCGGCCCCGGAGCACCGCACAGCCCGAACGGCACGCCTCCCCACACCCCGCCCGACGGCACGACGCCGGACGGGCCCACCTCGCCCGGTCCCAGCGTGCGCGACCAGAGCATGCTCACCGACGAGCAGCTCCAGACATATCTCGAGCGCAACTACCCGCAGTACGCCGACGACTTCGCGGACACCGGCACGCTCCCCCCCGACGTGCAGATCCCCAAGGGGCCTGAGGTCCTTCAGCCGGATGGGAGCATCGACTGGAGCCAGGTGCCCGGCGGCGGGTACGTCCTGGATGCCAACGACAATCCGATCCGACAGCCGCACACGCCGCAGCCCGGTGACGTGCTCGACCGCTACGGTCCCCCCGACGGTCGATACACCTCACCGGTGCCGGATGACGGGCCGTACACGTACGACCAGCGTTCCCTGCCCTACGTCGAGAATCCCGCGCATTACCACCGCTACGAGGTCGTCGGCGATCTGTCCGATCTGCGTGGTGCGTTCGACAGCGCCCCTCAGCACGTCAAGGACGAACTCCTGGCGGGCGGTCTCAAGCCCGAATACCTCGGTTCACAGGGGTACCAGGGAGACATCGCGCCCGGATTCGGCTCGCCGGGTGGCGGCTCCCAGGTGCAGCTTCCGCTCACCGCCGAGCAGCTCATCGCGCTGGGCCTGCTTAAGGAGATCCCATGACGAACCTCACCGCCGCCGACGCACAGCGCATCATCCAGGACGAACAGCTCACCGCCACCGCGAACTGGTTCGGGCGAACCGGCCGTCGCGAACGGTCGGCATGGATCGATCGCGACGGCGATGAGTGGATCGTGTGGGACACCGACGAGCGCGGCGACCGGTTCTTCGGCCCGTCGCGCTTCTCCTCCGAAGCCGAGGCGCTCGACCAGTTCCTGCGGATGGCACGGTCGCACAAGGCAGCGGATTCCACCGCTGTGCGCCGGATCGGGGACTCCGCATGACCGAGCTCTGGATCGGCCCCGACGGCCGCGCCCTCACTCGCGAGCCCGTGCCGGCCGGCGCGGAGGTCTGGGACATGTACGGCCCCGTGAACACCCGCTACGTCTACCTCGTCGAGAACGGGCAGCCCGCTGCGTATCCTGAGCGCTCGCTCCCCTGGGTCGAGAATCCGTCGGCGTACCACCAGTTCATCGTCATCGGCGATTGCGTACACGTCCGTGCCGCATACGAGCGATCCGGCGATGCCGCGCTTCGCCGCGACCTGGATGATCTCGTGGACATCGGCTACTACCGCTGGGACGAGCCCATCTACAGCGGCAGGGTGGCTCCCGCATTCGGCGAACCCGGCGGCGCCACCCAGCTCGTGCTGCCCCTGCCGCTCTCGTTCTATCTGCGACTCGGACTCGTGCGCGAACTGAGCGTCCCTGGAGGACTGGCATGAACCGTGACACCGTGCTCGCCGACCTCCGCGCACGCGGCCATGCCGGGTACTCGCTCTTCGAGGACCCGCGCGGCAAGCCGAACGTCATCGTCCTGACCTTCGGCAGGAACGGTTTCCAGACCTGGATCCAAGACGAACGCGCACAACCCATCGCCGGTTCGCTCCGCGCCTTCGACGAGGAATCCGAAGCCCTCGCCGACTTCACCCACCGGGTGGAGATCTGGAACCGCGTCAGCGGCGTCCGTCCGACGGCATAGACGGCCACGCCTCCGTCCGGTCGCCACGGCCTCACGCCCTGTGGCGACCCCCATGATCGTCGACGACATCGACAGGTCTAGGCTCGTTCCATGCACGAATCCGCAGAACTGCGCACCGGCGTCGTGGCCGCTGCACTCGAGCTCTTCGCGTCACAGGGCTTCGACCAGACCTCCGTCGAGCAGATCGCGAAGGCCGCAGGCGTCTCACGCTCGACCTTCTTCCGCCAGTTCGGCGGCAAAGAGGATGTGGTCTTCGCGGACCATGAGGTGCTGCTCGACCAGTTGCGGGCCTTCCTCGCGGAAGGGCATGACGACCCCTGGCGTGCGGTCTGTGCGGCATCCGAGTCGGTCTTCGCCCACTTCGCGCACGATCCCGAACTCGCGCGTCGCCGCTATCAGATCGTCCGCCAGGTGCCGGTGCTCCGTGAGCGCGAGATCATCACGGTGTTCCGCTACGAGCGGCTGTTCGACGACTATCTGCGCAGCTCGCTCCCCGGGATCGATCCTCTCGATGCCGTCGGGTTCTCCGCCCTCGTCACCGCCGTGCACAACCATGTGCTGCGGCAGCTGCTGCGCGGCAAGAAGAAGGTGCCGCTCTCGACGCTGCAGACGGCGCTCGCCGACGTCCGCCGCCGCTACGGGGTGCCTTCCGACGCGGTCTCCGAGGCTCCGGATGACGTGGTCGTCGCCGTGTTCCCTCGCTCGATGCCGATCGCCGAGGTCACCCGGCGCCTGCGCTCTCAACTCGACTGAACCGAGACTCACTCCACCGGAGTCGTGAAACCGAGTTTCAGAGCGTACGATACTTGGTGTCACGAAGGAGTCACCATGAGCACCGCAGCCTCTCCCCTGCCCGGCGAGCGCGTCTCGTCGTACGACATCACCGGGCGACAGGACAGCGATTACTACGCCGTCTTCGCCGACATCCCCGACGCCGACCGGTCGGCCTGGGATCGCGCCAAGGCCTACATCGACGAGGTCGGGCCTCAGATGGCGGACGCCTGGGATCGCGCGGAGTATCCACTCGAGGCCGCGCGCCGAATGGGCGAGATGGATCTCGTCGTCGATGGCATCGAGCATCCTGCCCTCACCCGGCTCTCTCCCCTCGCTGCCGGGCTCGTGAACATGGAGATCTCGCGCGGCGACGGGTCGCTCGGCACCGTGCTCGCCGTCCAAGGCGGGCTCGCGCTGCGCACCCTGGCGCTCTTCGGATCCCCCGCTCAGCAGGAGAAGTGGCTCACGGCTCTGGCCGACGGCTCGGTCTTCGGATCCTTCGCCCTCACCGAGCCCGACCACGGGTCTGATTCGGTATCGCTGGAGACCGTGGCCCGCCGCGACGGCGACGAGTGGGTCATCCGCGGCGCGAAGAAGTGGATCGGCAACGGCGCCTCGGGCGGCATCACTTTCGTCTGGGCCCGCGTCGACGACGAGACGGCGCCCGAACACGGTGCGGTCCGGTGCTTCCTCGTCGAACAGGACACCCCCGGATACTCAGGGACGCCGATCCGCGGCAAGGCCTCGCTTCGGGCGATCCACCAGGCTCACATCGTGCTCGACGACGTCCGGGTGCCGCTCGACTCCGTGCTCCCTGGCACCAAGAGCTTCAAGGACGCGTCGGTCGTCCTCTACGCCACCCGCTCAGGGGTCGCGTGGTCGGCCCTCGGCCACGCGACGGCCTGCTACGAGGCGGCGCTGGCCTACTCGACCCAGCGCATCCAGTTCGGCAAGCCGCTCGCCAAGTTCCAGATGGTGCAGGAGCGCCTCACGCACATGCTCGAGGACCTCACGGCCATGCAGCTGTACTGCCGTCGCCTCGCAGACCTCGAGACCGCGGGTGAGCTTCGCCCCACGCAGGCCTCGCTGGCGAAGTTCCACAACACGCGAGCAGCTCGACGCGTGGCATCCGTCGCCCGTGACCTCCTCGGCGGCAACGGCATCCTGCTCGAGAACGGTGTGATGCAGCACATGGCCGACATCGAGGCGATCCACACCTATGAGGGCACCGAGAGCGTGCAGGCGCTGCTGCTCGGGCGCGACATCACGGGGATGAGCGCCTTCACCTGAGCGCTCACCACCGCGGTGCCGACGAGGACGTCAGTCGCAGCCGCAGCCGCCGGCCGGCGTCTTCACCATGAAGCAGACGTCGCACACGCCGTAGTCGCGCTCGTCCGTCTTGGTCGCGCGCTCGGCCTTCGGCGCAGCCGCGACACGAGGGGTCGTCGATCTCTTCGCCTTGACAGGCGCGATCGGGCGGAACTCGCTCGGGTGCGTCACGTAGAAGTACGGTGCGCGTCCCTCGCTCGGCTGCAGTCGCAGGGGCGTCGAGCCGATGACGATCGTCTCGTCCTCGGTGAAGCCGTTGGTGTAGGTCTTGCCGATGTGCAGCGGGGCGCCGTCGCCGCGGCGGATCGCCTCGATGTAGCGACCGCGGTCGATATAGGAGGAGATGCCGACGGCGTCGGTGATCGCGGAGATGAACTCGTGGTTCTCCTCGGCGATGCGATGCGCGCGGAGCGCCTCCGCGAGGGTTCGGTACGGACGGGAGTTGCCTGTGGGGGTCGGGCCCTGAACTTCATTCATTTCCTCAAGGATCTCACGCCCGGGCATGGAAGACTGGCCGAATGGCACGCGCGACGATCATCGGCTCCGGACCGAACGGCCTGGCGGCGGCTGTGTCCCTCGCGCGCGCCGGCTACGAGGTGCACGTGCTCGAAGCTGCCGACACGATCGGCGGCGGAGTCCGCACGACGGAATCGACCCTCTCGGGATTCCGGCACGACGTCTGCGCCGCCGTGCACCCGGCCGCGCTCTCCTCGTCGTTCTTCCAGGCGTTCGGCCTCGCCGAACGGGTGGACTGGATCCTCCCCGACATCTCGTACGCGCACCCGCTAGACGGCGGCAGAGCCGGAATCGCATGGCGCGACATCGAACGCACCGCGGCAGGGCTCGGCGTCGACGAGCGGGCCTGGCTGTCGCTCCTGCGCCCGCTCAGCACTCACGTCGAGGGTGTCGTCGACTTCACCGGCAATCAGATGCTCAGGGTGCCTCGCGAGCCGATCACGGCTCTCCGGTTCGCGCTGCGGATGCTCGACCAGGGCACGCCGCTCGCCCGGCGCAGCTTCCGCACCGAAGAGGCCGCCGCGCTGATGGCCGGTGTCCTGGCGCACGCGAACACCCCGCTCCCCTCGCTCGCCGGTGCCGCAGCCGGGCTGCTGCTCGCCGCGCAGGCGCACGCCGGCGGATGGATGTACCCGCGAGGCGGCGCGCAGCGCATCGCCGACAGCATGGTCGCCGATATCGAGGCTCATGGCGGATCCGTCGAATCGGGCATCCACGTCACCGACCTGGGATCGCTCGACTGGGGCGAACCCGCCCGTGGTGATCTGCTGATGCTGAACACATCGCCCCGCCTCACCCTCACCCATCCGGACATCCCCGCGGCCTACGCGCGGGCGATCCGCAACTACCGATACGGCCCCGCCGCTGCGAAGGTGGATTTCGCTCTCGACGGGCCGATTCCCTGGGCGAATCCTGACGTCGCCCAGTCGCCCACCGTCCACATCGGTGGATCGGCCGCGGAGACGTGGGCGAGTGAGAACGCTGTCGCCGGGGGACGGATCAGCGACCGACCGTACGTCCTGACGGTGCAGCCCTCGGTCTTCGACCCCAGCAGGGCGCCGGAGGGCAAGGCGGTGCTGTGGGCGTACATCCATGTTCCCCAGGACTCCGATCTCGACGCCACCGAACTCATCACGCGCCAGGTCGAGCGATTCGCACCGGGATTCCGGGACCTCATCCTCGCGCACCACTCGGTGCCGGCGTCGTCGCGCGAGGCGGTCAACCCGTCGGAGATCGGCGGCGACATCCTCGGCGGGGCGTTCACGATCCCGCAGGCGCTGCGGCGCCCGGTCCTCGGCATCGCGCCCTGGCGCACTCCGATGCACGGGGTGTACCTCGCGTCGGCGTCGACACCGCCCGGCCCGGGCGTCAACGGCATGGCGGGATGGCATGCCGCCCGCACGGCGCTCAAGGATGCCGGCATGCGCGTCTCCCTCGACGACCTCTTCTCCTGACGGGCGAAATCACCCTTCTGCCACGACGCGACCGACGCCAGGATGGATCCATGCGCTACGAGATCCCGTCCCCGATGCTGGCGAAGGCGGCAGCATCCGTCCCCGATCCCGCGAAGACCGCCGGAGGGCTGCTGTTCGAGCCCAAGTGGGACGGATTCCGCGGGCTGATCGCCTGGGACGGCGAGACCGTCGAGATCGGCTCCCGCGGCGCGAAACCGCTGACGAGATACTTCCCCGAGCTCGTCGAGGCGATCCCGCGACTGCTTCCGAGGCCGTGCCTGCTCGACGGAGAGATCGTCGTGGCCACGGGACACGAGGGGGCGCAGCGACTCGATTGGGAGGCGCTGAGTCAGCGCATCCATCCCGCGGCCTCACGAGTGGCGAAGCTCGCCGCGGAGACGCCTGCGATGTTCATCGCCTTCGATCTGCTGGCCGTCGACGACGAAGACCTCCTGAGCACTCCGTTCGCCGAACGCCGCGCGCGCCTGGAGACCCTGATGGAAGGGGTCGAGCATCCCCTGCACATCACGCGCACCACCCGCGATCGGGACGCCGCCGTGCGCTGGCTCGCCGAGTTCGAGGGCGCAGGGCTCGACGGGGTCGTCGCCAAGCCACTCGATCAGCCGTACGCGCCCGGAAAGCGCACCCTCATCAAGATCAAGCATGCCCGCACCGCTGACGTGGTCGCGCTCGGCTACCGCGTGCACAAGTCCGGGTCGGGCGTCGGGTCTCTGCTCGTCGGCCTCTACGACTCCGACGGCACCCTGCGGCAGGTCGGCGGCGTGGCCGCATGGAGTGATGTGCGCCGCCGGGAGCTCGTCGAGGAGCTCGCCCCGCTCGTGCAGCGCGACGACTCCGGCGAGGCCCTCACCGGTGAGGGTGAGCGTTCGCGCTTCAGCGGGTCCAAGGATGTCTCGTTCGTCCGGCTGCGCCCCGAGCTCGTGCTCGAGGTGCGCTACGACCAGCTCGAGGGTTCGCGGTTCCGCCATACGGTGCAGTTCGACCGCTGGCGTCCGGACCGGGATGCGCGGTCGTGCACCTACGACCAGCTCGACACCGTGGCCGGGTACGACCTGGCCGAGGTCATCGGCTGAGGCTCACTCCTCGACGGGATCACCGTTCGCATCCCAGTGGGCGTCGACCTTCTTGCTGGGCTGCACGCGTGGGGGCTCTCCGGGCATCTTGGGAAACTCGGGCGGGAACGACAACTCGCCGAGGCCCGCCGCCTTGTCCCGCTCCCACCACTCGAGAAGCGTGTCGATGCGCCCCGGCTCGTCCTGCTTGCCCGCCCAGGGATCACCGACCTCGGCGAGTCTCTTCGGGATGCTGCGGACGGTGAAGACCGCGGGGTCGAGACCGTCCAGCTCGTCCCAGTACACGGGCGTCGAGACCGTGGCCCCGGGAAGCGCGCGGGGGCTGTAGGCACCGGCCATCGTGCGGTCGCGGTTCGCCTGGTTGAAGTCGATGAAGACCCGCTGACCACGCTCCTCCTTCCACCAGCTCATCGTGACCTGCTCCGGCATCCGTCGCTCCAGCTCGCGGCCGGCTGCGATCACGGCGTGCCGCACATCGAGGAACTCATGAGTCGGTTCGATGGGCGCGAACACGTGCAGTCCACGGTTGCCGCTGGTCTTCACGAACGCGGTGAGACCGACCTCCTCGAGCACCTCTCTCAGCGCGTGCGCGGCGGGGATGGCATCCGCGAACCCCGTGCCGGGCTGCGGGTCGAGGTCGATCCGCAACTCGACGGGATTGTCCGGGTCGGTGGCGAGGGACGCCCAGGGGTGGAAGACGATCGTGTTCATCTGCGCCGCCCAGACGATCGCGCTCGGGCGATTCAGGACGATCTGCGGATGCCGACGCGCACTGTTGTAGGTCACGGTGACGGCGTCGACATAGTCGGGCGTTCCCTTGGGCGGGTTCTTCGAGAAGAACCCGTCGCTTCCCACGCCGTCGCGGAAGCGCTCGAGCGAGACGGGACGATTCCCGTTCGCCTCGAGGAACGGCACGCTGACGAGCTGGAAGTACTCCGCGAGCTCGGCCTTCGTGATGCCGTCCTTCGGCCAGACGACCCTGTTCGGGCTCGAGAGCGCGACCTCGCGCTCTCCATCGGGATCGATGACTGTCAGGGTCACGCGTTCTGAGGCCATGCTCCGACCCTAGAGGGCCGGTGCGACGCGGGGGAAGCCCGTCAGTCGTCGATGTCGATCGCGAGGATCAGCACCGAGGTGAGAGCGTCGCGCTCGACCACGATGCTGGGGCCGGCCGGATCGATGATGACCCCGGCCATATCGATGTGGCTGGAGAGGATCTTGGCCAGCTGCAGCGGCTCGAACGGCAGCGGTCGATCGCCCCGACCGAGCGCGAGCACCTCGAGCGGGTGCGAGAAGAGCTGGAGGAACCGCTTGCCGTCGGGAGTCTGCGCTTCGGCGATCCCGACCTGTCCGCCGGGATTTCCCTCGTTGACGGCGACCCACATGCGCTTCGTCGCGAGCGCCTCACCGACCTTCGATGCGGTGTCCTGCTCTCGCGGCGCGGCGATCAGCGACTTGACCGTCATGTCGACGTCTGCCTGCTCGAGCGCCTTCTGCAGGAGCTCGGACGGGAACACCACGCGGTGCGGTGCAGAGGCGTTGTCGACGATGAGGCCGGCGAAGTCACCCGAGACGACCTGCTGCAGAACGGACGTGACGGGCTGGGCGACGGCAGATGTCGCCGTCGGGTCCTTCTCGAGCTGCACGGAGTCTCGGACAGCGGCGGCCGAACTGAACGCGAGCATGAACTGACGATCGCCATCACGCACGACCGCGACAGCGAGAGGCTTGCCCTCACTGATCTGCGCGCGTGCGTCACCGTTGACGCGGATGTACATGTGCCCCTGCAGCGCCTGGCGGAGCACTCCGAGCAGCTGCTCGTTCGTGGCGCCCTGCTCGACCTCTTTCAGGGATTCACGCAGCAGGACGTTGTCCTTCATGCCCGGGACGGTCTCGGTCTGCTCGGGCGGCATCGCGGGCGCCAGCGGCAGTCGACGCTCGGGCTCGGCCACGGGGGCGGGTGCCGGCGCAGCGGGAGCAGGGGCGGGTGCTGTCGCAGGCGCCCCTGCTGCCGGCGCGTCAGGACCGGGCAGCTCGACCTCCGGTCCGGCCTGAGCACCGACCCCACGGAACGCCTGGACGGAGATACCGATGGTGGGCGTGGCCTCGGCGGCGTCCGCCGGCGCCTCCGCACCGTCCGGAGTCTCGTCGGCGGACTCCTCGGTCTCGGTGTCGAACTGGTCGGCGACGACGTCGTCGGCGGACTTCTTGCGGCGGGAGAACAGGGCCATATCAGCCAGCCTAACCCGCCAGAGGGCTAGATCTTCTCGATCGGCGCGACCTTGATCAGGAGCTTCTTCTGGCCGGCGGAATCGAAGCGCACGTGCGCGATGCGCTTGGCACCCTCGCCCGTCACCGCGTCGACCCGTCCGTCGCCGAAGTCCGTGTGGCGGATGCGATCCCCGGCGGCGAGTTCGAGGTCGCCGTTGTCACGCATCTTCGCCGTCACGCGGTTGGGGAACTTGTCCATCGCGGTCGAGAGCGGCTTGAGAGAGTCGCGCCCCGGCAGCTGCTTCACCGCGAAACGGTCGCCGGAACCGGAGCCGCCGGAGCCGCCGAATCCGCCTGCCCGGCGCGCATTGAGCGCACGGGACTGCATGCCTCCCCGGGAGTTGACGTCGCCGGGCGACTGGCGCCAGTCGATGAGTCCGGCGGGGATCTCCTGCAGGAAGCGGCTGGGCATCGCGACCGAGACCTCGCCGAACTGGGCCCTGGTCATCGCGAGCGACAGGTGCAGGCGCTTCCGCGCGCGCGTGATGCCGACGTAGAAGAGCCTCCGCTCTTCCTGAGGACCGCCCGGCTCCCCCGCCGAGATGCGGTGCGGGATCAGATCCTCTTCGACGCCGGTCACGAAGACCGCGTCGTACTCGAGCCCCTTCGCGGTGTGCATCGTCATCATCGACACCGACCCTGATTCGTCATCGAGGTCATCGGCATCCGAGACCAGGGCGACCTCTGTGAGGAAGTCCACGATCGTCCCGTCAGGATTGTTGCGCGCGAAGTCCCGCGCGACGGCGACGAACTCGTCGAGGTTCTCGACGCGCGCCTCATCCTGTGGGTCGCGGCTCGCCCGCAGGGCGTCGAGGTAGCCGCTCTTCGACAGCAGCACGCTGAGCCCGTCGGCGACGGTGGTCGGAGCGGGAACCTCGCCGGAGGCGGGGAGCATGATCTCCGTCGCCTCGGCCAGCACGGCATCGAGCTGGGCGATGCCGGCCTGGATCTTCGGACCGAAGCCCAGCTGCTCGGGCACGGACAGGGCCTGCCGGAACGTGATGTCGTGGTCTTCGGCGAACCGGGCGATCGCCGTCTCGGTCACATCGCCGATGCCGCGCCTGGGCTTGTTCAGGATGCGGCGGACAGCCATCTCGTCGGCCGGGTTCGCGACGGCGACCAGGTAGGCGAGGGCGTCCTTGATCTCGGCACGCTCGTAGAACTTCGTGCCGCCCATGATCTTGTAGGGCACGGCGGAGCGGATGAAGATCTCCTCCAGCGCACGCGATTGCGAGTTCGTGCGGTAGAAGACGGCCATCTCGGAGTACGGCATGCCGGCGCGATGCAGCGCCTCGACCTCGTCGGCGACGAATTGGGCCTCATCGTGCTGGGAGTACCCGGTGAAGCCGACGATCATGTCGCCGTCGCCCTTGTCGCTCCAGAGCTTCTTGTCCTTGCGATCGAAGTTGTTGCCGATCACCGCGTTCGCCGCCGAGAGGATGTTCTGCGTCGAACGGTAGTTCTGCTCGAGCAGCACGACGCGAGCGCCGGGGAAGTCGCGCTCGAACTCGCTGATGTTGCGGATGTCGGCGCCGCGGAAGGCGTAGATCGACTGGTCGGAATCACCCACCACGGTGAGTGACGCGCCTTCGAGCTCCGGCGTGGTCTCCGGCTCGAAGATCATCATGCCGTCGGAGGCATACGGATCGGGCGAATCGCCCGAGACCGGACGCGTCAGCTCGTGGATGAGGGCGTACTGAGCGTGGTTCGTGTCCTGGTACTCGTCGACCAGCACATGACGGAACCTGCGCCGATAGGTGTCGGCGACCTGCGGGAAGGCGCGGAACAGATAGACGGTCTGGCCGATCAGGTCGTCGAAATCGAACGCGTTCGCCTTCTGCAGCTGCCGCTGGTAGTCGGCGAAAAGCTCGACGAAGATCCGCTCGGCCGGGTCGTTCATGTTCGCCTGTCGCGCATACGCGTCGGCATCCGACAGCTCGTTCTTGAGCTTGGAGATGCGCGACTGCACGGCCCCGGGCGTGAGACCGTAGGCATCGGCCTCGTGCTGCTTGACCAGCCGCTTGATGAGCGCCCGCGAATCACCGGAGTCGTAGATCGTGAACGACTTGGTGAACCCGAACTGCTGAGCCTCACGCCGGAGGATCCGCACGCAGGCGGAGTGGAACGTCGAGATCCACATGCCCCGCGCCGCGTCGCCCACGATCGCCTCGACGCGCTCGCGCATCTCACCGGCGGCCTTGTTGGTGAAGGTGATCGCGAGGATCTGGCTGGGCCATGCCTCGCGTGACCTCAGCAGAGAGGCGATGCGCCGTGTCAGCACGCTGGTCTTGCCGGAGCCTGCACCCGCGACGATCAGCAGCGCGGGTCCGCGGTAGGTCACCGCTTCGAGCTGCTGCGGGTTGAGGCCGGCGAGGAGGTCGTCCTGTCCCTGCGCTCCGGTGGAGCGAGGGCCGACGGATCCGGGGACGATGAGGGGGGCTTCGGTCATGGCTCTACGAGTCTAGGCCGCGCCACCGACACTGCCGGCGGATGGGGCGGATGCACGGGATCCCGTGCATCCGCCCCATCCTCGTCGCGTCGCTCGTGTCAGCTGACGCGCCGGCGCCGACCGGCGACGAGCGCACCGCCGACGACGAGCATCAGGGCCAGAGCGATCAGGGCCACGGGCGCCTCCGCGCCGGTCGCAGCGAGGCCGGCGGCACCGTCACGGTCGTCACCGGAAGGCGCACCGCCGGGCTGGCTCGAGACCGGGCCTTCGCCAGGAGTCTGCCCCGGGTTCTCCCCGGGCCCTTCGCCGGGCGTCTCTCCGGTCACTCCGGGAAGGGTGCCGACTCGCAGCGCCTCGGCGGCGAAACCGTCGGCGAACCACCAGACCGGACGCTCACCGTCGACCGACAGCGAGGCCGGGGCGGTCGCGAATCCCTCGTTGTTGATGTCGGGCATGCCGGCAGGGCGGGCGAAGTGCGCGATGCCGGGCTGTTCGGTGCCGTTCAGCGTGATCTGGGCCGACTGCCCCTGGCAGCCGTCGTCGCAGACCGCCCACAGCACGTCGAGCACGCTGTCGTAGTCGAGCGCCATGACGCCGGGCAGACCGGGTGCGATCTCCGACACCAGCGTGGCCCGGCCGTCGGCGCCGAGCGCGAACGCGTAGACGTGACCGTTGTCCTCGACCGCGACGAAGAACAGGCCGCCGCCGTGTCCGGCGTAGTCTGCCGAGTCGTACGGGGCCGCGGTGTTGACGTCGAAGAGTGCGCCGTCAAGAGCGCTGTCCGGCACCCACTGCACCGCCTCCATGCCGAGGTTCGCTCCCACGGCGGGGAGCGACGAGGTCAGATCCCACTCCTGCTCGGCGACGAGGTCGTCGGCGGAGGCTTCGGGGTCGACCCTCAGGATGGTGTTCTGGTTCACGCCCTTGGCGCTGTTGTCGCGCTCGGAGGCGACGTAGACCGATCCCTCGCCGTCGACGGTGATGCCCTCGGTGTCGGGGCCTGCGGCGTTCGGGTCGCCGGCATCCTTCTGGAATCGCACGCGCTTGCCCGACTCCCACCCGGCGATCTGCGAGAACGAGCCGTCGGCGTGGGCCTCGAGCTTCCAGATGCGCCCCTCGCCGTTGTCCACGGCCCAGAGGAACGATCCGTCCGACGTCTCCTGCACGTCGAGACCCGAGCTGTCCTCGAGGAACGTCGGTGCGGTGTCGAGCACCCGGACGTCGGCCGACCCCGGCCATGGCGAGACGGGGATCTCGCCGGCGCAGATGTTCGCCGCACCCTTCGTGCTCTCCGCGGTCGCCGCGAAGGTGCCGGCGATGTCCGGGCAGCGCCCCCACGTGGTGGCCGCGTGCCCTGCGCCCCACGTGGTGGAGTCGATGAGCAGATCTCCGTCGAAGACGCGAACGGAGTCGCCGTCACCCAGACCGAAGCCGAGGTCCGTGCCCTCGATGACGAGGTATCCGCCCGCGGCGATGGTGGTCGCGGCCGGAATGACGTAGGAGTGGGTGTCGTCGTCGTCCTTCACGACGACGCCGGAGACGTCGAGGGCGGATGCGGTCGGGTTGACGAGTTCGGCCCAGTCACCGGGCGATCCGCCGTCGGACTCGACCTCGTTGATCCGCACCGGGTTGCCGCACGCGTTGCGCTGGCCCTTGGTCGAGACCGCGATGTCGGCGAACTCTCCAGCTCCGTCCGCGCATCGCGCGAGGACGCCCGCCGCATGCGCCGCGTAGACGTGCTCGTCGACGATGTTGAGGTTCGCGTCGCGCAGCGTGACGGTGTCGCCGTTGCCCAGACCGAACACGAAGTCCTTCGGCTGGTCGAAGACGAGGTACGCGCCGGGTTCGAGCACGGTGCCCGCGGGCAGCGGCGTCGTCTCCGCCGCGTGGCCGACCGGGTCGCCGTCCATGACGGTCCAGCCGGAGAGGTCGACCGGTGTGCTGCCCGAGTTGACGACCTCGGCCCAGTCGGTCGCGTCGCCGTCGGACTCGATCTCGTTGATCACGACGTCCGGCATGACGCACGTGTTCGTCGCCCCCGGGGTCGCATATGCGAGCACGAAGGCGCCCTCTCCGTCGGGGCAGCGAGCGAGGGTCGCGGCGATGGCGTCGCCGTCGATGGCGGCATGGCCGCTCCATGCCTGCGTGTCGTCGACCAGCACGCCAGCCGTGTCGAACAGGCGGATGCGGTCGGCGCTGCCGATTCCGATCGGATCGCGGAAGGCCGTCTCGACGCCACCGACGAGACCGATGGCCCCCTCCTCGACGACGAGGAACTCGCCGGCGGCGATCTCCGTGTCCGGCAGGAACTGCCAGCGGTGGTCGTCGGAGTTGTCGCGGATCTCGTAGCCCGAGATGTCGAGAGGGGCATCGCCCGCGTTGTGGAACTCCACCCAGTCCGCCGGCTGCGAGTCGACCTCGTTGATCGCGATGGTGCCGCCCAGAGGTTCGTCGGATGCGAAGACGTTCGCCGCGCCCTTCGTGGACTCGGACGTCTCCGCCCATTCGACGATGCCGTCGACCTCCCGCGCTCCCCAGGACACTGCAGCGTGAGCCGCCCACGATGTCTCGTCCACGAGCACGGCGCTCGGGTCGAACAGTCGCACCTGGTCTTCTTTGCCGAGGCCGAAGGCGAAGTCGCCCGCTCCCGCATCGGCCTGGTCGAGAACGAGATGCGCGCCGGGCTCGATCACCGATCCGTCCGGGAATGTGTACGCCTCATCTTCGCCGTCGTCCTTGACGACGAAACCGCTCAGGTCGACCGCGACGGCCGACGTGTTGACGAACTCGATCCAGTCGCCGGGTGCTCCCCCGCTCGACTCGACTTCGTTGATGCGGACACCGGGTTCGGCTCCGGTGGCGGCGAGCGGCACGGCGAGCAGGGCGGCAGCGCTGAGTGCGCAGACCGTCGTGACCGCAGCCGCAGAGTGCAGGCGGGACATAGGGCTCCTGAGGGAATCAGTCGGGTAGGACTCCACATCAGCGATTCCGCATGGCCGAACGACGGCGTGCAGGTGCACGGATGGTGAACGACCGGTGGCGGTTCGCCATCGGCCCGGGAGGCCGCGAACAGGCGGATGCTCAGACGTCGATGCGAGAATCGGCCCGTGCGCACGATCCTCAACATCATCTGGCTGGTCTTCGCCGGACTCGCTCTCTTCCTCGGCTACATGCTGGCCGGCATCCTGCTGTGCATTCCGATCGTGACGATCCCCTGGGCCATCGCCTCGTTCCGCATCGCCCGCTACGCGATCTGGCCGTTCGGGCGTGAGATCGTCAGCAAGCCGACCTCCGGAGTCGGCTCGTTCCTCGGCAACGTGCTCTGGGTCATCCTCGCCGGCTGGTGGTTGGCGATCGGACACATCGTCTCCGGCCTCGCGCTCTGCATCACGATCATCGGCATCCCGATGGGCATCGCCGACTTCAAGATGGTGCCCGTCTCGCTGATGCCTCTCGGCAAGGAGATCGTGTCGCGCCGCGGCGCCTTCGACCGCACGCTCTGACCGCGGATGCCGGCTCTAGAATTGCCGGGATGGATGCCGATCGCCTGATCGCCTGGGACGCAGAGCTGCGCCGGGCGCACACGAGACTCCGCGCCGCCCTCGAGGCCACGAGGGAGGCGGTGCAGGACGGTTCGGATGCTCCGGATGCCACGAGCGAGCTCGCGCTGTTCTGCATCGGCTTCTGCTCGGCCCTCGATGGGCATCATCTGAGCGAGGACCGCGCCCTGTTCCCCGCGCTGCGCGACCAGCACCCGGAACTCGGCGACGTGATCGCCAAGCTGATGCAGGATCACTCGATGCTGGCCCACCTGCTCGGAGGACTCCGCACGGCCGTCGAGAGCGGAGAGGGCAGCGAGACGCTGAAGCGCCACCTCGACGGCATCGGCGCGATCATGGAGTCGCACTTCCGCTTCGAGGAGCGCGAGATCCTCGAGCCGCTGCGAGCGCTCCACCTCGATCGCCCCGTTCCGGACGTGCTCGGCCCGTTCTGATCGAGGTCAGCCGCGAAAGAATCCGACCCCGAGGTCGGGGTGATCGACGAAGACCCCGTCGACTCCCGTGCGAGCGATGACGCCCCATTCGGCCTCGTAGTCCCCGTAGGCGCTCTTGCCTCCGTGGCCGCGGAACTCCGCCGAGAGGAAGGCGTTCTCCGGCCGACAGGTCCATGTGAAGACCGTGAGCCCGCGCGCGTGCGCATCGGGGACGATCGAGTTGCCTGCGGCGAGCAGCATGCGCTTGTCGACGCTGATTCCGTCGACCCGGCCGACGAGCGCATCGAGTCCCTGCGGGGTGACGGTGGCCGCATACGTGGGCGCCTGCGTGCCCTGAGCGACGACCAGATCGTACGCGCGTCCCGACGCCTCGATCAGATAGACGTACGACGCCGCGATGCCTCGGGCCCTCAGCTGTCCGAGGATCGTCGACTCGAAGGACTCCACGATCAGCGGCAGCTCGCCCTCGGCCCACCCCGCCGCACGCAGGTCGCGTTCGATCAGCGGCGCGAGGTCGAGGCCGATGCTCGCGAAGTATGTGGCGTGCTTGACCTCGAGCACCACGCCGATCTCGCGTCCGTACTCGACCGAGCCGGCCCGGACGATGTCGAGCACGTCGGTCAACCGCAGGATCGCCTGCGAACCGTCGAAGCTCGCGCTCGACACGCGCACCTTCGGGAGGCGCTCCCGGCTGCGCAACGTCGTGAGCTCATCCCAGGTGAAGTCCTCGGTGAACCAGCCGGTGAGGGCCTCGCCGTCGACGCGCTTGGTCGTCTTCCGGTCGGCGAACTCCCGGTGCTCGGCCACATCCGTGGTGCCGGAGATCTCGTTCTCGTGCCGCACGATGAGCACGCCGTCCTTCGTGGCGACGACGTCGGGTTCGACCGCATCGACTCCCATCGCGAGGGCGAGCTCGTATGACGAGCGACTGTGTTCCGGACGATAGCCGGGCGCACCGCGATGCCCGATCACGAGAGGCGATTTCCTGGGCACGCTCTCAGCGTAGAACACCCTGATGACCTGCCCTTCCGGGTATCGTGGAGGAAAGCGACCTACAACCCACTTTGGAGTGAGGCCCACATGAGCAACTTCGCCTTCAACAACCCGGCGTTCCAGCAGCAGGATCCGCGCAACGTCGCGACCTACCCGGGTGCCCCGCAGGGAGCGCAGGGGGCGCAAGCCGCATCGTTCCAGCACGGCACCATGGACGCCGCGGCGAACGCACAGCTGGAGGGCATGTACGCGGCTCCCCCGGCCGGAGCGATCGAGACCGACCGCATGTCCGTCGAGGACACCGTCTGGAAGACCGCCGGACTCTTCGCCATCCTGCTCGTCACCGCCGCCGTCGGCTGGTTCCTGACTCTGGGCGGCGTCGCCGCTCCCGAGCTGAACCCTTACAACCGCTTCGAGCCGAACCTCATGCCGTGGATCGTCGGCGCGCTCGGCGGCTTCGTGCTCGCGATGGTCATCACGTTCACCTCGCGCAAGAAGGTGCGCCCCGCGCTGATCTTCGCCTACGCCGCATTCGAGGGCCTCTTCATCGGCGGCATCTCGGCGTTCTTCGAGGTCCTGTGGCCCGGCATCGTCATGCAGGCGACCCTGGCCACGGTCTCGGTCGTCGGCGTGACCCTCGCTCTCTTCGCCAGCGGCAAGGTCCGCGCGTCGAAGAAGGCCACCAAGATCTTCATGATCGCCATGGTCGGCTACCTCGTGTTCTCGCTGCTGAACCTCGTGCTCATGTGGACCGGCGTCCTCCCCCAGGGACAGGCGTTCGGCCTCTACAGCGCTGAGATCTTCGGCATCCCGCTCGGTCTGATCATCGGCGTCCTGGTCGTCATCATGGCGGCCTACTCGCTGGTCCTCGACTTCGACCAGATCCAGCAGGGCGTGCGCAACGGCGCTCCCCGCAAGTACGGCTGGCTCGGCGCCTTCGGCATCATGGTCACGGTCGTCTGGCTCTACGTCGAGATCCTGCGCATCATCGCGATCGTCCGCGGCAACAACTGACCGCGAACCGCCTCACTCAGAGGCCCGTCCCTTCGGGGGCGGGCCTCTTGGCATATCCGAGGCCTCCAGCGCAAGGGGTTGGCTGATAATCAGCTGAGAGGGCACAGTGGATCACACGAGCCCTGGCACCCCAGGGCTCACGAAACAAAGGAGCTGAACATGAGCTTTCTCGGATTCCTTCTTCTCGGCCTCATCGCCGGAGCCATCGCGAAGCTGATCCTTCCCGGCAAGCAGGGTGGCGGATGGTTCATCACCCTCCTGCTCGGCGTCGTCGGCGCCCTCCTCGGCGGCTGGCTCGGAAGCCTGATCCTGAACCGTCCTCTCACGGAGTTCTGGGACCTGGGCACGTGGCTCCTCGCCATCGGCGGCTCGATCATCGTGCTGCTGATCTACGGCCTGATCGTCAACCGCGGCAGCAAGGCCCGCAGCTGACCTCATAGCAACACAGGAAACCGCCCTCTTCCCCAGCGACGCTGGTGAAGAGGGCGGTTTCTCTGTGTGCCGTCTGCTCAGCGCGCGTCGGCCTTGGCCTGCAGCAGCGCCCGCTCCCTGTCGTTGCCTGCGAGCGCTGCGGCGACGGCGAACTCGCTGCGCGCCTCCTCCGCGCGACCGAGTCGCAGCAGCAGTTCCCCCCGCGTCGCGGGCAGCAGGTGGTAACCGGCCAGCGCACCCGAGGCGCCGAGCCGGTCGATGATCTGCAGAGCGGATGCCGGGCCCGTCGCCATCGCGACGGCAGCCGCCCGGTTGAGCTCCACGACCGGCGAGGGAGCGATCCGACCGAGCGCCTCGTACAGGAGCACGATCCGCTCCCAGTCGGTGTCGTCGACGGACGCGGCTGTCGCATGGCATTCCGCGATCCCCGCCTGAAGGCCGTAGGGGCCGCGACCCGAGCCGAGTGCGTCAGCGGCCGCGAGCGCAGCACGTCCCCGCGCGATGCGGCTGCGATCCCAGCGACGACGGTCCTGGTCGGACAGGAGCACCGGTTCGCCGTGGGCATCGATCCGGGCGGGGAACCGCGCGGCGGTGAGCTCCATCAGGGCCAGCAGGCTGTGCACGTCGCGCTCGCGCGGCATCAGCGCGGCCAGCACCCGCGTGAGTCTGATCGCCTCGATACTCAGCTCGGGGCGCATCCAGTCGGGACCGCTGCTCGCGGCGTGCCCCTCGTTGAAGATCAGGTAGAGCACGCCCAGGATCGCTCCCAGGCGCTCTGCGTGCTCCTCCCGTGGTGGCATCTCGAACGGGACCTGCGCCGCACCGAGAGTCTTCTTGGCCCGCACGATGCGCTGCTGCACGGTCGCCGTCGGCACGAGGAACGCCCGGGCGATCTCCTCGCTCGACAGGCCGCCCACCACGCGGAGGGTGAGCGCCACCTGCGCCTCGCGCGAGAGCACCGGGTGGCACGAGATGAAGATCAGCCGCAGCACGTCGTCGTCGACCGCATCCGGGTCCCAGGGCGGCGCGTCTGCGGCATCCGCCTGCTCTCGCTCGAGGTCGTGGGCGAGCACGGCCATCCGGTCGTCGAGACGTTCGCGGCGCCGCCAGCCGTCGATCGCCTTGCGCTTCGCGACCGCCGTGAGCCAGGCGGCGCCGTTGCGCGGCACGCCCTCGACCGGCCACTGCCGCAGGGCATCGAGCAGCGCCTCCTGCGCGAGGTCCTCGGCGAGGCCGAAGTCGCCGACCACACGCGTCAGGGTCGCGACGATCTTCGCCGACTCGATGCGCCACACGGCGGCGACGGCCCGCCGCACGCCCTCGTCGGGTGCGTGGCGGACCGTCTCGCGGTGTGCGGAGTCGGTCATCTCACTGCTGGGCGCGACGCGCCTCATCCTCTTCGCGCCAGCCCTTCTCCTTCTCGATCCATTCGTTGTCGGCCGGGAAGTCGGACTCGTCGGTCACGCGCCGCACCTCGAGGAACGACCCCTTGCCGAGGGGAGCCCTGCTCGCCCACTCCGCCGCCTCTTCACGACTGGAGACCTCGAGGATCCAGAAGCCGTTGAACAGCTCCTTCGTCTCTCCGTAGGGGCCGTCGGTGATGAGAGGCTTCTCGGCGCTGAAGTCGACGACGAATCCCTCCGCCGCGTCGCTGAGGCCCTCGCCCGCAGCCAGCACGCCGGCCTTGATCATCGACTCGTTGTACTTGCCCATCGCCTCGATGACCTGCTCGAACGGCATCTCCTTGTACGCCTCGACCGCTTCGTCGTTCGAGCGCATGATCAGCATGTACTTCATGGTGTTCTCCTCGGTGGTGGGGCCGCCTGTCGACCCTCTCATTGAAGACGTCGAACGAAGATGCCGCAGATCGACATCTCCGCGAAAAAACTCCGGGAATCTCCGGTGGCCGATCAGTCGAGCTCGTCGACCGCAGCCCGGATCGCGTCGGCCGAGGCCCGCAGCAGTGCGAGTTCGTGCTCGCTCATGGGCGTCTCGGCCAACGGCACGGCCCCGGCAGCGCCCACCACCGAGGGCACCGACAGCGCGACACCGCGAAGCCCGTATTCGCCGTCGAGCACCGTCGCGACCGGAAGCACCGCCCGCTCGTCGTGCAGCACTGCCTCGGCGATGCGGGCGCAGCTGACACCGATCGCGAGATTCGTGGCTCCCTTGCCGCGGATGACGGCATAGGCCGCATCGCGCACCTCGACGGCGATGCGGTCGAGCTCGTCGACGGTGAACGGCTCATCGGCGGGCCAGTCGAGAATCGGCACCGAGCCGATGGTCGCGTTCGACCAGAGCGGGAACTCCGTGTCGCCGTGCTCGCCCACGATGTCGGCGTGCACGCTCGCGGTGCTCACATTCGCGCGATGCGCGAGCCGCCAGCGCAGACGCGACGTGTCGAGCACGGTTCCGGATCCGAAGACGCGATGCGGCGGCAGGCCCGAGACACGCTGGGCGACGACCGTCATCACATCGGCCGGATTCGTGACGATGATGAAGACGGCGTTCGGCGCGCGCTCGACGAGCTGCGGCATGAGCTTCTCGAGCAGACGAGCGTTGATGCCCGAGAGCTCCATGCGGGTCTGTCCCGGCTGCTGCTTCGCTCCGGCGGTGACGACGATCACGTCGCTGCCCTCGACGACGGCGAGGTCGGAGCCGCCGCTCACGGCCGCGGAGGTGAACTGCGTCCCGTGCGCGAGATCGAGCACCTCGGCATCCACCTTGTCGGTGGCGATGTCGTAGAGCGCGACCTCGGCCGCACTCCCCCGGATCAGCGCCGCATACGCGACGCTGACGCCCACACTGCCTGCACCGATCACCGTGATCTTCGTCCGCGCCTTGGTCATACGCTCATCCTGCCCGAAATAACGCGAACGGGCACGGACCGTGATGGTCCGTGCCCGTTCGAGATCAGGTGAGCGAGACGCTCACTCCCATTCGATGGTCCCCGGCGGCTTCGACGTCACGTCGAGCACGACGCGGTTGACGTCGCGCACGCCGTTGGTGATCCGGTTGGAGATCTTGGCCAGCACGTCATAGGGCAGGCGTGTCCAGTCGGCGGTCATGGCGTCTTCACTCGACACCGGACGCAGCACGATCGGGTGGCCGTAGGTGCGTCCGTCGCCCTGCACGCCGACCGAGCGGACGTCGGCGAGGAGAACGACCGGGCACTGCCAGATGTCCTGGTCGAGTCCGGCCTTGGTGAGCTCCTCGCGAGCGATGGCATCGGCCTCGCGGAGGATCTCGAGGCGGTCCTGCGTGACCTCGCCGATGATACGGATTCCGAGGCCGGGGCCGGGGAAGGGCTGGCGCCCGACGATGGCCTCGGGGATGCCGAGCTCGCGGCCGATCGCACGGACCTCGTCCTTGAACAGCGCGCGCAGCGGCTCGATGAGCTCGAAGTCGAGGTCATCGGGCAGCCCGCCGACGTTGTGGTGCGACTTGATGTTCGCGGTGCCTGCACCGCCGCCCGACTCGACGACGTCGGGGTAGAGCGTGCCCTGCACGAGGAACTTGACCGGGGCGCCGCCCGAGGCCTTCGCCTCGGCGACGAGGTCGAGCTGCACCTTCTCGAAAGCGCGGATGAACTCGCGCCCGATGATCTTGCGCTTCTCCTCGGGGTCGGTGACGCCCTCGAGGTGACCGAGGAAGACATCAGCCGCGTCGACCGTGATCAGACGCACGCCGGTCGACTCGACGTAGTCCTTCTCGACCTGCTCGCGCTCGCCCTTGCGGAGAAGGCCGTGGTCGACGAACACCGCGGTCAGCTGGTCGCCGATCGCCTTGTGCACGAGCGCGGTCGAGACCGCCGAGTCGACACCGCCGGAGAGGGCGGAGATGACGCGGGCGTCACCGACCTGCTCGCGGATGCGCTCGACCTGCTCGGCGATCACGTTGTCGCTGTTCCAGTCGGAGGCGAGCCCGGCTCCCTTGTGCAGGAAGTTCTCGAGCACCTGCTGTCCGTGGTCGGAGTGCTTGACCTCGGGATGCCACTGCACACCGTAGAAGCCGCGCTCCTCGTTCGCGAACGCCGCGACCTTCGTCGCGTCGGTCGTGGCGAGCACGTCGAACCCCTCGGGCGCCTTGGCGACCTGGTCGCCGTGGCTCATCCAGACGTTCTGCGCTGCCGGCTGGCCGCCGAGCAGCGTGCCGCCGTCGCCGGAGATGACGGCATCCGTCGCGCCGTACTCGCGAAGCCCGGTGTTCGCGACCTCGCCGCCGAGCGTCTGCGCCATGTACTGGAAGCCGTAGCAGATGCCCAGCGTGGGCACTCCGAGGTCGAACACGGCCGGGTCGAGGCGCGGGGCGCCCTCTTCGTAGACCGACGAGGGACCACCCGAGAGGATGATGGCGACGGGGTTCTTCTCGGCGATCTCGGCGGCCGTGGCGGTGTGCGGCACGATCTCGCTGTAGACACCCGCCTCACGCACTCGGCGGGCGATCAGCTGCGCGTACTGCGCGCCGAAGTCGACGACGAGCGCGGGGCGCTGCTGGGTCTCGGACTGTTCGGTCACCGGACACCTTCCGTGGCAGGGGCGGGGGCCGCGGCGGCCTCCCGGGAAGCGAGGTAGGCCTTGACGTCGCGGGCGACGATGGCCTCCATGAAGAACGACAGCAGCGGGATGACGCCGCCGAGCGCGAGCAGGATGAAGCGCAGGAACGGCCAGCGCATCAGGCTCCACATCCGGAAGCACGCGAAGAGGTAGACGACGTAGAACCAGCCGTGCGCGACGAGGATCGACAGCGAGATGTTGAGTCCGTCGCCGGTCGATTCGAGGCCCTCGGGTCCCTCGACCACGGGTGCGAACCACAGCAGACCGCCGGATCCCCCTGCGAAGAGCTCGAGTCGGATCGGCGTGTACTTCAGCACCATCTCGGCGACCAGCAGGAGCAGCATGACTCCGGTGATGATCGACGCGATCTGGTAGAACTTCAGCGCACCACGGATCGCCGGAAAGCTGGCGACTTTCGGTTCGGGCATGGCTCCAGTCTAGCCGGGGAGAATCCGCGTCGATTCCGAGTCAGGGCGCGGGCGGGCGGGCGACGAGAAGCTCGCCCGCGCCCGTCGCCTCGAGCACCCCGGCCGCGTCCGGCACGAGCAGCGAGGAACCGATGCGGAGTCTCCGTCCGTCGATCTCGATGTCACCGCCGCTCACGATCACGATCGAGAAGCCGCGACCGACGACGGTCGAGCCGTCGACGGGGATCCGCTCGAGTCGGAAGTACTCGTCCGCGGCGGCTGGGAAGACGGAACCGGAATCGGGGGCGGTTCCGATCAGCGCGTCCAGGTCTGCCGCCGAGCGCCCACGGGTGTTCACCGCGGCGAGCGCCAGCTCGAAGCCGAGACCGAGATGCCCGGCCTCCGCACCGTCGATCGCGAAGCCGTCCCACTCGAGAAGGATCGACAGATCCTCGGGCTGCTGGAGTTCGAGCAGCAGGATGCCGGCGCCGATCGCGTGCAGTTCGCCCGGCGGCACCCAGACGACGTCGCCCGCAACGACCTCCACCTCGTGCAGCAGACCGAGCAGTGCGTCCACGTCCTGCCGATCCACGAGGTCGGCGAGCGCCGCGGCATCGACGTCCTCCCGAAGTCCGACATGCACCGTGCCGCCCTGCAGCATGTACCACGCCTCTGCCTTGCCGTGTGCTCGACCGAGATGCGTCGCTGCGAAGTCGTCGTGCGGGTGCGCATGCACCGGCAGCCGCTGCCCCGCGTCCAGCAGCTTCACGAGCAGTCGCGTGTCCGCACCCCACCGTGCGACGTGGGCATCGCCCAGCCAGGCCGTCGGATCGTGCTCGATCGCGTCACGCAGCACGCGGCCGTCCGGGAGCGTGGTGAGCCCGACCAGGGGCTCGCCGTTGACCGTGGTCGTCGAGCCGATCCAGTCCTCCGGCTCGCGGGGAGCGTCACTGGCTTCGCCGCGGAAGGCGCTGATGCGCGCACCGCCGCGGTAGAAGCGCTCGGCGGGCCGGTTGGACGACAGCAGGATCGGGTTCACACGTTCTCCTTCGATCGCACGGCTCCGGCGAGGAAGCCGCCGACGAACGTGTCGCCGAGTCCGACGGTCGTCGGTGTGGCGACGTCGAGCGAGAATGCGGCGACCCCGACGGAACCGGGCAGACCGGCCTCGACGGCGGCGACGAGCGCCTCCCCTCCCCCGTGGCGGGGCATCGCATCGGTGTCGTCGACGTCCGCGGCGGTCAGGGCGTCGCCCACGCGGTAGCGGGTGGCGGCGACGCGGACGGCGGAGTCGAGGGCGGCACCGTGCCGGGCGGCATCCGGTCCGATGGCGATCGCCCAGTAGCGGGTGTGTACGACGAGTGCCCGCGCGGGGATGATCGCGTGCACCGCGCGGAGGGCGCGGATGACGTCGTCGGTGTCGAGGAGGTTCACCGCGCGTCCGAGGTACTCCTGCAGCTCATCCTCGTTCATGCCGTAGACATGGGTCTGCGGCAGCAGATGGCGGCGCACGGTGTCGGCGAAATCGCGCGTGTAGAAGCCTGCGTCCTCGTAGTAGACGAGCGCGTCGTCGGGGAGGCTGCGCATCGCGCCCTGCACCTCGGCGAGCCGGAGCTCCAGCAGGTCGTGATCCTGCATCGTGTTGAATCCCGAGACGAGGAAGACGCCCGCGTCGGCCAGCGTCGTCGGCAGATCGGTGGCGAGCAGCATCGTCCGGTTCGGCGGATCGTTCGCGAAGATCAGCCGATTGGGCGCGGGCGACAGGACGTCGCCGTCCGTGAGGCGCACGTGCGCGCCGACCGGATACTGCACGATCAGATGCGGGTCGAGGGTGTCCTCGGTCGCCGAGCAGATGTACGAGATCGTGTCCGGCAGCAGACGACGGACGTTGTCGTCGATGCTGACGAGGTGCTGCACGCTCGGGATGCCGAGGGCGTCGAGCACGAGCCCCGCTCGCACACCGGTGCCCCCGAGCGTGATCGCGTGCTCGAAGTGCGACACGAAGTCCTCGATCACCTCGGACGAGGCGACGAAACGCTCCGCCCCTGTCCCCGAGGCGACGAACGCGAGCACCGCCACCAGCAACGACCGTTCGTCGGTGATCGGCGCCGTGGTGGTGAGCTCGTGCCGCCGCACTCCGTGCGCGTGCGCCAGCCTGTCGAACACCGACGAATCCCACTTCAGCTCGTAGTCGACGGTGCCGCCGAGTCCGAGTACGAGAGTTCTGCCCACGTCGCCGATCATCCTTCCGAGATCCGGGGTTCAGTACAGCGACGCCTTGCCGTCCGCACCGAACAGCTCGATCTTCTCAGCAGCGGTGGCTTTCATGGCCTCGAGCGCCGCCGGCTGGATCGCGTTCGGCTCGCGCAGACGCTGATCGGTGCCGAGGATCTCGCGCATGCGGTTGTGGTACGAGACCTTGATGTCGCTCGAGATGTTGATCTTGTTCACACCCAGCTCGACGGCGCGGCGGAGTTCCGCATCCGGGTTCGAGGATCCGCCGTGCAGCACGAGCGGGATGCCGACCGCGGCCTTGATCTGCTCGAGCAGGTCGTGACGCAGCTCAGGGTTCTTGTCGCTCGGGTACAGGCCGTGCGACGTGCCGATCGCGATGGCGAGACTGTCGACGCCTGTCTCCTCGACGAAGCGCACCGCGTCTTCCGGGTTCGTGTAGATGATCTCGGCCGCTCCCGACTCGCCGTAGCTGTCGTTGGCGCCGATCGTGCCGAGTTCGCCCTCGACCTGGATGCCGACGGCATGCGCCGCGTCGACCACCTTGCGCGTGAGCGCGACGTTCTCGTCGAACGGCAGCAGCGATGCGTCGATCATGACCGAGGTGAAGCCGGCCTTGATGGCCGAGATGATCTCCTCGTAGCTTCCGCCGTGGTCCCAGTGGATCGCGACGGGCACGCTCGACCGGTGGGCGCGGGCGTGCATCGCGGGGATGAGGTCGGTGGTGATGTGCGACACCTCGTCGGGGTGGATCGCGATGATGACCGGAGCGGCCTTCTCCTCGCTGATGTCCATGATTCCGTTGAACATCGCCCAGTCGCTGATGTTGAACGCCGGGATGGCGAAGTTGTTGGCATTGGCGACATCGAGGATGGATTTGCCGGTGTAGAGCACGTGATTTCTCCTGTTTCGTGGTGGTCGTGGATCCGTCGGGACGACGTCAGCTCTTCACGGACCCCGCCGTGAGACCGCTGATGAAGTACCGCTGGAAGATGAGGAAGAGGATGAGGACCGGGATCGAGCCGAGCACGCTCATCGCCATGATCTGGTTCCACTCGTACGAGTGCTGCCCCATGAGCAGCTGGATGCCGATGGGCACCGTGCGCATGTCGATCGTGCGGGTGAGGGTGAGAGCGAAGAGGTACTCGTTCCACGCGATCATGAACGTGTAGATGCCGACGGACACGATCCCGGGGATCGAGATCGGCACGAGGATGCGCCACAAGGCGGTCATGGATCCGGCGCCGTCGACGCGGACGGCCTCGTCGAGCTCCTTGGGGAGGGTGTTGAAGTAGCCGGTCATCATGATGATCGCGTAGGGCAGCGTGAACACCATGTAGGTGAGGATCAGCCCGAGGTACGAGTTGTACAGCCCGAGCGCCACCATCAGACCGAAGTACGGGATCAGCAGGGTGATGGGTGGCACGGCCTGCACGCTGACGATGACAACGTTGAGGATGCGCTTGCCCCGGAAGTCGAACCGGCTGAACGCGTACGCCGCCTGGATCGCGACGAGGAGGGTGAGGATCGTGACGGAGCCCGCGACGACGTAGCTGTTGAAGAAAAACCGCATCGTCTCGGGGTTCGTGAAGATCGCGATGTAGGCGTCGAACGAGAACGTGTCGGTGACCAGACGAGGAGGCAGTTCGAAGATCTGCGTGTTCGACTTGAACGAGCTCGACAGCATCCACAGCACGGGGCCTGCGGCGAACACTGCTCCGAGGATGAGGCCGATCATGACCCCGGTCTTGGCGACGCGGCGCTGGTTCTGCACGGTGAGAGCCATGGTCAGTCCCTCGCTTTCTGGTGACGGACGTAGAAGACGGCGAGCACCATCGACATGAGCAGGACCAGCACGGCAGAGGTCGCCGCGAGCGAGAAGTCGTACTTCGCGAAGGCGAGCTTGTAGGTGAAGGTGCTGAGCACCTCGGTCACGTCGATCGGTCCGCCACCCGTGGTCATCCAGATGAGCGCGAACTGCTGCGACGTCCAGATCAGGTCGAGCAGCACGAGGCTGACGATGATGGGACGCAGCTGCGGGATGGTGACGTTCCAGAAGCGCTGCACGGCACCCGCGCCATCGACGGTGGCAGCCTCGTTCAGCTCATTCGGGATGCCCTGGAGGCCGGCCAGCAGGCTCACCATGAAGAAGGGGTATCCCGCCCAGATGTTGATGAAGATGATGGTGCCGAGCGCGAGCTGCGGCGATGCGAGCCATTCGATGTCGGTGTTGAGCAGGAAGTTCACCACACCGTTCGGGGCGAGGAGCATCCGCCACAGCACGGCGATCACGGCGACCGTGAACAGCCACGGCAGCACGTACAGGGCCCGGAAGAAGGACCGTGAGAACCGACCGAGCAGCGGGCTGTTGAGCATCATCGCGAAGGCGAGACCGAGCACCAGGTGCGCCACCACGCTCGTCACCGTGAAGAGGATGGTGTTGCCCGTCGCCTTCCAGAAGCGCGGATCCGACAGGATCTCGACGTAGTTGCCGATGCCGACGAACTCGGGCGACTTGTTCAGGATCACGTTGTCCTGGAACGAATAGCCGATCACCATGACGATCGGCACGATCATCAGCACGAACAGCAGGATGATGGTCGGCGAGAGGAAGGCGTACGACTCGGTCGTCTTGCGCAGCTGCCGTCGGCGACGCGACAGCGCGACTCCGGTGACGATCACCTCGGTGTCGTCGGACGTTCTCAGGCTCATGGGAAGCGTGGCTCCTTGGTTGGTCGGGTGCCGCATCGCATCGGGAGCGATGCGGCACCCCGTTCAATGCGGGTCGTGGGAGATCAGAACTCCGCGACCCACGCGTCCTGCGCCTTCTTGAGCGCGTCGTCGATCGACTGCTGACCGTCGAAGGCCGACTGCAGCTGCTCGCCGAGCTGACGCATCAGCTCCTCCGCCACGGGGAGCCCGGTGAACTCGTTCGCCGGGTAGCCCGCCTGGTAGATCTCGAACGCCGTCTTGAACAGCTCATCGTCCTCGACGAACCCGGGGACCGACTTCGAGTTGCCGGGGAACGCGTTCGCCATCGTCGAGAGCTCCGAGTTGGTCTGCTCGCTCATGAGGAACTCGACCAGCTTGAATGCCGCCTCCTTGTGCTCCGAGTTCTCGGCGACGCCGATGCCCCAGGATGCGTAGGGGATGCCGCGCTCGCCGTCGTATCCGTCCTCGGCCGGCAGCGCCGAGATCGAGAACTTCAGATCGGGGTTCGTCTCGCGGATCAGGTTGATGTGCGCGAGCGAGTCGATCATCATGCCGACACGACCGTTGGTGAACTCCTCGACCTTGTCCTGCTCCTTCATCGTGAAGGAACCGGAGGCGATCGAGCCGTCATCCCACATGCCGCCGATGAAGTCGACCGCCGACGTCACGTCGTCGTTCGTCAGATCGGGCTGACCGTCTTCGAGCATCGAGCCTCCGGAGGCCCACACCCACGACATGACGTCGTTCTGCACGCCGTTCGGCGCTTCCAGGGAGAGCGGGAGCACCCAGCCCGACACGTCGCCGCCGAGCGCCGAGACCTTCGATGCCGCGTCGGCGAACTCCGTGCGCGTGGCCGGCGGGGCGGTGACGCCCGCATCTGCCAGCAGCGTGTCGTTGGTGAACATCGGGTAGACGAAGTTCACCACCGGGATCATGTATGTGCTGTCATCGACCTGGATCTGGCTCGCCAGCTCGCTGTCGTCGTAGTCGTACTCCTCCATGAGTGCGGTGAGGTCTGCGATCACTCCCTGAGAGGCGAAGTCGTTGACCCACGCGCCGTCTAGGCCGACGACGTCCGGCATGGTGCCGGAGGCCGCTCCCGCGAACAGCTGCTCCTTGGTCGATGCGTACGGTCCGCTCACGAGCTTGACCGTGACGCCCGGGTTGGCGTCCTCGAATTCGTCGATGAGCGCCCGGAACTCACCGTCGGGGAGCTCGGGCTCCCACCACTGGGCGAACTCGATGGTGACGTCTCCGCCATCCCCTCCATCGGTTCCGCTGTCGCCTGCCGCGCACCCTGCCACGGCCAGGACTGTCACGGCTGCTGTCGCTGCGCCGGCGAGCTTCAGAATGCGTCGCCCTCGCCCCACTGTGATCATCACTTCTCCTCTTCGAGATCGTGCCGCATTCGCGCTTCAATGCTTGTTCATGCGGTTTTGAGCAATGTTATGCCGTAGTTTGCGAGATCGTCAAGCATTCTCTGCATCTATTTCGACTTGTAACTACAGATTTCACGACTGTACCCGCATTGTCACGGCGAAAACCAAGTTGGTCGCGTGGATACGTCGGATGCCGATCTCTGCCGAAGTCTGCCGGTTTATCTGCGCACCTGTGCTAGAGATGTCTGCATGGAAGCAACTCCGTCGCCCAAGCGTCGACTCCCCGCCGGCCGCAAAGCCGACCTCGCCGCCTACGTCGAACAGGTCGGCGAAGTGACCGTCGGAGGTCTCGCAGAGCACTTCCACGTCTCGATCGACACGATCCGTCGGGACCTCGATCAGCTCGACCGAGAGGGCGTCGTCATCCGCACCCACGGCGGAGCGGTCAGCGCCGAGGGGCAGCTCAAGGACCGGGCGCTCGACGTCCGTCTCCGGCTGCAGACGGAGGAGAAGGAGACGATCGCGCGTCTCGCGGCGGGACTCATCGACGACGGAGCGGTCGTGATGCTCAACGCCGGAACGACGACGCTGGCTCTCGCTCGGGCGCTTCGCAACCATCGCGACCTGACGATCGCCACGAACAACCTGCGGATCCCCGCGGAGATCTCGCCCTCCGCCTTCCGCGACCTCTACGTGTTCGGCGGGGCCGTGCGGGCGATCACCCAGGCCACCACCGGACCCGTCGCGTTCATGATGACCCCGGGCGGCCCGGAAGTGGACATCCGCTGCGATCTGGCACTGATCGCCGTGGGCGCCATCGACGAGGCCGGGTTCTCGACGTCGAACATGGGGGACGCGAACATGATGGCCGAGATGATCCAGCGGGCCGAGCGCACCGCGATCCTCGCCGACTCGTCGAAGTTCGGCCGACGCCTGTTCGCTCAGGTCACCACGCTCGACCGAGCCGACTACCTGGTGACGGATTCGTCCCCGGCGCCGGCGTTCGCCGCCGCTCTCGCGCAGGCAGAGGTCGAGGTCATCAGCCCCTCAGCCTGACCGCTCTCGTCATCGGGAGGCGACCGGGCCACCGGGGGTGGGGGGAACAGCCACGATCAGGCGCGACCCGGTGATCGCGGCGGCGACGATCGCCGCCGTGCCGGCGACCGGCAGCAGGGCGAGCGCGAACGCCGCGCTCGGACCGAAGGCGAACGCGAAGACCAGGAAGGCCGCCCAGGCGACCACGCCGACTCCGACCCACATCCACTGCATCCTGGTCGTCGCTGTGCGAAGTGCCGTGGCCGTGATCGGTCGCCCGTGATGGATGACGTTCTCCGTCCATTGGCGACCGTCCCACCACCTCTGGGTGCGTCGATGGACGTCGTACCGGCCCGGTGCAACGGGTCCGCCGCCGCTCATGAGGCGAACGAGGGCTGGGGCCACGAGGGCAGGGCGGTGCACGAGAGAACCCCCGAGAGCACGGATGCGCGAGACTCCGAGTCGCCTCGTCCGATGACAGCGTCGATGCGGGCGGTCAGGTCGTCTGAGGGAGTCATGCGTCGAGACTGTAGGCATGGTCCGCTTGCCACTGGTCGTGCCGACTCTCGTAGGCGTCTGCGGCTTCGCCGTCCCAACCTGCGAGCATCACCTGCGAAGCGCTGTCGAGAGCGGCACCCTCGGCCCGCAGATCGGAAAGCGACCCGAGCAGGACATCGATCATGGTCTGGATCTGGTCGAAATCGACCTCGACTGCTACCCCCATGCCAGCACCATGACATCCCTCCTCCGCGCTGCAACGCGGCACCCTGACGAACCACGGGAACGACGAAGGCCGCCGGGATCACTCCCGACGGCCTTCGCGCGTGTCAGGCGGGCGTGCCGCCTATCGAGGTCAGAACCAGCCGGAGATGAGGTCCCACAGCCAGTCGATGATGCCGCCGATGATGCCGCCCGCGCGGTTGACGGTGACGGTGGCCGTCGCCTCATCGCCGTCGGCCTGAGCGACCGCGACCGTGTACTTGCCCGGCTGCGTGCTCTTCGGCACCGTGACGGTGGTCGAGAACGTGCCGTCGGCGGTGACCTGAACGGTGCCGACGTCGAGGGCCGCGCCCTTCTTCGGTCGCAGCTGCACGGTCACCGTCTCACCCGGCTGGTAGCCCTCGCCGGTGATCGTGAGCTTCTTGCCCGCTGCCACCTTCGACGAGCCGAGGTCGATCGATCCTGCGAACTCGACCGGCTCCTCCCCCGCGATCGAGAACGGCACCTGCACGGTGGTCCCGGTACCGGCGACGGCGACGGTGAGCAGCTGCTCACCGAAGACACCCGCCGGAACAGTGAAGCCGAGCGACGCGCGCCCTGCCTCATCGGTCGTGTCGACGATCGTGGGATCGACGGCGCTCGCAGCGAGCTGGGTGCCGCCGAGCGACAGGGTCACCTCGCCGGGCACCTGCTCCCCCGCACTGAACGCCAGCGACGAGAGAGCGACCGTCACCTGGTCGCCGGCGCTGTAGCCGTCGGCATCCGGTGCACTGACCGAGACTCCCACCGCGCGCTGCGCGAGGTCGGGGGTCGCCGTCTTGTTCGCATCGAACCAGTCGACCATCGACTGCAGGTCGATCTTGCCGGTGTCACGCTTGCTCGAGCCCTCCTTGAAGGTGAAGAAGTTGTCTCCACCCCCGGCGAGGAACGAGTTCGCTGCGACCGTGTAGTTCGCCGCAGGGTCGATCGGCGTCCCGTTGAGCGTGATCGACGTGATCCTCGATCCCTGAGCCGCGGCCGGATCGTAGGTGTAGACGAGACCCTCCGATACGCCGAGCTTCAGGAACGGACGGGCCGAGCCTGCCGGCTGCCACTGCTCTTCGAGCACGCCCTTGAGCTGCACGCCGCTCAGCGACAGGGTCACCAGCGTGTTGGCGAACGGCTGCACCGTGGCCGCCTCGCGGTAGGTGACATTGCCGTTCGGGTCGTTGGCGTTCGACGAGGCGTACGTCAGGTTGGCGCGGATGCCTCCCGGGTTCATCAGCGCGATGTCCGCACCGGTGGACCACTTCTGCACGTCGGCGACGAAGTTGCCGATGGTGGACTCCCCACCGCGGTTCTCCGAGCCGTTCGTCTGACGAGCGCGGTTGAAGTCGGCGGTGATGTCTCCGACCTTGACCGCGCCGAGCACGTCGGCCTCAGCCTTCGCCTTCGCGACGATGTCGGCGACCTCCGGGACGGCCGGGTAGAGCGCCTTCCCTGCCGAGGTGAGGGGCTTGATCTCGTTGGTGATCGAGATCAGGTCCTTCGTCTTCGGGTCGACCTGGATGTTCATCAGTCCGAGGTTCTCGCCGTACTGCCCGGCCGAGATGACCGGACGCCCGTCGATCACGTGGTTGTAGGCGAGGTGCGTGTGTGCCGAGACGATCGCGTTCACGTCATCGTCCACGCCGTAGACGATCTCGCCCAGGGGCGAATCCGGCGTGATGCTCGACAGCTCGACGCTCGATGCTCCCTCGTGAACGAGAAGGATGACGACATCCGCTTCGCCGTTGGACGCGTCTCCGTCACGCAGGTCGTCAGCCACGGCGTTCACCGAATCGACGATGCTGCGCACCTCGAGATCCGCGATGCCCTCAGGCGACACGAGCGAGTCGAGGTCTTCGGTGACGGCGCCGACGAAGCCGACGCGCACGCCGTCGAGCTCCTTCACCCAGGCCGGTGCGAGCGCGGGCTCGCCCGTCTCGGTGACGAACACGTTCGACGAGATGTACTCCCAGTCCGCGCGGTCCTGCACGCGGTCGCGCAGGTCCTCCCAGCCCTGGTCGAACTCGTGGTTGCCCGCGGCACTGACGTCGAGGCCGGCGGCGTTGAGCGCGTCGATCGTCGGGTTGTCATCGTTGATGAAGGAGGTGAACGTCGATGCGCCGATCAGATCGCCGACACCGGCGAAGATCGTGTTCGGGTTCTCGGAACGGAACTGCTGCACGGCTCCGGCGACGACCGCCGCGCCTGCGGCAGCGCCGTCGGCCTCGATGCGACCGTGGAAGTCGTTCATGGTGACGACGTCGATGCTCACCGGCGGGACCTCGGAGGAGACGCCGACGATGATCGGGTCGTGGTCGCTGGAGCGGAACGGTGTTCCCGCCTCGGTGGCGCCGAACGCGTAGCCGCGGTCGCTCCACTCCGGAGAGTTGATGCTCCACACACCCGCGCCCGTGATGGATGCGGCGAGCGACGGCGACGCGAGCACGTGGTCGAGCGAGCCGAGCTCGCCGTCGAACGTGTACGTGTGCTGTTCCGGAGCCTTCTCGCGTGCGACGTCGCTCCACCCCTCGCTCGTGAAGACCTCGATCGGGTCCTCCTTCGCGTAGGCGTTGAAGTCACCGATCAGCAGGATGTCGCTGCTGCCTGTCGTCTCCTCGATCTCGGTGGTGAAGGTCTTGAGCGAGTTCGCCTGCTTCACGCGGTCGGCGTTGAAGAAGCCCTGGCCGTCTGCCGGCTCGGCGCCGCCGCCCTCGGGTGCCGACTTCGACTTGAAGTGGTTCGCCACCACCGTGACGACGCGTCCGTCGATGTCGAACGCCTGCGCGATCGGCTCGCGGGCGTTGCCCCAGACGCTCTCGTCCGTCACGGTCAGGCTGTCGCCGACCGTCTCGACCGCGTCCTTCTTGTAGATGATCGCGCTCGTGATGAAGTCGGTCGTCGCCGAGTCGTTCAGCTCATCGGGAGTGCGGACGTAGTCCCACTCCGCGCTGCCGAGTGCGTCGTTGAGCCCGTCGACCAGATCGGCCAGCGCCTCGTCGAGCGAGCCGCCGAGCTTGATCGAGTTCTCGATCTCCATCAGCGACACGATCTCGGCGTCGAGGCCGTTGATCGCCGCGACGATCTTCGACTTCTGGATCTCGAACTGGGCAGCATTCGCCGCGCCTCGTGCGTTCGAGTTCTCGCTCTTCAGCGTGGTGAAGTAGTTGAAGACGTTGAACGACGCCACCTGCACGTCGCCGCCGACCGTCGGGGCGGTGTCCGTGCGAGGGTTCGTGGGCTGGAAGCCGACCTTCAGGTCGGCGGACGACGTGCTGTCGATCGGCACGACCGGCTGAAGACGCCAGTCGTCGAAGCCGTACTGGAGCACGTACCCGTTCTCGCTGAAGTCGACCGTGTCGCCGTTGCGGACGACGAGGTCCTTCGTGAAGTACGGCTGGTCGTTGGGGTGCCCGCTGTTCGAGACCTGGATCGACCACCCGTCGTCGAGCAGGATCCGGTTGGCGCGGTTCGCCGCGGTGATCGCCGCCGCCTCGGCTCCCGGACGCACGAGCTCCGTGCTCTTGACGTTGAGATCCGCCCCGGCGTTCAGCCAGAGGGTTCCGAAGTTGAAGAGCTGGTGGCTGGAAGCCAGGCGATAGGTGCCCGCCGGGGCCACGTACATGTTCTCGTACTGCTCACGGTCGCCGCCGACGGCGGCGTCGGGAAGCGGGGTGACCTCGGGAACGCCCACCCCTGCCTGCAGGACCGAGATGCCGGTCAGCGCTGCCGGGTTGATCTGCGTCTGGCCGAAGTACTCGCTGACCGAGCCGGTGACCGAGACGCGATCGCCGATCGCGAGCGTGGGAGCGAGCGCGTTGAGGAAGACGAAGACGCCGTCCGATGCGCCGGGGGTCGCGTCGACCGCGCCGCCGGAGCCCTCGGTCTGGATCACGATGCCCTTGTAGCCGCCGGTCCGATAGTCGGCGGTGACGATGCCCTCGACCGTGACCGTCTGGCCGTTCAGCGGCGAGACGTCGGTCGTTCCCTGGACGTCGGCGATCGACACGTCGGTCGGCTCGGGCTCGGGCTCAGGATCGGGGTCGGGGTCGGGGTCGGGAACCGTGCCCGCATTCTGCGGCGTGATGGTGGCCGACAGGCTGAAGTCCGCCTTGTTGTCGTCGGTGTCCTTGCCGCCCGTGCGGTTGAGCGATTTGACGTCGGTGTTGCCCGTGGGAGGAGTCGCGGCGGCAGTCTCGAATGTGTTCGAGGTGCCGTAGCCGAGCACGTCGATGACGCCGTCGACACCCGTGACCGAGCCGGGGGTCAGTGTGACCGCCGCGGTGCCCTCGACCAGCGCGAGAGTGCCGTTCGTTCCGCTCGGGTTGAGGGTGCTGACGACGTCGGCCGTCGGCAGTGCTGCGCCGTTGGCTCCGTTGCTGCCCGCCTGCACGAGATAGTGGCCGCCGGCGGGGATGACGCCGGTCAGCGGCGCGACGCCGTTCGAACCGCCCGTTCCTGTCGCGGATCGATACTGCAGCGAGAGCCCGTCGAGGGTGACGGGTGCCGCCGTGGGGTTGTAGAGCTCGACGAACTTGTTGGTGAACGCCGCCCCGGCACTGCCCCCGGAGAGGTAGGCCTCGTTGATCACCACCCCCGTTCCCGAGACGTCTGCGGAGGCTGGCGCGGCGATCAGGGCGCTGGCGCCCAGTGCGGCGACGCAGGTGGCGGCGAGAACGCCGAGACGCCCCCGACTTCTGCGGTCTGACCCGGGAACCTGATGGTTCGCGGCGTCGGGAGCGGACATCATCTGTGTTGTCTCCTCGGGTGTGTTCTGGCGACGGCTCTCGTGAAACCGGGCGGTGCGGGCTCTCAGCCGACGCACATGTGAGCGAGCATACGGAGGCCCTCCGACAACCTCAACGGAGTTTTCCGATTGGTAACCAAGCCCTCACCGAACGTCCGGACCCGCCCCTGACGAAGGTGGAATATCGGACCGCGAACCGCTCACATGCGCGCGCAGCGCCGCGCGGATGCGGGTCGAGTCAGGCGGAATCAGACGGAGTCGCCGGCGGCGGTCGCTGCGTCCTCGAACTCCTCGACCTCACGCTCCCAGGCGTCCTTGGCGAGTCGATACCAGAGGTAGAAGGCGAACCCGGCGAAGATCGCCCACTCCGCGGCATAGAAGATGTTGAGCCAGTTCACCGGCGACTGCTCCTCGGGTGCAGGCGAGGAGATGTCCGTGAGACCTGCCGTCGCCGTGATCGAGGCGAGGTACGGCCGATACACGTCGAGCTCGTCGACGTCGTGCCAGTGGCTGAGCAGCGCAGCGGTCGACATGCGGTCCATGCGCTGGGGATCGTCCTTCGGCGGCACCGATGGCCCCTCGTCCGAGATCACCCGACCGACGAGGGATACGTCCTCTGCGCTCTCGTCGAGCTTCTCGACGGCCGCCTCGGCGACGGCACGGTCGGCGGTCCAGCCGATCGCGACCGCGATCGATGTGCGCTCCGCGACCCGCAGCTGACCGGTCACCCAGTAGCCCTCGACGCCGTCGTTGAACCGACTCGACACGATGAGGAAGTCATCGCGGATCCAGGTCCCCGACGTCTCGACCTTCTGCCCGACCAGCGGCTCGGGGAGGTACGCACCCGGCTCGACCACATCGGTCAGCGGTCGCACCTGCTCGGTCGCTCCTGCGGGCGGCGGATCGGTCTCGATCGCGCGCTCGAGCTGCCACTGCCCCAGCCACGCGAACACGCCGGCCACCACGAGGCACAGCACGAGCATCCCGATCCAGCGTCCCCGGAGCATGACCTCGCGGAGAGTCGGGGGGAACAGAGCAGCAGAAGTCACGGCGTGGTGCGGGCCTCAGGCCTCGTACGGTGCGAGGACGACCTCGACCCGCTGGAATTCCTTGAGGTCGGAGTATCCGGTGGTGGCCATCGACTTGCGCAGCGCCCCGATGAGGTTCGCCGTGCCGTCGACGACGGGCGCCGGACCGTAGAGGATCTCCTCGAGCGTGCCGATGCCGCCGACCTCGACGCGACGACCGCGCGGGAGCTTGGGGTGATGCGCCTCGGGACCCCAGTGGAAGCCACGACCCGGTGCATCGGTGGCGCGTGCGAGGGCGACGCCGAGCATGACCGCGTCAGCACCCATCGCGAGTGCCTTGACGATGTCACCGGACGTGCCGACGCCACCGTCTGCGATGACGTGCACGTAGCGTCCGCCGGACTCGTCGAGGTAGTCACGGCGGGCCGCGGCCACGTCCGAGACGGCCGTGGCCATCGGAGCGTGGATGCCGAGGGTCGCACGAGTGGTCGACGCCGCTCCCCCGCCGAAGCCGACGAGGACACCGGCCGCACCCGTGCGCATCAGATGCAGGGCCGCGGTGTAGGTGGCTGCGCCTCCGACGATGACGGGCACGTCGAGGTCGTAGATGAACTTCTTGAGATTCAGTGGCTCGTCGACGCTCGAGACGTGCTCGGCCGACACGGTGGTGCCGCGGATGACGAACAGGTCGACCCCTGCGGCGGCGACCGTGTCGTAGAACTCCTGCGTGCGCTGCGGCGTCAGCGATCCGGCGACGGTCACTCCGGCTTCACGGATCTCGGCGAGACGCTGCGTGATGAGCGCGGGCTTGATCGGCTCGGAGTAGAGCTGCTGCATGCGCGCGGTCGCCTCTCCCTCACCGAGGGATGCGATCTCCGCAAGAAGGGGCTCGGGGTTCTCGTAACGGGTCCACAGTCCTTCGAGGTCGAGGACGCCGAGTCCGCCGAGCTGCCCGAGCATGATCGCCGTCTGAGGGCTCACGACGGAGTCCATCGGTGCGCCGAGCACCGGGATCCCGAAGCCGAAGGCGTCGATCGTCCAGGCGGTCGACACGTCCTCCGGGTTGCGGGTGCGCCGCGAGGGCACCACCGCGATGTCGTCGAACGTGTACGCGCGACGCGCACGCTTGCCTCGGCCGAGCTCGATCTCCATGGTCACCACCCCAGACTACCGGGCGTACGCGATGACACCGACGGCTGGGAGACTGAGAGAGAGGTCGGGAGGCAATATGTCGGATTCGGTGGAGGTCGCCGTCGTCGGTGGCGGCGTGATGGGCCTTGCGACCGCGTGGGAGCTCACCCGACGGGGGATGAAGCCCGTCGTCTTCGAGCGCTTCGCCCGTGGCCACCACCAGGGCGCCTCGCACGGCGCCACGCGCAACTTCAACAACGCCTACGACGAGGACCACTATCTCGACCTGCTCGTCCGCGCACGCGCCGGATGGGACGCCCTCGGGCAGGTGGGCGGCGAGCCGCTGCTGCGTCTGCACGGCCTGGTCACCCACGGAGATGTCGACGTCGCCGCGATCGAACGGCGGCTGACCGAGCGCGGCATCCACGCCGAGATGCTGACGGCGCACGAGGCATCGTCGCGATGGTCGGGCATGCGCTTCGGCGACGATGTGCTCTTCTCCCGCGACGCGGGCGTCGCCCGCGCATCCGCCGCGCTGGGCGAGTTCGAGCGACGGATCGTCGCCGCGGGAGGCGAGGTGCGCTGGGAGACCCCCGTGACGCGGATCGACGAGACCGACGAGGGCGTCGACATCGTGCTGCCTGACGCCCGCGTGCGGGCAGACGTCGTCGTCGTCGCGGCCGGCGCCTGGACCGAGCGGATGCTTCCCGGCATCCCGCTGCCGCGCCTGGAGGTCACCGAGGAGTTCCCCGCGCACTTCCGCCCCGCCGCCGCCTCGGTATGGCCCTCGTTCAATCACTACGTCGATCCCGGCCGCTACCCGGCGACGGTCTACGGGATGCCGACGCCCGGCGAGGGCGTCAAGGTCGGGTTCCATCGCGTGGGCGACGTCGTCGACCCGGATGCCCGCCCGCACGCGGTGACGCACGCGCAGGCTCTCGCCGACTATGTGGGCGAGTGGATGCCGGGCCTCGACCCGGCATCCGCGGAGCCGATCAGCTGCACCTACACCTCGACCGATGACAGCGCCTTCGTGCTCGACCGATCGGGGCGGATCGTCGTCGGCGCCGGCTTCTCCGGCCACGGCTTCAAGTTCGCCCCTGGCGTGGGCGCGACCCTCGCCGATCTGGCCCTCGATCCCTCCGCTCTCGCGGCGGAGCCGTTCCGACTGCGCTGAACTCAGCGGGCTCGCACCACGCGGCGCTCGTCCCACACGGGGGCATCGGCTTCGTACACCTCGCCGTCGGAGCCGAACACGAGGAACCGGTCGAACGAGCGGGCGAACCAGCGATCATGCGTGACCGCGAGCACGGTCCCCTCGAAACGACGCAGAGCGTCTTCGAGCGCCTCGGCCGACTCGATGTCCAGGTTGTCCGTCGGCTCGTCGAGCAGCAGCAGCGTCGCACCGGAGAGCTCGAGCAGCAGCACCTGGAACCGGGCCTGCTGGCCGCCCGACAGCGATTCGAAGGTCTGCTGCGCCTGCCGCACGAGTCCGTACCGGTCGAGCGCCGAGCTCGCGGCATCCCGCGGCATGCCGGCCCGTCGTTCGTCTCCCCTGTGGAGGATCTCGAGCAGCGTTCGGCCGACGAACTCGGGATGCGCATGCGTCTGCGCGAACAGCCCCGGCACGACGCGCGCTCCCAGCACGGCCTCCCCACGGTGATCGACCGTCGCGAGCTGCTCCCCGGTGGACGTCACGTGACCCAGCGTCGGGTCCGGGTCGCTGCCCCCGCGTGCGAGGAGGCGGAGGAAGTGCGACTTCCCCGATCCGTTCGACCCGAGCACGGCGACCCGATCGCCGTACCAGACCTCGGCGTCGAACGGCCTCATCAGGCCGGAGAGCTCGAGCCCGTGTGCGACCACCGCGCGCTTGCCCGTGCGTGACCCTCGCAGCCTCATGTCGAAGTCCTGAGCCGGGGGTCGCTCCTCCGGCGGTCCGGCCTCCTCGAATTTGCGCAGTCGCGTCTGCGCCGCCTGGTACCGCGACGCGAATCCGTCGTTCGCCGACGCCTTCACCTTGAGGTTCGCGACGAGGGTCCGCAGCTTCTCGTGCTGCTCGTCCCACCGGCGGCGCAGCTCGTCGAGTCTGTCCATGCGGTCGCTGCGCGCCTGGTGGTAGGTCGCGAATCCGCCGCCGTGCACCCACGCCGAGGCCCCCGCGCCGCCGGGCTCGAGGGTGATCAGCCGATCGACCGCACGGGCCAGCAGCTCCCGGTCGTGCGATACCAGCAGCACGGTCTTCGGCGTCTGCCGGAGCTGCTCCTCGAGCCAGCGCTTGGTGGGAACGTCCAGATAGTTGTCCGGCTCGTCGAGCAGCAGCACCTCGTCGGGTCCGCGCAGCAGCGCCTCCAGAGCGAGTCGCTTCTGCTCGCCACCCGACAGCGTCGTGAGATCGCGGAAGCGGGCACGCTCGAAGGGCACTCCCAACGCGGCGACCGTGCACTGGTCCCAGACCGTCTCGTGCTCGTAGCCGCCGGCATCCGCGTACTCCGCGATCGCCGTCGCATACGCCATCTGCGTGTCGTGCTCATCGCGCTCGATCAGCGCGTCCTCCGCAGCCTCGAGAGCCTGCGCCGCCTGCCGGATGCGATGGGGCGCGACCCGCACCAGCAGCTCGTGAACGGTCTGACCGGACTCGCCGTGGCCGACGAACTGGTCCATCACGCCGAGGCCGCCATCGATCGTCACGACGCCGTCATCGGCGGGCTGGTCGCCTCGGATGATGCGGAGCAGCGTCGTCTTGCCGGCCCCGTTGGGCCCGATGAGGGCGCTCGTCGACCCGGCTCCGACGCGAAAGCTCGTCTCGTCCAACAGCGGTCTGCCGTCGGGAAGGGTCAGCGAGACCCCCGCAACATCTATGTATCCCACCGTGCGTGGCCGTCCTTCCGCCCGCGTGGCGAGCCGACCAGGCTATCAGCAATCGGGCCGACCGGTCAGCGAGTGCGGCCGACCACCTGGATCGCCTCGGTGCGCGGCGCCGCCGGGAGCAGCATCCGGAACTCGGTGCCGACGCCCTCTCTGCTCGTCACGTCCATCGTGCCGCCGTGGGCGAGCACGATCGCCCGGGTGATCGTGAGGCCCAGGCCGACGCCGGGCACGGCGTTGCGGGTCGCTGTCGACGCGCGGAAGAATCGGGTGAACAGCATGCCCTGCTCGTCTTCGGGGATGCCCACACCGGTGTCGCGCACGGAGAGCTCGACGCCTCCGTCGACGAGACGCACGCCCGCGGTGACCCGCCCGCCCGCAGCGGTGAACTTGATCGCATTCGAGAGCAGGTTGTCGAGGGCCTGTCCGATTCGTCCCGAGTCGACCGAGAGCACGACGGGAGTCGCCGGGATCTCGGCCACGATCTCGATGCCCTCGCGCTGCGCGTGCGGGCCGGACGATGCGACGGCGCTGCGCACCAGCTCGGTGACGTCGGCGTCTCGGCGCTCGAGCGGGAAGCGGCCCGATTCCACCTGGGCGGTGAACAGCAGGTCCCCGACGAGGTTGAGCAGGCGCTGCGCGTTGCGCTCGATGATGTCGACGAACTCCTGCTGGTCGGTCGTCAGAGGCTGCGCGGGATCGTTCTGCAGCAGGTCGAGGAAGCCGATGATGGCGCTGAGCGGTGTCCGCAGCTCGTGCGAGATCATGCCGACGAACTCGTCCTTCATGCGCGCGACCTCCACCGCCCTGGTCTCGTCGGTGATCACCAGCAGGTAGCCGTGTCGGGAGCCGTCGGAGTCCTGGTAGGGAGTGACGGTGACGCGCGCGGGAACCGTCGATCCGCCGACGGTCGCCACGTCGATGTGCGAGTCCACCGGCAGGCCGGCGTCGGCATCGTCGAACAGCGCACGCAGGCCGGGGTGCAGCCCGTCGTCAGCGTGGGCGGCGGCCTCGGTCGCGAACGGGGCGAGAGCGTGCGAGGGGAAGAACCGGTCGACCGGAACGGCGGCGAGCGCGTCCGGCACCGCCATGCCGAGCAGGCGCACCGCACCCGGATTCCATGCCGTGATCACCCCGCAGTTGTCGGTGGCGATGACCGCCTGGCCGGTGATGGAGTTCCACAGGCTCGTGAAGGACTCGGAGAGCGCGCGATACTGCTGCTCGCTCGACTTCAGCTGCTCGAGCATCGCCTCGTTGGCGGCGAGAGCGGCCGTGCGCTCGACGACATGCGCCTCGGCCTGGGCCGTGCGCAGTCTCTGCAGTCGGGAGAGCTCGTTCACGATCGCACCGACGGTGGCGAACACCAGCGGGCCGATGACACCGCGAAGCCAGGCCACGGGGTCTTCCGGCGGATCGATGATGTTCGGCATGAGCAGCGCTATCGATGAGAACACACCGACGATCACGACCTGGCGGCGACCGGGGGCTGCGGCGATCCAGATGACCGGGAGGAGCACGAACGAGGAGAAGAGGGATGCCGGTCCGCCGGTACCCGCCCTGATCGCACCCAATCCGAGGATGTCGATCATCGGAATGAGCATCACGACCCAGCCGTCGTACACCCCGCGCACCGAGAGCACGGCCGCGAGTGCCGTCACCACCGCGATGGTGGCGAGGCCGAAGATCGCGACGCCGGTGTCGGTCACCGGGATGCCGGGGATCGTGAACATGAGGACGGAGGCGACCGCGACGGCGATCGCCGTGGGACCCTGCTTCATCAGCGGCGTCGGATTGTCGAAGTACCGGCGCCAGCTGCGCTCCATCGTCTGCTGGACGGTGCTGGTCGGAGTCATCGTGCCACTTCTCTGAGGAGTGCCCGCAGTTCGGCCCCGATGATCGGCTTGGGCAGTGCCGCGTCGGCGTCGGGGTAGTCGGCGACGTCGAGCACGGAACTCACGATCAGGAAGCACTCCGGGAAGCGGGTCTTGATGAGTCTCGCCAGCTCCGAGCCGCTGATGCCGGGCAGCAGCAGGTCGAGCACGGCGACGACCGGGGAGATCGTCGAGAATGCGGCGATCGCCGATTCGGCGTCCACCGCGGCGAACACGTCGAAGCCCTCGCGGTCGAGATAGCGCTTCAGGAGCGCCGTCTGGTCTGCGCTGTCCTCGACCACGAGGGCCAGCGGCCGCGCGGTCATCGCAGGAACAGCTCTCGCACGATCACGATGACGACGACGACGCCCAGGGCGAGGAGGGCCTGCGGGATCAGGAGCTTCTCCCGACGGGCGTCGGCGGCGATCTCCTCCTCCTCGGCGCTTCTCGAAGGTGCTTCGGTCATGAGTCGACCCGTCCGATCTTCTCGGTCTTGATCCATGCGGCGTCGGCGTGGCGCCACTCTTTGATGTAGGAGTCCACCGTGATGGCGCAGAGCAGCGAGCCGTACCCGCAGACGTAGAGCAGCAGCCCGGCGAAGAACCGTCCTGCCGGCAGGGGCTCGACGACACGGGCGAGCCAGATCCCGAGCATCGAGATCGGTCCCCAGAGGTAGAAGACGACAGCCCACATCAACCGCGTCTCGTCGGTGAGCGCGAGCCCGAGGTCGTTCAGGCCCGATTCGAACAGCCAGGGGAACAGGGCGATCGCCATCAGGATGAGGGCGCCGAGCCCGGGGAACATCAGCGCCTCACGCCACGACTGTCGGCCGATCCGCCCATCGAGCTGCACGGCGTAGAGCATCGAGAACAGGTAGATGCACGCGGCGGCGATCCACATGAATCGGAACACGAACTCGGCGATGTCGCTGTGCAGGACGAGCAGCACGAGCAGCGCGGTGGCTGCGAGGATCATGAAGGCCGGCAGCAGCAGGATGGTGAACCACGCGAGCCCGAAGGCGAAGCTGCCGAGGTTGTGCACTCGGCTCGGGCGGAACCACAGATGCCGGTAGATCGACGTCAGCTGCACATTGCCGCGGGCCCACCGGAGGCGCTGCTTCCACAGACTGTCGATCGTGCGCGGCTCTTCGGCCAGCACGACCGCGTGCGGCTCGAACACCATCCTGCGCCCGGCCAGCTGCCCTTCGAAGGTCGTCATGGTGTCCTCGGCGAGCGTTCCCGTCGGGATCCGGCCGCCGATCGCCTCGAGATTCGCGCGTGAATGCAGCTGCGCACCTCCGGCGAGGCACGCGATCGCTCCCCCGACGTTCTGCGTCCGCCGGGCCGAGAGCTGCCCGATGACGTACTCGATCGCGATGAACCGGGTGAGGTAGTTGCGGTCGCGACTGCCCTCGGCGATATACGCGGTGACGGCGCCGACCTTCTCATCGGCGAGATGCCGGCTCATCTTGCGCAGCGAATCCCGCGCGAAGATCACATCGGCGTCCATGATCAGCACCGCTTCGGTCCACTCGTCCGCGAGCACGATGTCGAGTCCGTGGTTGAGCGTGTGCGCCTTGCCCTCGCCGCCCTTGTCCCGACGCAGATGCACGACCCGTCCGGGGAATGCCGCCGCCTTCGCGGCGACCACCTCGGGGGTGTCATCGGTCGATGCATCGTCGATGACGAAGATGCGCAGGCGGTCGGCCGGGTACTCGAGCTGCATCAGGCGTTCGATCGCCTGGCCGAGCACGAGGCCCTCGTTCCACGCCGGGATCAGCACCGCGACGCGGGGATGGTGCGGTGCCGCCTTGCCGTAGTGGTTGCGGAACGCGTGCACGGGCAGGGCGAGGAACTGCAGCCCGGTGTTGATCACCGGCAGGGTGCCGACCAGCACGCAGAGCAGGAGGATGACGACGACGACGGTCTCGACCCAGTTCAGTTCGGCCATCAGCTCGCCCTCCATCGGTCGAGGATCTCTGTCACGCGCGCGTAGCGTCCGACGTCGGACGCGATGTGGCTGTCCGTGGACGCGACGATCTCGGCGCCGGCGCTGCGCAGCGCGTCGAGCAGGGGGATGCCGGGGCAGCCCCACTTCTCGTTCACCTCGACCTGCGTGTCGGTCTCGGCCGCCGTCGTCGCCCACGCGGTGATGCGATCGGCACCGAGTTCCGCTTCTGAGAGACCGATCTTGGGCAGGATCGAGAAGCAGTGGGCGAGCTGATTGCCGGGGTGACGTCGCATCGCCGCGATCAGTGCCGACACGAGCTGATCGAGCGCGTCCTCGGCGGCCCAGCCGGCGTCGAGCCGTTCGCGGACGGCGCTCGGACCGAGGGGTCCGTCGATTCCGGGGAACTGGTGGTCAGCGATCAGGATGCGATCGATCCCGCTCGGCAGCTCGGGGATGTCCAGTTCTCCCGAGGCATCGAGGATCTTCGCCTCGACTCCCGTCAGTACCGTCAGACCCTCGGGCACGCGCAGCGCCCTCACCGCCGCGAGGTACTCGGGCACCCAGGGCGTCGACTGCCGCACGTGGTCGACCAGGCGCACGGTCGTGAGACCGGCAGCGGATGCCGCGGCGACGTTCTCGGCGAGAGTGGAGACCGCGTCATCCGAGAACGTCGAATGCACGTGGTGGTCGCCTCGCAGCAGCGCGTGACTCACAGTTCCTCCTGATGTCCCGCGTGCGCGGAGACGAGGATCTCGTCGACCTCGACGATCACGTCCTCGAGGAAGCGCACCGACGCGATCTCGCGGAAGGCGACCGTCGACGGGATCCCGCGGCCCAGGAACAGGTCGGCGACGAGCGAGGGGATGTCGACTCCCGCGGCGATCGTGAGCGGAAGCGCGCCAGGGAATCGGGGATTCACCTCGAGGAGCACCGCTCGGCCGTCGCGGTCGCGCCGGAGCTGGACGTTGGCGACGCCGACGAGTCCGATCGCCCGGGCGATGGATGCCGCCGCGTTCTCGAGTTCGTCGTCGTGCACCGTGCGCCCCGCGATGGCCACACCGGAGTCGACCCTGGCTCGGGTCCGCGGCACCGCCGCGACCACCGAGCCGGAGGCATCTGCGATCACATCGACCGAGTACTCCTCGCCCGGGAGGAAGTCCTGCACGATGAGTCCTTCGTCCTGCGGCAGCGCTTCGAGCGCCGCCCGGTCGGGGACGAGCCGTACGCCGCGGCTGCCGGCTCCCTGACGAGGCTTGGCGAAGACGGGGAACTCCCAATCGACCGCCAGCGCATCGGGGCCCGCGAGGACAGTACGCGGCGTGAGACCGGTCGACTCGCACCGCTCGGCGAGCAGCAGCTTGTCGAGGGCGATGGAGAGCGTGTCCTGCGAGGGCGCGGCGAGCACAGCCGGAGCCAGCTCCTCGCGCCTGCCGGCGAGCGCGATCAGCTCGACATCGACGGTGGAGATCACGAGATCGAGCCTGTCATCCTCGACCATGCGGGCTATCGCCGAGACGAAGTCGTCATCGCGCCCCGGCGGCACGAGACGGCGGTGCGTCGGCGGCACGAGGTAGATGCCGCTCGCCCAGCCGTCCATGTCCGCGGCGAAGACCTCGAGGTCTTCACGACGAAGCAGCGAGCGGATGACGGCGACGCCCGCCGGGCCGCCGGCGCCCGTCACCAGTACGCGCGCGCTCATCAGCTCTCCCGTCGTGTGAGTTCGTGGGCGCCGATGAACTCGGCGGTCTCACGGACGACCTCGAGCGGCTCGACCGCCGATCCTCCGCCGAAGCGCGACCAGTAGCGAGCGGTGGCCGTCACGAACTCGGGTTCGAGGTAGTCCCGGGTCGCCGTCTGCGAGCCGAAGCATTCGAGCAGCCGCAGCTTCTGACCGATGTACTGGTCGATGCGGACGAAACGCGTCGGGCGGAAGTCGATCGTCGCCGAGGGGCTCTGGTAGCAGGCGACCGTTCCGACCCGCCGGGTCGCGGCGATCGTCGCCTCGCTCACCGCTCGGTGATCCTGGTGCCGATCGTTCGACGAGTGCGTGTAGACGATCGTCGGCTGGACCTCCTGCACGACCTCCTCGATCAACCGGACCGTGGCTCCGCCGCCGGAGATCTCGGTGTCGATGAGGTCTTTGACGAACAGTCGCGCACCGAGCATCTCCGCCGAGGCGAGCGATTCGTGCTGCCTGCTGTCAGCGTCTCCCCCGCGCGCACCGCGCGAGAGGGTGAGGATCGTGATCGAGTCGCCCGCCTGGGAGTGCGCGGCGAGGAGTCCTCCGACGCCGATCTCGACATCGTCGGGGTGCGCGCCGATGGCGAGCACCACCTCTTTGGTGCGGTTGGCCTCGCGGCGCGTGCGGCCCTCCGTCACGAGCCGGGTGACCGCCTCGACGAGCTTCACGTTGTCGAGCGGCTTGGTGAGGAACTCGTCGGCCTGCGCGCGCAGAGCCGAGACGGCGTACTCGACCGAGACGTGCGCGGTCATGACGACCACCGGCAGGAGCGGGTCGTTCCGACGCAGCTGCGCGAGCAGCTCCAGCCCGTCGAGTCCCGGCATCTCGATGTCCGTGACGACCACGTCCGGCGTGAAGGTCTCGAGCCGCGCGACGGCGGACTCGCCATCGTGAGCGACCACGACCTCGCAGCCGGCCCGCCTCTCGAGCACGGTCTTGACGAGCAGGGCGACGTCTGGGTCGTCGTCGACGACGAGGACGCGGGGAGCATCCTGGGGCATATCTGCAGCTCTCAGTGGGGAAGTCCCCCTGCCGATCAGCGGCCGGCGTGGCACTCCCTGCGCCCTTCGCGCCGGGAGCTCGAGGGGAAGTCGAGCGGGTGTCTCTAAATACTGGCATATCAACAGACCGCCGCGATGGCGGCCACGGCTGCTCCCTCAGTACTCTCGAGGATGAAAGCGGTCTGCGGACGGCCGCCCCTCTCGAAACGGAGCGACCATGACCGACTCGACGCGGCCCGAAGACCCGCAGTACAGCCCTCCCGCGTGGGACGGAGCGCGACCGGCGGATGCCGCCGTGGATCCTGCCGCCTACCCGATGGCCGGCCCGGGACAGCCCACGCCGTACACCTCCCCCGCCGGGCAGGGGCTGGCGGTCGCGGGACTCGTCCTGGCCTTCGTCATCGCTCCGCTCGGACTGATCCTGAGCATCGTCGCCGCCGTCAGGCTCGGCAAGGCCGGGGCACCGCGCGGCCTCGCCATCGCGGGAATCGCGGTCGGCGCCGTCATCACCGTCATCTGGATCATCGGCATCATCGTGCTCGTGAGCGTCTTCGCGAACCTGTTCGCGATGTGCGCCGACCTCGGTCCGGGCGTGTGGCAGGTCGGCGGAGTCACCTACACCTGCAGCTGAGTTCGCGGCCGGACGAGAAAGGGGCCGGATGCGATCGCATCCGGCCCCTTCTCGATTCGTCTCAGCGCTTGTAGTTCGGCGCCTCGACCACGATCTGCACGTCGTGCGGGTGCGACTCCTTGAGACCCGCCGCGGTGATGCGCACGAACTTGCCGCGCTGCTTGAGCTCTTCGATGGTGCGGGCTCCGACGTAGAACATCGACTGCCGCAGTCCGCCGACCAGCTGATACGCGACGGCCGACACGGGGCCGCGGTACGGCACCTGTCCCTCGATGCCCTCGGGGATCAGCTTGTCGTCGCTGGGCACGTCGGCCTGGAAGTAGCGGTCCTTCGAGTACGAGGTCTGCTTGCCGCGGGTCTGCATGGCCCCGAGGGAGCCCATGCCGCGGTACTGCTTGAACTGCTTGCCCGACTGGAAGACGATCTCGCCCGGCGACTCGTCGGTGCCGGCGAGCAGCGAGCCGAGCATCACGGCGTCAGCACCCGCGACGAGCGCCTTGGCGATGTCGCCGGAGTACTGCAGACCGCCGTCGGCGATCACAGGGACGCCGGCCGGACGTGCGGCGAGCGACGCCTCGTACACGGCCGTGACCTGGGGCACGCCGACGCCGGCGACGACGCGCGTCGTGCAGATGGAGCCTGGCCCCACGCCCACCTTGACCGCGTCGACACCTGCGTCGATGAGCGCCTGAGCGCCCTCGCGGGTGGCGACGTTGCCGCCGATGACGTCGATGTGCGCGAAGCTCTCGTCCGCCTTGAGCCGCGTGACGAGGTCGATCACGCCCTGTGACTGGCCGTTGGCCGTGTCGACGACGAGGACGTCGACACCGGCGTCACGCAGCGCCTCTGCGCGCTCCCAGGCATCGCCGAAGAAGCCGATGGCCGCGCCGACACGCAGACGACCCTGGTCGTCCTTCGTGGCGAGCGGATACTTCTCGCTCTTGTCGAAGTCCTTGATGGTGATGAGACCGGCCAGCTTGCCGTCCTCATCGATGAGCGGCAGCTTCTCGACACGGTGATGCGCGAACAGGGCGATGACCTCGCCGGCGGCGACGCCCACCGGTGCGGTGACGAGACCCTCCGACGTCATGACGTCCTTCACGAAGGTGGTCTGACGCTCGAAGCCCGAGACGAAGCGCATGTCGCGGTTGGTGATGATGCCGACGAGGCGGCCGTCGGGGTCGACGACCGGCAGACCCGAGATGCGGTACTTGGCGCAGAGCGCGTCGACCTCTTCCACGGTCGCGTCGGGCGACGTCGTGATCGGGTCGGTGATCATGCCCGACTCGCTGCGCTTGACGCGGTCGACGTGGGCCGCCTGATCGGCGATGGAGAGGTTGCGGTGCAGGATGCCGATGCCGCCCTCTCGCGCCATCGCGATGGCCATGCGGGATTCGGTGACCGTGTCCATGGCGCTGGAGAGCAGCGGAGTCGCGACCGAGATACGGCGAGTGATCCGCGACGAGGTGTCTGCCTCGCTGGGGATGACGTCGGTGTGCCCGGGAAGGAGCAGCACATCGTCGTACGTGAGTCCGACGAAGCCGAAGGGGTCGTGCTGGTCCATGGATAGTCCTCCTGCGGGCGCGATCTGGGGCGAGGGTGTACCAATTCTAAGTGCGGAGCGGCTGAGGAAATTCCCTGCGCCCGCTGACATCGCGCGCAGGACGCCCCGGGTGACCTATCGGTATTTCGCAACTTCGTGATGGGATCGTTCTCACCGTGAGCAGATCGTGCCTTGGTCGAAACAGAGCCGACACATTACGCTCATACCGTCGTACATCAGGGCCGATGAACAACTCCGTCATGGCCTGTGTACTGGGCTGGAGGTTCTGTGCGTCCGACGATCTCGGCGAATCGAAGCGGAATGCGGTGGGTCATCATCCTGCTCGCGTCGCTCCTCGCCATCGCTTTCCTGTGGTTGCAGCCTCCTGCTGCGGCTTCCGCCGAAGAAACGGACGACGGCCAGGAGATCACAGACTTCTACTTCGCCGGTGTCATCACCTTCGATGACGACCCCGTCGAAGGCGTCGTGATGACGATCGAGGGCGGCGGCTTCGAAGGCGAGACCGAGACCGACGCCGAGGGCAAGTGGCGCCTGTACGTGCCCGAGAAGGACACGTACACGCTCACGGTCGACGAGGAGACCCTCCCCGACGGCGTGATCGTCGATGCGGCGCAGCTGCCCGAGGGCACTCAGCCCATCGCCGGCACGACGGCGTCGTTCGAGGTCGAGTTCGGCCTGACCGGCACGAAGATCCTCAACCTCTTCCTCGGTGAGGGCGAGAGGATGACGACGTCCTTCATCGACCAGCTCCTCTCACGTCTCGTGGGCGGCCTGAACTTCGGTCTGCTGCTGGCGCTCGCCTCCATGGGCGCGGCGCTCATCTACGGCACGACGCGGCTGTCGAACTTCGCTCACGCCGAGATGGTCACCTGGGGCGGCCTGGTCGCCCTCGTGACGACGAGCTTCTGGCATCTGCCGCTGTGGCTCGGCATCATCGCCGCCGTGATCGGGGGCGGTCTCTTCGGCTGGGCCCTGGATGCCGGCATCTGGCGTCCGCTGCGACGACGAGGCCTCGGTGTCGTGCAGCTGATGATCGTCAGCATCGGTCTGTCCCTCGCCCTGCGCTATGCGTTCCAGTACATGATCGGTGGTGGCACGCGCCAGCTCCCCGGGGCCAGCCCCGAGCCGTTCCGGTTCGGTCCGATCTCGCTGTCCTACATCGACCTGATCGGCATCGTGGTCAGCATCGTCGTGATCGTGGGCGTCGCGTTCTTCCTCACCCGCACCCGCATCGGCAAGGCGACCCGCGCCATCTCCGACAACCCGCAGCTCGCCGCAGCATCCGGCATCGACGTCGACAAGGTCGTGCGCTACGTCTGGATCCTGTCCGGCACGCTCGCCGCCATCTCCGGCATCCTCTGGGCCTACTTCCGCCCCGGCGTGAAGTGGGACATGGGCATGCAGATGCTGTTGCTCATCTTCGCCGCCATCACCCTCGGCGGGCTCGGCACGGCGTTCGGTGCGCTCGTCGGCTCCCTCATCGTCGGCATCGCGGTCGAGGTCTCCACCCTCTGGATCCCCTCGGATCTGAAGTATGCGAGCGCCCTGGTCGTGCTCATCGTGATCCTCCTCGTCAGACCTCAGGGCCTGCTGGGACGCAGGGAAAGGTTGGGCTGATCGCCATGGACTTCGGAAGCATCTTCTCGAACACAGCCGTCTATCTGTTCAGCCCCGTCACCCTCGCCTACGCGCTGGCGGCGACCGGTCTGGCCGTGCACTTCGGCTATGCGGGCCTGCTCAACTTCGGCATGGCCGCCTTCATGGCGGTCGGCGGATACGGCTACGCGATCTCCGTGCTGACCTTCGGGCTCCCCTGGTGGGTCGGCATGCTCATCGGTCTCCTGGGGGGCGCGTTCTTCGCAGTCCTCCTCGGCATCCCGACGCTGCGGCTCCGTGCCGACTACCTCGCCATCGCGACGATCGCCGCGGGTGAGATCGTACGACTGCTCTTCACCACCCAGATCTTCGACGAGTACACCAACTCGGCCGACGGTCTCGCGCAGTTCAACGGCGGGTTCCGCGACGCCAATCCGTTCCCGCCGGGCACCTACGGCTTCGGACCGTGGACCTACAGCGCGAACGACCTGTGGAACCGGGTGTTCGGACTCATCGTGCTGCTCGTCGCGATCCTGCTGGTGTGGTCGCTCATGCGCAGCCCGTGGGGACGCGTCCTCAAGGGAATCCGCGAGGATGAGGATGCCGTGCGCTCGCTCGGCAAGAACGTCTTCGCGTACAAGATGCAGGCGCTCGTCGTCGGTGGCGTGATCGGCGCAGCCGGAGGAATCGTCTTCGTCCTCCCCTCGGCTGTCGTGCCGGGCAGCTACACGACCTCGCTCACGTTCTTCCTGTGGACGATCCTGCTGCTGGGCGGCGCGGCCACCGTGTTCGGCCCGACACTCGGGGCCATCCTCTTCTGGGTCGTCTTCGCTTTCATGGCGAACCTGCTCCCGGCGATGGCGCGGTCCGGAATCCTGCCCATGTCCGACAGCCAGGCCTCGACCCTGGTGTTCATCTTCGTCGGCATCGCCCTGATGCTGCTCGTGATCTTCCGACCTCAGGGCATCCTCGGAGACAAGAGGGAGATGACCTTTGTCAAATGAACTGACCCCCGACGAGAGCGCCCAGACGGCGCCCGCGACCGGCAGCATCCGCCGACCGAAGACCACCGGGCTCGCCAAGGGCCCTGCGGCCCCCGGCGTGCCGAAGGTCGATCCCATCCTGATCGCGGATGCCGTGCAGCGGCGCTTCGGCGGTCTGACGGCCGTCGACGTCGACCACGTCGAGATCCCTCGCGGCGCCATCACCGCTCTGATCGGCCCGAACGGAGCAGGGAAGACGACCCTGTTCAACCTGCTCTGCGGTTTCGACAAGCCGAACAGCGGGACCTGGTCGTTCGACGGCACGAGCCTCTCGGGCGTTCCCTCCTTCAAGGTGGCGCGCATGGGACAGGTGCGCACGTTCCAGTTGACCAAGTCGCTGTCGCTGCTCACCGTGCTCGAGAACATGAAGCTCGGTGCTCCGGGACAGCGCGGCGAGGGCTTCTGGTCGAGCCTGTTCCCGTTCCTGTGGCGCAAGCAGGATCAGGAGATCGAGGTCAAGGCCCGCGAGCTGCTGGCCCGCTTCAAGCTCGACGCCAAGGAGAAGGACTTCGCCGCGGCGCTCTCGGGCGGCCAGCGCAAGCTCCTCGAGATGGCGCGAGCGCTCATGAGCGATCCGACCCTGGTGATGCTCGACGAGCCGATGGCCGGCGTCAATCCGGCGCTGACCCAGTCGCTCCTCGATCACATCCTCGACCTCAAGGGCCTGGGCATGACGGTGCTGTTCGTCGAGCACGACATGCACATGGTCCGCCACATCGCCGACTGGGTCGTGGTCATGGCCGAGGGCAAGGTCGTCGCCGAGGGCCCGCCCGACGAGGTCATGGAGGACCCGGCCGTGGTCGACGCCTATCTCGGCGCCCACCAGGACCTCGATCTCGGTGCCGTGACCGGTCGCATCCCCGTGATCGAGAACGCCACCGCCGCCAAGCTCCGCGAGCAGATCGAAGCAGAAGCCGAGGCGGAGCTCGAAGCGACGAGCACGCCGGATCACGACCAGAAGGACAACGCATGAGCGCCGAGACCTCCGCTGCGGCACCGCGAACGGACGACATCGTCGTCGAGCTGAAGGACGTGCACGCCGGCTACCTGCCCGGTGTGAACATCCTCAACGGCGCCAACCTCGTCGCCCGACAGGGCGAGCTGATCGGCATCATCGGCCCCAACGGCGCCGGCAAGTCGACCCTGCTGAAGGCGATCTTCGGGATGGTGAACGTCCGCAGCGGCGAGATCACCGTGAACGGAGAGAGCATCATCGGGTTGAAGGCCGACAAGCTCGTCAAGCGGGGCGTCGCCTTCGTGCCGCAGACGAACAATGTGTTCCCCTCGCTCTCGATCGAGGAGAACCTGCAGATGGGGCTGTATCAGAACCCCAAGATCTACGCCGAGCGACTCGAGTTCGTCACCGGCATCTTCGCCGAGCTCGGCAAGCGCCTCAAGCAGCGCGCCGGTTCGCTCTCGGGCGGCGAGCGGCAGATGGTGGCGATGTCGAGGGCACTCATGATGGACCCGTCGGTGCTGCTGCTCGACGAGCCCTCCGCCGGCCTCTCCCCCGTGCGTCAGGACGATGCGTTCATCCGCGTCTCCGACATCAACAAGGCGGGCGTGACGACGATCATGGTCGAGCAGAACGCGCGGCGCTGCCTGCAGATCTGCGACCGCGGCTACGTGCTCGACCAGGGCAAGGACGCGTACGAGGGCACCGGACGCGACCTGCTGAACGATCCGAAGGTCATCGGCCTCTACCTCGGAACTCTCGGCACCGACGCCGCCTGAGGGCTCCCACGACAGAGGGGCGGATGCGACTCGCATCCGCCCCTCTTCTGTCCCCTCGCGCAGCGGGGCACGCACACGACGAAGGCCCCGGATCGAGGATCCGGGGCCTCCGCTCGTGATCAGTTGGTGCGGGAGATCAGGTTGTCGGCGCCGTACTCGTACGTGCCGATCGATGCACCCTGCGGGTCGCCGTTCTCATCGAACGTGATCTCGCCGGAGTAGCCGTCGTAGTCGGCGGTTCCACCGTCGTTGATGATCGCCGCGCAGTCCTCGAAGCTGGTGCACTTCTCACCGTCTCCGCTGCCGCCCGAGACCTCGGCCATCTTCGCAGCGATGTCCGCGCCCTCGGTCGAACCGGCGGCGAGAGACGCGAGTGCGACGAGCACGACCGCGTCGTAGGCCTCGGCTGCGTAGGTGAAGTCGTTGACCTCGGGGTTGCCCTCACCGGTCCAGAACGTCTGCAGACGGTCGGTGAAGTCGTCCTCGAGCGCCGGTCCCGGCTTCGTGCCCTGTGCGCCCTCGAGCGAGAACGGGAAGTTCGTGTCGGGCGAGGAGCCGTAGTCCGACAGGTTTCCGTCGACGAGGTAGAACTTGTCGGGCGAGATGCCGGCGTTGACCAGCAGCGGGGCGATGGTCTTGAACTGGTCGAACGACACGATCGCGACGGCGTCGGGGTTCTGAGCCTTGATCGTCTCGACCTGTGCGTCGAACTGACCGTCACCGACGTTGTACGACGCGTCAGCGACGACCTCGCCACCCGCGTTCTCGAACGTCGACTTGATGTTGTCGAACAGTCCGGTTCCGTAGGCGTCGTTCTGGTAGATCACGCCGAGGGTCTTGTGTCCGTCTTCGGCGATCAGGTTGCCGAGGACCTCACCCTGCAGAAGGTCGCTGGGCGCGGTGCGGAAGTAGAGACCGTTGTCGTCCCAGTCGGTGAAGTCCGGGCCGGTGTTCGAGGCCGAGATCTGCAGGATGCCGGCGCTGACGTTTCCGTCGAGGATCAGGCGGGAGACGCCCGACGCCGCGGCACCGACGATGGCAGTGACGCCCGCGCCCTGGAGCTTGCTGATCGACGTCTCGTAGGCCTTGGTGTCGGTGTCGCCTTCGTCTTCAGCCGTCAGGTTGATCGTGACGCCGGCAGCAGCATCGTTGACCTCCTTGACCGCGAGGCCGACGCCGGATTCCATGGGTGGGCCGAGGAACGACAGCGAACCGGTCTGCGGCAGCAGCGAGCCGAGCTCGAGCGTGAGGTCGGCCGACGATCCGCCGCCGCCGCCACCGTCGGACGGCTCCTCAGAGGGCGTGCCGCTGCAGCCTGCGACGACGATCGCCGAGACGCTCAGCAGCGCGACTCCGGCGAGAATCTTGGCGCTGCGCGAGCGCGTGAATGAGGTCATGATGCTCCCTTGCGTGACTGGCCGTGGATTGTGACCACGGTCGGGTGCTCTAACACTAGGACTGAAAGGCTTCGCGTAGGGGTCGCCGATGTTTCGGTGCGTTAACGATCCGACACCGAGTTTCCGGACGGGTGAACCGGGAGTTCAGACGAGTGTCGGCTGATCGATCCGGCGTCCGCGACGCGCGGCGAGCAGCAGGTCGATCAGGAACACGAGGATCGCGACCCAGACGATGATGAAGCCCGCCCACCGCTCGGCCGGCATCGGCTCGCCGAGCACGACCGCGCCGACGATGAACTGCATGACGGGGGTGATGAACTGGATCATCCCGATGACGGTGAGGTTGATGCGCCGGGCGCCCGCGGCGAAGAGCAGCAGGGGCACCGCCGTGGCCACACCGGCGAACGCGAGAAGCACCGCATGCCACACACCGTGGGAGCCCATCGTGATCCCGGCGGGGGTGGCGGCGACGAGGATCAGCTGCACGACGGCGATCGGGATCAGCCAGAACGACTCGAGCGTGAGTCCGCTGACCGCATCGACCGCGGGGCCGATCTTCTTCTTGATGAGTCCGTAGACGCCGAACGAGGCGGTCAGCGAGAGGGCGATCCACGGGAACTCGCCGTAGAAGAGGACGATCACGATCACGGCGACCGCCGCGATGCCGATCGCCGCCCACTGGAGCCTGCGGATGCGCTCCTTGAGCACGAACACCCCGAGCAGCACGGTGGTGATCGGGTTGATGAAGTACCCGAGGCTGGTCTCCACGATGTTCCCGGAGAGGGTTCCGATGAGGAACACCTGCCAGTTGACGTAGATCAGGACACCCGCCAGAGCCGTCCATCCCAGCAGCCTCGGCTGTCGGACGATGACGCCGAAGGCGGCCCAGCCGCGCATCACGGTGAGGAGGAGCAGGCAGAAGACGAACGACAGCAGCACGCGCCACGCGACTACTTCCCACGGACCGGTGGGCACGAGCAGCAGGAAGTAGAGGGGCAGCACGCCCCAGAGCAGATACGCTCCCCCCGCGTACGCGACACCCGCCGTCTGAGTGGCTCGGGAGGCGGCATTCGTCGGGGTCACCGCACAACCCTATGCCCGTCGCCGCGCCGCCTCCGCCCCACGAGACCCGCCGTCCGGACATTGGCAGGAATCGATGCACCGGTGGCCGAACACGCAGGAAGGCCCGGATGCGTGATGCATCCGGGCCTTCCGAAGACGTTGTCTCAGCGGACGACGACTGCGAGCACGTCGCGAGCCGACAGGACGAGGTACTCGTCTGCGCCGAACTTCACCTCGGTGCCGCCGTACTTGCTGTAGAGCACACGGTCGCCCACGGCGACGTCGAGCGGAACGCGGTTGCCGTTGTCATCGATGCGGCCGGGGCCCACGGCCACGACCTCGCCCTCCTGGGGCTTCTCCTTGGCGGTGTCGGGGATGACCAGGCCACTCGCGGTGGTCTGCTCGGCCTCGACCTGCTTGATGACGATGCGGTCCTCGAGCGGCTTGATGGAAACCGACACGGTCTACCTCTTCTTTCTTGACGCTGACAGGAAGACTTTTCGCACTCTCAACCCGAGAGTGCTAATCCAGTCTAGGCGTTCCGCTGGCACTCACGCAATGCGAGTGCCAATGCGGCGAACAGCCCGCCGCCTAAGCTGGGGCAGTGGAGATCTCCGAGCTGCGCGCACTGCTCACCCCCGAGGGCCTGAAGACGCTGGACGAACTCGGCCCCGTCGACGAGGTCGCCGACGTCGCTCGGATCGTATCCCGGCTGCGTGCGGCCGGCCACTCGCCCGAGCTCGTCTCGGCCGTGGTCGGACAGGCACGACTTCGCACCAAGGCGAAAGGCAAGTTCGGCGACTTCGCGGCCCGGATGCTGTTCACCCGGGCCGGACTCGAGCAGGCGACACGGCTGGGCGTGGCCGCCCGGCATGCCCAGCGGATGCGCCGCGCCGGCATCACTCGCGTCGCGGATCTCGGCTGCGGCATCGGCGGGGATTCTCTTGCCTTCGCCGGTGCAGGGCTCGACGTCGTCGCCGTCGACGCCGACGAGGTGACCTCGGCGATCGCGGCGTACAACCTGGCGCCTCTCGGAGACAGCGCGAGGGTGATCCACGGCACGGCCGAGGCGCACGTGCCCGTCGAGGGCCACGAGAACCAGGCGATCTGGATGGATCCGGCCCGCCGCACCGCCGGGCACAGCGAGACGCGCCGGGTCTCGTCCGATGACTACTCTCCGCCGCTGGACTGGGCCTTCGATGTGGCCTCGCGCACATCGACGGGCATCAAGCTCGGTCCCGGTCACGACCGCGATTCGCTTCCCGTCGACGCCGAGGCGCAGTGGGTGAGCGCAGACGGCAGCGTGGTCGAGCTCGTGCTCTGGACGCGCGCACTCGCCCGCGACGGCATCCGCCGTTCCGCCCTCGTGATCCGCGGCGAGCGCTCACATGAACTCACCGCAGGCGCCGACGCCGTCGACGAGCCCGTGCGGGAACTCGGCGCGTTCCTGCACGAGCCGGACGGGGCGGTGATCCGGGCGCGTCTGATCGGCGATGTCGCGCGCAGCCTCGACGCGGGAATGCTCGACGAGCGCATCGCGTACCTCACCTCTGACGCCGCGGTCACCAGTCCGTTCGTGCAGTCGTTCCGGGTGCGCGAGACGATGCCGGCGAACCCGAAGGCGATCAGCGCAGTCCTCAAGGCGAACGACATCGGATCCCTCGAGATCAAGAAGCGCGGCATGGACATCGACCCCGCGGCCTTCCGCAAGAAGCTGGCGCTGCGGGGCGAGCAGACCGCGACGCTGATCCTCACTCGCGTGGGTGATCAGCGACGAGCGATCCTCGCCGATCGGGTGCCGGCAGCGGGCTGACGTCTCCCCGGCGCCTAGCCCTCGGAGTCGTCGGACGGGATGTCGACCTGGATCGGATCCTGGTATTCGCCGCCGAGCTCGAGTGTCTCACCGGGCCTCACCGTCTGCTCAGCCGTCGCCGTCGTGCTGTCTCCGGACACCACGAGGTAGGGCATGCCGTTCAACGTGTACGCGAGACGCACGCTCCAGTCGGAGATCATCCCTCCGGCCTCGTCCACGACGGTTCCGGCGACCTCGATGACGTCCGCCGACGATTGTCCCTCGCTCGCCGGGCGGCATTCGACGGCCTGGACGGCATCGACGATGAGGCAGTCCTGGATGTCGTCGCTCTCGACGCGCTGTGCGCGCCAGACCGGGGCATCGCGGAAGTACCCGACGACCGAGAAGGAGAACTCTTCGAAACCCTCCTGGACCAGCTGCTCGGCGCGTTCCCGCTCGTCGCCCTGGAACTGCGACAGCCAGGAGTTCTCGTCCGAACGCCATCGCTGGATGATGCCGACGACCTCCCCGTTCATCGCTCGCGCGGCGGACGCCCAGATCTCCTCGAGGCCCTCGTCCCCCTCCCCTGGCACCGCGACGCTCGCGTTCAGGCCGATGCCGTTCCCGTTGTCGAGATCGGCCGCGGGCTGGCACTGATCCGACGACTTGTCGGCGGCGTCGAGCGTCAGGCACACCGTCTCGCCGTCGTCCTTCGTCGCGTACCAGACGAGGGCGTCCTCGTCCTGTCCGATCGCGCGCAGACTGCCCGGGTCGAACCCGCCCTCGGCCTGCAATTCCGCGCGCCGCTCCTGCTGCGCGGAAGTCAACGCGACGGCATCGCCGGAACGCCCGAAGAGCGCCCAGCCGGTGCCGAGACCGATCACGAGCAGAAGTGCGGATGCCGCGGCGACCGCCTTCCAGTGCTGACGGAATGCCGCGCGGAGGCCTCCGGTCTCGGTGGACTGACTTCCGTCGTCCGCGTGTTCGCCGGGCGCGCTGGGGGAAGCGTCGGCGACGGGTGCCTGACCGTCACGGAACGGCTTCTCCGACGTCGGCAGCTCGTGGGCCGGTCCCTGCCCGACCGGCGCGTCGACCCGGTCACGCGGGCCAGGGTCGACCCGGTCAGGCCTGCCAGGCTCGCCGCGCAGCGATTCGAGCTCTCTCAGCCTCGCCGCCTCGGCCTCGGTCAGGCCACCGTCGCGGCCGTACGCTTTGACCTGCAGTGCGCGCAGCTCGGCAGAGTCACTCTCCTGCAGCATCCTCGCCCTCCCAGCCCTTCGTCACGGTCAGGTACTGCTGACCGTAGCCGAACCGGTACTCGTAGCGGGTCGTCTTCCCCTCACCCACGACGTCGAGCACGAGCGTCCTGTCCGCGTCGGCGAGCATGATGCTGTCATCGCAGGCCATCGGAGGGTCGGGCATCGACCCGTCGTAGACGAGACAGTACCTCTGCGTGGACATGTCGATCCCCGTCCAGATCGGCACGTCGTCGTCGTAGCCGGCGACCAGGATCGTCCGCCGGTCCAGTCCCGTCCGCTCGGCGAGGGCGGTCGCCGCCTCCGCCTCGTCGGGGCTGGCGAACATCGCCGTGGACTGCGGCGAGGTAATGTAGCTGCGGGTGACGACCGCCGGCTGGCCGGCCGGCGTGAGGAACATCTGCGCCTCGACGTCATAAGTCTGACTCTGGCTCACGGGTTTCGTGAGAGTGGCATTCACGCCCTGGACCACGGCCTGCTCCCGCGTCGTGCACGCGGGAGCCGTCGCGTCCTCGTGTCCGAGCACCAGGCACACGTCAGCGCTCTCGTTCTTCGTCGCGAACCAGATCACGACGCCTTCTTCCTCCGCCATGGCCCGCACCGACCCCGGGTCGAAGTCCCCCGATGCGACGATCGCGCTCTGCCACTCCTCCTGCTGGGCGCTGAGCTGCATCGGCGCGGGACCCCGGTCGGTGAAGAGAAGCCAGCCCAGCGCGAGGCCGATGACCGCGAAGGCCGTGGCGACCGCGACCGCGAGACGCCGATGGTGTCGCAGCGCGATGCGCGGGGACCCGCCCTGGGCCTCGATGTCCACGGCCGGGTCGGGAGGTGACGCGCTCCCCTCCTCCTCGGCAACGCCCCGCGGAGCCTGCGCAGGGTCCGGCGCACGCGTCTCCGGACTTCTCGTCGCCGGCGGCCCCGCCAGACGCGTCTTCGCGGATTCCAGCTCGCGCAGCCGCGCTGCATCCGCCGCGCTCAACGACCCCGCACGGCCGTACGCCCGCGCCTGGAGCGCGCGCAGCTCGACGGATCGGTCCGCGTCGAGCATCGGCTATCCGAGTCTCTCGAACTGCATCCCGGCCCAGACGAGCCAGCCGAGGCTGTAGACGGTCGCACACAGACCGAGAACGAGCGCCCAACGAGCGATGGCGCGGCTCTCGACCGGTCGGCGCAGCGACATGATCGACGCGATCACGGCGACGATGGCGATCGGGATGCCCCAACCGACGAAGAACGACGCGGCCAAGGCGACGACCGCCGCCATCAGCGCCCAGGGAGCGAGGCGGGTGTCGTCCACGGCGGACGTGCCCGTCGCCGGCTCCCAGTCGCCCTCCCGACCGATGTCCTCGGCGACTGGCCCCGTGACGACCACCGGCTCGACTCCGACCGGGCCGGTGGGGAGCTTCGTGTATCCCTCGCGGCGCGACCCGGGTATGCGTGCCGACCCCGCCGGATGCTCGACCTCGCCGCTCGGGCGCTCGATCCTGGTCGGCGGCACCGCGGCACTCGAGGCGGGCCCCGGTTCTGCACCCGCCCTATCCGGAGTGCGAGGCACGTCGCTCATCACATCACCGCGACGCGCTCGTCGACCTGGATCTCGGTGACGGGAAGCGTCGAGTCGGCTCCGAACGCCAGCGTCGACGGGCGACGGCCGGACGCGATGAGCTCCGCGGCGAGCGCCGCGATCATCGCGCCGTTGTCGGTGCACAGCGACAACGGCGGGATGCGCACCGTCACGCCGGCCTTCTCCGCCCTCGCGAGGGCGACCTCGCGGAGTCGTCGGTTGGCGATCACTCCTCCACCGAGCAGCAGGCGGGGCACGCCGAGGTCTGCGCACGCGGCGAGCGCCTTCGTCACGAGCACATCGACGACCGCCTCACGGAAGCTCGCGGCGACGTCGGCGACGGGCACGGGAACGCCGTCTGCCTCGCAGCGCTCGACCCAGCGCGCGACAGCGGTCTTGAGCCCGGAGAAGGAGAAGTCGTAACGGTGCTTCGCGAGGTCGGAGGCGCGCGAAAGCCCTCGAGGGAAGCGGATCGCGTTCGGATCTCCGTCGAGTGCCGCTCGATCGATCTCGGGTCCGCCGGGGTACGGCAGCGACAGCAGTCGGGCGACCTTGTCGAACGCCTCCCCCGCGGCATCGTCCATGGTCTCGCCCAGCATCTCGACGTCGGTCGTGAGATCGCGCACGTGCAGCAGCGAGGTGTGCCCGCCCGATACCAGCAGCGCGATCGTCGGGTACTCCAGCGGCTCGGAGTCGGGAGTCAGGATGTCGGCGGCGATGTGTCCGACCAGGTGATTGACCGCGTACAGCGGCTTGTCGAGCGACACCGCCAGCCCCTTGGCGGCGCCGACGCCGACCATGAGCGCTCCCGCGAGGCCGGGTCCGCTCGTGACGGCCACCGCGTCGAGGTCGCCGAGCCGCACGCCGGCCTCGGCCAGGGCGGCGTCGATCGAGGGTTGCAGCGCCTCGAGATGGGCGCGGGCGGCGACCTCGGGAACCACTCCGCCGTAGCGGGCGTGCTCGTCCATGCTCGACGCGATCGTGTTCGAGAGCAGCGTGCGTCCGCGGACGATCCCGATGCCGGTCTCGTCGCAGCTCGTCTCGATGCCCAGCACCAGCGGCTCGGTCATGAGGTCGCCTCCTTCGCGGCATCCGACGCCGTCTCATCTCGATGCTCGGAGCGCGGTTGCTGCAGGGCGAGGCGCATCACGATCGCGTCGACGTCGTCGGGCTGGTAGTAGCGGGGGCGACGTCCGATCTCCTCGAACCCCTCCGAGCGGTACAGCCCCTCGGCACCGGGGTTGTCTGCCCGCACCTCGAGGAAGACCTCTCTGGCTCCGCGTTCCACCGCGGCATCGAGAAGGGACCGCAGAAGCGCCCGGCCGCGACCGCGACCGCGGTGCTCGACGTCGAACGCGATGGTCTGGATGTCGGCGTCACTCGACCCCTGCAGTGCACGGACTCCGCCGTAGCCGATGATCGCGCCGTCCTGCTCGTCGACCAGATAGCGTCCGTGCGGGCTCGCGAGCTCCAGGGCCATCGCCTCCGAGCTCCACGCGTCGGTGGGGAACGAGCGGTGCTCTATCGCCATGATGGCGTCGAGATCGTCTGGCGTCGCGTCGCGCAGCGTCATGACCCCACCTTCTTGGGCGCTCCCGGCACGGTGACGTCGGGCTGACGCAGATAGATCGGCTCGGTGCCCGCGAGTGTGCGCCCGGCAGCCAACGCCCTCGCGCCCACGCGAGCCAGATCGACGCCCGACAGCGTCTCCACATCGATACGGCGGATCCCCTGGAGGTGCTCGTCGGCGTCGACGCGTGCGACCAGCACGGTGTCCGTGATGACGTGCGGGATGCCGTCGGCATCCGTTCCGTCGAAGACGGTGATGGCGACCTCTCGGCGGCGGGCGTCGGTGACGATGGCGAACGGCCCGGTCACGGCGTGATGGTCGACGGCCGTGAGCGCTGCGGCGAAGTGGCTCGGCACGGGGACGACGGGGATGCCACGCCCCAGCGCGAACGTGCGTGCCGTCGCGATGCCGATGCGGAGTCCGGTGAACGGCCCCGGGCCCATACCGGCCACCACATGATCGATCGGGCCTGATCCGGACGCGTCGAGGGCCCGCACGAGCAGCTCGCCGATGACCTCCGCGTGACGGAGCGGATCGGCGGCCGAGGCGTCTGACAGACGCGTGCCGTCATCGTCGATGAGGGCGACGGCGGTGCCCAGGGAGGTGTCGACGGCGAGGATCACCTCTCCAGGGTAGTCGTCGTTCAGCCGGTGATCGCTGAGCGTCCGCCACGCGTGATCGACACGTGCCGCGGTGCGTCGGCGTCGAGCTCCGAGGGGTCGAGCTCGTCGTCACCGCCGACGGGACGCTCCAGCTCGATGTCCCACCAGGTCTCGGCCAGGTCCTCGGCCATCCCGCGTCCCCACTCGATCACCACGACCGATCGTGCGAGGTCGAGGTCGAGATCGTCGAGCTCTGCCCCTGAGCCGAGCCGGTAGGCGTCGACGTGCACGAGCGGCGCGCGTCCGACGAGCGAGGGGTGCGTGCGGGCGATCACGAAGGTGGGGCTCTGCACGGGGCCGCGTACGCCCAGACCCTCCGCGAGTCCGCGGGTGAACGTCGTCTTGCCTGCGCCGAGCGGGCCGGTGAGGATCAGCAGGTCGCCCGCTTCGAGCTGCTCGCCGATGCGGAAGCCGAGCTGCTCCATCGCGTCCGAGGTCTCGATCTCGCGGCGCCCCAGGAAGGACGGGTCGACGCTCATGCCGACCGCCGGGGAACACGGGCGCCGATGCGCGTCACGATCTCGTAGTCGATGGTCGATGCGGCGTTCGCCCACTCCGATGCCGAGGGCACGCCGAGCGTCGGGTCGCCGAACAGCACGACCTCGTCGCCGATCGACACCGGGGCGTCCCCGACGTCCACGACGAACTGGTCCATGGCGATGCGGCCGACGTTCGTGTATCGGCGCCCGGCGATCGATACGGGCAGGCGCCCGGATGCGTGGCGCGGCACGCCGTCGGCGTATCCCAGCGGGACGAGCACCAGCGTCGTGTCGCGGGAGGTGCGGTGGTCGTATCCGTACGACACCCCGGCGCCGGCCGGCACGCGGCGGACGGCGGCGATCGCCCCCCGCAGCGTCATGGCCGGGCGAAGCCCCAGCTCCGCAGAAGAGCGGTCGTCGAACGGCGAGAGGCCGTAGATGCCGATGCCGATGCGCACGGCGTCCAGACGCATCTCCGGCAGGTCGATCGCGGCCGCTGTCGCCGCGATGTGCCGGATCTCGGGATGGATGCCGAACGACGCCGCCGCCGTGACCGCCTCCTCGAACTTCGCGAGTGCCTCACGGTCGTCCTGGGGCGACGTGTTCGAGAGGTGGCTGAAGAGCCCGACGATGCGCAGCCGCCCGATGCGTTCGAGGCGCGCGGCTTCGGCGAGCACACGACGCCAGTCCGCCGGGGCGATGCCGTTGCGCGACAGCCCGGTCTCGAACTTGAGGTGCACGCCGACCGGGCGGTCGACCGAGGCGACCGCTCCCGCCGCTTCGAGCTGGTCGAACGACGAGATTCCCACCTCGATGTCGTGCGCCGCAGCCTGGTCGAAACGCTCGCCCGGCGCGTGCAGCCAGGCGACGATCGGAGCGGTGATGCCCTGACGACGAAGTTCGAGCGCCTCAGGGATCTCGGCGACCCCCAGACGAGTGGCACCCCCGGCGAGGGCGGCGACGGCAGTCGCGGCAGCCCCGTGGCCGTAGGCGTTCGCCTTCACGACGGCGATGACCTGCACGCCGGTGAGTCTGCGGAAATGGCGGACGTTGTCGCTGATGGCATCCAGCTCGATGCGGGCTTCGCGGAACGGAACGGTCACAGCGGCTCTCCTTCGGCGACCACGAACGCTGCGGCGAGCCCCGCGTCATGGGTGAGGGTCAGGTGCAGTCGGGTGATCCCGCGCTCTGCGACGACGTCGGCGGTGGAACCGGAGAGCACGAAATGCGGGCGGCCGGATGCCTCGGAGGCGATCTCGATCTCGATCCAGTGCACGCCGTCAGAGCCGCCGAGCGTCTTGATCAGGGCTTCCTTCGCGGCATAGCGCGCGGCGAGCGACGGCAGTCTGAGACCCCGCTCCCCCGGCGCGAACAGCCGCTCCAGAAGCCGCGGCGTGCGCTCCATCGTCCGCTCGAACCGCGGGATGTCCACGAGGTCGATGCCGGTCCCGATGATCACCAGTTCAGCCTAGTCGCGGCATCCCGAATCGGTCGGCCCAGCCTCTGCACGCCGCCCGTGCCCCGGATGGGTGACGTGTCTCGACGAGCCGCCTCCCGAGGCCGACGACGCTTACTCGACGGTGACGGACTTGGCGAGGTTGCGCGGCTGGTCGACGTCGAGCCCCTTGGCCGTGGCGAGCGCCATCGCGAAGATCTGCAGCGGGACGACAGCGAGCAGCGGCTCGAACATCGCGCCGGCGAGCGGGATGCGGATGACCTCGTCGGCGAACGGCAGCACGGCCGCATCGCCCTCTTCCGCCACCACGATCACCCGAGCTCCGCGAGCGCGGATCTCCTGGATGTTCGAGACGACCTTGGAGTGGACCACAGCCGAGTGCCGAGGCGACGGCACTAGCACGAAGACGGGCTGTCCGGGCTCGATCAGTGCGATCGGGCCGTGCTTCAGCTCGCCGGCGGCGAAGCCCTCCGCGTGGATGTACGAGATCTCCTTGAGCTTCAACGCGCCTTCGAGTGCGATCGGGAAGCCCACGTGACGACCGAGGAACAGCACCGAACGGGTGTCGGCCATCCAGCTCGCGAGCTGGGTGACATGCTCCTGCTCGCTCTCGAGGACCTTGGCGATCTTCTCGGGAAGGGCGGTGAGCTCGGCGACGTCGACCGACGCATCCTGGACGGAGCCGCGCACGCGCCCCACGTGCAGGCCGAGCAGCAGCAGAGCGGTGATCTGCGCCGAGAAGGCTTTCGTCGACGCCACTGCGACCTCGGGCCCGGCGTGGGTGTAGACCACCGCATCGGACTCGCGAGGGATCGTCGCACCCTGCGTGTTGCAGATGGAGAGGGTGCGCGCGCCGCGCTCCCTCGCGTACTTGACGGCCATCAACGTGTCCATCGTCTCACCGGACTGGCTGATCGAGATCACGAGGGTGTCGTCGCCGATCACCGGGTCGCGGTAGCGGAACTCATGCGCCAGCTCGACGTCGACGGGGACCCGCGCCCACTGCTCGATCGCGTACTTGCCGACGAGCGCCGAGTACGCGGCCGTACCGCAGGCGGTGATGATGATGCGGTTGATGCCGAGGAACAGGTCGTCGAGCCCGTCGAGCTCGGGGATCACGACCTGGTCGCCCTGGATGCGGCCACGGATCGTGTTAGCGACCGCCTCGGGCTGCTCGGCGACCTCCTTGGCCATGAAGCTCGACCAGCCGCCCTTCTCGGCGGCGGCGGCGTCCCACGAGACGTCGAACGGCTCGGCCTCGACAGGCGTGCCGGCGAAGTCGGTGACGGTGACGGCGTCCGGGGTGATCGAGACGATCTGGTCCTGGCCGATGGCCAGTGCCTTGCGGGTGTGCTCGATGAACGCGGCGACGTCGGAGCCGAGGAAGTTCTCACCCTCGCCGAGGCCGATCACCAGGGGCGAGTTGCGGCGAGCACCCACGACCAGGCCCGGGTGGTCCTGATGCATCGCGAGCAGGGTGAAAGCGCCCTCGAGGCGGTTGACGACGGCGCGGAACGCGCCCTGCAGGTCTCCACCGTTGTTGCGGTACTCGCGGCCGAGCAGCGCGGCAGCGACCTCGGTGTCGGTCTCGCTGCGGAAGCTGACGCCATCGGCGAGCAGCTCGTCGCGGAGCGAGGCGAAGTTCTCGATGATGCCGTTGTGGATCACGGCGAGCTTGTCGTCATCGGCGAGATGCGGGTGCGCATTCTCGTCGGTGGGCCCACCGTGGGTGGCCCAGCGGGTGTGCCCGATGCCCGTGTTGCCGTCCGACAGCTCGGCATCCTTCAGCGAATCGCGCAGCATGGCGAGCTTTCCCGCCTTCTTGCGCATCCCGAGGGAACCGTCGCCGTCGATGACGGCGACACCCGCGGAGTCATACCCGCGGTACTCGAGACGGGCGAGGCCTGCGAGCAGGATGTCCTGGCTGGGCCGCGGGCCCACGTATCCGACGATTCCACACATGTCGTCAAGAGTAAGGCGGGCTTTTTGCGAAGGTTCCGAACGAAATAGCCGACCGGTCAGAGCTTCCGCAGGAGCACGCTCTCGACGCTGTGGTCGACGCCCTTGTTGAGCACGAGACGCGCGCGATGCTTGGTCGGCATCACGTTCTCGACCAGGTTCGGCATGTTGATCTCGTTCCAATAGCCGAGAGCCGTCGTGATCGCCTCGTCATCGGTCAAGTGGGCGAAGACGTTGAAGTAGGACGAGGGATTCGAGAACGCGCCCTGGCGCAGTGCGAGGAACCGATCGACGTACCACTTCTCGATGTGCGAGGTGTCGGCGTCGACGAAGATCGAGAAGTCGAAGAGGTCGCTGACGGCCACGTCATTGGGGGCGGGCGGCGGCTGGAGGACGTTCAGGCCCTCGACGATCACGACGTCGGGGCGACGGACGACCACATGGGCGTCGGGGACGATGTCGTAGCGCATGTGCGAGTAGAACGGCGCCCGCACCTCTGCCGCACCGCTCTTCACCTCGGTGAGGAACTCGAGCAGCGCCCTCCGGTCGTAGGACTCCGGAAAACCCTTGCGCTCCATCAGGCCCCTGCGCTCGAGCTCGGCATTCGAATGCAGGAACCCGTCCGTCGTCACGAGCTCGACGCGAGGGGTGCCCGGCCAGCGGCTCATCAGCTCGCGCAGCAGACGGGCGATCGTCGACTTGCCGACGGCGACCGAGCCGGCGACTCCGACCACGAACGGGGTCGTGGAATCGTCCTCCTGAAGGAACGAGCTGGTCGCGGCGCCCAGCCGCTTGGTGGCCGTCGCGTAGAGGCTCAGCAGTCGACTGAGCGGCAGATAGACCTCGCGCACCTCGGCAAGGTCGAGCCGGTCGCCGATGCCCCGGAGTTCGACGACCTCGGTCTCGGTGAGCGGCTGGTCGAGTCCCGCCGCCAATCGCGCCCATTCATCGCGCCCGATCTCGCGATACGGAGACAGCGGCAGCGTGGGGTCGGCGGTGGTCACGGATACATCGTAACGGCGCACGAGTAGTCTCTATCCGTGCGCCTGGGAGTACTCGACATCGGTTCCAACACCGTCCACATGCTCGCCGCCGACGTCCGCCCCGGCGGCAGGCCGCTGGCGACCACCAGCGACCGCACCGTCCTGCGCCTGATGCGCTACCTCACGGATGACGGATCAATCTCGGAAGAGGGGGTGCGCGCACTCGAAGCGGCCGTGGCCCAGGCGCGCGCGGTCGCGGAAGCCGAGCGGGTCGATGAGCTGCTCGCCACCGCGACGAGTGCGGTGCGCGACGCCCGGAACGGCGCCGACGTGATCGCCCGCATCGAAGCCGCCCTCGGCCAGCCTCTGCAGGTGCTCGATGGAGAGACCGAGGCCGAACTCACCTTCCTCGCCGTTCGGCGCTGGTTCGGCTGGTCGGCAGGCCAGCTCCTTCTCCTCGACATCGGCGGCGGATCGCTCGAGGTCGCGGCGGGCGGCGACGAGCTTCCCGACGCCGCGGCATCCGTCCCACTCGGAGCCGGTCGGATGACCGTGCAGTTCCTTCCGCAGGACCCGCCGGGCGAAGACGACGTCGAGCGGCTTCGCGAGCACGCGAGCGCCACCCTTGCCGAGGTGCTTCCCCGATTCACCGCGCTCCCGCGGCCCGATCACGTCGTCGGCTCCTCGAAGGCGATCCGATCTCTGGCTCGACTGGCCGGCTATCCGGTTCCCGGATGGTCGGGGATCCAGCGCATGGTGCTGCCGCGAGCAGCGCTGGGATCGTGGATCCCTCGACTCGCTCGCCTGCCCGCATCCGCGCGGCAGGAGCTGCCCGGGATCACGGCGGATCGCACGTTCCAGATCGTCGCCGCCGCCGTATCGCTGCACACGGCAATGACGGCGCTCGACGTCGACGAGCTCGAAGTATCGCCGTGGGCGCTGCGCGAGGGCGTGCTGCTGAGATACATCGAGCAGTTGAACTGGAGCGCGCCGCGCGACTGACCAGGGGTCGGTGCCGCACGGCGCGCTCGACGGTTCAGAGGGAGAGGCGCTCCCGCACCACATCGACGAGGCGGTCCGCGTACGACTGCGCGGATTCCGCATCCGGTGCCTCGACCATGACTCGGACGAGCGCCTCGGTGCCCGACTTGCGCAGGAGCACCCGGCCCGTCTCGCCGAGTTCGGCTGCGACCTCGCGAACGGCCTGCTGCACGACGGCATCGGACTCGAGCGCGTCCTTGTCGACGTCGCGGACGTTGATCAGCACCTGCGGGTAGACGGTCATCACGCTCGCGAGCTCGGCGATCGTCTTGTTCTGGCGCGCCATCTCGGCGACGAGGTGGAGCCCTGTGAGCAGACCGTCACCGGTGGTCGCGAACTCGCTCATGATGACGTGTCCGGACTGCTCTCCGCCCAGGGCGTAGCCGCCCCGGTTCATGTCCTCGAGGACGTAGCGGTCGCCCACCGCGGTCTGTCGAACCGTGATCCCCTGCTCGCGCATGGCGATGTGCAGACCGAGATTGCTCATCACGGTGGCGACGAGGGTGTCGTCGGTGAGGTGACCGCGTTCCTTCATCGCGACCGCGAGGATCGCCATGATCTGATCACCGTCGATGACGTTGCCCTGAGCGTCGACAGCCAGGCATCGATCGGCATCGCCGTCATGCGCGATCCCGATGTCGGCACCGAGACGGACGACAGCCTCGGCGAGCTGGTCGAGGTGCGTCGAACCGACGCCGTCGTTGATGTTCCAGCCGTCCGGATCGGCACCGATCACGGTGACATCGGCCCCGGCATCGCGGAAGGTCTCCGGCGAGACGCCGGATGCGGCGCCGTGGGCGCAGTCGAGCACGACCTTGATGCCGTTGAGTCGGTTCGGCAGCGAGCCGAGCAGGTGGACGACGTAGCGGTCTTCGGCGTCGGAGAATCGGATGATCCTGCCCACGCCGGCACCGGTCGGACGCAGCTTCTCGCCGGCCATGGCCTCTTCGATCCGCTGCTCGACGACATCGGGCAGCTTCACGCCGCCGCGGGCGAAGATCTTGATCCCGTTGTCGGGTGCCGCGTTGTGCGAGGCCGAGATCATCACACCGAAGTCGGCGTCGCGGTCGGCGACGAGGAACGCGAGAGCCGGCGTCGGGATCACTCCGGCCTCGAGCACGTCGACGCCGGAGGATGCGAGTCCTGCGGAGACGGCAGCGGTCAGGAAGTGACCGGAGACCCGGGGGTCGCGGGCCACGACTGCAGTGAGTCGCTTGCCTTCGGCTTTACGAGCCTCAGCAGTACGGCCCTGGCCCAGGACGACAGCAGTCGCCTGGGCCAGGGTGAGCGCGAGGTCGGCGGTGAGGATGCCATTGGCAAGCCCTCGCACGCCGTCCGTGCCAAAGATCGGCATCGGAGCGGTGGACCTTAACGCTTCGAGTACTGAGGCGCCTTGCGGGCCTTCTTGAGTCCAGCCTTCTTGCGCTCCTTGACGCGAGCGTCGCGCGACAGGAAGCCGGCCTTCTTCAGGGTCGGACGGTTGTTCTCCTCGTCGATGCCGTTGAGCGAACGAGCGATGCCGAGACGCAGTGCACCGGCCTGGCCCGAGGGGCCACCGCCCGAGATGCGCGCGATGACGTCGTAGCCGCCGGCGAGGTTGAGGATGGTGAACGGGTCGTTGATCAGCTGCTGGTGCAGCTTGTTCGGGAAGTAGTCCTCGAGCGTGCGGCCGTTGACCGTGATCGTTCCCGAGCCGGGGACGAGACGCACGCGGGCGATGGCCTGCTTGCGACGGCCGACAGCGGCACCCGGGACGCTCAGCACGGGGCGGGGAGCCGCCTCGACTGCGTCGGTCTCGGGAGTCGACGTCGAGAAGTTCTGGGGGTTTTCGGTGGTGTCCTGGATGTCAGCCACGAGTATGTCCTTAAGTCTTTACGGCGCTTACTGGGCGACCTGGTCGAGGGTGTACGTCTTCGGCTGCTGAGCGGCGTGCGGGTGCTCTCCACCGACGTAGACCTTGAGCTTCGACAGCTGCTGACGGCCGATGCTGTTCTTGGGAAGCATGCCACGGATGGCCTTCTCGACAGCACGGACCGGGTTCTTCTCCATGAGCTCGGCGTAGGTGACCGACTTCAGGCCGCCCGGGTAACCCGAGTGGCGGTAGGCCAGCTTCTTCTGGAGCTTCTGACCGGTGAGCGCGACCTTGTCGGCGTTCACGATGATGACGAAGTCACCCGAGTCGATGTGGTTGGCGAAGGTGGGCTTGTGCTTGCCACGCAGGAGCGTAGCGGCGTGCGAGGCCAGACGGCCGAGAACGACGTCAGTGGCGTCGATGACGACCCAGTCACGCTGGACCTCGCCGGCCTTAGGGGTGTAAGTGCGCGTCACGATAGTGCTGCTTTCTTGTTCGAACGGAGAAGTTCGTGAATCCCACTCCGGGGTGGTTCTTCCCTACAGGGAGGAACACGCCAGTGGAGGGCTCACGTTCGTGGCACTCGGCAGTCGAGTACCAAAGTGACAGCTTACGTCATTCCGAGCGTTCTCCCAAACCGGGCCGGTCGGCGGTCAGTCGAAGCGGGTGGTCACCAGGATCGGACGGTGGTCGCTCATCCCCTGCGGGAGCGTGGTGACCCGCTGGATCTCGAAGCCGACAGAGGTGGCGAAGTCGTAGTGGCCGCGGAACACGCGGTACCGGGTGTAGGTGTGATCGTCGCTCAGTGTCAGCGCGTATCCGTGTTCGCGGATCGTCTGACCGAGGTTCTCCTTGAACACGGGGTAGTTGTAGTCGCCGACCATCAGCTGCGGCAGTCCCTCGCCGAGCGTCGCCAGCTCGGTGAGCGCCGCCCGGATCTGATGCCGCCGCAGGGAGTTCAGGGCCGTGAGCGGCGCCGCATGGAACGACGCGGCGATGAACTCGCGCCCCGCGTCGATGTCCCGCAGCCGTGCGCCCAGGACCCGCTCGTGCGCGGGCTTGGCGATGCGGTCGTGCAGCGACTTCTTCAGCTCGATCGTGCGGATGCCCTGCAGGTGGAACTCGCTCGCGCGATAGAACATCGCGAGTCCCAGCCGGTTGCCCTGTGTCGCATCTGCGAGGGTGAGGTCTCCGATGGTCTCCGGCAGGTCCGCGACATCGCACTCCTGCAGGCACAGGATGTCAGGATCGTGCGTCGAGACCAGCGCCGCGAGCTCTCCTGCGGCGCGGTGCTTCTGCAAGTTGTACGAGATGACCTTCATCGCACTTCACGGTAGTGCGTCAGTCTTGGATTCCGGTGGCAATCGCCCGCCCTCGCGTCGTCGCGTCGCCGCGGCGTCCGACGTCGCCGGGGAACAGTGCATCCCGCGCGAGCTGGCGCTCTCTGCGACGTCGGCGCGAATCCGCCCAGCCGATGACGAAGCCCGAGGCGATCAGCACGACGGCGGCGACGAGGGGCCACCGTGCGTCCAACGCCGTCCAGTCCGCCCAGATCGCGCCGGTGCCCACGATGAGAGCACCCGCCCCGACCACGGACAGACCGATCTGCAGCCGGACCATCGACCGATTGCCCGCGAGCAGGGACTCGACCAGGCTCGTGTCGACGCGACGCGGCACGCCGTCCGAGACCCACCGCACCAGCGCGCGCTCGCGCGAGAACTGCAGGACGACTCCCCCGAGCCAGGCGACGATGCCGAGGGCGGCGCACATCGCGATCGCTGCGCCGCTGGTCAGGCTCAGCACATCGATGCCGTTCTCGATGGGCTCGTCCCAGTAGACCGGGTCGCAGGTGCGGCACTGCTGTCGCATGAACACCGACAGCATGAAGGCCGCGAGCGAGAGGAGCGTCGCCGTCAGCAGGATCTTCGCGATCCGGCCGACCGTCCGCGCGCTCGGCACCGCGAGCCAGCGGGGCACGACGGTGCGCATCGCCGCGTCCCTGCGGTCGGCGTCGCGCCTTTCCGCGAGCGGCACCAGCCGCTTCCACCGGCTCCACTGCGTGCTCATCCGCGGCCCAACGCGCTCGACGGCTCGTCGCCCGAGTCGTCGCACCGCCGCGGCGCCGGCGGCCAGCACGGCGATGACGAGGAGCGCGACCCAGCTCACCGCATCCTCACGGAGATCTTCCGTGAAGAGCACCCCCAGCGCCAAGAGGGCGCCGAGTCCCACCACGCACCAGAACATCACCGTGCCGGTCTTCTGCAGGAGTGCGGCCGGTGACGCCTGCAGCGTCTGGCGCAGGGAGTGCTGCGGCACGGCATCCGGGTTCTCGAGCGCAGCGGCTTCGACGGCGCGCAGTGCCGCGAAGCGTTCGGCGACCACGACGACGGGGACGAGGGCTGCCAGCAGCGCAGCCGCGAGCAGGAAGACGCCCATGCTCGCTCGGAACAGAGGGTCGAGGTCGATCTGCCAGTACAGGGACGACAGCGCCTCCTCCCCCACGATGCCGACCACGATGATGCCGACGAACGTGTAGAGCGTGCCGACGATCAGCCCGATGCAGGTGTCGACCAGCGCTCGCCAGAACGCCCAGCCCGGGGAGGTGACTTCGACGAACATCGCAGCCCGCCGACTCATGCGCTCGTGCCGTCACGACGGGCGCGCGTCTGCTCCGCCCTGGTCGACAGCAGATCGTCGGCGGGATAGCCGACCTCGGTGAGCGTGAGTCCCCGCGCCGCCAGGACCTTGAACTCGCTGGTGCGGGTGAGCGCGTCGCGCAGCACGACCAGATCGTCGATGTCGAGACGCCCTTCCCCCACGGCGACACACGCGCCCACGAGGGCCCGCACCATGCTGTGGCAGAACGCGTCGGCCTTCACCTCGGCGACCAGCACACCCTCGGCGTCCCTCGACCAGCGGTAGTCGAGGAGCGTCCGGATCGTCGTGGCCTCCTCGCGAGGTTTGCAGTAGGCCGCGAAATCGTGGAGTCCGATGAGCGTCCGCGCCGCGGCATCCATCGCCTGGTCGTTGAGAACGCCGCGGTGCGCGGTCGTGTCGTGGCGCCGAAGAGGGTCGTACCCCGCCGTCGAGTCGGCGAGACGGTAGCGGTAACGCCGCCAGACCGCAGAGAATCGGGCGTCGAATCCAGCGGGAGCGATGGACGAGCGCGTGACGGTCGCATCGGGGTAGGCGCCCAGCACTCCCCTCATCCGTCGCGCGATCGACGCCGCAGGGTCCTGCGGCGCACGACCCTGACGCGACTCGATGCGGGCCCACTGCTCCTCGTCGAGGTCGACGTGCGCGACCTGACCCAGGGCGTGGACCCCGGCATCCGTCCGTCCTGCGACGACGAACTGCACCTCGGAGCCGACGATGCGAGCAAGCGCGGCCTCGAGAGTCCCCTGCACTGTGCGCAGGGTGGGCTGCTTGGCCCACCCGCGGAAGTGGGTGCCGTCGTAGGCGATGTCGAGCCGGATGCGCACGGATAAAGCCTAGGGCGTACCCGCGCGCGATCCGGCTCGGACAGGATGCCGCAGCTCAGATGCCGCCGTCGATCGAGCGGATCAGGCCCGGCTCGTCGGGCACCATCACCTGGGTGTCGCGGTTGAGGCTCTCGCCGCGGAAGAACCTCTTCGACCGCGGGAACAGGTACCAGACGAACATGAGCACGAGGCCGAACGCGAGCGCTCCGATGCCGATCACGAAGGTGCCGCCGATGCCGAAGAGCACCGTGTAGCCGTAGTCCACGTCCCACATGTCGATCGCCGACTGCACGAAGGCCCAGGTGAGCATGGCCGCGCCGAGCACCGGGAACAGCCCCTTGAAGAGGAAGTCGCGCGCCGAGCGGGTGAGGTCCTTGCGGAAGTACCAGGCGCAGGCGAACCCGGTGATGGCGTAGTAGAACGCGATCGCCAGACCGAGCGACAGGATCGAGTCCTGGAGGATGTCGTCGCTGATCAGGGTCATGCCGATGTAGTACGCGATGGCCACGACCCCCATGACGATGGTCGAGAAGGACGGAGTCTTGTAGGTCGGGTGCACGTCCTTGAACTTCGCCGGCAGAGCGCGGTACACGCCCATCGCGAGGGTGCCGCGGGCGGTGGGGAGGATCGTGGTCTGCGTCGACGAGATGGCCGAGAGCACGACGGCGACCACGAGCACCCAGCCGAACGGGCCGAGCAGGCCGTCCTTGATCGCCAGGAAGAAGTCGTCGGCGTTGGCCTCGTTGCCGAGCCCGGTGCCCTCCGACCCGAGACCGGCGTACATCATCGCGGCGATCGTGACGCCGACGTAGGTGACGAGGAGGATGACGGTCGTCAGCAGCGCCGCGCGACCGGGGATCTTCTTGGGATCCTTCGTCTCCTCGTTGAGCGCGAGGCACGTGTCCCAGCCCCAGTAGATGAAGAGAGCGAGCAGGATCGACTCGGTGAATCCGGGCCAGCTGGTGAACGCGAACGGGTTCAGCCATTCCATCTCGAACGGCGTCGGGTTCGGGGCGGTACCCGCGAAGAACTGCCAGAGAGCGGCGACGACGAAGATCGCCAGGGCGAGGTACTGGATGCCCAGCAGAACGTTCTGGATGCGCTCACCGATCTCGACGCCGCGCCAGCTGACCCAGGTCATCGCGGCGATGAACAGCACAGCGACGAGGACGATCCGCCAGTCGTTGTTCTCGAGATCGAACCCGATCAGGGACCAGAAGTAGACCGATGCGATCTGGGCGAGGTTGGCGAGCACCACCATGCCGGCGACTGCGACACCCCAGCCGCCCATCCAGCCGACCCAGGGACCGAACGCCTTCGTCCCCCACGTGAACGTGGTGCCGCAGTCGGGGACGGCGTTGTTCAGCTCACGGTAGGCGAAGGCGATCAGCAGCATCGGCACGAACGCGATGATGAACGCGATCGGTGCCTGAGCTCCGACTGCCAGCACCACATAGCCGAGCGTCGCGACGAGTGAGTAGACGGGGGCCGTCGAGGCCAGGCCGATGACGGTCGAGCCCCACAGACCGAGGGTGCCGGCGGCCAGGCCCTTGCCGTCGGGGCGTTCGAGATGGATCGGCGTCGTAGCTGACATGCTCAGAACATACGGGTACCGCGTATATCGCGTCAATCCTTTTCTTATACCGACGGATTCCGTGGGCGTCTGCGCAACTGAGCGACGGAATCAGTCGAGTGAGTCACGCACGATCATTCCGTCGGCGTGGTCGGCGACCCACTCGACGAGCGGCAGCATCCGCCCCATGAGATCCCGCCCGAGAGGAGTCAGGCTGTACTCGACGTGCGGAGGCACCGTCGGGAAGGACTCCCGACGCACCAGCCCGTCGTCGGCGAGGGTTCGCAGGGTCGAGGCGAGCATCTTCTCGCTGATGCCGCCGACCTCGCGGCGCAGTTCGCCCCAGCGATGGGTGCCGTCGGAGAGGGACGAGAGCACGAGCACGCCCCACTTGCTCATCACGTGGTCGAGGATGACGCGGGTGCTGCATCCCGGCTCGAAGATCTGCGGAGTCGACTCACGGATCTGTGCATAACTAACCGTCATGTAGGTACCTTACTTCAAAGTGGGTACACGCAGTATGGAATGTTCCGACACGGTGGCCAGGTTATCGCCTCTGTCACCTACGAAAGGACACCCCATGACCATCCTCGTCACCGGTGCGACCGGCAACCTCGGACGCCTCGTCATCGCCAGCCTCCTCGAGCGCGGCGCCGACCCGCAGTCGATCATCGCCGGCGCCCGCGATGTCGCGAAGGCCGAGGATCTCGGCGTGCGGGTCGCGCGGCTCGACTACACCGACCCCTCCTCCGTCACCTCCGCCCTCGAGGGCGTGGACAGCGTCCTGCTGATCTCGGGTTCCGAGGTCGGGCAGCGCGTCGCGCAGCACCAGGCGGTCATCGACGCCGCCCGGTCCGCCGGTGTCACGAAGTTCGTCTACACCAGCGCTCCGAAGGCCACGACGAGCGATCTCGTGCTCGCCCCCGAACACAAGGCCACCGAGGAGCTCATCACGGCGTCCGGTCTCCCGGCAGTCATCCTGCGCAACAACTGGTACACCGAGAACTACGCCGCTGACCTCGCCCGTGCAGCCGAGACCGGAGTGCTCGCCTCCGGAGCCGGCGACGGCCGCGTCGCGTCGGCCAGCCGCAAGGACTTCGCCGAGGCCGCAGCCGTCGTGCTGCTCGAAGACGGTCACATCGGGCAGGTGTATGAACTCGGCGGCGACGTCGCGTGGGACTACACCCAGCTCGCAGCCGCGATCGCGGAGGTCTCCGGCCGCGACGTGACCTATCAGCCGCTCACGGCCGACGAGCAGCTCGCCGGACTCCAGGCGGCCGGTCTCGACGAGGGCACGGCGGGCTTCGTCGTCGCTCTGGATGCCGGCATCGCGTCGGGCGCGCTCTCCGAGTCGGACGGCACGCTCGCGCGCCTCATCGGCCGTCCCACGACGCCTCTCGTCGAGGGCCTGCGCGCCATCGCCTGATCCGCCGTTCGGCATCAGGCCGGCCGCCCCACCAGGAGGCGCCGATCCTCACCCAGGACCGGCGCCTCAGCGCGCTCACGCGGACTCAGTCCGACGATGCCTCCCGAGGATGGACATACGCGATCGTGAGCACGATCTCGACGGGCCCCAGCCCGTCCTCCGCCAGGACCTTCCCCAAGGCCGCGCGGACGTCCTGCAGCAGCTCGACGGCACTCGCCGAGTACTCGATGCCGAGCGATGCCTCGACCACGACGCCCTCGTCGGCGACGCGAACCGCCACGAGCGGCTCGTCGACCCGGCTGATGCCGATCGCGACCGCACCTTCTCCGACGAGATTCGACACCAGTGAGCCCGCCCGGTAGACGCTGCGCACACCCGGAGTGGCCAGCACGGCCGCCTCGAACCTCTCAGCGAGTCCCGTGGGATCGGTAACGCTCATGGTGTCTCCTCCGCCGCGCTGCTGATTCTCTGGATGTCCCGCACGGTGACGTCGATCGCGGTCACCGTGAGGGGCGTCTGCCGCCGCAGACGCTCGGCGACCTCTTCGCGGAGCCGGTCCACCGCCTGCGGGATCGACTCGCCGTAGACGGCGTTGACCTCGATCGCGATGCGGATCGGCTCGCCCACGGCGCTGACGTCGCCGTCGAGTGTCGACCGCCCGACCAGAATGCCGGGCACAGCGTTCTCCGCCGAGCGGATGAGGCCCCGGACGGCACCCTCGGTGATTCCGAAGTCGACCGCGGGGTCGGTCTCTGCGAACGGGATCCGACGCCCGGCGCGGGCGTCCAGGGCGATGCCCGAGAGGATGCGATCGACCCAGCTGTCATCGACCTCGGGCATGGCGGCGGCATCGGCGTCGATCAGCTGACCGCCGAGGCCGTGCAGCCGCTCGAGTGCGTCGAGAGCGAGCTGGCATCCCGGCGAGCCCTCGATCGACGGGTCGAGGGGAACCCTCCCTGCTTCGAGATAGTCGCTCAGCTCTTCGAGCGTGTGCCCGTCGAGATCGCCCGGTTCGAGACCGAGCTGACGGACGTCGGGGGTCGCCTGATCATCGCTCATCGCCAGGCCTCCATTCGCACGATCATGAATTTGCGGGCTCTGGCGAGAAGGCCACGCGCCGTCGACACCGATATGTCGAGCTCGGCGGCGATCTCGTCGTACGAGTACCCGCCCATCTCCCTGAGCACCCAGCACTCCCGCTGGGCGGCCGGCAGCTCCTGCAACGCCGCCCCCAGCGCCTCGATCCCCGCGCGGGCCTCGACGACGCGCGCCGGAGCACCCTGCGGCGGCGCGGCCTGCTCCACGTCGTCGACGTCGATCATCGGTCGCAGTGCGCGGATGCGATCCACCGCCTTGCGGCTCACGATGCGCATCAGCCAGCTCTTGACCTTCGCGGGGTCGTCCAGTTCGGAGAACCGCTGCCACGCGGTCACGAACGTCTCCTGGACGATGTCGTCGACATCGGCCGAGGCGTTCAGCATCCGCTGCGTGTACGCGCGCATCATCGGCGTGTACCTGCGCACCAGCACCGCGAATGCGGCGACGTCCCCATCCATCGCCCGACCGGCGACGATCCGGTCGTCGGCCTGCTCGAGTGCAGAGCGAAAGCGTTCCCCAGCCATGCGTCGACTCCCTTTTCCATTCCCCCGAATAGATTCGGAGCGGACCCGTGATCGGATCGGATCATCGACCCGATCACGAGGTCACGAGGTCACGAGATGCTGATCCGATCACTCGTTCGCATCTCGATGGATCACAGGACACGCGTCTCCACGGCGTCGTCGGCGGCGGCGCCGTCGTCGTCCGACGCGTCATCGGAGGGGATGTGGACGTCGTTGATGGTGACGTTGACCTCGACCGCCTGCTTGCCGACGAACTCGCTCATCGCGACGGAGATCGCCGCGCGGACATCGTCCGCGACCTTCTGCAACGACGCCGGGTACTCGGCGACGATCGTCACGTCGACCGCGACCTGCGTCTCGCCCACTTCGACGCTGACCCCCTGGGTCAGGTCGGTGGAGTTGAGAGCATCACGGATGGCTCCGACGGCGCGAGCGGCTCCGCCACCGAGCGCGTACACACCGGGAACCTCGCGAGCCGCGATTCCCGCGATCTTCGCGACCACGCCGTTCTCGATGATCGTCGCACCCGTCGAGGCGACGGTCGAACCTGCCGGGGCGACCTGGACCTTGGGCTGCTGTGCGTTCGAGACGTTCGCCATCATGTGCTCCTTCGTCAGTGTGTTCCGATCCCCTGCGGGGAGGGCCGCAGTGCAGCGACACCACTAAGACGGATGCTACGAACGATTCGTCACAAATTGGTCGTCATTCATGACGGAGGCCGCTCCCCGACGGGGAGCGGCCTCCGCTGAGAGGGGACGTCAGCGAGCCGTGCGGGCGAATGCGACGGATGCCAGCGCCGCAGCCTGGTCGCCGAGCACCGCGTCGTCGAACAGCACCCTCGGCGAGTGGTTCCACTCGATCGTGCTCGGGTCCGCGTCGGGCGGCGAGGTCATCAGCGCGATGAACGTGCCGGGCACCTCGTCGAGGACGAAGGCGAAGTCCTCTGATCCCATCATCGGCGTCGGCATGATGACGACGCGCTGCTCGCCGAAGACACCCTGCAGCACGTCGACGGTCTCGGCCGTCTCTGCGGGGTCGTTCACGGTCACCGGATACATCGTGTCGAAGCGCACGTCGGCGGTGAGGCCGTGCGCGGCCGCCACCCCCTCGATCACCCGAGGCAGCCCCTCCTGGAGGGTCGCGAGCGACGCGGGCGACATGTTGCGGACGGTCGCAGCGAGCTCGACCTGCTCGGGGATGACGTTGACCGCTCCCTCACCCGTCGAGAGCCGGGTCACCGACAGCACCACGGGATCGAAGGCATCGAACCGCCGCGTCACGAAGCTCTGGAGCGCCAGCACGATCTCGGCCGCGGCGGGCACCGGATCGAGCGTCTGATGAGGCTGCGAACCGTGCCCTCCCCTGCCGTCGACCGTGACGAAGAGCTGGTTGGATCCTGCGGCCACCGCTCCGCTCCTCGTCGCGAAGAGGCCGCGCGGACCGGGTGCGACATGGATCGCATACGCGGCGACCGGACGTTCACCGTGGGCGTCGAGCAGCCCCTCCTCGATCATGACCTTCGCGCCCCCGTGTCCCTCCTCCCCCGGCTGGAACATGAAGATCACCGAGCCGTGCAGCTCGTCGCGTCTCTCCGAGAGAAGCCTCGCCGCGCCCACGAGGCCCGCGGTGTGCAGGTCGTGCCCGCACGCGTGCATGGTGCCGTTGGTGGAGGCGAACTCCAGACCGGTCGTCTCCTCGATCGGCAGGGCGTCCATGTCACCGCGCAGCAGCACCGCGGGCCCCGGCCGCCCTCCGCGCAGAACCGCCACGACCGAGGTGGTGCGCGTGCCGGTGGTGATCTCGAGGGGCAGTCCTTCGAGCGCATCGAGAACCTTCTGCTGCGTGCGCGGCAGGTCGAGTCCGAGCTCGGGGTCGGCGTGCAGAGCTCGTCGCAGGGCGACCAGGTCGGGCAGGATCGCGACGGCATCGGCCGCGAAATCGGGGGCGCTCACGAGTGGGCCTTTCGTGCGGAGGAGTCGGTGAGGCGCGGCATCCGCATGAATGCGAGCGCGAGGGCGGAGATGATGAACGCGCCGGCGCAGACGCTCCAGATGGTGATGTAACCGCCGATCGACGAGCTGAGGGATCCGGATGCGGTGAAGCCCGCGAGCAGCACGGCGAACACCGCGCCGGCAGCCGACCCTCCGAGGGTGCGCAGCGAGTTGTAGACCCCGGCCGCGATCCCGGTCGAATCGCTCGGGGCCAGTTCGGCGACGAGCGCGGGGAGAGCTCCGAGGAGGAAGCCCATACCGACAGGATCGGAGCACGGAGCTCACAGTGCACTCTTAGGTTCAGAGTGCAATATTGCACTTCATGAGCGAGAGTGCAGATTCATTGCGAGAGCAGCGCAAGAGGGAGACGTCCCGCGCACTCACCGACGAGGCTCGCCGACTGACGACCGAGCACGGTTTCGCCGGCTTCACCGTCGAGGAGCTCTGCTCTGCGGTCGGCGTCTCGCGGCGTACGTTCTTCAACTACTTCGAGAGCAAGGAGAACGCCGTCTTCGGGTTCGCCGCGATCGACTCGCGACAGGAAGCGCTCGAGGCCGCCTTCGTCGCGCAGGACGGCGAGCTGCTCGACGACTTCATCGGGTTGACGATCGCGCGATTCGAGCTCTTCAATCCCCTCGACGACGCACCGGCGCTGTTCGCGGTGATCGAGCAGGAGCCTCGACTGCTCAAGGCCGCATTCGAGCAGCTGGCGAAGAACGAGAGGCGCGACGGCGAGCTCGTCGTTCAGCGAAGCGGTGGAGGCGACGATGCCGCGCTGCGCGCCGAGGTCATGGTCCACACTGTCGGCGCCCTGGTGCGCCTGTGCATGGACCAGCTGCTGCACCACCACTCGACCGACTCCTTCAGCGACCTCGTCAGCCGACGCCTCGAGATCGCTCGCTCCGTGTTCGCACCATCACAGAAAGCCCACTGAATGTCCGCCACCGCCACCAAGGATGCGCCCTTCCTGCTCACGAAGCGCCGCATCTGGATCATCTTCAGCGCCCTGATAGCGGGCATGCTGCTCTCGAGCCTCGACCAGACGATCGTCTCGACCGCCATGCCGACCATCGTCGGACAGCTCGGCGGCGTCGACCACCAGGTCTGGATCACCACGGCCTATCTGCTCGCGACCACCATCGTCATGCCCATCTACGGCAAGTTCGGTGACGTCCTGGGCCGACGCAACCTCTTCCTCGTCGCGATCGCGCTGTTCACGCTCGCGTCCGTCGGCTGCGCCTTCGCCACCGACTTCTGGATGTTCGTGATCTTCCGCGCACTGCAGGGCCTCGGCGGCGGCGGTCTGATGATCCTGTCGCAGGCGATCATCGCCGACATCGTCCCCGCGAACGAGCGCGGCAAGTACATGGGTCCCCTGGGCGCCGTTTTCGGTCTGTCGGCCGTCGCCGGCCCCCTGCTCGGCGGGTTCTTCGTCGACCACCTCACCTGGCAGTGGGCGTTCTACATCAACATCCCGGTCGGAATCGCCGCCTTCATCATCGCCCTCGTCGCGTTGAAGCTGCCCAGCAAGAAGGCCCAGAAGCCGATCGACATCTTCGGCGTCATCTTCCTCTCGATGGCGACGACCTGTCTGATCTTCTTCACCGACTTCGGCGGCGACAAGGAGTTCGGCTGGGATTCGCTCGCCACATGGGCCTGGGGAGCCGGGCTCATCGTGGCCGCGACCGCATTCGTCATCACCGAGGCCAAGGTGCAGGACCCGATCATCCCGCTGAGCCTTTTCCGCAATCCGATCTTCGTCAACGCGACCGCGATCGGTCTCGTGCTCGGCATCGGGATGTTCGCGGCGATCGGGTTCGTCCCGACGTTCCTGCAGATGTCGTCGGGCACGTCGGCCGCCGCATCCGGTCTGCTGATGATCCCGATGATGGTGGGACTGATCGGAACGTCGATCTTCTCGGGCATCGCGATCTCGAAGACGGGGAAGTACAAGATCTACCCGATCGTCGGAACGATCCTGACGGGCATCGCGATGATCTCGATGACCACCCTCTCGGCCGAGACGCCGATCTGGCTGATCTGCGCCTTCCTCTTCGTGTTCGGCGCCGGTCTGGGCCTGATCATGCAGGTCGTCGTGCTGGTCGTGCAGAACGCCGTCCCCGCCGGCGAGATCGGCACAGCTACGAGCACGAACAACTACTTCCGCGAAGTGGGTGCATCACTCGGAACCGCCGTCTTCGGCACGATCTTCACGACCCGCCTGACCGAGAACCTGCTCGGCGTCTTCGCCGACGCCGGAGCATCACCGGATGCCGCCTCGCAGGCGGCCTCGACGATCGACCCCGCGACGTTGAACTCGCTGCCGGACGAGGTCAGGGACGGCATCGTCACGGCCTACGCGGATGCCCTCGCACCGGTCTTCTGGTACCTGGTGCCCTTCATCGCTCTCGCTCTGGTGCTCTCGCTGTTCCTCAAGCAGATCCCGCTGTCGGATCAGGCGGGACTCGTCGCTCGGGGCGAGGCCATCAGCGGCGAGGAGGCGGAGCGTCTCGAGGCGGAGCAGCGCGGCGGCTCCGGTCGAAGTGACGCCGCTCCCGGCGACGAGGACCGCATCGCAGCCGGTCGGCGCGACATCCCGCCCGCCGGTCGCTGACCTTTTCACGAACGACGGGCCCGCTCCTCAGATGAGGAGCGGGCCCGTCTTCGTGCGTGGTCAGGGGAGGTCGCCGACCTCGAGCTCGTCCGGGTGATCCGCATTGTCGCCGTCGGCCTTCTGGCTCTCACCCGGGGTGGCGGGGTCGACCTCGGGGTCCGGGTCGTTCGTCACGAAGTCGGCGTCCACGCCGGTCGCGTCGATCTCGGCGCCTTCGTCCGGTGCTGCCTGGGGGTCTGACATGAGTCGCTCCTATCGTCCGGGTACTGGACGACCAGTGTGACCGCCGCAGGCCTCGCCAGGGCATCCCCTTGACATCGCGCACGCCGGACCTCACCCGATCGGGTGGGCACCGTGCGAACATCGTGCCCGCAGTGCGTCTCGGTCGATCCTGAGCCCGGGTACGCAAAAACCCCCGGGAATCCCGGGGGTTTTCATCTGTAGCAGGAGCGGGGCTTGAACCCGCGACCTCACGATTATGAGTCGTGCGCTCTGACCAGCTGAGCTACCCTGCCACACCGCATCCGCATCGCAGATACGAACGCTGTGAGCCCCGAGTCAGGATTGAACTGACGACCCCTTCCTTACCATGGAAGTGCTCTGCCACTGAGCTATCGGGGCGTGCTGCCCCTCGCGGGGCAACCACACGAGAATACCATCACTGTGGCGTCCTCATGAAATCGAGGTGTCAGTACGAGGTACGACCCGCGTTCTCGCGCAACCACGGCAGCGGATCGATCGTGCCGCCGTTGATGATGATCTCGAAGTGCAGGTGCGCTCCGTAGGAACGACCGGTGTTTCCGGTGTGGCCGACGACGTCGCCGACCTTCACGGTCTGCCCGGGCTTGACCTGCAGCGAGCCGTACTGCATGTGCGAGTAGTGGCTCGTGACGATCTGTCCGTCGATCACGTGGTCGATGTACACGGTGACACCGTAGGCGCCGCCCTGCTCGGTGGCGATTCGCACCACGCCGTCGGCGATCGCCTGGATGGGCGCTCCCTCACCGGGGACGAAGTCGATTCCCTCGTGCAGACGACCCCAGCGCATGCCGTATCCCGAGCTCATACCCACGCCGACCTTGAACGGCCACTGGATGGCAGCCTCGGCGTCGTTGGTGAAGACCTCGTTCGAGTAGTTGATGCCCTCTTCCGATGCCACCTGGATGAGAGACACGCTCGAGAAGCTGTCGGAGCGCGCGAGCGGCTCGTTCTGCACGTCGGAAGACGTGACGAACGCCTGGATCTCGTCGTCGGATGCAGCCTTCGACGCCGTACCCGATGCAGCGACGAGGGACGTCGCCGCGAGCGACGGCGTTCCCTGCACTGCGGCGACGGCTTCGGCAGGAAGGGTCATGCCGACGGCGAGGAGACCGGCGAGGCTCATCACGCCGACGGTCGCGCCGACGGCGAGGAACTTGCGTGCAGACGGGCGACGGCGCACGACATGCTCGACCGGAGTCTCGTCAGCCTCGGCGGCCTCAGTCGGGTCGTCGGCGGGCTCGGCCGCGGCCTCGGGTGCCACGCGACGGAATGCACGGGCAGCCGTCTCGAAGGCATCCTCGTCGCTCGAACGGTGGCTTGCGTCGTCCGCGCGCTCCGAGTCGGGCTGATCGTGCTCGGCTGCTGCGGGCATCGCAATCGGCTCGGCGACGATCGGCTCGATGACGATCGGCTCGGCGACGTCCGCGGGAGCCTCATCGGTCTGGCTCACGACGACGTCGGCGGAGTCGGATGCTGCCGACGCCGCCGCGACCGCGGTCGCGGCGATGAAGACCTCTGCGGTGTTCAGTCGCTGGCGGGCGGCACGACGAGACAGGGGAGCCTCGGAGGGGACGGCCGTGGCTTCGGAGACGGGCGCGGCTTCGGAGACGGCTTCCGTCACTCCTGCCGCGGAGGCCTCGAAGGCCGCAGTGCGGGGACGGCTGGAGCGGCGCGTGGGCGCAGAGGCAGCCTGGGGATTCTCGAAGGGCAAATCAGATTCTCTCGGGTTCAAACGTCAAGCTCGGGGGCGCTTACGACCTTCACCGATTCGGGCCGATGAAAGTAACGATCGGATAAACCCTAGCCTGATCCACCTGTGAATGCCATGAATCGTTCACGTTTCATCTCGAAGAATATCGAGGACGCGCTGATGGACCTCAGTGCCACCCGCGATGAGCATGGGTCTCGCGGAGGCACGGTCGATCAGCGAGACATCGCCCCCCGCCTCGGTGACCAGCAGCGCGCCTGCCGCGTGATCCCACGGCTTCAGGCCGCGCTCGAAGTAGCCGTCCAGCCGCCCGGAGGCCACGAAAGCGAGGTCGAGGGCGGCAGAGCCTGCGCGGCGGAGGTCTCTCGCGATCGGCATGATCCTGCGCACGGTCGCGAGGTCGCCGTCATGCGTCGCGGGGTCGTAGCCGAATCCGGTGGCGAGCAGCGCTCCCGCCGGCGTCTCCGTCGTGACCGACAGCCGCACCTCGCCCAGGAAGGCGCCATGACCTCGAGCGGCGGTGAACATCTCGGCGGTTGCGGGCGCGTAGACGGCAGCGGCGAGCGCCTCCCACTCCCCCGCGACTGCGCTGCCCCTCACTGCCGCGATGCTCACGGCATAGGAGGGGATTCCGTAGGCGTAGTTCACCGTGCCGTCGATCGGATCGACGACCCAGGTGATGCCGGTCACGCCGGGTTCAGCCTCCGACTCTTCGCCCAGGAAGCCGTCGCCGGGTCGAGCGACCCTCAGCCGGTCGCGGACGAGCGCTTCGACTTCGCGATCTGCATCGGTGACGATGTCCGCCAGCGTCGACTTCGTGGCGGCGAGGTGCACGCCCTCGTCGCGACGGCGCCGCGCCAGGTCGCCCGCCTCGCGTGCGATCCGGCGGGCGAGGTCAGCCAGTTCGAGTTCGATGCTCACTGGGGAGGCAGCGGCGGAGCCGGCGGGTAGGCGTCGTGAGCAGTGGGAGCCGGCGGGTAGGCGTCGTGAGCCGCGGGCGCGGGCGGAGCCGGAGGCGTCGCCGGGCCCTGCGAGTACGGCTCAGGCGCGGTCGGGAACGGCGCGACGGGGAACCCCTGCGGCGCGGGAGCGACAGGGAGCGCCTGCTGCGGCTGCGGCGACGGGTGGCCGGTGTAGTAGGCATTCCAGTCCGGCGAGCCGTCGGGCAGCACCGGCAGGGGCGTCACACCGTCTGCGTAGGTCGGCCATGCCGGAGCGGCTGCGACACTCTGCGCCGCGGCGGCGGCACGAGCGCCGGCCGGCTTGCGAGGAGCGAACAGGGCGTTGAGCAGCGGGATCAGCGTGGTTCCGACCGCGGCCAGGATCGTGAGTGCGACGACGATTCGCCAGTACAGCTCGCCGTAGTCGAAGGTGTGCGGGAAGGTGAGGAAGAAGATCAGCATGGCCACGAGGCCGCCGAGGAACACGATCGTCGCGATGTAGATGATGCGGGTGAACGTCGTCACGTGACGCTGCGCGGCCGGAGTGAACAGCCTCACATGCAGCAGGGCGAGCTGCAGGATTCCCACCACGAGCAGCAGCTGGAAGAAGCGCTCTGCACCGGTGAAGAACGCGTCGTCCTCGGGCAGCCAGATCTTGACCGCTCCGACCAGCAGAGCCACGATCCAGCTGACCATGCTCGACAGCGCGAGCCAGTCGGGACGGTTGGGGGCGAGTCCCGCCTCGAGGATCGCGATCCCCGCGAACGCGGCGAGCAGGAGGATCGTGAGGAATGCCCGCCCGATCAGCCCGTCCTGATCACCGATCAGAACCCACACGACGCAGACGAGCGCCGCGGCGATGAGTGCGCCGATGGCGATCCAGATCGCCCCTCTGATGAGAAGGGACATGTTCTTCTTCTCGACCAGCGCGGGGGGCTGCTGGGTGATCTCCGGCTGCGACATCGCGTTCCTCTCGTTGAGCGGCGTTGCGTTCATCCTTGCATGCGCCGGCGCGGAGGCAGGAGCCTCGACATGATCCGTGGATACATCGGGGCGAACCGGCTCCCGCGGGAATCAGCCCTTGCGTGCGGATGCCGCGGCGAACGCGGCGATCCGGGCCTGAGCGTCCGGGGTCGCCAGGGAGGCACCGATCGAGCGCGCCTCCTCGCTCAGCTGCTCGGCGAACGTCCGCTCGGGCTGAGAGCGGACGAGGCGCTTCGCGTGACCGTACGCTTCAGCCGCACCGGCGAGCCAGAAGCGGGCGATCTCCTCCGCACGCGCCCTCACCCGGCCGGCTTCGTCCGCAGAGTCGGCCCCGTCGACGGCCTCTGCGACGAGGCCCCATTCCACGGCTTCCGCGGCCGTCAGGAGGCGGTCCTGCAGCACCAGCTGCAGCGCGCGGCGCTGTCCGACCGCTCGAGCGAGCTGAGCCGAGACCGACAGGTCGGGTGTCAGCCCGATGTTCGCATAGAGGCTGCCCAGCCGAGAGCGTGAGCCGACCACGGCGTAGTCGCTGCTGAGCAGGATGCCGAGCCCGCCGCCGGCGGTCGTCCCGTGGGCTGCGGCGACGACCGGCACCGCAGACTCGGTCAGCGACCGGATCCCGGCGTTGATGACTTCGGCCAGGGCCGTGATCTCGTCACCCGATCCCATCGTCGTCGCCATCTCGATGACATCACCGCCGGCGCAGAACGCGGGGCCCGCCGCATCGATCAGGATCGCCTTCACATCCGTGCGCGACGTCGCCTCGGCCGTCGCGTCGCGCCACGCGTGCGCCAGATCGGAGTTGAAGGCATTGAGCCGTGCCGGACGGTTCAGTGTGAGCCGGGCCAGCCCCTCATCGACGGTGAACAGGATGGCATCGTTCATGGCTTCTCCTTCGAGCGCAGACGTATGCGACCAGGCTAACCGTGATCAGGCCTGCTGCCTCACGCGGCCCACGAAGGCCTCCATTCGCCGCCTCGTGCCGTCGAGACGGACGTCCACCTGTCCGGGGGCGAGGATCTCGTTCGGGGCGAGCGGGTGGGCGAGTCTCACGTTCTCGTGACAGGAGAGATCGGCGCACATGTAGGTGCCGACGGAGTCGCCCCGCTCACCGGCCTCACCTGCGAGCCGTGCTGAGAACAGCGCCACCTGGTTTCCCGGCTGCATGGTGTGGCAGATGTTGCACATGCCCGAACGACCTCGGCCGGGGTCCGAGACTCGCAGCACGAACCCCGAGACCTCACCGTCGTGCTGAGTGAGCACGTAGCCGCGCCGACCCGCACTCGGGTCTCGCCACGCGAAGAAGTCCAGGTAGTCCCAGTCGATCAGGACGAAGTCGTGGGGCATCTCCATGACCCGCAGCTCGTCGGCATCCGCATTGACGAACGAGGCACGGACGTCTGCTTCGGTGAGCGCTCGCATCGCTCCAGTCTATGAACACCGGTGCGCATGGGGTCGCGACCAGGCGTCCGAGAGCGCGCCGAGGCGCGGCCAGGGTGAGTTCCAGGGCGAAATACCGCGTGCTCGATGCGCTCCCTCACGACCCCGACGCGCCCGCACCTATCGTGAACACAGGTCGACGAGAGCACGAACCCCCAGGTTCACCCCTCCCACGCTCCCGACTCTGAGGCGCACCACGCGTCACCCGAACTCGGGGTGCGCCTCGATCGACCGGTCAGTCGCTCATTCCTCGAGCAGCCCCAGCTCTGCGGCGCGCAGAAGAGCCTGCTCCCTGTTCGACGCACCGAGCTTGCGGTACGCGCTGCGACGTTGGACCTTCACCGTGTTCGGTGAGACGAAGAGTGCCGCGGCGAGCGCGTCGGTGGACGACGTCCTCCGCAGCTCTCGCATCACCGCGATTTCTCTCGACGTGAGCCTGACCGGGGGCGGCAGCGCCGGGAACGGGCATCCGTCCGAGGCGCGCGCGAGATAGGAGTCGAGGAATTCCTGCTCGGTCGGCGCGCACAGTTCGCGCACCTCGCTCAGCACGTCACCGGCGAAGAGCGCGAGCGGAGCCTGAGAGCGCTGCTCTCGCATCACGGCGACGGCGCGAGACATCGCGCGGGCAGACGCCTCACGCCTGCCCAACCGTGCTGCCGCGGCTGAGGACGTGATGGCTGCGAGGCAGAGCCGGTCGAGGTCCGGGTCGCGTTCGGCCTGGGCGACCTCGGCCGCGGCGTAGGAACGCGCGTCGTCACCGGTGAGGAGCGCGACGAACGCCTCGACGGCGAGCCGAGCCGGATCATCGCCCGGGAGCCCTGCGGCAGTCCGTCGGGCCGCCGTCTGGTCGCCGAGCGCCAGCGACGCCATCGCCTGCGCGACAGTCAGCCGGGACGATCCGTAGTCGGAGACCGCCGAGTTCACGCCCCGCCCGAGCGAATGGGCGATGGCCAGCGATGCCTCGGCCGCGCGCCCCTCGCGCACCTCGATCTCGCTCTGAACGCAGACGAGGTAGGGCCAGAGCTCCGTCGTTCCCAGGTGGTGTGCGATCGAATCCGTACGGCGTCTGGCCTCGTCGAGATCGAGCGCCGCGATGGCGATGACGGCGTGGGCGATCTGCTCCAGTATCCCGAACTGCTCCGATCGCCAGGCGGGCGGCGGATCGGCGCCGTCGATCTCGTCGAGGACCCGCCGCGCATCGGACAGCCGTCCCCGCAGGGCGTATACGCCGGCGAGAGTCGCAGCGCAGTGATACCAGCCGCCGTCGTCATCGGGCATCCGCAGACCGACACCGTCTTCGAGGATCATGACGGTATGCGCGACCTGAATCGTCATGCCGAGCTCCAGGACCTCGATGGCATCCGAGATCCGACCCAGCTGAAAGAAGCTGAGCCCGCAGTTGCTGAGCAGCAGCGCCGCGAATCCGGTGCACTCCGCACGCTGCTCGGCATCCATCGTGTGGAAGACCTGAACAACCAGATCGGCGGACATCCCGGATCGCCGGATCTGCCCGGCGAACCGCTCGGCCAGCGCCTTCGCGCTGAGCATCCAGAACCGCTCGACGGGGTCATCGTCGACGCCCCGGCGGCCGAGTGACAGCGCGGCGCCCTGGAAATAGGCGAACGCGCGCAGCCGTTGACCGAGACGCAGCAGGACCAAAGCCAGCAGCATGCCGAGCAGCGGATGACGCGCGAGCACGAGAGGATTCTCGCGACGCAGCAGCGTCTCGACTTCGCGCGGACTCGACCGCGAGAGGATGAACCAGGACTTGCGCCCGAGGCGCACCGCGAGGACGTAGTCCCTCGCTCTCATCGCGTTGGTCAGCGCCTCGAGATGGCGGCCGTGCTCGGAAGCCCACAGCGCGACTGTTCGGCGGATCGGTGCCACGGCGTCGAGTGGCCGCTGATCGAGTCGGCGCGCGAGCGCTTCGCGCAGCAGCGGGGTGTAGACGAACCCGAGACCGTCATCCGCCGGTTCCCACATGCCCAGTCCGTAGAGCTCGGCCCGATCGAGGTGCTCGTCCCCGCCATCCGGCCAGCCGAGACGCCGGACGATCTCGCGCGTCACTCTCCCCGGCACCGAAGTCCGAAGCAGGAACTCCTGGAAGTCGGCCGGAGCATCCGGACCGATCAGGCTGGCCATCAGAGCATCAGCGAGCCCTTGCACCTCGACGGCGGCGATCTCGACCGGGTCCCGATGGGTCGCGAGAGCAAGGCCCAACGCCCGGGCTGCGAGGGGCAGTGCGCTCTCCTCACCGAGCGGATGCGGCGGGAGCGCCTGACCGGATACGCGTTCCACCACCGCCCGAGCCTCGTCACACGTGAAGAAGAGATGCGCGGGTCCGACGACGCACACGTCCGCGGACGCGAGCATCTGCAGCGTCCGCGTCACCGTCGAGCGGCGCGTCGCCACGACGATCCGCAGGAGCGGTGCGGCGTCGAGAAGATCGAGAGCCCGCCCGAGAAGCGACCGCTCATCGGCCCGCTCCGCATTGTCGATCAGTAGGACGCACGGTCGACTCAGGTCGCCGAGCAGGCGCCCGAGTTCGCCGCCCGGATCCCGGACGCTGTCGAACCCACGCAGCGCCGAGCGAGCGGTGCTCCGATCAGCGATCAAGTCCTGGACGATGACCTTGGTCAGGATCTCGCGAAGCATGAGGTGCTCGTTCGTGACGCTCTCGTCGAACCCGAGTCGCACCGCAGCAGCCGCTCGTTCTTCCTGCATCGTCGCCCACTGGCTCAGCAGAACCGACTTCCCACCTCCGGCGGGGCCGCTGATGACCGTCAGGGCATGCCCTCGATCGAAGATCTCCGTCAGCCGCGGACGATCGAGCATGTGCAGGGGAAGACGCGCGCCGCGCGCACGTCCGCCTGTCCCCTGCTCCATCGCCGGCCTCCCCCGAGAACGCGAAACTCTCCGCGATCCGATCGTAGGTCTGCGAATGATTCCGGAATACTGCGAAAGCCGACGTATACCGAGATATCGGCTGAGTATGCCGCTCTTCGGCTATTCGGCAGCGCGCTGCATCGCCTCGTCGGCCTCCATGACGATGCTCCGCATCGCTGACGCGGCGGCATCGGCATCTCCGCCCGCAACCGCGAACGCGACATCCCGATGCCACTGCACAGCGCTCTGATTGGCCACGTGCGGCATGAGGTCATGCGCCGTGCGCCCCCTGAGCACCGCCTCGACCATGCCGCCCAGAGCGGCGAGCATCCGATTGCCGGACGAATCCAGCAGAAGACGGTGAAGCCTGATGTCCGCGGCGAGGTAGCGCTCTCGGTCGGCCTCGTGGTCCTCCTCGCTCATCGCGACGACGAGTGAGACGAGCTCGACCTTCTGTTCCGACGTCGCGTTCACCGCAGCGAGTCGCGCAGCGAGCGGTTCGATCACGGAACGGAGCTGGCTGAGCTCGCGAAGCTGCTCATCGCGACCGGGGCCCGCGAGTCGCCACGCGATCACCTCGGGCGCGTAGACGTTCCAATCGGCCCGCGGCCGCACCTCGACACCCGATTTCCGCCGCACCCAGACAAGACCGAAGGACTCGAGGACCCGCACCGCCTCACGGGCGGCGGAGCGGGACACTCCCCGCTCCTGAGCGAGCTCCACCGTCAGCATCCGCGAGCCCGGGGGGTGCTCGCCGTCGACGATCGCGCGACCGAGCTCGGCGACGAGCGAGTCGTGGACAGGGCTTGCAGGGCCGGCGACGGTCATATGTCGAGTATGCCCGCCACAGGGTCGTTGACGTGGGACGTCTCAGGCGATTGTTTCGGTTATGTTGCGCATGACGTGGTATGCGTGCTTATTATGTACGGCATAAGGTCGTAAACCACGCCCGGATCAAGGAAGCTCATGGCACTCTTCACCCCCGCCGCCGACGCGCTCATGACGGCAGTCGCCGACACGGCAGCCCCTGACCGCCCCGCCGGTCAGCTGATCACCGCCGCAGTGCTCGGGATCGCGATCATCATCGTCCTCATCACGTGGGTGAAGCTGCATCCCTTCCTGTCGCTCACCATCGGCGCGCTCGCCACCGGCGCGATCGCCGGCATGGACATCGCGGCATCGGTCACCAGCTTCTCGACCGGATTCGGCACCACGATGGGCGGGGTGGGAATCCTGATCGCCCTCGGTGCCATCTACGGAAAGCTCCTCGCCGACTCGGGTGGTGCCGACCGCATCGTCGATACGCTCGTCAGCCGTGCCAGCGCACGGTCGCTGCCGTGGGTCATGGGACTCATCGGTGCGGTCATCGGTCTCCCGATGTTCTTCGAGGTCGGCCTCGTGCTCCTCGTGCCGGTCATCATCCTCGTCGCACGGCGCTCCGGGGCGCCACTCATGCGCATCGCGATCCCGACGCTCGCCGGCCTCTCGGCCATGCACGGCCTCGTGCCGCCGCACCCGGGCCCGCTCGCCGCGATCGACGCGCTCGGAGCCAACCTCGGCCTCACCCTCGCCTTCGGTGTGATCGTCGCGATCCCCGCCGTGATCATCTCTGGGCCGCTGTTCGCCCGCTTCGCCGAGCGCTGGGTCGACGTCCCCGTCCCCGAGCTGTTCGTGACGGACGAGGACGAGGGCATCGAGCAGCGTCGCCGCCCGTCGTTCGGTGCGACGCTCTTCAGCATCCTGCTCCCCGTGTTCCTCATGCTCGCCAAGGCTGTCGCCGACATCTCGGCCGCAGGCTCCGACGCCCCGTGGAAGGTCGCGCTCGACTTCCTCGGCACGCCGGTCATCGCCCTGCTCATCGCCGTGCTCGCCGGATTCTTCATCCTCGGCCGCGGCGCCGGATTCGACCGCACGAAGATCAACGACATCGTCGGCTCGTCGCTCGGTCCCATCGCCGGCATCCTGCTGATCGTCGGCGCGGGTGGCGGATTCAAGCAGGTGCTGGTCGACACCGGCATCGGCAACGTGATCGCCCAGTTCGTCTCCGGGTCGTCCGTCTCCGTGCTGATCCTCGCGTGGCTGGTCGCCGTCGTCATCCGCATCGCCACGGGATCCGCGACCGTCGCGACGATCACCGCCGCCGGCATCCTGCAGCCGCTCACCGAGACCCTCGACTCCCCCATGGTCGCGCTGCTGGTGCTCGCGATCGGCTCGGGCTCGGTGTTCCTGTCGCATGTCAATGATGCGGGTTTCTGGCTCATCAAGGAGTACTTCGGCCTCAGCATCCCGCAGACTCTGAAGTCATGGACAGTACTCGAATGCCTCATCTCCGTCACCGGTCTCGCCGGCGTCCTCGTCCTGAGCATGTTCGTCTGAGCGCGCCATGATGTCCGTCAACGCACCTGTCCTCGTCTTCATGGGCGTCGCCAGCACCGGAAAGTCGACCGTGGCAGCGATGCTCGCCGGCCGTCTCGGATGGGCGTTCGAAGAGGGCGACGACCTGCATCCCGAGGCGAACGTCGCCAAGATGGCTGCCGGCCACGCTCTGAACGACGAGGACCGCTGGCCCTGGCTCGACCGCATCGCCGAGTGGATCGATGAGCGCATCGACGCCGGCGAGCCCGGCATCGTGACCTGCTCCGCCCTGCGACGCAGCTACCGCGACGTGCTTCGCCGGGATGCGGTCACGTTCGTGCACTTCGCCGGCGAGCGCGAGCTGATCCTCGAGCGGATGCTGCGCCGCCAGGGGCACTTCATGCCCGCCACACTGCTCGACTCGCAGTTCGCGACGCTCGAGCCCCTGGAGGCGGACGAGCGGGCCATCGAGATCGACATCGCTCTGACGCCGGCTGCGCAGGCCGCTCAGATCGCGTCACGGCTGCGGTTGCACCCGGACTACTGAGACGATGCCTCGGCCCGCGACACTCTGAGTCATGAAGAACTCGATGCGGCGCGCTGTGCGGATCCTGGTCGCGGCGACGACGCTCAGCGTCGGGCTGACCGGCTGCTCGTCCTCCTCCGGCGGAACTCAGCCTGCGAACGATGCGTCGACTGCTGAGACGCCCCTTGGCGCCGGTTCGGTCAGCGACGCCCCTCGTGCGAGCCCTCTCAGCTGCGATGGCGTGGCTGTGATGTTGACGGTCGATCCGCTGTCAGCCACCGCCGGGCAGACGGTCTCCGTGTCAGTGCATCCCCCCGAGTGCCTCGACGAGCTCTGGGCCGGCGAGGTGATCATCCGCTCCCCCGAGGGCGATCTGCGCACCGGTTCACGTCTCGAGGTCGGAGCGACCTCGGTGTCGGTCGAGGTGCCGCCCGATCTCACGGGGACGCCGATGCTGATGCTCGTACCCGATCTCGATTGCGAGCGATCAGGTGCGACCGGCGACTGCCACTATCCATACGCGGAGATCGAGATCCGCGCCGCTACTCCGTGAGCAGACCCAGCCCTGCGATCCCCTCGACGACCAGGTCGTGGTCGTCCGATGACGGAAGTCCCGACACCGTCGCGACCGCGACGACACCCACACCGTCGACGCGGATCGGCACCGACCCACCCGCGACCGCGTAGACGACCGGATCGAGCCATCCCGGCTCGTACATGTCCCGGCCGCCATTCTCGATGCGCGCTTCGAGCAGAGCCGTGCTGGTCTCGAACCTGAGAGCGGTCGCCGCCTTCTTCGCCGCCCATGCGTCGTTGTCGGCCGTCGCGCCCGGCAGAGATGCGTGGAAGAGGACCCCTGACGGGGTGCGCACGTCCACGGCGACCGGGTGGCCCTCGGCCAATGCCCGTTCTGCGATCGAGCGACCCAGCTCCCATGCGTCCCTGCGGTCGAAGCGGCGCAGGACGAGTTCGACGTGCTCCTTCTCGAGCTGCGCGATCCGTGTCTGGTCACTCATGTCCGGTACCTCTCGTGTGCGTCTGTTCAGCCGAGTTCCCCCGATCCGTACGGTCGAATCGGCTGCTGCCTCTGGAAGGCGTACTCGCCACCCTGACGCCCTCCGAAGGGGCGTCCGTGATCGGCGAACTCCTCACGATAGAACGCCAGCCTCCAGGATCCGATCTCGATCCGCGATCCGGTGCGCAGAATCCGGGCATCCTCCGAGCTGTGCGGCAGATTGGGCCGCCCGCCGCCGGTGGGGGCGTACGAATACAGGACGTACTCGTCGTCCTCGTTGTGGCGGACTTCGGCGTGCAGCGCCTCCACTCCCTCGAGCCGCAGGTCGGCGTCCTTGCCCGAGCCGATGGTCGTCCGTCCGGGAAGGAGATCGAACTCACGCGGCCTGGTGCTGTTCCAGTCGCCGTTCCCGACCGCGAAGATCAGCCGTGGTCGACCGGATCCGGGAAGGTAGTGGGTGGTCGTCACCCGCCGCGGCACCCGACGTGCCAACGTGGGAACGAGGGGGAAGAGAGTGGGCGGCGGGGCGGGGAGGCGGAACCGGCTGCCATCGTCCCGGTGCTTCACCTCCGAGAGCAGCGCCGACAGATGTCCGAGCCTGATGTGCGACGACCCGGCGATCGCACGGCCGACAGGCCCTGACCTGACGTCGCCGAGCTGGAGCAGAGTCCCCTTCGGCCCTTCCACACGCACGCTGAGGCCTCGTCGCGACAAGGCATCGGCGAGAGGTGCCAGCTGCGTGAGCTCGCGGCGACCCATGCCGGTGAGGCCCGCAGTGGACTCGAACGAGATGACGACCTCCCGACCCGCGGCACGCACCGTGAAGCGAGTCGGAGATGCGCCGTCCGAAGCGACGTGCTCGACCTTCAGGTCGATATCGAGACGGATCATGGTGGCAGGCCGTCAGGCCGGCCGGCTCTCGCCGGACTCGCTGTCGCTGGTCGTCACGCGCAGCGTGCCGTTGAACTTCCACGTCGCGCGAGGTGCATCCGGCCCGATGTCCCGAGGGACTTCCACGGTCATGTCCTCGAACGTGTAGTTGACCGCCGCTCCGCGACCGGTCAGATAGGCCCACATCTCTCGGCCGAGATCCGTCCAGTCCGTGATCGATGCTCCACTCGGCCCCGAGGCCTCGGAGAACAGTTCGGACGTTTCCTTCTCATCACTCATGGGGTGCTCCTTCGCTGGTGCCCGGTGGTGTTGAAGCGATTATGCGCGCCCCCGATCACTCTGTCCATATGTTTTTGAATACAGTCCAGAAATTGTCTTCCGCTCTCCGAGGCAGCTCAGAGAAACTTCGCGGCCGGTGCATCCAAACGGTGGTGACCAGCGGAATAACCCTGTGTCACGACCCTCGCCGTGACTCCGATCGACAATGGAGTTGAACGATGACTGGAAAGATCCGCGCCTCCCTCGCAGGGGTGGCCGCACTCGCCCTCGTCCTGACCGCCGCGCCCGCACAGGCCGCAGAGACAGCACGCCCCTCGGGGAACATCGTCGATGTTCTCGTCACCGCCTCAGGAGGAGGCGCTCCAGACCGAAACGCCAACGACTACGACCTGCTCGTCCAGGCGGTGCTCGCCACCGGCCTCGACAGCACGCTCGCAGATCCGGCGGGAACGTTCACCGTCTTCACTCCGAACGATCGAGCCTTCCTGCGGCTGGTGTCCGACCTGACGGGCACCGCACCCGCATCCGAGGCGGCGGCACTGACCACGCTCACGACCGCCTTCACCACCGACCAGATCGCCGACATCCTGCTTTACCACGTCGTCGCGGGCAAGAAGCTGGGCCCGATCAAGGTCATCACGTCGAAGTCGCTCACCATGGCCAACGGCGGGGTCGTCCGGCCGCGCGGCGTCTTCTTGCGTGACGAGAGCCCCACCCTGCGGGACCCGGCCCTGGTGCTGTGGCGCGTGAACATCACCGCGAACAATGGAGTGATCCACACGATCGATCGCGTCCTGGTTCCTGCGATGTGAGCACGCCGTGAAAGAGAAACGCCCCCGAGGACGGGGCGTTTCTCCGGCTCGTGGATCTCGTGATCGAGAACGACGAACAGGTGGTGGGGTTTTCCCGTATCTCCTCCCCGAGTCCTACCCTTTACAGGGATCGGGGCCCGCGATTCCTACGCGTTTCCCACGCGTTGCTTTCGCGATTCCCACGGATACCCCCGACTGCCCTACTCCTGCTTGAGGTGCCAGCGGGCGAAACTCAGGATTCGGCCGCGGCGCCGTCGTCCTCAGGTTCTGGCTCTCCCCAGGGGATCGCCTACCTGAGGGCCTGCTACGTCGAGACTGAGCTCGCCCTGCGACGCTCTCGTCGTGCCTGTTGTCTCATCGGTTGAGCTGCCACTGCCCAACGGTCGCGCACAGTGCGACCCAGCCAGCCCAGGGACCTCTGGGCGGCCTGCCGACAGCTCACGCAAGAAGCAGAACTGGCACCGAAACGAGGAAAGCCCCCGGTATTCCCGGGGGCTTTCCTCGTTTGACCTGGCATTCTGAGATACGAGAACAAAATCCTCGAGATCCGGGAATACCCCATGGTGGCGAGTGAGGGATTCGAACCCCCGAATGCTGAGCAGTCTGATTTACAGTCAGATCCCTTTGGCCGCTTGGGTAACTCGCCAGAGCGCACCCGTCCGACTTCGACAGCCAACCGGGGGCACGATAGATAATCATACCTGCCGAGGGCAAGCGTGAGAAATCGAACGCTCAGCTGCCGAACACGCCGCGATCGGCGTCAGCGATCGACTCCGGAGTCCGCAGCAGGCCGCCCTCGGCTCGGCACGTCGCAGCGGCCACATCCATGGCTCGATCGAGCAGGTGCTGCCAGCCTTTCGCATCGGAGGGTGTCCCCTGAGCAAGGCCGGCCGCCACGGCCGCGAGAGTCGCATCTCCGGCTCCCACGGTGTCGACGACGCGACCGGGCAGCGTCGAGATGGGCGCCGTGACGATGCCGGCATCCGACTCGAGGGCTGCACCATCGGCGCCTGCGGTCGCGAGCACCGCGCTCACCCCGAGCGCGCGCAGCCGCGCCCTCAGCGCATCGAGATCGCCGTCGTAGAGGAGAGCCGCATCATCGGCGCCGATCTTGACGATCGACGCTCCTGCGGCGGCGCGCTCGAAGCCCTGCACGAACTCGGCACCGTCGCTCAGCATCCCCGACCGTGGGTTCGGGTCGACAGCGAGGCGAGTGTCGCCGACGGCGTCGAGCAGGGCGTCGACCTCACCGGGCACGTCGAAGGGGAAGCAGCTGACGGCCACGAGATCCGAATCGGCGATCGCACGGACAGCCTCGTCGGAATAGCGGATGCTGCGCCGCTGCGCGGCCTCGTTGAACACGTAGAGGGGCTCGCCGTCGGGACCACGCTGCACGATCGCCCGGGACGAGCCCAGCGGCGCCTCGCTGGCGATCAGCCGCACGTCGTGATCGTCGAGGTATTCGCGAATGTGCGCCCCCGCTTCGTCGTCCCCGACCATCGCGATCAGGGTGGTCGGCACACCGAGCCTGCGAAGACCGACGGCGACGTTCAGTGCCGCGCCGCCGACCAGCTCACGCACCCCGCCGACGTCGTGGATCTCGTCGATCAGCGCGTCTCCGACGACGACTGCACCGGGCAAAAGGGAGGAATCATCACTCATTCCGCCGACACTACCGCGAGAGCGGCTTCCGCGGCGGTTCGGTCAGCCTCCCTGCATGGGCTGGGCACAGCGCTACGGTGAGCGCATGAACGCTCGAATCGCCGCCGGCGCTGCGGCTCTCCTGCTCCTCGCCGTGCTCACCGGCTGCGATCCGACCGGTTCGGGCACCACGCCGTCGAACGATTCCGCTGAACCGTCGTCGAGTCCGGGACCGGACGAATCGGAGAGCCCGTCGCCCTCCCCCACACCGACAGAGACTCCGATCGCTCTGCCGACCGACTGCAGGGCGATCCTCTCGGACGACGTGCTCGCACAGCTCGAGGGAGTGCCACTCAATGACGCGGCCTTCGGACCGTCCGGGGTAGGAGACGACGGCGAGCTCACCTGCATCTGGGCGGATCCGAGGGCGGACACCACCCGGCTGGTCACCACCATCTCCCTGATGAACCGAGGGCCGGCCCTCGACATGCTGAACGCTCTCGTGGCCGACGAGGGCTACACGTGCTTCACTCCCGACGGCGGCACGCGCTGCGAGAAGACCTGGCAGAACGAGCAGTACCCTGTCACCGACGGTCGCACCCTCTTCTGGCGGGACGACGTGCTGATCGACTCCCAGTACTCGAATCTCGCGCCCGAGGGATACACCTCGAGCATCGTGGCGCACCTCTTCGACTGATCCGTCGCCCTGTCCACGGCAGGCACCCCGGATCCGGGCATGAAGAAGGCCCCGGGCGAATCGCCCGGGGCCTTCTCACTCACTCACTCGATCAGTTGTACGTACCCGGCGTGATGTCGTCCGTCGAGAACGCGTCGAAGTCGACGTAACCGAAGTCGCCGTCGGCGTACGCACCGTCGGATGCGAAGATCCGGTTCGGGTAGCGCTCGCTCTTGGCTTCCTCCGTCGCCTCGACCGTGACGTCGCGGTACTTCGAGAGACCGGTTCCGGCGGGGATGAGCTTTCCGATGATGACGTTCTCCTTGAGACCGACCAGCGGGTCGCGCTTGCCCTCCATGGCGGCCTGCGTGAGAACGCGGGTCGTCTCCTGGAAGGAAGCGGCCGACAGCCACGACTCGGTCGCGAGCGACGCCTTCGTGATACCCATCAGCTCCGGACGGCCGGACGCGGGGCGCTTGCCCTCTGCCACAGCCTCGCGGTTGATCGCCTGGTAGCGCTTGAGGTCGACCATCTCACCCGGGAGCAGGGTCGTGTCGGCGTGATCGACGACGGTGACCTTGCGGAGCATCTGACGGACGATGACCTCGATGTGCTTGTCGTGGATCGGCACACCCTGCGAGCGGTAGACACCCTGGACGCCGCCGACGAGGTAACGCTGCACCTCGCGGGCACCCATGACGCGCATGACCTCCTTGGGGTCGAGCGTTCCGACCAGGAGAGGCTGACCGACCGTGACGTGCTGACCGTCCTCGACCAGAAGCGTCGCACGCTTCAGGACCGGGTAGATCACTTCCTCGTCACCGTTGTCGGGCGTCAGGATGACCTTCTTGGCCTTGTCCGTCTCGTCGATCGTGATGCGGCCATCGGCCTCGGCGATCGGCGATGCGGCCTTCGGGGTGCGAGCCTCGAAGAGCTCCTGCACGCGGGGCAGACCCTGCGTGATGTCATCTGCCGACGCCGAACCACCGGTGTGGAACGTACGCATCGTCAGCTGGGTACCGGGCTCACCGATCGACTGTGCCGCGATGATGCCGACGGCCTCGCCGATGTCGACGGTCTTACCCGTCGCGAGCGAACGGCCGTAGCACTGCGCGCAGACACCGACGGCGGAGTCGCAGGTGAGGACCGAGCGCACCTTGATGCTCTCGACACCGAGACCGACCAGCTTGTCGATGAGAACGTCACCCACGTCGTCGCCGGCAGAGGCGAGGACCTCGCCCTTGCTGTCGACCACGTCGGAGGCCAGCGTACGAGCGAACACCGAGTTCTCGACGTTCGCGTCGCGCACGAGCTCACCCTGCGAGTTCGGAGCGGCGATCGGGAGCTCGAGGCCCTTCGACGTGCCGCAGTCCTCTTCGCGGATGATGACGTCCTGCGAGACATCCACCAGACGACGGGTCAGGTAACCCGAGTCGGCGGTACGCAGAGCGGTGTCGGCGAGACCCTTACGGGTACCGTGCGTCGCGATGAAGTACTCCGCAACCGACAGACCCTCGCGGTACGAGGAGATGATCGGACGCGGGATGATCTCACCCTTGGGGTTGTTCACCAGACCACGCATACCGGCGATGTTCCGGATCTGCAGCCAGTTACCACGAGCACCCGACGACACCATGCGGTTGATGGTGTTGTCCTCGGGGAAGTTGGCCTTCATCGCAGCCTGGACCTCGTCGGTCGCCTCGGTCCAGATCTTGATGAGCTCCTGACGACGCTCGACGTCGGTCGTGAGGCCCTTCTCGTACTGGGACTGGACCTTCGCGGCCTGCTTCTCGTAGCCCGCGACGATCTCAGCCTTGTTCGGCGGCGTGAGGATGTCGCTCAGGGCGACGGTCACACCCGAGCGCGTGGCCCAGTAGAAACCGGCGTCCTTGATGCGGTCCAGCGACGCAGCCGTCTCGACCTTGGGGTACTCCTCGGCCAGCTTGTTGACGATCTGCGACAGCTTGTTCTTGTCAGCCTGCTCGCGGACGAACGGGTATCCCTTGGGCAGCGTGTCGTTGAAGATCGCCTGACCGAGCGATGCGTCGACGAGACCGTGACGCTCGTAGCCCTCGGGAGCTTCGCCCTCGAGGAACGTGAGACCCGGGATGCGGATGCGGACCTTGGCCTGCAGGTCGAGGGTTCCCTCGTCCTTCGCCAGGATCGCCTCGCCCACCGAACCGAATGCACGACCCTCACCGGCTGCGCCCGCCTTGACCGTGGTCAGGTGGTGCAGACCGATGATCATGTCCTGCGAAGGCAGGGTGACCGGGCGTCCGTCGGACGGCTTCAGGATGTTGTTCGACGCGAGCATGAGCACGCGGGCCTCGGCCTGAGCCTCGACCGACAGCGGCAGGTGGACAGCCATCTGGTCACCGTCGAAGTCGGCGTTGAACGCCGCGCAGACGAGCGGGTGCAGCTGGATGGCCTTGCCCTCGACGAGCTGAGGCTCGAAGGCCTGGATGCCGAGACGGTGCAGCGTGGGCGCACGGTTGAGCAGCACCGGACGCTCGCGGATGATCTCCTCGAGCACGTCCCAGACCTCGGGACGCGTGCGCTCGACGGCGCGCTTGGCCGCCTTGATGTTCTGCGAGTGACCGAGGTCGATCAGGCGCTTGATGACGAACGGCTTGAAGAGCTCCAGCGCCATCTGCTTGGGCAGACCGCACTGGTGCAGCTTCAGCTGCGGACCGACGATGATGACCGAACGGCCCGAGTAGTCGACGCGCTTGCCGAGCAGGTTCTGGCGGAAACGACCCTGCTTGCCCTTCAGCATGTCGCTGAGGGACTTCAGGGCACGGTTGCCGGTACCGGTGACGGGACGACCACGGCGACCGTTGTCGAACAGTGCGTCGACGGCCTCCTGCAGCATCCGCTTCTCGTTGTTGACGATGATCTCGGGAGCACCGAGGTCGATCAGACGACGAAGACGGTTGTTGCGGTTGATCACACGACGGTAGAGGTCGTTGAGGTCGGAGGTCGCGAAGCGGCCACCGTCGAGCTGCACCATCGGGCGCAGCTCCGGCGGGATCACCGGAACGACGTCGAGGACCATGGCGGCCGGGCTCATGCCGGTCTCCAGGAACGAGTTGACGACCTTCAGACGCTTGATCGCGCGGATCTTGCGCTGGCCCTTGCCCTCGGAGATCTGCAGGTGCAGGCTCTCCGCCTCGGCTGCCAGGTCGAACGCCGCGAGGCGACGCTGGATCGACTCGGCGCCCATGTAGGCCTCGAAGTACTGACCGAAGCGGTCCTGGAGCTCGTGGAAGACGTCGTCCTCGGGACGCAGTGCGCCGACCTCGAGCGTGCGGAAGTCCTCCCACACGCGCTCGAGCTTGGCGATCGCCTCGTCGGCACCCTTGCGGATGAGCGACATCTCCTTCTCGGCGGCGTCCTTGACCTTCTTCTTCGCGTCGGCCTTGGCGCCCTCCGCCTCGAGGGAAGCGAGCTCCTCCTCCAGGCGAGCCAGGCGCTCGGCGATCTTCGCGTCGCGACGGTCTCCGAGCGTCTTCAGCTCGAGACGGATGTTGTTCTCCTGCGTGCCCAGGTCGCGGTGACGAGCATCCTCGTCGACCGAGATGACCATGTAGGCGGCGAAGTAGATGACCTTCTCGAGGTCCTTCGGCGCCATGTCGAGCAGGTACCCGAGACGCGAGGGAACACCCTTGAAGTACCAGATGTGGGTGACGGGAGCGGCGAGCTCGATGTGACCCATGCGCTCACGACGGACCGAGGACTTGGTGACCTCGACGCCGCAGCGCTCGCAGACGATGCCCTTGAAGCGGACACGCTTGTACTTGCCGCAGGCGCACTCCCAGTCGCGGGACGGGCCGAAGATCTGCTCTCCGAAGAGACCGTCCTTCTCCGGCTTCAGGGTGCGGTAGTTGATGGTTTCAGGCTTCTTGACCTCGCCGTAGGACCAGGCGCGGATGTGGTCCGCGGTGGCCAGGCCGATGCGAAGCTCATCGAAAGTGTTTGACTCGAGCACAAATTCTCCTGTGTAGGAATTCTTCTGAAGAAATCGGGGAGGTGGGCCGCCGACCGGGCGTGACGCGCGGTCGGCGGCCTGGACCTTAGATCTCGTCGATCGAGGCGGCCTCGAAGCGGCTGGAGATGTTGATGCCGAGTTCCTCCGCAGCGCGGAAGGCCTCGTCGTCGGTGTCACGCAGGTTGACGAGCGTGCCGTCTGCCGAGAGGACCTCGACGTTCAGGCAGAGCGACTGCATCTCCTTCATGAGCACCTTGAAGGACTCGGGGATGCCGGGCTCCTGGATGTTCTCGCCCTTGACGATCGCCTCGTACACCTTGACGCGGCCGAGGATGTCGTCGGACTTGATCGTGAGGAGCTCCTGGAGCGCGTATGCGGCGCCGTAGGCCTCGAGGGCCCACACCTCCATCTCACCGAATCGCTGGCCACCGAACTGCGCCTTACCACCGAGCGGCTGCTGGGTGATCATCGAGTACGGACCCGTCGAACGTGCGTGGATCTTGTCGTCGACCAGGTGGTGCAGCTTCAGGATGTACATGTAGCCCACCGAGATCGGCGCCGGGAACGGCTCACCGGAGCGGCCGTCGAACAGCTGCGTCTTTCCGGTCGAGTCGATCAGGCGGATGCCGTCACGGGTCGGGGTGGTCGCGTCGAGGAGACCGGAGATCTCCTCCTCGCTCGCACCGTCGAACACCGGGGTCGCGACCTTGGTGCCGGGGGCAGCCTCGAACGCGTCCTTGGGGAGTCGCGCAGCCCACTCCGGGGTGCCTTCGACCTTCCAGCCCTGCTTCGCGATCCACCCGAGGTGGGTCTCGAGCACCTGGCCGAAGTTCATTCGACCGGGGATGCCCAGCGGGTTCAGGACGATGTCGACCGGGGTTCCGTCCGCGAGGAACGGCATGTCCTCGATCGGGAGGATCTTGGCGATGACACCCTTGTTGCCGTGACGCCCGGCGAGCTTGTCACCCTCGGTGATCTTGCGCTTCTGGGCGATGTAGACCACGACGCGGCGGTTGACACCGGAGCCGAGCTCGTCGTCGCCGTCCTCGGCGTTGAACTCCTTGACGGCGATGATCGTGCCCTGCTCGCCGTGGGGCACCTTGAGAGAGGTGTCACGGACTTCGCGGCTCTTCTCGTTGAAGATCGCGCGGAGCAGACGCTCTTCCGCCGACAGCTCGGTCTCGCCCTTCGGCGTGACCTTGCCGACGAGGATGTCGCCGGGGCGGACCTCGGCACCGATGCGGATGATGCCGCGCTCGTCGAGATCCTTCAGGAGCTCGGGGCTGACGTTGGGGAGGTCACGGGTGATCTCCTCCTTGCCGAGCTTCGTGTCGCGCGCGTCGACCTCGTACTCCTCGATGTGGATCGAGGAGAGGGTGTCGTCCTTGACCAGGTCCTGGCTCAGGATGATCGCGTCCTCGAAGTTGTAGCCCTCCCACGTCATGAACGCGACGAGGAGGTTCTTTCCGAGTGCCAGTTCGCCGTTCTCGGTGGCGGGGCCATCGGCGATGACCTCTCCGACCTCGACGCGGTCGCCCTCGTTGACGACGACCTTCTGGTTGTACGACGTGCCCTGGTTCGAGCGGTCGAACTTGCGCAGGTGGTAGTCCTGCGTTCCACCCTCGTCGAGCATGACGGTGACGCGGTCTGCGGAGACCTCGGTGACGACACCCGGCTTCTCAGCCGTGAGCACGTCGCCGGCGTCGATGGCCGTGTAGCCCTCCATACCGGTTCCGACGAGCGGCGAGTCGCTGCGGAGCAGCGGCACAGCCTGACGCTGCATGTTGGCGCCCATGAGTGCGCGCTGTGCGTCGTCGTGCTCGAGGAAGGGCACGAGCGAGGTCGCGACCGACACCATCTGGCGCGGCGAGACGTCGATGTAGCCGATCTCCTCCGGAAGGAAGAGGTCCACCTCACCGCTACCGCCCTTGGGGCGCGCGAGGACGTGGCTCTCGCGGAAGCGACCGTTCTTGTCGAGCGGGGCGTTCGCCTGTGCGATGTTGAAGTCGACCTCTTCGGAAGCGGTCAGGTAATCGATGTGCTCGGTGACGACGCCACCCTCGACCTTGCGGTACGGGGTCTCGATGAAACCGAACGAGTTGATGCGCGCGAACGTCGCGAGAGCACCGATCAGACCGATGTTCGGGCCTTCAGGGGTCTCGATGGGGCACATGCGGCCGTAGTGCGACGGGTGGACGTCACGGACCTCGACGCCTGCGCGGTCACGGCTCAGACCACCGGGGCCGAGAGCCGAGAGGCGGCGCTTGTTGGTCAGACCCGCGAGCGGGTTGTTCTGGTCCATGAACTGCGACAGCTGCGAGGTTCCGAAGAACTCCTTGATCGCGGCGACGACGGGGCGCACGTTGATCAGGGTCTGCGGCGTGATCGCCTCGATGTCCTGCGTGGTCATGCGCTCGCGGACGACGCGCTCCATGCGGGACAGACCGGTGCGGACCTGGTTCTGGATCAGCTCGCCGACCGCGCGGATGCGACGGTTGCCGAAGTTGTCGATGTCATCGGTCGCGATGCGGATGTCGGCCTTCTTGCCCGAGCGGATGCCGGGGAAGGTCTCTTCCGTGCCTGCGTGCAGACGCACGAGGTACTTGATCGTCGCGACGATGTCCTGAACCGTGAGGACCGAGTCGGTCAGCGGAGCGTCGAGACCGAGCTTGTGGTTGATCTTGTAACGACCCACCTTCGCGAGGTCGTAGCGCTTCGGGTTGAAGTAGAAGTTGTCGAGGAGCGCGCGGGCGGCCTCGGCGGCGACCTGCTCGCCCGGACGCAGCTTGCGGTAGATGTCGCGGAGCGCATCTTCCTTCGTGACGATCGTGTCCTTCGCGAGCGTCTCCTCGATCGAGGTGTAGCCGGCGAACTCCGTGAGGATCTCCTCGCTGGTCATGCCCAGCGCCTTGAGGAACACGGTGACCGACTGCTTGCGCTTGCGGTCGACGCGCACGCCGACCTGGTCGCGCTTGTCGATCTCGAACTCGAGCCATGCACCACGGCTCGGGATGACGCGAGCCGACACGATGTCCTTGTCGGACGTCTTGTCGGGGGTCTTGTCGAAGTAGACACCGGGCGAACGCACGAGCTGCGAGACGACGACGCGCTCGGAGCCGTTGATGATGAACGTTCCCTTGTCGGTCTGCAGCGGGAAGTCGCCCATGAAGACCGTCTGGGTCTTGATCTCACCCGTGAGGTGGTTCATGAACTCGGCCTCGACGTACAGCGGAGCGGCGTACGTCTTGCCGCGCTCCTTGCACTCCTCGATCGAGTACTTCTCCGGCTCGAGGTAAGGGTTGGTGAACGACAGCTGCATCGTCTCGCCGAGGTCCTCGATCGGAGAGATCTCCTCGAAGATCTCGCCGAGACCGCTGTTCTCGTTCACGTCGGTGCGGCCGGCCTTCTTGGCCTCTGCGACTCGAGCCTTCCAGGCGTCGTTGCCGACGAGCCATCCGAAGGATTCCGTCTGCAGAGCGAGAAGGTCAGGGACCGTCAGCGTGTCGGAGATCTTGGCGAACGAAAGACGGGAAGCTCCGCGTCCGTTCTTGGTGGTGGTGGATGTGGATGCGTTGCGAGCAGCAGCCAAGGGAATAACCTCCGTGAGCCCCGCAGGGCTTCTCGATTCCTTTGTCGTCAGGTGGAGTGTGCGCTCAAAGACTCAACGAAATGCCGACCACCATATGAGGGCACGGAGAAGCGAGCGCAACTACCAACTATACGCGCGATCTTGCGACATGGCAAGCGCAATCCTTGACCTTCTTCGGATGCTGCGGTAATGGCACCCGGAAGCGTCGTCCGCCGACCCGGTGCGCCCGCCCCGGAGCTCGCGCTCGGGGCGGGACGCATCGTCGTCGTCAGGAGGCGATGTTGAGTTCGTTCCCCGGGATCGACGCCAGCAGACGTCGCGTGTACGGGTCTCGAGGATTCGTGAAGATCTCCTCCGAGGATGCCGCCTCGACGAGCGAGCCGTCCTTCATCACGCATACGTAGTCGCTGATCAGGCGGACCACGGCGAGGTCGTGGGAGATGAAGAGATAGCTGAGTCCGTACTCGGTCTGCAGGTCGCCCAGCAGGTTCAGGATCTGATCCTGCACGAGGACGTCGAGCGCTGACACCGGTTCGTCGCACACGATCAGCTCGGGCGAGAGCGCGAGTGCACGGGCGATCGCGACACGCTGCCGCTGACCGCCGGACAGCTCGGACGGATACCGGCGCAGCATCGACTGCGGCAGCGCCACGTCGTCGAGCAGCTGCCGGACGCGCTTGCGCCGATCGGCGCCGCTCCCCCGCTTGTAGAAGTCCAGCGGCTCGGAGATGAGGCGCTCGATGGTGAACATCGGATTCAGGCTCGAGTACGGATCCTGGAAGATCGGCTGCACCTTCTGCCGGAAGTCCCGGGTCTCCGCACGGGTGAGCGAGGATACGTCCTTTCCCTCGTAGCGGATGAGACCGCTCGTCGGCTCGATGATCTTCAGCAGCATCCGCGCGGTCGTCGTCTTGCCCGAACCGGACTCGCCCACGATCGCCACCGTCTCGCCGCGCGGGATGGCGAGCGACACGTCGTTCACGGCGACGAAGTCCTCTTTCTGCCCACGGACCGGATAGACCTTGGTGAGGTTCTCGATCTCGACGATGTTGTCCGCTGTCGGCAGGGCGAGCGCGCTCGAGGCATCCTCGGCTGCGTTCGGATCGGACGGACGCTCCTCGGCGTGGAACGCCTCCGGGCGCAGACGCGCGGCAGCCACCGACGGCGCCGCCTGCACGAGCGACTGCGTGTAGGGGTGCTGCGGATTCTCGAGGATCTGCTTCGCCGGCCCTTGCTCGACCACCTTGCCGCGGTGCATCACGATGACGCGCTCGGCACGCTCGGCCGCGAGTCCCAGATCGTGCGTGATGAGCAGCACGGCGGTGCCGAGCTCGCGCGTCATGTCGCCGATCTGGTCGAGGATCGTCTGCTGCACCGTCACGTCGAGCGCGCTCGTCGGCTCGTCCGCGATCAGCAGGCGCGGTTTGCACGCCAGGCCGATCGCGATCAGCGCGCGCTGGCGCATGCCGCCGGAGAACTCGTGCGGGTACTGCTTCGCGCGCTTCTCGGGATCCGGCAGTCCGGCGGCTGTCAGCGCCTCGACGACCTTCTGCTGCACGTTCTGCCTGGTGGCGAGTCCGTGGGCGAGCAGGGTCTCGGCGACCTGGGTGCCGATCTTCGCGACCGGATTCAGGTTCGACATGGGGTCCTGCGGCACGAGGCCGATGTCGCGCCCGCGGATGGTGCGCAGCTCGCTCTCGGGAGCGCGGGTGATGTCCTTGCCGTCGAGGCGGATGCTGCCGCCGGCCACGCGCCCGCCACCGGCGAGCAGGCCGATGATGGCCATGGCAGTCGTCGACTTGCCCGACCCGGACTCCCCCACGATCGCGACGGTCTGGCCCGGCGCGATCTCGAGGTCGACTCCCTCGACGGCGTGCACGACGCCGTCCATGGTGGCGAAGTCGACCGCCAGCCCTTCGACGGACAGCAGCGGAGCGTCCGTGGTCCGTGTCTCTTTCGCAGCGTTCATCGTGCTCTCGTCCTCGGGTCCATGGCCTCGCGCAGGGCTTCACCGAACAGGGTGAAGCCGAGCGCGGTGACCGCGATGCAGATGCCGGGCAGGAATGCCAGCCATGGCGCGATGGCCAGCTCGGCCTGCGCGTAGGTGAGCATGCGGCCCCACTCGGCCGTCTCGGGGCGACCGCCGCCGAGACCGAGGAACGACAGCGCCGCCGCATCGATCACCGCCGTCGCGAGCGTGAGCGTGCCCTGCACGATGACAGGTCCGATGGCGTTCGGCAGCACGTGCGACATGGTGATCTGCCCGCGACCGAGCCCCAGCGTCTGGGCCGAGAGCACGTAGTCGCTCGATCGCTGCTGCAGCATCGACGCCCGCAGGAGGCGGGCGAAGATCGGAACCTGGGATGCTCCGATGGCGATCATCACCGCGAAGGGCGTCTGGCCCAGGATCGCGGCGATCGAGACCGCCAGCAGCAGGTTCGGCACCGACAGGATGATGTCGACGATGCGCATGATGAGGGTGTCGACCCATCCGCCGAACGTGCCGGCGAGGAGTCCGAGGATCATTCCGCCGACCAGACCGAGCGCGGTCGAGATCACACCGATCAGCAGCGACGCCTGCGCGCCCCAGATGAGCTTGGAGAGCACATCGCCGCCGAAGCGGTCGAGCCCGAGGGGGAACTCCGGCAGCTCCCCCGGACCGGGGATGTGCGTCGGCGTGATGTACTTCGCGCCGGGCAACGCCGTCTCGGGGTACGGGGCGAGCAATGGCGCGAGCACCGAGACGAGGACGAACACCAGCACGATGCCGGCGCCGATCCAGGCCGTCGGGTTGCGGCGGAGGCGGCGGAACACGTCGCGCCAGAACCCCCCGGGCCCCTCTTTGAGGCCGGCCTGATTCACGGCGACCGTGTCGACGACCGAGCCGCTCGCCGCGGACGGACCCTGCGCGGGTGGGAGCGAGATGGTCATGACGCCACCCCCTTTCGGAGAACGAGACGGATCATCACTGCACCCGCACTCTCGGATCGATGAAGCTGTACGACACATCGACGGCCAGGTTGATCAGCGCGTAGGCGATCGCGATGAAGATGATGAACCCCTGCAGCACGGGGAAGTCCCGTGTGAAGATCGCCCTCGCGAGGAAGGACCCGATGCCGGGGAACGCGAAGACGGTCTCGGTGAGCACTGCCCCCGAGATCAGGAGCCCGGTCTGCAGACCGATCGTCGTGATCACCGGCAGCATCGCGTTGCGGAGGATGAAGCGACTGCGCAGCGTCGACGAGCCGACGCCCTTCGCCCGCCCCGTCCGCACGTAGTCCGCGTTCTGCACTTCGAGCACGCTCGCCCTGGTGATGCGGACGATGATCGCGAGCGGGATGGTGCCGAGCGCGAGTGCCGGGAGCACCAGGTGCATGAGGGCATCCCAGGAGGCGTCGAACTCGCCGGTGATGATGCCGTCCCACACATAGAACCCCGTCGGATGGGTGGCGTCTATTCGTGGATTCTGCCTGCCGTCCGACGGCAGCCAGCCGAGCTGCACGGCGAACACGTACTTGAGGATGAAGGCGAGGAAGAACACCGGGATGGTGATGCCGATGAGACTCAGCACGACCGACGCGTGGTCGGTGAACTTGCCGTGGCGGCGAGCGGCCCAGTATCCGAGCGGGATGCCCACGCCGACCGCGAAGATGAGCGCGACGACGCTCAGCTCGATCGTGGCCGGGAATCGGCGGAAGAACTCCTCCGTGACCGGCCGGTTGGTCTGGATCGATGTGCCGAAGTCGCCCTGCAGCAGGCGGCCGACCCAGATGAAGTACTGCTCGATGATGGGCTTGTTGAAGCCGTAGAGCTCGTTGACCCTCGCGATGGCCTCGGGTGTCGCCTTCTCGCCGAGAAGCGCGACGGCCGGGCCGCCGGGGAGGGCCCTGACCCAGGCGAACAGCAGGATGCTGAGGCCGATCAGGGTGGGGATGAGGAAAAGCAGTCGTCTGCCGATGGTGCGCAGCAAGAGGTCTCCGTTGATCAGAAGGTACGCCGGGCCCGGGTCCCCGCGACGAGCGCGGGGACCCGGGTGGGCAACTCAGTCGGTCAGACCTACTCGGTGAGGACGATGTCCGTGAAGACCTCGTCGTTCACCGGGCTGGCGGGGTAGCTCTCGACACGCGGGTCGAACGCCAGTGTGGGCGCCGGGTGCGCGAGCGGGACACCGGGGATGAACTGCGCGACCATCTCGTTGATCTCCTCGTAGAGGGCCGTCTGGTCCTCGAGGTTGGAGACGCCGCGAGCCTCGTTGAGCTTCTGGAACAGCTCCGGGTTGTCGAAGCCCCACTCGGAGCTCTGCTGCCCGAAGAAGACGCCGACGAAGTTGTCCGTGTCGTTGTAGTCACCGGTCCAGCCGAGCAGGTGGATGCCGTGGTCCGACGTGCCGGTGGTGCGGTCGAGGTACTCGACCCACTCCTCCGAGACCGGGGTGGTCTCGACGCCGACCTCGGCGAGCTGCGACGAGAGGACCGTGAAGATCTGCTCGGGGTCCGGCATGTAGGGACGCGAGACGTTGACCGGGTAGTTGAAGGTCAGCTTCAGCGGGTTGGCCTCGTCGTAGCCGGCCTCTGCCAGCAGCTCCTTGGCCTTCTCGGGGTCGTAGTCGTAGGTCGTGACATCGGGGTTGTAGCCGTTGACGGTGTCGGGCACGAACTCGATCGCCTTCTCGGTGCCCTCGGGCAGGACCTGGCTGATCAGGGCATCCTTGTCGACCGCGTACGAGAGCGCCTCGCGGACCTTCGGGTCCTGCAGCTCAGGGAGCGCCTGGTTGAACGCGAGGTACAGGATCGTGAACGGAGGACGGGAGACCATGGTGAAGCCGTCGTCCTCGAGTGCCTGCGTGTCGGCCGGACCGACGAGGTCGTAGCCGTCGATGGAGCCGGACTCGAGAGCCTGACGACGCGCGGTCGGGTCGTCGATCGTGCGGAAGATGATCTCGTCGATCTGACCCGCCTCGCCCCAGTAGTCGTCGTACGCCTTGAGCGAGACCTGCTCGCCCGGCGCCCACTCGTCGAACTGGTACGGGCCGGTGCCGACCGGGTGCCCCATCGCGTACTCCGAGAGGACGGGTGCCTCGGCCGAGCCGCTGACCTCGTCAGCACCGAACTCCTGCAGGGCCGAAGGGCTCTGCATGGAGAAGGACGGCAGCGACAGCGACGCCACGAACCCTGCGAACGGCTTGTTCAGGTCGATCGTCACGGAGTAGTCGCCGTCGGGGGTGCAGGACTTGTAGACGGCGTCAGCCGGGTTCTCCGCGTAGCCCTTGAAGAGCTTGTTGTAGTAGTAGCCGAACGCCTCGGAGGCCGCGAGGCCGGTCCAGTTGAACCAGCGGTCGAAGTTCGCGCATACGGCTTCGGCGTTGAACGGCGTGCCGTCGTGGAAGGTCACGTCCTCCTTCAGCGTGAAGGTGTGGCTCATGCCGTCTTCGGACGATTCCCATGACTCGGCCAGCAGCGGTGCCGGGTCGGCCGTGCCGGGCTCGGTGCCGACGAGGCCCTCGAAGATCTGACGCGAGACGCGGAAGCTCTCGCCGTCCTGGGCGAAGGCCGGGTCGAGGCTCGCCGGGTCGGAGGACGCCGCGAACACGAAGGTTCCGTCGACATCGCCGGACGCCTCTCCGCCGTCGTCGCCGCGCTCGCTGGCGACGCATCCTGAGAGGACCATCGCGGCGACTGCCGCTCCGGTGACGGCGATGAGACCTCGCCGACGCATGACTGAGTGGTGCATTGTGTGACCTTCCTGTCGAGCGCTGCTGTGCGCGTTCCGAAGACATCGTCGACTTCGGAAACGGTGATTCCTTGAAACTACCCAGTGCGCAGACCGATGCCAAACACCTGCAGGTTTCATTCCTGTTACGGATGTCCGGGGGTGTGGCCGATCCGGTAATCTCCAGAGCGTGCCCGACACGTCTCCCCTCGCCGTCTGCGTCGGCGAGGGCCTCGTCTCCTTCGTCCCGGCCATCGCCGCGCCCCTCGAGGACGTGCGGACGTTCCACCGCTCGCTCGCCGGAGCGGAGTGGAACACGGCGATCGCACTGGCCTCGGCCGGCATCCGCACCGCCGTCGTCTCCCGTGTGGGCGACGACGGGTTCGGGCGCTTCCTCGCCGCCGAGCTGCGCCGGCACGAGGTCGACGACTCCGCCGTGGAGATCGACGCCGAGGCGCCCACCGGCCTCTACGTCAAGGAGCTGTCACCGCGTCCGGACGGCTCCGTCGACGGGACCATGCACTACTACCGCTCGGGCTCCGCGGCCGCGGCCCTGTCGCCAGCGACGCTCGACTCCCCCGCGGCATCCGCGCTGCTGTCACAGGCCGCCCTCGTGCACACCTCGGGGATCACGCCTGCTCTCTCGGACACCGCCCACGCAGCGCAGAACGCCCTCTTCGATGCGCCGCGCGACGGGCGGCTGCTCAGCTTCGACGTGAACTGGCGACCTGCGCTGTGGCGCGGGCGACAGGAGGAGGGGCGCGCGGTGATCGCGGACTACGTCCGCCGCGCCGACATCGCGTTCTGCACACGCCCCGACGCCGAGGCGGTCTTCGGCACCGGCGAGCCCGATCGACTGCGCGAGCTGTTCCCCGAACCGAGGTATCTGCTGGCCACGAGTCCAGACGGCGCTGTGGCCTTCGACGGCGCCGAGCGCACCGACAGCAGGTCGCTCGATGTCCCCGTCGTGGAGTCCATCGGCGCCGGAGATGCGTTCGCCGCCGGATTCCTGGCCGGCGTCCTGTCGGGACTCTCGCTCACCGGCAGCCTCGCTCGCGCGCACCGGATCGCGACCAGGGCACTGGTCAGCACCCGAGACCACATCGACTGATCAGCGGCGCTGTTCCTGCCGGTCGCCACGGGCACCGGTGACGGTCGACGGGTATCTCATCGCCTGCCTCTAGCGACGTCGACGCGGCGCCGCAGCGTCGTGCGTCAGCTGCAGGGGGATGACCACGGGTTCACCCCGGTGCTGGACGACCCGGACGAAGAGGATGTCGACCAGCGCCAGCTGCGCGATGCGGCTCGACATCGCGGCCATGCGGAACGGCGACTCCTGCGCGTAGGTGATCAGCGAGACGTCTGCGGCGAGCGCGAGCGTCGAGTCGGGCGCGCTGGTGATGGCCACCGACAAGGCGCCCGCATCTCTGGCGATCTCGACAGCCCGGACGACCTCCTGCGTCTCGCCCCCGTGGGAGAACGCGATGACGACGTCCTCCGGGGTCCGCAGCGACGCCGTCGTGAGGGCGAGGTGCGGATCGGCGGAGTGCGCGACCGAGCACCCGATGCGCGCGAGCTTCTGCTGAAGGTCCTGAGCGGTCAACGACGATGCGGCCTGCCCGAACAGATCGACGTGGCGCGCCGCCACGACGGCCCTGGCGACGCGGTCGAGCGCGTCGGCGTCCAGTCCGAGCGCCGTCTTCTCGATCGCGTCGATCTCCTGTGCCGCGAGCTTCGCAGCGATGGCGGACGGCTCGTCATCGGGATCGATCGCCGTGGTGTCGAGGCCGAAGCGCGCCTGCTGCGCCTGGGCGAGCGTGATCGTGCGGGCGACCGCGACCCGCAGCTCCCGGTATCCGCTGAAGCCGAGCGACTGCGCGAAGCGAGCCACGGTCGACAGCGATGTGTGACAGAGCTGGGCGAGGTCGTTGATGGCGAGGTCGACGACGAGCGTGGGGTCTCCGAGGATCGTCTCCGCGACCCGTGCTTCTGCAGCACTCAGTCGGGGAACGGATCGGCGCACCAGCGCGAGAACATCGGCGTCCACGGTGTCATCCTGCCTCAGTCGGCGGCACCTGCGCTGTCGGGCGACGGATCGGCGCGGCGCGACGAGCCCCCGATCAGTCGATCTCTGGCGGCCTGGGCTCCGATCCGGCTCGCGGATCCGACCTCCACGAGCGCGAGGGGCAGAGGCTGCCGTGCCGCGAGTCCGACGTTGACCACGACCGCGTCGGGATCACGCAGAGCGGCGCGCTCGACGAGCGCACGCTGCCCGTCGTCGGTGTCTGGACGATCCAGGAGGACGACCGTCAGTCCGTCTGCGGCGACAGCCGCGTCGAGAGCCCCATCCTGCTCGTCGATCGTGGTCCGTGCGACGTCGACGCGCACGCGATGACCGTCTGCCGCCAGAGTCTCAGCCACGTACGCCGACGCGCTGTCGACCGCGAGCGTCGAACGTCGACGAGCATCGACGACGGCGAGCGCCTCGGCATCGCGCGCCACTCCTGTGATCGCGCGTCGGACGATGTCCGATCCGTCGTAGTCGACGGGAGTCGCAGTCTCGGCACGGACGCTCAGGGTCTGAGCCAGGCGGGAGACCCTCCCGGCCGCTTCGGCGAGTCGCTCGCGAGAGAGTGAGCCGTCGTCCACCGCCGCGAGGATCCCGTCGCGCGCGGCGAGGAAGTCTCGACGGTCCTGGTCGGGGAGCGTGGCCTCACCGCGGTTCGTCGGGTTGCCGATGCACAGCAGATCCGCTCCGGCCGCGAGGGCACGCGCGGCGCCTTCGCCGATGCCGACGGTCTCGCGGATGGCCGCCATGTCGAGGGCATCCGTGATGATCACGCCGTCGAAGCCCCAGCCGCGGAGCAGCCCGAGCACTCGGGGGTTCAGCGTCGCCGGCTCGGTGCCCCAGGCGGGAACGACGATGTGCGCGGTCATGACGGCGTCGACACCTGCAGCCACCGCCGCGCGGAACGGCTCGAGGTGCACGCGCTCGAACTCCTCGATCCCCAGCGAGATCTCGGGCAGTGCGTGGTGCGAGTCGGTGTGCGTGTCACCGTGCCCCGGGAAGTGCTTGACGCACGCCGCGACCGCCGTGCTCTGCAGGCCCTCCACCGCCGCCTGCACGTGTCGGGCGACGAGCTTCTGGTCGCTGCCGAAGGAACGGACGCCGATCACAGGATTCCGCGGATCGGTGTTCACATCCGCGACGGGACCGAGCACGACGTTGCCGCCGATCGCGGCCACTCGTCGAGCCAGCTCGGCACCCGATGCCCGCGTCGCCTCGACGTCGTCGACGATGCCCAGCTGAGCCGCCCCCGGAAGCGTGGAGCCGGCTGCGGACTCGAGGCGTGTGACGTTGCCGCCCTCCTCGTCGATCCCGATCAGCGCGTCCGGATTGGCCCGGAGGATCTCGTCGCTCAGAGCCGGAAGTCCCTCGCCGACGTTCTGACTGAAGTACACGACACCCGCGAGGCCGTCGCGCAGCTCGTCGAGAAGCCATTCGGGGGCCTCCGTGCCGAGGAACCCCGGCCAGAGCACCCCGTTGGCGAGGCGGACGAGGTCGTCGGTCATCCCTTCACCGCTCCCGCGACCATGCCGGCCGAGAGACGACGCTGCACGATCACGAAGAACACCATCACCGGGATCGTGATGATCGTCGACGCGGCCATGATGCTGCCCCAGTCGTTGGAGTGCAGGCCGAAGAACGACTTCAGTCCGATCGAGACCGTGTACTGGTCGGTCGCGCTGCCGAGGATCGTCATGGCGAAGATGAATTCGTTCCAGGCCGTGATGAAGCTGAAGATGCTGGTCGCGACGAGACCGGGCATCACCAGCGGCAGCAGGATCGAGCGGAACATCCGCCACCAGCTGGCGCCGTCGATGTACGCGGCCTCCTCGAGCTCGACGGGCACGGCGGCGACGAATCCGCGCAGCATCCAGATCCCGAACGCCAGCGAGAGCGCGACGTACACGACCATCAGGCCGAGGATGCTGTTGAGCAGCCCGAGGCTCTTGACCTGCAGGAAGAGCGGGATGACGAGGGCCTCGAGCGGAACCATCTGCACGACGAGGATCATCATCAGGATGGTCGTGCGGAACTTGAAGCGGAACCGGGCGACTGCGACAGCCGCGAGCAGACACACGAGGGCGCTGACCAGGACGGTGACGAGAGCCACGATCGCGGAGTTGCGGAGGTAGGTGCCGAAACCGCCGTCGGTGAGGACGAAGGCGAAGTTGTCGAACGTGAACTCCTGAGGCAGCAGCGACTGCCCTCCGCTGGACGCCTTGGCGTCGAGCGCACTGGAGACCATCCAGTAGACGGGGAACAGCGTGAAGATCAGGACGGCGGCGATCGCGATGCCGGTGCCGACGCGCGACATGACAGACGGGCGGGGGTTCACAGCTCGTCCTCCTTCATGAGGGAGCGGATGTACACGATCGTGATGCCGATCAGCACGAGGGTGAGCAGCACGGCGAGCGCGGCACCGAAGCCGTAGCGGTTCTGGCCGAAGGATTCGACGTACGACCAGACGCCGAGGTTCAGCACCGATCGGTTGCCGCCGCCTCCACCGGGCATCAGGTAGACCTGCGCGAAGACCTTGAAGTCCCAGATCGTCGACAGGATGATCACGACCGAGAAGACGGGCTTGAGAGTGGGGAAGATGATCTTCCAGAACCGCATCCACGCGTTCGCGCCGTCGAGCGCGGCCGCCTCGAGCATCTCCTTCGAGACGCCGAGCAGGCCCGCGAGCACCGTGATGGCGACGAACGGGAAGCCGTGGTGCACGACGTTCAGCAGCACGATCGCGTAGAACGACCACTGATTGGTGAACCAGTTCACCGGGTCGTCCATCAGGCCGAGATCCTGCAGGACGGTGTTGAAGATGCCGCGGTCGGCATCGAAGATGAACGTCCAGACGTAGGTTCCGGTGACGGCGGGCATCGCCCACGCCACCATGATGCAGCTCGAGACGATGGTGCGCCACACCGTGCCCAGCTTCGCGAGCAGCAGCGCCACGAGCGTGCCGACCGCGACCGTGACGAACACGGCGACGGCGGCGAAGCCGACGGTGTTCGGCAGGACGACGGTCCACAGTGTCGGGTTGGTGAGCGCCTCGACGTAGTTGTCGACGCCGATCCAGTTGTTCTCGCCGGTGTTGATCTCGCGAAGACCGTAGTCCTGCAGCGAGAAGATGACGACCTGGATGAGCGGCCAGAGCATGAGCACCGCGAGGATGACCAGCCCGGGGGCGAGAAGAAGCCAGGGGCGGGCCGTGATCAGCGAGAAACCCCGCTTGGGCGGCCGGCCGCCGGCCACGGAGGCGGAGGTGGACTCCGCCTTCGTGACCGGCAGTGGCGCTTGCACCATCGACATGAAGGGATACAGCCTTACTGGTTGAGCAGATCGGTCATCTCAGCGGCGGCGTCCTTCGTCGCCGTGGCGACGTCCTTCTGCCCGCTGAGGATCGCCTGGATCATCGAGTTGGTGGTCTTCTTCGCCTGAACGGCACCGAAGTTCGGGGTGACCGGCACGGATGCGCCGCCCTCGACCATCTGCTGCGCGAACGGAGCGACGAGCGGGTCGGTCGAGGCCAGGGCCTCCTCCATCGCGGACTGCACTCCCGGGAAGTATCCGGTCTCGTCAGCCCACTTCTCGGCGAACTCGCCCGTGGTCATCAGCTTGACGAACTCCCATGCGAGGTCGGCGTTCTCGGTCGTGTTGAAGACCGACAGGTGCGAGCCGCCGAGCACGGACGGAGCGATGCCGCCGTCCTCGCCGGGGATCACGGCGGCGCCGATCTTGCCCTCGAGCTCGGGGTTGGCCTCGATCAGAGCCTTCGGGGTCCAGGAGCCCGAGAGCATCATGGCGACGTTGCCCTGCGTGAACGAGTCACGGAGGTCCGTCTCCTTCCAGGTCGTGGCCCCGGCGGAGGAGAAGCCGTGCTCGGTCGCGAGTCCGGTGTAGAACTCGATGCCGGCCTGCGACTCCTTGCTGTCGAGTTCGCTCGTCCAGGTCTTGCCGTCGAGGGTCGCGACCTCGCCGCCGGCGCCCCAGACCCAGGGATACACCTGGAACTCCGCGTCACCCGCGACGGGGAACGGCAGCATGTCGGGCTTGGCGGCCTTGATGGCCTCGCCAGCGGTGACGATGTCGTCCCACGTCTTCGGGGCCTCGAGACCGAGCTCCTCGAACACGTCGGTGCGGTAGACGATGGAGCGGACTCCGGCGTACCAGGGCATGCCGTACAGCTCGTCTTCGTAGGTGCCGGCGACCGCGAGGCCCTCGACGAGGTCGTCACGCAGGCCGTCTTCGGCGTCGACGTACTCGTCGAGCGGCTCGAGGGCACCCGCGTCCGCGAACTCCGCGGTCCAGGTGGTTCCGGTCTCGGCGATGTCGGGCGTGGTGCCGCCGGCGATCGACGTGACGAAGCGATCATGAGCGTCCGCCCACTGGATCTCCTCGATCTTGACCGTGGCGCCGGTCTCGTCTTCGAAGGCGCTCGAGACCTCGTCGTAGAACGCGCTCGCGTCCGGGTTCGTGCCCTTCATGATCCAGACGGTGAGCTCCTGGCCCTCTCCGTCGACGGCTCCGCCGGTGTCGGCTCCGCCGCCGGCACAGGCCGCCAGGCCCAGGGTGGCCACGGCGCCCAGCGCCACGACCGGAAGAATGCGCTTGTGCATCAGGGATCTCCTCTTTGAACGTCCTGGCGGCATCGGGTGCCTACCACGTAGGAAAAAGTATTCATCACTAACTAATTCCCTGCAAGTTATTCTCGGAAACGTCATGCGGCCGTAACATCGAGCCTCCGCGGCAGACTCGCGGCGAGTCAGCAGCCCTCAATCCTCCCATCGCGTGAGCCGACCACACGATGTCGAGGCGGAGTGAGCGCGTAGTCTCGGAGGATGGGCAGGACGCGAGCGAAGGACACCGAGCACCCGCAGGTCCGTCTCGACCACGGAGGCATCGCCCGCATCGTGCCGTCGGAGTTCACCAGCGGATTCGAGCTCATCGTCGACGACACCCCGCAGTCGCACGTCGACCTGGATGACCCCACGCACCTGCACTTCGAGTACATCGTGCGGATGGGCGCCGTGATCGACCAGCTCGCTGCCGGCCGCCTGACCGCGGTGCACCTCGGCGCGGGCGCACTGACGATCCCCCGCTACATCGAGGCGACCCGCCCCGGTTCTCGGCAGCAGGTGATCGAGCTCGAGGCACCGCTGGCCACCCTCGTGCGCGAGCACCTCCCCCTGCCGCGAGGCGCGGCCATCCGGCTCCGCATCGGAGATGCCCGCGAGGGCGTCCGCCGCCTCCCCCCGGCGATCGTCGGCACCTGCGATCTGGTGGTGTCCGACGTCTACTCCGGAGCCCAGACGCCGGCCCACCTCACTAGCATCGAGTTCTATCGCGAACTCGCCGAACTGCTCGCGCCCGCCGGCGTGCTGCTCGTGAACGTCGCCGACGGGCCGGGCCTCGCGTTCGCCCGGCGACAGGTCGCGACGATCGCGGAGGTTCTGCCCGAGATCGGCGTCCTCGCCGACACCCAGGTGCTGAAGGGGCGCAGGTTCGGCAACCTCGTGATCGCCGCATCGGCGGCTCCCCTGCCCACCGAATGGCTGCCCAGGATGCTCGCCGCCGGGCCGCATCCGGCGAAGATCGCGCAGGGTGCCGAGGTGACCGCCTTCGTGCAGGGTGCACGCGTGGTGACCGATGCGGATGCCGTCGCCTCCCCTCGTCCGGACGCCTCGCTGTTCCTCCGCTGAGGCCTCGATCGAGATCGGATGCGGGGCCGTGGGGCGTGCCGCCCCGACGACTGCGCCGACGCGAGGCACACTTGACGGGGGACGCTGCGGAAGGAGAGCAATGAGTTTCATCCAGGGATACGACCCGGAGAGCCTTCGCGAGCTGGTCGACCTCGGTGAATGCGCCGCACGGCTGGAGGAGATCGAGAGCCAGCGGAGCCTTCCGGCACTGCTGGAGCGGGTCTGGCTGCTGAAGGTCCTCGACCGTCTGGACGAAGCGCTCCCCCTCGCCGATGAGGCCGTGCGCCAGTCGCGCATGGCGGGCACACGCAAGGACGTCCTGCGCTCGAGGGTGCTGCACGCCACGATCCTGCAGCACCGCGGCGCCCACGCCGCCGCCGAGCAGGAGCTCGCGACGTGCGCCGCCGAAGCCGAGGGACAGCGCTGGCTGTCGATCGCCGCGTTCGCGCACCACCATCACGGCAGGAACGCCTACGAGGCCGGCGACTACGAGACCGCTCGCGAGAGCTTCAAGCAGTCCCTCTTCCTGCGCCGCGAGGCCGGGGCCGAGGACCGAGAGCTCGAGACGGTGCTGCTCGCCATCGAAGCCGCCGAGCGGCGCCGCACGACGCAGCTCGTCGCGGGCTGACGGCAGCACACGCCCGCCGGTGCCCCGCTGAGGGGCGATGTCGGCGGTATGGCTTAGCCTGATCGCATGGCGGAACTTGACCGGGTGCGCGTCTGGGGCGAGGCACTGATCACGCTGCACCTCGACGACAGCTGGTCATTCGGCTTCGACCACGCGAAGCGTCGGGCGGGGCAGTGCGACTACACGAAGAAGCGCATCACCGTGTCGCGGTATCTGGCTGCGCGGTTCGAGGACGACGAGATCCATCAGGTGCTGCTGCACGAGGTGGCGCATGCCCTCGCGGGTCATGAAGCGGCCCACGGCCCGACCTGGAAGCGCGTGGCCCGAGACCTGGGCTACGTCGGCGGAACCACCCACCATGGCGAGACGGCGGTCGAACTCGCGCCGTGGGTCGGCCAGTGCCCCGCTGGTCACGTGACCTACCGCCACCGGCGTCCGTCACGCGCCACATCGTGCGCGCGGTGCTCCCGCTCGTACGACGCGCGCTACCTGTTCGACTGGACTCGGCGCGAGATCACGGCCGACACGAGGCTCGCGGCGCAGATGTCGCGCTGATCCGCGCACGACGTCGACCCGCCCCGAGCGCCGCGAACCCGCAGAGTGCGGTCAGCGCGCGTGAGGACCTGATTCCGGATCGGCCTCGGGCGAGGGTTCCTCCTGCGCTCGCTCCGAGGCTGCCGCGTCGGCGGGTGCGTCCCGGTCGACGGGAGTGTCGTCATCCTCCCGCTCCTCAGGCCGCCCGGGGGCCGCGCCGGCGTCGCTCGCACGCCCCGCACGCCGACGCAGGAGCGCTGCCACGGCTCGCCACCCGACGAGGAAGACGCCGAGCACGAGGGTCGTGACGATGATGAACGCGATCTGCGCGGTGTCCCCCGCCACGACGCGCAGCAGCAGCCCGCCGACGACGGTGACGAGCCAGACGACGGCACCCCAGGCCAGCGACCACGGTCGACGCGGCCTCGCCGGCAGAAGCGCCGCCACGACGTGACCCAGCAGGAGGGCGACGATGAACGGCCAGGCGGTGAGCAGGAACCCGCCGGGATCTTCTCCGTGCGAGGCACGGCCGATCACGGCGAAGACGAGCACCAGGACGGCATCGACGACGAAAGCGGGGACGAACCTCATGCCATGACCCTACGTCGCGGAACACGAAACCCGTGCCGGATGCACGGCCTGTTGCCGAGCGCGTGCAGGGACGAGATCCACAGGCGCCTCACCCCCGAGCGGGGATGGCCTGCGCGCCGGGGACGACCGCAGACCGCTTAGTCGAAGGCGACGAAGAGCCCGTCACGCAGCACGGGGACGACATCCAGGGCGTCGAGCTCGGCGGCGTCCGACACCGTCGTCGGCGCAGCACCGGATGCCCGCATCCGCTCGGTCGCGGCGACCCCGTCCGCGAGCTCACGCGCCGAACCGCTCGCGCTGACCATGTGGCGCAGCGCCCTCTTCAGCGCGCGGAATCCCTCGGCGGCCACGGCCGCATCGGGCGCCGTGTGGTCGATGCCGAGTTCGGTGAGCGCGGCGACGATCGCACCGGCTCCCAGGTGGTCCTCGACCGCGAAGCGCACGGCGCCCGCGGCGTCGGCTTCGCCCGCGGCGATCACGCTCACGGAAGTGCGTGACTGGTTGCGCTCCTGCAGCGTCGCGATCGCTCGTGCCACTGCCGCCGCGTTGCGGAGACTTCCGATCAGCACGACCGCGTCGCCGGCGCGGGCGGCGACCGCGGCGCCATTGCGGGACCACTCACGCGCGTCGTCGAGCGAGACCGCTGAGCCCGACGCGACAGCGTCTGCCACCGTCGACGAGAAGCGGAGCACGTCGACCACCACGACGACATCGGCGGTCGCGAGGCGATCGAGCCCGTCGACGCCCCACTCGAGACGCACCTGATACGTGGACTGGTCGAACGGAGACGGCATCCGTCCAGCCTAGAACGACCGCCCGGGTGCCGATGCCCCGATGACGGATTCGGTCATCGGGGCATCCTCAGGCGTCGTCGTCAGTCGGCGGCCAGTGCGTCGACGGGCGCCACGCGGGTGGCGAGGCGGGTCGGCGTCGCGGCAGCCACCAGGGTCAGCACAGCGGTCGCCGCGACGATGATGACCACGGGCAGCCAGGGCACGTGCGGTGCGACGAGCCCGGCGGCCTCGAAGTCGGGCAGGGTCGGCACGGAGCCGAGCAGCGACTGCGCCGCGATCCATCCGTAGGCGATGCCCAGGATCAACCCGGTCAGCGTGGCGGCCACCGTGATGTGCGCCGCCTCGAGCAGCACCATGCGGCGCACCTGCCCATTGGACAGGCCGATGGACCGGAGGAGTCCGAGCTCGCGACGACGCTGCACGACGCCGATCGTCAGAAGGTTGACGAGACCGACCGCGGCGATCACCGCCGACACCGCCACGAGCACCATCATCACCGATGCGAAGGCGTCGAACGGGGTGAAGAACTCCGCAGGCGTCTCGCCCTCGACCTGACCGATCAGCATCTGCTTGACCGATTCGAGCGCGACCGCGAACATCGTGACCAGTGTGACCCCCATCACGACGCCGATCGCCATGCGCGACGAGCGCTCGGGATAGCGGAGGGCGTTCTCGGCCGCGAGTCGTGCCGTGGCACTCGATCCGAACATCCGCCCGACCAGACGGAGCACGGGAGGCATGAACAGCACCGATCCGAGCGCGAGTCCGGTGAAGGAGAGCAGTCCGCCGACGAAGGCGACGACCACCCCGAGCGGGTGCACGAGGCCGACGACGACCCCTGCCGCCAGCAGCACGGTGCCGGAAGCCAGCAGGATCCATGCGCCGATGTGCCCCCCGGGGCGGGACAGCTCTTCGTGAGTGCGCTCGACCGACCCGCCGATCGCCTGCAGCGGCGTGACGGCGAGAACGCGCCTGGAGCCCACCCATGCCGCCGCCCAGGTCGTGAGCGCGACGCCGACGACCGGCAAGGCGATGAACGGCTGGGCGAGAGAGAACCCCTGCGGCACGTTCTCGATCAGTCCGGAACCGATCTGCACGCCGACCGCGGCGATCACGAGGCCGGCGAGAAGCCCGAGTGCCGCGCCGATGACCCCCACCGCGAAGCCCTGCCGGCCGACCACGGCCCGCTGGGACCTCGCGGTCGCGCCGATGAGGCGCATCAGGGCGATCTGACGCGTGCGCCCGGCGATGATCGTCGAGAACGTGTTCGCGGTGACGATCGCGGCGACGTACATCGCGACGCCCGTGAGCAGCACCGAGAGCAGTCCCACGATGAACGCGAGCGTCTCGCTGTCGCCGATGAAGGGGTCGGCCTGCAGCACGGCTCCGAGGTAGGCCGTGGTCTCGACCAGCACCACTCCGAAGGCGGCCGAGAGCGCTGCGACCAGGATGCTGGCGCCCATGCCCCGGTCGCGCAGCCAGGCGAGGCGCGGACCGGTCGCGGACGTCTGCGGTACGACGGCGAGAGTCGGAGACTCGATGACGGCGCTCATGCCGCGACCTCGGCGGCGAGCATGTAGGCCGAGATCTCCTCGGCGCTCTGGCGCGGGTGGTCGGCGACGATCCGGCCGTCTCCGAGGAACAGCACCCGGTCGGCATGGCTCGCCGCGATCGCGTCGTGGGTGACCATGGCGATGGACTGTCCGTGCTCGCGGCTCGCGGTGGCCAGCAGCTGCAGCACCTCGCGCCCCGTGCGGGAATCGAGATTGCCCGTGGGCTCGTCGGCGAACACGAGATCGGGCGCCGTGGCGAGCGCACGGGCGATGGCGACGCGCTGCTGCTGACCCCCAGAGAGCTGATGCGGTCGGTGCTGCAGACGGGATCCGAGCCCGAGCGTCTGGATCAGTCCGTCGATGCGCGCCTTCTCGATCGCGCTGGGTCGCCGCCCGTCGAGCTCGAACGGCAGCATGATGTTGCCGAGGGCGGTGAGCGTCGGCACGAGGTTGAACGCCTGGAAGATGAAGCCGACCCGGCGGCGGCGCAGGATCGTGAGATCGAGGTCTCCGAGCTCCGTGATCTCGGTGTCGCCGATCCAGCTCCTCCCCTGCGTCGGGGTGTCGAGGCCGGCCATGATGTGCATGAGCGTGGACTTGCCCGAACCGGACGGTCCCATGATGGCGGTGAACTGTCCGCGGCGGATGCCGACGCTGACGTCGTCCAGCGCGTGGACGGTGCCCTCGCCGGCGCCGTAGGTCTTCTTGAGGTGCTGGACGCGGGCTGCGAGCCCGAGGTCGGTGGTCGTGATCTCCATGCCTTCGACGCTACGGACGCCGGCTGCTCCGCCGCGTCGGCCTGACGGCGCATCCGCCTACATCGTAAGGATGATCCCGCGGACAGGAATCGGGTCAGGCGAGTCCGTGCTCGAACGCGAAGACCACCAGCTGCACCCGGTCGCGGAGGGTGAGCTTCGTCAGGATGCGGCTGATGTGGGTCTTGACGGTCGCCTCGCTGAGATATTCGCGAGCGGCGATCTCGGAGTTCGAGAGCCCCCGGGCGGCGAGCGCGAAGATCTCGCGCTCACGCTCGGTCAGCGCGGAGAACTGCACCGGCACCGGCTTCGGCTCCTCGGCGAAGTGCTCGAACAGCTCGCGGGTCGCCGACGCGGCGATGACGCTCGAGCCCGCGTGGACGGTGCGGATCGCGGCGAGGAGGAACTCGGGGTCGGCGTCCTTCAGGAGGAATCCGCTCGCCCCCTGACGGATCGCGCGAGCGGCGGCCTCGTCGAGGTCGAAGGTCGTCAGCATGACGATGCGCGGCGGGTCGGGCTGAGCGAGGATCTCGGCGGTCGCAGCGAGCCCGTCCATGACCGGCATCCTGATGTCCATCAGCACCACGTCCGGTCGAGTCGCGTGCACGAGAGCGACGGCTTCGCGGCCATCGCCCGCTTCTCCGACGACGTCGAGATCGGGCTGCGAGGCGAGCAGCATGCGGACTCCGGCGCGGAACAGCGCCTGATCATCGACGAGGACGACCCTGATCATGCGACTTCTCCGATCGGGAGCGAGGCGCGGACGACGAACTGCGCTCCCTGGCGCTCCGCCTGAAGGCTACCGCCGACGAGCTGCGCCCGTTCACGCATGCCGATCACCCCGTGACCGCCGCCGATCTGCGGCTGATCCCGTCCCACGGTGTTGCGCACCTGGATGTCGACACGGTCGGGAAGCCACGCGAGGTGCACGTCGACCGCGCCGTCGCCGTGACGGATGGCGTTCGTGAGCGCCTCCTGGAGGATCCGGTACACCGCGAGCTGGATGGCTCCCGGCGGCTCCCCCGGCGGCATCGGATCGACGGTGATCCGGGCCTCGACTCCCGCCTGACGCACCTGCGCGAACAGCGACTCGAGGTCTGCGAGCGTCGGCTGGGGACCGTCCCCCTGTCGGTGGCGCAGCTGCGTGAGCAGCAGACGCACGTCGCTCAACGCGCTGCGAGCGGTCTGGGCGATGGTCCCGAGGGCCTCGGTGGCCATCTCGGGCTTCGCGGCGGCCGCATACCTGGCGCCGTCGGCCTGCGCGATCACCACGGCCAGCGAGTGCGCGACGATGTCGTGCATGTCGCGGGCGATCCGCACACGCTCCTGCTCCTCCGCCGCGAGCGACTCCGCCTTCAGCTGCGCCGAACGGGTGCTCCGCGCGCGCAGCACCACCCGCCACAGCAGACCGCAGACCCACGCGAATCCGAGCGCGAGCACCGAGACGACCAGGAGCAGCGTGCCGGTCGTCAGCTGATCCCACCCGCTGGCGCCGGAGGTGACGCCCGTGACGACGACCAGGTAGACCGCCGAGACCAGAGCACCGAGCAGCGCCGAGCCGAAACCCCACCACAGCACCGCGCGGGACCCCCAGGCGGCGGTCGCGTAGAGCACAAGGAGGATCGCCACATCGATCGGCAGCGGACCGAATCCGGACAGCATCTGCACGATCGCGCCCGCCCAGGCCGCGGCGAGCGCGAGTCCGGGGGCGAGCCTGCCGATCGCGACTCCGCCGAACATCAGGATGCCCGCGGTGACGATCGCCGCGACCGCCGCACCGCTGATCCCCTCGCCGACCGCCCCCGGGCCGTAGAAGACGACGGAGAACGGCGTGAGGATGACGAAGAGCAGCGCCGCCCCGACGATGTCGAGCACGAGCGCCGTACGGGAGAGCGGGCGGATCACTCCCCCACGCTACGCGGCACGGCATCCGCCTCGCATCCGCCTGCAGATGTATCCGCGGTCCGGTCAGGCGCGGGCGATGATCTCGCCGTGCGGCACGAGGTACCAGCCGTCGCCGTCGTCGGCCCAGCGCTTCCATGCGTCGCTGATCTCCTGCAGGTCGCCCCGCGTCGCCATCTCGCCGTCGACCAGCTGCCGGGCGAGCGCGGACTCGAGGATGCGATCGGCCCACATGCCGCCCCACCATGCGCGGTCCTCGGGGGTCGCGTATGTCCACGTGGAGGACGTCGCCGTGATGTCGTCGAATCCGGCGGCCCGCGCCCAGGCGAGCAGTCGACGCCCCGCATCGGGCTCGCCGCCGTTCGCTCGGGCAGCGCGACGATAGAGGTCGAGCCATCGATCGAGCTCGGGCAGGATCGGGAACCAGAGGAAGCCCGCATAGTCGGCGTCGCGCACCCCCACGACACCACCCGGCGCCGTCACCCGACGCATCTCCCGGAGCGCCTGCACGGGGTCGCCGACGTGCTGCAGCACCTGGTGCGCATGCACGACGTCGAAGCTGTCGTCGGCGAAGGTCAGTGCATGCACGTCCTCGACCGCGAAGTCGAGGTTGTCCAGTCCCCTGCGCGATGCGAGATCGCGCGACAGCGAGAGTGCGTTCTCATCGATCTCGGTCGCCGTGACATGGGCGACGGTGCCGGCGAAGTCGATCGTGATGGTGCCTGGCCCCGCTCCGACATCGAGAAGCCGGGTGGTCTCTGTCAGGTGCGGGCGGAGGTACTCCGCCGAATTGGAGATGTCGCGACTGCTGTGCGAGCGGAGGACGGTCTCGTGATGCCCGTGGGTGTAGGTGGCCATGGCTCAGTCTGGCAGTGCTCTTCTCGCCGCTGAAATCCGCCGTCAGTGCAGTTCGGCGACGGCCCGCCTGATCGACTCGCGGTCCGGCTTCCCTGAGGCCAGCACGGCCAGTTCGTCGACCATGATCAGCCGAGCCGGTCTCGCGTGCCTGCCGAGCTCGGCGGCGACGAGATCCCTCGCGTGCGCGAGCTGCTCGGCCTCGCTGCGCCGCAGCGCCTCGCCTCTCGGGGCGACGATGACCGAGGCCTCGCCCCATCGCTCGTCCGGCACGCCGACCACGACGGCATCGGTGAGACCCGGAACGCCGCGCACCAACCGCTCGACCCGATCGAGCGAGATGTTGATGCCGCCGGAGACGATCACGTTGTCGGCACGACCGTGCACCCGCACGACGCCGTCGTCATAGAGCCCGAGATCGCCGGTGTGATACCAGCGGATGCCGTGCTCGTCGCGCGAGAAGTTCTTCGCCGTGAGCTCCCCGTCGCCGAGATAGCCGTCAGCGAGCATCGGACCGGCGATGCGCAGCTCTCCGTCCACTGTGCGCACGGCGACGGTGTCGAGGGGGACGCCGTCGTAGACGCATCCCCCGCTCGTCTCGGTGGAGCCATAGGTGCGGACGAGTCGGATGCCGAGATCGGCGGCGCGGTCGCGCAGCGGTTCCGGCAGCGCCTGGCCACCCACGAGGATCGCCCGGTACGCCTGAAGGGCCGCACGCACAGGTCGGTCGTCTGCCGCATCGAGCAGCGTCGACAGCTGCGCGGGGACGAGCGAGGTGTACAGCTCGGGGATGCCGGCGGAACCGCCCGGCAGCGGGCGGAGCATCGACAGCGTCGCGTCGGCGAACGAATCGGGCGAGAACCGACCGCTCAGCGCGACAGGGTGCGTGCCTGCCATCAGAGACCGCACGATGACCTGGAGTCCCGCAACGTATCCGGCGGGCAGGGCGAGCAGCCAGCGCCCACCGCCCACTCTCGACGCCGTCGCCTCGGCGCTCGCCCGCAGCGCCTCGCCGCTCAACGCGACCCGCTTGGGGACCCCGCTGGAGCCCGAGGTGGCGATCACGACGGCCGTGCCGTCCGGCACCCATTTCGGGGCGTCTCCGAGCATCCCGAATCCGAGCGCCGGCCCGCCGTCGAGCGCGCGCGCCAGAGCGGCCCGGAGTTCGGCCGGATCCTCGGCATCCGTCGGCGTCAGCGCGACCATGTGCGTCTCGATCCGCTCAGTAGTGCCAGGGGAACGAGGTCCAGTCGGCGTCCCGCTTCTCGAGGAACGAGTCGCGGCCCTCGACCGCTTCATCGGTGCCGTAGGCGAGACGCGTGGCCTCGCCCGCGAACACCTGCTGCCCCACGAGCCCGTCGTCCACCGCGTTGAAGGCGAACTTCAGCATGCGGATCGCCGTGGGCGACTTGGTGAGCACGGTGCGCGCCATCTTCAGCGCCTCGCGCTCGAGGTCGGCATGGGGCACGACCCGGTTGACCGCCCCGGCCTCGTACGCCCGCTGCGCCGAGTACTCCTCGGCGAGGAAGAACACCTCGCGCGCGAACTTCTGCCCGGTCTGCCTCGCCATGTACGCCGATCCGTACCCCGCGTCGAAGCTGCCGACATCGGCGTCGGTCTGCTTGAACCGCGCCTCCTCGGCGGAGGCGATCGTGAGGTCGCACACCACGTGCAGCGAGTGCCCTCCGCCGGCCGCCCAGCCCGGCACGACGGCGATGACGACCTTCGGCATGAAACGGATGAGGCGCTGGACCTCGAGGATGTGCAGGCGACCGGCGCGAGCCGGATCGTGCACGGTCGTCTCGTCATCGGAGTACTTGTATCCGTCGCGGCCGCGGATGCGCTGGTCGCCGCCCGAGCAGAACGCCCACCCGCCGTCCTTCGGACTCGGTCCGTTGCCGGTGAGGAGGACCGCGCCGATGCGGGGGTTCTGCCGTGCGTCGTCGAGTGCCCGGTAGAGCTCGTCGACCGTGTGCGGGCGGAAGGCGTTGCGCACCTCGGGGCGGTTGAACGCGATGCGCGCGACTCCGCCGTCCGTGCTCACGTGGGCGGTGATGTCGGTGTAGTCCTCGGCACCGGGCGCGAGCACCCATTCGTCCGGGTCGAACAGGTCTGAGACGAATGCGCTGGTCACAGCATCCAGCCTATTCCCGCCCGGGTTGCACACGGAGACGGCGTCGCCCCGAAGAGGCGACGCCGTCTGCGTGCGGTGATCAGCCGCGGCGAGCGCGAGCGGTCTTGATCCAGCCGTCGACGATGTCCCAGATCGGGAACGCGATGAGGGCGAACCCGGTGATCACGGTCAGGATGCGCATCGTCTCATCCGTCACGCCGTTGTCGGTGAAGACGAAGCGGAGGAACTCGGGGTTGAGCAGCTCGCCCTGCACCAGCAGCGTCAGCGACCAGACGGCGAACACCGCCGCGAGCAGGGTGTTGACCACAGCGGCACCGATCGTCCAGCGGCGGCGAGCGTAGACCACCACCGTCAGCAGCGCCTCGGCGACGAAGAGCCCGAGGAAGAACGTGATCCCCCAGGGCCACAGACCCGGGTTCAGGATCGCAATCGGATCTCCTTCGGTCGGGAAGAAGCCGATGACTGCGTCCCAGAAGACCGCGCCCACCCCCAGCACGAGGAACACGAGCGACGCGATCGCATCCGCCCTGCCGGCTCCGTTCTGGGTCGGCTCGGGCAGCTGGTCGACGTCCCACTTCACCCCGGTGTCCGCTCCGGTGCGCTCGAGGATGAAGAAGACCAGGGTCACCCAGAAGCAGACGTGCACGATGACCGAGATGCCGACCGTGACGGCGGCGCCGATCATCGTTCCGATGGGTGCGCGCTCGATCGCCTGCGCGATCGCGACTCCGCCCATCGCGCACACCGGCACGATGATGAGCAGCAGCTTGAGCAGCCGCCACCACACGAGGTAGTACCGGGGTCCGATCAGGTGCAGCGGCCGGTCGGCGTAGCCGGCGGCGAGGACGCCGGGGTCACCCAGCTCTGTGAGGACCGCCCGTTCCGCCTCGGCCGGGTCGTCCCCCTGTTCGAGTCTCGCGTCGATCGCGTCGGCGATGGATCCTTCGAGCTCGGCGCGGACGTCGTCCTGCACCTCGGGCGTGAGGCTGCGGATCGTGGCGCTGATGTATCGCTCGGTGAGCGTGGCTGTCGAGGGCATGTCAGTTCTCCTCAGCTGTGAGGGTCGCGATCGCCGTCGTGAGCGATCGCCATTCTTCGGTCAGGGTGTCGGCGAGCCGGATGCCGGCTTCCGATGTGCGGTAGAACTTGCGGGGCCGCGCCTCGTCGGTGTTCCACTCGCTCGTCAGGTACTCCTGCTTCTCGAGACGCCGAAGCAGCGGGTACAGCGTGTTCGCATCGGTGGCGAAGCCGCGGCGCTCGAGGTCTTCGAGCAGCCCGTAGCCGTACCCCGCCGTGCGCAGCAGCTGCAGGCACGCCAGCACCACGGTGCCGCGGCGCAGTTCCTGCAGATGCGTGTCGAGGGTCTCGTTCATGTCCATCACATTACTGTGCGTCACACACCATTGTCAATCACACATTTATGTGAAGGACAAGGCACGTACGGTGGTCGCATGGCGATCGAGATCCTCCGCATCGACGCGACCGATGACCGGTCCGTCGATGCATGGTGGGATGCGTACGCCACCGCCGAACGCGCGGATCGCGGCGCGGATGCCGTCGTGTGGTCGCTCGAGGAGTCGCGCAGCGAGCTGCAGCAGGAGTCGGCCGTCGTCGACCGACGCGCCTATCTGCTGCGCCACGCCGACCGGATCGTCGGCTCCGCGAGCCTCGCGCTCCCCCTGAAGGACAACACCCAGGTCGCCCATCTCGCGATCAGCGTGCCGCCCGAGCACCGACGGCGCGGCATCGGCTCCGAGGCCCTCGCGTTCCTCGAGGCGGAGGTCACGGCGTCCGGTCGGACGATTGCGCAGGGGGCGACGTCGTGGCGCCACGCCCTCGGTTCGGAAGGTGCCGGATCGCCGGGGCGTGAGTTCGCACGCGCCCGCGGCTACAGTCTGGCCCTCGGCGACGTGCAGAGCAGGCTCGACCTCCCGGTCGACCCCGCACTGCTCGACCGGATCGAGAGAGACATCGCATCGGCGATCGCTCCGTACGAGATCCGCAGCTGGGTCGGCCGCATCCCCGACGAGGTCGTGGAACGCTGGACGATCCTCGACGCCGCCCTCGAGACCGAAGCCCCGACCGGCGAACTCGCCATCGAACCTCAGAGACCCGATGTCGACAGCATCCGCGAGAGCGAGGAACTGCTCGACCGACAGAGGCGCGTGTCGTTCGGGGCCATCGCCCTCGCGGCCGACGGCGAGGCCGCGGCGTATTCGCAGCTCGTCGTGTCGACCGACGACGGCAACGCCTATCAGTGGGGCACGCTCGTGCGCACCGCGGACCGGGGGCACCGGCTCGGCATCGCGGTCAAGGCAGCCAACCTGCGGATGCTGCAGAGGGAGGCGCCGCAGACCCGCGCCGTCTACACCTACAACGCCGAGTCGAACGCGCACATGCTCGCCGTCAACACCGCGCTCGGGTTCCGCCCCAGCGAGCGGATGGGCGAACTGCAGAAGCGCCTGCGCTGAGGCGGACCCGTCGGCACGGCGGATCCCCGACGAGGCGTCGACAGAGCAGAATGAGCACATGCTCCCACCGCTCGCAGATCTGCTCGGCTCGGCCAGGGTCGTCTCGCTTCCGATGCACACCCGCTTCCGCGGGGTCGACAAGAGAGAGGCGCTGCTCGTCGAAGGGCCGGAGGGATGGGCGGAATTCTCTCCGTTCGTCGAGTACGACGATCTCGAGTCGGCCACCTGGCTCGCGGCGGCGATCGACTTCGCCTGGAGGACGCAGCCCGAACCTCTCCGCGAGCGCATCGGCGTGAACGCCACCATCCCGGCTGTCGAGGCGGCGCAGGTCGCCGAAGTGCTGGCCCGCTTCGCCGGCTGCCGCACCGCCAAGGTCAAGGTCGCGGAACCCGGGCAGACGCTCGCAGACGACATCGCCCGTGTGCGGGCCGTGCGCGAGGCCATGGGGCCGGAGGGTCGCATCCGCGTCGATGCCAACGGCCTGTGGAACGTCGACGAGGCCGAGCACGCCGTGCATGCGCTCAACGAGTTCGATCTCGAGTACGTCGAGCAGCCGTGCGCGACAGTGCCGGAGCTCGCCGAACTGCGCACCCGGGTGAAGTACATGGGCATTCCGGTGGCCGCCGACGAGAGCATCCGCAAGTCCTCCGACCCGCTCGCGGTCGCGCGCGAGAAGGCCGCCGACCTGCTCGTCATCAAGGCGCAGCCGCTCGGGGGCATCACGCATGCGCTGCAGATCATCACCGCCGCGGGCCTGCCCGTCGTGGTTTCCAGCGCGCTCGACACCGCGATCGGACTCTCCCAGGGTGCGGCGCTCGCCGCCGCCCTGCCGACTCTCGACTACGACTGCGGGCTCGGCACGGCATCCCTGTTCCTCGACGACGTCGCCGACCTGCGCCCGGTGGACGGCTCGATCCCGGCAGCTCGGGTCACCCCGGATCCCGATGCTTTGGCGCGGCTCGCCGCCTCGGACGACCGACGGGACTGGTGGCTCGATCGCCTCACGCGGTGCTACGCCGTGCTCGACGCGCGCTGAGCGCCGTTCGTCTGCGAGGTCACTCCGCGAGCAGCAGCTGCACGAGGCGCCCCAGCTCCTCGCCGCTGGAATGCCGCAGCTGATCGGAGTCCTGACCGGCCATCGCTCCGCGAACGGTCATGCCCTCCCAGATGATCATGAGCATGCGCGCGGCCTCTTCGGCGGGAACCTTCAGCTCGAGCGAGCTCACCGAGACGATGTCGGTGATGATCACGGCGATGCTCGAGACCATCTCGCGCTCCTGCACGAGGTAGGCAGCGCCGAACTGATGGTCACGCAGAGCACGGATCCGGATCTCGCTCATCAGCATGACGCCGAGGCGGTCATCGCCGCCCGCGTCCATGATCCGCTGGACGAGCTCGACCGGGTCGCATCCCTCTGACAGACCGCCCTCGGCGGCGATCTCGTCGACGCGGTCACGCACCGCATTGACGCGCTGCTCGCCGACGCTGCCGGCGAGCACGAGGAAGAGTTCGTCCTTCGACTCGAAATTCGAATAGAACGCGCCGCGGGTGAACCCGGCGCGATCGCAGACCGCTTCGACGGAGGCGCCGTCGAGGCCGACCTCGGCGAAGACCTGCGCGGCCGCATCGAGAAGCCGGGCTCGCGTGTTCTCCCGGCTGCGGGTGGCGGGTGTCGTCATCGAATCCTCCTGCCTGTCATTCTCACACCCCGCACACAGACTCCGGGGCTCGGACCACCTTACGATACAGGTATGTATTGGATACACCTGTGTATCCAGCCCGTATTCCCTGAGGAGCCTCGTGTCCACACTCCTGTCCTCGCTCGGTCGCTGGTCCTACCGGCACCCGTGGCGCGTTCTCGTCTCCTGGCTGCTCGCCCTCGGCATCGCGGGGGCCGGCGCCCTCGTCCTCGGGGCTGGCACGGACAACTCCTTCTCGATCCCGGGCACCGAGTCCCAGGCCGGCCTCGAGCAGCTCAACCGCTCGTTCCCCGCGGTCAGCGGCACCAGCGCGCAGATCATCGTGGTCGCCGCCGACGGCGACTCGATCACGGATGACGCATATAAGACCGACATCGAGGATGCCGTCGACCAGCTCGCCGACCTCGACGACTCGGTGCTCTCGGCGACCTCCCCGTTCGACGAGATGGTCAGCGGCATGATCAACGACGACGAGACGGCCGGTATCATCCGCCTGCAGTTCGACGGCCAGGCCAGCGATGTATCGGCGGAGACGCAGGATGACCTGCGAGCCGTCGTGGCCGAACTCGCCGATGAGCTGCCGGACGGATCACAGACCTCCCTCGGCGGAGAGCTCTTCGCCACCTCCATCCCCGGTGTCACGCTCACCGAGGCCGTGGGTCTGCTGATCGCGCTGCTGGTGCTGATCGTCACGTTCCGCTCGTTCGTCGTCGCAGGGCTCCCGCTGCTCACGGCAGTGCTCGGTGTGGGCATCTCGATGGCCGGCATCTTCGCCGCCACCGCCTTCGCCACGGTCTCGTCGACCACTCCCCTCCTCGCCCTGATGCTCGGGCTCGCCGTCGGAATCGACTACGCACTGTTCATCATGGCCAGGCACCAGGATCAGGTCCGCGAGGGAGTCGACCCCGAGGAGTCGACAGCGCGGGCTGTAGGCACGGCAGGCTCGGCGGTGGTGTTCGCGGGCGTGACCGTGCTGATCGCCCTGATCGGACTCGGGTTCGCGGGCATCCCGTTCCTGACGACGATGGGCATCGCGGCCTCCGCCGCCGTCGCGGTCGCCGTCGCCATCGCCGTGACGCTCACCCCCGCTCTGCTCGGCTTCATGAAGGGCCGCGTCGCCGGTCGACCGCGCCGGGCTCCGAAGGCGAAGAAGGGCAAGGCAGCCCCCGCGCAGCGCCGTCGCTTCAGCGAGCGCTGGGTGACCGGCGTCACCCGGCGTCCGATCCTCGTATCCCTGGCCGTCGTGCTCGGGCTCGGCATCGTCGCCGTGCCCGCCCTCAGCCTGAATCTCGCGCTGCCCAACGCGGGCGTGCTGCCGCAGGACTCCGAAGCGCGGCAGAGCTACGACCTGGTCGGCGAGCAGTTCGGTCCCGGGTTCAACGGACCGCTGATCCTGACGGGCACGATCGTCACGTCGACCGATCCGCTGACCCTGATGGAGGATCTCGGCGACGAGGTCGCCCAGATCGACGGGGTCAAGGAGGTCGCCCTCGCCACCCCGAACGAGACCGCAGACACCGGCATCGTGCAGATCATCCCCGAGACCGCACCCGATGACCCCGCGACGGCCGATCTCGTGCGAGAGCTGCGCTCGCACCACGACGAGTGGCTCGACGAGTTCGGCATCGACCTGAAGGTGACCGGGTTCACCGCGGTGGGCATCGACATCTCCGACCAGCTGGGCAACGCCCTTCTCCCGTTCGGCATCTTCGTCATCGGCCTGTCCCTGATCCTGCTCACGATCGTGTTCCGCTCACTCTGGGTGCCGGTCACGGCAGCCGCCGGCTATCTGCTCTCGATCGTCGCCGCGTTCGGCATCGTGGGAGCCGTGTTCGAGTGGGGCTGGTTCGCCGACGCCCTCCATGTCGCGAAGGTCGGTCCGATCATCAGCTTCATGCCGATCATCCTGATGGGTGTGCTGTTCGGGCTCGCGATGGATTACCAGGTGTTCCTGGTGTCTCGGATGCGCGAGGACTTCGTGCACGATCCCGACGGCAGGAGCCCCGATCGCGCGACTCGCCGAGCCGCGGCACTGCGTGCCGTGCGCAGCGGCTTCACGGGATCGGCGAAGGTCGTCACCGCTGCCGGCCTCATCATGTTCGCCGTCTTCGTGGCGTTCGTCCCCGAAGGCGACTCGTCGCTCAAGCCGATCGCGCTGGGCCTTGCGGCCGGCATCGCGATCGACGCGTTCCTGGTGAGGATGACGCTGATCCCTGCACTCATGGCCATCCTCGGGGAGCGCGCGTGGGAGATCCCGGCCTGGCTGGAGCGGATCCTCCCGAGCGTCGACATCGAAGGAGAGGCGGTCGAACGCGAGCGTCACCTGGCGGGCTGGCCGGGCGACGAGTCGATCGTCGCCGCCGACGACCTCACGATGACGGATGCCGGCATCGACGGCCTCCACCTGCGCCTCGCACCCGGGGCCTCCGCCGTGCTCACCGGATCGTCAGCCGGCGCATTGCGCGCGCTCGCTCTGACGATCGCCGGGCGGGCGACTGCGGACGACGGCCGCCTCCGGGTCGCAGGCCATCTTCTGCCCGGTCGATCCGCGTGGGTGCGGGCGCATGTCGGAGCGGTCATGGCCGCCGATGCCGCGAGCCTGTCGGCCGACCTCGCCGAGGCACTGCGCGGACGGCCGGCTCTCGTGGTGATCGACGGAGCCGACCGGCTCTCCCGCCCCGAACGCGATCAGCTCGCGGCGCGACTGCGCGACTCCCGCAGCACGACGGCGATGCTGCTCACCGCACTCGATCCCCAGGCGGCCCTGGAGATCCTGGCCGATGCCGGCCGTTCATCGGCTGACACGATCGACATCGACGCGCCAGCCGCACAGTCGCAATCCGAGTCCTCGGTGCCCCGCATCGTCGACGGCACCACCGAATCGACCGAGGTGAACGCATGACCCTCCCCATCGAACGCGCCCGTTCGCGCAAGCCCATCACGTGGCTGACGATCCTCGGCGTCCTTCTGCTTCCCGCGGCAGTGGGCGGCATCCTGGTCGCTGCCCTGCAGAATCCCACCGAGCGTCTCGAGTCGATGACCGCGGCGATCGTCAACCTCGACGAGCCCGTCGAGATCGACGGGCAGCTCACTCCGCTCGGTCGGCAGCTCGCCTCGGGGCTCGTCGAAGGATCGGACGAGCTCGATTCCAACCTCACCTGGGTGATCTCGAACGAGGACGACGCCGCCGACGGTCTCGCCGACGGCTCGTACCAGGCCGTCATCACGATCCCCGAGGAGTTCTCGGCCGCAGCGACCTCGGCGGGGCAGGCGATCTCGGACGGCGGCGGCGACGCGGAGCAGGCCACGATCCAGGTCACCACCCCGGAGGACGGGCTCGTCGCCGATGACCTGATCACGAGTCAGATCGCGAACGTGGCGGCCTCGAGCATGGGCACACTGCTGTCGGAGGCGACGACGGAGAACATCCTCGTCGGCTTCACCACGATCGGAGACCAGATCGGCGAGGCCGCGGACGGCGCCGCCGAACTCGCCACCGGCGCGCGGGATGCGGCCACGGGAGCCGCGGCGATCCCCGACGGCGCGACTCAGCTCGCCTCCGGTGCCACGGAGCTCGGAAACGGCGCATCCTCCTTGGCATCCGGGCTCGACACACTCGCGTCGAAGACCCGCGAGGCCGCGAACGGCGCGAGCCAGATCGGCACCGGGCTGACCGCAGGCGCGACGGAGCTGCAGAATCAGGCCGGTCAGCTGCCCGCTCTCGTGGGAGCTGTCGAGACCGGGACCGCGGCCGCGACGGATGCCGCCACCCAGACCGCCGGGCTTGCTCAGCGCCTCGGCGCGATGGCCGCGAGCTGTGACCCCATGACCTCCGGTGATCTGTGCGCCGAGCTCGCCGCCGAGGCCGCGAACGCTGCGGATGCCGCGACGTCGGCCGGAACCGCATCGGGGTACCTCACGACCGTCTCTCCCCAGATCGCGACTCTCCCGGGCGCATTCACCACTCTCGCGGCCCAGCTCGGCGAGGCGGGTGCGGGGGCGACGGGTCTCGCGGACGGTCTGAACCAGTTGGCGTCGCAGGGTCTCGACGAATCGGCGAGCGGTGCACGAGCACTGGCGACGGGCGCATCCCAGCTGTCGGACGGAGCGACCGAGCTCGCGACCGGTGCCGACGAGCTCGCGACCGGCCTCGACACCCTCGCCACGGGAACCGGCGATCTCGCGAGCGGCCTGCGCACCGCATCCGATTCGCTCCCCTCGTTCAGCGACTCCGAGTCGACCTCGCTCGCGTCGGTGATCGCCGATCCGGTGGCGTCCAAGGGCGCCGACGGCGCCACGATCTTCGGCCCGACCGCGATCCCGCTGCTCGCCGCCGTGGTGCTGTGGTTCGGTTCGCTCGCCTCGTTCCTGGTCATGCGGGCCTACACCGCGCGCACCCTGACCTCCCGACGCTCGTCGGCCGGACTCGCCCTGCGCGCCTTCGCCCCGGCTGCCGCCATCGGTGCAGCCCAGGGTCTGCTGGTGTCGCTCATCGTGCAGATCGTCGCCGGATACGACGCCGCGGCCTGGTGGGCCTTCGCAGGAATCGCCGTGCTCGCCGGGGTCGCCTTCGCGGCCGTGAACCAGGCACTCGTCGCGGTCTTCGGCGGCGTCGGCCGCTGGGTCAGCGCGCTCGTCGGTGTGCTCGCGATCGCGACCGGTCTGATCTCGACCGTGCCGGGATGGCTGGCGGATCTCGGCGCATCGCTGCCGACCTCCCCCGCGTTCGCCGGGCTGATCACCGCGAACGGCGGCGCAGCCGCAGGCCTCATCGTCTGGGGCGTGCTGTCGCTCGTCGCGACCACCGTCGCGGTGGCACTGCGGCGCACCACCTCCGTGAAGGCGGCCCTCGCGACGGCGTGAACCACCCCACCGAGCACCGCTTCGGACCACGACGCAGGACGCGCCGCGCATCGATCACGATGCGCGGCGCGTCCTGTATCCGCTCCGAATCCGTGCCCGCTCGAGATCGAACGGTATTCGGACGTGTGCCCGCGCACGTACGATCAGAGGATGCGTCGCCCCTTCATGACCTCTCCCGCCCAGCTCGAGTCACTCGAGGGACAGCAGTATCTCGTGCTGCGACCCACGCGGGCCGTGTCGGACGTGTACCGGGCCGAGCAGAGGTCGGCGCTCGGCCGGATGGATGCTCCGCACCCGCACACCGAGCACGTCACCCTGCGCGCGTTCCATGAGCCCGAGCGCCGCGAAGAGCTGCTCGCGCTGATCCGCGAGTGGGCGGTGGCGCAGCGTCCGATCGAGGTCGTCGCCGAGGCCGTCGACGTGTTCCCCGCCCCCTGGCAGGTCGTCATCCTGCGGCTGCGGCGCACCGCATCCATCGTGTCGGCGTACTCCACGCTCAGCGAAGCGCTCGTGGGAACGGACTTCCGCCGTCTCGACGAGCGCAGCACGGACGACTGGACGTTCCACCTGTCGGTGATCTATGCGAAGACGCTCGCGCCCGCGGCGTGGACGGAGCTGTCGCACAAGTCGCGGCGCTCGCTCAGTTCGCGCCCCGCCGAGACCATCAGCGAAGTCGAGCTCGTCTGGTACGAAGACGGAGCCGAGCACTCCGAGGTCATCCCCTTCGGACTGCGCTCGTTCAGATGAGCCGCGCTCGGGCGCTCAGCTGAGGCCCGAGTATGCGTGCAGACCCTTGAAGAAGACGTTGACGATCGTGAAGTTGAAGAGCACGGCCGAGAAGCCGACGATCGCCAGCCACGCCGAGGGGTTGCCGCGCCAGCCGCGCGTCGCGCGAGCGTGGATGTACCCGGCGTAGAGAACCCAGATGACGAAGGTCCAGGTCTCCTTGACGTCGAAGCCCCAGAAGCGGCTCCAGGCGTAGTAGGCCCAGATGGAGCCGGCGATCAGCGTGAACGTCCAGAGGATGAAGCCGATGATCGTGAAGCGGTAGGCCATGCTCTCGAGCCGCTCGGACCCGGGGAACGTGCGCAGGAATCCGGGGCCGGTCTTCTCCGCGCCCTCGGAGATGAGGCGCTCGCGACGCGACTGCATCAGCTGGATCACCGAGAGGGCGAAGGCCAGAGCGAAGAACGCGGTGCCGAGCGAGGCCACGAAGACGTGGATCACCAGCCACACGCTCTTCAGCGGGTCCATCAGGGGCGAGACGTCGACGTAGAAGTTCGTGGCGGAGAGACCCAGCAGCACGACGACCAGACCGGTGATGAACGTGCCGAGGAAGCGCAGATCGATGCGCGTCAGCACCACCAGGAACACGGCGACGATCAGCAGCGTTCCCATCATCGCGAATTCGTAGAGGTTGGCCCACGGCACTCGCCCGGCCGCGAGACCACGGGTGAGCGTGGCGGCGAAATGGAAGATGAACGCGAGCACGGTCAGCGAGGTCCCGATGCGGGCCATCACGAAGCGCTGAGGCGCGGCCTCGGAGCCGGATGCCGCGGCAGCCGTCGCCGCCTTGCCGCCGCGCGAGCGGGTTCCGGCTCCGACGAGTTCGAACTCCTGCACGGTCGCCGCGTCCGCGGACAGCTGCGACCGACGGGCGAGGTCGAAGGCATAGGCCACGAAGGCCGCCGCATAGATCGCGATCGCCGTCCACAGCAGGATCGGCGAGATCACTTCGAGATCGAACATGGTGTCAGTCTACTTTCGGGGTGTCGGATGCGGGGCGCGCGGAGTCGCGGTCGGCGGGCGTCTCGGGTGCCGTCGCCGCCTGGTCGGAGCCATCTGCGTCGGAGCCGTCAGCCTCAGGGTCTTCCGCCTCTGAGGCGTCCGTGTCGGTGTCGGGCTCCTCGACCTCGACCGCCGTCGTGACCCCGGCCGCGTCCATCAGACGCGCATGACCTGCCACGAGGTCGTCGACGGCCGTCGCGAGCGTCGGGTCCTCGCCGCGAGCGAGACCGGCGTACTCGAGAGAGACGGTGCCGTCCTGTGCCGTCGCCTTGACCCACACCCGGCGTCGCGGGATGAACAGGGCGAGCATCAGACCGCCGAGCGCGAGAAGCGCGAAGCCGAGCACCCAGGGGCCAGACGCGTCGCGGTGGATCTGCAACGAGGCGAAGCGCTTGACCGATTGCGACGCGTCTGTCGCACCCGCCGGGGACTCGTCCTCGAAGGTCACGGTTCCCATGCCGTTCGGCAGGTCGGCTGTCTGTCCGGGTGCCAGCTCGATCGATTCGAGGTCCGTCGTGCGCCCGGTGACCTTGGTCATGCCGGTGGTGTCGAGCACGTAGACCGACCGCGGAATGCCCTCGTTGATGCCCAGGTCGCCGGTGTAGACGTCGAGCGTGAGGGTCGGGTTGGTGAGGTCGCCGAATCCCGAGAAGAACGCGCCGGTGTCGAGCACCCCCGTCGTCGGGTAGAAGAAGCCGACGAGGCCGACCTGCTCGCTGAGGCCGTCGGGGATCTTGATGACGCCCAGCGAGGTCATGTTGTTGTCCTGCGGCAGGAACGGCGTGCTGTTCGTGAACACCACGTCCCCATCGGGGTTGCGCACGGTGATCGTCGGCGCGTAGCCGTTGCCGAGCAGGAAGACGTTGTCGTCGGCGACGCCGAGGGGCTCGTTGACCTTGACCGATCCGGTGCGCTCCTCGCCGTTCTCCTGCACGGTGACGTTGGCCGAGAAGTCGCCTGCCTGGCCCGAGCCCGGCTCGCCGAACGGCTGGTATGTGACGTCGAAGCTGTCGAGACGCATCGAGTAGGGCGCGAGTGCTCCGTCGCTCACGAAGCGGCCGCGGTTCATCGAGTCGTAGTCGAGCAGGGTGTTCGCGAACGTCTCGCCCTCGACCAGGACGCGCTGTCCGGTGTACGCGAACCCTCCCCCGACGCCCACCGTGATCAGGACGCCGACGAGAGCGAGGTGGAAGAGCAGGTTGCCCGATTCACGCCAGTAGCCGCGCTCGGCCGAGACCGACGACGATCGTTTGTCGTCGTACCGCTCGACCCGGTAGCCCAGGGCTTTGAGCTGCTTCTGCGCGATGTCGATCGATGCGGCGGCCTCTGCCGGAGCATCCGTCGAGGCGCGCTCGACCGCGCGGAAGTCGGCGAGGCGCTTCAGACGTGCAGGGGTGCGCGGGGGGCGTGCCTGCAGGGCCTTCGCATGGTGGCGGATGCGCGGGATGACACAGCCGACGAGCGAGGCGAACAGCAGCAGGTAGATCGCCGAGAACCACGGCGAGAGGTAGACGTCGAACATCTTCAGCCCGTCGAGCACGGGGAAGAGATCGGGGTTGTCGCGCTCCCACTGCGTGACGCCGTTGGGGTCGGCCATCCGCTGGGGGAAGATCGAGCCGGGGATCGCCGCGATCGCGAGCACGAGCAGCAGGATCAGCGCGGTGCGCATCGAGGTCAGCTGACGCCATCCCCAGCGCAGCCAGCCCACGAATCCGAGGCGGGGCTGGGTGATCGACTCTTCGCCGTCGACGTGGTCGGACGGCCGGAGCGGATCGCTCGACCTCTCGGTTGTGCTGCTCACGTCATCCTTCCGATGCGTCTTCTTCTGATCAGATCGGGAGGTCGACACTGCTCATCACCGCCGTCAGTCGGGACATGATGTCCGTCCAGAGCCCCGTGACCATCAGCAGCCCGAGGAGGATGAGCAGCACGCCGCCGATCACGTTCACGACGCGGATGTGCCGGCGCAGGAATCCGATCGCCTTCGTCGCCCATCCGAAGCCGAGCGCGACCAGCAGGAACGGGATGCCGAGGCCGAGCGAGTACGCCAGCCCCAGCAGGCCCGCCCGCACCGGGTCGCCGGCGTTGAACGAGAGGGCGAAGATCGCGGTGAGCGTGGGTCCGAGGCACGGCGCCCATCCGATGCCGAGGGCGATGCCGAGCAGCGGTGCGCCGATCAGGCCGGCCTTCGAGTCGACATGGAATCGCAGCTCGCGCTGGGCGAACCCGAACAGACCGAGGAACACGAGGCCCATCAGGATGATCACGCCGCCGAGGATGCGAGTGATCAGCTCGCCCCACTGCAACAGGAAGACGTTGGCGAGCCCGCCGAGCGCGGTGAGGGACACGAACACGAGGCTGAAGCCGAGGATGAAGAGCAGCACGCCCACGACGAGTCGGCCGCGAGCGGGGGCCTCGACCGTCGACACCGCCGTGCCGTCCGTCGGGTTCGGGACGCGGCGGGGGGCGACCGCTCCCCCGAGGAATCCGAGGTAGCCCGGCACCAGGGGCAGCACGCACGGCGACAGGAACGACACGAGGCCCGCGAGCAGCGCGACGGGGATCGCGAGCCAGAGGGCTCCCGATCCGATGATGACTTCGGGGTTCACGCCGCTCCCGGGAGACTCACGAGTCCTCCGCGAGCGCGTCCTTGACGAGCGTCGAGAGGATCGAGGTGCCATCGATGGGCCCGATGATGCGGGCGGCCACGCGACCCTGCTTGTCGAGCACGAGAGTGGTGGGGGTCGCCTGGATCGGCACCGACGACGCGAAGGCGAGCTTCGCCTCGGCCGTGTCGACGTCGATGAGGCTCGGGTAGGTCACACCGAACTCGGCGGAGAACGCCTTCGCGGTGTCGGCCTGATCACGCGTGTTGATGCCCAGGAAGGCGACGTCGTCGCCGCCGTGCTCCTGCCAGACGCTCTCGAGGTCTTCCGCCTCGAGGCGGCACGGGGCGCATCCGGCGTACCAGAAGTTGACGACCGTGACCTTGCCCGCGAGGTCAGAGCTGGAGAAGTCCTCGCCGTCCTCGGTGAGTCCGCCGAAATCGGTGACGGGGTCGCCGCGTTCGGCGACCGGAATCTCGACGATCGCTCCGTCTGCCGCGACATAGCCCGGGTTGTCACCGCTGAGGAACGAGTCGTTCACGGGATCGGGAGCGCAGGCGCTCAGACCGATGGCGAGCACCGCGGCGAGCGCGGCCCCGACCGCGCGGCGAGATGGCCGGATGCGGGAGGAGCGGCCGCTGCGGATCGGACGAACCGTCGAGGCGAGTGGCACGATTCCCAGTTTACGCGGGGGTTCCTATGCATGGGCCGGATGCCCCGGGGGTGCTCGGCCGCCGTCAGAGACGCGCGAGGACGTCCTCCACGCTGGCCCGGAAGCGCGGGCAGGTGGCGATGTCGTGCGACCGGCATCCCATCGCGTGCTCGGTCATCTCCCGCGAGCGGCGCATGTCCTCCATCCGCCGATCGAGATCGTCGAGGTGCTGCTGCAGCACCTCGTGACGCCCCGCGCTGCCGTCGTCGAGGAGCACGGCGATCTGATCGAGGGTCATCCCGGCTGCCTTGCTGCGCTGGATGACAGCGATGCGCACGACGTCGTCCTGGCCGTAGCGGCGCCTCCCTGCGGTGTCCCGCGCGGGGCGCAGCAGGCCGACCGACTCCCAGTGCCTGAGCACGTTCGTGGGCAGCTCGAAGCGTTCGGCGACCTCTCCCACGGACCACGGACTCTCGATGCTTGACTTCATGTTGACATGAAGTCACAGACTGAGGACGAACGCAAGCGACCACCCCTCGGAAGGACCCCACATGTACGACGCGATCGTGATCGGCGCAGGCCCCGCCGGCCTCCAGGCGGCATTGACCCTCGGGCGGATGCACCGCCCCACGCTGCTTCTGGATTCGGGCGAATACCGCAACGGCACCGTGCTGCACATGCACAACGTCATCGCGAACGACGGAACTCCCCCTGCGGAGTTCCGCGCGACGGCGCGAGCCCAGCTCGCCGAGTACTCCGATATCGATGTCCGCGACGTCGGAGCGCAGACGGTGACCGGCTCAGAGGGCAGCTTCGTCGTACGACTCGCAGACGGCGAGACGGTCGAGACCCGACATGTCATCCTCGCGACCGGCGTCGCCGACGATCTCCCCGACATCCCCGGACTTCAGGACCTCTGGGGCACGAAGGCCTTCAGCTGCCCGTTCTGCGACGGTCACGAGCACGCCGGTCGCTCGATCGGCATCCTCGGACCCGCTCCTCGCGCCGAGCACCTGATCGGGCTGCTCGGGCGCATCGTCGGCGACATCACGGTGTTCCCTGTCGAGCAGCCGTTCGCGGCCGACGAGACGCGGACTCTCGAAGGGCTGGGCGTTCGGGTCAGCGCGGAACCGGTCGCCGCCGTCGCGCCGGAGGCGGCTGATGTGCGCATCACCACGGCGTCGACCGCGCACACCGTGGTCGGCGTGTTCGTGGCATCCGGTTCACTGCGCCACCGTGCGCCGTTCGCCGATCAGCTCGGCCTGGAACTGCTGCCCTCCGGCTCGATCGAGATCGACGACTTGGGGCGCACATCGCAGCCCGGGGTCTTCGCGGCGGGCGACCTCGCGCACCGGGCGTCGCTTCCCGGACCCATGGCATCGGTGCTGCTCGCGTCCGCTGCCGGTCAGATGGCGGCGGTCGGCGTCATCCAGTCGCTGATGGCGCACTGACCGCAGCGGAAGGGAGACCGAGGCGAGGGGTCAGACTGCTCCCACGTCCACCGCACCGCCGGTCGCCGCAGGTTCGGCGTAATCGACCTCACGCCACACGTCGCCCACCAGCTCGAACGAGGTGACGCTCGACAGTGCGCAGCGCCGGGTGCGCGGGTCGTGCTGCAGGGGCAGACCCGCCACCCGGAGGTGGGTGATCCAGATCGGCGCCTGATGGGACACCATCACCAGATCGCCGTCGTCGACCGACCGCCACGCCTCGGCCATCATGCCCAGCATCCGCTCGGCGATCGACGCGTAGGGCTCACCCCAGCTGGGCAGCGACGGCTGCCGCAGGTGCCACCACTTGAGCGGGTTCAGAAGCGAGCGGCGCATCTGCGTGCCCTCGAACACGTTGGTCGGCTCGATCAGACGGATGTCGATCTCGGGCGAGAGGCCGAAGCGCTCGGCGAACGGCTCAGCAGACTCCTGCGCCCGCTCGAGCGGAGAGGAGTAGAGCCCCCGGACCGGACGATCGAGCCCGGCGATGTGATCGGCGGCGGCTCGCGCCATCTTCCGTCCCGCCCTGCTCAGGTGATAGTCGGGGAGCCGACCGTAGAGCACGCGCCTGGGGTTGTGCACCTCGCCGTGGCGGACGAGGTGCAGTCGCGATGCCACCACGTCACGCCCTGCTGTAGCGGGAGTCGCCGAAGCCGAGGATGAGATACCCGATATAGGGGAAGACGAAGAGCAGGAAGAAGGAGAAGAGCCCTCCCTTGCCGAACCGCTCGCCGAGTCGCACCGCCACGATGATCCCGAAGACGAAGCCGACGATGGGGATGAGATAGAGCAGTGCGAGCCAGCCGGACATCCCGGCGATCTTCACGAGGAACACCACGTTCACGATCGGGATGACGGCGAGGATGCCGGGGTACCCCGCCTTGGTGAACACCTTCCACAGACCGACCGCGACGAGGACGTAGAAGACGAGCACGATGAGTCCGGTCGTGCCGGAGAAGATCGACGCGTACAGGTCGGAGATGCCGTTGGAGTCCATGGTGACCCTTTCTGTCGTGGCGATCCTACTGACCGATATGCCGCGGGCAGAGGAGGCGACACCCGCCCACGTAGAATGGGCGGGTTCATCATTTCCCAGATCAGGAGGAATCCTCCGTGCTTCGCACCCACTCGGCAGGCTCACTGCGAGCCGAGCATATCGGTCAGACCGTCACCCTCTCGGGTTGGGTCGATCGCCGTCGTGATCACGGAGGAGTCGCGTTCATCGATCTTCGGGATGCGTCCGGCATCGCGCAGGTCGTCATCCGCGATGAGGAGATCGCGCACCCGCTGCGCAACGAGTTCGTCCTCAAGGTCACCGGCGAGGTCTCGCGTCGCCCCGAGGGCAACGCCAACCCCAACCTGCCCACCGGCGAGATCGAGCTCATCGCGACCGACGTCGAGGTGCTGAACGAGTCCGCTCCGCTGCCGTTCCAGGTGTCGACCGCCGTCGCCGACACCGAGACGGTCGGCGAGGAGGCGCGCCTCAAGTACCGCTATCTCGACCTGCGTCGCCCCGCCGCGGCATCCGCTCTGCGTCTGCGCTCGAACGTCTACAAGGCCGTCCGCGATGTGCTGCACGGCGAGGACTTCACCGAGGTCGAGACGCCGACCCTCACGCGCTCGACGCCCGAGGGCGCCCGCGACTTCGTCGTGCCCGCCCGTCTGCACCCGGGCAGCTGGTACGCCCTGCCGCAGTCGCCGCAGCTGTTCAAGCAGCTGCTCATGGTCGGCGGCGTCGAGAAGTACTACCAGATCGCCCGCTGCTACCGCGACGAGGACTTCCGCGCCGACCGCCAGCCGGAGTTCACGCAGCTCGACATCGAGATGAGCTTCGTCGACCAGGAAGACGTCATCACGCTGATGGAGTCGCTCATCGTCGCGATGTGGAAGACCATCGGCGTCGACGTACAGACCCCGCTGCCCCGCATGACCTACGCCGAGGCGATGGCCAAGTACGGCTCCGACAAGCCCGACCTGCGCTTCGGACTCGAGCTGGTCGAGGCGACCGAGTACTTCGCCGAGACCCCGTTCCGGGTGTTCCAGGCCGAGTACGTCGGCGCGGTCGTCATGCCCGGCGGTGCGAGCCAGCCCCGCAAGCAGCTCGACGCGTGGCAGGACTGGGCCAAGCAGCGCGGTGCGCGTGGCCTCGCGTACGTCCTCTTCAACGAGGACGGCTCGCTCGGCGGCCCCGCCGCCAAGAACCTGTCCGAGGCGGAGCAGGCGGGCCTCGCCGAGTTCGTCGGCGCATCCGCGGGTGACTGCGTGTTCTTCGCCGCCGGATCGACGAAGGAGAGCCGTGCACTGCTCGGCGCCGCCCGCGTCGAGATCGGACGTCGTCTCGGCTTCCTGAACCCCGACGAGTTCGCGTTCACGTGGGTCGTCGACGCTCCGATGTTCGAGCCGGCAGCGGATGCCGTGGCGTCGGGTGACGTCGCCGTCGGCGCCGGAGCCTGGACGGCCGTGCACCACGCGTTCACGGGGCCGAAGCCCGAGTTCCAGGACACGTTCGACACCGACCCCGGTTCGGCTCTCGCCTATGCATACGACATCGTGTGCAACGGCTCCGAGCTCGGGGGCGGATCGATCCGCATCCACCGCGAAGACGTGCAGAAGCGCGTGTTCGAGGTCATGGGCATCAGCGACGAGGTCGCGCAGGAGCAGTTCGGCTTCCTGCTGGACGCTTTCAAGTTCGGCGCCCCGCCGCACGGTGGAATCGCCCTCGGCATGGACCGCGTGCTGCAGCACCTGTCGAAGACCGAGTCGATCCGCGACGTCATCGCCTTCCCGAAGTCGGGCAACGGGTTCGACCCGCTGACAGCCGCTCCGGCACCGATCACGGCCGAGCAGCGCGCCGAGGCCGGCGTCGACTTCGAGCCCGAGGACGACGAGGCCTGACGCCGCATCGCCCGTCGCACCGAGACCCCGTTCCGCTCAGCGGAGCGGGGTCTCTGCGTATGCGCCAGGCCGGATCCCGGACGCATGCACCGCGCATCCCCCGCTCGGCCGAATGCGTCAGGATCGGCCGGACTCGCCGAATCCGGCCGTGACACGCGCAGAACACCGCGCGGACGGCGAGCGGATGCCGGAGCGCGAGCGGATGCCGGAGCGCAGGCGGGGGCGGAGGTGCGCCAGGGCGGATGCTCAGTGCAGCTGCGCGAGCGCCGGAACGATGTTCTCGTTCCACACGTCGACGCCGAGCTTGGCGATGAGGGCGACCACCACGACGAGGAACACGACGCGGATGAAGGTCGTGCCGCGCGAGATGGCCATGCGGGATCCGAGGTAGCTGCCTGCGACGTTCGCGACCGCGAGGATGCCGCCGAGCAGCCACAGCACGGCGCCGTGCGGGATGAAGAGCAGCAGGGCGCCGGTGTTCGTGGCCAGGTTGACGATCTTCGCCTTCGCGCTCGCCTGCAGGAAGTCGTAGCCGAGCAGCGCGACGAGCGAGATCACCAGGAACGTGCCGGTGCCCGGCCCGATCAGACCGTCGTAGAAGCCGATCACGAGCCCTGAGAGACCCGCCATGATGTGGTGCTTGTGCCCGCTGAAGCGCAGCCGCGTCGCGGCGCCCATCTGCGGGCGGAAGGCGGTGAAGAGCGCGACGGCGAGCAGTGCGACCACGATGATCGGCTTGAAGGCGGCGGCAGGCAGAACGGTCGCGACGGCAGCTCCCCCGAACGATCCGACCAGGGCGATCGCGGCCATCGGCAGAGCCGTGCGGATATCGGGTTTCGCACGACGGTAGTAGGTGACGCTGCTCGTGGCCGTGCCGAACACGGAGGCGAGCTTGTTGGTCGCGAGAGCCTGGATCGGCGAGATTCCGGGGATCAGCAGCAGGGCGGGGAGCTGCAGCAGACCGCCGCCGCCCACCACCGCATCGATCCACCCGGCAGCGAAGGCCGCGACGACGACGAGGATCAGCGTGCCCCAGGTGAGCTGTTCGAGCCCGAGCACACTGCCGATGTCCATCCGTCCAGGATGTCAGACCACGCGGCACCTCGAACGCCACTGCAGTCCGACCCGTCACACCCTCGACACCTGTCGTTCACCCGAGCCGCGATCATCGGCAACCCTCGGCTCATAGTGTCCTCTCGCAACCCGAATCCGGCTCACAGCGCCGGGCACCGAGAGGACCCTGATGACCAACTTCCACCGCCGCGCACGAATCGGCGCCGGCATCGCCCTGTTCACGACCGCCGCGCTGGGTCTCACCGCCTGCGCCACCGGCGCGGAGACCCCGGCCGCAGGCAGCGACGCTGTCGACGCCGCATCCGCGACCTCGGTCGAGGACTTCGGTTCCTTCTCCGACCTCGAAGAGGCCGCGAAGGCCGAGGGGCAGCTCAACGTCATCGCGCTTCCGCGTGACTGGGCGAACTACGGCGAGATCCTCGACCTCTTCGCCGAGAAGTACCCCGAGATCACGATCAACGAGGCCTCTCCCGACGTGTCGAGCGCCGAGGAGATCCAGGCTGCGAAGACGAACGAGGGCCTCGACACCGCGCCCGACGTGTTCGACCTGGGTCTGACCGTCGCATTGCAGAACACCGACGTCTTCGCGCCGTACCAGGTGCAGACGTGGGACGAGATCCCCGACGCTCTCAAGGAGCCGACCGGCCTCTTCGTCGGCGACTACGGCGGATACATGTCGATCGGCTACGACTCCTCGAAGTTCGACGCTCCCGAGTCGCTCGACGATCTGAAGGATGCCGCCTACAAGGGCGCCGTCGCCATCAACGGAGACCCGACGCAGGCCGGCGCGGCCTTCGCCGCCGTGGGCCTCGCGACCGTGCAGTCCGACGGCACCCTCGACGACTTCCAGCCCGGCATCGACTTCTTCTCCGACCTTCAGAAGGCCGGCAACCTGCTCAAGGTCGACGTGACCACCGCGACCGTGGCCAGCGGCGAGACCCCTGTCGTCTTCGACTGGGACTACCTGAACGCGGCGCACGCCACCGACAACAAGGACTGGAAGGTCGTCGTCCTCGACGGCACCGGCTACGCGGGCTACTACAACCAGGCGATCAACAAGGATGCTCCGAACCCGGCCGCCGCACGCCTGTGGCAGGAGTTCCTCTACAGCGACGAGGTGCAGAACCTGTGGCTCAAGGGCGGCGCACGCCCGGCCCGCATGGAGGCCATGACCGAGGCCGGCACCATCGACGCCGACCTGGCTGCTGCTCTTCCCGAGGTCCCCAGCGAGACGGTCGTCCCGACCGAGGAGCAGTCGACGAACGCCGGCACGCTGCTCGGCGAGAAGTGGGCCGCGGCGGTCCAGTGACGACTGCCACCGCAGCGGGGGCGGATGCCACGGCATCCGCCCCCGTCTCCCCCGCAGCGCACAGCGCTGGGCCTGCGACCTCGTCGCGGGCCCAGCGCTCCGCGCCGTCCGTCGCCTGGCTCGGTCTCGTGCCCTTCGCCGCTTACGTCGTGCTCTTCCTCGCCGTTCCGACCTTCCTCGCGATCGGCTCCGGCTTCTTCACGAAGGACGGGTCGTTCACCTGGTCGAACCTGTCGGCCCTGGCAGACCTCGTCGTCCTCACCACGTTCGCCAACTCCGCCGGCCTGTCGCTGCTGACCGCCGTCGTCGGCGCGATCGCGGGTGCTCTGGTCTGCTATGCCCTGCTCGGCATGAACCCGGACGGCGCCGTGCGCTCGACCGTGGATGCTGCGGCCGGCGTCCTCGCCCAGTTCGGCGGCGTGATGCTCGCCTTCGCCTTCATCGCCACGATCGGCATCCAGGGGGTCGTCACCCTCTTCCTCAAGAACGACCTCGGTATCGACATCTTCGCGAACGGCACGTGGCTCTACGAGCTTCCCGGGCTGATCCTCCCGTACATCTACTTCCAGATCCCGCTCATGGTGATCACCTTCATGCCCGCCCTCGCAGCCCTCAAGCCGCAGTGGGCCGAGGCGAACCTCACGCTCGGCGGCACGCGCGCGAGCTTCTGGCTGCGCATCGGCGTCCCCGTGCTCGCACCCTCGTTCCTCGCGAGCCTCCTGCTGCTCTTCGCGAACGCCTTCTCGTCGTACGCCACCGCCGCCGCCCTCGCCAGTCAGGGTTCGCAGATCGTGCCGCTGCAGATCCGCGCCGCCCTCACGAGCGAGACCCTTCTCGGCCGTGAGAATCTCGCCGGCGCGCTCGCGCTCGGCATGATCGTCATCGTGGGAGTCGTGATGGCCCTGTACTCGCTCATCCAGCGTCGGGCAGCGAGGTGGCAGTCATGAACCGCCTCGGCCCGTCACTCGCGACCCGCTGGATCATCGGCGTGGTCGTCGGCGCATTCTTCGCGATCCCGCTCGTCTCGACCCTGCTCTACACGCTGCGCCAGACCGACGGCAGTCTCGGCCTCGAGCGGTGGGCCGCGCTCTTCGATCCCGCGAAGTCGGCGGCGATCAGGCCGATCTGGATGGGCCTGGGCAACTCCCTGGTCCTCGCGGTCGTGACCGTCGCGATCGTGCTCCTGCTGCTCGCACCGACCATGATCCTGGTGAACCTGCGCTTCGCGAAGCTCACACCCGTCTTCGAGTTCGCCGTGCTGCTGCCGATCTCGATCCCCGCGATCGTGCTGGTCGTGGGTCTCGCACCGATCTATCTGCAGATCGGACGCACCCTCGGCACCGGCACGTGGACGCTGGCCTTCGCCTACGGCATCACCGTGCTGCCGTTCGCGTACCGCTCGATCCAGGCCTCCATCGACGCCGCCGACCTGCGCACGCTCGCCGAAGCCGCCCGATCCCTCGGCGCCGGCTGGCCTACCGTCGTGCTGAAGGTGCTCGCTCCCAACCTGCGTCAGGGACTCCTCGCGGCGTCTCTCATCTCGATCGCCGTCGTGCTCGGCGAGTTCACGATCGCCTCGCTCCTCAACCGCCAGGTGTTCCAGACGGCCATGGTCGTCGTGCAGAAGCAGGACCCGTACGCTCCGGCGATCTTCACCCTGCTGGCGCTGCTGTTCGTCTTCCTGCTTCTGCTTCTCATCGGCCGCGTCGCCCGCGGCACCGGAAAGGCCCGCTCATGACCCTCCCCCAGACCGCCGACAACATGCTGCTCGCCGAAGCCGGAGAGGGCACACGCGTGCAGCTGCAGGGCATCGTGAAGAGCTACTCGGGCAACACGGTGCTGCACGGCGTCGATCTCGACATCGCCCCCGGTGAGTTCGTCTCGCTGCTCGGCCCCTCCGGCTGCGGCAAGACGACGCTGCTTCGCGTGCTCGCCGGACTCGAGGGGCTCGACAGCGGTGCGGTGCTGCTCGGCGGCAACGATGTCTCGCGGGTGCCCACGAACAAGCGGGACATCGGCATGGTGTTCCAGTCGTACTCCCTGTTCCCGCACCTGCGGGTCGCGGAGAACACGGCGTTCGGGCTGCGTCGCCGCGGCGTCGGCAAGGCCGAGGCGGCAACGCGCGCCCTCGATGCCCTCGCGCTCGTGGGGCTCTCGGACTTCGCCGATCGCTACCCGCATCAGCTCTCCGGAGGTCAGCAGCAGCGCGTCGCGCTCGCCCGCGCTCTGGTCACCGAGCCGAAGGTCCTGCTTCTCGACGAGCCGCTCTCTGCCCTCGATGCGAAGGTGCGGGTGCAGCTGCGCGATGAGATCCGGCGCATCCAGCTGCGGCTCGGCATCACCACCGTGTTCGTCACGCACGACCAGGAGGAGGCCCTCGCGGTCTCCGACCGGATCGCCGTGATGAACGCCGGCACCATCGAGCAGATCGGAACCCCGGAGCAGCTCTACACGACGCCGTCCACGGCGGGCGTCGCCGCCTTCGTCGGGCTCTCGAGCGTCGTCTCGGGTGTCGCCGAGGGTGATCACGTGGTCGTGTGGGGTCAGAAGCTTCCCCTGCAGTCGCCGGCCGACGGGCCCGTCGACGTGTATCTGCGCCCGGAGAACGTGCACTTCGCCTCCGAGGCCGATGCCGCGACCGATGCGCTGGTGCAGGAGAGCACGTTCCTCGGCAGCATGCGCCGCACGCTCGTGCGCACCGAATCCGGCGAGCTGGTGCGCCTCCAGCACGCTCCGGGCATCCACCCGGCCTTCGGCGATCGCGTGCGGATCGCCGTCGCTCCCGAGCCCGTCGCCGTGCATCCGCGCGGCTGACCGAGCCCTATCGCTGGCGCAGTACTCCGAGATACCGTGATGCTCGAGGGCCTCGTGCCCTCCTCACCGTCGAGAAAGGACACCTCATGGCAGGCACGTTCGAGCTGTACACCGACAAGTCCGGCGAGTACCGGTTCCGCCTCAAGTCCGGCAACGGCGAAGTGATCGCGATCAGCGAGGGCTACTCGTCGAAATCGTCCGCGCTGAACGGCATCGACTCCGTGCGCCGCAATGCCGCGGATGCCGAGGTCGTGGAGGCCTGACCTCGCACAGCACTCTCCGCACACGAGACCCCCTCGCGCTGACTCAGCGGGAGGGGGTCTCGTCGTGACAGGTGAGACGCGAACTCAGAGGACGCGAGCCAGGAAGTCCTGCGTACGCGGATGCTGCGGGTTCGCGAGCACCTCGCGCGGGTCGCCCTCTTCGACGATGTAGCCGCCGTCCATGAAGATCAGACGTGATCCGACCTCGCGGGCGAAGCCCATCTCGTGCGTGACGACGAGCATCGTCATGCCCTCGTCCGCGAGCGAGCGCATGACCTGCAGCACCTCGCCGACGAGCTCGGGGTCGAGCGCCGACGTCGGCTCGTCGAACAGCATCATGTCCGGGTTCATGCACAGCGCCCGCGCGATCGCGACACGCTGCTGCTGACCGCCCGACAGGTGTCCGGGAAAGGCGTCCGCCTTCTCGGCGAGCCCGACGCGTCCGAGCATCTCCTTCGCGACCCGCTCAGCCTCAGCCTTGGACCGCTTCTTCACGCGCTGCTGCGCGATCATGAGATTGCCCATCACATCGAGGTGGGGGAAGAGGTTGAAGCTCTGGAACACCATGCCGATGCGGGTGCGCACCCGGTCGATGTCGACATCGGGATCAGTGATGTCGATCCCCTCGATGAGCACCTTGCCGCCGGTCGGCTCCTCGAGCAGGTTGACCGAGCGCAGCAGCGTCGACTTGCCCGAGCCCGACGGGCCGATGATGCAGACGACCTCTCCGGCGGTGACGGTGAGGTCGATGCCCTTGAGCACCTCGTTGTCGCCGAAGCTCTTCACGAGCCCCTGCAGGTCGATCGCGGGGGCGTGGACGTCAATCAGATCGGTGATCATCGCTGCCTCGACATCCTTCGTTCCAGGTACGCGCTGAAGCGCGTGAGGGGGATCGTGACGATCAGGTAGAGGGCCGCCGCCATGATGAGCGGCGTTCCGTTCGCGTTCTGCGTGCTCGCGTCACGCGCGAAGTTCGTCAGCTCCTTCGACCAGATGAAGGAACCTGCCACGAAGAGCAGCGACGTGTCCTTCAGCAGCAGGACGAACTCGTTGGTCAGCGGCGGGATGATGATGCGGAACCCCTGCGGGACCACGATCCAGAACGTCGTCTTCATGGGCGACATGCCGAGCGAACGTGCTGCCTCGGTCTGCCCCTTCGGAACGGCCTGGATGCCGGCGCGGATCGTCTCGGCCATGTACGCCGATGCGACCAGGATCAGACCGATCAGGCCGAGCACGACCGGTCCGCCGAGCTTCGTGCCCGGCACGCCGAGTCCGATCGGCAGGATGAACGCGATGGCGAAGATCGTGAGGATCGCGGGAAGCCCGCGGAAGAGCTCGATCCACGCCGTCGCGATCCATCGGAAGGGTCCGATGGACGACAGCTTCAGCAGCGCGAGCACGACGCCGAGCAGCAGACCGCCGGCGAACGCGACGGCCGTGAACCACAGAGTGTTCACGAGCGCCGTGGTGATGATGCCCGGAAGCATCTTCGCCGCGACCTCCGGGTTGAAATACAGCTGCGCGATGCGGGCCCAGTCGGTGCTGACGATCAGCCAGACGGCGACCGCGATCAGCACCGCATAGACGGTGTACCGATACAGCTTGCTTTTCGTGGTGCGCCTCAACGCCATTGTCAAGGTCTCCCTGTCCTACGTCGCTCGCCGATTACTTCGCGGTGAAGTAGGTGTCGTAGATCGTCTGGTAGTCGCCGCTGTCGCGGAGATCCTGCAGCGCGCCGTCGATCGCCTCGCGCAGAGCGTCCTTCTCGCCCTTCGCGTATGCGAAGCCGTACGACTCGCCGGTCTCGTACTCCTCGACGATCTTGTACGCGCTGTCGGCCTTCTCGTGCTCGAGGTTCACCGGCTGGTCCTGAAGGATCGCGTCGATCTGTCCGGCCTGCATCGCGGGCCACAGCTCTCCGTCGGAGGGGTACTGGACGAGTTCTGCGCCCTCGGCGTTCTCGGTCGCGTAGGCCTCTCCGGTGGTGCCCTGCTGCACGCCGACGTTCTTGCCCGAGAGGTCGTCGATCGACTCGATGCCCGAGTCGGTGCGCACGAGCAGCGACTGCAGCGACTCGTAGTACGGCTCGGAGAAGTCGATGTTCGCCTTGCGCTCGTCGGTGATCGTCATGGCCGAGGCGCCGACGTCGCACTGTCCGGCGGCGAGCGTGGTGCCCGACTGCAGCGCGTCGAATCCGACGTCCTGCACCGAGAGCTTCAGGTCGAGCTCCTTCGCGATCGCGTCGAGCAGGTCGATGTCGAAGCCGGTGTAACCCGTGCCGTTGTCGCCGCCCTCGAACTCGAACGGTGCGTAAGGGATGTCGGAGCAGACCGTCAGGGTTCCCGCCTCGATGAGGTCGTACTCGTCGCCGGCCGCAGGCTCACCCGATCCCGCGTCACTGCCGCCGGTCGCGCATCCGGCGAGGGCGAGGGTGGCGGTCGCGGCGAGCGCGATCCCGGCGATGATGTTGCGACGCTGCATGTCAGCTCCTGAAGGACGAGGGTGTGGTTCCCCACGGACGGGTAGGAGAACATCTAAACATGCACCACCGGGCCGAACCCGCCGTCGGCCGCCTTCTGCGGATCACATTTGTGTTGCAAGTGTGACCGAATATGACGGGCGTGTTACGCACGATGCGGCACCGATTGTTCACCTTGCCTGAGTATCCTCTGTGCCGACACCCCGAGCCGACACGCTCCGGACTCAGAGGAGACCCGATCATGGCAAAGAAGACCTCAGCACAGCGCACCGCCGAAGCCGCTCTCGACGCGGCGAAGGATGCGGCGAAGGACGCGAAGAAGCTGATCAAGTCCCTGCCCAAGAAGGACGCCAAGAAGCTGAAGCCTCTCGTCGAGGACGCGAAGGACGCGGCGAAAGTCTCGAAGAAGAAGGTCGCGGACCGGCCCAAGAAGGTCGCGAAGTCGGCGACCGCGGCGACCGCGCGCCTCACCCAGGCCACCGCACGTCTGGAGGCCGAGAAGAAGGCGTCGGACAGGAAGTCCGCCGCGAAGAAGGATCAGAAGAAGGCCCCCAAGAAGTCCGCCGTCGAGCCGACGCCGGATGCGAAGCAGCCGGCCCCGAAGAAGGCCCCCCAGAAGGCCGTGGCGAAGAAGGCCGTGGCCAAGAAGGCCGTGGTCGCGGCTCCGACCGTCGAGCCGACGGTCACGATCACGACCCCGACGTCGGCACCCGCACTGGCACCAGCACCAGCACCGGCACCGGCACCGGTACCAACAGAGACCTCTGCAGCGGCACCGGAGCTCAGCGCGCTGACCCTGGTCCAGCTGCGCGCCCGCGCCCGCGCCGAGGGCCGCACCGGATACTCGCGCCTGACGAAGGCCGCTCTGCTCGACCTCCTTGCGCGCTGACGTGCAGGAGGCGCTCGACCGGGGCGCCGACGCGCCTCCTCCCCGCACGCTGATCGACATCCTTCAGGAGACGACCCGGCGATATCCCGACGCCTCGGCCATCGAGGACGCGGACGGGGCGCTCAGCTACGCCGAGTTGCTCGCGCACGTCTGGCGTACGGCGGCCCTGCTGCACGAGAGAGGCGTGCGCCGCGGCGACCGCGTCGGCATCCGCATGTCGTCCGGACACCGCGAGCTGTACATCGCGATCCTCGGCACCATCGCGGCGGGCGCCGCCTATGTCCCCGTCGATGCCGACGACCCGCAGGAGCGTGCCGATCTCGTGTTCCACGAGGCCCGCATCGCGGGCACGATCACCGACGCCGGCTACATGCCGGCCGGAGCGACCGAGGCGGTCGATCTCCTCGGCGGCGAGTCACCTCATCCGCGCACCTCCGCGATCCCGATCGTCGCGCCGCCGACGGTCGACGACGATGCCTGGATCATCTTCACCTCCGGGTCGACCGGCGTGCCCAAGGGCGTCGCGGTCTCGCACCGTTCGGCCGCGGCCTTCGTCGACGCCGAGGCACGTCTGTTCCTCCAGGCCGCACCGCTGAGTCCCGGTGATCGCGTGCTCGCAGGCCTCTCGGTCGCCTTCGACGCGTCCTGTGAGGAGATGTGGCTCGCGTGGGGCCACGGCGCCTGCCTGGTGCCCGCACCGCGAGCTCTCGTGCGCTCGGGCGAAGACCTGGGGCCCTGGCTGCTCGGCCACGGCATCACCGTCGTCTCGACGGTGCCGACGCTCGCCGCCCTCTGGCCGCAGGACGCGATCGAGAACGTGCGCCTGCTGATCTTCGGCGGGGAGGCCTGCCCGCCCGAGCTCGTCGCCCGATTGGCATCGGACGGACGTGAGGTGTGGAACACCTACGGCCCGACCGAGGCCACGGTCGTGGCCTGCGCCTCGCTGATGGACGGTACGGGTCCCGTGCGCATCGGCCTCCCGCTCGACGGGTGGTCACTCGCCGTGGTCGATGCTGACGGACAGCGCGTCGCCGAGGGCGAGACCGGCGAGCTGATCATCGGCGGAGTCGGTCTCGCCCGGTACCTCGACCCTGCGAAGGATGCCGAGAAGTACGCGCCCATGCCCGCTCTCGGCTGGGACCGGGCCTACCGCTCCGGCGACGTCGTGCGGGTCGAGTCCGAGGGACTGATCTTCCAGGGTCGCGCCGATGACCAGGTCAAGATCGGCGGCCGCCGCATCGAGCTCGGCGAGGTAGAGGCGGCGCTGCAGGCGCTGAGCTCCGTCTCGGCGGCGACCGTGGTGGTGCAGAAGACCGAGACGGGCATGCCGATCCTCGTCGGCTATGTCGTGCCCGACGAGGGGTTCGACCGGCAGGTGGCGCGTGGTGAGCTCTCGGAGACGCTTCCCGCTCCGCTGATCCCCCTGCTCGCCATCGTCGACGACCTGCCCGTCCGCACGTCCGGGAAGGTCGACAAGGCGGCTCTCCCCTGGCCGCTCGATTCCGGCGACGCGAACGACTCGTCCCTGTCCGGCACGGCGGCGTGGCTCGCCGAGCAGTGGTTCGCCGTGCTCGGCGTGCGCCCGGGCGACGAGGACGCCGACTTCTTCCAGCTCGGCGGCGGGTCGCTCGCGGCCGCCCAGCTGGTCTCCCGCCTGCGCAGCCGGGCGCCGGAGTTCACGATGACCGACGTCTACGATCTGCCGCGGCTGCGCCAGATGTCGGATGCCGTCGACGATGAGGCCGATGACGAGGACGCCGAGGAACGCGTCTTCAGCCAGCCCGTCCCGACCCCCCGACGGATGCAGTGGGTGCAGACGATCGCGGGTCTCCCGCTGTTCGTGTTCACCGGCATCCGCTGGCTGCTGTACCTGCTCGCCGCGAGCTGGCTCCTGCGGCTGGCCCCCGGATTCGAATTCCTGCCCGCTGTTCCGGTGTGGACGATCATCGTCGGCCTGCTGATCTTCGTCACCCCGGTGGGGAAGATGACGATCGCCGCCGTCGCCGCGCGTCTGCTGCTCGCCGGACTCCGCCCTGGCGACTATCCGCGCGGCGGCGGAGTGCATCTGCGTCTGTGGCTCGCGGAGCAGATCGCCCAGCAGGTCGACCCGGTCGGCCTGGCCGGTGCTCCCTGGGTCGTCTACTACGCACGAGCTCTCGGCGCCCGCATCCACAGAGATGTCGATCTGCACACCGTCCCGCCGATCACGGGCATGCTCGACATCGGCTCCGGAGCCTCCATCGAGCCCGAGGTCGACCTCACCGGCTATTGGATCGATGGCGACACCGTGCGCATCGGCGGCATCCGCATCGGCGCGGGAGCGACCATCGGCGCCCGCAGCACCCTCGCCCCCGGCACGAAGATCGGTCGCGGCGCCGAGATCGCACCCGGCTCGGCCGTGTTCGGTCGGGTCCGCGCCGGGCAGCGCTGGGCAGGATCGCCGGCGGCACGCGTCGGCGGAGTGTCGCGGCCGTTCGCGGAGGGCCGCCCACCCAGCCGCACCCGGTGGTTGTGGGCCTACGCCGTCTCCTCCGCCGCGCTCGGCGTCCTCCCTGTCCTCTCGCTCGCCGCCGGCGCCTGGGTGCTCGCGCTGGGCATGCGCGGGTCCGACTCCCTGATAGCGGCCGTCCCGAGCATCCTGGCGCTGCTGGTTCCTGCAGTGCTGCTCGCCGGATTCGTGTTCGCCGGTCTCGTGCTCGTCTTCGTGCGTGTGCTCGGAGCCGGTCTCGGCGAAGGCGTGTACCCGGTGCGCTCGCGCATCGCCTGGCAGGCGTGGACGACCGAGCGTCTGCTCGATTCCGCCCGTACCTTCCTCTTCCCGCTGTACTCGAGCAGTGCCACTCCCTTCTGGCTCAGGGCCCTCGGGGCCGAGGTCGGGCGCGACGTCGAGGCGTCGACCGTGCTGCTCATCCCGAAGCTCACGACCATCGCCGACGGAGCGTTCCTCGCCGACGACACCATGGTCGCGACCTACGAGCTGCAGGGCGGATGGATGCGGCTGGGCACCGCGCGCATCGGCAAGCGCGCGTTCCTCGGCAACTCCGGCATGGCCGCCGGTGGGCACAACGTGCCTCGCGACGGCCTCGTCGCCGTCCTGTCCGTCGCTCCACCCAAGGCCAAGGCGGGCTCATCGTGGCTGGGCTCGCCCGCCGCGCGACTGCGCCGTGTGGTGAACGACTCCGATCTCGAGCGCACGTATCGCCCGCGCCCGGGACTCCGCCTCGCGCGGGCTCTGTGGGAGCTGTGCCGCATCATCCCGGTGTTCGTGACCTGCGCGATCGGAGTGAGTGTGATGCTCACGCTCGCCGCGGTGGTCGAGGCCTGGGGACTCGCATGGGCTGTGCTGCTCTCGAGCGCCGTGATGCTCGCCGCAGGCGCCTTCGCCGCTCTGATCACCACCGCCGCCAAGTGGCTGATCGTGGGGCCGATCCGTGCCGGCGAGCATCCGCTCTGGTCGAGCTTCGTGTGGCGCACGGAGGTGTCGGACACCTTCACGGAGATGGTGGCCGCACCCTGGTTCGCCAACGCCGCATCAGGCACTCCTGCACTCGCCATCTGGCTGCGCACCCTCGGCGCGAAGATCGGCCGAGGCGTCTGGACCGACAGCTACTGGCTGCCCGAGCCCGACCTGGTCACCCTCGGGGACGGTGCGACCGTGAACCGCGGATGTGTGGTTCAGACGCATCTGTTCCATGATCGAGTGATGAGCATCGACGCAGTGACCCTCGAGAGCGGTGCGACCCTCGGTCCGCACAGCGTGATCCTGCCCGCGGCCACGATCGGATCGGATGCCACGGTCGGGCCCGCCTCACTCGTGATGCGGGGCGAGTTCGTGCCGATCGGCAGTCGATGGAGCGGCAACCCCATCGGACCGTGGCGTGCCGTCAAAGTGCGCTCCTACCAGGCCTCGAACGCATGACCGTCGACCCCTACACCCCGCACAGCGGCGATCGGCGCTACGGGGTGCTGCACTACGACCTGGCCATCGACTATCGCGTGACCACGAACCGCATCGCGGGCACGGCGACGATCCGACTGCAGATGCAGGAATCGGCGAAGCACGTCTCGTTCGACCTCGTCGGGCTCAAAGTCACGAAGGTGCGGGTGGTCGGTGATCGCGCCGCCTCGTTCAGACAGGACGACCGGCGACTCAAAGTGGTCTTCGGGGGCGAGCGGGCGAGCGGTCAGGAGCTCACGGTCGCGGTCGAGTACTCCGGTTCTCCGTCGCCCCGGCGCACTCGATGGGGACTCCTCGGGTGGGAAGAACTCGAAGACGGCGTGCTCGTCGCGTCGCAGCCGACCGGCGCGCCGACCTGGTTCCCCTGCAACGACCTGCCCTCGGACAAGGCGACGTATCGGTTGGAGTTCACGGCCGATCCCGAGTACACCGTGGTCAGCGGCGGCGCAGCCACGCGATCGACGCAGCGCGGTCGCACCCGATGGATCTTCGAGCAGCCGGTGCCGACCGCGACATACCTGATGACCGTGCAGATCGGCCAGTACGACGATGACAGGGTCGCTCTCGGTACGACTCCCGGGCGTCTGTTCCACCCGCGGGCTCTCGCGGGTCGCGTGCGCTCCGACTTCGCCCCGCTGCCGCACATGATGGAGACGTTCGTCGAAGCCTTCGGCACGTATCCCTACGAGTCCTACAAAGTCGTCATCACACCCGACGATCTCGAGATCCCCCTCGAAGCGCAGGGCATGGCGATCTTCGGTGCGAATCACGTGGACGGAGCCGGGGGCAGCGAGCGCCTGATCGCGCATGAGCTCGCGCACCAGTGGTTCGGCAACAGCGTCGGCGTCGCCCGCTGGCGGGACATCTGGCTGAACGAGGGATTCGCCTGCTACGCCGAGTGGCTGTGGTCGGAAGCGTCCGGCGCGTCGACCGCCCACGAGAACGCTCTGGCCCATCACGCCGCCCTCCGCGGCCTCGCCCAGGATCTGCTGCTCTCGGATCCCGGTCCGAACGACATGTTCGACGATCGCGTCTACAAGCGCGGCGCCCTCACCCTGCATGCCCTGCGACTCACGATCGGCGATGAGCGGTTCTTCGCTCTGACGCGGGAGTGGACCGCGCGGTTCGCGCGACTCGCTGTCACCAGCGACGACTTCCTCGGCCTCGTCGGCGAGGTGGCCGACGACCGGGCGCGCACCCTGGTGCGGACCTGGATCGACGAATTCCCGCTGCCCGCGCTTCCTGCATCCCGGTCCTGAGACCGAGCGGGATCACCCCCGAGCGACGCTCAGCACGTACCCCGGTGGGCCGACCAGCGTCGTGACGTCGATCGTGGCGGCACGACCCGGAAGCGCTGCCGACCACACGCAGGGATCCGTGTTCGCGCGCGGTCGGAGGAGCACCTCTGACGGCTCTGTCTCGAATCCGCGACCATCCGCCTTGACCGCCGCCTCGATGCGCGTCCACCCCGCGAGATCCGGGGCTGCGCCGTCAGGGAACATCGTTCGCAGCTCGTCGACACGGCCGGCCGCAGATGCCTGCTCGACATCGACGCCGAGCGACGCCGCGGTCCCCACCGCTGCCGGAGCCACTGCGACGACGACGAGACCCTCCGCATGACTCACGCTGAGCAAGACGCCGTCGGCGCGCGGCCGACCATGGTCCGCCCCGCACCTGGCACAGCGGCTCGAGATGACCACGTCGTGCGTTCCGGTGATCCTGCGTACGAGGGCGCGCATCAGTGCCCTGCCGGCGAGGAACGCCTGGGCACGGCTGCCGCTCAGCTCGCGGAGGCGTTCCCGCTGACCCATCGCTGCGGCATCGGCTTCAGTGACACCGTGCGGCTGCGAGGGCGATGCCCAGGCGATCGTGATGTCACGCCAGGTGGTCTCGCCTGCGATTCCCCCTGCGCTCATCACACCGAGAACCGCCGATCAGAGGTTCAGAGGTTCAGAGTTCGAAGTCGACGGCCACACGGGAGGCGACGACCGAGCGCACATACGCCACGACCTCTTCGTGCGCCGGGTGCACCTGGTACTCCTCGAGAGCAGCGATCGAATCGACGTCCGCGACGAGGGTGACGTCCCAGTTCGCGTCGGGATAGGCGACGTTCGCGCCCGCGGTGATCGAGCGCAGCTGCGGCACGACGCCGTCGAGAGCGTTCAGACGACGGGCGACCTCGGCGGCCTGCTCGGCGCGTGTCGCCGCATCGTCGGCTGCGAGCTTCCAGGTGACGACGTGACGGATCATCGGGCTTCCTTCTCGAGTGCGTCCTGCTGCACGGCTGATTCGAGCGCGTCGCGCAGTCGGTCGGCGGACAGACGCCAGTGCGCGTGCAGGTCGCCGTCGATCAGGACGACGGGGATCTTCTCCCACCACAGCTCGTAGAGCACAGGATCGTCGGCGATCGAGGCCTCCACGATCTCGATGCGCTCGGCTGCCGCGTCAGGCAGGTCGGCGACGACGGCGTCGATGATCTCGGACGCGACATCGCAGAGATGGCAGTCCGGCTTGCCGATGAGGGTCAGCGTGGTCACGCCGACGGCACCTCGATATCGCGGCCCTGCGCGATCCACTCGCCCGTTCCGCCCTCGACGTTGGTGGCGTCGTATCCGCGGGACTCGAGCGCTTCGACGACGCGCGCCGACCGCCCACCCGCTTGGCAGATGACGTCGAACGACTCTGCGGGCAGCTCTTCGAGCCGGTTGCCGATCTCGGACATCGGGATGTTGACTGCCCCGGGTACGTGACCGGCGGCGAACTCATCCACCTCTCGGACATCGATGAGCGGGGTGTTCGACCGCTCGGCGAGTTCGGTGACGGTGATCGACTTCATGGCATGCTCCTGCGACGAGTGGGAAACCGGGGGCAGAGACACAAAGCGCCCGTCCGGAGACAGGCGCTCGTGTCTGGTCGCTTACTTCTTGTTGCGACGCTGGTGGCGAGTCTTACGAAGCAGCTTGCGGTGCTTCTTCTTCGCCATGCGCTTGCGGCGCTTCTTGATGACAGAACCCACGGAAACCTCACTAAGTCAGTGGCTGGGTGTCGTCGGTGACGGACACCCGGGTACGGGCACGGAAAAATGCCTCGGATCAGTCTAGCAAACCGTGGAGCTTCCGCTGCACGCGCTCACGAGACGACGCCGAGGACGTCAGCCGACGTCGGCTATCGGTCGCTGCAGGGCTTCGGCGACCGCGGATTCCGGAACACGGAAACTGCGACCGAAGCGGATGGCTGGCAGCTCCCCAGCGTGCACCATCCGATAGACCGTCATCTTCGACACACGCATGAGTTCGGCGACCTCGGCCACCGTAAGGAACCGGACATCTGGAACCTCGGGCATCCCACGTACCCCTTTCTGGATTGTGTGCACACTCTATGGGCAAGGTGGGACACGTGTAAACCCATGTGGCCTGTGTGATCAGTGTGCATCCCCGACGGTCGCGAAGGCGCGCACGGGAAGGTCCCGAATCCGCGCATGGCCCGCGGAACGGGCGAGGTCACAGCGGAGACATAGGACGTATGCCGGAACCGCTCAGACTGCCCTGCGAGGCTGACCACGCGACTCACGATGGCACCATCCGAGTCACGCGGGCTGGGGCCCGCGGCCTCGCCCCTGACGACACGCCCCCCGATCGTCAGGGGCGATGTGTGTCTCCGGCCGCGATCAGCCGCCGAGGCGCTTGAGAGCCGTCGCGACCACGTGCTTGGCCGATGCCGCGGCACGGCCGACGACCTCGGCCGCGTGTGCGGCTCCGTCGGGCAGCGGCAGTCCGGGGTAGTCGATGTCGGGTGCGTCGTCGCCGTAGGCATCCATGAGGAAGGGCACGAGCCAGTCGTCGACGGCCTCGAGCGGCTCGACGGCCAAGCTGTAGAAACGACGCTGCCCGTCTTCGCGGACGCTGACCAGCTCGGCCTCGCGCAGGACCTTCAGATGCTTCGAGACGGTCGGCTGGCTGATGCCGAGGTCGGCGACGATCTGGCTCACGCTCGTTCCGGCATCCCCTTCGGCGGTGCGTCGCAGGAGAAGCTGGAGAATGTCTCGCCTCGTACCGTCTGCGATCACGTCGAAGATGTCCGTCATGTGATCAGGGTAGTCGTCCCCGGCACGGAGTACCATGACGAAGGCTCGGCGATCAGCGCCGTGCATCCGCGTACGTCGGAGCAGGAAGATCGAAGGGGGACGCGATGTCGGGCATCGTTTCGGCGTCGTCGCCTCGACAGCGTCTCCAGAACGCCGCCTCCTGGGGCAAGCACATCATCACGTCGTCGCCCTCGCGCTTCGCGATCGTCATCTTCGCGCTGCTCATCCTGGTCTTCACGGTGCTGCTCTCGCTGCCGATCGCCTCGGCCTCGCGCACGGTCACGCCGTTGGCCGATGCACTGTTCACCGCGGTCTCCACCATCTGCGTCACGGGACTCGCGACCGTCGACATGGCGACGTACTGGTCGCCCTTCGGTCACGTGCTGATCTTCATCGGCGTCAACATCGGCGCGCTCGGCGTTCTCACCCTCGCCTCGTTGATGGGCATGCTCATCTCCAAGAGACTGGGACTCCGCGCCAAGCTCCTCGCCGCGGGAGACACCAACCCCCTTCGCGCGCACGGTGGCGTGGTGAACGAGAGCCAGACCGTCCGGCTGGGCGAAGTCGGTCAGCTCCTGACGACCGTGGCCGTCTCCGCGCTGATCATCGAGGGCGTGCTCGCGGTCCTCCTCTACCCCGCACTCGTGATGGCCGGGGTCGAGCCGATCGCAGCGCTCTGGGAGGCCCCCTATTTCGCCGCGATGGCCTTCACCAACACCGGCTTCGCGCCGAATGCCGGCGGAGTCGCCGTGTTCGCCGACGACTATCTGGTCCTCACGCTGCTGATGGCAGGCGTGTTCCTCGGCAGCATCGGCTTTCCGGTGATCTACACCCTGGCCAAGCACGTGTGGCACGTGAAGAAGTGGTCGCTGCACACCAAGCTCACCCTGGTCACCACGGTGCTGCTCTTCGTGCTCGGCGCCGCCGTATTCCTGATCCTCGAGTACGCGAACCCGAAGACGTTCGGGTCGATGGATGCCGCGGACACGACCTTCCAGGCGTTCTTCCTGTCCGCGATGACGAGGTCGGGCGGCTTCAACGTGATCGAGATGGACGATCTGAACGGCTCATCCCTCCTCGCCGCGAGCATGCTGATGTTCGTCGGCGGCGGCTCGGCCTCCACCGCAGGCGGAATCAAGGTGACGACCCTGGCGGTGCTCGCGATCGCGGTGTGGTCCGAGGCCAAGGGCCGTCAGTCCGTCGAGGCGTTCGGCCGTCGCATCCCCAGCGACGTGCAGCGCGTCGCGTTGAGCGTCGTCGCCTGGGGAGCCACGATCGTGGCACTCTCGACGATCATCATCGCCCAGATCACCAAGGCGGACATCAGCCACGTCCTCTTCGACGTCATCTCGGCTTTCGCCACCGTCGGACTCTCGACCGGCCTCACCGCCGATCTCCCCGACGCCGGTTCGTACGTCCTCGCGACCACCATCTTCATGGGGCGCGTTGGTACAGTGACTCTCGCCGCGGCCGTCGCCGCGACATCGCGAACGCAGTACTACTCACTGCCCGTGGAAAGGCCGATCGTTGGTTGAAGTCCTCCGGGGCGACGCTCCCGTCCTCGTCATCGGTCTCGGCCGGTTCGGTGCCGCCTGCGCAGGCGAACTCGATCGTCTCGACCGCGAGGTCCTGGCGATCGACGACAACCTCGAGCTCGTGCAGAAATGGTCGGACCGCGTCACGCACACGGTGCAGGCCGACGCCAAGAACATCGACGCCCTGCGGCAGATCGGCGCGCAGGACTTCCAGGTCGCCGTCGTCGCCGTCGGCTCGTCGATCGAGGCGTCGGTGCTGATCACCGCGAACCTCGTCGACCTCAAGGTGCCGCAGATCTGGGCCAAGGCGGTCTCGCAGTCGCACGGCAAGATCCTCGCCCGCGTCGGCGCCAACCACGTCATCTACCCCGAGCGAGAAGCCGGTGAGCGCGTCGCGCACCTCGTCTCCGGCCGGATGCTCGACTTCATCCGCTTCGACGACGACTTCGTGCTGGCCAAGATGTACCCGCCGAAGTTCATCCGCGGCGTGGGTCTGAACGAGTCCGGCGTGCGCAGCAAGTACAAGGTCACGGTCGTGGGAGTGAAGAGCCCGGGCAAGCCGTTCCGCTACGCCGAGGCGAACACGATCGTGACCAACCACGATCTGATCATCGTCTCGGGCACCAACAGCGACATCGAGCGCTTCGCCGCCCTCGACCGCTGACCGGCATCCGCGCGACGGACGTCAGGCGTCGATGTCGAGCGCGATCTCGACGAGGTCGTCGACGCCGACGCCCTCACGGTCTTGCAGTGCCTTCTTGATCGGCACGATGTAGCCGCCGTCCTTGGGCCAGAGGGCGGTGGTCACGGTCGTGTCGCCGATCGTGACGGATGCGGGGATCATCCCCCATCCGTAGGTGACGACGCTCGCGACCTCACCGATCATCTCGCTCTCCGCCGGCGGCACGGTGACGAAATGGAACGGCGCGGGACCGCGCCAGAACCAGATCTCCCCGGAGAACCGCAGCTGCATGTCAGGCTCCGGCCGCGAGTTCCTTCGCGCGGGCGAGCGCGGCGGCGGCAGCATCCGCGAAGGTGCGATCGAGGTGCGCGTCCTGCAGCACCGCCACGGCCTTCTCGGTGGTGCCCTTGGGGCTCGTGACCCTGCGGCGGAGCTCGGACGGCTCCTCACCCGACGCATCGAGCAGCGCAGTGGCGCCGATGAAGGTCTGCTCCACCATGACCCGCGCGTCGCTCTCGCTGAAGCCCATTCCGACGGCTGCCTTCGTCAGCTCCTCGATGAGCAGGTAGACGTAGGCGGGGCCGGAACCCGAGATCGTCGAGAGGGCGTCGATCTGCGATTCGGGAACCTCGACGACCGCGCCCACGGTGGCGAAGAGGCGGTGCACGAGGGCGAGATCGTCGTCGGATGCCGCTGCCCCCGCGGCCAGACCGGTGACTCCCTTGCCAACTGTCGAGGGCGTGTTCGGCATCGATCGGATGACCCGCACGTCGGCGCCGAGGTTGTCGGCGAAGGTCTGGAGCGTGACGCCCGCGGCGAGGCTCACGACGATCGCGTCGTCGGCCAGATGCGGGGCGATCTCGCGCAGCAGATCGGGGACCATCGCGGGCTTCACCCCGACGAGGACGATGCGAGCCTTCGCGACCGCATCCGCGTTGCCGTCGGTGGTCTCGGACAGGGCGATGCTCCTGACCCCGTCGAGGTCGGCGAGGGCCGCCGCCTTCTCGGGCGTGCGGTTCGTCGCGGTGATTCCTCCGTCGACCTGGATGCCGGATGCGGCCACCCCTCGGAGGATCGCGCCGCCCATCGATCCGGCACCGAGGAACGCGAGAGCGGGAAGCGAGTCAGCCATGTCGCCATCCTACGGCGGGCGCACCGGGCGACCACCGACGAGCCGATCTAGACTCGACGCATGAGTGCATCCGGCGGCGGCAAGGCCATTCTCGCGGCGTTCCTGGCGAACCTGGGCATAGCCCTGGCGAAGTTCCTCGCGTGGGCGCTGTCGGGATCCGCATCGATGCTCGCCGAGGCGATCCACTCGGTCGCCGACTCGGGCAACCAGCTGCTGCTCATGCTGGGCGGACGCAAGGCGAAGCGCGAGGCGGACAGGGCGCACCCCTTCGGCTACGGGCGGGAACGGTACGTCTACGCGTTCGTGGTGTCGATCATCCTGTTCTCCGTCGGAGGTCTGTTCGCGATCTACGAGGCGATCGACAAGCTCACGCACCCGCATGAACTCGACAAGACGTGGTGGTGGCTGCCGATCGTCGTGCTGGTGGTCGCGATCGGCCTCGAGTCGTTCTCGCTGCGCACCGCCGTCAGAGAGAGCAATCTCGTCCGTGACACGGGCCAGTCCTGGGTGTCGTTCGTGCGCCGCGCGAAGGCGCCGGAGCTCCCCGTCGTGCTCCTCGAGGACGTCGGGGCACTCACCGGTCTCACGTTCGCACTGCTCGGCGTCGGGCTCACCGTGATCACCGGAAACCCGCTGTTCGACGCACTCGGCACATTGATGATCGGCATCCTGCTCGTGCTCATCGCGATCGTGCTCGGCGTCGAGACGAAGAGCCTCCTCGTGGGCGAGGGCGCCACGCAGGCCGATAACGATCGCATCGTCGACGCGATCAACGCGGGCGACGAGATCGAGAAGATCATCCACATGAAGACCCTCTACCTGGGCCCGGACGAGCTCATGGTCGCGGCGAAGATCGCACTCAACGCGAACAAGCCGCTGCGCGAGGCAGCTGTCGACATCGATGCGATCGAGGCCCGCATCCGCGAGGCTCTTCCGATCGCACGCGTGATCTACATCGAGCCCGACGTGTACCGGCCGTCGCTCGACCCCGAGCCGTCGACCGACGTCTTCGTGCTCAAGTCCTCCGACTGATCGCGCGCGGGGTGCCGTAGCCGTCAGCGCCGCTGCTCGAAGAAGCTCCGCAGCAGGGCCGTGGCGGCATCCGCTTCGACCCCGCCGACGACCTCGGCGCGGTACGGCAGCCGACGGTCGCGCAGCACGTCGTACATGGAGCCGGCGGCCCCCGCCTTGTCATCCCACGCGCCGAAGACGACGCGGCCGATCCGCGCCTGCAGGATCGCCCCCGCGCACATGATGCAGGGCTCGAGGGTCACGACGAGGGTGTGGCCGTCGAGATTCCACGAGCCGACGGACGCCGCGGCCGACCGCAGCGCCGCGATCTCGGCGTGCCCCGTGGGGTCGTGGGTCGCCTCACGATGATTGCGTCCTTCGGCGATGATCCGGCCCTCTGCGTCGAGCACCACCGCGCCGACCGGGATCTCCGAGGCCGCCGATGCCTCGGCCGCGAGCTCGAGCGCGCGTCGCATCGCACGGGCGTCGGAGGCGGTCATGCGTCGAGCCTACGACAGCCGCTCGGGCAGCCGGCGGCATCCGATGTCGTACCGGAGCCCCCGGCGCATTAGCCTGTATCCATGCGTGTCCACGTCGCCGACCACCCTCTCGTCACTCACAAGCTCTCGGTGCTGCGCGACCATCGCACCCCGTCGCCCGTCTTCCGGCAGCTGACCGAAGAGCTCGTGACGCTTCTCGCGTATGAGGCGACCCGCAACGTGAAGGTCAGTCCGGTCGAGATCACCACTCCCGTGACGACGACGATGGGCGTGAAGATCTCGGAGCCCCGTCCGATCGTCGTGCCGATCCTGCGCGCCGGCCTCGGCATGCTCGAGGGCCTGGTGAAGCTGCTGCCGACGGCAGAGGTCGGGTTCCTGGGCATGGTCCGCGACGAGGAGACCTTCGAGCCGACCACCTACGCCGAGCGCCTTCCCGACGACCTGAGCGATCGTCAGTGCTTCGCGATCGATCCGATGCTCGCGACCGGCGGCTCGCTGGCTGCCGCCATCCAGTTCCTCTTCGACCGCGGGGCCAAGGACGTCACAGCGATCTGCCTGCTCGGCACTCCCGAAGGCCTCGCCGCCATCGAGGCGCTCGTCGGAGACCGCGACGTGACGATCGTGCTCGGGGCCCTGGATGAGCGCCTCAACGAGAAGGGCTACATCGTGCCCGGACTCGGCGACGCCGGCGATCGGCTCTACGGCACCGTCTGACGGATCTCCGGCTCGCGCGGTTCGTCCTCGAGAAGGGGCACGCCGAAGCTCGCCACCACGTCTCGCACCTCGCCGAGGTACTGCTGAGCCTGTTCGGTGAGCGGTATGGCCGTGCGTCCGATCCAGCCGATCTCGATGCGCTCGTCGACGTCGAGGGGCACGGCGACGATCTCGGGATCGAGATCGTCGCTGATGATGCCGGTCGAGATCGTGTATCCGTCGAGACCGATCATCAGGTTGAAGATCGTCGCTCGATCGGAGACCCGGATCTCCCGCGCACTCGAGAGGGTCGAGAGGATCTCCTCCGCGAAGTAGAACGAGTTGTTCGCGCCCTGGTCGAAGGTGAGACGCGGAAGGCCGACGAGATCGTCGAGGGTCGCACGGTCTCGCGACGCGAGTGCGTTCCGCCGTGAGACGAAGATGTGCGGCTCGGCGATGAAGAGCGGATGGAATGCGAGACCCGAGTCCCGCAGGAGCTTGTCGATCACGTTGCGGTTGAAGTCGTTGCGGAAGAGGATGCCGAGTTCGCTGCGGAGCGTCCGCACATCCTCGATGATGTCCCACGTGCGGGTCTCGCGGAGCGAGAACTCGTATTCGGCGGCGCTCGAGCGCTTGACCATCCGCACGAATGCGTCGACGGCGAAGGAGTAATGCTGGGTGGAGACCCCGAGGAGGCGGCGCGACGGTGGCCGCCCGAGGTAGCGCTGCTCGAGAAGCTCGGCCTGCTCGACGATCTGTCTGGCATACCCGAGGAACTCCGTGCCGTCGCTCGTGAGCGTCACCCCTCGCGCCGACCGGGTGAGCAGATCGCGTCCGACTCGGCTCTCGAGGTCTTTCATCGCCGCGGACATCGTGGGCTGCGCGACATAGAGCACGTCGGCCGCCGCGGTGATGGACCCCTCCGCAGCGACCTCGATGAAGTACTGGAGCTGTTGCAGTGTGATCCCGCTCGATCGCCTAGGCATAGGAGAAGGCTATATCACCGCATAGCGGAGCCGAATTACCCGATAGCTCCGGCATCGCTGCACTATGAGATCACCGCTTTCGCGAGGCCCGATGGGCCTCCCCTCTTCCGGATTGGCCCCTCATGGCGAACGAGATCACGTTCAGCATCACGACCACTCGCTTCGACGAGGACTATGCCCCGTCCGACAGCTCGCGCATCACCACGAACTTCGCCAACCTCGCGCGCGGCGAGCGCCGCCAGCAGAACCTCCGCAACGCCCTGGAGATGATCGACCGTCGCTTCAACGACCTCGCGGGCGGCGACGAGCGCTACACGGTCGAGCTCGACATCGTCTCGGTGCAGTTGCGATTCGCCGATGGCAACGACGAGGAGTTCCCGGTGCTCGAGGTGCTCGACGTCCACATCGTCGACCGGCTGACCGGCGAACGCCACCATGGGATCGTGGGAAACAACTTCTCCTCCTACCTCCGCGACTACGACTTCAGCGTCGTCCTGCCTGCGGCGAGCGCGGCCGCCGGCGGATTCTCCACTCCCGACGACTTCGGCGTGCTGCACGGCAAGCTCTTCCAGCATTTCCTCGAGTCCGAGGCGTACCAGGAGCGCTTCTCGACCCTGCCGGTGATCTGCATCAGCGTCTCGACCAGCAGGACCTATCACCGCAACGGCAACCACCACCCCGTGCTCGGCGCCGAGTACGTGCAGGACTCCTTCTCGCTCACCGACGAGTACTTCGGGAAGATGGGGCTGCAGGTCCGCTACTTCATGCCACGCGGCAGCGTCGCCCCCCTCGCCTTCTACTTCCGCGGCGACCTCCTGAGCGACTACTCCGATCTGCAGCTCATCGGCACGATCAGCACCATGGAGACCTTCCAGAAGATCTACCGGCCTGAGATCTACAATGCGAATGCGCCGGCCGAGAGCGTCTACCGTCCGAGCCTCGCCCACGACGACTATCAGCAGACGGAGATCACGTACGACCGCGAGGAGCGCAGCCAGCTCGCCGTCGTGCAGGGACGCTACGCCGATGAGCACTTCGTCACGCCGCACCGGACGGTGCTGGACCGGTGGGCTGCCGGGTATCCCGCTCCGTCCTCCCCCGCGTCCGCCTCCCCCGTTGCGGTCCGATGACCGGCCGCGGATCGTCGACCGTGCGAGAACTCCTCCCCACCTCGATCGTCGGAAGTCTGCCCAAGCCGGCGTGGCTCGCCCGGCCCGAAGTCCTCTGGTCGCCGTGGGAGCTGCAGGGCGATGCGCTCGTGGAGGGCAAGCATGACGCCCTGCGCGCCGCAGTGCACGAGCAGCGTCGACGCGGGATCGACATCATCAGCGACGGGGAGCAGACCCGTCAGCACTTCGTCACCACCTTCATCGAGCATCTCGACGGAGTCGACTTCGAGAATCGGGAGACGGTCCGCATCCGCGACCGCTATGACGCGAGCGTGCCGACCGTCGTCGGCGCAGTGAGCCGCCGCGCGCCCGTGTTCGTGGACGACGCGGCCTTCCTGCGCCAGCAGACCGACCAGCCGATCAAGTGGGCGCTGCCTGGCCCGATGACGATGATCGACACGCTGTCGGACCGCCACTATCGCAGCCGCGAGAAGCTGGCATGGGAGTTCGCGACGATCCTCAATCAGGAGGCGAAAGAGCTCGAGGCAGCCGGAGTCGACATCATCCAGTTCGACGAGCCCGCGTTCAACGTGTTCTTCGACGAGATGAAGGACTGGGGCGTCGCTGCTCTGGAGCGGGCAGCAGAAGGACTGCGTGCGGAGACCGCGGTCCACATCTGCTACGGCTACGGGATCAAGGCCAACAACGATTGGAAGGCGACCCTCGGAGCCGAGTGGAGGCAGTACGAGGAGTCGTTCCCCCTTCTGCAGCGATCCACCATCGACATCGTCTCGCTGGAGAGCCACCACTCCCACGTGCCGCTCGACCTCATCGAGCTGATCCGCGGCAAGAAGGTGATGCTCGGCGCGATCGACGTCGCGAGCGAGCAGATCGAGACTCCGGAAGAAGTCGCCGACACCCTGCGGCGCGCGCTCGAGTTCGTCGATGCGGACCTGCTCATCCCCAGCTCGAACTGCGGGATGGCGCCCCTACCGAGGCGCGTCGCTCTCGACAAGATGAGCGCCCTGTCAGCGGGAGCGCGAATCGTGCGCGACGAACTCGGCGGCACAGGCGTCTGACCGCGCTCGAACAGCCGCGTCGTGTGACTCACGCCCTCACGAGGTAGCAGCGCTCCTCGCCGTACTTCGTGAAACCCGCTCGCGCGAGGATCGGCGCGGAGGTGGCGGTGCGCCCCTTCACCAACGCCGTGGTCGCTCCCCGTGCCGCGCTCTGGCGAAGCCGCTCCACGAGGACGGCACGGTAGGCTCCTCGTCCCCGTGCCTGCTCGATCGTCGCCGCTCCCCACAGACGTGCGAAGCCGTCGACGATCGTGCAGCCGCCCGTGCTGACCGCCTCGCCGTCCGCGCTGAGACGGGCGAGAACACGCACCTGCGTGCCTGCGTCGTACGCCGATGTGATCTCGTCGAGTTCGATGCGCAGGCCTTCGTCATCGAGCGGCTGCTGCTTCCAGACCGGCACATTGATCGCGTCGACTTCGCGAACCTGCTCGAGCGTTCGCACGACCTCCGCCCTGGCTTCAGGCGGGACATCGCTCGCGGCGCTGTCGATCGTGGCGCTGTCGATCCGGCTCGCGAAGACGGCCACGGTGTCGATGTGCTCGGCTCCGCGCTTGCGGAGCTCGGCTTCGAGATCGGGGCGGTCGGACGCGTTGGTCCAGAACCGCAGCTCGCTCTCGTCCCACGCCCTCGTGCGGTCGATGGCGTGTTCTACGACGGTCGCGGCATCCGCATCCGAGTCGACCTGCGAGCCGCGCACTCCGCCACCGAATCGCGTCGGATACCGCACCAGCTGCAGATGGCTCCGCTGCTGCTCGCTGCCGCGGGGAAACCACACCCACGCCGCCGAGGCTCGCAGGACATCATCGATCGTGTGAGTCATCGCTCTCCTCTGCCGACGGCGACCTCAGCTCGCCGCTCCGACCAGACGCGCGAAGGCGCTCATCCGAGCGACCCCCTCGGGAGTGCGCGGAAGATCGTCGAGCAGGGCCGGTGAGTGGATGAGGTACGCCGCGACCTGCGCCCTCGAGATCGCCACGTTCAACCGATTCTGCAGCAGGAGGAACTCCGGGCCTCGCGGAGCATCGCGTCCGCTGGACGCCGCGAGCGAGGTGATCGAGACCACCGCCTCCTTGCCCTGGAAGTTGTCGACCGTGCCGACCGGGACGTCGTGGAAGCCCGCCGCGGCGAGCGCATCGTGCACGGTCTGACGCTGGGCGTTGTACGGCGCGACGACGATGATGTCGTTCTGCGCCAGCGGGCGCGCCGTGGACTCCGCATCATTGTCGGTGAACGTGCGTCCGACGAGACCGCGTACCAGCGCCACCACTTCGGTCGCCTCTTCCGGCGACTCTGTGGCGTTGCCTCGATGCCGCAGCGGGACGACGTGGAGCCCCGCGTCGACGCCGTCGATCGACCGCCTCTCGGTTCCGGGTGCCGAGGCGAGCTGGCCCGCGTACGCGAGCCTGGACACCGGGGCCGCGACGAACGGATGCATGCGCCACGATCTCGCGAGGAAGTAGCCGTGATCGGGCTTGATGACCGCGTCGCCGTCCATGACCCAGCCGAGCGCCGAGGTGTCGACCGGCTCGGGGTGCGCGCCCTGACTGACCTGAGGAAGCTGCTGAGGGTCTCCGAGGAGCAGCAGGTTCTTCGCTCCGGCCGCGACGGCGATCGTCGACGCGAGCGAGAACTGCCCTGCTTCGTCGACCACGAGGAGATCGAGCCCTCCGCGCTCGACGCGGGCGGTGTTGCTGAAGTCCCACGCTGTGCCGCCGACGACCGCACCGTGCTCGGCCTGCTCGGCGAGGAATGACGCCATGCCGTTCTTGGAGATGACGGTGTAGCCCGGCTCGACGGAGGGGTCTTTCGGAGCCTTGCCGACCTGACTCGCCGGCACACCGTCGGCGACGACTCGTTCGAGGAGGTTCTCGATGATCGCGTGGGACTGCGCCACGACACCGATCCGGAATCCGTGCTCCTTCACCAGCCGGGCGATCACCTGCGAGCCCGTGTAGGTCTTGCCGGTCCCCGGGGGGCCCTGCACGGCGAGGTAGCTGCGGTCGAGATCGAGCACGCCTCGGACGATGGCGTCGATCACGTCGTCGCCCTGCTCGGGCAGCGGACGACCGGACAGCGTGCGCGGAGGGATGCGACGAAGCACGTCGGTGGCCGCGTCACGCGGGAACCCGGGGGCGGCCGCGTGGACGGAGTCCGCCCACTCATCGATCGCGCCCTGCAGCGAGACGACGCGTGGCGGCGCAGCCGGAGTGAGAGCGAGGGGAAGCTCGTCCCAGGTCTGCCCCTGGATCGCCGTCTCGGTGATCAGGTAGCCGTCGTCGAGCACCTCAGCGACCGTGACGGTGTGAGGGACATGCACCGCTCGTGACGGTGCCTCGGTGTCGAAGGGAGCCGGCACCGGATACAGGGCGAACGGCTGCGCCCCGGCGCCCAGAGTGGTGCCCGGCGACACCTCGCCGCGGATCTCGATGTCGCGCGACATCACCCGTCGGCCCTCGCCGATGCTCCAGTCCCTCTGCACGCGCGATGAGGCGCGGTCGATGCGCACGACGTCACGCGTGCCGTCCCACATCGTGACGGGTTCGCGCAGTCGCTGGAAGTGCGAGACCCAGAAGCTCTTCGCCTCGCGCGGGAAGTAGTCGATCGCCGCGGCCGCGATGCGATGCACCTGACCGTCGTCGCCTGCGTCGACCGCGCGCTCCGCATCGGCGAGCAGTGACACCGAGCGCGGTGACGGCTCGTAGATCACCTCGTCCGCTTCATCCGGCGGCGCCGGAGTCACGCCCTCAGCCCTCGCGATGTCGATCAGCCAGTTGCGGAGGCGCCGGGTGGAGACGCAGTCGTAGCGGTTGTAGTCGGCGAGGTCGGCGAACACGGCATCCGCTTCTTCCTGCTCCCCCGCCGCCGCGAGCTCTCGAGCCGCGACGTACTGCACGATCGAGTCATCGCCCTTCTGGACGTCGCTCGTGCGCACATCCGCGCCCATGTAGAGAGGCTCGAGCTTCTTGATGGAGTACGACCTCGTGCCGACCCGCACGGTCCGCAGCACGAGCGGATACAGGTCGACGAACACTCCTTCACGCAGCAGTCGATCGATCTCGCCCTCACGGACGCCGTGCCGCGCCGCCATGGCCACGAGGTGCGAGGTCTCATACGGGGCGTAGTGATAGATGTGCATGCCCGGATGAGCCGCGCGCCGCAGCTTCACGAAGTCGAGGAACCTCTCGAACGCCTCGCGTTCCGCCGCGAAATCGTGTGCCCAGAGCGCGGTGTACTGATCGGAGTTGTCGACCCATCCGAAGAGGTAGTCGATCCCCCAGTGAGCCTGACCGTCCGGCGCCGGCTCGGTGTAGAGAGGGTCACCCTCGAAGTCGAAGAAGATGTCTCCGTGGCTCGGCACCGGGAGCGTATGGATCGCGGCCGCGTAGTGCACGTCATAGGTCGGCGCACCGTCGGCATCCGCCTGGATCTGCAGTCGGGCCTGTGCCCTCAGAGTCTCGAACGTGTCGGTGTTCATGCCGTCAGGGGGCGTGGGCGCCTCTGCCAAGGCATCGATGGTCTCGATGCCGGCGGCTCTCAGTCGCGCACGCTGCACGGGCCGCATGCGGGCGACCATGAGGAGATCTCGGTGCGCGATCACCTGTTCCTCGCAGGTGGCGCAGCGCCCGCACGCCACGACCTCGAGATCGCCGCGGTCGTCGCCCCACGCCAGCGCGGCCCCGGCGGAACCGTCGTCGATGCGACGATCTGCGATGAGCGCGCGCAGACGCGCCCGTCGCACCTGGAACAACGGGAGGAGGTCGTCGACGGAGTGGGTGCTCACTGAGCCGTCGCCGAGGATGAGGTCGACCTCGTCGGATCGTGGGATGCCGAGCCGATCGAGCTGATCGACATATGCCGCGAGCTGCATGAGGGCCGTGACCCGCGCTTTTCGGGCGAGCTTCGAGTCCTGCACCCGCCAGCGACCGTCGTCGTCGCGCTTCAGGAAATCTGCGAATCCCACGAACTCGGGTGTAGCGAAAGCCGCCTGGAAGACGACGACAGCGTCGGAGCCGAGTGCCTGGACCGTCTCTTCGACCGCCGCCGCCAGGGCAACTGCGTCGACGGACGACACCTTCTCGACGAGATGCACCCGATCGGCGCCGAGATCATCGAGATAGCGCGCCAAGACGTTCCGCTCATGCACGTCTCCGAGCAGCGCCGCCCGCGCCAGCGTCGCGTCTTCGGGCTCGTCGATCGCGGGGACCCGCCCCAGCTTGGCGTCGATCGCACGGCACCACGCGAACTCGCATTCGGCGGCCGCCTTGAGGTCGCTCGCGCTCCAGATGACGCGCTGCGCCTGAATGTCGATCCGCACGATGCTCCCGTTCTGTCGGACACTTCGACACTAGCCGCGGCATCCGACACGGGATCACGATGGGCCGCTCAGCGCCACCAGGAGTCGTCGGGCGTGACCGGCAGGTTGCGCTTGTGCTGGGTGGCGAGATAGCGCGACTCGATGCGCCCGGCGACCTCCGGGTCGACCTGGCGCCCTTCGAGGAAGTCGTCGATCTGCTCGTAGGTGAGTCCGAGCTCGTCCTCATCGGCGCGACCGGGCTGACCGTCGAGCAGATCGGCGGTGGGCACCTTGTAGGCGAGCTGGTCGGGAGCGTCGAGGAGCAGGAGAAGCGAACGCCCCTGCCTCTTGGTGAGCCCGGCGAGCGGGAGGATGTCGGCGGCCCCGTCGCCGAACTTCGTGTAGAAGCCCGTCACGGCCTCAGCCGCGTGGTCGGTGCCGATCACGAGCAGACCGTCGTGGCCGGCCAGCGCGTACTGCGTCACCATGCGCACTCGCGCCTTGATGTTGCCGCGATTGAAGTCGCTGATGTCGCTCGTGACGGCGAACTCGATGTCCTCCTCGACGCCGTCGACGCCGTTCTGGATGTTCACCTCGACCGACGCATCCGGCTCGATGAACTCGAGTGCTGCCTGGGCATCCGCCGCGTCCTTCTGGATGCGGTACGGCAGCCGGACGGCGAGGAACTTCGCCTCCCCGCCCTCTGCTCGCACCCGCTCGACGGCGAGCTGCGCCAGACGACCGGCGAGTGTCGAGTCCTGACCGCCCGAGATGCCGAGCACGAAACCTTTCGCGCCGGTGGTGCGCAGGTAGTCGACGAGGAACTGCACGCGGCGCTCCACCTCGATCTCGGGGTCGATCTCGGCCCTCACGCCGAGCGCTTCAGAAATCTGCTGCTGCAGGGTCATGTGTTCCTCCGGTCTACCCGACGTCAGTATCCTCCTCCAGTGTTACATCGAGATGACGTGGATCGCACGCGCGTGACTCCGCGGCGGCCGATGCACCTGAGAGGATGGCGGAGTGAAACTTCTCGTCGCAGCCATGGCCTCCGAACTCGCAGCGTTCCCGGAGGAGCTCGAGGGATTCGACCAGCTCGTGACCGGCGAGGGCAAGATGCAGGCCGTCTACGCCCTGACCCGTGCGCTCGACGCCAAGGAGTACTCCGAGGTCGTGGTCGTCGGCACCGCCGGTGGGATCGACCCTGAACTCGAGGCGACGGTCCACGAGATCGGCAGCGCGCTGCAGCATGACGTGTTCGACCTCGACGGTGTCGCAGGGCAGCACGTCTCCCTGCCGGCGCGCGTGTCGACGGGCCGCGAGGGTGTGCTGATCGCGACCGGAGACAGCTTCGTCGGCGATGCGGGGATCACGGCCGTCATCCGGCCGTCCGGTGCGGGACTGGTCGACATGGAGACCTATGCGTACATCTGGGTCGCCGAGAAGTTCGGGGTGCCGATCCGTGCTTTCCGAGCGATCTCCGATCGAGCCGAGGACGGTGCGCTCGTCGACTTCCGCGAGGCGATCGCCCGCTGCAGCGTGCAGCTGCGCGAGGTGATCCGTCGGGAGTACGGCGTCTGAGACACGCACCGCGTCGGTGCGGGGTCTCAGCGAGTCTCGATGACGCTCGGCCCGTTCGGCGTCGCGCGTACGGAGAGCTGCGCGGGGATCTGCTCCTGCATCGCCTCGACGTGGCTGATCACCCCGACGGTGCGACCGCCCTGTCGGAGCTCGTCGAGGGTGCGCATAGCGACGTCGAGCGTGTCGCCGTCGAGGGATCCGAACCCCTCGTCGATGAAGAGGGTGTCGAGACGGATGCCGCCGGCTCGCGCCGTGACCACCTCGGCGAGTCCGAGAGCGAGGGCGAGCGAACTCAGGAACGTCTCGCCTCCTGACAGGGACTGCGCTGGCCTCGTCTGGCCGGTGAATGCGTCGAACACGACGATCCCGAGCCCGGATGCCGCGCCGCGCGCGGCGAGCGCGTCGGAGTGACGCAGTTGGTAGCGCCCGGTCGACATGTCACCGAGGCGTCGATTGGCCGCCTCGACGATCTCCTCGAGCTCCGCGGCCAGCACGAACGTCTCGAGGGTCATCTTTCGCGTGTTCGCACCGCGCCCGGCGATGGTGTCGGCCAGGTTCTGCAGGACTTCGTACTCGGCGGCGTCCTCCGCGGTGCGCGCGTGCTCGGCGGCGGCGGCCTCGATGAGTGCTGCGAGCTGCTCCGCCACGGCGGCAGCTCGCCCGGCTTCGTCGACCGCTGCCGACCAGCGCTGCCGAGCGGCGAGGGACCTCAGCTCGGCGGGATCGAGATCGATCGGCTCCTCGGGCAGCGTGCGCAGTTCGAGGTCGAGGAGGATCGCGCGCTCCTTCTCTCTGAGCACGGCATGCTGCGTGATCCGGCTCTCGAGCGCCGCCTGGGAAGCGGCGGAGCGCAGCGCCCGCTCGACAGCGGCCACGTCGGGAAACTCGGAGGCGGCGAGTGCGGCGTCCCGCTCGAGCATCGCCGCGGTCGCCGCCTCTGCTCTGCGCTCACGTTCGGCCGACGCCTCGACCAGCGCGAGAGCAGCCTGAACTTCATCGAGCGTCGCAGCGAGCCGCGCTGCCACGGAGTCGAACGGTCCTTTCGCGTCGGCGATCGCCTGACGCGCCTCGGCCATGCGCTGAGCCACGAGCGAGTGCTCCTCGCGGGCTGCGGCCAGCGCGGCGGAGTCACGTTCGCGATCGATCTCGAGCTGCCGGATGCGTTCGATCAGGGCGTCGCGCCGCTGTTCGAGCCTCGTCCGCTCGTGCGAGGCCTCGACGCTCTCCGCGTGTGCGGCGGTCGCGTCGTGCAACTCTGTGGCCGCCTCATCGGCTGCTCGGCCGTCGGCCCGGGTGACTGCGGCGGCGAGATCCGCACGCAGCGCGGACACGTGCTCGGCGGCGTCCCGCTCACGCCGGGCGATGATGTCGCGCTCGGTCTCGGCTTCGTCGACGTCGTCGGCGGACACCGGATCCGTGTGCACGGCGGGAGCGGGATGCTCGGGGGATCCGCATACCGGACACGCGTCGTCGTCCTGCAGGGAAGCCGCCAGCTCTCCCGCGATGCCGTCGAGGCGCCGCTGTCTGAGCTGAGCCAGCGCCGTCTGGGCCGCGGCGAGCGCGGCGCTGGCCTCAGCGAGCTCTCGCTCCGCGCCGCCGTGCGCGACGCGGAGGCGTTCCGCCTCGAGCGCCGCCGCATGCCGCACGGCGGCACCATCTCGCGCTGCAGCCAGATCCGCGACGCGATCGGCACGCTGCCTCGCGGCGTCGCGGTCCAGAGTGAGCTGTTCGAGCTGTCCCGGAAGAGCGAGGCGATCGGCCTCCGCGGCCTCGATCCGCGCGGTCGCCGCCGCCACGGCATCCGCGGCCGCGGTGAGTTCGGCGTCGAGAGCGGACGCGGAACCCTCCAGTTCCGCCGCCCGCTGCCACGTGCCCGTCTGCCTGGTGCGCTCAGCCGCCCATTCCGCGAGATCGTCCGTGACGATGTCGTGAGCCGCCCACACGGCGCGTGCGCGCTTCTCGGCTTCGATCGACGCATCGAGCGCAGAAGACGCCGTCGCCGCGGCCGTGATCGGGCCCCGAAGAAGCTCCGCAGTCCGAGCCTCGTGCAGTTCCGTCCGCGCGTCCGCGATCCGATGCTCCTCGGCCTCGAGACGATCGAGCGCTGCCCTGGCACGATCGCGCTCGATCTGCGCCCTCTGCTCGTCTCGCAGCGTCGCGAGCGCCGCATCCGCGGCATCCGACTCCTTCTCGGCGTCGACACGCTCCGCCGCGCGACGCTCGGCGCGGTAGTCCGCTCGAGCCTGAGCGCGACGCAGACGGTCGAGACGCTCGTCCGTCGTCATCACGAGGGACTCCGCCTCACTCGATGCGGTGTCGCCTCCCTGCGCGTCGCTGTCATGCCCGAGGTCGGCGTTGTCGACCAGTCGCTCGCCTTCGTCGAGGCGGGCTGACACGGTGGCGAGACGGGCTCCGAGTGACCGCTCCGCCGCCTTGCGTCGCTCGTCGAAACGCGTCTGCACGTCCTCGAACCGCTCGGTGCCGAACAGCCGCCGCAGCAGCGCCTGCCGCTCACGACTGCCGGCGAGCAGGAACTCCGAGAAGCGGTTCTGCGCGAGCAGGATCACCTGCAGGAACTGCTCACGGCTGAGCTGCAGGATCTCGTCGAGTTCGTAGGCTGCCTCGCGTTCCTTCGCAGCGAGTCCGATCCACTCGCCGCCGACCAGCGTGTCGAGATGCACGGCTGCCGACTGCACCGTCATCCCGCCGCCACGCTTCTTGGGCCGCTCGTACTCGGGCGAACGTGTGACCCGGTATCGGCCTGCCGGAGTGCTGAACTCGACGACGACCTCGGTGACGTCGTCGGGCTCGCAGTGGTCGCTGCGCAGTCGCTTCTCGCCACCCTCGTACCGTGGCACCCCACCGTAGAGAGCGAAGCAGACCGCATCGAGGATGCTGGATTTGCCTGCTCCCGTGCGACCGGCGATCAGGAAGATGCCGTCGTCTGCGAAGGCGTCGAAGTCGACGACCTGACGATCGCGGAACGGCCCGAAGCCCTCGACCTCGAGGAGGTGCAGCTGCATCAGAGCGCCTCCTTCGCTGTCGGAGAGTCTTCGCGTCGAGCGGCCACCGGACTAGACGAGGGCTTCTGCACGAACGCGGTCATCGAGCACCTCGCGGATCAGCTCGGCCTCGCGCTCGGTCGCCCCGTGTCCTGAGCGGACGTGCTCGAGGAAGGCCTCGATCCGTTCAGGATCGGTCACGGCACCCTGCAATCTCTCGACGTACGACCGCTCGATCGCCTCCGAGGTCTGGGACGGCTGATGCTGCACCATCGCGCAGTGCGGATACCGCTCACGGAGTCGGCGCATCGGCTCTGTCTGGGCGAGCGCGTCGGTGTAGACCGCGCAGACCCAGTCCTCCGCGTGGGCGGCGACGTTCTCGGTCGACAGGATCTCCTCGAGGGTGCCCGTGAGCGTGACGAGACGGCGAGGCACGGGGAGCTCGAGCCACTCGACCGATGCCAGTCCGGTCGCGTCGAGCTCGACCAGCCAGGACCCGCGCGGCTTGTTCTGCTCGCCGAAGCTGTAATGCAGGGGGGCGCCCGAGTAGCGCACGCGCTCGCTGATCTGCTGGCGCCCGTGGATGTGACCGAGGGCGACGTAGTCGGGACCGTCGAACACGGTCAACGGCACGACGTCGAGACCGCCCTGCCGGACCTCGCGCTCGAGGCCCACCGTGGCGTCGACCCCGGCGGAGAAGCAGTGGGCGATCGCGACGGACCGGCCGGGGTGTTCATTCATACCGACCCGTACGAGGTCCATGGCGTGCGCCAGCGTCTGAGCCTGCGTGCGCAGTTCGGCCCCGTTCCAGTGCTGTCGGACGATGGCGGGCTCGAGGTAGGGGATGCCGAAGAAGTGCACGGGGCCGTCGGCGTCTGTCAGTGTCACCGGAGTGCCGATCGCGAGGGGGTCGGTCAGCACATGGATGCCGTCACGCAGCAGTCGCGCCTGGAACCCCAGCCGCGCGGCGGAGTCGTGGTTGCCGCTCGTGACGATCACACGGGCCCCCGTCTCGTGCAGCGCCACGAGAGCGTCACCGAGAAGCGTGTACGCGGGGCCGGCGGGGGTCGCCGAGTCGAACACGTCGCCGGCGACGATGACGACGTCGACCGCGTGGTCGCGAACCTGCGCCGTGAGCTCCCCGAGCACCTCGGCCAGCGCGTCCATGGTCGAGTTGCCATGGAAGGTGCGGCCGATGTGCCAGTCGGAGGTGTGCAGGATTCGCATACTCACACGCTACGAACCCCCACCGACATTCGGTCCGAGGCGTGCCGTGGCGCCCGTTCCCCGCATCGAGATCTCCGCGATCCGGCCGAGAGAGGACGCCACGACGACGTCAGTGCGCAGCGACGGCCAGTCCCGGCTGCGCCGGCATCAGCTCGTCCTTCGTGCCCCGCACCATCACCGCGGCGATCACGGCGGCGACGAGCATGAGGATCGACGCGACGATGAAGACCCAGCCGTAAGCGTCGGTCAACTGCCCGGGGTCGAGATCCGCCTGGGCGTGCCCTCCGACCGACGCGGCGTACACGGCTGTGAACACCGACAGGCCGATCGATCCGCCGATCTGCATGGCCGAGTTGGCGACTGCCGACGCGATGCCCGCGTCGTGCGGAGCCACTCCGGTGAGAGCGAGGTTCTGCAGCGGGATGAAGACGAAGCCCATGCCGACGCCGAGCAGCACGAGCGCCGGGGCGATCTGCACCAGGTAGGCGCCGTCCGGGGTGATGCCCGACAACAGGAACAGACCCGCCGCGGCGATGAGCGGTCCGACGATCATCATCGGCCGCGGTCCGATCACTCCGAGCAGCTTGGTCGCGATCGGGGCGATGATCATCGTGGCGATCGGCAGCGGCAGGGTCGCCGCGCCCGCCTGAAGCGCGCCCATCCCGAGCACGAACTGCAGGTGGAAGGTCAGGTAGAGCGTCGCGCCGATCATGATCGCTCCGGCCACGCCCTGGATCAGGAACGCACCACCCCTGACCCGGTCCGCGACGACCCGCAGCGGAAGGAGCGGCTGGGCCACGCGGCTCTCGACCCAGACGAACGCGGCGAGCAGCACGACTCCGAGCACGAGGAAGGTGATGGTGAGCGGGTCGCCCCAGCCGTTCTCGGCGAGGCTGAACCCGTAGACGAGGGAGCCGAGACCGAGGGTCACGGTGATCGCGCCCCAGACGTCGTAGCGGTTGTCGCCGTCCGCCCTGCTCTCCGTCAGGAAGAGCGCTCCGCCGATCAGTCCGATCGCGACGAAGAACAGGTTGACGAGCAGGCACCAGCGCCAATCGGTGAACTCCGTGAGGAATCCGCCCAGGAGCAGACCGACGGCCGCTCCTGTTCCTGCGACCGTCCCGAAGACGGCGAACGCCGTGTTGCGCTCCTTCCCGGAGGGGAAGGTCACGGTGAGGAGAGCGAGGGCGGCGGGAGCGAGGAGCGCGGCGAAGACCCCCTGGAGGCCGCGCGCGAGGATCAGCTCCCAGCCGGACTGCGCGAGGCCGCCGAACAGGGACGCCGCGCCGAAGCCCACCATCCCGATCATGAAGGTGCGCTTGCGACCGAGGTAGTCGGCGATGCGTCCTCCGAGCAGAAGCAGCGCGCCGAAGGCGAGGGCGTAGGCCGTGACCACCCACTGACGCTGGCCGTCGCTCAGACCGAGCGATGCCTGCGCCTGCGGCAGGGCGATGCTGACGATGGTGCCGTCGAGGACGACGATCAGCTGCGTGAGGGAGATGACGACGAGCGCCCACCACCGTGTCTGGGGGCGGGCGCGCAGGGACGATGACATGGAAGAACCTCCGGTGTCGGGGACGATGCCGGAGGTTTCGAGCCTCGGACCAGCGCGCGTCAGCGCCTGACCACCTCAGCCGACGGGGCTGAGCAGAGCATCCATATTACCGGAGGAATGACGCCGCGTAACACAGCGTCACACGTCGATGCGTCAGCGCGAGCGCAGCAGAGACGCGTGCTCGGGATGCGCCTGGAACCAGTCGGCGACATACCAGCACACGGCGTCGACCTTGCGATCTCCGCGCTCCTCGATCTCGGCGACCGCTCCCTCCACGACGACGCCCGCGTAGCCGTGGCCGCGGAAAGTCGGGATGGTGAAGGCTCGCGTCAGGGCGATCGTGTTCCCGTCGTCGCGATAGTCGAGCACGCTGACGAGCTGCCCGTCGCGCGTCAGCGTGTACCGCGAGGCGTCCTTCTCATCAGTGAGGATGAAGCCGGCAGCGAGGGTCGAAGTGGTCACCTTCTCCACGTTACGCCTCGCTCCCCGGCCGGCGGCCGTTTTGACACGCGCGGACTTCTTCCGACATAATCCCCCCATGACTACCAACGCAAGCCCTTTGTCCGCCCAGGAGGCGAACAGGACTGCCGGGATGATGATGCCCGGTCGCGTTGGCATGTGTTGCCGAATGTGTCGCTGAACGAACAGCCACTCCGTCTGACCTGACTTCTCGCGATCTGCGAGGACTGGTCTCCGAGCACCCACCCCGTGCTCGCTTCCCGGCTCGCCCGGTCATTCATGCAACGCATCAGAGCCTTCTTCCGGCTCACGTCCTGAGGACTACATCATCATGTCGAACATCGCACTTCTCGAGCGTCCCGCCGCCGCCACCGCCGTCCGCACCGTCTCGTCGGAGCCCGCCGCACCGCTCGATGCAGATCTTCCCGCCGTCCGCTCGCCGCGAGGATTCGCCCTCTACGTCGGTCTCGACGAGATCAAGGCGGCCGAAGCCGGCGTCAGCCTCCCGCTCCTGGTCGACGCTCTGCGCCGCACCCTCGCCGAGCTCGCACCGGGTGCCGAGACGCACGCCACCGTCGCCCTGGCCCCGCACGGCTCCGGCGGCCGCGACCTCGACGTCGTCCGTCTCGCACTGCACGAGCCGGGTGCGATCGCACGCACCAAGGCCGCTGCCGAAGAGGAGGCGACCGACGAAGAAGGCGGCGTCGTGGTCGACATCTCGCGCAAGCGCGTGCTGATCGACGGCGAGTCCGCGGCGTTCACCTACAAGGAGTTCGAGCTGCTGCAGTACCTCGTGCTCCGTGAAGGACGGACGATCGAGCGCAGCGAGCTGGTCTCCGCGCTCTGGCAGGCGCAGGACGACGAGACTCCCGGCGAGCGCACGATCGACGTGCACGTGCGGCGTCTGCGCGCGAAGCTCGGCCGCTACGAGGACATCGTCCGCACCGTGCGCGGCATCGGCTACCGCTTCGACCGGCACGCCGACGTCGTCATCCGCTACGGCCACGGAACGCCCTCGCCCGACCGCTTCTGATCCGAGTGTCAGCCCCGCCACGTATGGTGGGCGCATGACCCTGACCGCGGATGCCGGAGCCGCCGATGCGGCCTCCCGCGGCGCGCCGCGCGAGACCGTGTATCGGCCGGCCGCACCCGTCGATCTCCGCGCGACGGTGGGCATGCTGCGACGGGGGCCCGGCGACCCGACCATGGTGTTCGACGGCCCGGTGATCTGGCGCACGCTGCGAACGCCGCTCGGTCCTGCCGCACTCGCGCTGCGCGCCCGCGGCGACGAGATCATCGCCACGGCGTGGGGCGACGGAGCGGAGCACGCGCTCGACAGCGTCCCGGAGCTGTGCGGCGCGAACGACGACCCCACCGGCTTCGATCCCTCCCATCATCCGCTGATCGCCGACGTCGCACGCCGGTCGGTCGGCATCCGCCTGGCTCGCACGGGCGTCGTGTTCGACGCTCTCGCGTGCGCGATCATCGAGCAGAAGGTGACCGGCCTCGAGGCGTTCCGTGCATGGAGACAGCTCGTCACGAAGTTCGGCGAGCGCGCACCCGGTCCCACCCCGAGGCCGATGTACACCGCCCCCACCGCCGCGCAGTGGCGCCGCATCCCGTCGTGGGACTGGCACCGGGTCGCGGTGCAGCCGCCGCAGTCGAAGACCGTCGTGCGCGCCGCCGAGCGCGCTGAGAGCGTCTCGCGCGCACTTCTGGCCGCCCCCGCCGGCGAGGAGCGCGATCGCGTGCTGACGAGCTTGCCGGGCGTCGGCATCTGGACCTCGGCCGAGACCCGCATCAGAGCCCTCGGCGATCCTGACGCCGTGAGCGTCGGGGACTACCACCTGGCCCATCAGGTCGGCTATGCCCTCACGGGCCACCGCACGGATGACGACGGGATGCTCGAGCTGCTCGCCCCGTGGGCCGGCCACCGGCAGCGAGTGATCCGCCTCATCTTCGCGAGCAGGGTGAGCGAACCCCGTCGTGGGCCGCGGCTCTCCCCCGAAGATCATCGGAGTCGCTGACCCTGCCGCACGGCGCGGATCGCCCCTAGGCTGAGGCCATGTCCCGCAACGCACTCCGCTTCTCCGTCACGGCAGGGCTGCTCATCGTCGGTGTCGTGATCGGCCTGATCTTCCAGAACGTCTGGCTCGGCATCCTGCTCGCCGCGATCGTCTGGCTCGGCTGGTTCATCGGCTACGAGTCCCGGCGCGGCCACAACACCGGCGTCAACGACGAGGACCACGGCGTCGAGCTCTGAGCGTCAGTAGTAGACCGCCAACGGACCGGACGGCCCCTCTACCACCCGCACGGGCGTATCGAACACCCGGGTGAGCACGTCGCCGGTCATGATCTCGGCGGGCGACCCGAACTCGATGACGGCTCCGTCCTTCATGGCGCAGATGTGGTCGGCGTAGTGCCCCGCGAAGTTGATGTCATGCAGCACGATGACGATCGTGCGCCCCAGCTCCTCCGACGCCCGGCGCAGGTGCTTCATCATCTGCACGGCGTGCTTCATGTCGAGGTTGTTGAGTGGCTCGTCGAGCAGCACGAACTCGGTGTCCTGCGCCAGGACCATGGCGACGTAGGCTCGCTGTCGCTGGCCGCCGGAGAGCTCGTCCAGGTATCGACCTTCGAGGTCCCCGAGATCGAGGAAGTCGATCGCTCTGCTGATGAGCTCCTCGTCGGCGCGCGTCAGCCGGCCCTTCGAATGCGGGAAGCGCCCGAAGCCCACCAGCTGGCGCACGGTGAGACGGGTGACGAAGTGGTTCTCCTGCCGCAGCACCGAGACGATCTTGGCGAGATCCTTCGACTTCGTGGTCGCCACGTCGTATCCGGCGATCTCGATCGCTCCGGCGTCCATGCCGCCGAGCCGGCCGATCATCGTCAGCAGAGTCGACTTTCCCGCGCCGTTCGGACCGATCAGTGCCGTGATGCCGCCGGAGGGGATCCGGAGGTCCACAGGGCCGATCGCGACCTGGTCGCTGTAGTCGCGGCGGACGCCGTCGAGTGTGATCACAGCCTGCCCTTTCTGAGGATGACGACGAGGAACACGGTTCCTCCGACGAGTTCGATGAGGATCGACACCATGCCCTGCGCGTAGAAGACGTTCTTCATGACGAAGTACGCCCCGGCGAGGATCGTGAAGGCGGTGAGCACCGCCACCGGGAAGATGAGCCGGTGGTCGTATGTATCGGCGAACTGGTACGCGAGGGTCGCGACGAGAAAGCCGAGGAACGTCATCGGGCCCACCAGCGCGGTGGAGGTCGCCATCAGCACGGCGACGAGGAAGAGCACGGCATAGAGCTCACGCTTGTGGTCGAGTCCGAGCGAGCGCGACACGTCGGGTCCGAGCGCGAGGAGATTCAGCCGCCGTGCCCGCAGCCACAGCAGCGCGGATGCGGCGACGCACAGCGGAATCGCGAGCGGCAGGTAGGACGCGTCCGCGTTGGAGACGTTGCCGAAGAGGCGAGCCGCCAGCACGTCGAACTCGCTCGGTGTGAGCAGCCGCTGCATGAAGGTCGAGATCGCCCCGAGTCCGCCGCCGATGATGATCCCGATCAGGAGCATGATCTGGAGGTTTCCGTAGCGCCCCGACAGCAGCCATCCGTAGAGCGCCATCGCGAGCCCCACCATGATGACGACCTGCAGGCCGAACTGCCAGACGCCCTGGATCGCGACGAGCCCTGCGACGCCGAACAGGTAGACCGTAGTCGTCTGCACCACCCGATAGAGCGATTCGAACCCCATGATCGACGGCGTGATGATGCGGTTGTTCGTGACCGTCTGAAAGCTCACGGTCGCGATCGCCTGCGCCACCGCGACCACTGCCATCACGGTCACATTCGTCACGCGGAGCTTCGCGATGCGCCAGAACCCAGGCGATCCGATCGGCATGGGGTTGTCCCAGGCGAGCAGGGCGAAGGCGAAGGCCGCGGAGAGGACGATGAGGACGCCCAGCACCAGGGCGTAGCGACGGCGCGCATGCGCGGACGTGAAGGATCCGGAGGTGCGGGCATCGACCGCGAGTGCGCTAGCCACGACGACGCTGCCTCAGCAGCAGGAGGATGAAGACGATCGCGCCGACGATCCCGAGGATCAGCGAGACCGGGACCTCGAACGGCATGATGATCGTGCGGCCGATGATGTCGCAGACCGTGACGATCGCGATGCCCAGCAGACACACCCACGGCAGGTTGCTGCGCAGGTCGTCTCCTCGGACCATCGAGACGATGTTGGGCACGATCAGTCCGAGGAACGGGAGGTTGCCGACGACGACCGTGACGACTCCGGTGGTGACGGCGATCAGCACGGTCCCGAGCAGGATCACGCGGTTGTAGTCCACGCCGACGTTGGTGGCGATCTCCTCCCCCAGTCCGGCGATCGTGAGGCGGTCCGCCACGATGAAGACGACGACCCCGACGACCGCCACGATCCAGAGCATCTCGTACTGCCCGCGGAGCACCGAGGTGAAGCTGCCGGCGAACCAGACGCCGATCGCCTGGAGCGAGTCGGTGACGAGCGCGAAGTACGTCGACACCGATCCGACGACGGCGCCGAGCATGATCCCGACGATCGGGACGATGAGCGACGACCGGAGGGAGACGCGGCGCAGGAATGCGAAGAAGACCATCGTGCCGATGAAGGCGGCGATGATGGCGCCCGTCATCCTCAACGGGATCGACGGGTTCGGCACCAGCACCATGACGGTCAGCAGACCGAGCCCTGCCCACTCGGTCGTGCCGGTGGTCGTGGGTTCGACGAAGCGGTTCTGGGTGAGGAGCTGCATCACGAGCCCGGCCATCGCCATGGCGGCTCCCGCGAGGACGAGAGCGATCGTGCGCGGCACGCGGGTGATCTGGAACATCTCCGCGCCGTCCGCGGCCCCCGCGATGTCGTATACGCCCGTGAAGAGCGACACGACGAGGAGTGCGACGACGACGAGGATGCCGACGAGCAGCTTCACGTCGAAGAGCCGCCCGACGGAACGGGGCGACTCGATGGATGCGGTGCGGGTGTGGGTGCGGGTCATCATGCGACGCCGGACGGCGGCATCCGCTCGGAGCGGATGCCGCCGGTCGGCCCTACTTCTGCGCGGCCTCGAGCGCGTCGGCGAGGTCCTCGAGGAACGTGGTGTACGTCTGGATGCCCTCGTTCAGGTAGGTGTCCGTGGGCATGTAGACGATCTGCTCGTCAGCGACGGCAGTGACGCCGGCGAGCGCCTCCGAGCTCTCGAGGATCTCGGACGCCTGCACGTAGTCGGGGGTCTCGGCGGCGAAGACCGCATCGCGGTCGAGCACGAGAAGCCAGTCGGGGTTGGAGGAGGCGATCGCCTCGACGGAGATGTCGTCGCCCTGGTGGTCGTCGGAGGCGTCATCGACCTCGAGCGCCGGCGTCAGACCGAGGATGTCGTAGATCGGTCCGAGCGAGCGCCCGACGGTCGGCGCGAGGTACCCGATCTCGCCGCCGGAGGTGTTCACCGCCATGACGGTGTCGGCGTCGTCGTATGCGGCCTTGGCCCGCTCGACGGCCGCGTCGAAATCGTCGACGAGCGCCTGCGCCTCGTCCTGCTTGCCGAAGATCTCGCCGAGGACGGTGGTCTGACGCTTGAGCTCCTCGTCGAAGGGCTCGCCCTCGCGCGGCTCGAGGTCGATGATCGTGGCGTCCGGCACGAGCTCCGCGATCGCCTCGTTGTGCTGGGTGAATCGCTGGCCGCTGATGATGAGGTCGGGTTCGACGGCGACGATCGCCTCGAGGTCGGGCTCGCTGTGCAGGCCGATGTCGACGATCGACTCGTCGTCGAGGTACGACACGGTGTCCGGCATGAGCGCGACAGCGCCGGCCGAGAGCTCGACTCCCCAGTCGGAGAGGGTCTGGAACGTGCGGTTGTCCAGTGCGACGACGGATGCAGGGGGCGTGGCGATCTCGTGCGATCCGCTGTTGTCCTCGACGGTGACCGAGTCCGCTGCGGCTGCGGTCCCCTCCGGCTCGGCGTCGGAGCCGGAGGCGCAGCCGGCGAGGGTGAGGAGGCCGACGAGACCGACGCTCGTAGCGGTGAGGATTCTGGGCATGGACATGGAGAGACTCCTGTTCTGCGGTGATGAGTGCGCGGAAACGGCGCGGGAACGGCGGACTTAGGATGCCCTAACTCCACCTCCAAGATAGGTTAGCCTTACTTTATGAGCGATACGAAATCCCGCTTCTCCATCGAGCGCCGCGGCCTCGATCTGCGCTTCCGCACCGTCACGCTGACCGCCCGGGAATGGCTGGCCCCTGGCTACGTGCGTGTCCAGCTCAGTGGCAGTGACCTCGAGGGCTTCGACTCTCCCGGCTCCGACGACCACATGCGCCTCTTCTTCCCGTCCGGTCCCGTGGAGTCCCTCGAGCAGATGCGGGAGGCGCCGAGTCGCGAGTACACACCTCTCGCCTGGGGCGACGACTGGCTCGACGTCGAGTTCGCGGTGCACGGCGACGCAGGGGTCGGCGCCCCGTGGGCCGCGACCGCTCCGCTGGGTGCATCGATCGGAGTCGGTGGCCCCCGCGGTTCGGCCGTGCTCAGCGGAAGCCCCGGATCCTGGCTTCTCGTCGGAGACGAGACCGCCATCCCGGCGATCCGACGCTTCGCCTCGTCGATACCCGCCGGGGTGCCCGCCCGCATCGTGATCGAGACGGCCTCCGTCGGCCGGGAGATCGAGATCGACACCCCGGTCGACGTGGAATGGCTGCACCGTGGCGACGCCGCCGAAGGCTCCGCCCTCATCGCATTCCTCAACCGCCTGACCGCCGACGATTCGGTCGGCGACGACCCGTTCGTGTTCATCGCCGCCGAGCAGTCGGTCGTGAAGCCCGGGCGCGCGCTGCTCAGCCGGTGGGGCGTCGACTCCGCGAACGCGGTGGTCAAGGGCTATTGGAAGCGGGGCGAAGCGGAGTACCACGCTCCGCACTAGTGCGATCCGGGCGCCGACTGGAAGACTGGACGCATGGCTCTTCTGGATCACCTGGGCATCACCGTCAACGAGCTGGAGCGCGGTCGCGCGCAGTTCCATCCCGTGCTGACGGCCCTCGGCTATCAGAGCGGCGGCGAGGACGACCACTCGATCTCGTGGCACAACGGCGACGAGACCGAGATCATCCTGTACGCCTGGGATGAGGAATCCGGGCCCCATCGTCACGGCCGCGTGGGATGGCAGCACATCGCTTTCTCGGTGCCGACGCGAGACGAGGTCGACCGCCTTCACGCCGTCGCGCGCGATGCGGGATGGTCGGCCGTGCGCGAGCCCAAGGAATATCCGCGATACACGGAGCGCTACTACGCCTCGTTCGTGGAGGATGCCGACGGCATCCGTATCGAATTCATGCACAACCCGCCGCGCGAGTCCGAGTGACGCGCGAGCTCTGCGGCGGGTGAGCCCGGCTCTCCTGCACACCGAGGCCGGAACACGAGTTCCTCCCACTGCTCGGGATGGCGGTATACAGCGACGCCTGTTCCGATTCCTCGTCTGGAACGATGCGAGGATGACACGGTGCACCTCATGAACGACGCTCAGATCTGGACCATGATCGGGTGCTTCACCGCGCTCATGTTCGGCATGCTCACGGTCGTCTCGACGTTGTTCATCCGCGTGGTGCGCACCGAGATCGGCGGGCTGCGCGGGGAGATCGGCGGGCTGCGCGGGGAGATGAACGCACAGATCCGCGGGCTGCGCGGGGAGATGAACGCACAGATCGGCGGACTCCGGGGCGAGATGAACGCCCGCTTCGATGCCGTGAACACGCGGATCGACGGACTCGACCGCGACATGCAGGCCGTCGTCAAGCGCTCATTCGGCCTCGACCGCGACTGACGACTGACACCGGCAGCCGGCCGCCCGCAGCTCAGACCACGGGTGCGGCGACGGCCTCGGCATCTGTGCGGTCGGTGAAGGCCTCTTTCGGAACGAAGACGAGGATCGCGGCGGCGATCAGCGCGGTCACACCGCAGACCACCCACACGGTGATGTACCCGGCGAACGATCCCGCAGTGCCTTCGACCGCCCCGCTCACGCCGTTGAGGAGCGCGATCCCGAAGATGCACGAGGCGATCGCGCCGCCCACGGTCTTGACCGAGTTCGTGAGGCCTGTCGCGACGCCCGTCTGGGTCGCCGGAGCCGCCGATGCCGCAGCCGCGGGAAGGGCGGCCACGAGAGCACCCGAGCCGAGGCCGACGATGACCATGTTGGTCACCACCTGCACGTACGAATCGTGGAACGGAAGGAACAGCAGGAAGCCGATGCCGACGAGCAGAGATGCGCCCATCAGGGTGATCCGCGGAGTCAGCAGACGAGCGATGAGCGGGAACAGCAGGGCTCCCGCGATCATCGCGATCAGGTAGAGCCCGATGATCAGGGACGTCGCGAAACCCGTGGTTCCGAGCCCGTAGCCGTAGACACCGGGGTCGGTGCGGGCGAATGTCGACAGCGGCGCCTGTGCACCCAGCACGCTCACCCCGAAGAGGCCGGCGGTGAGGAAGACCGGGCCGAGTGCCGGCGAGCGGAACATGCGCACGTCGATGAGCGGGTCGTCGCAGCGCAGTTCCCAGAGCACGAACGGGATGACGAGCAGAAGGCCGAGGACGACGACGGCCCAGGACCAGGGGTTGACGAGTCCGCCCTCGAGACGGAGCAGGCTGAGACCCCCGGTGAAGCAGATCAGCGCGAGCGAGATCAGCACGACGCCGACAGTGTCGAAGACACCGCCGGTCGGATCGGGAGACTCCTTCACCCCGAACAGGATCACGAAGAAGCACACGACGATGAGCACGGCGGGGATGAGCAGCACCACCGTCAGGGGCAGGACATCGATCAGGGCTCCGCCCACGAGCGCACCGATGATCGCGCCGCCTTCGAGCGCCGCGACGAGGAGTCCCGCGGCCTTCGCCGTGATCGACGAACGCCCCTCCATGCGACGGGAGCGCGACCAGATGAGCGCGATCTCGAGCGGCAGCCAGACGACGTAGAACCCCATCAGCGTCCAGCCGACCAGGAACACGGGGAACGAATCGGTGAAGGGCAGGACGAGCGCCGCCGCGGCGGTGAGCGCCGTCGAGATGAGCAGCATCCGCCTGTGGCCGACCATGTCGCCGAGCTTCGCGAAAGCGGGCACCACCAGAGCCGACAGCATGAGCTGGGTGCCCTCGAGCCAGTTGACATCGGCGTCGTGGATGCCGAGGTGCCGCGCGATGTCCGTGAGCATGGGCGTGTAGTAGCCCTGCAGCACGCCGCTGGTGAACTCGACGAAGGCGAGGAAGCCGACGACGGTGGCGAGGGTTCCCAGAGTTCGGGTGCGCGTCATCGCGGCTCCTCGATGAAAGGACTGGATCGGGCGCCGAAGCGCCCGCGGAGGGGTGAGATCACCCTAGCCGCTCGAGGAGCGCCCGATGGAACCGCTCCCCCCGCTCGAGCGCGACGATCTCGACGTTCTCATCGACGCCGTGGATCGACGCCCGCTGTGCGTTCGACATCTCGAGCGGCGCGAAGCGGTAGACGGCGGGGGCGAAACGGTGGAAGTGGCGGGAGTCCGTCGCCGCCATCATCACGTACGGCACCGCGGGGACTCCCGGGTGAGAGACGGCGAGAGCGTCGGCGAGCAGCGTGAACTGAGCGTTGTCGGTCGCGGACTCGGGCGACGGCTCGCTCGCCTCCTCGACGGATACGGTGATGAGCGGATCCCGGATGCGCCGACGCACCCGCAGCACCGTCTGCTGCGTCGTCTCACCCAGCGCGATGCGCAGGTTGACCGTCGCCGAGGCCTGCGACGGCAGGACGTTCGCGGCAGTGCCGCCCGACTGCATGGTCGGAGCCACCGTTGTGCGCACGAGTGCTGCAGGCTCGCCGCCGAGCGCGGTGAACAGCCGACCGGTGACCAGCGGGGCGGAGCCGAGCAGCCTGAGCAGATGCCCTGCCGGACCGGGAGTCTGAGCTCCGAGCTGCGACAGCATCCGTCCGATCGCTTTCGACGGACGCGGTCGGAACGTGCGGGGGCCGAGCCGATCGACGGCCCTCGCCACGCGCCGGACCGCTGTGAGAGCGGGCGGTGCCGAGGCGTGACCGCCCTCACCACGCGCCGAGAGCGTGAGCGTCATGACGCCCTTCTCCCCCACGCCGATCATCGCCGCCCGTCCCGGAACGAAGGGCAGCGGCGCATCCACGACGGCGCCGCCCTCGTCCACCACGAGCCACGGGATGATGCCGCGATCGCGCAGGACGCGGGCGATCTCCTCGGCTGCTCGACCGAAGGTCTCCTCATTGCCCCCGAACGACAGGTAGACGTCCCGTGCGGGGGTGAACCCGTCGGCGAGCAGGTTCTCGACCGCCTCGAGCACGACGATCAGCGGACCCTTGTCATCGAGAGCACCACGACCGTAGACGACTCCGTCGGCGATGACGCCCTCGAACGGGGGATGCGTCCATGCGTCGCTCTCGTCGACGGGGACGACGTCATAATGCGCCATCAGCACGACCGGCCCCGCAGCGCCGGCGTCCCTGCCCGTCCAGTGGAAGAGCAGCCCGAAATCGGTGTGCCGTTCGAGTGCGAGACGCTCGTGGACGAGCGGGTAGAGCTGCGCGATCAGAGCGACGAACGACTCGAACGGCTCGGTTCCGCGCTCCTCGACCTCGGCCGACACGGTCGGCAGCTGGATCATCTGCGAAAGCCGTTCGGCGATTCCCGGTCGAGGTTCCGTCACGTCGGCCATCGTATCGCCGGGGACGATTCCCGCCGGCTCGCCGCACTCCGGTCGACGTCCGTCCTGCTCAGCGCCGGCGCCGCGAGACAATGGAGGGATGAGCCTGTTCGCCCTGGCGCCCAAGCGCGGTCCGCGCTGGCATCTCGCCACCCAAGCGGCGCTGGGCATCGCGGTGCCGATAGCGGTCATGACCGTGCTCGGCGAGGCGTCGCTCGGCTACGTCGCGGCCTCGGGCGCGTTCACGGTCCTCTTCGCCGGGACGGCACCGGTGATCGATCGGGCGAGGATCCTGCCGTTCGTCGCCGCGGGCCTCATCGTCAGCGCCGCTCTCGGAGTGGCTGTCTCCGCCAACGCCTGGCTCGTGAGCATCGGCGTCGTGGTGGTCGCGGTCGTCAGCGCTGCCCTGGCGTTCGGGTTCCCGCTCGGCCCGCCCGGACCGCTCTTCTTCGTGCTGGTCTTCGGCCTGTCGGCGCACGTCGTGGCGAGCTCGCCCCTGGCACCGCTGACCTATCTCGGGGCACTCGCGGCCGGCTGCGTGTTCTCCTATCTGGTCGCGATGGCGCCGCTTCTGCGTCCTCGAGCGCGCTCGATCTCCGCTCGGCCGCTGAGCGAGCTGCTCCCGGGCCCCGCATTCACCCCCGATTCGCGCATGCTCGTGGTCCGGGTCGCGATCGTCGCCGTCATCGGCGTCCTGCTGGGACTGGTGATCGACCCCACCCGGACGTACTGGATCGTGGGGTCGGCGGTGGCGGTGATCGGCGTGGCCGCCGCCCGTCGCGCCGCCGTCCAGCGCGGACTCCATCGCATGCTCGGAACCGTGGTCGGGGCCGGCGTGTACGCGCTGCTCGCGCTGCTGCATCCGTCGGGGCTGTGGCTCGCTCTGCTGCTGGGCGCGCTGCAGTTCACGATCGAGCTCGTCGTCGTCAGGCACTACGCTCTCGCGCTCGTCTTCATCACCCCTCTGGTGCTTCTGCTGACGGGCGCAGCGACGGGCGAGATCGGTTCGATGGACGTCGCCGGGGAGAGGATCGTCGACACCCTCGTCGGAGCTGCTCTGGGTGCGATCTCCGGCTTGCTGCATCCGCGCGCGACCACGTCTTCCGTGTGACTCTCTCGACGTCTGCCGTCGCACGCGCCATACTCGCAGCATGACCCGTGCGCCTGAGATCGCCGACTACCACCGCAGGCTCAGCTCGGAGGATCGGCTGATCTGCGACCTCCTCGCGGACGAAATCGACCGAGCACTCCCCGACGCCGCCGCCAAGGTCTGGCACGCGCACCCGGTCTGGTTCCTCGACGGCAATCCGATCGTCGGATACGACCGCTTGAAGGATGCCGTCCGACTGATGTTCTGGAGCGGCCAGTCGTTCGCAGAGCCCGGACTCGTCGCCTCAGGATCCTTCGAGGCCGCCGAGAAGAGATTCACCTCCGCCTCGGAGATCGACACCGACCGGCTCGCCGTCTGGCTGTCGGAGTCGCGGGTCGTGCAATGGGACTACGAGCACATCCGCACGAACCGGGGCCTCGTCAAGCGCACCTCGTTCTGATCGCGGCTCGGGAACACCGCGAGACGGTGCGCGGTTGCACCTCGAGAGCCGAGAGGAGAGCCATGGAACTGACGCTCGTGACCTCCGCGTTCTGCGGAGCGTGCTCGCGCACCCGCTCGGTCGTGGAGGACGCCGTGCGCTACCTTCCCGACGCGACCGTCACCGAGATCGACGTCGCGAGAGAACCGGATGCCGCGGAGGCGCTCGACATCCGCTTCACCCCGACCGTCATCATCCGCGATGATTCGGGCGCAGAAGTGTTCCGCGCCGAAGGTGTGCCGACGGTGCCTCAGGTGCTCACGGCGGCGGTGAAGGCCCTCCCCGCCTGAGCGCGACGTCGCTCTTGCGGATGTCCGACCCCCGGCGCAGAATGAGCCGCAGCGGGACCCACGGCGGCCCCGCCTGACAAGGCTGGGGGCAGTCATGGCCAATCTCAATCCCTATCTCTCGTTCCGCACCGAGGCGCGACAGGCGATGGAGTTCTATCAGGGCGTGCTCGGCGGTGATCTCGAGATCAACGTGTTCGGCGAGTTCCCCGACATGGTCCAGAACCCGGATCAGCACGATCTCGTGATGCATGCGCAGCTCACGACGCCGGACGGCCTGGTGCTCATGGCCTCAGACACCCCCGACGGCATCCCGTTCGAGCCGCCCCAGGGATTCTCGGTCTCACTCAGCGGCAACTCGCAGGAGAAGACGCAACAGGTCTGGGACGCCCTGTCCGACGGTGCGGCGATCACCATGCCGCTCGACACCCCGCCGTGGGGCGGCACGTTCGGAATGCTCGTCGATCGTTTCGGAGTGCCCTGGATGCTGCACGGCGACCCCGAGTGAGTCGCTCAGCGCAGGGCTTCGGCCTCGATGAACGCTCGGAGCTCGTGCTCGTCGTCGGCCATCTCGGTCCTGCGCTGCGGAGCGTCGAGCATCGCGCGCAGCTCTGAGGAGTACTCGAGCTCGACGCCGATCGCCTCGCGGATCGTCTCGGCGAACTTCTGCGGCTTCGCCGTCTCGAGCACCAGCATGGGCACGCCGGGCTCGACGTTCTCGCGAGCGACCTTGACACCGTCGGCGGTGTGCGGGTCGATGATGTCTCCCGTCGCCTCGTAGACGGACCTGATCGTCGCGAGCCTGTCGTCGTGCGTCGAAGTGCCGCTGACGATGCCGAACTCCTCGACGAAACGCGCCAGATCGGAGGTGAAATCGAAGAACCCCTGGGTGTCGAGCTCCTGCCAGGCCTTCACGACGCGGCTCGCGTCACGACCCACGAGTTCGAAGATGAAGCGCTCGAGGTTCGACGCCTTCGAGATGTCCATCGACGGGCTCGAGGTGGCGAGCGTCTGCGCGGCGCTCCGCGGCCGGTAGACGCCGGTGCGGAAGAACTCGTCGAGCACGTTGTTCTCGTTGGCGGCGAGCACGAGGCGACGGATGGGCAGCCCCATCTCCTTCGCGAAGAACCCCGAGAGGATGTTGCCGAAGTTTCCGGACGGCACCGTGAACGACACCTCGGTCCATCCCCCGGCGTCCGTCGCACGCAGCCACGCCCAGAAGTAGTAGACGACCTGGGCGGTGATGCGGGCGAGGTTGATCGAGTTGACCGCACCGAGGTGCTGAGCGCGCTTGAAGTCGAGGTCGCCGGCGAGGGACTTGACGAGGTTCTGGCAATCGTCGAACACGCCGTCGACGACGATGTTGTGGATGTTGTCATCGTCGAGCGAGAACATCTGCGCGCGCTGGAACGCGCTCATGCGCCCCTTCGGGGACAGCATGAACACCGAGATGCGGTCCTTGCCGCGAAGAGCGTGCTCGGCAGCCGAGCCGGTGTCTCCCGAGGTCGCGCCGAGGATGTTCAGGACAGAGCCCTTGCGCTCGAGCGCGTACTCGACGACCTGCCCGAGGAACTGCATGGCCATGTCCTTGAAAGCGAGGGTCGGCCCCTCGGAGAGGCCCACCAGGGTGAGATCGTCGCCGATCGACCGCAGAGGCACGACCTCTTCAGGGAACGGCGCGTAGGCGGCCTCCGTCATGCGGGCGAGATCGGCCCGCGGGATGTCCGTGGCGAAGAGACCGAGCACCTCGGTGGCGAGCTGCGGATACGTCAGGGCACGCCAGCGCTCGAGCGTCTCTCCGTCGACCGTGGGCATCGTCTCGGGGACGGCCAGTCCTCCGTCGGGCGCGAGCCCCTCGAGCAGGGTCTCGCAGTACGGCAGCGGCTGCATGCCGCCTCGGGTGGAGATGTACTGCACGGGAGCTCCTCGGTTCGGGATCGGCACGGGGCTTCCATTGTCGCAGGTGGGCGCGGGGTGATTTCACGATCAGGATGCGCGTCTCACGACATAGCGCGTTCATCGCGCGGAGGCAATGGTGTTCCGCTGTGAACTCGTATCTCTTAGCGTGGACCCCATCAACAGAACAGGAGCCCTCATGACTGCGAAGACCCATACCGCGCATGACCACAAGCCCGCGGACGGCCAGGCTCCCACGACAGCCTCGACGCCGGCCGAACCCCTCTACGAGCGTGTCGACCTCGATCGCTACGTCGTGCTGCACGACGGCCCCGTCGGATACGTCGAGCACGTGCATCCTGTCTTCGTCTGCTACGTCGGCCACCCTTACCCGCACGCCGACGAGATCGCTCAGGTGCATGACTTCCACGACGCGGTGAGGACTGTCCTGCACCGCGCCGTCTCGAAGCGGCGCGCTCAGTGAGCCACGAGGTCTGGCCCGGTTCCCCCTACCCGCTCGGCGCGACCTTCGACGGCCAGGGCACGAACTTCGCCCTGTTCAGCGAGGGCGCCGAGAAGGTCGAACTGTGCCTGTTCGACGACGACGGCAGCGAGGAGCGCGTTCCGCTCGAGGAGGTCGACGCGTTCGTCTGGCACGGCTATCTGCCCTCCGTGCAACCAGGACAGCTCTACGGATACCGCGTGCACGGACCGTACGACCCCGTGCAGGGAAAGCGATTCAACCCGAACAAGCTCCTCCTCGACCCGTACGCGAAATCCGTGGCCGGCCGGGTCGACTGGGGGCAGCCCCTGTTCGGCTACGACTTCGGCGACCCCGATTCCCGCAACGATGAAGACTCCGCCGCGACGATGGTCAAGGGCGTCGTCGTGAACCCGTTCTTCGAGTGGGCGGGCGACCGACTGCCCAAGACCCCTTACGCACAGAGCGTGATCTACGAGGCGCACGTCAAGGGACTGACCCAGCTGCACCCGGACATCCCCGAGGAGCTGCGGGGCACGTATGCGGCCATCGGCCACCCGTCGGTCATCGAGCACCTGGTGCACCTCGGCGTCACCGCGATCGAGCTGATGCCGGTGCATCAGTTCGTCTACGACTCGACCCTCGAGGAGAAGGGCCTCACGAACTACTGGGGCTACAACACGCTCGCCTTCTTCGCGCCGCACAACGACTACTCCTCCAGCGGGCAGCACGGTCAGCAGGTGCAGGAGTTCAAGGCCATGGTGCGCGCACTGCACTCGGCGGGGATCGAGGTCATCCTCGACGTGGTCTACAACCACACCGCCGAGGGCAACCACATGGGGCCGATGCTGTCGATGCGGGGCATCGACAACGAGGCGTACTACCGCCTCGAAGAGGACCGTCGCTACTACACCGACTACACGGGCACGGGCAACAGCCTCAACGCCGGCAACCCGCACGCGCTGCAGCTGATCATGGACTCGCTGCGGTACTGGGTCACGGAGATGCATGTCGACGGCTTCCGCTTCGATCTCGCCTCGACTCTCGCGCGCGAGTTCTACGACGTCGACCGTCTCGCGGCCTTCTTCGAGCTGGTGCAGCAGGATCCGATCGTCTCGCAGGTGAAGCTCATCGCCGAGCCGTGGGATGTGGGCCCCGGCGGATACCAGGTCGGCAACTTCCCTCCGCAGTGGACGGAGTGGAACGGCAAGTACCGCGACACCGTGCGCGACTTCTGGCGCGGTGAGCCGCAGGCGCTCGGCGAGTTCGCATCGCGTCTCACCGGTTCTGCCGACCTGTACGAGCACTCCGGTCGGCGCCCCGTGGCATCGATCAACTTCGTCACCGCTCACGACGGCTTCACGCTGCGCGACCTCGTGTCGTACAACGAGAAGCACAACGAGGCCAACGGCGAGGACAACAACGACGGCGAATCGCACAACCGCTCGAGCAACAACGGCGTCGAGGGGCCCACCGACGACGAGACGATCAATCGCGTCCGCGCCCGACAGCAGCGCAACTTCCTCGCGACACTGCTGCTGTCGCAGGGAGTGCCGATGATCGCGCACGGCGACGAGCTCGGTCGCACCCAGGACGGCAACAACAACGGTTACGCGCAGGACAACGAGCTCACCTGGGTCGATTGGGAGGCGGCGGATCGTCCTCTCGTCGAGTTCACGGCAGCGGTGGCGAGACTGCGCCGCATGCACCCGACGTTCCGCCGCAGCCGGTTCTTCGACGGCCGGCCGGTGCGGTCGGAGGACGGCGAACGAGTGCCGGACGTGGTCTGGCTGCGACCCGACGGCGGCCGGATGGAGCCCGAGGACTGGGATTCCGGATTCGGGCTCGCGATCGGCATGTTCTTGAACGGACAGGGCATCCGCGAGAAGGACCGCCGTGGACAGCCGGTGACGGATCAGAACTTCCTCGTCTACTTCCACAGCGGGACGGAGGCGATCGACGCCGTGCTCCCCGACGAGCGCCACGGGCGTGCGTGGGAGGTCGCCGTCGACACCGCCGGCGACCGCGCCGGAGGCGACGCGATCGAGGCCGGCGCTCCGGTGACCCTCGAAGCCAACTCGATGCTGGTGCTGCGCGAAGTCGATCAGACCGAGGTTCCGACGGACGACTCCGTCGAGGCCTCGCTGCGCATCCAGACCGAGCGCGCCGAAGCCCCGTCACCCGCCCCGACCCCGGAGCTGCCTCGATGACCCACCGCCCGCTCTCGACCTATCGGCTGCAGATCCGAGCGGGTTTCACGCTCGACGACGCGGCATCGATCACGGAGTACCTCACCGAGCTGGGTGCCTCGTGGGCGTACCTCTCACCGCTGCTCGCGGCCGTGCCGGGGTCGGACCACGGCTACGACGTCGTCGATCATTCGCGGGTCGACGATGCCCGCGGTGGCCCCGAGGGGCTCGAGCGCTTCTCCGCCGCGGCCCGCTCAGCGGGGCTCGGGGTCCTCGTCGACATCGTCCCGAACCACGTCGGCGTGGCCGTCCCGCGCGCCAACCTCTGGTGGTGGGATCTGCTGCGGCTCGGGCGCTCATCGCGTCATGCGCTGGCATTCGACATCGACCCGCGACTGTCCGACGGACGGGTGCGACTGCCGATCCTCGGGTCGTCTCTCGCGGAGGTGCTGTCAGCCGATGAGATCGTCGTCGACACGACCCCGGCCGACGATGCCCCCGACGGAACACTGTCGTACTTCGACCACGTGCTTCCCCTGGCACCGGGATCGGGAGAGCTCGCGGACGATCTGCCTGCCCTCCTCGACGCCCAGCACTACGAGCTGCGGTTCTGGGAGGACCAGAACACCGACCTCGACTACCGTCGGTTCTTCGCCGTGTCCGAGCTCGCCGGCATCCGCGTCGAGATCGCGGATGTCTTCGAGGAGTCGCACCGCGAGATCGCCCGGTGGATCACCGACGGTCTGGCCGACGGACTCCGCGTCGACCATCCCGACGGGCTGACGGATCCCGGCGAGTACCTCGAGCGACTCGCCGACATCACCGGCGGCGCGTACACGGTCGTCGAGAAGATCCTCGAACCGGGTGAGCAGCTGCCGTCCTGGTGGCGCACCGACGGCACGACCGGCTACGACGCGATGGGCGAGATAGACCGCGTGCTGATCGACGGCGACGGAGTCGCAGCCCTCGACCTCCTCGACTCGCGGCTGCGGGACGAGACCGGTCTGCCGGCCGCGAAGTCCTGGGCCGACCTGATCCACTCCACGAAGCGGATGATCGCCGACGACCTCCTGCAGTCCGAGGTGCGACGCCTCGTCAGGGCTCTGCCGTTCGGCGTGGTCGGCGCCGAGGACGCGCTCGCCGAGATCGTGGCGAGCTTCCCGGTCTACCGGTCCTACCTCCCGGCGGGACGCGAGCATCTGCAGCACGCGATCGACGACGCCGCACGGCGCCGCCCCGACCTCGCGGGATCGATCGCCGAGCTGACGCCCCTGCTGCTCGACACCTCGCTCGAGGTCTCGCAGCGCTTTCCGCAGGTGACGGGAGCGGTGATGGCCAAGGGCGTGGAGGACACCGCGTTCTACCGCCACACCCGCCTCGGCACCCTCACCGAGGTCGGCGGCGATCCCTCGATCGCCTCCGTCTCGGTCGACGAGTTCCATGACGCCCAGCAGGCGCGGCTCGCGTCGTGGCCGTACTCGCTCACCGCTCTGTCGACCCATGACACCAAGCGATCCGAGGACGTCCGTGCGCGTCTGTCGGTGCTCTCCGAGATTCCGGACCGCTGGGCGCAGGTGCTGACCGAGCTCCGTGCCGTCGCCTCGACAGGACACTGGCCACTCGATTCCCTTCTCTGGCAGGCCGCGGTCGGAGCATGGCCGATCTCGTCGGAGCGCCTGCTCGCCTACGGGCTGAAGGCCGCGCGCGAGGCTGCGGAATCGACCGGATGGCAGCATCCGGATCTCGAGTTCGAGAAGGGCGTCGAAGCGATCGCCGAGGCGGCGAACGGGCGGGCTCGACCGATCCTCGAGGGATTCGTCGGCGAGATCGTCGACTCCGGTCGGGTCAACTCGCTGTCCGCGAAGCTCCTGCAGCTCGCAGCCCCCGGTGTGCCCGACGTCTACCAGGGCACCGAACTGTGGGACCACTCGCTCGTCGACCCCGACAACCGGCGGCCGGTCGATTTCGCAGCGCGTTCGGCGATGCTGGGTCGACTCGATGCCGACGTCTCTCGCGGCATCCTTCCTCCCATCGACGACTCGGGCCTCGCGAAGATGCTCGTCACGTCGCGCACGTTGCGTCTGCGCCGGGACAACCCCGAGCTCTTCTACCGGTATCGCCCGGGCGGTGTCGCCGGTGAGGCGTCGGATCATGTGGTCGCGATGGACCGGGGCGGTGTGCTGGCGGTGGCGTCGCGTCTGCCCGTCGGACTCGAGCGCCGCGGCGGATGGGGCGACACCGTGCTGCTGCGCCGCGAACTGCCGGCGACGGACGCGATCACCGGTCGCCGCTTCGGCCGCGGTCCGATCCGGCTGGCCGACCTGCTCGACACGTATCCGGTCGCGCTGCTGGTGGACGAGCGATGATCTCGGTCTGGGCTCCCCGCGCCGACAGCGTGCGGCTGCGTCGTCTGACACCCGCGTGCACCACGATCTCGGAGCACGACCTCACGTCGGCTGATGACGGTTCGGGATGGTGGAGCACCGATGTGGCGATGTCCGAGGGCGAGCGCTATGGCTTCCTCCTCGGTGACAGCACCGACCTGCGCCCTGATCCGCGGTCGCTGCGGCAGCCGCGGGGCGTGCACGGGCCCTCGGCTCTCTTCGATCCGGCCCGCTTCGAGTGGACCGACGGGGACTGGCGCGGTGCGCCGCTCGACGGTGGCGTGATCTACGAGCTGCACGTCGGGACATTCACACCGGACGGCACGCTCGACGCGCTCATCGGGCATCTCGATCACCTCGTCGAACTCGGCATCACGCATGTCGAGCTGCTCCCGGTCAACGCGTTCAGCGGCGACTGGAACTGGGGTTACGACGGCGTGCTCTGGTACGCCGTGCATGAGGGGTACGGCGGACCCGCCGCATACCAGCGGTTCGTCGACGCCGCCCACTCACGCGGCATCGCGGTGATCCAGGACGTCGTCTACAACCACCTCGGACCCAGCGGCAACTACCTGCCCGAGTTCGGTCCGTATCTGCGCGAGGGCCGGCACACGGCGTGGGGCGACTCGGTGAACCTCGACGAGCCGGCCGTGCGCGAGTACATCATCGAGAACGCGCTGATGTGGCTCCGTGACTTCCACGTCGACGGGCTGCGGCTCGACGCCGTGCACGCACTGCACGACGAGAGCACCCCGCACCTCCTGCACGAGCTGTCCGAGCGCGTAGATGCGCTCGCTCGCGAGGTCGATCGCCCGCTGAGCCTGATCGCCGAGTCGGATCTGAACGACCCGGTCATGGTCCTCTCCCACGAGGAGGGAGGGAACGGCCTCACCGCGCAGTGGTCAGACGACTGGCATCACGCGGTGCACGTCGCGCTCACCGGCGAGACCGACGGGTACTACGCCGACTTCGCCGCGCCGGACGCGCTGGCGAAGGTCACTCAGACCGGGTTCTTCCACGACGGGACGTACTCGTCGTTCCGCGGGCGCACGCACGGCGCGCCGCTGCCGCCGAGCGTCCCTGCCTGGCGACTGGTCACATTCGCGCAGGACCACGACCAGATCGGCAACCGTGCAGCGGGAGATCGGCTGACCGCTTCGCTCTCCTCCGATCGACTCGCCGTCGCCGCGGTTCTCACTCTGACCGCACCGGGCACCCCCATGCTGTTCATGGGTGAGGAGTGGGCTGCGTCCACCCCGTGGCAGTTCTTCACCTCGCACAAGGAACCGGAGCTCGCGAAAGCCACCGCGGAGGGGCGGATCGCGGAGTTCGCGCGCATGGGGTGGGACCCGGCCGCCGTGCCCGACCCACAGGACCCGGCTACGTTCGAGCGATCGCGGCTGGACTGGAGCGAGCTCGCATCGGCATCGCACGCCCGCATCTTCGATCTGTATCGACGCCTGATCGCCCTGCGGCGCGAGGTGCCCGAGTTGACCGATCCCGAGATGTCGCACAACCACGTCATCGTGTCGAAGACGGAGGGCGCACCGGAGAACCGGGCCTACCGGATCGAACGAGGCGAGGTGTCGGTGCTCGTGAATCTCGCCGAGCAGGAGGTGGAGTTCGATCTCGCCCCCGACTCGCGGATACTGCTGGAGACGGCGCCCGTTCGGACGATCGCGCGGACCGTCGTGCTCGCACCCGAGTCCGCGGCGATCGTCGCACCTGCGCGCTGATCGCCTTTCGGCCAGGTCAGAGAGACTTGGCGAAGCACAGGGACAGACCGCTGCCGATGTAGTGGCCGAACAGCGGGATCGGTCCGTAGCCCTCGCGTTCGTAGAAGCGCACGGCATCCGGCTGAGCGGTGCCCGTCTCGAGCACGAGGGACCGGATGCCGAGCAGGCGCGCTTCTCCCTCGAGTGCGCGCAGCAGCGCCACGGCTGCGCCCGTCCCGCGCGCGGAGGGAGCCGCGTACATCCGCTTGATCTCTGCGGTGTCGGTTCCGAGCACGGCCGGATCGAGGGGTCGGAGACCGCCGCATACGATGGCGAGCCCGCTCTCCTCTCGTGCGACGAGGAAGACGGGCACGTCGTCCGCGGAGGGGATGACGCCCGGCTCATGGTCGTCGCTGCCGTACCGCGCATCGAGTTCGCTGCGCTGCGCGGCCCTGAGCCGCTACGCATCCGGATGCGACCATGTCACCCGCTCGACCGTCACTCCCATGTCGCCCTCTCGATCCGATGTCGCCGCCCGATTCACGGTACCGAGCGAAGATGTCGGGGATGTTGCCGCGCGTCACCATAGATTCACGATTCTCTTAATTCACGCTTTTCTGTACAGTTGCATCGTGACCCTCGCCGCCTCGCCCACCCATACCGCCGCCGTCGCCCGCCTGGGTCATGCCCTGTCGGACTCGACGCGCGCAGCCATCCTGCTGGCGCTTCGAGCGGCGCCGGCGTACCCGTCCGACATCGCGGACGAGCTCGGGGTCAGCCGACAGCTCCTGTCGAACCATCTCGCGTGCCTTCGAGGATGCGGGCTCGTCGAAAGCGTCCAGGACGGACGCCGCAGCCGCTACGCGCTCGCCGACCCGCATCTCGCGACCGCGCTCGACGAGCTCATGCGCATCACGCTGATCGTCGAACCGGACTGCTGCGACGGCGAAGGATGCAGCTGCTGATGTCGACGAGCACTCTCACCGCCGAACGGCGCGCGACTCTGCACCGCCGCATCCGCCTCATCGTGGCGTTCACGATCGTCTACAACGTGATCGAGGCGGCCGTCGCGATCGCCGCAGGGTCAGTCGCATCGTCGGCCGCGCTGATCGGGTTCGGGCTCGACTCGAGCATCGAGGTGCTCTCGGCAGCGGCCGTGGCCTGGCAGTTCACGCGACGCGACCCCGAGCGCTGGGAGACGCCCACCCTCCGTGTCATCGCCGTCGCGTTCTTCGCTCTCGCGGCCTATGTCGTCACGTCGTCGGTGCTGTCGCTGCTCGGCGGTGATCGGCCGGAGCACAGCACGGTCGGTCTCGTGCTGACCGCGGTCAGTGTGATCGTGATGCCGCTCGTGTCGTTCGCCGAGCGACGCGCCGGCCTCGAGGTCGGGTCGACCACGGCCGTCGCCGACTCGAAGCAGACGCTGATCTGCAGCTACCTCTCGGCCGCCGTGCTCATCGGACTCGGCGTCAACAGCCTGTTCGGGTGGTGGTGGGCGGATGCCGTCGCCGGCCTCGTCATCGCGGTCTTCGCGGTACGCGAGGGTCTCGAAGCCTGGAAGGGCGACGCCTGTGCCACTTCGATCGGCATGATCCTCGAGGACGAGCACGAGCACCACGACCACGACCACGACCACGACCACGTGCACGACGACCACCGTCACGACGACGCGCGTCACATGCACTGACGACCACGGAGTTCCAGAAAGAATTCCCGCCCGCGTCACTTTCCGTCGAGTTCGGGGTCTTGCATACGAGACCTGAAGTCGGCCTGGGGGGATACGAGCCGGTTTCGGGTCTGAGCCGCACTCTCCCCTTTGAGCGGCTCGCGGGTGGGGCAACTCCCACGGCCCCACCCGCCCTTCCGGGCTTCACGGGTCAGGCGTCCGCGCAGTCAGATCCAGCCGCGCTCCTCGGCCATCAGCACCGCCTGCTGGCGGGTGCCGACCGACAGCTTCGCGAGCACCGCCGAGATGTGGTTGCGCACCGTGCCGGGCGCGAGCGAGAGGGTCCTGGCGATCTGGGTCGTCGTCTCACCGCGGCGCCCGGCGCGGAGCACGTCCAGCTCCCGATCCGTGAGGGGCGACCGTTCGTCGCTCAGCGCGTCGGCCGCGATCTCAGGGTCGACGTAGCGGGCACCCGCGGCGACCCTGCGGATGACATCGGCGACCTGATCCGCTCCTCGTGACTTCGGCAGGAAGCCCGCGACACCCGATGCGAGAGCCCGCCGAAGCACCCCGGGACGCGCGTGACGGGTGACCACCACGCAGCGCGTGACGATGGCTCGGTTCAATCGCTCCGCGACCTCCACACCGTCGAGACCGGGCATCTCGAGATCGAGCAGGCACACGTCGGGCGTCAGAGCGAGCGCAGCAGCGAGCGCCTGCTCACCGTCGGCGCACTCGGCGACCACCTCGATGTCTCCTTCCAGACGCAACAGGGCGGCGAGCGCCGAACGGATCATCCCCTCATCGTCAGCGAGGAGCACACGGATCATCGGCTCTGCCCATCTGCGGTCGACACATCGGATCGCGGAACCGTCACCGAGACGATGAACTCGTCGGCATCCTCCCGGATCTCCAGGGTTCCTCCCGCCTCCGAGATCCGGCGCCGCACTCCGTCGAGGCCCGACCCGACGGGGTGTGTCGCCACGCCGGTCACCACATCGTTCGCGACCTCGTAGCGCCACCCGTCGTCGACCCTGCGAAGGTCGAGCCGAGCCCGTCGCCCGGCCCCGTGCCTCAGGACGTTCGTGGTCGTCTCCCTGATGACGGGACCGAGAGCCGATGACGGCGCCTCATCGGCGTCGGGTGCGATGTCGGCCTCGACGGAGAGTCCGGCCGCGGCGAGAAGGTCTCGGGCATTCGCCACCTCGTCACCCAGCGGCACCGAGCGGAAGCGCGTCGCCAGATCTCGGGTCCCCTGCCTGGCTTCGTCGACGCTGACCCTCGCGGCCCGGAGCTGCTCGAGAGCGGCGTCGGGATCGATCCTCATCAGGCGCTCGGCCAGTTCGAGCTGCAACGCGATCACCTGCAGGTGGTGCCCCTGGAGGTCGTGCACGTCGGTCGCCACGCGCAGACGCTCCTGCGTCGCGGCGAGGCGGGCCTCCGACGCCCTCGCACGATCGACGGTGACCAGCACATCCCACCACCACAGCGAGCTCACCGACATCGCCGGGATGAGGATCGCGTACAGCGCAGGGATCCAGCCGGGGAGCGCGATCTCGGTCGCGCCCCGAGCGGCGTCGGCGACGGCGACGAGCACGAGCACCACGGTGGTCAGGACGACCATCCGCAGGCGCACCCCCTTGGGCCAGTTGAGCAGCAGCACCGACTGAGCGATGGGCATGAGCGCGAGCAGCCAGCTGTCGAGCACGAGGCCGCCCGCGATCCCGTAGCCGACCGCGATGAGCAGCGGAAGGGCGATGCGCGTCCACGCGATGCCCGGCTCGGCATCCAGCCGGTGGCGATAGTCCGCGAGCAGCACGATGGTGGAGCCCCACCAGAGCAGGCCGCCCACGCCGACGACGAACGCCGCCGTCGCATCGCCGGGCACGGCGAGCGCCTGCAGCGTCCAGACCAGCACCAGGAAGAGCTCGAGGAAGGCCACGGCCGACACCGTGTACCACCAGGTCGCGGTGATGCCTCGGGCGAGCTGGCGGGCTCCCGGGGGTGGGTCGTCGGCAGGATCGACGACCGGAGAAGTGCTGCGCATGCCCCCACGATACGGGCGTGACACATGTCATGGATGCCGCGGGCGAACCACCCGGAAAGCAGTGACGGTTCGGCACTGCCGCAGCGCGACGCCAGACGGTGGACTGGATGCATCGCGACGGAGACACCGTCGCTCAGACCGGCAGGAGCCACCCATGAATCTCATCGAGACCTTCCAGGGCTTCGTCGCCCAGGTGCCTGAACTCATTCAGCCGCTCATCGTCGCCCTCGCGGGCGCCATCCCCTTCATCGAGGGCGAGGGAGCCGTGTCGATCGGCATCATCGGCGGCATCAATCCGGTGATCGCGGCCGTCGCGGCGATCGTCGGCAACTTCCTCTGCGTGGCCGTGCTCGTCATCGCGAGCTCCGGTGCACGCACCGCGATCGTGAACCGGTCCCGCAGCCGGCAGGCCGTTGCGGCCGGTGGCGGAGCCGTCGAGACGGCACCCGCCGACACGATCGACTCCGACCGCGGTGGCGCCCGCCGCGAGAAGTTCCAGCGGGCGTTCGAGCGCTACGGCGTGCCGGGGGTCAGCCTGCTCGGTCCGCTGCTGCTGCCGACGCAGTTCACCGCCACGATGCTCGCCGCGGCGGGTGTCGGCAAGGTCCGCATCCTCATCTGGCAGGCTGTCGCGATCATCGGCTGGACGACGATCGTCGCGGTGATCGTCGGCAGCGCCGTCTACGCGATCCGCTGAGACAACGACGTCGAACGCACGGAAGCCCACTCGCCGAACGCGAGTGGGCTTCCGTGCGTGTCGGGGTCAGCGACGTCCGGCGCTCGAACGGCGCCTGGCGGCGATTCCGGTGGCCAGTCCGCCACCGACGATCAGTGCGACCGCCAACGACAGGAATGCCGCGCCCGATTCGCCTCCCGTCAGAGCGAGCTCGCCGGGAGCCGCGACCGGGGTCTGCGTCGGCGCCGGAGTCGGTGCCGGAGTTGCGACCGGCGTCGGGGTCGGGGTCGGAACCGGCGTGGCCGGGGTCGGCGTCGGCGTCGGCGTCGGCGACACGACGGGCACCGGGTTGGCGATGTTGGTGAGGGTGAGCTCGATACCGGCCGTGGTTTCCGGCGTGACCTCGAAGGTGCCGTCTCCGACGTCGACGACGCCGTCGCCGGTGATCGTCCACTCACCCCAGGTCACACCCTGGATCTCAGGCAGATCGATCTCCTCGATCACGAAGGTCGAACCGAGCGGAGCACGTCCGCTGAGCACCGACTCCCCCACCGGAACCGTCATCGTGGTGGCTGCCGCATCCGAACCCTCGACCGAATAGCGCACGGTGTAGGTCGCATCCCGAGCGGCATCCGCCTGCGCGCCGGTGAGCTCCTTCGTGATGCCGAACGTCGTGTACGAGACACCACTGCCGTCGCCACCACCCGTTTCGACGACCGTGTGAGTCGCCGAGGTCGCGAACGTGTTGACGATCGCGTGGTTGCCGAAGACATCTCCCTCGGACACCGGCGCATCCGCCTGCGTGTAATACAGCAGCTCATACGCGAATCCGCCCGTCGGCAGACCGGATGCAGCGAACTCGAACGACTGTCCGTCGCCGGCGATGTCGATCGTGTACGCAGAGGGGTCGACCTCGCTCCAGTCGCCGACCTGTGCACCGTTCTCGACGGCCCGCCGGCTCAGCCGGACGTCGCCGGTGTAGTGATGGTCGGTGCGGCCGGCGTCGAGCGTGTCGGCGATCGTGAAGGCACCGTCGTCGACATAGCCGCTCGGAATACCGATGACCCACTTCAGGAGTCCAGGGGTCGCGGTCTCGCCGCCGTACTTGTAGGGCTCGTCCTCTTCCGCCGAATCTCCCGGTACGACTCCGCCGTCACCGGGCAGGTCGACGATCTCGATCGTGTCGCCCAGGTCGAACTCGACGGTCTCGCTGGTCGTCGACTGCGAAGCCCGCGCCTCCATCCAGAACGAGCCGCCGACCTCCTCGAGGCCGCCGACCGCTGCGGTCAGAGTGCACACCATGTCCGGCCCCTGCCCGGCAGCGACGACGCAGTTCGCCATGACCAGACCCGTCGCCGGGTCTGTGATCGTGAACTCACCGGCCGACTGACGACTGAACTCCGCGGGCAGGGTCATCCCGAAGGTCTCCCCTGCCTGCGCCCCGGTCGGGACGGCCCACTCGCCCGTGATCCGCACGGTCTGCCACTGCACCAACGGACCACCGCCGTTCTCGTTCTCGAGCGAGACGCTGCCGATCGCCCCCGGATAGGTCACGGACGGAGCCGCCATCGCGGGTGCGGTGGAGCCGAGCAGCCCCGCGATCGCCAAGACCATCCCCACGATGATCGCCACGATGCCGCGCTGTCGCGGCCTCGCTCCCTCGGCTCTCCTGGCCTCATTCATCCTCTTCGTCCGTGCACGCACGACACCACGCTCCCCAGTCATCGTTCTCCCCATCCGATTCGCGTCGCTCCCAATGCGACACATCTAAGAGATCAGGAAAAGGCGGGGGGATTACGCGGCAACCGGTATACAACTCCGATATACCGGGATGCGGTGTTGGCTGCCGCGTACCGCGGACTGTCTCGACGCGTCCCGGCCGTCATCGATTCCGGTGTTCCCCGCCCGTGGCTCGCGGGCTCATGCGCCCCGTCTGATGCGCCCAGATGGCGATCTCGACGCGATTGCGGACCCCGAGCTTGGTCATGAGGCTCGCCACGTGCGTCTTCACCGTGCTGAGGGTGATGAACAGCTCGCGCGCGATCTCGCCGTTGCTCAGACCCGCAGACACCTTCGCGAGCACCTGCTCCTCGCGCTCGGTCAGCGACTCGACCGGCGGCGGCGATGGTGCGGCGGCGGCCGATCCGGCGAAGGCCTCGAGCAGGCGCACCGTCACGTTGGGGGCGATCAGGGCATCACCGCTCGCTGCGGCGCGGATCGCCTGGGCGAGCAGCTCCGACCCGGCGTCCTTGAGCAGGAACCCTCTGGCGCCGGCCCGCAATCCCGCGAAGACGTACTCGTCGAGGTCGAAGGTCGTGATGAGGACGACCGCCATGGGATCGGGCACCCCTGGGCCGGCGAGCATCCGGGTCGCCTCGATGCCATCGAGGCCGGGCATCCGGATGTCGAACAGGCACACGTCCGGTCGCAGACTGCGGGCGAGGGCGACCGCTTCGGTGCCGTCGGCCGCCTGACCGACGACTTCGATGTCGGTTTGGGCGCCGAGGATCATGCTCAGTCCGGTGCGCACGAGTTCCTGATCGTCGGCGACGAGCACTCGGATCATCATGGCGCCCACCCGGCGCGGGGCAGCACCGCGTTGACGATCCATCCGCCGCCTGACGCCGGACCCGCCTCGCAGGCACCGCCGAGGAGGGCAGCACGCTCCCTCATGCCGATGATGCCGAAGCCGGGAGTCGGCGACGCGGCCACGTCTCCGTCGTTCGTCACTCTCAGGCGCACACCACCCGCGTCTGCCTCCACGCGGACGTCGACGCGGGTGACCTGTCGCGCGTGACGGAGGGCGTTGGTCACCGATTCCTGCGCGAGACGGAAGACGGCGGCAGCCACGGGTGGCGGGATGCTGTCGTCGTTGCGCGCGACTTCGACGACGACGACCGTTCCGCCCGGCCGCGTTCCGGCGAGCTGCGCGATGTCGTCCAACTGCGCGCTCGGCGCGAGCTCGGCCGTCTCGCCCTGCCGCAGGACTCGCACCATCGACCTCAGCTCGCTCAGCGTCCTGGCCGCCTCCGCCTCGATCACGCCGAGCGCATCCTGCGCTGCGCGCGAGTCCCGCCCGGCCACCGCGATGCCCGCCTGGGCGCGGATCGCGATCGCCGAGACATGGTGGGCGACCGTGTCGTGCAGGTCGCGAGCCAGGTGCTCGCGCTCCAGCATCCGGATCCGGTCGAGGCTTCGTCGTCTCGATCCCGCCCGGTAGCGAAAGGCGATGCCGAACAGGGCGACCGTCAGCAGCAGCGCGAACCCCCCGACGAGTTCATCGAAGCCTTCCCCGCGGACGAATGTCAGCGCGAGGCTCGCCAGGAGGATGGCCGACCCGATCACGAGGTCGCGACCTGCCCCCCACCGGTACACGGCGTACACGTTCACCATCACGAAGAGACTCGAGTACAGCGCCGAGTCGGGCAGGAGCAGACCGACCGGCACCATCACGATGATGAGCATGAGAAGCGGCTTCGTGCGGCGCCACAGCACGGTCGGCAGCACGACGAGGAGGGCGATCACCGCGAACAGCGGCTGCGTCAGGTCGGTGCGGACGATGCCCTCGACCACGGCCAGGACGGCGACCAGGGCCAGGAGCACCCAATCCCGCCAGACTCGGGACGGCGGAGGGGGCACAGCGCTCGGCGCACTCCACACGGAACGCACGAGCCCGGTCACGCTGTCATGATACAAGCGCACCACGGCGCGACACCCCGCGCGTCCGCCGGCGAGAGCGGCGCCGGATGAGCAGCTCCGCCACGGCACTGTTGATCATGAACGCGGCGGCGACGAGCCATGCCTCACCGAAGGCGTCGACCTCACCGAGGGGGATCGTCCACAGCGCGAACACGAGCGCCTGGGTTCCGCCCGACACGGCGGTGGCGTAGGCGCGGGTCATCCAGGCCCCGTGCGCCACGAAGTCGCGTCGTGTGATCGCGATCACGCTCCGCACGAGGAACAGGGTCATCGCCACGGCGAAGACGAGACGAACCATCGCGAGCGCGAGTTCATCCGGTGGACCACCGAAGAAGACCGCGAGCCAGGCCGCTGAGAGGGCCGCGACGAATCCTGCGGGAATCAGCACGCGGCCGGCCACGCGGTGCCAGGCATGCCGCGTTCGCAGCGCGGGTGAGAACTGGAATGCCCCGAGAACGCAGTAGACGGTCATCGCCACGATGTGCGCGACGATCGCGACCGTCGACGCCAGGAGGAGAGTCCTCACGGGTTCCCCGCTCACCTCCTGCAGACGAAGCACTCCACCGATCACGGGAAGCACGCTGAGCAGCAGAAGGCCGGTGATCGCCGGCCACCCGCTCTTCGATCGCCGACGCCGCTCCTTCTGCTCGGGAGTCGATCGGGCGGCCTTCATCTGCTGCGACATGTCTCGATGCTCGTCTCATCGACAGTCGGGGGCATCGGCCGTCAGCACGGACTCGGAACCGTACTTTCGGCCGAGCGGATCCGGGCTTCCTGGCCGATGACGAGCATCCCCGGGACGACAAGCATCGAGACATGACCACTGACACGACCATGACCGCGGCCGTCTACCACCGCTTCGGCGCCCCTGAGGAGGTCCGCCTCGAACAGCGGGCGGTCCCCACGCCCCGGCCCGGCGATGTGCTCATCCGGGTGCACGCGAGCACCGTGAGCGTCGGCGATCATCGCGCCCGCGCTCGGGACATCCCGGCCGGCCTCGGGGTGCTCGCCGCAGTCGGACTCGGCGTGTTCCGTCCCAGTCGGCCGATCCTGGGTATGGATGCCGCGGGCGTCGTCGCGGCTGTCGGCTCGGGCGTCACCGCCTTCGCACCCGGCGACAGGGTGATCGCCTCGACCGGCGGAGCGTTCGGCGGTCATGCCGAGTACGTGCGCCTGTCTGCCGACGGCCCGATCACCAGAGCTCCCGACACGATGAGCTTCGAAGAGGCGGTGACGCTGGTGTTCGGCGGCATCACCGCGCAGTGCTTCTTCGCCCAGGTCGCGATCGGCCCCGGCACCTCCGTGCTCGTCAACGGAGCATCCGGCGCGGTCGGCACTGCCGCGATACAACTCGCGAAGCAGCTCGGAGCAGACGTCACCGCCGTCACGAGCGGCGGCAACGTCCCACTGGTCGCGTCCCTCGGCGCCGATCGGGTCACCGACTACACCCGAGAGGAGTTCGCGGCGGGGGGCGACACGTACGACGTGATCGTCGACTGCGTCGGCAATGCCCCTTTCAGCCGGGTGGAGACACTCATCAACCCCGGCGGTGCGCTGCTGCTCGTCATCAGCGATCTGCGGTCGATGCTGACGAGCCGCGGGCACACTCGCCGGTCGGGAAAGCTCGTCACCTGGAACGTCGGCACGCCGGGCGCGGAGGACCTCGCCCACCTCGTGAGCCTCGCGGATTCCGGTCGCTTCCGGGCCGTCATCGACAGGACCTTCGATCTGGCCGACATCGTCGAGGCGCACCGCTATGTCGACACCGGCCGCAAGCGGGGAAACGTGGTGCTGCGCATCCCCCAGCCCGGAGCGAACCACGCGCATGGGTGATGACCGGCAGCATCTCGCTCGACATCGCGGCTAACCGTCGCGGATGTCGAGGCATCGGCGAGCGCGGTCAGCCGTGCAGGCACGATCTGTCTGCAGTCTCAGCAACCGGGCGATGCACTGTCGGCCGCTCTGATGATCGCGCGACGAGCGGACGCGACGGTGGCGCTCGACGGAGCGCCCGAGCCGGAGGTTCGCGACGAACTGCTCGCCGGAGCGGACGTCGTGCGTGCCGACGCCACGGAAGCCGAAGGACTGACGGGGATCGCCGTGTCGAACCTGGACTCGGCTCACGAGGCGTGCCGGTGGCTGCTCGCTCGCGGACCCCGCATAGCGGCCGTGGAGGTGGCAGGCGAAGGCGACCTCGTCGTCTGGGAGGACGGCAGCGCCTACCGCGCACATGACGACGACGAGACGGTGGTGGACCGCACGGGAGGCGGCGACGGATTCTTCGTGGGACTCGTGCGGGGTATCGCGAACGGGTGGTCGATGGATCGCGTCGCGGATCTCGCTGCACGGGCTGCCGCGTCGACCGTGGCACGGCTGGGCGGTCGGCCGGAACTCGCGCACCTCGTGCGGTGATGCCGCGTGATCGGGAGTCAGAACGGCCAGATGAGCGGGACGTAGAGCACCGCGACGGCCACGTAGATCGCGACGAGTGGGAGACCGAGACGCCAGTAGTCACCGAATCGGTAGCCGGCGGGCTGCATGACCATGAGATTCACGGGTGTCGCGATCGGAGTCAGGAACGCAGCCGCTCCGACGACCGTGAGCGCCATCATGAACGGCTGCACGCTGACGCCCATGCTCGATGCGACCGACACCGCGATCGGCGCGATGACGAGCACGGTCGCCACGTTCGAGATGAACTGCCCGAGGATCACCGACGCGACGCAGATGGTGAGCAGAGCGAGATAGGGCGAGGTGTTGCCGACCAGCTGGAGAACCGCGTCGCCGACGAGATCGGCGGCGCCGGTGGAGACGAACGCCGATGACAGCGGGATCATCCCGGCGATGAGCGTGACAGTGGGCCACGAGATCGCCGAGAACGTCTGCGTCACGGTGAGCACCCGCGTGACGATGAGGGCACCGGCCGCGAGAAGGCCAGCGATGACGGGCGGGACGACACCCGTGGCGAGGAGCACGACCATCGCTCCGAGGATCACCAGCGCGCGCCGCGCACCCCGGCCGAGCGGCACTGTCCGCTGCATCTGCTGGGGCGAGCTGACCGGAATCACATCGGGTGAGCTCGTATAGCGGTGCAGTGCCTCCCACGGCCCCTGGACGAGCACGGAGTCACCCGCCTGCAGCGTGACCGCGCCGGTCGCCCTTCCGCCCACGTCGCCCGGACGGCATCGCCGACCCACGTGGGGACTTGACCGCATCTGCCGGCTATCGGCGTCACGGTCGTCGACAACCGGATTCATGTTCTGTGGTTGTCGCATGATTCGGGGCTGGCTGGCTCCCACATGGAGATCTCAGCCCGCAATCCCTCAACGACCTGCCGTAGCGGGCTCTCGGACCGGCACGACGTCCGCGGTGTGGTACTGGAACACAAGACGAGCGGGCACCGTACCGGCGAGCACCTCGTCGACGGAGGAGTTCACGCTCTGAAGTTCGCGTGTCTCAGTGACCACACGTGTTCGCCCTGCAGCATGCAGGGCGAATACCTCGGCGAGGTCCTGTCTCGTGCCGACGATGGAGCCGATGATGCTGATCCCCTTTAGGACGGTGTCGAAGACCGGCACGGTCAGCTCCCCTCCGGCTGGCAGCGAGACGAGGACGAGTCTGCCTCCGCGATTCAGGGAGCTGAATGCCTGATGGAAGACTGCCGGCGCGACGGCGAGGACCACGACGACGTCCGCTCCGCCGAGATCCCGGATCGCCTGTACCGGGTCCGTGTCGCGCGCGTTGACGACATGATCCGCTCCAAGCTCAGTGGCCAAGTCGAGCTTCTCAGTGGTGACATCCACTGCGATGACTTTCGCACCGACCAGGCGTGCGTACTGGACCGCGAGGTGTCCGAGCCCACCGACACCGAAGATGGCGACTGTCTCTCCGGGGGTGACGCGTGCGTTCTTGATCGCCGCATAGGTGGTGACTCCGGCACAGGTGAGAGGTGCGGCGTCGAGGGCGCTGACACCGTCAGGAACGGGGGTGGCGAAGCGGGCGTCGGCAAGCATGTACTCGCTGAACCCTCCGTCGACGGCGTAGCCGTTGTTGTACTGCTGCTCGCAGAGGTTCTCGCGGCCGCTGACGCAGTAGCGGCATTCGCCGCACGCGTGGCCGAGCCAGGGCATCGCCACCCGCTGCCCGACAGTCCGGCCGGTCACCCCGTCGCCGATCTGCTCGATGATCCCCACTCCTTCGTGGCCCGGGACCAGAGGCAGGTTCGGCTTCACTGGCCAATCTCCGTGCATGGCGTGGATGTCGGTGTGGCAGAGGCCGCACGTTTCCAAGCGGACCAGGACCTGTCCGGCACCGGGCTGTGGGATCGGACGCTCGTCGACGTGCGCTGGTGAACCGAACTCTGAGACAACTGCTGCTCGCATCATTCCTCCTTGACGGGTGGGTACGCTCGAAGTCTTTCGCCGTGCAGGCGCGCTGGTCGGGTCAAAGGTCCTTCGACGCAGCGTCGGTGAAGGACCTGATCTCATGCATCAGATCGATACCGCGTGCGCAGCTGCATGGTGCGCCGTGATCTGGACTTGCTGCTCTTGATCGGGCACCTGAGCCGGCCACCCCATCTCCCGTTCGATTCGGAGTCTGAGAGTGTCCGCTGCGGAAGGTTCGCCGTGGGTGACGTATACGGCCTGGGGCGGATGCGGAGCACCCTTCATCCATGCGATGAGCTCGTCGGCATCCGCATGAGCTGACATCGCATCGATCATCGCGACCTCGGCCCGGATCGGCACATCGTTGCCAAAGATCCGGAGAGACCGTTCCCCCGCAAGAAGTCGAGCGCCGCGTGTGCCCCCGGCCTGATAACCAGTCAGGACGATGGTGTTGCGGTGCTCGGGTCCGTAGGCGCGGAGATGGTGCAAGATGCGTCCACCGTCGAGCATCCCGCTCGCGGAGATTATGATCATCGGGCCTCCCCTCAGGTTGAGGAGTTTCGATTCATCGACGCTCCGGACGAAAGTCGCGAGACCGTAAATCCGCTCGACTTCATCCTTCGATATGCGGTGTTGCTCATGACGGCTGCGATAGACGTCGGCGACACTGACCGCCATGGGACTGTTGACATAGATAGGCACGTCGGGGATCTCGCCACGTTCCCGAAGCCTCGACAGGTGCAGAAGTACTGTCTCCGTACGCCCCACAGCGAACGCCGGGATCAGCACCACTCCCCCACGATGGACGGTGCGATTCACGATGTCACGCAGCTGCTCTTCGGGATCGACCTTGGCGTGTCGGCGATCTCCATAGGTCGACTCGGTGACAAGGACGTCTGCTCCTTCGAACGCGTGAGGGGCGCGCATGAGGGGGTCGTCCGAGCGGCCGAGGTCGCCGGTGAAGCACACCCGCCGTGCGCCGACGTCGAGGTAGACGCTGCTTGCCCCGAGGATGTGGCCGGCACCGAGAAGTCTCGCGGTCATCGAACCCGCCACCGGCACCGCTCCCCCTTCGGGTACGGCGGCGAATCGTTCGAGTGCCACCTTTGCGTCATCGACCGTATAGAGCGGTCGCGGCTTTTCATGCCTGGACCATCCATGCCGTGCGGCGTGACGCGCCTCCTCCTCCAGCAGGTGCGCGCTGTCCAGGAGCATGATCCGGCAGAGAGCCGCTGTGCCCTCGCTCGTGTAGATGTGTCCGCGGTACCCATCGCGCACGAGCGCCGGAAGATACCCGGAGTGGTCGAGATGGGCATGGGTGAGAACGACTGCGTCGATAGAGCTCGGTGGAACCGGGAACGGAGCACGATTGCGCTGGCGCAGCACCTTGAAGCCTTGAAACAGACCGCAATCGACCAGAACCCGTGAGGTGGAGTCAGTGACGAGGTAGCGCGACCCGGTCACGGTATCGGCGCCGCCGAGGAAGGCGAGGGTAGCGTCTGATGTTGTCCGCGGCTGACGCGTCTTCGTGGCGTTCACGTGTGCACGCGCGTCGAGGGGCCCGTCAGCGTCCGTGTTGTCGCCGCGATCTCACGGCCCCAGCGCAGTGCGCGGTCATGCTCGTCCGGGAGGAGATGGCTGTCCTTATCCACGAGGAAGCTCTCCGCTGCGAGCACCTCGCGTAGCCCGTGCTTCTTCAACCGCCTACCGATCGCGGATGACGCAGCGCCGGTGAAGATGCGTGGCATGTCGACACGAGTATCGAAGGCCACGTAGCCGTGTCGTGCGGCGGGTGGTAGCTCGATCCACTCTCGGACTCCTGTGGTCAGACTCCCGCTCTCGAGCGCCAGGTGCCTCGAGGGATTGAGCGCCCATCGTTCGGCTTCTGTGCGTGACGCCGGGCTGCTCAACGAGTGTGCGTGGGTGGGAGCTCCCACCACGAGGACATCGCATTCTGGGAGCGCGGCTGCTTTCGCGACCGGCACGACGGTCACGGGCATGTGTTGTTCGCGGATGCCGTCCGCGATTGTCTCTGCGATGAGACGAGTGTTGCCGAACAGCGATTCGTAGACGATCGCGATCATCGGCCCCGGGCTGGGTGAGCTGTTCGCTGTCACGATTCCTTCTCCTCGAGCATCAGAGCGGTGATGTCGATGGGCTGGGTCGGCGGAAGTGCGAGGTCAGCGGGACCAACCTGCAAGGTGGGCAGGACGGCGAAGATCGAGTCGTTCATGGTGCTCCTTCAGCAGCGATGTGGCTCCCCCTCCTCCCATCGTTTCCGTTCGCGTGCTCGCCGGGCAGGGCCGAAGGTCCCCCGGCGAAAGTGGTGAGGCCGGAACCTCGGATCTGTGATGCGCGGGACCAGCCGGCCGAGCCGGCTGACGCCTGATCACGGCCGGGCGCGACCTTCCCACTCTTCTGTCGCAAACACGGCAGCTTGGGTGCGGCGTTGCATCCCGAGCTTGGCGAGGAGCCCGGAGACATAGTTCTTGACGGTCTTCTCGGCGAGGCCAAGGCGCTCACCGATCTGACGGTTGGTGAGCCCCTCCGCGATCAGCATCAGCGCCTGGCGTTCTCTGAGAGTCAACTCCACCGCTGGCGATTGAGCTTCCGCTACTCGAGCCTGAAGCCTGCGGTGCACGCCATCGGCGACCTCGGTGGGGATGAGGTTCTCTCCCCGCGCCGCACGATGGATCGAGTCGACGAGGTCCGTTCCACGGATCGTCTTGAGCACGTATCCGGATGCACCTGCAATCACCGCTGCGACGCTCGCAGCATCGTCGTCGACTGCTGTCAGCATGAGGCAGCGGATCTCGGGGTGGTCGGATCGAATGAGTCGGCACAGATCCACCCCGTTTCCGTCCGGAAGGTTCACATCGAGGACGACGACGTCCGGAATCGTCGCTGAGACACGGCCGCGAGTCCCCTGCACCGCGCCGGACTCCCCCACAACCTCGAGGCCCGGGTCTGCATCGATGATCTGGGCGATGCCGCGGCGAACGATCTCATGATCGTCCACGAGGAAGACCCGGGTCATGACGATGCCTGCGACGTTGATCCGAGCGGCACGCGCCAGCGTACCCGCGTGCCACCTGTGCTTCGCCGCTCGATTTCGCACGTACCGCCATGCGCACGTGCGCGCATGAGGAGGTTCGCAGTACCGCTGGACCGAGGGAGTTTTTCGGGAACGCCGACCCCGTCGTCTTCCACAACAACCGTGACGAGCGACGCTGTGACGGAGACGCTGACTTCCGCGCTGTTCGCGTGGGCGTGACGAGCCACGTTGCTCAGTGCCTCTCGCACGACCGCGATGACGTCTTCCGCGAGTCGGCCGGTCACCAGCAGATCGACCGGGCCGGTGAAAGCGATTCGGGGCGGACTCTGGAGCAGCGGTGCGAGTTCATTCGCGACGTCGATGAGTCGATGTCGAACGGATTCGGGGTCAGAGGTCTGAAGAGTGAATATCGCCGTACGGAAATCGGCGATCGCAGCGTCGATCTCTGCGACCTGCGCACTGATGGCGACAGCGTGCGCAGGCAATCGTGCGGCAAGCGCCTGTAGCCCTAGACCTGTCCCGAACAGACGCTGGATGACATTGTCATGGAGATCTCGGGCGATACGCGCGCGCTCTTCGATGAGATCCAACCGCTGGCGATCAGTGCGGGCCTGAGCAAGCGCGAGTGCGAGACCTGCCTGCGCTGCGAATTCCGCGAGGCTGGAAAGATCCTCGGGCGAGAACCGACGACCGCTCTCATCGCGAGTCACGCAGAGTGCACCGACAGGTGCGCCGGTGGCGATCAGTGGCACGGCCACCGTCGATCCACCGGTGTCCTGCTGCTGCTCCGACAGGATCTCGGTGACTCCGTCGGCCACGACGACACCTCCGCCGGACATGGCCGCTGAGATCAGGGTGTTACTGGCAGGGACCTCAGCGCCCTCGAGAGATTCGGCGCCGAACCCGCGAGCGGTCTCGATGCGGTAGTCGCCCGTGAGCGGGTCTGAGACCACGATGCACACCACATCGGCGTCAACCAGTGTCGCCACGCGTTCTGCGAGAACACCGAACACGTCGCCCGCGTCGGGTGACAGGAGGGCAGCATTGATCTCCGCGAGTGCACCGCTCAGCCGCTGCAGCCTCCGTGACTCCTCGAAGCGTCGCGCGTTGTCGATCGCGATCGCCGCTGTCGATGCGAGGGCGAGCACGAGCTCCTCGTCCTCTTCCGAGAACGAGCCCGCGGCTGGGTTGGTGAGGTACAGGTTTCCGTAGATCTCGTCTCGTACGCGAATGGGCACCCCGAGAAAGCTGCGCATCGGGGGGTGATGCGCGGGGAACCCGACTGACCGCGGGTCTTCTCCGAGATCGTCGAGCCGGATGGGATGTTCGTTCTCGATGACCGCCCCGAGAATGCCCAGCCCCTCCGGAAGGTGTCCGATCTGGTGGGCCAGCTCCTCCTCCATGCCTACATGGATGAATTGCTCGAGGCCTCCGTCGCGGTCGATGACGCCGAGCGCGCCGTACTGCGCTTCCACCAGGGCGACGGCTGCTTCCGCGATATGACGGAGCACGTGCTCGAGTTCGATGTCCTCTACGACGGCCTGGTTGGCGCGCAGAAGACTTCTCAGTCGTCCCTGATCAGCGAGGACGAGATGGGCACGATCCAGTATTTCCCCGATCGTGTCATCTGGGTCCGTCCGTCGCCGGCCAGGTACGTGGAGGTGATCGTCGGCCATCACATTCCCTTCCGGGCTCCCGCTGGTGATGACCTTACTCTCAAACGCCGCTCGGGGGACCTTCGCCTCTGTGCGAGCGGTGACGCAGGTCGCAGCATGGTGTGAGTGCCCGATCTGATCTGTGAAGGCGATGCACGCATGCCCGCTCGATATGTACTTGGCGTCGGCGATTCCGACGCGGCTGCCGCAGGACGGTGGGCAGAATCCCACGCCCGCCGTGATGCCGTTCCGCTGGTGCGAGTGCACGTCGGTGATGGCATCACCGACGAAACGTTAGGTCTCAAGGACGGCACAGAGGAAATGGACATCGTCCATATCGGCGGGCGGGTTCCTGAAGCGCTCGCCCGGTTCGTGACCGCCGATGACGTTCTGGTCATCGGCACGGGCAAGACCGGATTCATTCATAGCCGCGTTTTCGGCACCGTGAGTCTGCAGATCGCCGCCGAGGCGCCGTGCTCTGTGGCGGTTATCCCGACGATCGATCTACGTTTCCGACGGGGAATCGTCGCCGGCGTGAAGGACGACGATCTCATGACCGCTATCGTCGGCGCTGCCGCCGGTGAGGCCCGGGCCCGCCAGGAGCCGATCGAACTCATCCATTCGTCCTTCAGCGGGGTGATTCCTGCCACGGTCGAAACGCGCGCGACCATCGCGGCTCGTGTCGCTGCCGTGGAGAGCATGGTTGATGCGGGCACGAGGGTTCGAACGCGTTACACGCAGCGACCGCCCGCAGAGGCACTGCTCGACGCCTCGCGTAACGCCGCACTACTCGTCGTAGGGGTAGGGCACCCACGCGGTGCCGGGCACGCGCTCGGCGCTGTGACGCACGACGTCCTCGTGAATATTGATGCCCCTGTCCTCGTCGTGCGGCGCTCTGCCGCCGACCGTACCTCACCGGGATCGGCCCAGAATTCATGAGCGACAACGCAAACACTCCGCCCGTAGTCGTCGGGGTAGACGGTTCCACATCGTCGGTCGAGGCGCTCATCCGCGCCGCGACGATCGCGACAGCACTCCACGCACCATTGCAAGCGATCATCGCGTGGACCTACCCGGTGATGCTGGGCCTTTTCGACCCAAGCACCGACTGGTCGCCGAAGGCAGATGCGGAACACCTGCTACAAGACGCGATGCAGGAGGCCTTTCAAGGATCCCCTCCGGAACAGTTCAGCCAGTCAGCCGTTCCCGGCCCGGCCGCTGCCGTACTGCTCGAACAAAGCGATCGCGCCACCATGCTCGTCGTGGGAAGCCGCGGACGCGGCGGATTCTCGAGGCTCTTGCTCGGTTCGGTAAGCGCCTCCTGTGCATCCCACGCGCGTTGTCCGGTGCTGATCGTGCATACGCCGAACGGGTCGGTTGGCTGACGTTCGTATGGGCAGGGGTGGTCTGCCCGAAGCACCACCCCTGCCCACGTCCCCCCTCGGCGCCGCCCTTCCTCGTTCCCCAGGGCCCCACACCTGGCGAACGGAGAAACCCCATGAGAGGCGGCTGACCGCGACCCTTTCGGGTGCAGTGGCGTAGCGTCGACGAGTTATCCACCCCACGGCCGAAGGTGCGGGATGGGCTGCGGCTTATCGGCCGCCCGTGCCCCTGGAGCACCTTGATCGACGTGCTCGCCACGTGCGCGCCCGCCCGAAGTGGAAGCGGATGGGACGTTCCCCCGCGTCGCGGACCGGCCGCGAACGGGGAAGCGGCGGCCCGTCACGGTGTCGGGTACGAGGCGCACGTAGTTGTGCTTCGCCGTGGGACTGTCAGATGCAAGCGTGAGAACACCGGAGGCTTCGATGTCAGCATCCGTGTCCATGCGCATCGCGTGTCCGCGGATCACGATGCTCCACTGGAACGCGCCATCCACCCCGTCGATCTCGAGAGCAACGTCCGGATGCCCGGCAAGGCTTCGCAGCTTAGCCCCAGGCGCCGATTTCATGAACACGCTGCCCTCATGCACGAGGTAGTTAAGGGGAAACAGATCAGGGCGTCCGTCGATGTTCTGAATCGCAAGGCGACCGAGCGAGTTCGCCTCGACGAGTTTCCAGCAAGCGGCTGTTCCGATCTCCTCTACACCGGCTGACGCGGCCGTCTCCGGCGCGGTCGGTGGATCCCGGTAGTACGGGTTGGGGTCATCATTCGCCATGGTGGGTCTCCTGAGCATCGGGTCTTCGGATCAGCCGCCGACGTGTTGTCGTCGGTGGTCGAGACGCGTCCAGTCAATCGCTGACACCTTCCTGTGAGCAGGGTCGAAAGTCCCGAGGGCGCGTCACCGCGGAGTTGTACTCTGTGGTTACCCGCCAGTGTGAGGGGATCGGAGGGCGACATGTTCCGGATCGTTCTCGTAGACGATCATGAGATGGTGCGGCGCGGGATCGCGGATCTTCTCGAGACGCAGTCTGATCTCAGCGTCGTCGGTGAAGCAGCAACGGTTCACGATGCACGAGCGGTCGTCGCCGCAACTCTGCCGGATGTGGCGGTCTTGGACGTACATCTCCCCGACGGCAGTGGCATCGATCTGTGTCGTGAGATCCGCCAAGCGCACCCGCAGGTGCAATGTCTGATATTCACGGCGTTCGATGACGACGATGCCTTGTTTGCCGCCGTTCTCGGAGACGCGGCCGGCTACCTGATGAAGACGCTCCGCACCGATGAACTACTTCACTCGATCCGCGCCGTCGCGCAGGGCCAGCGACTTATCAAACCCTCGATGGTGCGCCATGTCACTGGCACCGTCGATCGTGCCGACACTGCTGATCCTCGCTTCGGTGCTCTGAGCATGCGCGAGAAGGAAGTCCTCGCACTCATCGCTGAAGGGCTCTCCAACCGGCAGATCGGCGACCGGCTCGGCCTCGCGGAGAAGACCGTCAAGAACTACGTCTCATCTCTGTTGAACAAACTGGGTCTCGAGCGACGCACGCAGGCGGCGGTCCTGCAGGCCGAGAGAGCCAGCCGCGCGTTCGACCATCGCGCCCCGTAGCTCTGATCCCCGGTTACCGGGCGCGCACCTCGATGCGATTGTCCACGTATGTCACGTGTGGTGAGGCCCAGGCCGCGTCTGCCGCTTGACTCTTCTCCGGCCAGGAGCGCACTGTGCCGGTGAGGATCGCCGTGGTCCCTTCGATCGCGACAGAGACCGCGTTCGCATCCACCGCCGCGTTCCGAAGTATGGCACCACGAATGCGCTCTTCTGCATCTTCCGCCGACGGCCGGGCGCTCAACGTGATCAGGCTGTTCACGTTCCTGACCCCGCGAAGGTGTTGTACTGCGCGCTTCGCCGACCGGCGTTGGTGGTCCCACTCGACTTCCCCCATGAGCGTGACTTCGCCGTCGTCGATCACCGCTTTGACCGTGTTCGGCACGTTCGCGGTGGCGTGGAGGGCGTGGTCGACTTCCCTAGCCACATCGGTGTCGGTGATCTGCGCGCCGTCCATCGGGCGCACGATCATGTCGTCGACTACGGTGCTCACGCCGCGGACGCGGAGAGCCGCGTGCTTGACCGTGAGGCGCTCAGAGTAGCTGTTCACCTCCCCCGACAGGGCAACCGCGCCGTCTGTCACAGCCACTCCGATCGCCGCGTCATCGAGACCCGGTGTCCATTGCAGCTCCTGAGAGACAGCCCTTTGCACATCTCGATCGTCGATGTGTTCTGTCGTGTTCATCGTCTTGTTCCTTTCGACCGCTCTTCGTCGAGGGCTTCACCACTTGCTGCTGGCTCTGGCTCGTGCCATTCCCAGTTCCTGATCTCAGGCGCGTCTTCTCCGTGGAGCCGCGTGTAGGCCCTCGCTCGCACGCGCGAATCCTGCATCTCCTGACGCAGGACAGCCTCCCGGGGTCCCAGGCCGGGCACATGGTCGATCACGTCCATCACGAGGTGGAAGCGGTCGAGGTCGTTCATCATCACCATGTCGAACGGGGTGGTCGTCGTTCCTTCCTCGATGTACCCGCGGACGTGGAGCTGGTCGTGGCCGTGTCGACGGTATGTCAGACGATGGATCAGCCAGGGGTACCCGTGGTAGGCGAAGATCACCGGCCTGTCGGTGGTGAAAATCGCGTCGTATTCTCGATCTCCGAGGCCATGCGGATGCTCCCCCTCGGTCTGCAGGCGCATGAGGTCGACGACGTTCACCACGCGCACCTTCAAGGAGGGAAGCCGCTGGCGAAGGATGGATGCCGCAGCGAGCACCTCCAATGTCGGCACGTCGCCGGCCGCGGCGAGCACCACATCGGGTTCCTCGCCGGCATATTCGGAGCCCGCCCAGTCGAAGATGCCGAGTCCACGGGTGCAGTGCTCGATGGCCGCATCCATCCCGAGCCAGTTGGGTGCGGGCTGCTTTCCTGCGACGACGACGTTGACATAATCGCGTGAGCGCAGACAGTGGTCGTAGGTCGACAGGAGGGTGTTCGCATCGAACGGGAGGTACACGCGCACGACGTCGGCCTTCTTGTTGACGACATGGTCGATGAAACCGGGGTCCTGGTGCGAGAGCCCGTTGTGATCCTGCCGCCAGACGTGCGAGCTGAGCAGGTAGTTCAGCGAGGAGATCGGGCGACGCCAGGGGATGCTCCGGGAGGTCTTCAGCCACTTGGCGTGCTGATTGAACATCGAGTCCACGATGTGGATGAACGCCTCGTACGAGTTGAGCACGCCGTGTCGTCCCGTCAGCAGGTACCCCTCGAGCCAGCCCTGACACTGATGCTCACTGAGCATCTCCACCACCCTGCCGGTGCGCGACAGATGATTGTCGGCATCCATCGGCAGCGACTCCGCGTTCCACTGTTTGTCTGTCACCTCGAAGACGGCATCAAGTCGATTGGATGCCGTCTCGTCGGGACCGAAGATGCGGAAGTTCTCGGGGTTGGCCGTGATCACGTCACGAAGCCAGCCTCCGAGGACGCGGGTGGCCTCGCTCACAGTGGCACCGGGGCTGGGCACGTCGACGGCGTAGTCGCGGAAGTCAGGGAGTCGCAGTTCTTTCCTCAGCAGCCCGCCGTTGGCCACCGGGTTCGCACTCATACGGAGCTCTCCTTCTGGAGCCAGCGCCGTCACCCACTCAGCCACTGCACCTTTCTGATCGAAGAGCTCTTCCGGCCGGTACGACAGCAGCCACGAGTGAAGCAGCTCTGTGTGCGCTTCAGTATCGCGCGCGTCACGCAGCGGCACCTGGTGTGAACGCCAGTTGTTCTCCGCCGGATGCCCGTCGATCTCGTGCGGACATGTCCATCCTTTCGGCGTGCGCAGGATGATCATCGGCCATGCCGGCCGGGTGCGGAGAACGCCGGCCGCGGCATCCGCTTTGATCTGTGCTACGTGGTCGAGGACGTCATCCAGCACGATCGCGAAACGTCGATGCACGTCGATCGGGTCCTCGCCATCGAACCCGCCGGAGGCGAGATATGGAGTGTGCCCGTACCCACGCATGAGGGAGAGCAACTCCTTCTCGGGCATACGTGCGAGCACTGTCGGGTTGGCGATCTTGTACCCGTTCAGGTGAAGAATCGGCAGAACGACGCCGTCGTGCAGCGGATCGAGGAACTTGTTCCCGTGCCAGCTCGTTGCCAGCGGCCCCGTCTCCGCCTCGCCGTCTCCGACGACTGCAGCGACGAGGAGGTCGGGGTTATCGAACGCGGCGCCGTACGCGTGAGAGAGGGAATAGCCCAGTTCCCCACCCTCGTGGATCGACCCGGGCGTCTCCGGCGCCACATGGCTCGGGATTCCTCCGGGGAACGAGAACTGGCGGAAGAGACTGCGCAGTCCGTCCTCGGAGTGGTCGATGCTGTTGTAGACCTCGCTGTACGTGCCGTCCAAGTAGGCGTTTGCGACCATTCCCGGTCCCCCGTGTCCTGGCCCGGCGATGTAGATCGTCTGGAGAGAGCGTTCTCGGATCACTCGGTTGAGGTGGGCGTAGATGAAGTTCAGCCCCGGGGTCGTTCCCCAGTGTCCGAGGAGTCGAGGCTTGATGTGCTCGGGTCTGAGCGGCTCGCGGAGTAGCGGGTTGTCGAGAAGGTAGATCTGCCCTACCGACAGATAGTTCGCCGCCCGCCACCAGGCGTTCAGACCCTCCAGAGTCGACGCGGCAGGATGGTTTCCGGCTCCTCGGGGCCAAGAGGATGTGGTCGCGGTGTCGCCACGAGTCTCGGTCTGCGCGGGAGATGAAGTCCGAGATGCGTCCATGCACGCAGTCTTGCCCGGGGACGGTCGCGGGATAGAGCCGAAGGTCCCTCGCCCGTGCCGATGCAGCCCACGCGATGACGGGACCTTGGTCCCCCGGCTCGCTGAGTCCCCCGTGCACGATGAGAGCGAGACAGGAACCTCTCAGGACGGGAGAATCATGACTGAGATCGAACGCTCGCCGACACGACAGCTGACCGAGGACGAGTGCTGGGAACGTCTCGCCCGAGCCCCCTACGGACGGATCGCCTGCGGTGCGGCTGGAGAGATCGACATCTTCCCGATCAACCACAAGACCGACGGCCGAACGATCATCTTTCGCACCTCGGCAGGCACGAAGTTGCTCGAGCTGACCATCCGCGCGGCCGTCGCCTTCGAGATCGACGGCTACGACGAGCATGAAGCCTTCAGCGTGGTGGTGAAAGGGACAGCCCAGGAATTCGATCGCGACGCCGACGTGCTCGCGGCAGAACGACTGAATGTGCACCCATGGGCCCCGGAAGAGAAGGACCGCTGGGTACGGATCGATGCGTCTGAGGTTCGCGGCAGGGTCTTCGATCTTGAGGCGCAGAGCGCGCCCTGACCCCGCAAGGGCGAAGGCCCCGACGCTCCGTGTGACCTTTGGCCCAGTGACCTGAAGCGAAAAGCAGGATCGTGAAGCTATGTCGAGCACACACACACACCACATTGTCGTCGGCGTGGACGGATCCGATTCCTCTATCGACGCCCTCCGCTACGCAGCACGTCTGGGGAAGGCACTGAAGGAGCCTCTGCATGTCGTCACGACCTGGACGGCTCCCCCGATCGATCCGTACTTGGCTATCGAGTGGTCACCCTCTGAGTTCGCCCGCGAAGCTCTGGACGAATCGATCCAGGGAGCATTCGCCGGCAACCCACCACACGACCTCACCAGCGAAGTGCTGCTCGGGTCGGCCGCACGAACCCTGATCGGCCTCAGCAACTCGGCATCGATGCTGGTGCTCGGCAGCCGCGGGCACGGCGGCTTCGTCGGGCTCCTCCTGGGATCAGTCAGCGCAGCCTGCGCGGAACACGCCCACTGCCCCGTGCTCATCGTTCACACGAAGAAGACGGTCGACAGCGAGCCCTCTCCGTCATCTTCGGACGAGACCTGAACCCTTGAGGCCCGTCCTGTTGCGGTACCCGATCATCACCCTCACGGTTCTCGTCTTCGTCGGAGTCATCGCGGCGCTCGTGATGGAAGCCGAGAACACCGGTCGTTGGGCGGCCACGATCTACGTCGCCGCCTTCATCAGCTGGACACTGGTGCGAATGGTGCGGGATGTGCTCCGAGGGCACGTCGGTCTCGACATACTGGCGCTCGTGGCGATGATCGCCACGTTGGCGGTCGGTGAGTACGTAGCGTCGCTGATCATCGTGTTGATGCTGTCGGGAGGCGAGGCGCTGGAGGACTTCGCCGGACGACGCGCAAAGCGCGACCTCTCGGCACTTCTGGACCGTTCGCCTCGCACCGCGCACGTCCTGGAGTATGCCGACGCGGACGCTGGCGAAGCCATTCATGACGTTCCCGTCGACGAGGTCAAGATCGGGGATGTGCTTCTCATCCGCCCTTCAGAGATAGTGCCCATCGACGGGTCCCTTCTCACGGAGACCGGATCCTTCGACGAGTCGTCGCTGACAGGCGAGAGCATGCCGGTCACCCGTGAGATGGGCGGCGAAGTGATGTCCGGGGCGATCAACGGAAACCGGGCGGTACGGATCCGAGCAGTGCGGACCAGCGAGGACAGCCAGTACCAACAGATCGTCGCACTCGTGCGCGCAGCGGAAGACTCCCATGCGCCCGTGGTGAGGCTGGCCGACCGATTCGCGATCCCGTTCACCGCAGTCTCGCTCGTTCTCGCCGGGACCGCGTGGGCGTTGTCGAATGATCCGACACGGTTCGCAGAGGTCCTGGTCTTGGCAACGCCCTGTCCACTCCTGATCGCCGCCCCGGTCGCCTTCCTCGGCGGGCTCTCCCGGGCTGCGAAGGCCGGCGTGATCATGAAGGGCGGCGCCGTCATCGAGCAGATCGCCCGCGTGCGTTCCGCCGCCTTCGACAAGACGGGAACCCTCACCCAGGGCCGCCCACGACTCATCGAAGTCCGACCCGCCGAAGGCTTCGATGAGGATGAGCTCCTGATGCTCGCCGCCTCCGCAGAGGAGTACTCCTCACATGTTCTCGCCGACGGTATCCGTCGCGCTGCGGAGGATCGCGGCCTCGCGCTGCGCACCGCCAGCGCCGCACGTGAAGAAGCGACCAACGGCGTGGTGGCGACGATCGACGGGCGCACCGTGACCGTCGGGAAGCCCGCCTACGTCACCGCCATTGCACCCGATACTCCCAGGGCCGCGCTCGACGTCGGCGAAGCCGCCGCATACGTCGCCGTGGACGGACGATTCGCCGGCGTTCTGGTACTTGCCGATGACGCGCGCCCCGAAGCCGCGTCCGTGGTGTCCTGGCTCCGGAGTCACGGCATCGAACGGATCATCATGCTGACCGGCGACGTCCGGTCGACGGCGGAATCCGTGGGACATCGAATCGGTGTCGACGACATTCACGCGGAACTCCTCCCGCCCGAGAAAGTACGGCTCGCGCAAGACCTGCAGCCACGCCCGGTGATGATGATCGGCGACGGAGTCAACGATGCCCCTGTGTTGGCCGCCGCCGACATCGGCGTGGCGATGGGCGCGAAGGGCGCGACGGCGGCCGGCGATGCCGCCGACATCGTGATCCTGGTGGATTCGCTGTCGAAGGTCGTGGACGCCGTATCCATCGGCCGTCACACGCTGCGGGTCGCCCTCACGGCGATCTGGATCGGCATCGGGCTGAGTCTCGCGCTCATGATCGTGGCGATGACCGGAATCATCCCCGCAGTCGCTGGCGCGGTCACGCAGGAGTTGGTGGATCTGGCCACGATCCTCTACGCATTGCGGGCGTTGCGGGGCCCGCGGGATCTCGCTTAGCGCACCACGACGGTGGCGGTCGCGAGCCGGGAGAGGACTTCCTCGCTGGTGGATCCGAGAAGAAAACGAGCGATCGCCCCGCGCCCGTGAGACCCGACCACCGCCAGCCGGGCTTTGGCTGCCCGGTCGCTGATCGTCCGTCCCGGAGTGCCCCTCTCCACCACGCGATGCACGACGAGATCCGGATACTGTTGCCCGATCCCCGCCAGCGCAATGGCGAGTGTCTCTTCTGCCGCCTGCTGCATCCCTGACAGGTAGGTCGACGGGTAACCGTGCATCCCCACAGGCAGCGGAACGGTCGTCCATGTCGTCACAGCCGTGAGGACGTCGCCAGCTCTGTCAGCCTCCTCGGCAGCGAACGATATTGCTCGCTCGGAATCAGCCGATCCGTCGATGCCCACGACAACTCCACTTCGGTTAGTGAGATCGATGTCGGGCACCACCGCGACCGGGCTATGAGCGCCCGCCGCTATGCGGACACCGTGCAGACCGCGTCGGTCCCCTTTCGACGGACCACGGTGGTCGCTTCCGATGACGAGGAGATCGCAGACTATCGAGGCCTCGATGAGTTCGCCGACCGGATCGCCCCGCCCCACACGCGTGTCGACGGTCAGTCCCCGTGACTGCAGCCGAGTCGCCTCACGCGCAAGCATCGCCGCCGTCAACGCGAGAGCCTCCCGGAGCATCTCCCCCTCCCCGACCGCACCTACAGCACCACCGACGATCGAGATGAGGGTGAGTCTGCCACTGCGGTCATATGCGCGTCGTGCCGCCCACTCGACCGCCTCACGCGAAGCGTGAGTGTCGACGACGCCGACCAGGATGCTCTCCGGCATGGGATCCTACTTTCCGCTCCAGCGAACGCTCTCGTCATCAATCTGACTGGACTCTCACGTTGTTCTCGACCTCAGTGATGTGAGGAGAGGCCCACGCGGCACGACCTGCCTGCTCCTTCTCTGCCCACGACCGCACATGTCCGGACAGGGTGGCCCTGTTCCCGATGACGGTGACGACGATGTGGTTGGCGTCGAGCTGCGCGTTGCGGACAAGCGCGTTCCTGATTCGCTCCTTCGCATCGCTGGCAGAGACTCGAGCGAACAGCGTGATCCTGTTGTCGACCCGATGCACCCCGCGCAGATGCTGCACGGTTCGCTGCGCGGCCCGGCGTTGGAAGTCCCAGAGAACCTCGCCGGTGAGAATCACGTTGTGATCCGACACCTCAGCTTTGACTGTGTCGGGGACATTGTCTGCCCACTGCAGAGCGCGTCGCACCTCCCGGGCGACGTCCGTGTCCGTGATCGTGATCGATGCCTTCGGGTGCACGGTCAATGCGTCGACGACGGTCGACACGCCTCTCACACGCCGTGCCGCACGCTTGGCAGCGAGACGCTCCGAGTGCTGGTCGACCTCACCAGTGAGGATCACGGCGCCGTCCTCGACAGCAACGCCGATTCCGGCGGCGTCCACGTCCGGGGTCCAATCGAGTTCGTCCTGAACGGCGGTCTGGATGTCGTGGTCGCTGCGCGCCACGGTGGGAGTGCTCATTGCTCGTCCTCTCTTCGGTGCGGGCGATATCGCGCGCTATCCACAGACTTCCCGACTTCGCGAACCCCATGCAGGGTCATTGGTCCCGCAGGGACTGGATCAGAGGCGACCCATGACCGTCTCGGTCATGGGTCAAGGTTGAAAGGACTTCCGACCCAGGAGCTGCGCCCGGGCTGTGTGAAGCTCCGTCCATGCACGAACAACCGAGTCGAATCAGGGTCGTTGAGAAAGCCGGCCCGTGGGGGTTCTTCTTCCTGCTCTGCTACATCGGTGCTGCCATCTATTTCGTCTCGAACTCCAGCGGGGGTTTCTGGGAGGTCGTTCTCGGCCTGCTTCAGGCAGCGGTCTGGCCCGTCTACGTGACCTTCCACGTGCTCGGCATCCTCGGGGCGTGACGGCACACCCGGTGTGACGATGCAGATGGTGGGAGAACAGCTGTTCGTTCCTGATGAACGGGCGGTCGAGATCTACCGCGTCTTCGCTCGCTCTGTCAGTGCTCTCGCGCATGTTCGACTCATCGTGACTCGGAGCCAGGTGGCATTCTGGGCGCGGCACCCTTTCGCTTATGCGTGGAACCCGTCCCGGTACATCACGAGCGCAGTACCGATGGTCGTCTCTGTCGCGACGAATGGACCGCTGAGCTCTTCACGGATCAAGGAGGTTGTCCATCCGTCGCCGCGGACCTGGATGCATCACATCGAGCTCCGCTCGGTCACCGATGTCGATGAGGAACTTCTTCGATGGGTCGTGCAGGCCTACCAGGAAGCAGCCTAGCTGGCTCCGCACTCGCCCTCGTTCACACTGTCGGTGGGACCTTCGGTCCGGAAGTCATGGTCCCTGCGGGCCATGCTGTCTGGGTGAGGCAGTCAGAGGAGATCAGCTTTCTCGGCAAGGTCACCGTGGCCCATGTCGTCACCTACTTTGTGGTGGGCGCGGCCGCAGCGGCGATGCTCGATTACGAGTCGGTGTTCGCAGCACCAATCGTGCGTGACTACATGAAGGATTTCGGATCCGTCGCCGTGCTGATCGGGCCGCTGGTGCAGGTTTTCCGTGGTCTTATCATCGCCGCCGTGCTTCTGCCGTTCCGCTCTGCTCTCATACCGCGCTACGGGTGGCTTCGCCTGTGGATGCTGCTCATCGGGATCGGCATCCTCTCGACCGCAGCTGCGGCACCATCATCGGTCGAAGGAGTCATCTACACCAGACTTCCTCTGTGGTATCACTTAATCGGCTTGCCCGAGATGCTCGGACAGACCCTCCTCTTCAGCATCGCTACTGCGCTGATAGCCCGCCACCCGACGGGAGTGCTCGCCGCACTCCCGCCGATCTTCGAGCGCCTCCTGCGCGCACTCGTGGCGGCATCTCTGGCGTTCGCCGGCTATGCGGTCGTGTCGGTCCTCTTCGCTCTGTCCGCAGGCGCTGAGATCGACCCCGGGGAAAGTCTCACCCTCAAGGTCCAGGGCCTGTTCATCGCGCCGTTTCTTATCAACGGCATCATCGCATTCGTGGCGACTCACGGCTTGACTGCTCGGGCCCGCCTTGTCGCTGCCCTCGTCTCGTTCTCCGCCGGTGTTGTGGTGATCGCCCTCTATCAAGCAGTAGTGAGCGGCGGCACGAACCTCCCCTACGCGCTGATTGCACCTGCCGTTCCGGCGGCCATCCTGTGGGTGCTGATGCCGCGAGAGTCGAGGCGGAGTGGCCCGGAGCCTCTGGCCGACGTTAGATAGAGTCGGGAAGCCGCTTCGGAGATCACGGAGTCAACAGCTGCTGCTCTTGAACGGTTCCGCGCTGCCGCGCCTCCGATGACGGCTCTCGATCCGACGGGTCAGAGTCGACGGCGAAGATCCGACCCTCGATGCTGATCGGTACGAACGTCACCCAGCGCCGGTCAGTGGACGGAGACGGCTGCGGTGCATGGCCGTCGAGCCGGCGAGCCTCCGATCCTGGCGCGATGTCCTCTGCGTATCCGATCATGGACACGGTGAACGCCTCACGCGTGTTGTATCCATCGATCTGAACGGACATCAGGCTGTGAGCCAGGAAGTCTCTTGAGCCATTGCCGGAGGCGGCGCAGAACATGAGGCGACCGTCCTCTATTACGTGAGATACCGGCGTGGCCTCTCGACCAGTCACCACCTGCGCTGCGATACGGACGTCGGCGTCCGCGAATCTGTTCCAGCACTCGTCCTCAGCCATTTCTCTGCACTGTGCACGGTCTCCCCACGGGGATCCGGAGCGGACTAGTTTCACCATGGTTCCACGCTGGTCCTTCCGACGCGGTGGCGTAGAGTCCAACGTCCCATGTGTGACGGGGGCACACGTCAGTGAGTGATGTTCGCAGGCGATGCCTCCTGTGCTGGCCGCGTAGGCGACGTTTCCGTGGCGTGCCACGGTCGCTGACGGTGGATCTCGAGGAGCTGGGCGCCGAGGCCGAAGAACACCATGAGCAGCCATGCGACGATGTTCAGCCACGGGATCTGCAGAGCCGCGATGAGGATCACGCCGCCCAATAGCGAGCGGCTCACCGGCCGTCGGTCCCCGCGAAGGATGAGGGAACCGAGGTAGTGGGCGACGAACGGAAAGCTTGCGAGGGTCAGCAGGAACCAGGTGATTGTTACTGCGAGCGCTAGCGGAGCTCCGACAATCGTCGTGAAGAGCAACAGAAGCACCAGAGGCGCGGCAATCGACGCGACAAGACCAACGAGGAGCGCCTTCCACGGTGACGGACGAAGGTGGTCTGTCACTCGTCGCAATAGGCGCGGGAACAGAAGGGCGGTGAAGAGTGTGACGAGGCTGAGTGCGACGAGCGCGTAGACGAGTCCGAGGAGCCAGCCGGCGAACACACCCCATGGCGACACTTCGACCTTTGGCGACTGCGGCTGGCTGATGCGTTGCACTGAACCGGCGACCGCATCGTCGGCTATGGACGCTTCCGTGTCGCTGACGTAGGTAACATCACCTCCCACCGAGCCGGCGATGCGGAGGGTGCCGACGCTCAGCACAAGGTCCCTCCCCACAGCGCCGGTAACGTGCATGGTGCCTGTGGCGCCGACGAGATCGTCGCCGACGGTTCCCGTATCCGCAACGGTGACGTCGGCGGCGAGGATAGTGCCGCTGCGTGAGATGTCACCACTGATCGTGACGGTTTGCGCGGACAACCGCACGCTTCCTTCGATGTCGCCGGTGATGGTGATGCTCTGGGCAGCTGCGATCACGTCTCCGGAGATGTCCCCGCTGATCACGAGACTCTGCGCGGATGCGTACACGTCGCCGTCGATCGTTCCGGACACGTCTACGGAGACGCCACTGTAGAACTGCGGCCCCTGGGCGTCGCCTGGCGCGAGAGGTGCCTGCGATGACCCTGTGCCCTGCGGACTGGTCGCTGCCGCGCCCAGCCCGGTGGCGAGGATGACGAAGCCCAGGAAGAGTGCTGACGCACACCTCCGGAGGACATGCGACACGTTGATCATCGCCTGTCCCCTTGCTTGCTCGTCTTCCCGGTCTTGGTGACTGGCCAGCAGATGCGGGTCAGCAGGTGCTGAGGATCGGGTTCGGTCGTGGGGTCCGATAGGTAGGTTTCCCACATCAGACCCGCCGGGGCGAGGTTCGCTTCTGACATATGCCGCGCGGCATCTGCGTACGCGCTCCCGATCGTCTCGTACAGGCCGACATGCGTGGCTTCCAGCCGTTCCCCTGCTGGCAACATCCCTGAAATCACGTTGCGAGTCGGAACGAAGTGCGTGGCGATCGGGTAGCCCGCTTCGATATCGACGGTCTCAGTCGGCGTGCCGTAGTACGCAGGCCCGTCGAGATTTCCGTGACCAAACCGTTGCATTCGTTACCTCGCCGTTATAGAGTGATCGCACGGTGAATGTTTGCTGTGGCATACACCGCATGTGATTGCAGGACACTCTTGGTGCAAGGGACAAGGGCCGGTCGGGAGCCTCTCCGACCGGCCCTTTACTGTTGCCAGTACGCTGTTCTCCATGACCGATCGCAAGCTCGCCCTCGAGGCCTGGGAGAGCCTGTTCCGTGCACAGCACGAGCTGTTCACGGAGATGAACACCGACTTCGATGACACCGATCTCGGGCAGGCGGAGTATGACGTGCTGCTCACGGTGACCCGCTCCCCCGGCATGTCGGCCCGCCTGCGCGACGTCACGGCGAACATGCTGATCAGCCAGCCGAGCGTCTCGCGCCTCGTCGACCGCATGGTCGCCCGCGGACTCGTCTCGAAGTGCCCCGACCCCGACGACGGGCGCGGTGCGCTGATCAGGGCCACCGACGCGGGTGTGCGCCAGTTCCGCAGCGTCGCCACGGTGCATGGCCGGTCGATCGCCGAGCGGATGTCGCGCCTCGACGACGCCGAGCTGAAGACGCTCCGCGATCTGGCGGAGAAGCTCCGCGGTCGCTGACCCCGACGCACGCTCGCAGTCCGCGGTCGCTGACCGAACGAGCTCGGCGCATACGGAGGGTTTCCGCCGTACGGAGGATGTCGCGGCGCTGAGCCTCCTCCGTATCGCAGATCTCCTCCGCGTCGCCGGGATCCGGCGGCATCCCGTCCCGACACCCTCCCCTCTTTTCTGGCAGGGTGGAGCGTGAACGCCCGCGCGGCCGCGCCGGCATCCACGACCGCCCCCTCGGGGGGAACCAGGGAGGTCATCCATGGAGATCGCCGGAATCGTCGGCATCCTGATCATCGTCGGGATCGGCATAGCCATCGCTATCGTCGTCCTGCTCATCCTGCTGCTGTTCGCACGCAGCTGGATCAAGGTGGCTCGCGCCGATGAGGCGCTCGTCATCTCGGGGCGCAAGCAGAAGGTGCAGCGGGCCGTCATCTCGGCCGACGGCACGACCAGAGACGAGATGTCGGAGTCGCCCGTCACGGTCATCGTGAACGGCAAGTCCCTCGTCAACCCGATCACCCAGCGCCACGAGATCATCTCGCTGCGCTCGCGTCAGGTGTCGCTCAACGCCGAGGCCCAGTCGCTCGACAGCGTCACCCTCAACGTCGACGGCGTCGCCATCGTGAAGATCGGCTCCGACCCCATCCTCGTGCGCCGCGCCGCCGAGCGTTTCGCCTCGCAGGACAAGGCGATCGAGCAGTTCACCACTGAGCAGCTCGAAGGTGCGCTCCGTGGAATCGTCGCGACGCTGTCTGTCGTCGAGCTCATGCGCGAGCGCAAGAAGTTCTCCGACCAGATCGCCGCCGACGTCTCGCAGGAGCTCGCCGAGCAGGGTCTGATCCTTGACTCGTTCCAGATCAAGGGCATCACCGACAAGGTCGGCTACATCCAGTCGCTCGGTGCTCCCGAGATCCAGGCGAAGCGTCAGTCTGCCGAGATCTCGCAGACCAACGCCGACCGCGCGATCAACCAGAAGAACATCGCCAACCAGGAAGCCAACCTGGTCGAGCAGACGGCTCTCGACACGAACACCGCCAACGCCAACGCCGGCATCGGTCGGGCTCGCGCCGAGGCCGAGCAGGCCGAGAACCTCGCCCGCGAGCAGGCTCAGCAGGCCGTGCTGCAGCAGCAGGCGGAGAACCGCCAGGCCCAGCTCGACGCCGACGTCAAGCGCGTCGCCGACGCACAGCGCTATGAGGCAGAGACCCGGGCACAGGCCGAGCTCTACACGCGTGAGCGTGCGGCGGAGGCGGGCGCGATCGAGCAGGTGAAGCAGGCCGAGGCCCGCACCCGCATCGCCGAGCAGCAGGCGCAGGCCGACAAGGCCAAGGCCGACGGTGAGGCCGCAGCCGCGATCGCCCGAGCCACCGGTGAGGCCGACGCACTGCGTGCGCAGGCCGAGGCCGAGTCCGAGGCCCGCCGACTGCGCGCGAACGCCGAAGCAGACGCCATCCGCGCCGAGGGTGAGGCGCGTGCCGCCGCCGTCGAGGCAGAGGCGAAGGCCATCGCCTCGAACCAGGACGCGTTCCTGTCGCAGCGGGTGCTCGACACCCTGCCGTCGATCATGGCCGAGTTCTCGAAGGGCTACGCCGCGATCGGCAGCGTCTCGATCATCGGCGGCTCCGGCGAGGACGGCGCGTCGAGCGTCGTCGGCGCCGACAGCGCGAAGGCACTCAAGTCGGTGTTCGACAGCGTCAGCGCGGCGACCGGCCTCGACCTCGCGTCGATCATCCAGGGCCAGGCCGTGGGTCGCGGGATCGGCGAAGGCGTGGCTGCGGCATCCGCACCGTCCACGCCGACCCGCCAGTCTGCGCCGACCACCCCGCCGCCGCCGGCACCTCCGGCTCCCGCAGCGGAGTAGTCAGCACACAGCGCACAGCGGATGCCGCGGCCGATTCGGTCGCGGCATCCGTCGTCTCCGCCACCCGTGCTCCATGACTCCGGAGACCAGGCAGACTGAGGGAATGACTGCCGCCCCCTTCGACCTCGCCGCCATCGGCGCCGGGCTCTCGTTCGCGGCCGCGCTGGACGAACTCGGGGCCGCGCTCGACGGGAGCGGAGCAGTGGTCGTGAGCGCCCCGCCCGGCACGGGCAAGACCACTCTCGTGCCGCCGCTGCTGGCGTCACGGTCGTCCGGGCGCGTGATCGTCACCCAGCCTCGCCGCGTCGCGGCTCGCGCCGCAGCCCGCCGCCTCGCTCATCTCGACGGCTCGGCGCTCGGCACCCGCGTGGGCTTCACCGTGCGCGGCGAGCGCTCGGCAGGTGCGGCGACCCGCATCGAGTTCGTCACCGCCGGAGTGCTGCTGCGTCGCATGATCGACGACCCCGGCCTCGACGGTGTGGATGCCGTCATCCTCGACGAGGTGCACGAGCGCGCACTCGAGACCGACCTGCTGATCGGCCTGCTCTCGGAGGTCCGCGAGCTGCGCGACGACCTCGTGGTCGTCGCCATGTCGGCGACGCTGGATGCCGCGCGCATCGCCTCCGTCCTCGGCACCGACGACCTGCCCGCGCCGATCGTCGACCACGCTGTGCCGGCGTTCCCTCTCACCGAGCGCTGGGCTCCCAGCCCGACGCCGCGCCTCGATGAGCGCGGTGTCACCTCGGGCTTCCTCGACCACGTCGCACGCACGACGACAGCGGCCGCACTCGAGCTGGTCCGCGAGAACCCTCGGGCCGATGTGCTGGTGTTCGCCCCGGGCGCGCGGGAGGTGTCGGAGATCGCCCGCCGCATCCGCGACGCGAGCGCGGCGTTCGACGTGCGAGAGCTGCACGGTCAGATCCCCGCGGCGGAGCAGGATGCCGTGATCCGCGGGCGTCGACCGGATGAGCCTCCGCGCATCATCGTGACGACCTCGCTCGCGGAGTCGTCGCTCACCGTGCCCGGAGTGCGCCTCGTCGTCGACAGCTGTCTGTCGCGGCATCCGCAGCGTGATGCCGCCCGCGGCATGACGGGCCTGGTCACGACTGCCGCGTCGCGCTCGTCATGCGTGCAGCGCGCCGGTCGCGCCACGCGCCAGGGACCGGGCGTCGTCATCCGCTGCGTCGACGAACGCACCTATGCGGCCGCCCCGGCCCGCCCGGCACCCGAGATCGCGGTGACCGACCTCGCGGATGCCGCCCTGCTGCTCGCCTGCTGGGGTGCCCCGGGTGCAGAAGGCCTGCGCATGCTCGACCCGCCGCCCCGAGACAACCTGGCCGATGCCGTCTCGGTGCTGCGCGGTCTCGGCGCGATCGACGACGAGGGCCGCGCCACGGCCGAGGGTCGAGCTCTCGCCCGGATCCCCGCCGACCCCCGGCTCGCCCGCGCTCTCCGTGACGGCGGCCCGGTCGTCGGCAGCCGTCTCGCCGCAGAGGTCGTCGCCGTGCTCGGCGGCGACCTGCGCATCGCCGAGGCCGACGTCGCACAGGCGCTCATCACCCTGCGCGGCGGACGGACACCGGACGCTCGCCGCTGGCGTGACGACGCGAGCCGCCTCGAGCGCATGGTCGCTCCGGCGAGGGACGTGCGATCGAGTCTCGACGGCGTCGGACTCGTGATCGCACTCGCATTCCCCGACCGGATCGCGCATCGCGTCGAGCGCACCGCCGACGGAGCGGTCTTCCTCCTGGCATCCGGAACCCGTGCCGGAGTCACCGGCCCGCTCGCCGCAGTCGAGTGGCTCGCGGTCGCCGACGTCGCGCGGGCCACGGCCCGAGTGGCGGCCGGGTCAGGCGCGATCATCCGATCCGCGGCTGTGCTCACGGAAGCCCAGATGGAACGCGCTGCGAGCCACCTGCTGACCGACCGAGTCGAGGCGGAGTTCACGGGAGGTCGCGTCCAGGCGCGCCGTGAGCGCCGCGTCGGTGCGATCCTGCGTTCGTCCTCGCCCGTGCGACCCTCTGCTCGAGAGGGGCGGGATGCCGTGCGCCGCGCGATCCTGCGCGACGGGCTCGGCATGTTCGCCTGGTCGGATGCCGCGACCGCGTTCCGACGCCGATTGGCCCTGCTGCGGCGAGAGCTCGGCGGCCCGTGGCCCGACGTGTCGGATGCCGGGCTGCTCGGCACTCTCGATGACTGGCTCGCTCCCGAGCTCGACACCCTGGCGGGCGGCACCCCCGCAGCGCGAGTGGATCTGTCCTCGGCTCTGCGTCGACTGCTGCCCTGGCCCGAGGCGGCGCGCCTCGAGGAGCTCGCACCCGAGCGCCTCGCGGTGCCGAGCGGATCCCGTATCCGCATCACCTACCCCGACCCGGACGACACCTCGGCACCCCCGGTCGTCGCTGTGAAGCTGCAGGAGTGCTTCGGCTGGGCCGAGACCCCTCGACTGGTCGACGGACGCGTGCCGGTGCTGTTCCACCTGCTGTCGCCCGCGGGGCGCCCTCTCGCGGTCACCGACGACCTCGCCTCGTTCTGGTCGGGCCCCTATGCCCAGGTTCGCGCGGAGATGCGAGGGCGCTACCCGAGGCATCCCTGGCCGGAGGACCCGTGGGCGGCCGTGCCCACGAAGCACACCAAGAACCGCGCCGCGCGCTGACCCTGCCTCACGCGGTGCGACGTCGCAGGGTCAGCGATGCGAGGACGAGCGCTCCGACTCCGAAGGCGACGACGACCAGCAGGGGTCTGTACACGTCCCACCCCTCGTCGCCGGCCGTGACGGCGTTGATCGTGTCGATCGCATAGCTCAGGGGCAGCCAGTCCGAGATGGCGTACAGCACGTCGGGCATCTGATCGCGCGGCATGAAGAGCCCGCCGAGGATGATCTGCGGGAAGACGAGCAGCGGCATGAACTGCACCGCCTGGAACTCGGTCTGCGCGAAGGCGCTCGCGAGGAGCCCAAGCGCGGTGCCCAGGAGAGCGTCGACGACGGCGACGAGCCCGAGCTGCCAGAGCTCACCGTCGACGTCGAGCCCGCAGACGCCGACCGCGAACGACACGGTGATGATCGCCTGCAGCAGCGCCATCAGCCCGAACGCCAGGGCATAGCCGAGAATGAAGTCGGCCTTGCCGAGCGGAGTGGTCATCAGACGTTCGAGGGTGCCGGAGCGTCGCTCCCGCAGAGTGGTGATCGAGGTGATCAGGAACATCACGATGAACGGGAACAGCGCGAGGATCGCTCCCCCGAACTGATCGAACACGCCGTCCTGATCGCTGAAGAGCCACGCGAAGAGTCCGACCAGCAGGCTCGGCGCGATCAGCATCAGCGCGATCGAGCGAGGATCGTGCCGCAGCTGTCCGAGCACCCGGGCGGCGGTGGCGAGCATCCGACCGCCGTTCATTCCGAGGCCTCCCGCCGTGCGCGCCGGGTGCTGCCCGCCGCTGGACCCCCGGTCGCTCGGCTGTCCCGCTCGATCAGGGCGAGGAACGCCGCCTCGGGCTCCGTCGTGCCCGTGTCGGCGAGGAGTCCGGCTGGGTCCGTGTCGGCGATGATCCGCCCGCCCCGCATCAGCACGAGCCGATCGCATCGCAGCGCCTCGTCCATCACGTGACTCGAGACGATCATGGTGACGCCGCGCGCGGCGAGGCCGCGGAACAGGTCCCACAGTTCGGCGCGCAGCACGGGGTCGAGGCCGACCGTGGGTTCGTCGAGAACGATGAGCTCGGGGGATCCGATCAGTGCCATCCCCAGCGAGATGCGCGTCGCCTGGCCACCGCTGAGCGAGTCGACGAGCTGGGCGGCCTGCGCCCGAAGCCCGACCTCGTCGAGCACCCGGTCGACGTCGCCCTTCGGTGCTTTCAGCACCGCCGCGAAGTACGAGAGGTTCTGCCGGACGGTGAGATCGCCGTACACGGCGGCACCCTGTGTTCCGTACGCCACCCGATGACGCAGCCGCGGCGATCCGCCCGGTTCTCCCAGCACCGTCACCATGCCGGCGGTGATCCGCTGCACACCCACGATCGCGCGCATCAGCGTGGTCTTGCCACATCCCGAGGGACCCAGCAAGCCGGTGATCTCGCCCCGGGGGATCACCAGGTCGACACCGTCGAAGACCTGCGTCCTTCCCCGTCGCACTCGCAGCCCCGAGATCTCGACCGCCGCGTTATTCATCATGTGATGAATTATGCGCCGCGCGAGTCGCGGGGTCAACGGGTACTCGTGCCCGAAGCCGAGGCGGGATGCAGGCGGCAGTGCGGCGCGTGGCCCGCGCTATTCGAAGAGGTAGCGCTGCACGGTCGGTCCGACCCGCAAGACGATGTCATCGACGGATGCCGCGGCGATCGGCGCGAGCCGCAGCACGTAGCGCGTGAGCAGCAGGCCGGCGATCTGCGAGGCGACGAGTGTGGCGCGCAGCTCGGCATCCGCGACGCCGAGCGTCTTCGCGATCCGGCCGATGAGTTCGCGAGAGAGGAACCCCGCGAGAAGGGGCGTGGTGAGCCGGCTGCCGATCGCCGTCCGAATGAGCATGACGCCGCGGCGACGGATGTCGGGCTGCTCGAAGGCCTCGAGCACGTACCGCACGAGACGCTCGCCGACGGCGTCACGCGGACCCGCGACGATGGCCGGCACGTCGATGTCGGGGCGCAGCGGAATGCCGACCGCCTCAGCGAAGAGGTCTGCCTTCGTGCCGAAGTAGTGGTGCACGAGCGCCGAGTCGACGTCGGCACGAGCCGCGATCGAGCGCACCGTCGTGCCGTCGTATCCGTGCTCGCCGAACTCGTCGACTGCGGCGGCGATGATGCGTTCGCGCGCATCGGACACGCCACGCGGACGCCCGCGCTTCTTGGGCGCACGCTGCTCGGTCATGGCGCCAGCCTACGACCAGATCTGCGCGCTCCCCTCAGTCGAGCAGATGCCGCAGGTACCGCGGCGGGTCCTGCAGGAACGACCGCCAGTGGTTCACCAGCTCGAGGTCGTTCCACTCGGCGGGACGGATGCCCCACTCCCCCACTTCGAGGATGCGAGCTCCCGGCAGCGCGGCGAGCACCGGCGAGTGCGTCGCGCACAGCACCTGACCTCCGTCGTCGACGATGCGCTGCAGCACCGCGATCAGGGCGAGGGTGGACTGGAACGAGAGCGCTGCCTCTGGCTCGTCGAGACAGTAGAAGCCGGGTTCATCGAATCGGCTGTCGAGCAGAGCGAGGAAGGACTCGCCGTGGCTCATCTCGTGGAACGCCACGTCGCCCCTCGCGGAGGGATTCTCTTCGAGGTAGGTGTAGAACGAGTGCATGGTCTCGGCTCGCAGGAAGAATCCCCAGCGGTTGGCTCCGACTCCGCGCTGCAGCTGCAGCCACTCCGACAGCGGCGACTCGCTGGGGCGCGTGCTGTGCATCGCCTGGCGGGACCCTCCCTCGGGCGAGAGCCCGTAGGCGACGGCGATGCCCTCGACGATCGTCGACTTGCCGCTGCCGTTCTCGCCGACGAGGAAGGTCACCCCGGGAGCGAGATCGATGCCTTCCTCGAGCACCTGGGCGACGGCGGGAATGGTGGTCGGCCACATGCGGCCGGAATCCGGCGCGTCACCATTCGCGCGCACGGCGACGATGGGCTGCTCCCGCCGCCTGCGACTGCCCGGGGTCCAGATCGATTCCATGCGCGCCTCCTCAGAGGAGGCTATCCGCAGCCACCGACGCGCTCGGAGTGACTCAGCACTCGATGACGTTGACCGCGAGACCACCCTCGCTGGTCTCCTTGTACTTGGTCGACATGTCGATTCCGGTCTGGCGCATCGTCTCGACCACCGCGTCGAGGGAGACGTAGTGGCTGCCGTCGCCGCGCAGCGCCAGACGGGCGGCAGTGACCGCCGTCGACGCGGCGATCGCATTGCGCTCGATGCACGGAATCTGCACGAGGCCGCCGATCGGATCGCAGGTGAGCCCGAGGTGGTGCTCCATCGCGATCTCGGCGGCGTTCTCGATCTGCCGGTTGGTGCCGCCCATCACGGCGGTGAGCCCTCCGGCAGCCATCGCGCAGGCCGAGCCGACCTCGGCCTGGCAGCCGCCCTCGGCCCCCGAGATCGAGGCGTTGGCCTTGAACAGCGAGCCCAGTGCCGTGGCCGTGAGGAGGAACCGACGGATGCCACGGCGGCGGTTCGCGTCGGCGACGGCGTCATCGTCCTCGGCCTGCGCCGCCTCGATCGCCCGCGTGCCGTCGAAGCCGAGCAGCGCACTGCCGACGAGTTCTCCGTACGGCGTCACGGCATTGCCCGCACCGAGGCCCGAGTCCGCCAGGAACCGCCACCAGTACATCGCGACGGCGGGAAGGATGCCGGCGGCGCCGTTGGTCGGCGCCGTGACGACGCGACCGCCCGCCGCGTTCTCTTCGTTGACCGCGAGCGCGAAGGCACCGAGCCACTCTCCCGGTAGCTCGCGATGACCGTCGGCCTCCGCCTCCTCGAGCTGCGCGCGGATCATGCTCGCCCGCCTCTTGACCTTGAGCATCCCCGGCAGGACGCCGTCCGAGTGCAGTCCGTTCTCGACGCACGCAGCCATGGCGTCCCAGATCGCATCGAGTCCGGCGGCGACCTCTTCTTCCGAGCGCTCAGCGGTCTCGTTGAGTCGCGCGATCTCGGCGATCGACAGTCCGTGCTCGTCGCACAGTGCGAGCAGCGACGCGGCGTCGGCATACGAGTAGGGCAGTGGGGCCGAGGCGAGCTTCGCCTCCTCGCCGTCCCGGCGGATGAACCCGCCGCCGACGGAGTAATAGGTCTCTTCGGCGACGACACCGCCGGCATCGTCCCGGGCGGTGATGGTCATCGCGTTCGGATGACCGGGCAGCCGGGTTCGCGGCTCGAAGACGATGTCGGCCTTCGAGAGCGGGATCTCATGGACCCCGTCGACGCGCACCGTGGCGCCGTCGCGAAGGTCGGTCCAGGCGGCGCGCACGTCGGCCGGGTCGCAGCTCTCCGGCGACAGCCCGCGAAGGCCCGCGACGACCGCATCCGGCGTGCCGTGACCGATTCCGGTGGCGCCGAGAGAGCCGTACAGCGTGCATGCGATGCGGGCGACGCGATCGAGAGCTCCGGACGAGCGCAGGCGCTGAGCGAACGCGAGGGCCGCCCGCATCGGCCCGACCGTGTGGGAGCTCGAGGGGCCCACTCCGATGGAGAAGAGATCGAAGGCCGAGACGTACGCTGTCACCTCTTCAGCCTACGTCGTGCGCAGGAAGACGGACGCTCCGGAGGCTGTCGTCAAGGCCCTTCTCGCCTCGCAGCCGCTGACGGATGCTGGGGGTGCACTCGATGCGAAAGGGACGATCATGACGAACAGCACGCCCGAGCAGGACCCGACCTCCGGCCTCGACCCCGAGGCCCAGACCCCCACTCCCACGCCCTCGTCCGGCGATGCCGGCGAGTTCAAGGAACCGGCGAACACCGCCGAGAAGCCGGCGGAGGCGGAGTCCCCCGAAGACGCGGATCCGTCGGAGGTTCCGAGCAACGACGAACTCGAAGAGCCGAGCACCGAGAAGGAGCCCTCGGAAGAGCCCAAGGCTCCGTCGCGAAACGACCCCGAGCCCGACCATGAGGCGGTCGGGATCGGGGTCATCGACGGTCCGGAGACCGACGAGGGCGACTGAGCGACTCCTACCTCGCTCGACCACCCCACCGCTCCCGTCGCGATGCACCCTGCGACGGGAGCGAGTTCGGATGCGGCTATTCGACGAGCTTGCCCTCGGTGTCGACCTCGCGCATGAGCTCGGCGATCTCGGCGGGGATCTCCGGGATCGACTCGCGCGTGACTCCGCCGGTCGGCGACCAGACGAGGTTGACCTGCAGCGTCGGGTCGGTGTCGGGGTAGTCGCTGCGGTTGTGACAGCCGCGCGTCTCCCGACGCTCCAGCGCCGCCTCGAGAGTGGCTCGGGCGGCGAGCGCCGATGCCTTGAGGTCGAAGGCATGCGCGAGATCCTGGAATCCGGCGATGTCCGGGTGGATGCCGATGTCCTCCATCCGCCCCTCGATCATGTCGAGTTCGGCGAGGCCGGCACGGAGTCCGTCCTCCGACCGCACGACACCGGCGTGCTGGGTCATGGTGTTGCGGATCGCGCGCTGCAGAGCTCGCACATTCTCGCGACCGTCGGCCGCGAGAAGGTCGTCGATCTCGGCGCGGGCCTGGGCGACCGCGTCCGCCGAGCGGCGCTGAGCGTCGAGCCCCGCGGCATGCGCCATGGCCGCCTGCCCGACGATGCGCCCGTAGACGAGCAGCTCGATGAGCGAATTGCCGCCGAGGCGGTTGGCTCCGTGCAGGCCGCTCGATGCCTCGCCGATCGCGTAGAGCCCGTCGACGTCGGTCTGGTGGTCGTCGGGACGCACCCACACGCCACCCATCGAGTAGTGCGCGGTGGGCGCGATCTCGATCGGATCGGTCGTGATGTCGAGCATCTGCAACTCCATCATCGTCTGGTAGACGCGGGGCAGACGGGTCATGATCGTCTCGCGCGGCAGATGGGAGACGTCGAGCCAGACGCCGCCGTTCTCGGTGCCCCGTCCTTCGGCGATCTCGGTGTACGCGGCGAGCGCGACACGGTCGCGTGTCGAGAGTTCCATGCGCTCCGGATCGTACTTCGACATGAAGCGCTCACCGAGGGCGTTGCGCAGGATCCCGCCCTCGCCGCGGGCCGCCTCCGAGATCAGGGTCCCGGCGGCGTTCTCGGGCTCGATGATCCCGGACGGGTGGAACTGCACGAGCTCCGGGTCCCGCAGGCGGGCGCCCGCATCGACCGCGAGCCGGAACGAGTCTCCGGTGTTCTCATCCCGTCGTGACGAGGTGCGGCGCCAGATGCGGTTGTGCCCGCCCGCGGCGAGGATCACGGCATCCGCGTGGATGAGGTAGCGCGTGCCGTCCGACTGGTCGAAGCCATAGGCGCCGAAGACGACGTTGTCGCGCACGAGCAGACGCGTGATGTAGACGTGGTCGAGGATCGGCACCTCGAGCTGTTCGGCCTTCGCGACGAGGGTGCGCTGGATCTCGAGACCCGTGTAGTCGCCGGCGAAGGCCGTGCGACGGAAGGTGTGCGCCCCGAAGAACCGCTGCGAGATGCGGCCGTCGTCCTCGCGGGCGAAGTCCATGCCCCAGCGCTCGAGATCCCGGATGCCGCGCTCGGCCCCCTGCGTCACGATCTCGACCGTGTGCGGGTTGGCGAGCAGGTAGCTCTCCTTGATCGTGTCCGCGGCGTGCTGTTGCCAGCTGTCGGCCTCGTCCATGGTGCCCAGAGCGGCGTTGATGCCGCCGGCGGCGAGAGAGGTGTGCGCGTCCTGGCGCGGGCGCTTGCCGACGGCGAGGACGTCGATGCCGTGCTCGGCGACCTCGATCGCCGCCCGCAGCCCGGAGCCGCCGGTGCCGATGACCAGGACCGTGGTGGAGATCTGACGTTCGCGAGTGCTCATGCCTTCCACGCTAAGTACGGTGTCCCGATAACTCCAATGCATTGTTCTACTGGTATCGATACACTGAAAACATGAACCTCGAGCAGCTCCGCGGGTTCGTCGAGGTCGCCCGCCTCGGCCATTTCACCCGTGCCTCCGAGCACCTGCACCTCGCGCAGCCGTCGCTGAGCCGACAGATCTCGACACTCGAACGCGAGCTCGGCGCCGAGCTCTTCCACCGGGCGCGCGGGCACATCGGACTCACCGCCGCCGGAGAGGCCCTGCTCCCCCGCGCTCAGCGCATGCTCGCCGAGTCCGACGCGATCCGCGAGGAGATGGCCGAACTCGCCGGACTCCGCCGTGGCCGCGTGCGACTCGGCGCACCGCCCACCCTCTGCATCAGCCTCGTCGCCGAGGCGATCAGCACCTTCCACGCCGCCCACCCGGGCGTCGACCTGCACCTCACCGAGAGTGGGTCGAGGCTGCTCGTCGATCAGCTGGCCGTGGGTGCCGTCGACATCGCGCTCATCACGGAGTCGGAAGGTCCGCCGCCGTCGGGCTTCAGCCTGACGCGCATGCCGCTGCTGACCGAAGAGCTGGTGGTCGTGTCCGCGGCATCCGAGCCTCCCGTCTCGACCTCCACGGTGATGAGCCTCGCCCACCTCGCCACCCTGCCGCTGATCGCGCTCGACGAGACCTATGAGCTGCGGGCGACGACAGATGCGGCCTTCCGCTCGGCAGGGCTGACCCCGAACTTCGTCCTCGAGGGCGCCGAGATGGACGCGCTGCTCCGCTTCGTCGAACGAGGCGTCGGCGTGGCCGTGGTTCCGGCGATGGTGCTGCTCGATCAGCCGGCGCTGCGGTCGGTCAGGATCTCGCACCCGATGATGAGGCGCACGGTGAGCCTGGCCCACCGTGCGGACGTCACGCCGGCCGTCGCGGTGGCCGCGATGCGTCACGTGATCGTCGGCACGGCCGCTGAGGTCGCCCGCCGAGACCCTGCCATCACGAGCCTGCTCGACTGAGGTCGCTCAGGCGTCCTCGTACTCGTCGGGAGACCACTCGTCGCGCCAGTCGATGATCGGCCGGTCGCCCTCGAATCGGATCGGCAGCCAGACGTAGTCGGCGATCGAGGTGTCGACGTAGGCGAATTCCTCCATCGGCTCGTCGCCGTCCTTCCCCGGTGCGAAATGCTCGATGAACGCCTGTCGCGCGCGGTCGCCGTGCTCGAGATACCGCGGCAGCCACCGATCGGCGACGGCGATATAGAGGTCCTTCTTTCTTGGATGCCGGAACACCGATGAGATCTGGGAGTGGTACGAGGTGCGCGACTCGTCGCCCGGATGCAGGTCGCCGAGCACCTCGAACGGACCGTGATAGCTGCGCGCCACCGCCGACTCGGACGGGTTCGGGTAGTACCCCGTGGTGCCGGAGGTCAGCAGGTAGTGCAGTCCGCCGCGCTGGAAGTGCGCCGGAGCCTCGCGCACGTACGGCGGCTGCGGCTGCGGGAAGTGGGTCGAGTAGTACCCGGTGACATCGGTGTAGTCGCTGGTGAGGTCGGCGCAGATCATCTCGGAATGCACCCGTTCGAAGTAGTAGTACCCCTTGCCGTCGTGCGGATCGACGACCAGATCGAAATCCCCGGCGCTCATGTCGAGCGGACGCAGCCAGGTGCGCTGGATCTCGTACGGACCGAGGATGCTGTCACTGGTGAGCACCGTCGAGCGCTGCACCGATCCCTTCGTCATGACCTTGACCCAGCACACGTACGTGCGGGTCTCGGCGTTGAAGATGATGTGCGGTCGGTCGAGCCCCTGAGTCGGATGCAGCGGTGAGGACTCGTCGTCCTCGTCCGGCGGGATGATGACACCCCGGTCGTCCCAGTTCACGAGGTCGATCGACGAGTAGCACCGCACTCCCCAGTGCCAGATCCCGCTCCCCGGCGTCGAGAACTCCTTGTTCTCGCCGTACCAGTAGTGCACGCCGTCGACGGTGATGACGGATCCGCCGTGGGCGTGGATGCGCTCGCCTTTCGTGTCGAGCCACACCTGCCCCGGCCGGATGTGCTGCTGAGTCATGCTGCTCCCTCGGTCTCGAGAACGGGCTCCGGTCTGCGCCAGCCGAAGAACGGCCGTTCGGGGTCGTCCTCCACGGCGCGGAACGTCGTGGTGAACGAGTGGCGCCCGGGGCCGACGGGGATCTCCTCCGCGGATCCCGGAAGAACGAGCACGCCGACGGATGCCGCGGGCACCTCGACGTCGATGGACAGGCGCTCGCCGTCACGCCGCCACGCGATCGACGCCGTGCCGCGAACGCTGTCGTACCGCGCACTCGCGTGCTCGAGACGACCGCCCGGCTGCGGCTCGAAGCGGATCCTCTCCCACCCGGGCGCATCCGCCGCGAGCCCCGCGACCACCCGGTGCAGGAAGTCGGCGACGGCTCCGAGCGCGTAGTGGTTGAACGACGTCATGTCGCCGGGGTTGATGGATCCGTCCGGCAGCATGCTGTCCCAGCGCTCCCAGATCGTCGTCGCGCCCATGCTGACCGGATACAGCCAAGACGGCAGCTCGTCCTGCAGCAGCAGGTGATAGGCGTAGTCCATGCTCCCGGCGCGCACCAGCGCATCGCAGATGATCGGGGTGCCGACGAAACCGGTCGAGATGTGGAAGCCGCCCGCTCCGACGAGCTCCTGCAGCCGCGAACCGGCCCGCCGCACCTGCTCCTCGTTCTCGAAGAGCTCGAACACCAGCGCGACGGCGATCGAGGTCGGAGTGTCGCTGACCACGCGGCCGCTGTCGCTGAGGAATTCATCCTGGAAGGCCCCGGACGCTCGTTCGGCGACACCGCGATAGTGCGCGGCATCCGCCTCCTCGCCGAGCAGAGCAGCAGCGTCGGCCACGATGCGCGCCGTGCGCACGTGATAGGCCGTCGCGACCAGGTATTTGTCGGTGTGGGACTTGCCGGGGTCCTCCGGTGGTGCGGTCGGGTCGAGCCAGTCGCCCAGCTGGAAGCCGGTGTTCCAGAGTCCTGTGTGATCGGTGAGCTCGTCGACCAGGTCGACCCAGGCGCGCATGCTCGGGTACTGGTCGGAGAGGATCCGGATGTCGCCGTCGTTGCGGTACATCTCCCACGGCACGATCACGGCCGCATCGCCCCACGCGGCCGTCGGGAAGTTCGGGAAGCCGCACTCGACCCACGGTACGAAGTTGGGTACGTGCCCCTGATCAGCCTGCTCGACAGCGAGGTCGCGCAGCCATCCGGTGAGAGTGCCGTGGGCCGCGAACAGGCGCAGCGCGGTGGGCGCGAACACCTGGATGTCGCCGGTCCACCCCACGCGCTCGTCACGCTGCGGGCAGTCGGTCGGCAGATCGACGAAGTTGTCGCGCATGCTCCACACGACGTTCGAGTGCAGCCTGTCGAGCCCGTCGTTCGACGACTCGAACCAGCCGGTGCGCCGCATGCCGGTGTGGATCACCACCGCCTCGACGTCTCCGTCGCGGAGCTCGCCCGGCCAGTTCTCGAGCTCGGCGTACTGGAAGCCGTGGATCGTGAAGCGAGGGGTGTAGATCTCCTCACCCGAACCCGCGGCGGTGTAGCTGTCGACCGATGTCGCCGCCCGGAGCGGACGGATGCCGAGTTCGCCGTTCTCGATGACCTCCGCGTGGTGGAGCGTCACGGTGTGACCGGCATCCGCTCGCACCCGGATACGGAGCACCCCCGAGATGTTCTGACCGAAGTCGAGACGGATGCGGCCGCTCGGCTGACGCTCGACCGTGACCGGGCGCAGCGTCTCGGTCTCCTGCACCGGCAGAGCGGTCGGCGGTTCGATCGCCGCCGGGAAATCGGTTCGGGGCAACATGGCCGCCGGACTCCAGCTGGAGGCGTCGAATCCCGGCGCGGACCAGCCGTCCTCCGTCAACCGCGCATCGAAGCTCTCGCCCTCATACAACCCGACCGCGGTGATCGGCGACGGCGCCGTGAGCCACTCGAGGGCCACCTGTCGAGTGACACCGTCCGCCGTGGTGACCTCGAGCTGCGCGAGCAGCGCGACATCCGATCCGTAGATGTCCCACACGCCCCCGTCGAACCCGATGTGGCCGCGGTACCAGCCGTCGGCGAGCCATGCGCCGATCACGTTCTCTCCGGCACGAAGCGCCGCGGTGACGTCGTGCGTCTGGTAGCGCAGACGATGGCCATAGCTCGTCCACCCCGGTGCGAGCACGTCGTCCCCGACACGCTCACCGTTGACCTCGAGCTCGTACACGCCGTGCGCCGTGGAGTGGATCCGGGCCCGCACGATGTCGCCGGGCAGTGCACCCTCGGCGATGGCAGCCCGCAGCAGATACGCGGGCCGCGGTGCCGTGCGGTCGGCCACGACCGAGGGCGAGACGAAGTCGACCTGCCAGTCGTCACCGAGCCCGGACTCGATCCGCACCGGTTCGCTCCAGGGCCCGGAATCGAGGGCGCGGATGCGCAGGTCTCCCCCGGCGCGTGGCGCGAGAGGCGCGAACGGCCAGGCGACGCGCTGCGTCGACGTCGTGCGCTCGGCGCGCACCGTTCGGTCGTCGGCGACGAACTCCAGTTCGAAGGCGTCGGCCGCAGCATCCGCCACGAAGGAGATCCGCGGTTCGGCTTCGCCGATGCCGAGGGTCTTGCCTCCGCGCCTGTTCTCCAGCCAGATCTCGATGATGTTCGTCATGTCAGCCCTTCACCGATCCGGCGGTCAGGCCCTTCATGACCTGCTGGTTGAGGAACACGTAGATGAGCAGCGTCCCGAGCACGTTGACCGAGATCGCGGCGAAGGTCGGCCCGTACTGCACCGCTCCGTACTCTCCGGTGAAGTTGAGCAATCCGACCTGGATCGTGCGCAGGTCGCTGCTGTTGGTGAACGTCAGGGCGATGAGCAGGTCGTTCCAGAGGAAGAAGAACTGCACGAGACCGATCGTGAACAGGGCGTTCTTTACCAGCGGGAGGCCGATCGAGAAGAACGAACGGAAGATGGATGCGCCGTCGAGTGTCGAAGCCTCGAAGATCTCCCGAGGCACCGAGCGGAAGAAGGTCGCCATCATGAACACGGTCAACGGCATCCCCAGCGCCACGTAGGTGATGATGAGCGGCCACAGCGTGCCGGTCATGTTCGTGCGGAAGTAGATCGTGAACAGCGGCAGCAGGATCATCTGCGCAGGCACCATGATGCCCGCGAGGAAGAGCAGCAGCACCGTGCCGCGCCCCTTCCAGACCATGACCTCGAGCGCGAAGCCGGCTGCGGTGCCGAAGACCAGGATGATCGCCAGCGACGGGAACACTGCGACGACGCTGTTGAGGATGTACTTGCCGAACTCGCCGGTGGTGAACACCTCGATGTAGTTGACGATGTCCCACGACTGCGGCAGAGCCCAGAACGGCTCGTTGAGGAACTCGTTCTGCGTCTTGAACGACCCGAGCAGCATCCACAGGATCGGATAGACCTCGACGATGAGCAGCACGGCGATGAGCAGCCGGATCGGCAGCCGTCGGAAGAAGTCTCTGGCGCCTCGACGGTTCGGATCGACGTCGCGGCGGGTGGGCAGCGGGGTGCCCGTGACGATGGCGGTTGTCGCACTCACTGGTTCAGTCCTTCGTCAGATCGCGGCGGGTGGAGCGGAAGATGAAGACCGTGAACAGCAGGCACAGGATCGTCAGCATGAGGGCGATCGTGCTCCCGTACCCGTAGTCGCCGTAGGCGAACGAGGTGCGGAACATGTACAGGGTCAGCGGCGTGGTCGCGTTGCCGGGTCCGCCGTTGGTCAGCGCCACGACCGTGTCGAAGACCTTCAGCGTGCCGTTGATGCTGAAGATGATCGATGACAGCAGCACGGGCAGCGACAGCGGCAGGACGATCGTGCGGATGAGCTTCCAGCCGGATGCCCCGTCGATGCGCGCCGATTCGATGAGCTCGTCAGGGATGTCGACGAGTCCGGCGTACAGCAGCACGGCATAGAAGCCCATCGACCGCCAGAGGTCCATCGCGATGATCACCCAGAAGGAGGCGTCAGGAGTGCCGAACCAGTCGAGGTTCTGCCCGCCGAGGATCCCGAGGAACGAGTTCACCGGTCCGACGGTCGGCGCGGCCTCGAACAGTCGCTGGAACAGCAGCGCGACCGCCACCGTGGGGAGTACCACGGGGAAGAACACGATCGTGCGGATGATCCCCGATCCCTTGCGCAGCCAGAAGACGTACATCAGAGAGAGCAGATAGCCCACGATCACCTGCAGGGCGGTGAGGATGAGCGCGTACTTCAGGGTGAAGAAGATCGCGTCCCAGGCGGCGGGGTCCTGGAAGAACTTGGTGAAATTGTCGAACCCGTTGAAGGTGAAGCCCGTGATGGGGTTGCCGTCCTGCACCGTGTAGAACAGCGACCACACGATCGGGACGAGCATGACGAGGGAGTAGACGAGCAGCGCGGGTCCGAGCAGGACGAAGATGGCGCGCTTGTCACCGAGGACTTTGTGCATGGTGGATCTCCTGATGCGACGAGGACGGTCTCGGGGCGGGCGGATGCCCGCCCCGAGAGTGGGTCAGCCTTCGTCGTTGGCGGCCTGGACGAGCGTCATGAACTCTTCGCCGGAGAGGCTGCCGTTGGCGAGACCTGCACCGTTGTTCTGGCTGATGCCGGTCGCCTTCGGGGTGAAGAGCGCCTCGAACCAGAGCACGCTCGACGGAGCGTTCGCGATCTCGTCCTGCACGGTCTGCGTCGTGGAGGGCAGATCGGCGGGAGGGTTGTCGACCACGAAGCCCGAGACGACACCGCTCTCGTTCAGCGCCGTGTCGCCGTAGCCCTCAGCGATGCACTTCAGCCACGCGGCCGCTTCATCGTCGTAGTTCTTCTCGGCGAACATCACCGGGATGCCGACGTTGGCCGGGATCTGGTCGATGCTGCCCTCGCCGCCCTCGACTGCGGGGAAGCGCGCGAAGCCGACGTTGTCGACCCCGATCTGGTTCTGCTCCTCGTCGTTGAAGTTCGCCAGCGCCCAGCTGCCCATGTAGTAGAAGGCGGCTTTCCCGCTGAGGAACAGGTTCATCGAGGCGTTGTAGTCGATCGAGCCGACGGCGTCACCGAAGTATCCGGCCTTGCCGAGTTCAGCGACCGCGTCTGCGGCGGCGACGTATTCGGGGTCCGTCAGCTTCGCATCGCCGTCCGCGACCTTCTGGAGTGCGTCGGGGCCGAGCGTGCGAAAGATGTAGTCGCCGACGAGGCGGGTGACGGGCCAGCCGTCCTTGCCCGCGGTGGCGAACGGCTGGACGCCGGCGTCCTTGAGCGTGGCTGCGGCATCGACGAGGTCGTCCCACGTCTCGGGCACCTCGATGTCGTTCTTCTCGAGAAGCTCCTTGTTGTACCAGAACCCCTCGATGTTGAACTCGGTCGGCAGTGCGTACAGCGCACCGTCACCATAGAGCGCCTTGACCGTCGATTCAGCCGCGGGCAGCAGCCGGTCGGAGACGCCCAGGTCGTCGAGTGCCTGGGAGAGGTCGAGAACCTTGCCCCCGTCGATGAACTCCGACATGAGCGCGGGGGTGCCGGCAGCCATCTGCATGTCCGACAGACCGTCCTGACTCGCGAGCAGCTGGAGCTGCTGGTCCCACTGCGTGCCCGAGATGTCATCGGACGTCAGCGGCGCCGCGTCGGCCGCAGCCTTGCACTGGTCGCCGGTGAGGGTCTCGAGCGTGCTGATGATCGTGGTGTTCTCGGTCTGGCCGAGATAGGTGAATTCGCCGGAACCGGCGCCGGACTCGGAGCCCGATCCTCCGGAGCCGCCGGAGCAGGCGGAGAGCGCGAGAGCGCCGACGCCGATGAGCGCGATTGCGGGGGCCAGGCGACGGGCGCGCCTCATTGCTGTGGTCACTGTTCCTCCTTGAAGAGCGACGCCTCTTTTGAAGCGCTTCATTCACACCATGCCATAGAAAAAAAGGCATTGTCAAGAGAGTTACGCATCACAAATGAAGCGCTTCACGAATAGTGATGCTCTAGAGTTGAAGGGCCAGGTCATGGCGACGATGCCGAGGAGGATGACGTGACCGACACTCCCCCGCCCGGGCGCTCGAAGCCCAGCATGGCGGACGTCGCCGCTCACGCGGGAGTCGCCCTCGGCACTGTGTCCAACACCCTCAACAATCCCGAGAAGGTGCGAGAGGCGACCCGCCGCAAGGTGCTGTCATCCATCGCCGAGCTCGGATTCGTCCGCAATGATGCTGCGCGCTCTCTCGCCGCGGGAAACAGCACCTCGGTCGGCCTGGTGCTGGCCGACCTCGGCAACTCCTTCTTCGTCGACATCGCGCGCGGCGCCGAGAGAGCGCTGCGGCGCCACAAGATGGACGTGCTGATCGTCAACTCGGACGTCGACCCCGATCGCGAGGTGCACAACCTCGAGCTGCTCGACCGTTCGCGCGTGGCCGGCATCATCCTCGCCCCTCTCGACACGGCGCTCGCGAAGTCGCCGCACCCCGAGAACCGCACCACTCCGACCGTGCTGGTGAACTTCGAGTCCCCGTCTCTCGCGTACCCGGGGGTCACCGTCGACGAGCGCCACGGCGGGGCGCTCGCCGCATCGCACCTGATCGCGCTCGGGCGCCGACGACTTCTCTTCGTAGGCGGTCCGCGTTTCCTCACGGCCGTCAACCAGCGCTGGGAGGGCGCCGAGCAGGCGACCGCCGCGCACCCCGACGCGCGCATCGAGATCCTCGAGACGCGAGGCGTGAACATCAGGCACGGACGGGATGCCGGACGGCAGATCCTCGCCCGCGGTGCGGGCACCTACGACGCGATCGTCGCGGCATCCGATCTCGTGGCCATCGGCCTCATCCAGATCCTCAACGAGGTGCCCGGATTCTCGGTTCCGAACGACATCGCCATCACCGGCTACGACAACAACCACTTCGCGTCCGAGAGTGCGATCCCGATCAGCACGGTGAGTCAGCCGGGCGAGGAGATGGGCGCCGTCGCAGCAGATCTCCTGCTGGAGCGCATCGCCGACCCCGGTGCGGCGGCGCGCAGCGTCACCCTCGAGCCGCGCCTGCTCCCCCGCACGTCCACCCTCGGCGAGATGTGGCGCAGGGACTGACCTGCAGTCATGTCACCGCTCGCTCGCTGCGACGGAGATCACCCGTGCCGAAGGTCTGAAACTCGCATCCGCTCCTTCGCAGCGTGAGTTCTCCTTCGCTGGACGGGCGTGAGGGCCGAAAAGTGGAGCCGAAGATGGAGACCGAATGGATGCCGGACAACGCAAAACCCCCGCCGCTTTCGCGACGGGGGTTTCAGCTGATGTGCGCCCGAAGGGACTCGAACCCCTAACCTTCTGATCCGTAGTCAGATGCTCTATCCATTGAGCTACGGGCGCTCCTGGACCGCTCAGCGGGCCGTAGAACAGCCTACAACAGACGAGACGCGAAAGCGAAACGAGCGCTCACTCGTCACCGTCGGGCGTGTTCTGCTTGTTCTTCCGCTTCGCTTTCGCACGCTGCAGAGACGACAGCGCCTGCAGGTCGACGAGTCGCAGCGCCTGCATCCGCGCCTCGCGCATCCGGTCGTAATCGGGGTCCTGATCGGGTCGCATGCCCTCGACGCGCAGCCGACGATCGAGGTTGTGCCGCACGTCGGCCCAGGCGCCTTCGCGCGCCTCTTCGACGATGACGCGCAGGGCGGCCTCGTCCTCCATCATGTCGCGCAGCTTGGTCGCGACCCCGTGCGACTGCTTGGCCCTCCGACGCAGGTTGCGCACGTCGCGGTCCCGGTAGTCATGGGTTCCCGAGGGGTCGGAATGGCGACCGCGAGCGCGTTTGCGCAGCTCGGTCAGGTTGCGCTCGACCTCTTCGGACTCCTCGGCCATCGCCCGCAGCGCTTCCCGCGCATCGGCGACGTACTTGTCCGTGTCGAAGACGCCGTTCTCGGCGATCGTGCCGATGAGGATGTGATTCTTCACGGCGAGGCGCGCCGCAGCGGTCGCGATCGCAACGCCTTCGGCGATGGCATCCGCTGTTCGTCCCACCCCTACCTCCTCCCTTCGAGCGTACCGGTATCGCTCGGGGATGCAGTGGGCCAGAATGGATCGGAATCGGGTCTCTCCGACCCGCTCCACGACCGGCTGCTCTCCCGATCGCCGCCAGGAGGGATGCGATGAAGCGTCTCACGCTCACCGGAAGCACGACGGTCATCACGGGCGCTGCGAGCGGGATGGGTGCCGACATCGCCCGGCTGCTCGCTCGCCGACGCGTGCATCTGGCGCTCATCGATCACAACGCCGACGGCCTCGCAGCCATCGCCGCCGAGCTCGCGGGCGCCATCGTCACCACCCATGTGGTCGATCTCCGCGACGACGACGCCGTCTTCGCCACGGCCGCGGAGATCACCGCGGCGCACCCCAGGGTGAATGCTCTGATCACGTGCGCGGGCTCGTCGATGCTCGGCGACCTCGACCAGCTGACCATGGAGGAGATGCGCTGGCTGACGGATGTGAACCTCTGGGGCACGGTGTCGATCACGAAGGCGCTGCTCCCCGCCCTGCGCGCGGCACCGGCCGCCCACATCACTCACCTCGCCAGCGTCTACGCGCTGGCAGCCCCCGCGGGACGCATCCCCTACTCCCTGAGCAAGTTCGCGGTGCGCGGGTTCTCCGAGGCCCTGCGCCACGAACTCGACGGCACCTCGGTGACGGTGGGAGCGGTGTATCCCGCCGGCGTGCGCACGGGCATCATCCTGCACGGACGGTATGCCGCGGCGATCGAGCCGGCCGTCGCCGCGCGAGCCGCGGCCGCCCAGGCGGCGATGTACCACACGGAGCCCGCGGATGCCGCGGCGCTGATCGTGCGCGCGACCGAACGTCGCCGCGCCCGCACGATGGTCGGACGCGAGGCGCGACTGATCGATGTGCTCACCCGCGTCGCCCCGTCGAGCTACTGGCGGGTCATGCGGCGTCCCCTGCGCGAGGCCATCGACACGACGACGCCGATCGCCTGAGTCAGCCGACTGCGCCGACCCAGATCCCGGACGCCCACGCCTGCTGGTCGGCGTCGCACCCGACAGATCCCGGATATCCGCGAACCACCGCCATGCAGTTCGCAAGGAACTCGGCGTCTCCTCCGAACGCGGAGTAGTAGGCATCTGACGACGTCAGGGCGCCCCACACCCGGAATTGGTAGATGTGCGCCAGCTCATGCGCCATCGCCCAGTTCAGTCGGTCGGCACTCCAGTCGACGATGTCGGCGCGGTACTTGATGAAGCCGCCGCTGTTCGCGCACGCCGGCGCGGTCCCTCCCGCACAGGAAGCCGATTCGTAGAGCCCGACCGCCCCGCCGCCGACCTGGTCGAGAGCGGCACGCACGCGCGCGTACCCGTCCGGCCCGCTCGATGCCCACGCGGGGCCCGAGGGAGCGGCGTACTGCGCCGTCTCCCAGCTGCCGATGTCCTGACCCACCTTGTCGATGAGGGCATGCACGGTGGCTGTGGCGGCGACCACGGTCGCCGGGTTCTTGCGCTCGTCGAGCACGGACTGCTGGGCCGACTGCGCGGAGGCCCTGTGTGCCGAGGTGTCGACCTTGCCGACTGCTCCCTCGATCGCCGCAGTCAGCGCCGCGATCTCGTCGACGAACGCGGGCCGCACCTCGAGGACTGCGGCACGCGCTGCGGTGTCCTTCTCGGCGATCGCGATCGATCCGTCGAGGTGGTCCGTGCGCATCTCCGCCGTACGGATCGACTGCGCCAGCGACTGCAGCTCGGCGATCGCCTCTGCCCTGTCCTCGTCCAGGGCCGCGGCGCGACCGACGACGCCCGCAGTCAGCATCACTGCTGCGACGATCGTGACGGAGAGGAACCGCCGGATCACAGAGTTCGCCTCATGGCAGGAACCCGGAGGTGTCGGTGAGCAGCGTCTCCTGTTCGGCGATGGTGGTGCGCAGTGCCGTCAGCTGCTCGGCGAGACGGAGGTTCACCTCGCGCGCGAGCTCGAGCCGCTCTTCCGCCTGGACGACAGCCGCCCTCGCCTCGGCGAGGGCATCCACACGCTGCTGATCCGCGACAGCGATGAGCACCGTTCCGCCGAGGAGCAGCAGTCCCCCCGCGACGACGGCGACGCCTCTCATATCGCTCCCCAGGACACGACTCTCCGGAACCATTCCGTATGGCCAATATATCCCCGCGGGAGACCGCTCTCCAGGCCGGTCGGTGGTCGGCCGCGCGGCGCGGTCGTGCGCTGCGTTCGCGCGGCACGCCGGGCCGGGCCGATCAGATCGACTATGCCTGGTCGCTGAGGCGTCGCTCGGCGGCTTCCTGCCCGCTGGCCAGATGGCGCGGGACCATCACGCGCAGGGCGTCCGTGTCACGCGCGGCGACCGCTTCGAGGATCAGCCGATGCTCCTCGGCCATCGCGAGCAGATCGTCGTGCTGCCCGAAGAGCCAGCGCAGCCGTGTGACGAACACCGCGATGAGTTCGCCCAGCATCTCGTTGCCGGCGAGCTCGGCCGAGATCTCGTGGAACTCGCCCGCAGCGATCCGCGCTGCCTCGATCTCGCCCGCGGATGCTGCGGCGAATTCGCGCTCATAGGCCGCTCGAAGCCGCGCGATCCCCTCGTCGGTGTGACGTTCGGCGGCGAAGACGAAGATCAGGGTCTCGATCGCCTCGCGGACCTCCCCGAAGTCCCGGATGTCCCGATGCGTGAACTCCCGCACGACTGCCCAGGTCCGCGGGCGTGCGACGACCACTCCCTCGCCGACGAGAGTGCGGATGGCCTCGCGCACCGGAAGCCGCGAGACGTTGAGCTCGGCCGCGATATCTCGTTCGACCAGCCGGGAACCGGGGGCGCGCCGACCGAGCACGATGTCATCGCGAAGAACGCGCGTCACCCGCACCGACTCGAGTTCGCCGGCAATCCCCACCCCCGCCATGACCGAATTGTCTCACTCGGAGAACCGCCCGACAAGTTTGGTATCCCAACGCGGCGCATATGTTACGGGTGCTCCATCGGGGCGGACAGAGAAAAGGGGAGCGAATGCCTCGGCATCCGCTCCCCTCGTCCGTGTCGTCAGGGCAGACGGTTGGCGATCGCGAGGTTCGCCGTCAGCTCGTCGGCGTTCTGGCGCACGACGTATGCCGGGCGATCGCGCTCGACCCTCCAGGACTCGCTGAGGGGTCCGACGTTGACCGTGTCGAAGCCGGCCTCGTCGTAGAAGCGGGTGACGAAGGCGACGGCCTCGGCGTCATCGCCCGCTGTGGCGAGGGCGCGTCGATCGGGTGTGCCCGCGGGCGATCCGTCGGTCGTGATGTCGGCCGCGAGGATGTGGTTGAACGCCTTGGCGATGCGCGACGTCGGCAGCTGCGCCTGCAGAAGCTCCGATGTGGTGGTCTCGCCGCGGTCGAGGGCCTCGATGTGCCCATCGCGCTCGAAGTAGTAGTTGTTCGTGTCGAGCACGATCTTGCCCGCGAGCTGCTCGACCGGCAGCTCGTCGATCTTGCCCAGGGGGACGGTGACGACCACGGCGTCTCCGGCCGCAGCCGCATCCACCGCGGTTGCGGCAGTCGCTCGATCGCCGAGTTCTGCGACGAGATCCGAGAGCGTCTCCGGTCCACGGGAGTTCGCGATCATCACGTCGTAGCCGTTCGCCACGGCGACCCGTGCGATCTGGCTGCCGATGTGTCCTGCACCGATGATTCCGAGAGTAGTCATGTGGGGCCCAACGCCCGTCCCGCGCCGCTATTCCCGCGTGACCCCGCGTGTCGCGATCACACCGTGAGCAGGAAGCGCTCCTCGACCCGGCGGTAGCCGAGGCTCTCGTAGAGACGGATCGCCGATGCGTTGAAACCGAAGACATGCAGCCCGATCGAGTCGGCACCGAGTCGTGCGGCCTCGCGCTCGGCCGCGAGCATGAGATCACGACCATAGCCCTTGCGGCGCTGGTCCTCGGCGACCTCGATGTCGAGGATGAACCCGTGCGGGCGCCCTCCTCGCCGACGGATGCCGATCCACAGCACCCCGACCTCGATGCCGTCCACGTGGGCGGTGAACAGCTCCTGCCCCTCCGAATCGATGCCGTCCGGCAGCTCGAGCTCCATCTGCCGGTGCGACTCGACGACGGCATCCTCCGCCGAATACCGACCGGATGCCACCAGGTCTTCCGCGAAGGCCGCCTCGGACGCGGCAGCGAAGCTCGCGAAGCGCTCCGGGGTCATCGGCGCCACGACGAACGCGCCGTCTGACGGCTGTGCCGCCCGAGACGGCAGCGGTTCGAGAAGCATCTGGATCGACGCGACCTCGAATCCCCGCCCCTCGACGAAACCGCGACCAGCGGTGTCGGACGAATGCAGGGCGACACTCAGACGACCGACCTGCTGCCTCCGCGCGAGCGTCATCAGCTCGTCGAGGAGGCCGTCGAGCTGTCGGCCACTCGGCTCGGTCGCGAACGCGAGATCGACGATGAACAGCACGCCGTTGTTCGCGGCGAGCCAGACGGTGCCGATCTGGGCGTCGCCGTCATCGATCGTGAGGATGAGCGAGGTCTCGGTGTCGTGCCCTGCGGGGAGCAGCTCGTCGAGCACGGCGTCCACGTGCGAGACGGCATCGTCGCCGACGTGCATCCCGGACTCCTGCCGCAGCGACACGAGTCGTGCTCTCGTGGCCTCGCGCCAGTCGTCGAAGGCGTCTGCGGTGAGAGGAGTCAGTTCAAGAGGCATGATTCCATCCTGCACCGCATCGCCTCGGTGCTCAGGACTTGTGGAGTGCATCCTCCGCAGCGACCCAGGCGAGCATGGCGCACTTCACCCGTGCCACGTATCGCGAGACGCCCCCGAGAGCAGCGGCATCGCCGAGCAGCTCTTCATCCGGTTCGATCTTGCCGCGCGAACGCATCGCCTCGCGGAACGCGGCGATGCGGATCTCGAGCTCGTCGACCGTGAGCCCCTCGGCGAGCTCGGCGAGCAGCGACGCGGATGCCTGCGAGATGGCGCATCCGTGTCCTTCCCACGCGATCGCCTCGATGCCGCCGTCGGCGCCGCGGTGCACTTGCAGAGTCACCTCGTCACCGCAGGTCGGGTTCACCTGGTGCGACTGCGCGGCGATCTCACCCCGGAGCCCGAACCCGTGCGGGGTGCGGGAGTGATCGAGGATGAGCTCTTGATACAGGTTCTGCAGGTCGCTCATGCGCCCCTCCGGAAGAAGTCGATCGCACCCTGGACGCCGTCGATCACGGCGTCGATCTCGTCATCGGTCGTGTACAGGTACGTGCTGGCCCTCGTCGATGAGGTGACGCCGAGGCGACGATGCAGCGGCTGTGCGCAGTGGTGTCCGACACGCACCGCGATGCCGCGATCATCGAGGAACTGCCCGACATCGTGCGAGTGGATGCCCTCGACGTCGAAGCTCGCGAGGCCCACACGCGGCAGATCGATGCCGGCACCGAGCACGCGCACCCCATCGATGGCCGTGAGCCCCTCGACGAGTCGCGCGCCGAATGCAGCCTCGTGCGCCGCGATGCGCGGCATCCCCACCGCCGTCAGATAGTCGATCGCCGCGGCGAGCGCGACCGCCTGGGACACCCGCTGGGTGCCGGCTTCGAACCGCTGCGGCGGCGGCAGGTATTCCGCCTCCGTCGTGGTGACGGTGGTGATCATCGATCCACCCGTCAGGAACGGCGGCATGGCCTCGAGCAGCTCGCGCCGCCCGTAGAGCGCGCCGATTCCCGTCGGCCCGAGCATCTTGTGACCGGACACCACGGCGAAGTCGACGTCGAGTGCGCGGACATCCAGCGGCAGATGGGGTGCCGACTGGCAGGCGTCGAGCACGACGAGCGCGCCGACGGCGCGCGCACGCGCCACAAGATGCTCGACCGGATTGATGACGCCGAGCACGTTCGACACATGCGTGACGGCGATGAGCTTCGTGCGGTCGGTGATGAGATCTGCGGCGGCGTCGAGCCGGAGTGCACCGTCGTCGTCGAGCGGGATGACCCGCAGGGTCGCTCCTGTGCGGGCCGCGAGTTCCTGCCACGGGATGAGGTTGGCGTGGTGCTCCATCTCGGTCGTGACGATCTCGTCGCCCTCGTGCAGACGCAGGCGCTCGGCTGCCGCTCCCCCGCGGCCGAGCGAGGCGTTCGAGATCGAATACGCGATGAGGTTGAGCGCCTCGGTGGCGTTCGACGTCCACACGATCTCGCCCTCGTCGGCACCCACGAACCGCGCGACGGCGGCCCGAGCGTCCTCGAACACCTCGGTGGCCTCGGCCGCGAGAGTGTGCGCACCACGGTGAACGGCCGCGTTGAGGGTGGTGGCGAACTCGCGTTCGGCGTCGAGCACGGCGAGCGGACGCTGCGACGTCGCACCCGAATCCAGATACACGAGCGGGTGCCCGTTGACCTCGGAGCGCAGGATCGGGAAGTCCTCGCGGAGTCGCCTCACCTCGACATCGGTCAGCGGGCCGCCCCCGGTCGGGGCGATCACGTCGGATTCGCGGGAGATGCTCATCCTTCTAGCTTCTCATCTGGCGCACCCCGCGGGGCCCTGCGCACACGGGGCGACGGTCAGGGAACGACGAGGATGTAGTCCGTGTCCGAGATGCCGAGGATCCCCGTCGCCGGGTCGACGTAGCGCAGGGTGATCCGATGGAGCCCGGGCCGGATGTCGATGAACGACACGATGGTCGAGGAGTCGTCGAGCAGCGCGAGCGACGCCGTCTCCCCGTCCAGGGACACGGATGCCGTCGAGCCGGCGACGCCGCGGACGTCGAGCGAGAGGTCATCCCGTCGCCCGTCGCCGTCGGAGTCGACGCGGGAGATCGCACCGTCCGAGTCTTCGGCGAGCCCCGGGACCGGGAAGTAGAGGCGCCCCGTCGGATCACTCACCGTCCGCACGCCGGTGGTCCGGGATGTGTGGCGCATCGAGATCGACATGCCCTGGTGAAGCGTGTCGACATCGGGGCGCACCGAGAAATCTCCGTCAGGACCGACGAGGGTGGAGGCGATCACGAGTCCGGTCTCGTCGACGATCTGCACCGCTGCTCCCGGAGTTCCCGTGCCGGTGATGGTCGGGGGAACAGTCGTCCCCGGCAGGATGCTCCAGTCCATCGTCACCGGCTCGACGACGGGAGGCTCGACGACCGGAGGGTCGATCACCGGAGGGTCGACGGCAGGCGGCTCGACGACGGGAGGGTCAACCACCGGCGGGTCAACCACCGGGGGCTCGATCACCGGAGGGTCGACGACAGGAGGGTCGACCATCGGCGGGTCGACCACCGGAGGGTCGACGACAGGAGGGTCGACGACAGGAGGGTCGATGACCGGCGCCTTCACGGCGGGAGGCGCGATGACCGAGGGGCCGCCGGCGGGAGGCGCGACCACGGACGGGTCGACCACCGGGGGAACCACGATGATCGGGTCGATGACGACCTCGGGGCCGGCGTGCTCCTCGGGAACGGTCACGGGCGTCTGCGGGTCGACACCCGTCTCGGCCTCCTCCGCCGGCGCGATCGGGCTCGGGACCGCCGTCGATTCGGGCGACATGATCGGCGCCGGAGATGCGACGACGAGCGCGGACGACGGTGTCGACGACTCCTCGGCGTTCGGCGCGCCCACGGGCGCCAGCTGTGCGGCCACCGCTGCGACCGCGACGACGGCCCCGGCTGCCGCGACGGATCCGCCGACGACCAGCCACCGAGCGGTACCCCTGGGCATCCAGGCCGGCGCAGACGCAGCCGTCGCAGGCGCAGGAGATCCGGCCGAATAGGCTAACGCCGCCGGTCCGCCGATGATCACGGGAAGCAGCACGGCGCGCAGCTTCGATGACGCCTGCTCGATCTCGGCGCTCGCCATCGTGCACCGCTGGCAGCGCTCCAGGTGCGCGTCGAATCGCGCTCGGTCGGCACGCGCCACATGGCGCCTGCGCCCCTGCGCCACGATGCGCTCGCAGACCCACCGGCATTCCGGGTCACGTCCCGGTTCCTTGATGTGGGCCTGCAGCCAGGCGAGCTTGAAGCCCTCGCGCGCCCGGGCCGCCAGCACCGAGACGGCGTTGGGAGTCATGCCCATGAGCGGCGCGATCTCACGCGGCTTCATGCCCTCGACTTCGAGGTACCAGAGCAGTGTGCGCCACCGTTCGGGGAGGTCCTTGAACGCCACCGTCAGCAGCGCCTTGTCAGAGAGCAGGTCGAGCGAATCCTCCGTGTGCTCGGCCGGAAGCTCCTCGATGTATTCGAGCGCGACGACGTCCTTCTGCTTTCCTCCCCATGTGGCGGCCGCGCTGCGCACGGCCGCGAAGATGTAGGGACGGAACGCATCCGTCGGACCTCCGCCATTGCGGATCGCGCTGAAGGTCTTGGCGAACGCCTCACTGACGAGATCCTCGGGGTCGATCGAGCTCGTGATCGAACGCGCCGCGCGGAGGGCTGCCGGCGAGTGACGATCCCACAGCACGCCGAACGCACTGCTGTTCCCCGCTCGGGTCGCGAGGACGAGCTCGTCGTCACTCGTCTCGGGATCGATCCGCGTGCGCCGCTCGCGCACTGTCGACGAGCTCATAGCGCGACCCGTTCGGCGCGAATCGAGGCAGGAGCAACGGACGGGTCGTTCACAGGGATCCCTTTCGACTTCTTACTGTCAGTCTCGCGACATCGCGATCTGACCGGTATGTAGATTCATACGAGAGTTCTTGACACCGAATAGAGAAGATTCCATGGCCTTCGATGACATCCGCGCCGAAGCTCCCACGTTGCGCGACGCGCTCCGTCTGAGCGACGGGAGGCTCTTCTCCCCCCGTCGAAGCACGCGGCTCGATGCCAGGACGTACGTGGGCGTGGAGTTCTACGATCCGTCGGCATCCGCATCCGACTACACCGATCGCATCGTCCTCGGGGCCGGTGTCGCGACGACGAGCGTTCCGGCCCTCGTCGCCGAGCTGGCCGATGTCGGGGCGGCCGCGCTGGTGGTGCGCGCTCCCGATGACGGCGATGGCCTGGAGCGCATTGCCCTCGATCTGCACGTCGCCCTGCCTGTCCTCCACCACAGTGACGGGGACTGGGCACAGCTGGCGAACGTCCTGCGGTCGCTGCTGAGCGGTCACTCGATCGGCCGGGTCTCGGGTGTGCGACTGGGAGACCTCTTCGGCCTCGCCAACGCCATCGCCACCCTCGCGGACGGTGCCGTCAGCATCGTCGACTCGACCGGTCAGATCGTCGGCTACTCCACGCACAGCGAGCAGCCGATCGACGACGTCCGTCGACGCACCACTCTGCTGCTGCAGGAGGACATCTCGATCGCATCCGACTCGCGCTACCGGTCGCTGCTCCGCGCCAGCGAGGCACGGCACTTCCCCTCGAGCACCGACGAGTTCGGACGCGTCGGGATCGCCGTGCGAGCGTCCGGCGAGCTGCTCGGCTCTCTCTGGGTGATCCAGATCGATCCATCGCCGGCCGCCCGGACCCGGTCCCTGCTGGAGGAGATGGAACCGATCGTGGCCCAGCATCTGCTTCGTGCTCGAGCGGAGGCGGGCGACCGGGACCGTCGGACATCCGACCTGCTCCGCACGCTTCTCGAAGATCGACGGCATGCCCGCGGCGCGGCGTCGCAGCTCCTCATCCGTCCCGAAGCCGGATGCACGGTCGTGTGCTTCCGGATCACCACGTTCGACGAGGTGGAGGCGATGCGCGGTCTGCAGCGAGTACTCCATCTGGCGATGAGCGTGTCCGGCGCCGCTTTCCCCGGCTCCCACAGCGCGGTCGTCGGCTCGGAGGTCGTGACGCTCATCCCGGGCCCGAACGCGGCTGCGGTCGAGACCTTCACCCAGGCGGTGATCCGGATCGACGACGCGTTGATCGCCGGCATCGGCACGCGCGCGTACGACATCAACGGCATCGGCCGTTCCTATCGTGAGGCCGGGGCCACGGCCGGCGTGCTCGTGAGTTCGTCGCTCCGCGACGACCATGAGCTCCGCATCGCGACCTTCGACGAGATGCGCGATCGCCTGGCGATCCTCCAGGTCGCCGACCTGATCGACGGCCTGGATGCCACGGTCGGCGACGCCGCGAGCATCCTCGCCGAGCATGATGCCGCGCAGGGCACCCGTCTGACGCACACCATGCGGGTCTTCCTCGACCAGCTCGGCAGTGTGCGTGAGACCGCCAGCGCACTGCACGTTCACCAGAACACCGTCCGGTATCGGCTCGATGTCGTGCGCAACGAGCTCGGGATCGACATCGATTCGCCGGCCACGCGACTCTGGCTCTGGCTCCGGCTGTCGGCGACCGCGCGCACCGCAGTGTGAGGACTCATTCGATCGCCGCCGGCAGCAGCACGGTCACTCCGGCACGACCCGTGGACGGCTCGATGTACCGGGCGGCGACGAACGGCTCATCGACACCGGATCGCACGACGATCCCGTCGATGTCGTCGGTCGCGAGCCGCACAGTGCGCGATCGCCCCTGCTCATCGAGCAGCTCGACCCACGCATCCGGTGCGGCGCTCAGATGCAGACAGCTGACAGCGCCGAGGGACGCCTCAGGACAGGCATCCTGGTCCGCGGCCGCGATCGTGGGCGTCGCGAAGGTGAGCGGCCCCATCGCCTCCGCCCACTCGGTGACTCCGGTCGCCGCGTCGTACTGCCTCACGCTGAGCGTCATGCCCTGACGCAGGGCTTCGCCCGAGACGTCGAGCACGAATGCGCCGTCTTCGTCGATCACCCCGGTGTCGAGCATGACGCCGCTCTCGTCGGTCACCGTGACGACCGCGCCTGCAGCGCCGACCCCCTCGATCAGATCCGGCACGAGAGAGTCCTGGGCGATCGACCGGGTGATGCGGAACTCCGCCAGGTCGATGGGCGGCGGTGTCTCCGACGGAGCGTCGGTCGGGGTCGGGGTCGGAGTCGGGGTCGGAACCGCTGTCGACGGGGCCGGGGCGATACTGAGCGGGGTCAGTGGGGGCTGCCTCTCGCCGGGTCCTGGGGTCTCCGGTTCACGGCTCGCGTCCGAATCGGGCTCCAGTCCCGCATCGACCTCGGGCTCCGGCGACGGCAGGGGCTGCGGTTCGGGCATCGGCTCGGATGCGGGCGGCTGAGTCGGGAAGCGCGGCAGATCTTCGAGAACCGGGCCCGCCTCACCGGAGACCGACGCCTCGGAGATCGACCGGGTGAGTTCCGAATCGTCCGATTCCTCGGCCGACAGACTCAGGACGCTGCCCGCCAGGATGACGGCGCCGACCACGACGACGGCGGTCGCCGCCAAGGCGGCCAAGCCACCGGCCGGTACCACCGCCGCTGCTCCGTGCGCGGCGACAGGCGCCCCCGCGCCGATCGAGGAGGTTGCTGCATCGGCCCAGCCAGACGACCCGGTGGACCCCACCACGGAGCTCGCGCCCATGACCTGCGCCTCCGCGGAGGCATCACCGGTGTAGATCGCCGCCGCCACGCCTCCCAACAGCGCGGCAGGCAGGATCGCCCGCAGCCGCTGCGAGACGGTATCGATCTCCGCGGCGACGATCCGGCATCCGCCGCACACGCTCATGTGCTCTCTGAAACGGTCGGCGTCGCCGACCGCGACCGGACGACCGCGACGGTCGACCACGCGCTCGCAGAACCACCTGCAGTCCTCAGACCGCGAGGGATCGTGGATGTGCGCCTCGAGCCAGGCGCGTTTGAAGCTGTCGCGTGCGCGCGCCGCGAGAGCGGAGACCGCATTGGCCGTCATCCCCATCAGGGGCGCGAGCTCTCGCGGCTTCATGCCCTCGACCTCGAGATACCAGAGCAGCGTGCGATGCCGAGCCGACAGCGTGCCGAACACGGCCGCGATGCTGGATCGCTCGGCGATGCGCTCGAAGGCATCGCCGCCCTCCGACGACAGATCGCCCTCCGAGATCAGGTCGATCGACAGGTCGGTCCCGTTGCGGGACCAGCGCGCGGCCGTGTTGCGCAGCGTGGCGAGGAGATATGGCCGGAACGCGTCGCTCGGCCCGCCGCCCGCCTTGGTCACCCGGAGTATCGACGCGAACGCCTCGCTCACGAGATCGTCGGGATCCGCCGAGGGCGAGATCGCTCGCGCGGCTCGGCGCGCGGATTCGACATGCCGGCGCCACAGGAGGGCGAAGTCGCCGATGTCGCCACCCCGCACCGCCTCGATGATCTCGGCATCGGACGGCTCACCCGAGATGTCGTCGTCGTCGAGATACGTACCGAGGATCATGCTGCTCCGGATGCTGTCGAGTCCGGCATCGCGAGCGCAGCGCCGGAGACGGTTGAGGGACGAGGCAGTGGGGATGCCTCGTCCCTCCGACTCTCGTAAGGGTCGAATCCGCTCTGAGAAGGTTCGGCCGGGGAGTGGTCGACCTCTGCTGTGCGGGCGTCGGCCGGGAACCCGACGCGAGGCCGATGGCCATACCTACAAGACCGGTATGACCGGAAATCGTGACGGTCAGAACCCGAGATTCTCGCTGTGCAGGACATCAGCTGCCGCTCGCCGCCGGGTCCACGGGCGCGAGCGACAGGAAGCGCATCTTGTTCTCGCCGTAGAAGCACGTCTGGACCATGAACTCCCCCGTCATACCGGTGAGTTCTTCGACGTTCGACCACTTGGGCGTGTGCCGCTCCTCGACCACCTCGTAGATCACGTCGGAGCCCTCGACGGTGACCCGCTGACCGAGCTCCCAGCCGAGGATCACGTCTCCCCCGCAGTTGTTGTGTGCGGCGAACAGCGGCAGCACGTCGTCGATGCGGTAGCTGATCATCTCGGTGAACGTGCCGTCGCATCGGTCGAGCTCGACCATCCCGCCCTCGACCCCGAGCCTGATGACGGGAAGCTCGTCGGGCGCGAAGACCTCATGGAATGTCTTCAGCACCGAGACTTTGACGTCACCGGTCACTTTGTCGACCGCATCGGGGGCGAGCACGGATGCGGAGAGGAAGGATGCTCCCAGTCCGACGAGCAGGATGCTGGTCGACAGCAGACCGATACGTCGCCGCGGGCGGCGGCGTGTCACGGGCTCGCCGGGTTCGTCGCCGTTCGCGGCGGTGCGGTCCACTGCGACGTCGACCGTCATGAGTCGGAGCCAGCGGACACGTGCGTCGCTCGTCGGCCGCTGCGGTTCTTCCGGGCACGGCGAGGCTTGACGACGATGAACGTGAGTGCCGGCACCCCGACGACGAGCAGTGCCCACCACGGGAAGCCGGCGGGGTCGGTGGTGTCCGCGATGGTCGTCACCGCGGAGTCCTCGGTCGGAGCATCGATGCGCTCTGCGCGCACGAGCAGGCGGTGCGTGTTGACGCCGGTGGGCGTGCACGTGACGAGCGTGAGGTAGTCCTTGCCTGCGACCTGACGCAGGTCTTCCGCGTCGTCGGGAAGCACGGTCTTGGTCTGATCGACCTCGTAGTAGAGGTCTTCGCCCAGTGCGCTGACGATGATGACGTCGCCCTCGACGAGTTCATCGATGTCATCGAAGAGGGTGGCCTGCACGAAGCCGTTGTGGCCGGTGAGCACCGAATGCGTCCCCGGTCCACCGACAGGAAGCGATGAGCCGTAGAGGTGCCCGATACCGCGAGACAGTGTGTCTTCATCGGTGCCGTGGAAGACCGGCAGATCGACGTGGATGCTCGGAATGCGAATCCGCGCCATCGTGTCGGTTCCCTCGGTGGTCAGAGTGTCGAAGTACGCCGAGGCCCCCTCGCCGATCGCCGTCTGCTGTCCGTCTGCTCCGAGGGCATACGGGTCGCGCAGCGGCCCGGTCGGAAGATTCTCGTTGTACTCCTCAGCGGCGGCGAGCATCTCGTCGACCGCCTCATCGGGGATCTGCTCGACGGACTGGATGTACCCGTCGACGTCGGTGTCGTGAGACCAGGCCGAGAACCAGGAGGCCGCGGTCGGGTAGACGAGGACCACGATGCCGATGGTCGCGATGAGCATGACGATCGACTGGCTCCATCCCCACCGCGCCTTCTGGGCGGTGGCACCCGTAGCGGGTCGCGCTGGGGCGTCCGGTGCGGACGCGTCGATGAGGGTCATGCTGCGCTTTCTGATCGGAGCTGGAGAAGAAGTAGGTGGAAACGAATGGGCCGTGCGGGGGAAGGGATCTCTTCACCTCCCCCGCACGGCCGGTCTTTCGGGTTACGCCTGTGCTGCGGCCTTGCGACGGCTGCGGATGGCGAGCAGGACCGCTCCACCGAGCAGCATGACGCCGCCGGCGAGGAACAGGGTCGTGCCGGTGCCACCGGTCAGCGGCAGGGTGAAGCCGGCGTTCGAGGGAACGTTGACGACCTCGAGGTCGACGCCCACAGCCGAGGTGGCGGCGGTGACGGTGAACTCGATCGGAGCTGCGAGCAGCTCGAATCCGTCGGGTGCGACGATCTCAGCGAGCCAGTACGACTGGTAGCCGTCTTCGCCCACGGCGACGGTGGCGTTGTCAGCCCAGTCGGAGTAGCGCAGACCCGAGATGGTCACGGTGCCGTCAGCGGCGACCGCGAACTCGGTCGAACCGGCGAGAGCGATGGCGTTGGTGCCGTCGATCGCGTCCTGCTGGGTCGGGTACACCGAGAACACAGCGCCGGTGAGCGGTGCGCCGGCCTTGTCGGTCTTCTCGACCGTGATGTCGCCCCACTTGGTGATGACCTCGGGGGTGACGGTGGGTCCGCCGGGCTCGCCCGGTGCGACCGTGTACGAACCGGCGTTCGGGTAGAGCACTGCCGTGTTGGCGATCTCGCCGACCGTGTTGACCTCGGCGGTGATGACGACCTGAACCTCGGTGGCGGGGTGAGCCGCGAGAACTGCGCGACCCGCGGCGGTGAACTCGACCGTGACCGCGTTGGTGGCGGCGTCGTGGACGACCGTGTAGTCACCCGCAGCGAGCGGGGTCCCGTCGACGAGCGTCACAGCGGCGCTCACGTAGTCGAGCTTGGCGTCGAGCGTGTCGACGATCTTGTAGCCGTCGATGACTGCGACGTTGGGGATGCCTGCCGTGATCGTGAAGTCGATCTCGTCGCCGAGCTTGATGTCGGCCGAGTCCTCGACGGTCTTGGTCGCCTCGGTGAGGGCGTTCTTCGGGTAGACGTGCACGTCGTACAGCCACGTGCTGTCATCGGCCGGGTCCGTCAGCGGGACCGTCACGAGGAACGGGGCCACGCCGGTGGAGCCAGCGAGCGGAGCGGTCTCCACCACGAAGTAGAGGCCGAGGTCGAGGTTCGCCAGGGCGATCTCACCGTTCGCGTCGGTCAGGGTCTGACCGCCGATCGCGCTGGCCGTGTATCCGGCAGCCGTGATGTCAGCGACGCTGTCGGGGTTCAGGTCGGCGAGATCGTTCGCGTCGACCCAGCCCTGGTTGCTCGTCAGGTCGATCGTGTCGACCTTGTAGACCGTGAAGCCCACGCCCGGCAGCGGTGCCAGTGCGACGTTCTGCTCGGTGCCGTCGTTCGGCAGGCCGGTGGGCGTCTCGGGTGCCTCGAACTTGTGGATCGTCAGCGAACCGACGGCGTCCGGGTCGACGAGGTTGGGCGTCGCGGCGCTTGCAGGCGCTGCGAGGGTCAGCGCGGCGACGCCTGCGACGAGCAGACCTGCCGCGACGCGGGATCCGCGTCCGTTGTTGGGAGTGTTCACTGTGTCTCTCTCTAGGTGGCCAGGTCGCCCTGGTGGGTTGCAGATGGTGGATTGTGAGAAGTGCAGATCAGATCTGCGGGTCTGTGGTGTCGGCACGTGTGTTGCGTCGGCGGACCCAGAGGGCCAGCCCGCCCGCGCCGAGCACGGTCAGGGAACCGGCGAGGATGTAGGGCAGTGCGCCCGTCCCTCCGGTGGTCGGAAGGGTCAGCGCCGGCACGTCGCGCACCGTGATGATCTGACCGGTGGAGGTCACCGCCTGATCGCCGCCTGCGGTGATGCTCACCGTGCGGTCCGGGTTGATGACGAACTTCACGGGAGCGGCGAGCAGGCTGAACCCGTCGGGTGCCGTCAGCTCGCTCAACCAGTACGTACCGGCCGGGATGCTGTCGATCTGGAACAGACCGGTCTCGACCCCGTTGATGGTGAAGGGAAGCGCCGTGCCCGGCTGCCCGTTCGCGTCTGCGAGCACCGCGAACGAGGAGCCGTCCATGCGCACCCAGGTGTTCGCTGCGGCTTCGCCGACCTTCTCGATCTTCAGCGGGATGCGGAACGGCTCGACGGGGGTCTCGGTGCTGTCGTTGTTCGAGCGCACCGGACCGCCCTTGGGGTCGGTTCCCGTGGAGTAGGCCGTGTTGATGACCTTCTTCGCGTCGACGTCTGCCTGGCCTATGACGTACGGCGCATTCGCGGCGCACGTCGAGATCTGGGTCGGCGCGATCGTCGTGGGCGTGCAGGTGACGGTGATGTTGCGCTGCGTCAGGCGGTCATCGACCACGGTGATGTTCGCGACCGTGATGTTTCCGGTGTTGGTGACGGTGAACGCGTACATGATGTGGTCGCCGAGCCCGGTCACGCCGTCCTGATCGATGTCCACGACCGAGGCGGTCTTGTCGAGCACGAGAGCGGGCGTCCAGGTGGCGGGGATGATCTCGTCATCGGTGTCCGTGACGTTCGGTCCGACCGCCGGCGTTCCAGTGGCCCGTGCGACGTTCGTCAGCGGAGCGCTGTCGAGGTCCGCCTGCTGCACCACGTAGGTGGCCGTGCACGTCATCTTGGCGCCACTGGCGAGTGTGGATCCCTGAATCGGTGTGCAGGACAGCGTCGTCATGTCGCCCGCACCCGAGAACGTGTCCTCGGTGATCCGCACGTTCGTGAGGTTCGTGTTGAGCGTCGTGTTCGTCGCGGCCTTGGGGGTCGTGTTGGTCGCCACGAAGCTGTAGGTGATGACGTCGCCGACCTTCGAGTACACCTTGTCGGGATCGGTGTCGCTCGTCACGGCGACGCCGTTCACGGCGGTGATGCTCTTGACGATGTCGATCGACGGCTGGATGACCTCCAGCGACGCGTTGGCCGGCGGGTTCAGGTTCGTCGTGATGTTGGCGGGACCGTTGATGTAGGTGCCGTTCACCGTCGAGGTGACATCGACCGTGATCGTGCACGATGCCTGTCCGAGGGCGAGGTCGCCGCCGGTGACCGACACCGAGGTTCCGCCGGCCGGCGCCGTGACCACGTAAGCCGCACCGGTGCGCTGCGTGCAGGTGCCGCCCACGTTCGGCGCCGCCGCGATCTTGAGGTTCGTCGGCAGCGCGTCGGTGATGGTCCAGTCGCTCTTGGCCATCAGGTCGGTCGTGTTCGTGACGGTCAGCGTCATCTTCGAGGTCGAGCCGTTGGTGATCACGGTCGGGCTGAACGCCTTGTCGAGCTGCGGGGTCACATCGACGATCTGCGGCAGATCGAAGGCGACGTCGTTGCCCGCGCCGGTGGCCGTCGCGTTGTAGAGCATCAGACCGAGGTTCGCCGTGGTTCCGACCGGCACCTGGTATGCCGCGGACTGCAGCTTCGCGATCTGCGTCTCCCAGACCGTGTTGTTCGTGCAGGGGTTGAGTCCCGTGCTGAGCACGATCGGGGTGCCGTTCACGAGGAGGCTGAAGGTCTCCTTGGGCTGGTTCGCTCCGCCGGCTGCGGGACAGTTGACCGCAGCGAAGTATGCGGAGACCGCGTAGTAGTGACCGCCGATGGCCGGGATGGTGTTGACCGTGCGGAACTGCGTGCCCGCGGCGATCGCTCCGTTCGTCGCATTCGTGTACGACGTCAGCACCTGGTTGGTCGCGGCCTGCGTCGTCGTCTGGCCCTGCGCGACTCCGAGTGCACGAGCCATCTGCTGCAGCGTCGTCCACGTCGTGCTGACGTTGTTCAGGCAGCCCAGGTCAGTGACGGGCGCCGTCGGAGTCGCACCGCTCATGATCCAGCCGTTGCACTGGTTGCCGGCCGGGGTGTACTGCGTCGAAGCCGTGTACGTCGAGTTCGCGGCTGCCGCACCGCCGACGTAGGTGGTGATCGACCGTGCGGCGAGTGCTGCGCTCTGATTCGAGAAGTCCTCGGTGTACACCGGAGTACCCGGCTGAGGCGTTCCCGGTGTGCCGGGCACCGTCGCCGCGGCTGTGATTCCACTGTTGGGGGCGAGCGTCGCTCCGGCGACGAGCACGCCGGCGATGGCGAGCACGCCGAGCAGCCGCGTGATCGCCCGTCGGCGAGGCGCGACTGCGGAGCGTAATGACCGCTCCGTCGTGCGGTGGTGCGAGCGAATGCTCATGAATGTCCCAATCCCGGCATGCCCTCGGCCCGCCGGATACGGCGGAGCGCGAGAGGCGGATGCCTGTCCCCGAAAGTCGTGTGTGTCCCCAGTGCGAGACAGGAAGCAGAAGCCGCCCGTCACATACCCAGACCCCGGCGCGGACTTTTTATGACGGGCGAGGGAGAAAACTTTTCGGGGGGGCTCTTCGGGCTGCCCTAAGCTCGCACCATGTTCAGCGCCGAGACCCTCGCGACCTTCGTCGTGGCCGCGTTCGTCATGGTCGTGATCCCCGGACCGACAGTGCTGTTCACGATCGGCCGGGCGATGGCCCTGGGGAGACTGGGCGGGTTCCTCAGCATCCTGGGCACGGCGCTCGGCTCGATCCTGCTCGTCATCGCCGTCGCTTTGGGCGTCGGCACCGTCGTGGCGCAGTCGATCGTGCTGTTCACGATCGTGAAGGTGCTGGGCGCCGGCTACCTCGTCTTCCTCGGCGTCCAGGCCATCCGGCATCGAAAAGATGCCGCGGCCACGGTGACAGGACCTGTGGCACGGCGATCAGGCGTGCGTCTGCTCGGTGAGGGGTTCGTCGTCGGGGTCACCAACCCCAAGTCGATCGCCTTCTTCCTGGCGATCCTTCCTCAGTTCGTCGACCTGCACGCAGGGTCGGTGCCGATGCAGCTCTTCGTGCTCGGCACGATCGTCGTCGCGATCGGAGTGGCCTGCGATGCGATCTGGGTGCTGCTGGCGAGCGCCGCGCGCGAATGGTTCGGACGCTCTCCGCGACGCATCGAGGCGATGGGCGCCACCGGCGGCCTGCTCATGATCGGGCTCGGCGCGTTCCTCCTGCTGTGGAACGACAAGCCTGCGAACGCCTGAGGCCGAGACTCACATACGCGCGAAGCGGGCGCGGACCATCGAGAAGACGCCGTAGATCGCGAGTCCGACCCCGACGAGCCAGAGGATCGCTCGGCCCAGCGGCAGGTCGACGAGGCTCCGCAGAGCCGCGTCGAGACCAGCGGCCTTCTGCGGATCCTGCGTCCACGCGGCCACCACGAAGAGCGCACCGGTGACCGCGATCGCGATTCCCTTGGCGATGTAACCGGCGACCCCGAGGGCGATGATCCCGGGCCGCGACGGGCCCGTCGGGACATCCATCGTCTTCTCGAAGCCCCGAGTGAATCCGATGACGATGAATCCGATGCCGACACCCGCGACGGTCAGACCGAGGAGGATGAGCGCCACGATGCCACCCGGCGCCGAGAGCACGACGGCGCTGAGCGCCCGAGAGGTGTCTTCGGATTCGACGTGCCCGCCGAAGGCGAAGATCAGGGCCAAGCCGGCGATCACGAGGTACGCGCCCGCGATGCCGATCAGCTTGATCCTCATCCCCCACTTCCTGGTCTCCTTGCCGCCGGTGAGGAGACCGCTGGCGACCTGCCAGACCGCGAGCGCGATCAGGGCCACCGCGATCACGCCGAGGACCAGCCCGCCGACGGGAGTCGAGCGGATCTGCTCCATCGCGCCGTCCTGATCGGCGTCTCCGCCGCCGCCGCTGGCGATCGACACGGCGATCGCCCCGATGATGATGTGCACGAGGCCGATCACCACGAATCCCGCCCGCGCCACGCGCCGGAAGGCATCGGATCGCTGCGCCGTGCGCGCGGCACCCTTCGCTGAGGTCATCCGAGCAGGATATCTGTCGGCGCGAAGACGTCGGAGGGGGTTGCGTCGGTGCCGAGAGCCGCCCTCGTCAGGTCGCTCTCTCGACGGGTTGGCGCAGGATCGTCCGGAGCTTCGCCGGTTCGACCCGTCGGACATCGCTGAGGTAGATCTCGTGGTGCAGGCCCGTCATCGACAGGCCGTTCTCGGGGATGAATCGATGGTGCAGCCCGTCGAGCACCGGGGCCTCGTCGTCGTAGGAGCCGATATGGAGCGTCTGCACGCTGAGCCCTTCGTCGAGGGTCTCGAGACGCACGGAGCGGAGGGCGGGTGCAGGCTGCTTCTTCTTCGCCAGCTTTGCCTCGACCGTGTCGACCGCGTGGTCGAACATCTCCGGGGTGACGTGGTCGGGCACCATGATCAGGAGAGTCCACCGCCACGCCGATTTGTCGCGGCGCGATGTGAACGACTCCATGTCGGGCGCGTGCCACTGCCCCTCGAGCGGCATCACGACCGTGTCGATCCCGAGCTGCTCCCTGCTCGCGAACTTGAGCGCGTAGGCGATAGGGAAGAGTGCGGACACTGCCTCCTGGTATGCCTGGGCGGTGTTGGGATCGCCCGCCCCGTCGACCATCAGATACTGCATCGAGGGAACATCGAGGATGCGGAACTCCCCGTGCTTCGCCTGATAGGCGTCGAGGGTCTTCTTCGGGTCGAGCGCCATCGCGGGTCCTCTCACGGCGGAATCGGCATCCGTCCGTCGGCACAGTGTCGCACGGGCGACGGACGTCAGGGTGGTCGGCGCGCATCCGCGCCGACCACCCTGACGCGCTCAGGCGGGCTCGACCGCGAGCCACAGCTCGCAGGACGCGTGCGTCCCGGTGAACTCGAGATACCGGACGATCGAGGGCGCGGGCCGCAGCCGCCACGGATTCGACGGGAACCACTCCGTCGCCGTCGCCGCCCACAGTGTCTGCAGGGTCTCCGGGAACGGACCCGTGGCGGCGAAGACCGCCCAGGCGCCCGCCTCGACCCTCACGAGATCGAGATCGTCGGGCACCGAGGTGGTCGGCCGCACGGAGACTCCGTGCAGGTAGGTGAGCTCGGTGCCCTCCGGCGCATCCTGAGCGATGTCCCCCGTGATGGCCAGGATCCCCTCGGGCTGCGCATCGCTCAGCGCCTTGAGGCGAGCATGCCCCTCCGGGGCGATCGAGGAGATGTGCGCCTGGATGTGCGGATTGGTGCCCTCGTGGATGAGCGGCACTCGTGCGGCATGGCCGACGAGGACGAGCTCGGGGGTGGTGGTGATGGTGACGTGCATCGGGGTGCTCCCTTCGACGCTCAGGCGGAACCGAAGCGTGGGTTGTGTGCGGAGAGGACCCCCGTCTCGGCGCGCATCGACCGGGCTGATCCCGTGCACGGCGCGGAACGCGCGGCCGAACGCCTCGATCGAGCCGTACCCGTGTCGCACGGCGACGTCGAGCACGTTCGGGGCGCCGGCGGCGAGTTCTGCGCCGGCCAGCGTCATCCGCCGACGGCGGACGTATTCCGACAGCGGCATCCCCGCCAGAGCCGAGAACATCCGGCGCAGGTGGTACTCCGTCGTGCCGTGCACGCGAGCGAACCCGGCGACGTCGATCTCGTCGCCGGTGCCCGCCTCGACGAGATCGACCAGTGCGTTGAGCGTTCCGATCATGAGGTCCTCCTTTCCCCACCATCGTGCGGCCCGAGGGCGATCTGCGACCCGACTTTCCGTGTCGGATCCGATCGATCGCCTCTCGGAGGTCAGCTCCGCTCGCCCGGATCGGCGAGCAGGTCGGCGAATGCCAGCTCGGCCGCGCCGATCAGCAGCCTGTCGGCGCCGAGAGCGGCCGGGCGGATCTCGAGCGCCTCAGCGCTCTCCGACATCGCGAGCGCCGTCACATCGTCGACGATCTGATCCGCCCGCAGATCGGCGAGGGTGGCGAGGAATCCGCCCAGCACCACGAGAGCAGGATTGAGCACGTTCACGGCATTGGCCAGCGCGCTCGCGAGCACATGCGCCTGACGCGTGATCTCGGCGGCCACCACCGGCGAGTCGGATTCGGAGAGCTCGGCGGCGAGCGTCTCATCGTCGGCCGAGTCGAGGCCGACCGCATCGAGAAGCAGCCGGCGGCTCACCTCGGCCTCGAGCACACCGTCGCGAGTGCGGCGGTCGGCGTCTGCCGAGATCCGGGGTCTGTTCTGACCGAACTCCCCCGCGTACCCACCCGCCCCGGCGACCGGCCTCCCGTGGATGATCAGTCCGCCTCCGATACCCGACGCACCTCCGTTCAGGTAGACCACGTCGTCGATCCCCCGGCCGGCGCCGTAGCGGTGCTCGGCGATGGCTCCGAGCGTGGCGTCGTTGTCGACGAAGGCCGCAGACGCCGTCGCCGAACGGACGAGATCGGCGAGCGGCACATCGGTCCAGCCGAGATGAGGCGCATTGCGCACGACACCGTCGGATGTTCGCACGAGGCCGGGGACCGCGACACCGATCGCCGCGATCCGTGCCGCGGCGAGCGTCCCTTCGCGCCAGGCGGCGATGCGATCGGCGATCGTCGACACCACCGCATCCGGCGTCGGAACGGTCTCGTTCGGCAGGCGCTCGCGCAGGACGATGCTGCGGTCGAGGCCGATCGCAGCGATCTCGATCGCGTCGACCTCAGGGTTCACCGCGATGGCGACGACGCGAGCCGACGCCGTCACGACCGGTGAGGGACGCCCCACACGGCCGGGTACGTCGGGTATGCGCTCGTCGACGAGACCGCGTCTGACGAGCTCTGCGACGAGGTCGGCGATCGTCGAGCGGTTGAGCCCGGTCTGCTCGGTCAGCGCGGCTCTCGACTGCGCGCCGTTCTCGTGCACGAGCCGCAGAAGGAGGGCGAGGTTGTGCGGGCGGGTGCCCAGCGCGGGGCTCGGCTGCGTCGGCATCCCTTCACTGTAGGGGGTGGACGCACCTTCTGTCATGAGATATGTTGTGAATCACAACTTATTCGATGACCTGCACAGGAGCAGCCATGACCACCCCCACCCGTGACGACAAGTTCTCCTTCGGCCTGTGGACCGTCGGCTACAACGGCGCCGACCCGTTCGGCGGCCCCACGCGCCCGGCGCTCGACGTGGTGCACGCCGTCGAGAAGCTCGCCGAGCTCGGCGCGTACGGCCTGACCTTCCACGACGACGACCTGTTCGCCTTCGGCTCGACCGATGCCGAGCGCCAGACTCAGATCGACCGCCTGAAGGGTGCGCTCTCCGACACCGGCCTCGTCGTGCCGATGGTCACCACCAACCTCTTCAGCGCGCCGATCTTCAAGGACGGCGGTTTCACCTCGAACGACCGCGACGTGCGCCGCTACGCGCTCCGCAAGGTGTTCCGTCAGCTCGATCTCGGTGCCGAGCTCGGGGCCAAGACCTTCGTCATGTGGGGTGGCCGCGAGGGTGCCGAGTACGACTCCGCCAAGGACATCCGCCAGGCGCTCGAGCGCTACCGCGAGGCCGTCAACCTGCTCGGCGACTACGTCACCGACAAGGGCTACGACATCCGCTTCGCGATCGAGCCGAAGCCCAACGAGCCGCGCGGCGACATCCTGCTGCCGACGCTGGGCCACGCCATCGCCTTCATCGACTCGCTCGAGCGCCCTGAGCTCGTCGGCGTGAACCCCGAGGTCGGGCACGAGCAGATGGCAGGACTCAACTTCACCGCGGGCATCGCTCAGGCGCTGTTCCACGGCAAGCTCTTCCACATCGATCTCAACGGCCAGCGCGGCATCAAGTACGACCAGGACCTCGTCTTCGGACATGGCGACCTGCACAACGCCTTCTCGCTCGTCGATCTGCTCGAGAACGGCGGCCCCGGTGGAGTGCCCGCCTACGACGGCCCCCGTCACTTCGACTACAAGCCGAGCCGCACCGAAGACGAGAAGGGCGTGTGGGAGTCGGCCGCCGCGAACATGCGCACGTACCTGCTGCTCAAGGAGCGGGCGGCCGCATTCCGCGCCGACCCCGAGGTGCAGGAGGCGCTCGCCGCCGCCCGCGTCGACGAGCTCTCGACGCCGACCCTCAACCCCGGAGAGAGCTACGACGACTTCCTCGCCGATCGCTCGGCATACGAGGACTTCGACGCGAACTCGTACTTCGGCGGCAAGGGCTTCGGGTTCGTCCGGCTGCAGCAGCTCGCGACCGAGCACCTGCTCGGCGCTCGCTGATCGTCATGCCACTGGTTCTCGGGGTCGACTCGTCGACCCAGTCGTGCAAGGTCGTCGTCGTCGACACGTCGACCGGGGCGGTCGTCCGCTCCGGTCGCGCGTCGCACCCGGAGGGGACGTCGGTCGACCCCGAAGCCTGGTGGCAGGCGCTGAACGCCGCGATCGCGGAGGCGGGGTCGCTCGGCGACATCGCCGCGTGGTCGATCGGCGGGCAGCAGCACGGCCTCGTCGCGCTCGACGAGTCGGGCGCGGTGATCCGCGACGCGCTGCTGTGGAACGACACACGTTCCGCCGGTGCGGCGCAGGATCTGATCGGCGAGTTCGGTGCGTCCGAACTCGCCGACCGCACCGGCCTCGTGCCCGTCGCCTCGTTCACGATCACCAAGCTGCGCTGGCTGCGCGACCACGAACCGGACAACGCGGCACGGGTCGCCGCCGTCGCTCTGCCGCACGACTGGCTGACGTGGCGTCTACGCGGGTTCGGACCCGACAACCCCGTGCTCGACGAGCTGGTGACCGATCGGTCCGACGCCTCCGGCACCGGATACTGGAACCCGTCGACGGGCGACTATGACCGCGAGCTGCTGGTGGCGGCGCTCGGCCATGACGCGACCCTCCCCCGGGTGCTCGCCCACGACGAGTGGGTGACGGATGCCGACGACCGGCGCGTCGGTGCGGGAGCGGGTGACAACGCGGCCGCCGCGCTCGGACTCGGCGCCGTGCCGGGTGATGTGGTCGTGTCGATCGGCACCTCGGGCACGGTCTGCGCCATCAGCACCACTCCTCTGAGTGACCCGACCGGGACCGTCGCGGGCTTCGCCGATGCCTCGGGCAACTTCCTGCCTCTCGTCGCCACGCTCAACGCCGCGCGGGTGGTCGATGTGACCGCTGCGCTGCTCGGGGTCACGCACAGCGAGTTCAGCGACCTCGCGCTGCGGGCCGCCCCCGGCGCGGGCGGCCTCACTCTGCTCCCCTACTTCGAGGGCGAGCGCACCCCGAATCTGCCGGATGCCACGGCCTCCCTCTCGGGGATGACACTCGCCTCGACGACGAGGGAGAACCTCGCCCGCGCCGCCGTCGAGGGGATGCTCCGAGGACTCGGCGCCGGGCTCGATGCACTGCGCGATCTCGGCATCCCGCTCGAACGCGCCCTGCTGATCGGCGGCGGAGCGCAGTCGGAGGCCGTGCGTCGCATCGCGCCGGAGATCCTCGGCCTGCCGGTCGAGGTGCCCGAGCCCGGCGAGTACGTCGCGCTCGGCGCCGCCCGGCAGGCATCACAGCTCGTCGGCTGATCCCGCCGGAACGCACCCCGCGGGAACGCACCCCGTCGGGAGGAGATCTCCTTGTCGGGAGGACGAATTCGCCGCATCCGTCCTCCCGAAGCGCAGTTCTCCTCCCGAGCGGGCGACCGAACGACCGAGCACACGAGCGAGGCGGATGCCGTCAGCCGGCCAGCACCCTGGCGTCCCGCTGGGCGATGATGCTCAGCTCCGCCGCCGTGAAGGCGTGCGCCTGTGTCATCGCGTGCTCGGTGCGGTCGATGCAGTCGCGGATCAGCTCGCCGAAGAAGGGGAACCCCGTCTTCCCTGTCGCGTCGAAGCGGAACTGTCCGTCCTGATCGACGAGCAGCACCTGTCCGCCGCCGTTGTCGGTCGTGATGTCGGTGTACTTGCGCAATTCGATGTATCCGTCGGTGCCGAGCAGCACGGTGCGACCGTCGCCGAAGACGTCGAGCCCCGCCGGGGTGAACCAGTCGACGCGCACGTAGCCGGTGGTGCCGTTGTCGAGCACGACGTGGGCGTCTCCGAAGTCCTGCAGGCCCGGAGTGTCGGGGTGCGCGTAGTTGGCGACGGTCGAGCTCACGATCTCGCCGGTCGTCGCGCCCGTGTAGTACAGCATCTGCTCGAAGTTGTGACTGCCGATGTCGCAGATGATGCCGCCGTACTGCTCGGGGTCGTAGAACCAGTCGGGCCGCCCCGTGCCGATGCGATGGGGGCCGAATGACGCGACCTGCAGCACGGTGCCGATCGCGCCCCGATCGATCAGCTGGCCGGCGAGGATCGCGGCCTCGGAATGCACGCGCTCGCCGTAGTACACGGCGAACTTCCGCCCGGTGCGCTCGACGGCCTCTCGAGCGGCATCGAGGTCGTGCATCGTCGTGATGGCGGGTTTGTCGGCGAAGAAGTCCTTGCCCGCGTCGAGCACGCGCACGCCGAGTGGAGCCCGCCGATTCGCGATCGATGCACTGGCGACGAGCCGCACCTCCGAGTCGTCGAGCACCTCCCGCTCGCTCGCGGCGGCACGCGCCTGCGGGAAGCGTTCGAGGAAGTCGGCGATCTTCACCGGGTCCTCGTCGAAGACCAGCGAAAGGGTTGCGCCGGCCTCGATCAGCTGCTCGACCATGCCGACGATGTGACCGTGGTCCAGTCCGATCGCGGCGAAGACGAACTCGCCGGGTGCGACGACAGGTTCGGGGAGCGGATCGAAGGTGTAGGTGCGGGTCATCGCCGGGTCTCCTCGTGGTTCATGTCATAGGTGCGCAGGCGTCCGCACATGCCGAATCCGCGGTCTCCCCCCGAGGGTACGGCTTCGTGCACGCGAGCATCGGCCAGGTGCGCCACCGAACCGGATGCCACGGCATCGGCGAGCGCCACCGAGCGCTCGGCCTGAGCCAGCGGACCCTGGCGCACGAGGTCGCCCCACGCCTCGGCGCGGTGGCGTACGAGCACACCGGCGGCGGCATGGAACGCGCGGAGCGCGCCGTGATCCCCACCCGAGACGGCATCCCGCAGCGTCTCGAATCCCGTCACGGCGAGATCGCGTCGTCGGGCCGCTCGCTCGGCGCGTTCATCTGCATCGTCTCCGAGCGAGGCCGCCGCCGCATACGCGTCGGGGTCGCCCACGATCTCGGCGGGGAACGTCATCACCGCATCACCCGCCTCGGGGAGTCCGGCGTCGCTCATCAGCACGACGACCCGCAGGTCGCCGCCGTTCACGGCACGGTGGATGGTGCCAGGGGTGAACCAGACGACGGACCCCGACCTCAGCGGGGTCTCATGGAACCCGGCGGCGTCGATCGTCTGCAGGGCTCCCTCACCGGAGATCACGACATAGGCCTCGGTCGAGACGAGGTGCATGTGAGGGCTGCCGCCGCAGATGCCGTCCGGCGCGGCATCCGGGTAGACGTCGAGGTGCGACAGCGATGTGCCGCCGGGGAACGAGGATGCGGTCACGATGCCGCCTCCACGAGCGACGCGGTCTTCTCGAAGAAGTGCGGGGCGTTCGCCACCAGCTGTCCCGCCCGATAGTAGGGATCGGACGCCGTGATCGGCAGCGAGACGAACTGGCGCTCGAAGCCGGACTTGTAGATCGCGGTCACCACCTCGACCGCATCGCGGCCGTCCTGTCCGCCGGCGATCGGGACTCTCCCCTCACGGATCGCGCTGAGCAGGTCGCCGATCTGGCCCTCATGCCCGAGGTGGGCGAGCGGGGCGCGGCCGGCGACGAGCTCCTCGATGCGTGCGACGGCCTCGGGGTCTCCGCCGTCAGCGGGAAATCCGTCGCGTCGGGACTGCTCGGCGACGACGGAGAACGGCTGGGACACCCGGGCGTTCACCCCCTGGATCACGATCGCCTGCTCCTCCCCGTGGTGCACCACGGAGCTGGTCAGCTGCGCGAGCCCCCGTTCGTAGCGGAAGACGGCGACCGAGAGATCCTCGACTTCGGCGTTGTCGTGCTGCGCGTTGGCGAGCATGGCCGTGATCTCGGCCGGGCGTCCGAGCAGCCACAGCAGCAGGTCGATGTGGTGGATGGCGTGGTTCAGCGTGCAGCCGCCCCCCTCTTTCTCCCAAGTGCCGCGCCACCAGAGGTCGTAGTACGGCAGCCCACGCCACCACGCCGAGTCGACCCGGACGTGCGAGATCGATCCGAGCAGACCCGAGTCGACGACCTCCTTCAGCGCGGCGAGATCGTCGCGGAATCGGTTCTGCGCGACGACGGACAGCACACGGCCCGAGCGCTCCTGCGCGGCGAGCATCGCATCGCACTCCTCGAGGGACGGAGCCATGGGCTTCTCGACCAGCACGTGGATGCCGGCATCGAGCGCAGCGGTCGCGAGCGAGGCGTGCGTCGACGGCGGGGTCGCGATGCTCACCAGGTCGACGAGACCCGAGGCGATCATCGCGAGCGGATCATCGAACGTCGCCGCCCGCGTGAGCCCGAACGCCTCGGCCTTCTGCGCGGCCCGCCCGGGGATGACGTCGGCGAGCGCGGCGATCTCGCAGTCGCCCGCGAAGGCGAGGTATCCGCTGATGTGCGCGTCGGCGATCCCGCCGGTGCCGATGATGCCGATCCTGAGCATTCGCTGCCTCCCCGATGAGGTGTTACTACGTATTACTAAGACGTAGTAGATACTATCGAGACAGACACCCGCCACGTCAAGCCCGGAAAGGAGGATGCCGTGGAGAAACGCCCGACCAGCCACGACGTCGCCCACCTCGCCGGGGTCTCGCAGTCCACCGTCTCTTTCGTCTTCACCGGGCGGCCGGGGATCTCCGAGGCGACGCGCGAGCGGGTGCTTCGCGCAGCATCCGAGCTGAACTACCGACCCAACCTGGCCGCCCGGTCCATGCGCACCCAGCGCACCGGCCGCCTCGCCGTCGTCGTGCCGATCGCCACGATGAATCCGCTCACTCTGCTCTCCGGCGCGATCTCCGCCGCGCGCGAGGCAGGCTACGTCGTGGAGGTGGTGAGCCTGCCCGAGGAGGCGACCGCGCGCGATGATCGCCTCGCCGATCTCATCGGGTCGGGGCAGTACGAGGGCGTGCTCGCGTTCACGCCGCTGCCCGCCACCGACTCCCCCGCCGATGGCCCCGTCGTGCTCTCGGTCGGCGAGTTCGACGACGCGATGCACATGACCGGCGCTTTCACCGATTCCCGACCCATCACCGAGATGATCGAACGCCTCGCAGCACAGGGACATCGGAGATTCGTGCATCTGGCCGGCCCCGACGACTTCCCGTCGGCACGAGCCCGTCGCGCGGCCTACCTCGAAGCGATCGAGCGTCTCGGACTCGAGTCGCTCGGTGTGTTCGGAGAGGAATGGAGCGGCAGCGCCGGCGAGGCCGCCGTCGACAGGCTGCCCGCAGACGCACCGCCGCTCGCCGTGATCGCCGCCAACGACATGATCGCGACCGGAGCCATCCGAGCGGCGACACGACGCGGATGGACGCTGCCCGACGACGTCGCCGTCACGGGGTGGGACGATCACCCCCAGAGCGCGTTCCTCGTGCCGTCGCTGACGAGCGTGTCGCAGGACCGCGAGAGACTGGGTGCCTACTCGATGCACCGTCTGATCGCAGCCGTCCGCGGCGGCGATGAGCCGATGAAGCCCGACGGTCTGCTGACCGTCATCTGGCGCGAGTCGACCGATTCTCCCCACTGACCGCCGAGACCTGGAGGCGCACATGAAGATCCTGATCCCGAACACCATCGAGCTGCCGGTGACCGCAGACGTCGAGACCGTCGTCTACGACATCGACGCCGAGATTCCCGCCGAGCACCGTGACGCCGAAGCGCTCGTCGTCTGGCACAACTCCTCGTCGTGGCTCCGGGAAGCCGCCCGCGCACTGCCCCGCCTGCGTCTCGTCCAGGCCCTCGCCTCCGGCGCGGATGCGGTTCTCAACGCCGGGTTCGGCGCCGACGTGCGCATCTGCTCCGGTCGCTCACTGCATGACGGACCCGTCGCCGAGCATGCGCTGACCCTGATCCTGAGCGCCGTTCGACGTCTCGACCGGCTGCGCGACGCTCAGCGCGAGCACGTCTGGGACGAGGCGTTCAACGAGGAGCAGAGCGCCGCGCCCACTCGCGCGCTCTACACGCTGTCCGGCGCCCGCGTGACCATCTGGGGATTCGGTTCGATCGCCTCGACGCTCGCGCCGTTTCTCACCGCACTCGGCGCGGAGGTGCAGGGCATCGCCCGCACCGCCGGAGAGCGATCCGGGTATCGGGTGCACTCGGATGCCGATGCAGCCGCCGTGCTGGCTGACACCGACGTGCTCGTCTCGATCCTGCCCGCCACCGACGAGACCGCCGACCTGTTCGACGCCGAGCTCTTCCTCGCGCTCAAGCCGGGCGCGGTGTTCGTGAACGTCGGTCGCGGTGTGACCGTCGACGAGGCTGCGCTGATCGCGGCGCTGGAGTCGGGACAGCTGCGCGCCGCGGCGATCGATGTCGCGAAGTCCGAGCCGCTTCCGGCATCCGACGTGCTGTGGGACGCACCGAACCTGCTCATCACCCCTCACATCGCCGGCAACCGTCCGGTCGGAGCGGCACGCCTGGTCGACCAGAACGTGACCCGCCTCCTCGCGGGCGATGATCTCCTCAACCAGGTGCACCCCTAGGGTCTGGACACCGCGGGGCGAGCGGCGCATGCTGAGGGCATGACCGCCTTTCAGACCACACACGCGTTCAGCGGGTTCAGCGTCGACGACATCGACGCCGCCCGCTCCTTCTACGGCGACACCCTCGGCATGGACGTCACCACCAATGCCATGGGGTTCCTCGACATCAGCCTGCCCGACGGCGGATCGATCCTCGTCTACGGCAAGCCGAACCATGAGCCCGCGAGCTTCACGATCCTGAACTTCCCGGTGGACGACGTCGAAGCAGCCGTCGACGAGCTCAACGAGCGGGGCGTCGTGACCAAGATCTACGACGACTCGGAGTTCGCCACCGATGAGAAGGGCATCCTGCGAGGCGGTCCCGATCGAGGGCCCGACATCGCCTGGTTCACGGACCCCGCCGGCAACGTCCTCGCCGTGCTCGCCGCCGGCTGAGCGCCGCTCTCAGGCGAGGAGCGAGTCGAAGAGCTCGTTCACGGCCGGGTCGACTCGCTGCAGCTCGGGATGCGCGTCGTGCCAGTCGATGATCTCGCGCGCCGCGGTGTGCAGTGGCACGAGCGGGGCGAAGTCCGGCACGAGGCGGCGGACCTTGGTGTTGTCGAAGACGACGGAGTGCGCCATGTCACCCGTGAGCTGCCCGGCGCGGTCGGGTGCGGCATCCTCGATCGCCGCACTCGTGGCGTACCGGATCTTCGGCTCTGCTCCCGCCGCGCGACCGAGGATCGCGTAGATCTCGTTCCAGGTGTAGACGAAGTCGCTCGTGATCTGGAAGGTGTCGCCGTAGGCGAGCGGGTTGCCGAGCAGCCCCGCGAAGCCGACCGCGAAGTCGCTCGAGTGCGTGAGCGTCCACAGCGACGTGCCGTCGCCGTGGACGATGATCTCCTCACCCCGGCGGATGCGGTCGATCGCCGTCCACCCTCCGAACGCCGGGATCGTCCACTTGTCGTAGGTGTGCGAAGGCCGCAGCACCGTGACCGGGAATCCGCGATCCCGGTACGCGGCGGTCAGCAGGTCCTCGCAGGCGATCTTGTCGCGCGAGTACTGCCAGTACGGATTGCGCAGCGGTGTGGACTCGGTGATCGGAAGACGAGAGACCGGCTTCTGGTAGGCGGATGCCGAACTGATGAAGACGTACTGTCCCGTCCGGCCCTCGAAGCGGTCGATGTCCCGCTGCACCTGATCCGGCGTGAAGGCGATCATGTCGGCGACGACATCGAACTCACGACCGGCGAGGGCGGCGTCGACCGCTGCTGCATCCGACACATCCGCCGTCAGCACCTCGACGCCGTCAGCGGGCTCGCGCTGCGACTGTCCGCGATTCAGCAGAGTGACCTCCATCCCCCGGGACGCCGCGAGCGCACTCGCCGCCGAGGAGATGATTCCAGTTCCACCGATGAACAACACCGTCGTCGCAGTCATGCATCCGACTCTAGCGACGGGTCAGGCGAGGAGGCCGCCTAGGCGAGGTGCTCGAAGAGCGCGCGGACGGCCCCTTCGACGGCATCCGGATCTTCCGCACGGATCGCGTGGGCGACGGCTTCGGCCGCAGCGACCAGCCCGGGTGTCGCGTCGTCTCCGGGTACAGTCTCGGAGAACTGCAGCGCGCATTGAGCGAGGATCGTGGCCTCGACCAGGTGCATCGCCTGTCGCGGATGCCGCACGAGGTCGTCGACGGCGGTGAGGAACGCGATGGCCGCGGCGTCGCGGTCGGGTGCGGCCTGCGCGCGACCGATCTCCTCGGCATACGCCGCGAGATCGGAGCGGACACCTTCCGCAGTCGTGGGCAGTGCCATGCGGAGCGCCGTCCCCGCGAGCACGCCGGCGTAGCTGATGGCGGCACGCGACTCGGGTGCGGTGAGGTCCGCGACCTTGGTGTAGCGCGCGGGAGTGACCTCGACCAGTCCGATGTCACGCAGCCGGATGATCGCTTCGCGGATCGGGTTGAGCGACATGTCGAGCTCTCGGGCGAAGCGCATCGTGTTGAGCGTGTCGCCCGACCGGTAGTCCCCCCGCAGGATCGCCCCGAGGATGTGCTGGAAGGCAAGTTCGGGCAGCGGCACGGCACCGCGATGGGTCCAGTGGTGCGTCCGTGGATCCGCGTAGGCGATGGTCATTGGTGCTCCCCAGGTCCGTTGTGTACGCCCCCTGTGACAGGGGCCCCACTAGACAGACTCGCTGCCGCCCGGAATATTACGCAGCGCCAGGGAAAAAGTCAGACGACGCTGGCGCCGGGCGCCGCAGCGAACTCCTCGAGAGCGGTGACGACGTCGTCAGAGAGCTCGACCTGGCTGGCCGCCACCGCGTCGTCGATCTGGCCCGTGCGCGATGCACCGATGATCGCGGTGGTCACCACGGAGTCCCGCAGCACCCACGCGACGGCGAGCTGGGGAATCGAGAGGCCCGCGTCCTTCGCGACGCGGTCGATGCCGCGGATGCGCTCGAGGTAGCTGTCGGTGAGCGCGGACCCGTTCAGGAAATGGCTGTTCGCGGCACGCGAGTCGGCCGGGACGTCACCATCGAGGTACTTGCCGGTGAGCAGGCCCTGCGCGAGCGGCGAGAACACGGCGCTGCCGATCTCCAGCTCGCGCAGCGCCGCGAACAGCTCGGCCTCGGGAGTGCGGTCGAACAGCGAGTACCGCGGCTGGTGCAGCAGCAGCCTCACGCCCTGATCCGCGAGCAGCCGATACGCGCGACGCGCCAGCTCGGCCGGGTAGTTCGAGATGCCCGCGTAGAGCGCCTTGCCGCTGCGCACGATGTCGGCGAGCGCCGCGACCGTCTCCTCCAGCGGGGTCTCGGGGTCGGGGCGGTGCGAGTAGAACACGTCGACGTAGTCGGTGTTCATGCGCTGCAGACTCTGCTCGAGCGAGCGCATGAGGTACTTGCGCGATCCGCCGTCGCCGAACGGCCCCGGCCACATGTCGTAGCCGGCCTTGGTCGTGACGAACAGCTCGTCTCGGTAGCGGGCGAGCCCGCTGTCGAGAACGGCGCCGAACGTCGACTCGGCGGACCCGTACGGCGGGCCGTAGTTGTTCGCGAGGTCGATGTGCACGACACCGCGGTCGAACGCGTGCAGCACGATCTCGCGCTGACTGTCGAAGGTGCGGTCACGACCGAAGTTCTGCCAGAGTCCGAGCGACACCTTCGGCAGCTTCACCCCGCTGGCGCCTGCGCGTTGGAAAGGCACGTCGGTGTAGCGGGTGGCCGCAGCCTCGTAGGCATGCGTCAGGCGGGGGTCATCTGCGGCGATGGGCATGAGGGACGCTCCTGGATCCGAGGCGGGAAGAGCTTCAGGATAGCGCTTTCTCGCACGGCGGGACCAGGACTCCGATGCATGCTGCGCCGGCATACGGGTGTCCGCGCTCGCAGGCCCGACCGACCGCTGTCAACCACACCGACGAAGTCCGACGGTCGGGGTAGCGTGACGGAGAGACGGCGATCATCGCATTCACCCCCGCTCCCCGCGGGAAACGAGAAGAGGTCCATGATGGGCGGGACCCCACCGTCGAAGCTGTCCGGCACGTCGAACGCCATCGTCGTGACCGGAGCACGGGTGCACAATCTTCGCGACGTGAGCGTCGCGATACCCCGCGACGCCCTCGTGGCCTTCACCGGCGTCTCCGGCTCGGGCAAGAGCTCCCTCGCATTCGGCACGCTGTACGCCGAGGCGCAGCGTCGGTACTTCGAGTCGGTGGCGCCCTACGCGAGGCGCCTGATGAGCCAGGTCGACATCCCCGACGTCGACGCCATCGGCGGGCTGCCTCCGGCGGTGGCCCTCCCCCAGCAGCGCACCGCGGGAAGCGCTCGATCGACCGTCGGCAGCGCCACGTCGATCGGCAACGTCATCCGCATGCTGTTCTCGCGAGTGGGCACGTACCCCCGTGGGGCGGAGCCGCTGTTCGCCGAGGACTTCTCCGCGAACACCGTGCAGGGCGCGTGCCCGCGCTGCCACGGGATCGGGCAGGTGTACGACGTGCCGCTGCACCTCATGGTCCCCGACGAGTCGCTGTCGATCCGCGACCGTGCGCTCGACGCCTGGCCGCGCGCCTGGCACGGCAAGCAGCTCATCGACAGCCTGATATCGCTCGGCTACGACATCGACATCCCGTGGCGCGATCTGCCTGAGAAGCAGCGTCAGTGGGTGCTCTACACCGAGGAGTCGCCTCAGGTTCCGGTGTTCACCGACCGCGGCCCGGCGCAGGTGCGCAAAGCCGTCGCGGCCGGCATCGAGCCCTCGTACATGAGCACGTTCGTCGGCGTGAGGCAGTACGTGCTCAACACCTTCGCCAACTCGAAGAGCGCGAAGATGCGCGAGAAGGCGGCGAGCTTCATGGTCAGCGTCCGCTGCCCGATGTGCGACGGACGCCGCCTGAAGCCCGAGGCGCTCGCCGTGACGTTCGCCGGTCTCGACATCACAGAGATGGCCGCGATGCCACTCGCGGACCTCGAGGCACTCCTCGAGACGGCACTCGACTCCTCCGGCAACGGAACGGATGCCCCCGGTGCCGGTGGCGAAGCGCTCCCACCCGAGAAGAAGCTCGCGGCGCACCGGCTGGTCGACGAGCTGCGCGATCGGATCTCCCCCATCATCGAGCTCGGTCTGGGCTACCTCTCGCTGGATCGCTCGACCCCGACGCTCTCGTCGGGTGAGCTGCAGCGTATGCGGCTCGCGACCCAGGTGCTGTCGCAGCTGTTCGGGGTCATGTTCGTGCTCGACGAGCCGTCTGCCGGCCTCCACCCCGCCGACGGCGAAGCGCTCGTGCGCATCCTCCGCTCGTTGCGAGACTCCGGAAACACGGTCTTCTTCGTCGAGCACTCCCTCGACGTGATCCGGCATGCGGACTGGATCGTCGATATCGGCCCCGGAGCGGGATCCACCGGCGGTGAGATCGTCTATTCCGGCCCGATCGATGGGCTGCGGGACGCGGAGCGCTCCCAGACGAGACGATATCTGTTCGCCGACGACCTGCGGGCCGAGCAGCCGACGGCACAGCCGCGGGCCCCTCGCGAGCCCGACGCCGAACTCGTGCTCGTCGACGTCTCGCGGAACAATCTCCGCAGCGTCTCGGTGTCGATCCCCCTCGGCTGCCTCACCGCCGTCACGGGCGTCTCCGGCTCGGGCAAGTCGTCTCTCGTCACCCAGGCCCTGCCCGACCTGCTGCAGAGCAGCCTCTCCAGCGAGGTGGACGGCTCGTCGACCGATACGTCGACGAGGGAAGAGCAGGGCAGCGCAGCAGCTGATCCGCTGTTCTCCGCACCGATCGCCCACACGACGGGTCGCGCCTCCGGTCCCGCCGACCGCGTGCGACGCGTGGTGCAGGTCAGTCAGAAGCCGATCGGCCGCACCTCTCGATCGAACGTGGCGACGTACACCGGGCTCTTCGACCGCGTCCGCGCGCTGTTCGCCGCGACACCGGAAGCGCGTCGGAGGCGCTACGCCGCGAGCCGGTTCTCGTTCAACCTGGCGAGCGGGAGATGCCCCACCTGCAAGGGCGAGGGCACGGTCGAGGTGGAGCTGCTCTTCCTCCCCACCGTCCACGCCCCCTGCGGCACCTGCGGCGGCACGCGCTACAACCCGGAGACCCTCGAGATCGAGCTCCACGGGCACACCATCGCCGACGTCCTCGCCCTGAGCGTGAACGACGCGCGTGTCCTCTTCGAGGACGATGCCGACGTCGCGCGACACCTCGATGCCCTCCTCGACGTGGGGCTCGGGTATCTGCCGCTGGGCCAGTCGGCGACCGAGCTCTCCGGCGGCGAGGCGCAGCGCGTGAAGCTGGCGTCCGAACTGCGGCGCGCCCAGCACGGCGACACCCTCTACCTGCTCGATGAGCCCACCTCAGGACTGCATCCGTCGGACACCGATCGTCTGCTCGTCCATCTTCAGCATCTCGTCGACGCCGGCAACACGGTCGTGATGGTCGAGCACGACATGCGCGTGGTCGCACAGGCCGACTGGGTGATCGACATGGGACCGGGAGCCGGAGAGCTCGGCGGCACTGTCGTGGCGCAGGGAACTCCGCGTTCCGTCGCCTCCGCGAGCGGAAGCACCACCGCGTCGTACCTCGCGGATGCCATCGCGGCTCAGGAACTCGGAGTCAGCGCCTGAGAACAGAAAATCCCTGCCGAGGCAGGGATTCTTTCTGCGGAGACGAGGGGATTTGAACCCCTGGTCCCCGTGAGGGGACTCCACCTTAGCAGGGTGGTGCACTCGGCCGGACTATGCGACGTCTCCAGGCATCCGAACCGTGAAGAGCGGATGCACCTTGCAATCATAACGGGTTCCCGTGGCTGGAACGAATCGGGGCTCAGGGTCCTCGGCCGGGCCGCCTGCAGGACGAAAGCACATCTGCAGGACGAGAACCGACGGATGCTCCCGCATCCGTGCTCCGGTCATGCACACGGCACGGGTGACGGCGCGTGACTCGAGACGATCCCTCAGCCGGCGCTGGACTCACGCACCACGAGTTCGGGCTGGAACCGCACGCGACGGTCGTGCTCGACCCCGTCGAGCTCCTTCAGCAGCAGGTCGACGCCGGTCCAGCCGAGCAGCCTGGCGGGCTGGCGCACCGAACTCAAAGGCACGACGGTCGCCGAGGCGAAGTCGATGTCGTCGTACCCGACCATGGCGATGTCCTGGGGCACACGGATGCCGGAGCCGAAGCTGAACGCCTGCAGCAGCCCGACGGCGAGCAGGTCGTTCGCGGCGAAGACGGCATCCGGGCGCGATTCGGGCCCACGCGCCGCGATGGCCTCGCCCGCAGCCCTGCCCTGGAGCACCGTGAGCGCGGACTGCTCGAAGATCTCGAGAGTGACATCGGGGTGAGCGGCGACCGCCGCCTGCACGCCGCGCAGACGATCGGCGACCTGCTGCACCGACTGCGGTCCTCCGACGAATGCCAGCCGGCGACGTCCCGAAGCCAGCAGGTGATCGGCAGCCAGGCGTCCGCCTTCGACGTCATCGACCGAGACCGACGGCAGCAGCCCCTCCTCCACCTCGCGGTCGACGAGGATCACCGGCATGCCGCCTGCGGCGAATCGATGCACGGCCGAGAGGTCGTCGGTGGCGGGTGTGAGCAGCACGCCGTTGACCCGCTGCTCCTGGAAGAGCTCGAGGTGCGCGACCTGGCGCTCGTCTCGCTCGTCGCTGTTGCCGAGCAGCACCGTCATGCCGGCATCCGCTGCCCGGTCCTCCGCGCCGCGCACGACCTCAGCGAAGAACGGGTTGCCGATGTCGGGCACCACGAGTCCGATGCTGCGGCTGCGACCCGCGCGCAGCTGCCTGGCGGCGTCGTTGCGCACGAAGCCGAGTTCCTGGATCACCCGCTGCACGCGCTCGACCGTCTTGGCGGACACGCGCTCGGGCTGATTGAGCACGTTCGAGACGGTGCCGACCGAGACGCCGGCCGCAGCCGCCACGTCCTTCACCCCTACCGCCATGGCCTGCCTCCGTCCGTCCGCGCGTGCGCCACGACTACCTTCTCATTCCGCGGGGTGAACTCCGCGCCGGCGACGCCCGGGAACCGCGACGACGGCGAGCGCCGCGCAGCCGATGCCCGCGATGAACAGGGGCGCGAGCGCCCAGGTCACGACGCCGGTGAAGACGGCCGCGGCCGCGATGTACGCGGCTCCGGCGGCATCCGCTGTGATCATCCCCGGCACCGCGCGGACCGCGGCGGTCCACCCGGTCGTCGGCGACCAGGCGCCGGCGGCGAGCAGCACGGCGACCGCGAGAGCGAGCAGCCCCGCCCAGCCGATGACCGCGATGAACTCGCCACCGGGCAGTGCGCCCGAGCCCGCGAGCACGACGTCGACCGTGAGCACGGCGGCGATCAGCGCCGCCGGCACCCCGACGCGGAGCGAGGGCAGGATGCCGGTGCGCACGTCGTCCCAGAACAGGGCCGTGCGCGAATCCTCCGCGGCGACGAAGCGACGCAGGTGACGGATGCCGGCAGCCAGGGCGATCGGCAGCGTGACGACGCCGAGGGCGATGATCGTCATCAGCAGTCCGACCGTGAGCACCTCGCCGAACAGACCGAACTTGGCGGTCGCTCCGGGGTTGACCCCGGGCTCGACACCGGCGACCGTCGGGCCGGCGCCCGACCGCGCCTCGCGCTTCGCCGCCCGGTGCGCCCGACGCTCTGCGTTGATGACCGACATGACTAGCCCTTCAGTCCCTGCGTGGCGACTCCGTCGACGAGGAAGCGCTGGAAGACCACGAAGAACAGCAGCACCGGCACGAGCGCCACGAACGACGCCGTGACCGTCGCGCCGTAGTCGGACGACGAGGTCTGGTCGTTGTAGAGGCGCAGCGCGATCGGCAGCGGGTAGTTCTCGGGGCTCGTCAGGTAGAGCAGCGGGCCGAGGAAGTCGTTCCACGCCCAGATGAACGAGAAGATCGCGCAGGTGATCAGGGCGGGCTTGATGAGCGGCAGGATGATCGACCAGAAGATCCGCAGGTGGCCTGCTCCGTCGATGCGCGCCGCTTCATCCATGTCGCGGGGCATCTGGCGGATGAACTGCACGAGAAGGAAGACGAAGAACGCCTCGGTGGCGAGGAACTTCGGCAGGATCAGCGGGATGAAGGTGTCGACCCATCCGAGCTGGTTGAAGATGATGTACTGCGGGATGATCACGACGTGGAACGGCAGCAGCAGCGTGCCGATCATCGCGGCGAACAGCACGCCGAGTCCCTTGAACTGCACTCGTGCGAAGGCGTAGGCGGCGAGCGCCGACGAGAGCACCGTGCCGACGACGGCCGAGACCGCGAGGATCAGCGAGTTCAGGAAGAAGCGCCACATCGGCACTCCGGCGATGCCCTCCATGACCTTGCCGTAGTTGTCGAGCGTCGGCGCCTGCGGCAGCAGACCGGGGTTCTGACCGAACTCGGAGTTCGGCTTGAACGTCGACAGGAACAGCCACAACAACGGGTAGAGCACCACCGCGGTGAGCACGAGGAGACCGATGAACCAGATGACGGTCTGCCAGGTCTTGCGCTTGATGCGGCGACGCGGGGCGGGCGGACCGACGGGCGTCGTCTGCTGCGCGGCGAAGACCGGAGTGGATGCGGCGCCGGACGTGGTCGCCTGATTGGAGGTGCTCATTTGTCGTCTCCCGAGTAGTGCACCCACGACCTCTGAGTGCGGAAGAGGATGAAGGCGATGATCGCGACGACGACGAGCAGGACCCACGCGATCGCGGCCGCGTAGCCCATCTGTCCGTCGGAGAACCCTCGCTTGTACAGGTACACGGTGATGAAGTTCGTCATGCCGGCGGGGCCGCCGGTGCCGTTCGAGATGATGTACGCCGAGGCGAACACCTGGAACGCGCCGATGAGACCGAGCAGCAGGTTGAAGAACATCACCGGGGAGAGCATCGGGATCGTCACCGCGCGGAACCGACGGTAGGCGTTCGCGCCGTCCATCTCTGCGGCCTCGTACAGCTCCTTGGGGATCTGCTTGAGACCCGCGAGGAAGATCACCATCGTGGCTCCGAACTGCCAGACGGCGAGCAGGATCATCATCGGGAGCACGAGGCTCGGGTTGCCGATCCATCCGCCGAGATCCACGCCGAAGATCTGCAGACCGCTGTCGACCGGACCGTCGGAGGAGAACATGGCCCGCCACACGATGGCGACCGAGACCGAGCCGCCGATGAGGGACGGCGCGTAGAAGGCGGAGCGGAAGAAGCCGGCGCCCTTGTCGCGGTAGTTCAGGAGCATCGCGACGCCGAGGGCGGCCGCGAGGGTGATCGGAGTGCCGATGAAGACGTAGACGAGGGTGATCTGCGCCGACTGGATGAAGTTCGGGTCGCTCGTGAAGAGTCGGATGTAGTTGTCCAGCCCGATCCACTTGGGCGGCTGGAAGATGTTGTACTTCGTGAAGGAGAGGTACAGGGAGTAGATCATCGGCACGGCGGTGAGACCGAAGAAGCCGATGAGCCACGGGGTGAGGAACGCATAGCCGGTCGCCGTCTCACGCCGCAGACGTGCGCGCTGGCCCGGCCGCGCGAGTTCGTTCTCGGGGCGGCGGCCGCTGCGCAGCGCCCGCCCTCGCCCGGACTTCTTGCCCGTGACGATCGTCCTGGTCGCCGTCGTGCTCATGACAGCTCCTTCCGAAGTGGATGGGATGCGGTGGGCCGGGCGGATGCCACCCGGCCCACCGACGGGATCACTGGTTGAGGACGACGTCCATCTCGGAGAAGAACTGCGTCACGGCCTCGTCGACCGTCGTGGTGCCGAAGTTCAGCTCGGTGCCCAGCACCCGGAACTTCTCCTCGAGGGTGCCGTAGCCGACGATCGGCACGGGCGGAGCGTCGCCGAGGCGGTCGGCGATCGACTCCTCGTAGTCCTTGACGAGCTGGCTCATGGGATCGAGCTCTGCGGCCTCGAGAGCGGTCTCGGATGCGGGGAGGCCACGGTTGGTGCCGAAGATCTCGCCGGACTCGGGCGAGTTGACCAGGAAGTTGACGAGCGTCGCCGCCGCCTCCGGGTGCTCGGTCTTGGCCGAGATCGTGTGCAGCATCGAGGGCTTCAGGTACAGATCCTTCGCGCCCTCCTTCGTGACCGGCGGGGCGACGAGGCCGAGCTCGGTGTAGCTCTCGCCGAGGTTGGCGAGGTAGCCCGCACCGAAGTTGTCCCACGTCAGCTCGCTGGCGTTCTTCGCGGCGTCGAACGCGGTGAGGGGGTTGAGCTCCTCGACGACCTGCTGCGGAACGACGACTCCGTCCCGGATGTCGTCTCCGGCCTCCCAGAACTCCTTCAGACGGTCTTCGTCGAAGCCGGGCGTGCCGTCTTCGTCGAACAGGTTCTTGCCCTCGCTGCGCAGCTGCAGCTCGAAGTTCTGGATGCGCCCCGTCCAGTCGGACCCGCCCCAGAACTCACCCGCGCCGGCATCGGTGATCTCGCCCATCCACTCGTCGTAGTCCTCCCAGTCGCCCCCGGGGAACTCCTCGACGCCTGCGGTCTCGAGCAGCTGGGGGTTGGTGAAGACGCCCCACGCGTTGGTCGAGGTGGTGATGCCGTAGGTCGTGTCATCGACGACGCCGATGCCGAGGATGTTCTCGGAGAGCGGCTCGGTGTCGATGACCGAGCCGAGGTAGGGCTCGAGGTCGAGCAGCAGGCCGTTCTCCGAGTACTGACGCAGGTACGAGTAGTCGAACTGCATGACGTCGGGGAGTCCGCCGCCGGCGGCCTCGGTCTGGCGCTTCTCCCAGAACTCCGGGAACCCGAGGAACGTCGCGTTCACCGTGATGTTCGGGTACTCCTCGTTGAACGCCTCGATCGCCTGGTTGTAGAGATCGGCGCGGACGTCGTTGCCCCAGAACGCCAGGTCGAGGGTGACCTTCTCGTCGGGGTCGTACGTGGGCTCGCCCTCGGGGCTGCCTCCGCCGGCGCAGCCGGCGAGTACCAGCGCTGCGCTGGTGGCGACGGCCGCTGCGGCCGCCAGACGCTTCTTGCTGAACATCGTTGTCCTCTCTGATGAACGTCCTCGTTCGGCAGGGCCGCGGAACGCCTGTGTCCATGTGGTGCGGGATGCGATCTCCATCGTGCGGGGAAAACGCTTACCTGCACGCTAATCCAGATTGAAACGTTTCGCAACCGGCAATTCGCGGAGGGGATTACATCGATTACCGCGGGGTCTTCGATCCTCTCACGATCAGCTTCCCGCCCTCGACCTCGAGCCCCACGCGACGGACGGCGGATCGTCTCTGCTCGCCCGTCGCAGAGTGGGCCGGAGCCCCCTCCGCGGCGGCGAAGAAGTAGAACCACAGGTCGTCGCCGACGCGCACCTGCGCGCCGTGACTGCCGTGCCCTCCGGTCGGCAGATCAGCGAGGATCACGGCATCCGCATCACCCTGACGCGTCCAGCGCGTGCCGTCGTCGGAGCGATAGATGCCCATCCCCCGCCACTCGTCCACGATCAGCCACCAGAGACCGCCGAGCTCGAACACGGTCGGCCCCTCGTGCGGCCGCCCTCCGATCGCGATGCCGTCGAGGGACCAGTCCGCGAGGTCGGGCGATGACGCGACCATGGTCACCGAGTCGGCCGCCTCATCCTTGTACCAGAGGCGCCACAGTCCGTCGGGCGTGCGCGCGACGGCCGCATCGATCACCCGATCGCTGCTCAGCACGAGCGGGCCGCGTCTCGACCAGTGCCTCAGGTCGTCGGAGACGTACTCGACGATGGCGCGAGCGAACCCCGGCCAGCGGTCGGGGATGCCGTCGATCTCGGTGAGATGCATCCGCCAGCGCGCACCGTCCCAGAAGACCTCCGGGGCCCAGTGCGTGCGGTCGACCTCGGCGGGCGGCGGGCCGGGCTCGAGGACGAGATCGGATGCCGTGGGCTCGAGCGTTCCGTCGTAGCGCCAGTCCAGACCGTCGGTCGATGTCGCGACCCCGATCCGGCTGCCGTGCACCCACGACACCCCCGGTCCCGCATCGGCGAGGCTCGCCCGACGCTGGGTGTAGAACATCCACCACAGCCCGTCGGCGTCGACCACGACCCGCGGGTCGGTGGCTCCGTCGTAGACGGGGTCGCGGTAGAGCTCTCTCATCTGCGGAGATCGGTGACCGGACTCGCGAAGCCGGCCCGGTGCGTGGGGTGCGAGCCCAGCAGCTCGGGGGTGATCACCGTGCCGTCCGCAGCGGCCGAGGCGTAGATGGCCGCCACGATCTCGAGCGAGCGTGCGGGTGCATCAGCAGTAGGAGGCAGGGGTGCTCCCTCCAGCAGAGCGTCTAACACGTCGCGCAGCAGCGGCTCGTGGTCGCTGCGCTCCTCGGCATCCGGGAGCGCCCATCCCTCGGCCTCCGACTCGAAGCCGGGCGCCGGGGTGATCCGCCAGTTCTCATGACCGTGGCCGTAGACGTGGTCGACCGTGACCGTGGCCTTCTGGGTGTCGATGCGGATCGAGCTCGTCTCTCGCGGCGACACGGCACTGGTGACGAGCTGCGCGACCACTCCCTGGCCGAAGACGATGGTCGCGGTCGAGACGTCCTCGGTCTCGGTCTCGCGGTCGAGCCGCCAGAGCCTGCCCTGCACCGACGACCAGTCGCCCAGCAGGTGAGCGAGCAGGTCGATCTGGTGGATGCCGTGGCCCAGGGTCGTTCCGCCGCCCTCCGTCTCCCACTTGCCGCGCCACGGCACCGCGAAGTAGTCGGCGTCACGGAACCAGAGCGTCTGACACACGGCGACGAGCGGGCGGCCGAGGGCTCCGCTCTGCAGCATCCCGCGCACGTGCGCCGCGGCCGTGCCGGTGCGCTGCTGGAAGACGACCGCCAGCTGCCTGCCCGCGGCCTCGGCCGCCGCGCGCATCTCGTCGAGCTCATCGAGCGAGGGTGCCGGCGGCTTCTCGACGATCACATGCGCGCCGGCTGCGAAGGCTGCGAGCGACTGCGAACGGTGCGGCCCGGGCGGCGTGCAGATGAGCACGACGTCGGGGTGCTCGGCGGCGAGCATCTCGTCGAGGTCGCCGTAGGCGGCATCGATGCCGTATCGGTCGGCGAACTCCTGCGCCTTCTCCCGGCTGAGGTCGGCGACGGCGACGAGCTCGGCGCGCGGGTAGGCGGCGACTGCGCGGGCGTGCGCGTTCGCCACCGCCCCGGTGCCGACCAGGGCCGCGCGAAGGGTCTTCTCGGTTGTCATCGTTCCTCCTCAGGACGCTGAGCCGGGGTCATCTGATGCCGTTCTGCACCAGGTGCAGGCGGGCGTATCGCCCGTCGGCGGCGAGCAGCTCGTCGTGCGAGCCCTGTTCGACGATACGTCCGTGCTCGAGCACGACGATGCGATCGGCCTGCCGGATCGTCGACAGCCGGTGCGCGACCACGAGCGTCGTGCGACCGCGCATGAGCCGTTCGAGGGCCTCTTTGACGAGTCCCTCGGACTCGGGGTCGAGCGCGCTCGTCGCCTCGTCGAGCAGCAGGATCCGCGGATCGCGCACGAGCGCGCGGGCGATCGCCAGACGCTGGCGCTGACCACCCGAGAGGCGCGCTCCGCGCTCGCCGACCACCGTGTCCCACCCCTGCGGCTGCTCGCTCACGAACTCCCACGCGTTGGCGTCTCGCAGCGCCTGTTCGACGCGATCGGGCGTGACGTCGGGCATGCCGTAGGCGATGTTGTCGAAGACCGACCCCTCGAACAGCACCGACTCCTGCGGCACGACCGAGATCGACCGGCGCACTGTGCGCAGGTCGAGCTCCTGCATGTCGGCGCCGTCGAGCACGATGCGGCCGCTCGTCGGACGGACGAATCCGAGCACGAGGTTCAGGAGGGTCGACTTGCCCGATCCCGACGATCCCACGAAGGCGACCGTCTCGCCGGGGGCGATCCGCAGATCGATCTCGAACAGGGCGTCGTCGTCGGCATCCGCGTAGCGATGCGTCGCAGAGTCGAGCACGATCTCGCCGGCGACCGCCGAGACGACGCGCTTGCCGGAGTTCTGCTCGACGTCGGGCTCCTGCAGCACCTCGGCGATCGAGCGCACCGACTCGAGCCCGCGGGCGCCGACGGGAATGAGCATGAGCAGCTGGGTGAGCCCGCCGGTCAGCAGCGTGAAGTAGCTCGAGAGCATCACGACCTCGCCCGGCGTGATCGGGAGGAAGCCGGTGAGCGCGCACACGGCGGCGAGCATGAGGCAGGCGACGCCGAGCAGCTGCATCGCGACCCAGGAGATCGAGGCCACCCGGCCGTTCAGCAGGTCGAGGTCGAGTCCGGCGCGGCGCACGCCATCCGCCCCGCCCGCGACGCGGTTGATCGCCGTCTCCTCGAGCCCGTGAGCGCGGGTCACCGGGATCAGCGACGCCATCTCGCCGACGCGGGCCGACAGCGTCTCGATCTCGCGCCGGAAGACCTCGTTGCGACGCTGCGATCGATTGCGCATGCCGTAGCGGATGCCGATCGCGATCGGCACGGCGAGGGCATACACGGGAAGGAACTGCGGCACGGTGACCGCCGTCATGCTGAGTGCGCCGAGCATCACCATGGTCGACGACAGGAGCGGATGCGTGACCTGCTGCAGCATGAGCTCGACGTTCTCGACGTCGCGCACCACCTTCGTCTGCACGATCGACGAGCTCATCCTCGTGTGGTACCCGATCGAGAGGCTCTGCAGTCGCGCGGTGAGGGCGTTGCGGAGATCGGCACCGAGGTCTCGCACCACGGTCATGAAGTTGCGGGTGTAGATGATGTGGTTCGGGTAGTTCTGCAGCAGCAGCACGGCGGCCAGCGCGAACCACCACAGCACCTCGGTGACATCGCCGTCGCTCGCCACGACGTCGATGATCGCGGCGGTGATCACCGGCAGGAACCAGAGCGGGATCTCCTTGATCGCGAAGGCCGTGATCGCGAAGGTCAGTCGCCAGGGACGGCGGGCGACGAGGCGCAGCACGGAGCGGGTCGGGTGATCACCGTCGATGAGCGCGGCCGGATGGGAAAGCGCTTTCTGTGCCATGGTCCTATCGTAGAGTCACCGCACCCGTCTGGGAAGCGCGACCATCCGAATCAGCAGGAGCAGCCATGACCTTCGACGCAGCATTCGACTGGGCACGTGGTCACGTGCAGGCGGAGCGCCTGCCGACAGCGGTGCTCGGCATGGCCACCGCCGACGGGATCGTCGACCTCGAGGGCTTCGGGGCCGCGACGGATGCCGTGTATCCGCTGTTCTCGATCACGAAGGTGCTCACCGGCATCACGGCGACGCGCGCCATCGAGCGGGGTCTGCTCACCCCGAACACTCCGCTCGCCGACGCCCTGCCGCAGTTCGGCATCTCTCGTGACGACATCGTGCGGCTGTGGCACCTGGCATCCCACACCTCGGGGATCTCCGAGCCGGCTCTCGACACCGCGCTTCCGCTGCGCGACGAGCTGCTCAGCCAGGGGCGGGACTTCGCCGCCGGCACCGCGTCGCGGTATTCCACCCTGGCCTTCGAGGGGATCGCGGCGCTGATCGAGCACGCGACCGGTTCGACCTGGGATGCCGGCACATTCGACTGGGCGCATCGCATCGGCGCGATCGGCCTGACCCTCGACCCGAGCGAGTCCCTCGGGGTTCCGGATGCCGCGGCCGGCGGACTCGACCTCGACCGGTTCCACGCCACGCGTGCTCCCGGCGCAGGACTCCTGGGCAGAGCCGAGGATCTCCTGCACCTCGGCGCCGAGCTGCTGCGCATCGGCCAGGGCGCGACAGACGGCATCCTGTCTCCGGCGGGACTGGCCATGATGCTCCGCCCGCTGACCGGCGCGATCCCCCGCCTCGACCCGTACCCCTCTGAGCGCGGTCAGGACTGGGGCTTCACGTTCAACCTGCGCTCACGAGCGCCGGGGCTGGTGGACCGTGACGTCTTCGGCCACGGCGGGTGGGCGGGCACGGAGTTCTGGGTGCACCCGACGGCGGGCGTCTGCTGGGTGCTGCTCACGAACGCGGCCGTGCGCCCGGGCGTGGACGCCGATCAGCTCGACAACGCGGTCATCACCGCCGTGTGACCGCCGACGCTCACTTGACACGTCGCTCGCCCGTGTCTAGGGTTGAGACATTGAATGAAACGATTCAAAATCCGCTCGATGAAGAGAGAACCATCATGACCCGCGTCGCGTTCCAGTTGCAGGTGCGTCCTGAACTGCTCGACGAATACCTCGCCCGTCACTCGCCGGTCCGGCCCGAGATGCTGGCCGAGATCGCGGCCGCCGGCCGCCGCAACTACTCGCTGTTCCTCGCCGAGGGCGGCACGCTCGTCGGCTACTACGAGACCGACGACGATGCCGCCGCCCAGGCGTATCTCGCCGCCTCCCCCGTCGCCGCGCGCTGGGAGTCCGAGATGAGCCGATTCTTCATCGGTCTCGACGGACGCCCCGACCAGGCCGCCACCGCACTCGCCGAGGTGTTCCACCTCGAAGACCAGCTCGCCGACGCCGGTGACTCCCCCGCATCAGACATCGCCAACCGCACCGACACCGAAGGCAGCGCCTCATGAGCATCCTCTCGTCCGACAACCTCGCCGCCCTCGAACAGCAGGGCATCGAACTCCCCAGCTGGGCGTTCGGCAACTCCGGCACGCGCTTCAAGGTGTTCGGCACGCCCGGCACGCCCCGCGACCCGTGGGAGAAGATCGCGGATGCCGCGCAGGTGAACAAGTACACGGCGCTCGCACCCTCGGTCGCCCTGCACATCCCGTGGGACCTGGTCGACTCGTTCTCCGACCTGCGCAAGCACGCCGAGGACCTCGGCGTGACCCTGGGCACCATCAACTCCAACACGTTCCAGGACGACGACTACAAGTTCGGCGCGCTGACCCACGAAGACCCGTCGATCCGCCAGAAGGCGATCGACCACCACCTCGCCTGCATCGACGTGATGGATGCCACGGGCAGCCGCGACCTGAAGATCTGGCTCGCCGAGGGCTCGAACTACCCGGGGCAGGCCGACCTGCGCGGCCGTCAGGACCGCCTGCAGGAGTCGCTGCAGCAGATCTACGCACGCCTCGGCGACGACCAGCGCCTCGTGCTCGAGTACAAGTTCTTCGAGCCGGCGTTCTACCACACCGATGTTCCCGACTGGGGCACGTCCTACGCCCAGGTCTCGTCCCTCGGCGACAAGGCCATGGTGTGCCTCGACACGGGCCACCACGCCCCCGGCACCAACATCGAGTTCATCGTCATGCAGCTGCTGCGCCTCGGCAAGCTCGGGTCGTTCGACTTCAACTCGCGCTTCTACGCCGACGACGATCTCATCGTGGGCGCGGCCGATCCCTTCCAACTGTTCCGCATCCTGTTCGAGGTCGTACGCGGCGGCGGCCTGAACAACCCCGATGTGGCGTTCATGCTCGACCAGTGCCACAACGTCGAGGACAAGATCCCCGGTCAGATCCGCTCGGTGCTCAACGTGCAGGAGATGACGGCGCGTGCGCTGATCGTCGACCGCGACGCCCTGACCGCGGCGCAGAAGTCCGGCGACGTGCTCGCCGCCAACGCCGTCTTCATGGACGCGTTCTACACCGACGTGCGCCCCGCGCTCGCCGAATGGCGAGAGTCGCGCGGCCTCGCAGCCGACCCGATGGCGGCCTACGCCGAGTCGGGCTACCAGCAGAAGATCGCCGCCGACCGCGTCGGTGGCGTGCAGGCCGGCTGGGGCGCCTGAGCCCGCACCCCGCCCCGTCGGGATGCGGGAGCCGATCCCCGTATCCCGACGCCCCCCGACAGAACGGATGACACCGTGAACGAGCAGGTGCTCGACGGACCGCACGGACCGCTGCGCGTGCGGGTGTACACCCCGACCTCTCCCGTCGGCCCCGGACTCGTCTGGGTGCACGGCGGAGGGTTCGCCGCCGGTGAGATCGACATGCCGGAGGCCGACTGGGTCGCGCAGAGCTTCGCCGAGCGTGGCATCGCCGTGGTGTCGGTCGACTACGCGCTGGCTCCCTTCCCTCGCACCTGGGCTGCGGCAGCCGGGGCACCCGAGCGAGAGGGCGTGCACTACCCGGTCGCCTCCGAGGAGGTCGAGGCCGCATTCCGTTGGGCGGTCGACTCCGGCCTCACCGAGGGGCCGTGGTCGATCGGCGGAGCGAGCGCCGGCGGCAACCTCGCGGCCGGCGCGGCACTGCGCCTCAGTCACGGTCCCGGGCCCTTCCCTGCGCTCGCGGTGCTCGCCTATCCGACGCTCCACGCCGTGCAGGCAGCCCCGGATGCTGCGCTGCGCGCCGCCCTCGACGCGGACCCCGATGCCGACGTGTTCGGCCCCGACCCGGTGCGCGGCATGTACGAGAACTACCTCGGCGGGCCGGTCGACGGTGGCGACGTCTACGCCGTGCCCGGCACCGCGTCCCCCGCCCAGCTCTCGCATTTCCCCGCCACGATCATGATCAACGGCGAGGTCGACGAGCTCCGTGTCTCCGGCGAGGCGTTCGGCGCCCTGCTGCGCGACGCGGGCGTCGAAATCGACATCTCGACCGAGGCGGGCACCCGCCACGGCCACCTCAATCAGCCCGAACTCGCGGCAGCGACAGCATCGATCGACCGCTTCGCCGCCCGCATCCTCGCCACGTCTCCACAGAACAGGGAACAGCCATGACCAACCCCACCGCCGCCGCCCTCATCGAGCGGTCGAACCGCCTGGGCGCCGACCCGAAGAACACCAACTACGCCGGTGGCAACACGTCGGCGAAGGGCACGGAGACCGACCCCGTCACGGGTCAGCCCGTCGAGCTGATGTGGGTCAAGGGTTCGGGTGGAGACCTCGGCACGCTCACAGAGCAGGGTCTCGCCGTGCTGCGCCTCGACCGCATGCGCGCACTCGTCGACGTCTACCCGGGCCTCGACCGTGAGGACGAGATGGTCGCCGCGTTCGACTACTGCCTGCACGGCAAGGGCGGTGCAGCTCCGTCGATCGACACCGCGATGCACGGGCTCGTCGACGCCGCGCACGTCGACCACCTGCACCCCGACTCGGGCATCGCGATCGCCACCGCGGCCGACGGCGAAGAGCTGACGGCGAAGATCTTCGGCGACAAGGTCGTGTGGGTTCCGTGGCGTCGCCCCGGATTCCAGCTCGGACTCGACATCGCCACCATCAAGGCGAAGAACCCGCAGGCCATCGGCACGATCCTCGGCGGCCACGGCATCACCGCCTGGGGCGACACGTCGGAGGAGGCCGAAGCCAACTCCCTCTGGATCATCGACACCGCGGCCGCCTACATCGAGGCCAACGGCAAGGCCGATCCGTTCGGCGGCGTCCGTGCCGGCTTCGAGGCACTCCCCGAGGCCGAGCGGCGTGAGCGCGCAGCGACCCTCGCCGGCACCATTCGCGGGATCGCGTCGACCGACAAGCCGATGGTCGGCCACTTCACCGACTCCGACGTCGTCCTCGACTTCCTCGCCTCCGAGCGCGCCCCTGAACTCGCGGCTCTCGGCACGAGCTGCCCCGACCACTTCCTGCGCACCAAGGTCAAGCCGCTGATCCTCGACCTGCCGGTCACGGCATCCGCCGATGAGCAGATCGCCCGTCTGCACGAACTGCACACCGAGTACCGCGCCGACTACCAGGCCTACTACGACGCGCACGCGACCGCCGAGTCGCCCGCGATCCGCGGCGCCGACCCGCTCATCGTGCTCGTGCCCGGCATCGGAATGTTCTCCTACGGCGCCAACAAGCAGACCGCCCGCGTCGCCGGTGAGTTCTACGTCAACGCGATCAACGTCATGCGCGGCGCCGAGGCACTGTCGACCTACTCGCCCATCTCTGACGCCGAGAAGTTCGACATCGAGTACTGGGCGCTCGAAGAGGCCAAGCTGCAGCGCATGCCGAAGCCGAAGTCGCACCAGGGACGCATCGCCTTCGTCACCGGAGCCGCCAGCGGCATCGGCAAGGCCATCGCCACCCGCCTCGCCGCAGAGGGCGCCTGCGTCGTCATCGCCGACCTCGACCTCGAGAAGGCACAGGCGGCCGCCGCCGAGCTGGGCAGCACCGACGTCGCGATCGGCGTCGCGGCGAACGTCGCCGATGCGGATGCCATCCAGGCGGCGCTGAACGACGCCGTGCTCGCGTTCGGCGGCGTCGACCTCGTCGTCAACAACGCCGGTCTCTCGCTGTCGAAGCCGCTGCTCGAGACCACCGAGAAGGACTGGGATCTGCAGCACGACGTCATGGCCAAGGGCTCGTTCCTCGTGTCGAAGGCCGCGGCCCGCGTGCTGATCGACCAGAAGCTCGGCGGCGACATCATCTACATCTCGTCGAAGAACTCCGTCTTCGCCGGCCCCAACAACATCGCCTACTCGGCGACCAAGGCCGACCAGGCCCACCAGGTGCGGCTGCTGGCCGTCGAGCTCGGCGAGTTCGGCATCCGCGTCAACGGCATCAACCCCGACGGTGTCGTGCGCGGCTCGGGCATCTTCGCCTCCGGCTGGGGCGCGAACCGTGCCGCGACCTACGGTGTCGCCGAAGAGGACCTCGGCCAGTTCTACGCCAACCGCACGATCCTCAAGCGCGAGGTCGTTCCCGAGAACGTGGCGGATGCCGTCTACGTGCTGACGGGTCCCGAGCTGAGCCGCACGACCGGTCTCCACATCCCGGTCGACTCCGGCGTCGCTGCGGCGTTCCTGCGATGACGGTGCGGTCCGTCGCCGCCGTCGACCTCGGAGCGACCAGCGGTCGCGTCATGATCGGCCGGATCGGCGACGGCCGGCTCGACCTCGAACTCGTCTCGCGGTTCCCGAACGGGCCCGTCGAGCGCGAAGACGGTCTGCACTGGGACTTCGGCGCTCTCTACGAGCACGTCGTCGCAGGGCTCGCCGAGGCGGTACGGCGCGAACCGGCGATCGAGAGCGTCGGCATCGACTCGTGGGCCGTCGACTACGGCCTGCTGCGAGACGGCGAACTCCTCGCCGAGCCGTTCCACTACCGCGACGAGCGCACGGCGCGCGGGGTCGAGGAGGTGCACACGGTCGCGCCCTTCGCCGAGCTCTACGGCCGCAACGGACTGCAGTTCCTGCCGTTCAACACGCTGTACCAGTACCGCGTCGATGCCCGCCTCGCCGACGCCGACACCGCGTTGCTCATTCCCGACCTCATCGCGTTCCTGCTCACCCGAACAGCGGTGGCCGAGCGGACGAACGCCTCGACCACCGGGCTCCTCGGCGTCGAGTCGGGCGAGTGGGACGCCGAGCTCGCCGAGCGCATCGGCATCCCGACGCACATCCTGCCGACGCTCGTCGATCCGGGCGAGACGATCGGCACACTCCGCGCGGACCTGGTCGAGCGCATCGGCAAGAAGCTGCCGGTGATCGCGGTCGGGTCGCACGACACAGCATCCGCCGTCGTCGCCGCTCCCCTGTCGACCCCGCACTCCGCCTACATCTCGTGCGGCACCTGGGGGCTGGTCGGCGTCGAGCTGACCGAGCCGGTGCTGACGGATGCCGCGCGCGAGGCGAACTTCACGCACGAGCTCGGCGTGGACCGTCGCTACCGCTTCCTGCACAACGTGACGGGGCTCTGGCTGCTGAGCGAGACCGTGCGCGCGTGGGAGGCGGAGGACGGCTCGCGGATCGACCTGCCCGAGCTGCTGGCTGCGGCCGCCGCCGTGACGGACGACGTGCCCCTCTTCGACGCGAACGACGCGTCGCTCAGCGCACCGGGAGACATGCCCGCGCGCATCGCGACACTGCTCGGGCCCGAGGCTCCGACGACGCGACCCGCCTTCGCCCGATCGATCGTCGAGTCGATCGCGACCGCCTTCGCGGATGCCGTGCAGACGGCAGCCGATCTGTCAGGGCGCGAACTCGACAGCATCCACCTCGTAGGAGGCGGCTCGCTGAACCGTCTGCTGTGCCAGGCCACCGCGGATCGCACCGGCCGTCCCGTGCTCGCCGGCCCCGTCGAGGCGACAGCCCTCGGCAACGTGCTCGTGCAGGCACGGGCTCTCGGCGCCGCCCCGGCATCCCTCGAGGAGCTGCGCGCCCTCGTCGCCGCGACGCACGAACCGGAGCGCTTCGACCCGCGCTGACTCCCTCACGCCCGTCGCAGCCCCTCATCCGACCGCCCGAGCCCCCGATGGATGCCGGTGCAGGATCCATCGGGGGTGCGGATGCCAGCCCTGTCAGGCGCCGGAGACGGCACACCGCGGCGCACACGGAAAGGGGCGCCGAGGCCGAAGCCCCGACGCCCCTCACGAACTCGACTCAGAAGTCGAACTCGCCGATGTTGTCTGCGTTGAACTCGAACGGGTCGCCGAGAAGAACGACGCCGTCGGCGCCGACCGTGTACTCGCCGAGGTCTCCGGCCTCGAAGGTGTCGCCCTCTTCGCCGGTGATCTCACCCTCGATCAGCGCCTTGGAGGCGAACGCGGCCAGGTAGCCGAGGTCGGCAGGGTTCCACAGCGCGAACGCGGTGACGGTGCCGTCTTCGACGTACTCGCGCATCTGGTTCGGCGTGCCGAGACCGGTGATGGCGACCTTGCCCTTGTAGTCCGAGGTGGACACGTACCGCGCCGCAGCCGCGATGCCGACCGTGGTGGGCGAGATGATGCCCTTCAGGTTCGGGTGGCTCTGCAGCAGCGCAGCGGTCTTGTCGAACGACGTCTGGTCGTCGTCGTCACCGTAGACGGTCTCGACGATCGTGATGTCGGGGTACTCGCTGGCGACGTACTCCTTCATCAGGTCGATCCAGGCGTTCTGGTTGGTCGCGTTGGCGGATGCCGACAGGATCGCGACCTCGCCGGCTCCGCCGATCTGGTCGGCGATCAGGTCGACCTGCACCTTGGCGATGCCCTCGGAGTCGGCCTGGTTGATGAACAGGTCGCGGCACTCGGGGTTCGTGTCGGAGTCGAAGGTGACGACCTTGACGCCGGCGTCACGGGCCTCGTTCAGCGCGTCGCAGATCGCCTTCGGGTCGTTCGCCGAGACGACGAGCGCGCCCACGGCCTGCTGCGTCGCGGTGTTGATGTAGCTGACCTGGGCGTCGGGGGTGGCTTCGGCCGGGCCGACCTCGGCGAACGTGCCGCCGAACTCGTCGACGGCGGTCTTGCCGCCCTCGCTCGAGGTGTCGAAGTACGGGTTGCCGAGGTTCTTGGGCAGGAACGTGATCGCGAGGTTGTCGGATCCGCCTTCACCCTCTGAACCCGAGCCTCCGGATCCGCCGCTGGTGTCGGCGCAGCCGCTCAGCACGAGCGCTGCGGCCACGGCGACCGCCGCGAACCCCGCGATCTTCTTACGTGCAAACGTCATTGTTCTTCCTTTCGTGATGATCACCGCTGGCGGGTGCCGGCGATGAGAGGCTGCCTCATGGTGCGGGAGAGGCTGCTACGCGCAGTGGCGGACCGGCCTTCGCGCGGACGCGCTGCGCCCAGGCGAGGACGCTCGCTGCGACGACCGAGAAGATCAGCAGCCCGCCGGTGATGATGTTGATGACGTCGGATGTGACTCCGGCGAGGCGCAGGCTGCTGCCCAGCACCCCGATCAGGAGAACGGCGGCGACGACGCCGTGGAGGTGTCCCCGTCCGCCGAACACCGACACTCCGCCGAGCACCACGGCCGCGATCACCTGCAGCTCGAGCCCGGTGGCGTTGTCGCCTCGGGCGCTGCCGAACCGCAGCGTGTAGAAGATGCCTGCGAAGGCGGCGACCACGCCCGAGAGCACGAACAGGATGAACTTCGTCCGTTCGACGTCGACGCCCGAGAACCGCGCGGCGTCCTTCGACAGACCGATCGCGAAGACACCACGGCCGAAGGGCGTGAAGTGCAGCAGCACCGCGAACAGCACCAGCAGGATCAGGAACGGGATGACGATGTACGGGATGGTCGTCCCGGCGATCTTCGCCTTCGCGAGCGCCGTCCATGTCTCGGGGAAGTCCGTGACGGCCGTGGTGCCGAGCAGGCCGACCGCAAGCCCGCGGAAGAGTGCGAGCGTGCCGATCGTGACGGCGAGCGACGGCAGCCCGACGATCGTGACGAGGAACCCGTTGAAGGCTCCGCCGACGACGCCGACGAGGAGGGCCGCAAGGGCGGCGACCTCGAAGGGAGCACCCGACTCGGTGAGGACTCCGGTGACGACGCTGGCGAGCCCCACCATGGATCCCACCGACAGGTCGATCTCGCCCGTGATCATGACGAGCGTCATGGGCAGCGCGATGAGCAGGATCGGTGCGACGTCGAGGAGGAGGTAGTTCGCGGTGATCGGCTGGGCGAAGCCGCGGATCGTGACGGCCGCCACGATCGTCACCAGCACGAGGAGCGCGATGATCGCGAACTCGCGGTTGATGAAGATGCGCCGCCACAGCGGACGGTCGTAGTCGCGGATGACGCGGGTCGACGTCGTCGTCGTTGTCGTGGTCATGATTCGTCCCTCGCCTCGATGAGCTGGCGTCTCTGTCTGACCGCGAGCACCCGGTCGAGCACGATGGCCCCGATGATGAGCACACCGACCACGGCACGCTGCCAGAAGTCCGGGATGCCGAGAATGGGCAGCGCGCGGTTGATGGTCATCAGGAGCATCGCGCCGATGGCCGCGCCCCAGACCGTGCCGACACCGCCGGTGATCGCGATGCCACCGATGACGGCTGCGCCGACGGCATCCAGCTCCCAGCCGCTTCCCGCCTGCGAGCTGATGGATCCGTATCGCGCGGCGTAGAAGACGCCGGCGAGACCTGCGAGTGCACCCGAGAGGACGAACGCGGAGAGCACCCGACGGGTGACCTTGAGGCCGTAGAGCTCGGCCGCCGAGGGGTCGGAGCCGATCGCGTAGTACTCGCGTCCGCCCCGGATGTTGCGCAGATACCAGGCCGCGAGCGCGAGCACGATCACCGCGATGATCGTCAGCACAGGGATGAACAGGATCTGCTGCGTGCCGAGTGCGAGGAAGTCCTTGGGCATGTCGGAGGCGTTGATGCGATCGCTGCCGGTCCACAGCACGTTGATGCCGCGGTAGGCATAGAGCGTGCCGAGCGTGATCACCATGGCCGGCACCTTCGCGAAGGCGACCAATGCGCCGTTGACCAGGCCGAGGAAGGCACCGAGCAGGACGGCCGCGATCACGACGACCACGATCGGGATGCCGGGGACGTCGACGAAGAGGCGTCCGGTCAGGTAGGCCGTGAGGCCCATCACCGAGCCCACCGACAGATCGACGTTGCGCGTGATGATGACGATCGCCTGGCCCACGGCGACGAGCATGAGGATCGACGGCGTGAGCAGCAGATCGCGCCAGCCGTCTGAGCTGAAGAGGAACGCCGGGTTCTTGACGGTCGCGGCGATCACGACGAGCACGAGCGCGGCGAGGATGCCGAACTCGCGTGCACGGCCGATGCCGCCGGGCTTCTTCGCGATCGCCGGAGCGGCGGCCGCGGGTGCGGTGGTGGTGCTCATGAGTGCAGCTCCGATGAGTGGGTGGCGGCGAACATGACGTTCTCGCTGGTGGCGTCGTCGCGGGAGATCTCGGCGGTGATGCGTCCTTCGCGCATCACGAGCACGCGATCCGCCATGCCGAGCACCTCGGGCAGCTCGGACGAGATCATCAGGATGCCCATGCCCTCGCCGGCGAGCTGCGACAGCAGTCGGTGCACCTCGGACTTGGTGCCGACGTCGATGCCGCGGGTCGGTTCGTCGATGATGAGGACGCGCGGGTCGGTGGCCAGCCACTTGGCCAGCACGACCTTCTGCTGATTGCCGCCCGAGAGCGTGGACGCCACGGTGTCGAGCGCGTGCGTCTTCACCTCGAGACGCGATGCCCACTCCTTCGCCGCACGGTTCTCGATGCCGCTCGTGATGAGTCCCCACTTCGAGAGGCGCCGGCGGATGGCGAGCGTGATGTTGCCTCCGACGCTCGCGTCGATCACGAGGCCCTGCTTGCGGCGGTCCTCGGGAACGAGCGCGAGTCCGCTGCGCATCGCGGCGGTCGGGTTGCGGCGGGCGACGCCCGCGCCGAGCATCCGCACCTCTCCCTCGTCGTAGGGATCGACGCCGAAGATCGCGCGGGCGACCTCCGAGCGACCGGCGCCGACGAGACCTGCCAGTGCGACGATCTCGCCCGCGCGCACCGTGAACGAGATGTCATGGAAGACGCCGGGACGGGTGAGCGCTGTGACCTCGAGCAGCGGCTCGCCGATGGCGGCCTCCTGCTTGGGGAACAGCTCGGTGACGTCGCGGCCGACCATCTGGCGCACCAGTTCGTCGACCGTGGTCTCGGCGATGGGAGTGGTGTCGATGTATGCCCCGTCACGCATGACGGTGACGGTGTCGCACAGGTCGAACACCTCGTCGAAGCGATGCGAGATGAAGAGGATCGCGCGTCCCTCGTCGCGGAGGCTCCGCGCGACCGCGAAGAGTCGGTCGACCTCGACGCCGCTGAGTGCGGCCGTCGGCTCGTCCATGATCAGCACGCTCGCGTCGAGGGAGATGGCCTTGGCGATCTCGATGATCTGCTGGTCGGCGATCGACAGACCCTCGGTGATGCGGTCGGGGTCGAGCGTCACGCCCAGGCGGCGGAAGATCCGGTCGACTTCGGTGCGCATGGCCTTGCGGTCGATGCGGCCGAGGAAGCCGGTGGGCTGACGTCCCATGAAGATGTTCTCGGTGACCGAGAGATCGGGGAACAGCGTCGGCTCCTGGTAGATGACCGCGATGCCCGCGGCCTTCGACTGGGCGGTGCTGGTGAAATCGACATCGTCGCCGTGCAGACGGAAGTCGCCTGAGTCGCGGCGGTACAGACCGGCCATGATCTTCACGAGCGTGGACTTGCCCGCGCCGTTCTCGCCGATGAGGGCGTGGATCGAGCCGGGGCGGAGCGTCAGGCTGCCGGAGCGGAGTGCGACGACGGGGCCGAAGGACTTCACCACCCGATGCAGCTCGAGCGCGGTGGGGGGAGCGCTGCGGGCGGAGGCTGCGTCTACCACTGGCTTTCCTCTCCGTTGAGGGGGATGATGATCGGAATGAACTTTACCTGAATCGATTCAAGCTCGTTTCAGGCTAGTGTATGTGATGCCGGTCTCAGGTCAACCCCCGATGCCGAAGCGTGATCCGCCCGACGACGAGAGGACTGCCGAATGCCGGTCAGCATCCGCGATGTCGCCGTTCGCGCTGGCGTCTCCGTCGGCACCGTCTCGAACGTCCTGAACCGACCGGACGAGGTCTCCAGCGAGTCGGTCGAGCGAGTGACGCAGGCGATCGAAGAGCTCGGCTACGTGCGAAACGATGCCGCCCGCAAGCTCAGAGCCGGCGTGAGCACGACCGTCGGGTTCGTCGTGCTCGACGGCCAGAACCCCTTCTACAACGATGTCGTGCGCGGTGCCGAAGATGAGGCGTCCAGCCACGGCATCGCGATCCTCTACGGCAACACCGACGACGACCCCTCTCGCGAGAAGGTCTATCTCGACCTCTTCCGCGAGCAGCAGGTGCGTGGTCTTCTCATCGCCCCCTACGGCGACGTCATGACGCAGCTGCGAAAGTTCCGGGCGAGCGGCATCGCCACGGTCCTCGTCGACCGGTTCAGCGCCGACAGCGGGTTCTCGTCGGTGTCGGTCGACAGCGTCGCGGGCGGGCGGCTCGCGGTCGAGCATCTGATCGAGGGAGGTCGACGGCGCATCGCCTTCGTCGGCGGCCCCTTCGACATGCGTCAGGTCACCGACCGTCTCGCGGGCGCTCGCGCGGCGGCCGAGAACGCGGCGGTGCACGTCGAGCTCGAGGTCGTGCCGACGGCGGCGATGACGGTCGACGAGGGCGTCGCCGCCGGAGCGCGCCTGCTCACCCGCCCTCGGCGCGAGTGGCCCGACGCGCTCTTCGCCGCCAACGATCTGCTCGCCCTCGGCCTGCTGCAGTCGCTCGTGTCGGGCGGACGCCTGCTCGTCCCCGACGAGATCGCGCTGATCGGCTTCGACGACAATCCGTTCGCGGCCGCCGCCGCGGTGCCGTTGTCATCCATCCGTCAGCCCAGCCGCATGATCGGTCGCACGGCGCTGCGGATCGTGCTCGAAGAGGCGGCCGACCCCGAGAGCATCCCCCGCCAGACCGTGTTCCCGCCCGAGCTGATCGTGCGCAGCTCGACCGGCGGCTGACCCGGGGCGGCCTTCCCCGGACATCGGCGGCTCACGTGCATCCGCAACCTGAGCCGGCATTCGGCGCCGAGCCCCGCCATCGACCCCCCGATCAGGCCCCGTACGCCCTCGAGACCGGCCGATGCAGCCCCTCGTACTCGACCGACGGCCAGCGCTCATCGACCGTGAGCACCTCCCAGTCGTCATCTGTGCGCAGCAGGGTGTCTTCGACTTTGCGGCCCGGTGCGGTCGGGTTCCAGGCGAACGCCTGATCCTCGACGATCAGATCCGCAGTGGATGCCGTGGCGCGGGGATCGCGACCGGCATACCCGGTCGGTCCGCCCTGGTGGTGGCGCTGCCATTCGTCAGCGTCGAACCCGAAGCGGGCGTACGCCGCGATGCCCGCCGTGAACGCGTCGTTCAGACGGGCTCCCGGCACAGACGCATCGAGGAGAGCCCGCTCCACGCCCCAGATCGGCTCCTCGTCGACGGATGCGCCGACCCAGCGTGTCGCGTTGGCGATGAGCCCGTTCCGACGCCCGCACACGACGATCATCGCCCGCCCTCCGAGCAGCCCGGCGGTCGGAAGCGGATGCCGGAACGCAGTCCGTTCGGAACCGGCGACCAGCACGACGAGCGGATCGATTCCTCGGGCGATCAGCTCGGCGGAGACGATCGCGGCGACCATCCGCTCGCTCTGCTCCGGACCGACGCGGGCGAGCGCATCCGTCAGCGCCTCGGCCGTCTCCCGTCCGAGAAGTCGATATCTGGCACGCTCGGCCGGCAGCAGGCGCGCGCGAGCCGCGCGCAGTTCAGCCGCCACGTGCGATTCGGCGACGCCGGCCTCCTCAGCCGCGGCGGCAGCGGGTGGGATCCACCACGGCACGCGCACCACGCGCGCGACATCCTCCGGCAGCAGCTCCTCGGCGATCAGCCGATCGGCCTCGTTCTCGGCGATGAAGAGCACATCGCCCTGCGCCTCCGCCCGCACCGCGAGCACCGGAGGACCCGCGAGCGACACATGCGTGCGCACGCCCTCGAGGTACCACGACAGCGATTCGTGAGAGACGAGCACCACGGGCGCCCCGTCGACCTCTCGGCGCACGCGCGCCAGCCGATCCTGCTTCTCGGCGCGGTCCTCGGATGCTCCAGCCATGAGACCCTCCCTGAAGAACGTTTTCTCGTAGTATGACGACAGCCGCGACCTCTCGCGGACACGAAGGGATGCCGATGGCACGCGAATCGACACGCCCCGGCATCACCGACGTCGCGAAACTCGCCGGCGTCTCACTGTCGACGGTGTCGCGCGCGATGAACGGCAACCCGACGGTCGATCCGGCGCTCGCCGAGCGCGTGCAGGCAGCCGCTGCGCAGCTCGGCTACACGGCGAACCCCGTCGCACGGAGCCTGGTGCTCGGCCGCACCCAGACCATCGCCGTCGTGATCCCCGACCTCGAGAACCCGACGTTCCAGGCGATCCTGCGTGGCCTCAGCCGCGCGGCCGCGGCCGACGGATATCACGTGCTGGTCGCCGACTCGCGTGAGGACCTGGATGAAGAGCAGGCGCTCGCCCGATCGACCAGGCTGCGCACCGACGGCGTGATCCTCTGCGCCCCTCGAATGCCCGAGGAGGACCTCGGCCGACTGCTGCCGATGCTCTCCCCCGCCGTCGTGATCAACCGCGGCCCGCAGACGAGCACTCCCGTGGTCGGCGCCGACTACGGATCCGGCATGCGCGAGATCGTCGGCCACCTCACCTCGCTCGGCCACCGCCGGCTCGTCTATCTCGCCGGTGCCACCCGCAGCGTGACGCACAGGGCGCGGCAGGATGCGATCGCGGCGGAGCTCTCCCGGACCGACGGGCTCGAAGTCGAGGAGATCACCGCAGGCGTCGACTTCGACAGCGGCACCGCGGTCGCCGACCAGGTTCTCGCGAGCGGAGCCACCGCAGTGATCGCCTACAACGACCTCGTCGCCATGGGGCTGCTCTCGGCCCTGACCGTGCGCGGTGTCGACGTGCCGGAGCAGCTGTCGATCACGGGTTTCGACGACATCCCCTTCGCCGCCTACACCTCACCCCCGCTCACGACCGTGGCCGTTCCCGCGGTCGAGATCGGCGCAGCCGCATGGGCTGCGATGCACGACCAGCTCACCGGCGGCGATCCCACGGCAGCGCTCACCTTCACGCCGACCCTGATCGTGCGCGGCAGCACCGCCACCGTGCACACGCCCTGAACCGCCGGCGGTCCCGGGGCCTGACACCTCTCCTGTGCTATCGTCGAGAAAACGTTTCCTGACCGGAGATCGAAGAGAGATCACGATGACGAAGACCCGCTACGCCCTCGCCGGTGCCGGAGCCCGCGCGCAGATGTACGTCGAGGGGATCATCGGCACGCACCGTGACCGCGCCGAGCTCGTGGCGATCATCGAGCCGAACCCGGTGCGGGCCGGGCACTACGCCGACCGCATCGCGGAGGTCGGCGCGCCGGCGCCCCGCCTCGCCACCCCCGACGAGCTCGAGCAGGTGATCAGCGACGAGCGGGTCGACCGGGTCATCATCTGCTCCCGCGACGACCTCCACGCCGAGCTGATCGTCCGGTCGCTCGAAGCGGGCGCCGACGTCGTCGTCGAGAAGCCGCTCACGATCGACGCGGCGAGCGCCGCCCGCATCGAAGACGCCGTCGAGCGCACCGGTCGCCAGGTCGTGCTGACGTTCAACTATCGGTACTCGCCCCGCAACAGCGCACTGCGCCAGGTGATCCAGGACGGCACGATCGGCGACGTCACGTCCGTGGACTTCTCGTGGATGCTCGACACGAACCACGGCGCCGACTACTTCCGCCGCTGGCACCGCGAGAAGAAGAACTCGGGCGGTCTGCTCGTGCACAAGTCGAGCCACCACTTCGACCTCGTCAACTGGTGGATCCGTTCGCAGCCGACCCGCGTCTTCGCCTCCGGCGGCCTGCGTTTCTACGGAGCCGAGAACGCGGCCGGCCGTGGCCTCGGCGAGCGACCGGCGCGAGGCACCCACGACGACGGCGACCTGTTCGAACTCGACCTGCGCACCGATGAGCGTCTCACCGCGCTCTACCTCGACGCCGAGGAGCACGACGGGTACCGGCGCGATCTCGACGTGTTCAGCGAGGGCATCACGATCGAGGACAACCTCGCACTCGTCGTCGACTATGCGTCCGGCGCGACGATGTCGTACTCGTTGAACGCGCACTCCCCCTGGGAGGGCTACCGCGTCGCCGTCAACGGCACCCTCGGCCGGGTCGAGCTCGAGGTGGTCGAGCGCGGCGCCGTGCTCGCGGGCGAGGGACTGCACCCGCACATCGACCCCAGCCTCTCCGGCGGCCACGGCACGACCGCACTGCGCCCTGAGAGCGAGCGTCTGATCGTGCAGCGCCACTGGGAAGAGGCCTACGAGGTCCCGATCGACGGCGGCGACGGAGGCCACGGCGGTGGAGACGAGCTGCTGCTGTCCGATGTCTTCGAGGGCCCCGGGGACGACCCCCTCGCGCGTCCGGCCGACTGGACCGACGGCATCCGCTCGATCGCGGTGGGCATCGCGGGCAACCGCTCACTCGAGACGGGCCTTCCGGTGAAGGTCGACGAGCTCGGGATCGCTCTGCTGGCGCGGCCATGAGGATCATCGTCACCGGCGGTTCGGGCAGACTCGGACGCACCCTGGTGACGGGCCTCGCAGATGCCGGGCACGAGATCGTCTCGATCGACCGGGAGCCGAGCGCGGCCCTCGACCGGGACGGGATCACGCAGGCGTCCCTCGACCTGACGGACGCGGATGCCACGGCATCCGCTCTCGCCGCGACGTCGGCGGATGCACTGATCCATCTCGCGGCGATCGCGGTGCCCTTCAGCGCACCCGAGGACGTGATCATCCGCACGAACGCGGCTCTCGCCCAGTCGGTGCTGGGCGGAGCCGTACGGGCCGGCATCCACCGCGTCGTCGCGGCGTCGAGTCCCACCGTGGTCGGCTATGGCGCACCTCGCGGCTGGACCCCTGAGCGCCTCCCCCTCGACGAGACGTCGCCGACCGAGCCCTGGAACGCCTATGCCCTGTCGAAGCTGCTCATCGAGCAGACCGTCGACATGCTGCGGCGTCAGGCCGGCGACGACGTGCGCTTCGCCTCCTTCCGCCCCTGCTACGTGATCGCCCCGGAGGAGTGGGCCGGCGCTCTCACCCAGCAGGGCCACACCGTTCTCGATCGTCTCGACGATCCGGCGCTCTCCGCGCCGGCGCTCTTCAACTATGTCGACGCCCGCGACGTCGCAGCCTTCACCGACACCCTCCTCGCCGCGCTCGACCACATCCCGAACGGCGAGAGATTCTTCGTGGGAGCCGACGATGCCCTCGCCCGCCGCCCGCTGAGCGAGCTGCTGCCCGAGTTCCACCCCGGCACCGAGCACGCGGCCGCGGCGCTGACCGGCACTTCCCCCGCCTTCTCGTCCGACAAGGCCGCCCGACTCCTCGGCTGGCGCCCGTCCCGCACCTGGCGTGCAGAGCTGGCACTGCTGTGACCACGATCCGGAGCCTGTCGACTCGTCTGCAGAGGGTGCCGCTGACTCGTCCGTGGGCTGCCGACGTCACCTCCGTCGGCGTGATCGCGACTCATGTCGTGCGCTCTGACGGTGGCGAGGGATGGGGCTTCTCGTGGAGTCCGCAGATCGGCGCGCCCGCCGTGCAGGCGCTGCTCGAGCATGACATCGCTCCCGCCGCGGTCGGCCGCTCCGCCATGCCCGGCGAGAGCTGGCAGGGGATGTGGGAGCACCTGCACGAAGCCGGAGGCGGGGGGATCACGACGATCGCACTCGCCGGTCTGGACCTGGCGCTGTGGGATGCAGAGGCGCGGTCGACCGGCGTCTCGGTGTCGGAGTCGATCGGCCGCCGCCGCGAACGGGTGCGCGCCTACGGCTCAGGCGTGAACCTGCACTACTCGCTCGACGAACTGCTCGCCCAGGTGCAGCGCTGGATCGATGCGGGGTTCGAGGCGGTCAAGATCAAGGTCGGAAAGCCCGACATCGCCGAGGACGCCGATCGCGTCGCCTCCGTCCGCGAGCTGCTCGGCCCTGATCGGGGGCTGATGATCGACGCGAACCAGCGGTGGGATCTGGCGCGGGCGACCGCATCCGTCGAGGTCCTGTCGCGCTTCGACCTCGCCTGGATCGAAGAGCCCCTGCGCGCCGATGACCTCGACGGACACAAGGAACTCGCACGGCGCATCGACGTGCCTATCGCGCTCGGCGAGAATCTGCACACCGCGCACCGTTTCGGCGACTTCCTGCGCGCGGGTGCGGCGCAGATCCTGCAGCCCAACATCGTGCGGGTCGGCGGGATCACGCCGTTCCTCCGCATCGCCGAGCTGGTCGCCGCGCACGGTGCGACCCTGCACCCGCACCTTCTGCCCGAGCTCTCGGGTCAGCTCGCGCTGACTCTGCCCGACACCGGCCACGAGGTCCTGGTCGAAGACGTCGAAGACGCCGGCTTCGGTGCACTGGGAGCTCTCGCCGAGCCCTCGCCGGTGACGATCGCCGACGGCCACCTCACCGAGAACGCGCACCACGGTCTCGGGCTCCGCTTCGCTCCCCTGCTCGACGACGGGGCCCGCCTCGGCGCCTGAGTTCTCGGCGCCGAGGCGTGCGGTCAGGCCTGCGGCAGCGCGCCGGCGTTCGCTCCGGCGAGCAGCTCCTCGACCTGCTCGTGCGTCACGTCCACCCCCGGGAATCCGATGAGGCGGCCGATCGGGAACGACGCCATCATCTTCTCCATGGCCTCGTCGTTGGGCATCATCGACGCCGCCGACGAATCGGCGCCGCTCAGTTCGCCCAGGAAGCCGCCGAGCGCGCCCATCATGATCGGCCCCGCGACGGGGTGCGCCATCACATCGCCGATCGAGGAGTTCATGGTGAGGGGCAGCGAGACCACATCACCCGCCACCTCGACGGTCGCGGTGGAGCGGATGTCGCGGCTCGATGCCGCGACATCGATGCGGTACTCGCCGGGCTCGACGATCCAGCGGTCGACGCGGACGTCCCAGTAGGCGAGGTCCTCGCGACGGATGACCAGCTCGACCGTCCGGGTCTCGCCCGCGTCGATCGCCACCGAGGCGAAGGCCTTGAGCTCGCGAGGCGCGCGCTGGACGACCGAGGACACCGGAGCGGCGTACACCTGCACGATCTCGCGGCCGTCGCGGGTTCCGGTGTTGGTCACGTCGACGCGCACGGCGATGTCACCGTTCTCGGCCGCTTCGACCGTTGCCTCGCCGTACGAGAAGGCCGTGTACGAGAGCCCGTGGCCGAACGGGAACCTGACATCGAGTCCCTTCGCGTCGTACCAGCGGTAGCCGACCAGCACTCCCTCGCCGTAGCGGACATGACCGAACTCGCCGGGGAAGCTGCCGAACGACGGGTTGTCCTCCACACGCACCGGCACCGTCTCGGTGAGCTTGCCCGACGGGTTCACGGCGCCGTAGAGCACGTCGGCGACCGCTCCGCCGCCCGCCTGTCCGAGCAGCCAGGTCTCGACGATCGCGGGCACCCGGTCGGCGAAGGGCAGCGCGACGACGCCGCCGTTCGAGAGCACGACGACCGTCGCGGGATTCGCCTCGATCACGGCGTCGAGCACCGCCAGCTGAGCCGCCGGAAGGTCGATGTGCTCGCGGTCGAAGCCCTCCGACTCCTCTGCGGCGGGGAGGCCGAGGAACACGACCGCGACATCCGCTGCGGACGCGGCGGCGACCGCCTCCGCGAGCAGGTCGTCAGCCGAGCGACCGGATGCGGCGGTGTCGCCGCCTTCCACGGCGAAGCCCGGCGCATATGCGACGTCGTCCCCACCGATCGCGCGCAGCTCGTCCAGCGCCTTGTCGACCCTGGTCGGGTTGATGAGCGACGATCCTGCTCCCTGGAATCGCGGCTCGGTGGCGAAGGCGCCGATGACCGCGATGCGCTGCTCGGGGGCGAGCGGCAGCAGGTCTCCGTCGTTCTTGAGCAGCACGATCGTGCGGCCGGCCGCCTCCCTGGCGAGCGCATGGTGCGCGTCGACGTCGAGCGGGCCGGAGACGGCCGGACGCCGCTGCGCCTTGCGGACCAGATCGATCGCGCGGTCGGCCGCTGTGTCCAGCACGCTCTCGGCGAGCTCGCCGGCGCGCACGGCAGCGACGAGCTGCGCATCCGTCCGACCTCCCGACGACGGCATCTCGAGATCGAGGCCGGCGGCGACGCCCGCCACACGGTCGTTCACGGCGCCCCAGTCCGACACGACGAGACCGTCGAAGCCCCAGTCGTCGCGGAGCACTTGGGTGAGCAGCCAGGGGTCCTCCGATGCGTAGACGCCGTTGATGCGGTTGTACGAGCACATGACCGTCCATGGCTGAGCGTCCTTGACCACGCGCTCGAAGCCACGCAGATAGATCTCGTGCAGCGGTCGCGGGTCGACGTCGGAGCTCGCCCGCATCCGGTCGAACTCCTGGTTGTTCGCGGCGAAGTGCTTCAGCGACGTGCCGACGCCCTGCGACTGCACACCGCGCACCGAGGCGGCACCCAGGGTTCCCGAGACGATCGGGTCTTCGGAGAAGTACTCGAAGTTGCGGCCGCACAGCGGCGACCGCTTGATGTTGATGCCGGGGCCCAGCACGATCGCGACGTCTTCGATGGCCGCCTCGACTCCGATGGCGGCGCCGACCCGCTCGATGAGCTCGGGGTCGAACGACGATCCGATGCCGACGGCCGGTGGGAAGCACGTCGCCGGCACGCTGCTCGAGAGGCCGAGGTGGTCGGTTCCCCCCGACTGCTTGCGCAGGCCGTGCGGCCCGTCGGTCATCATGATCGACGGCAGACCGACGCGATCGATGGCCTTCGTGGTCCAGAAGTCCGCGCCGCTCGTGAGCGACGCCTTCTCCTCGAGGGTGAGATCGGATGCCGAGGTGTCGGTCATGGTCTTCCTTTCGCGCGCGACAACGGTGTCTTGTGAAAACTATATGCCAGTAAGTATTGGATCTCAAACGTTGTTCAGGATTACTCTCGAGGAATGGCACGACGAGGTTCATACGCGAAGGGCGTCGCCAGGCGCGAGGAGATCCTCGAGAGCGCTCTCGATGTGATCGGCCGCAAGGGGTATCAGAACGCCTCACTCAAGCAGATAGCCGAACTCGTCGGCGTCACCCCGGCCGCCCTGCTGCACTACTTCGGCAGCAAGGAGGAGTTGTTCACCGAGGTGCTGCGCACGCGCGACGAACACGACGGGATGGCGCCGCAGACCTCGAACCCCGCAGACGCGAAGTCCGCGTTCGTCGACGTCATCCGCCACAACACCGAGGTCCCGGGCGTCGTGGAGCTGTTCTCCCGACTCTCCGTCGATGCCGTCGACCCCGCGCATCCCGCGCATCAGTACTTCCTCGAGCGCAGCGAGCGACTCCGTGAGAGCATCACCGACGCCTTCGCCCACGATGCCGGCCGTCGAGCCACTCTCGATCCGGACACCATGGCGCGCGTGATCCAGGCGGTCGCCGACGGACTCCAACTGCAGTGGATGATCGATCGCTCGGTCGACATGCCCGGCATCATCAGCGCTCTGATGGATGTGCTCTACCCGCCGACCGATCAGCCCGACGCGCAAGAGGGCTGAATGCGGAGAACCGCCCCTCGCGCTGTAGGCGAGGGGCGGTTCTTCGTGACGGAGAGTGCAGTCGGCGCGTCAGCGCACGTTCCCGTTCGAGCAGGTCTGCTGTGCGGCCGAGTTGCCCTTGATCGTGTCGGGCAGCGCCACCACGTTCTCGGGTGCGGCCGAGGGGTCCGGCGTCGCCGCCTCCGCTCCCGGCTCCGCCGGTGCCTGCGTTCCCGGGTCCGTGACGACGACGCCGTCGTTCTCGGTGTTCTGATGCGTGACCTGCAGTTGAGCGTTCTGGTTGATCGCGTCCCACATGGCCTCTGCTGACGTCTTGTCCGGCACGACGCGGTTGGGGTCGTCCGGGTCCGTGAAGGTCGGGTACTGCAGGAAGACGATGTCCTCGAAGGGCACGGACTTCACCGCGAGCGCGATCTGCACGATCTTCATCGGGTCGGCCAGCGACGTGCTCGCCTCGACGTTGTCGAGACCGGTCGTCGCGAGCTTCAGCATCATCGGCACGTTGCCGAGCGTCTCGCCGCTGATGAGCGTGCGCGCGAGGCTCGACATGTACTGCTGCTGGTTGCCGATGCGGCCGAGGTCGCTTCCGTCGCCGACTCCATGTCGGGTCCGCAGGAACTGCAGCGCGGTGATGCCCTCGATCACATGGTTTCCGGCTGCGAGGTCGAGGCCCGTGTACCGGTCCTTGATCGGGGAGGCGAGGCACACCTCGACGCCGCCGATCGCGTTGGTGATCTCGATCACGCCGCCGAAGGTGACCGAGGCCGCGAACTGGATGTCCTGACCGGACAGGTCGGAGACCGTCTTCGCGACGCAGTTGAGTCCTCCGTCGGTGTAGGCGACGTTGATCTGCTGCTTGTTCATCGCGGAGTGCACCTCGCCCTCCGCGTCCTCGCACTCGGGGATCGGGACCATCATGTCGCGCGGAAGGCTGACGACAGTGATCCGGCGCGGCTCCTCCGACACATGCATGAGGAGGTTCACGTCGTTGAGGGTGCCTTCGGAGTCCGCGCCCGTGCAGCGGTCGCCGAAGTACTGCGCGTACGCCTCTTCGCACGTGTCGACACCGGTGAGCAGCAGATTGAATCCGCCCTTGTACTCACTGATGTCGGGCGGCAGCTCCTCGGTGCTGTCGAGTTCGACAGCGTTGGCCGAGACGGTGCTCGAGAGGTCGTAGACGATGTAGGAGACGACGCCGAAGCCGCTCACCAGGACGACGGCGAGACCGATCGCGATGAACTTGAGCAGTTGGCTGAGGGGGCCCGGCGTGTGGAGCTGACCGTGGCGCGCGATGGTGCGGCGGCGTCGCGTGGTGGGACTCACTCGGGGCCTTTCGGTTCAGCGTACGGCGCGGAGGCACCGTCCCTGGAATGCGGAGGGTGTGGGATTCGAACCCACGAGACATCTCTGCCCACTGGTTTTCAAGACCAGCTCCATCGGCCACTCGGACAACCCTCCCGACAGACGAATCTGCCGACAAGCCGTGAGTCTAGCCGAGTTCTATTCTCCCGCGCTGACCTGGGCGGCCGCTGGAAGCGTGTTCAGCGCCATCGCGAGACCGCCGTCCTCGACATCGCCGGTCACCTCGCCCGCGGCATCCTTCACCTCTGTCGGCGCCTGCCCCATGGCGACCGCCCGGCCGTCGAGACCCAGCGCCCAGCCGAACATGCCGATGTCGTTGCGCCCGTCGCCGGCCACGAAGACGTGCCCGCGCTCGAAGCCGAGCTCGGTGCGCACGCGCTCCAGCGCCGTGCCCTTGTCCACTCCCTGCGGTGCGATGTCGAGCCAGGCCGTCCAGCCGATCGCGTAGGAGACCTCATTCAGCCCGGCGTCCGCCACGAGGCGGTGGAAGTCCTCCTCGTCGTGCCCGGGAGAGACGACGACGACACGGGACACCGGTTCGGCGACGAGCTCTTCGAAGCCGACCTGCCGTCCGCCGTCGAGCGTCCAGTCGTCCAGGTGCTCGGTGTAGAGCCGCAGCCCTGACCCGAGCTCGACCATGAAGCGGGCTTCCGGGAGCCGCTCGCGCAGCAGAGCGAGCACGGGAGACGGATCGAACGTCTCGATGTGCCACCGCTCCCAGTCGTCTCCCACACGGCGCATGGTCACCGCACCGTTCGAGCACACCACGAAATCGGCGGTCAGCTCGAGCTGCTCGACATAGCGACGCGTCGCCATCCAGCTGCGTCCGGTGGCGATCGTGACCACATGGCCGGCGTCTCGCAGGCGCGCGACCGCCTCGGGAACACCGGGACTCATCGTCTCGTCCTGCAGGATGATCGTGCCGTCGACGTCGAGCCCGACGAGCCAGGGAGCTGTCACGCGGTCGGCTCCAGAACCTCGAGCCCGCCGAGGTACGGGCGCAGCACCTCCGGCACGCGGACCGATCCGTCGGCCTGCTGGTGCGTCTCGAGCAGCGCGACGATCCATCGGGTCGTCGCGAGGGTGCCGTTGAGGGTGGCGACCGGCTGCGTCTTCGCGGTCTGCCCCTCCTGAGCCTCGGGTCGGTGGCGGATGTCGAGACGGCGCGCCTGATACGTCGTGCAGTTCGAGGTGGATGTGAGCTCGCGGAACGCGCCCTGCGTCGGGACCCACGCCTCGATGTCGTACTTGCGTGCGGCGCTGGAGCCCAGGTCGCCGGCGGCCACGTCGATCACGCGGTAGGCGAGACCGAGCGAGGTCAGCATCTCCTCCTGCAGCGCGACGAGGCGCAGGTGCTCGGCCTCCGCGTCCTCCGGGTTCGTGTAGACGAACATCTCGAGCTTGTTGAACTGGTGCACCCGGATGATGCCGCGGGTGTCCTTGCCATGGGAGCCCGCCTCACGGCGGTAGCAGGTCGACCATCCGGCGTACCGCAGCGCGCCCTTGCCGAGGTCGAGGATCTCGTCCTTGTGGTATCCGGCGAGTGCGACCTCGCTGGTGCCGACGAGGTAGAGGTCGTCGTCCTTGTCCAGGTGATACACCTCGTCGGCGTGCTCGCCGAGGAATCCGGTGCCCTGCATGATCTCGGGCCGCACCAGGGTCGGCGTGATCAGCGGGATGAAGTCGTTCTGCAGCGCCTTGTCGAGGGCGAGGTTCATGAGCGCGATCTCGAGCCGCGCTCCGATCCCGCGCAGGAAGTAGAAGCGGGCGCCCGACACCTTCGCGCCGCGCTCCATGTCGATCGCGCCGAGGATCTCGCCGAGCTCGAGGTGGTCTCGCGGCTCGAAGTCGAATGCGGGGACCTCGCCCACGCGTCGCAACTCGACGAAGTCCGCCTCGCCGCCCGCGGGGACGCCGTCGACGACGACGTTCTCGATGCGTGCGAGAGCCACCGCCAGGGCGTCTGCCGCCTCGTTCGCGGCCTGCTGCGCCTGCTTGACGCGCTCGGCGAGGTCTTTGACCTGAGCGACGAGCGCCGCCTTCTCCTCCTTGGGAGCCTTCGCCACCAGCTTGCCGAAGGCGTTCTGCTCGGCGCGCAGCTCTTCGAACGCGGCGAGCGCCGCTCGGCGCGATCGGTCAGCCTCGAGCGCGGTGTCGACGGTGCCCTGGTCGTTGCCACGGGCGGCCTGAGAGCGGCGGACGATCTCCGGATTTTCGCGGAGGAGTGCGAGGTCGATCATCCATCAAGTCTATGGTGCGGCCCGGGCGCGTCCGCCGCGTCCGGGCGGGCCGACGCCCGGGCTAGAGTAGCGCCATGACCACGAGCGCCACCGGCCGACGCCAGGCAGCGCTCGTCTACAACCCGATCAAGGTCGACGGGAAGCAGCTGCGGGCGCGAGTCCGCGCTCTCTCGCACGAGGCCGGGTGGGAGCATCCGGCCTTCTATCCGACCACGATCGAAGATCCCGGTCAGGGTGCGACGGCCGAGGCCCTCGCACGCGGCGTGGATGTCCTGCTGGTGGCCGGCGGAGACGGCACGGTACGCGCTGTCTCCGAGGCCATCGCCAACACCGGGGTGCCGCTCGCGATCCTGCCGAGTGGCACGGGCAACCTGCTGGCGCGCAATCTCGGACTCCCGCTGGCCGACCCCGACGAGATGATCCGCGCGGCGCTGGGCGAATTCCGCCACGCGATCGACATCGGCTGGGCGCGTCTGACGAGAGAGAGCGGGCAAGACGAGGAGCACGCCTACGTCGTTCTCGCCGGCGTCGGGCTGGATGCGGACATGATCGCCAACACGCGCCCCGACCTCAAGAAGTCGGTCGGCTGGATCGCGTACGTCGACGGCGCGGCGAGGTCGCTCGTGAGCGCCGAGCCGTTCCGATCCGTGTTCCAGATCGACGACGGCCGCCTGCACTCGACGAAGGTGCACAGCATCCTGTTCGCCAATTGCGGCACCCTGCCTGCGGGAATCGCGCTGATCCCCGACGCCTCCATCACCGACGGCGTCCTCGACGTCGCCGTGATCCAGCCGACCGGCGTCTGGGGCTGGCTCGGCGTGTGGCGCAAGATCTGGTGGGACAACTCGGTGCTGCGACGCTCGCGCGCCGGCCGTCGCGTGCTCGAGCGACGGGGCCGGGACGCATCGGTGCACTACTTCCGCGGAGCCGTCGCCGAAGCCGCGGTGACCTCTCCCACCCCGATCGAGCTCGACGGCGACGAGTTCGGGACAGCGGTGCGCGTCACGTGCCGGGTCGATCCCGGGGCTCTTCTGCTGGCGCTCCCCGCCGATCACCCGGTCGCATCGCTCTGATCCACCGGGGCGCGCACTTCTTACAGCGTCAGCTGCGCACCTCGACCGTGCCGTCGAGGTTCCCGCCGACGAGCGTGAGGGTGAAGGCGTCATCATCGACGGCGTCCTCGCCGAATTCCAGGATCGTCGCGCGCGGTGCCATGTCCATGGTGCACACCTGATCGTCGTCGGTCGTGAAGGTCGCGGTGCCCGATGCACCAGATCCCTCGAGGCTCTCGACCACCGGGGGGCAGCCTGAGGAGCCCCACGTGAGCAGCACCAGCGAGCCGTCATCGAACCAGCCGGCACTCGGCGCGTACTCCGTCGATGAGCCGGGGGTGCCGGTGAACGACGGGTCGCCGTCGAGTTCGACGTCGTCGACCATGTCGCCGTACGTCACCTGCAGAGTGATCTCCTTCGTCGGGTCGACTCCCTCGGGCAGTGCGCCGACGCTCGCGCGGGAGGCCAGGTCAGCGGTGCACGCCTTCTCGCCGTCCGTCTCTGACTCCGGCTCGACCAGCGTCACCGATACCGTCTGCCCCTCGGCCGTCACCGCGTCGACCTGGGGAATGCACGTCGAGGAGCCCCACGTCACCACGGCGAACATGCGGCCGTCGTCGAGCAGCGTGCCTTCGACGTCGTCCGAATCGTCGGTGCTCTGCCCGGGCCCGCTCGACGGGTTCGAGGTCGCCTGCGATCCTGTGGCCCCGGGGCCGATCGTGCACCCCGCGATCAGCAGCAGAGCGGCCAGGGACGAGAGAGCGGCGACGACACGCGACGGGGAAGCCATGCACACAGGGTACCGGCCGCGGTCTGCCGAAAGCACCCCCCCTATCGGCGCCCTATTGCAGCGCCGAGGTGAGACGGGCGAGGTTGTCGAGGACTGTCGACCGGAGCGGCTGCTGCATCCACTCCTCGAGAGTGAGCTCCCGGCTGAGCGAGCGGTAGACGTCTTCGACCGCGCGCATCTCGAGGACGAACTCCTCGCCGCGGACGAGCATCGACACCTCGAGGTTCAGACCGAACGAGCGCATGTCCATATTGCTCGAGCCGATCACGGCGACCTGGTCGTCGATGGTCAGACTCTTCGTGTGCAGGATGTACGGCTTGCGATACATCCAGATCCGCACCCCGGCCTTCAGCAGCGCCTCGTAGTAGCTGCGCTGGGCGTGGTAGACCATCGCCTGGTCGCCCTCTTCGGAGACGAACAGCTCGACCGCGACCCCCCGGTCGACCGCTGCGGTGACCGCGAGCAGCAGCGCTTCATCCGGCACGAAGTACGGGCTGACGATCATGATCTTCTCTTTTGCCGCGTAGAGCAGCCCGAGGAACAGACGCAGGTTGTTCTCGACCTCGAACCCCGGTCCCGACGGCACGACCTGGCAGTCCAGGTCGCCCGAGCCCGCCTCGGCGTGCGAGATGTCGATCTCCTGCAGCACCTCGTCGGTCTCGCTGTACCAGTCGCTGAGGAAGATGGCGTTCACGCTCAGCACGACGGGCCCGTCGATGCGGACCATGAGGTCGACCCAGTGCAGACCCCGCTTGATGTTCTTGGGAAGGTTGTAGGTCGAGTCGGTGACGTTCTGGGAGCCGAGGAACGCGACCTTGCCGTCGACCACGAGGAGCTTGCGGTGGTTGCGCAGGTCGGGCCGCTGCATGCGTCCCTTCAGCGGCTGCACCGGCAGCATCAGGTGCCAGTTCGCGCCCATCCGATTGAGCCGGGCGACGGTCTTCCGGTACTTCGGCTTCCACCTGTTCGCCCAGTGGTCCAGCAGCACGCGGACATGCACGCCGCGCTCTGCCACCTCTTCCATCGCGCGGAAGAAGTTGTCCGTCGACGCATCGGACTGGAGGATGTAGAACTCGATGTGGACGTAGTCCTGGGCCTTGCGGATCTCGTCGGCCATCGCGTCGAGCGAGTCCTGATAGTCCGCGATCAGATGCGCGCCGTTGTCGCCGGAGATCGGCAGCGCTCCGAGACGGTGGTTCATCTCGACGAGCGGGGGAAACCAGCTCGGCGCATTCGGGCGCAGGGTGCCGAAGTGCAGGTGCTCGCTCGTCTCGGCGATGTACTCGTTGATCTGATCCTGCTTGCGACGCCGCGCTCGCGGCAGCCGTGGATTTCCGATGAGCAGGAAGAGGAACACGCCGACGAACGGGATGAAGAAGACCGCGAGCAGCCAGGCCATCGCCGCCGTGGGACGCCGGTTGCGCGGGATGATGATGATCGCCGTGATGCGGATGGTCAGGTCGAGGGCGATCAGGAACGCCGCGGTCCACCAAGCCCAGATCTCGGGCGTCATCCCTCGTCCTCTCGGCCGCTCGGCACTTCGACGCCGGGCGCTTCAGTGGGCACCGATGACGGTGCGCTGGCTACACAGTAGCCGATGGTTCCGACGCCGCTCAGGAGCGCGGCGGCAGACCGCGTGCGGCCCGCTCCTCGGCTTCGATCCGTGCGTGCACCTTGCGTTCGGTGCGATCGAACCGCAGGATTCCGCGGAGCACGAAGAAGAACACGACGCTCACCCCGATGGTCGGGATGAGCGACCATGCGGCTGCGAGCCAGAAGTTCTCCATGGCTCCATGGTACGCGACTCACTACCCCACTGCTCCTCCACACTCGGGCGCAGAAGGGGGATAGGCCATCGGCGCTGTGGAGACCGACCGCGAGCGTGCTCGTGCGATGAGACTCGCCGGATGACAACACTGCTCCGCGCTTCCGGCTCCGCTGAGTTCCTCAGCATCGTCCCCTCTCTCGCAGGCTTCACCCCGACTGAGAGCCTCGTCCTGCTGCCGTTCCGTGGCACACGCACGTACGGCGCGATGCGACTCGACCTCCCCCGCAGCCACGACGACCTCGCCGACTACGCGGATGCCGCGGTCGGCCTCGTCTCGCGAGTCGAGCGGACGGATGCGGTCGCCCTCGTGGTCTATACGGATGACTCCGTGCAGCGCACACGCGACGGGCTGGTGCTCCCCTTCGCCGTCGAGGTCGATGAAGTGCTGGGTCGGGCGGAGGAGGCCGGACTGCGTATCGTCGACGCGCTCTGCGTGACCCCCGACGGGTGGTCGAGCTACCTCGACGGCGATCCGCAGGTCCGCCGTCTCGACCGCCTCGCACCAGAGGTGCCGGGCGTCGGTGACGTCTCCGGGGACCAGCTGTCCGGTGCTGCTCTTCCTGCGGCCGGCTTCGCCGACAAGGAGCGGGTGGGGCGCGCACTGCGTGACGTCGGCGGTCTCCTCGAACGAGGCGGCACACCTGGGGCGACGGGCACGGAGAACCCTCAGGCGATCGCGGCGCTCGTGCTCCTCGAGGACATCCCGGCCTTCTTCGAGTCCGTTCTGGCATCCCCGGACGATCTGCCGCCGTTCGCCACCGCGGCCCTCCTGTGGTGCCTCGATCGCCCGCTCTTCCGAGACGTCGCGCTGACCCAATGGGCGACCGATGCGCGCGGCGGCGAGCGCACGCTCCAGGCGCAGCTCGACTTCGCGGGCGCGACGACCAGGGTGCCCGACGACCTGGGCGATGTCTTCCTCGGCCGGGGAGCCACTCCTGATCCGCAGCGACTCGCAGTCGCCCTCTCACTCGTCCGCACGGCTGCCGCTCTCGCCCCGCCTGCGGCGAGACCCGCTCCGCTCACCGCTGCGGCATGGCTCTCGTGGGCACTCGGCCGCTCGAGCCATGCCGCGCAGTACCTCGATCTCGTGCGGGCGATCGATCCCGAGTACGGTCTCGCCGCGCTGCTCGCGTCGATGATCGACGCGGCGATGCTGCCGGAGTGGGCGTTCAGACGCGGCGCGACGCCCGTTATTTGACGAGGGGGAAGAGGATGGTCTCGCGGATGCCGAGCCCGGTGATCGCCATCAGCAGGCGATCGATGCCCATGCCCATGCCGCCGGACGGCGGCATGCCGTGCTCGAGCGCCCGCAGGAACTCCTCATCGACCGGCATCGCCTCGACGTCACCGCGGGCGGCGAGCTTCGCCTGCTCGACGAAGCGCTCGCGCTGGATGACGGGGTCGACGAGCTCGGAGTATCCGGTCGCCAGCTCGAACCCGCGGATGTACAGATCCCACTTCTCCACGACGCCCTCGATCGAGCGGTGCTCGCGGACGAGGGGCGAGGTGTCGACGGGGAAGTCCATGACGAAGGTCGGGCGCACGAGGTCGCCCTTCACGAAGTGCTCCCACAGCTCTTCGACGAGCTTGCCGTGCGTGGCCTGAGCGGGCAGGTCCACGCCGTTCGCCTCGGCGAAGGCGATCAGGTCCTCGACCGGATCGCTCGGGGTGATCGTGCGACCGGATGCCGCCGACAGCGACTCGTACATCGAGATGCGATCCCATTCGCCACCGAGGTCGTACTCGGTGCCGTCCGCCCAGGTGACCGTGGTCGAACCGGCGACCGCGATCGCCGCCTGCTGCACCAGCTCCTGCGTCAGCGCGGCCATCTGGGTGTAGTCGCCATAGGCCTGATAGGCCTCGAGCATCGCGAACTCGGGGCTGTGGGTCGAGTCTGCGCCCTCGTTGCGGAAGTTGCGGTTGATCTCGTACACCCGCTCGATGCCGCCGACCACGGCACGTTTCAGGTACAGCTCGGGCGCGATCCGCAGGTAGAGCTCCGTGTCGAACGCGTTCGAATGGGTGACGAACGGGCGAGCGGACGCTCCACCGTGCTGCACCTGCAGCATCGGGGTCTCGACCTCGAGGTAGTCGTGGCTGCCGAACGTCGCTCGGAGGCTCGCGTTCACCGCCGCACGAGCGCGGACCGTCGTGCGCGCCTGTTCGCGGACGATCAGGTCGAGGTATCGGCTGCGGACCCGGCCCTCTTCGCTGAGCTCCGAGTACGCATTCGGCAGCGGCAGGATCGCCTTCGAGGCGATCGCCCACCCGTCGGCCATGATCGACAGCTCGCCGCGGCGGCTGGAGATCACCTCGCCGTGCACGAAGACGTGATCCCCGAGGTCGACGTACTCCTTCCAATCGGCGAGCGACTGCTCCCCGACGTTCGCGAGCGAGATCATCGCCTGGATCCGCGAGCCGTCGCCGGCCTGCAGCGTCGCGAAGCACAGCTTGCCGGTGTTGCGACTGAACACCACACGACCCGCGACGCCGACGACGACGCCCGTCTCGGCACCCGCCTCGAGCTCGCCGTACTCGGCGCGCAGCGCCGGGATCTGGTGAGTCACCGGCACGCTGACAGGGAACGCTCCCCCGCCGGCATCCGCGCGGTTCGCGACCAGACGCTCGCGCTTCGCCAGGCGCACGGCCTTCTGCTCGTGGACGTCTTCTTCGGTGACGGCGGTGGTCGTCTCGGGCGCGGCAGACGCGTCAGTCATTCGGGGCTCCTTGAAAGTCGTGTCCAGTTTACCGAGGTCCGACCCCTCACCCTGCGGTCGAGTCTGGGTAGCCTCGAAGCATGGCAGCCACCAGACTCGCCCGCACGCTCGTCACGATCGGTCTCACCGCCGCTGCACTGCTCGTGCCCACGACACCGGCAGCTGCAGCAGCAGCGGGACCAGCACCCGCCGCCGGCGCCTCGACCGCGATCCGCGCCGACGTGGACGACTTCTCCTACGCATCGTGGGATGCACGGTACGAGGTGGGTCTCGACGACGACGGCCGCTCGCACATGCACGTCACCGAGTCCCTCACGGCTCGATTCCCCGAGGTCGATCAGAACAAGGGGATCGTCCGCGGACTTCCGACGAGCTACGAGAACGCGTGGCTCGATGTGCGAGTGCTGTCGGTGACCGACGAGACCGGGGCCGACGTGCCCTACGAGACCGAGCAGGAGGACGGGCTGCTGCTGGTGCTCACCGGCGACGACGACTACGTGCGCGGACTCGCGACCTACGTGATCGAGTACGAGATGCGCGACGTGATCCTGGCGGCAGACTCCGGAGTCGACGAGTTCTACTGGGACCTCCTTCCTCTCGACAGCACCCAGCCCGTCGAGGACTTCCGTGCGGAGATCGTGTTCGACGAGACGATGACGGATCGGTTGACCGGAAACGCCCGCTGCTACACCGGCTACCAGGGATCGACGAACGAGTGCGACCTCGTCGCGTCGCCCGACGGCGCGCAGTTCGCTGTCGAGGCGAAAGAGCTCTCCCCCGGCGAGGGGATCACGGTCGCCGTCGGATTCGACCCTCGCACCGCTGTGCAGCCGTCGGCTCGGCAGCCCGATCCCGTGACCGACACCGTTCCCGCGATCGCGGCACTGGGCGGGCTCGGGCTCTCGGTCGGAAGCTGGATCGCCGTGTCGGCGTTCAAGAAGAAGCGACGCACATCCAGCGGCATCATCGTCGCGCAGTACGACGTGCCGGATTCGCTGCCGCCACTGCTGGCCGCCGGGATCGTGCCCGGCGCCAAAGACCCGATCCCCGCAGAGATCATCCACCTCGCGGTACGCGGCCTGCTGCGCATCGAGGAGGGCACCGACGTCGAGCAGCCACGGCTGCGACGCCTTCCGGGTGGGAGGATTCCTGACGAGCTCGACGCCCAGGCACTGGATGCGCTCTTCGTCGGCGCCGACGCCGCAGGAGTCGCCGAGGTTCCGAGTTCGAGCGAGGACTTCGCGGCGCGCATGAAGACGCTGTCGCAGAGCGGCATCGAGGCAGCGGTGTCACGCGGCCTCACCACCAAGGCGCGCAGCAGGGGCGCGATGATCCTGCAGTGGTGTGCGATCGGCGTCGTGCTCGCAGGCTTCGCCCTCGGCCTCTGGGGGATCATCGGCGGACGTGTCACAGCGATTCCTGCGTTCGTCGCGATCGCGTTCGGTGTCTTCCTCGTTCTCCTGTCCTCCTTCTACGGCTTCTCGAAGCACACCGTCCTCACCGCCGAAGGCGCCCGACAGTACGAATACCTCATGGGCGTCAGGGAGTTCATCCGCGTCGCCGAAGCCGATCGACTCCGGATGCTCCAGTCGTACACGGGCGCCGAGAGGCGACAGGACGGCAGCGCGAACGTGATCGTCGTCTACGAGCGCCTGCTCCCCTACGCGATGCTGTTCGGCATGGAGAACGAATGGGGCGCCATTCTCGAGCAGGTGTACGCCTACGAGCAACGAGGCGCGTCGTGGATCGGGGATCCCAGCGCGCCCTTCGTCCGCGGTCAGCTCGTGGCGTTCGCTGCGACGTCGCACGCGTCCGCGACGTACGCGGCACCGAGTGCGAGCTCGTCGTCGAGCGCAGGCGGATCGTTCGGCGGCGGCTTCTCCGGCGGAGGCGGTGGAGGCGGCTTCTCGGGCGGTCGCTGACGTCAGAGCAGAGGGGGCGGCCCTGACGCATCGCGGAGCGCCCGTTCGACCGTCGACTGCACCAGGGCGGAGAGGTATCCCCCCGGGTTCTCGACGCCGAGTTCACCGAGGCGCGAGGTGGACTGCGCGATGATCGAGCGTGAGAACTCGGTGACGGTCTGGATCGCGTCGGCGTAGGCCTCCCGATCCGCCTCCGAGATCACGACCGGCTCGCATCCCATCTCGACTGCCAGAGCCTGTGCGATGGGAAGCACCGCCGCCGGAGCGGTGACCGCCGCATAGCTCGCCTGCAGCTGACGCAGATCGATCGACGTGCCCGTGAAGGTGATCGCCGGATGCACGGCGAGCGGGATCGCACCGCTCGAGGCCGCCGGTCGCAGCACCTCGATGCCGTGACCGGGGTCCGTGTGCAGCACGAGCTGGCCGAGCTGCCAGCCTCCGACCTCGGCGATGCCCGCGATCAGGCCCGCCAGCTGATCGTGAGGAACGGCCACCACGACCAGCTCGCTGCGACGCACGACCTCCAGCGCATCGAGGATCGGGACGTCCGGCAGCACCGCTGACGCACGGTCGTCGTCAGAGCCGCTCGTGATGCCGATGATCGCGTGTCCTGCTCCGGCGAGAGCCGCGCCGATGACCGGCCCCACTCGTCCCGCGCCGATGATGCCGACTCCGAGGCGCCCATCGCGGCGCGTCGGATCACTCACCGTTCGGAGCCGGCGCTGCGGGCGGGGCCGGAGGTACGGGCGGAGCGACAGGCGGAGCCGGAGGCACGACAGGCGGAGCCGGCGGCGCGACAGGCGGAGCCGGAGGAGGCAGCGGGGTCCCGGAGACGCCTGCAGCGGCATCCGCCCCGGCGACCGGGTACCCGGGAACCTGCGCTCCCTCGGCATCCGTCACGTATTCGCCCCACCGGTGGGTGTGATCGCGCGCGGCGGCGGCGACCGCTGCCGAGCTCACCCTGTCGAGCAGGTACAGCGCGTCATCGCGTTCGAGACCCGACAGATAGCCCGTGATGAGCCCCTGCACGGAGTGCACCTGCGCACCGGACACACGCTGCGCACGGTCGATCGGCCCCTGCGAGAGCGACACTCCCTGCAGCCGGGCGAGCGGGAAGATCGCCAGCTTGCGCCAGACGATGCCACGCCGGAGCAGGAGTCCGAACTCGGTCAACGCGAAGCCGTGACGCTTCCACGACACGGGCCTGCGCCACCATGCGCGCCGAGGCATCGTCCGGTACGGGTCGCCCTCGACCGGCCCGAGAATGCCGTGCTCCCACACGAGCGGGATGTCGGCGACCGGAGCATCGGGAAGGATCAGCGCGAGCACGCGTTCGACATCGGCGCGCTTGCCGACCGGCAGCACGACGCTGAACTGCTGCGCCGAACCTGACGACTGCTGAGCGGCGCTCTTGCCGCTCATGCGGTTGATCCTGACGGTCCACCAGCCGAACGGCCGCCACAGCAGCGACTGCGTGACCTCCACGGCGAAGATGCGTCCAGGCGGCAGCGTCTCGGTCACGGTCGTCAGCAGACCGTACGTGATCCGCACGCCGTCGGGCGTCGGGGCGATCGAGTAGCGCAGCGACTTCGAGATCTGCGCCCAGGTGATTCCGACGATCGCGATGATCATGGGGATCGCGATGCCCAGCGTGATCCCGAGACCGAGGAACCCGCCGATGGGGTCTCCGTCGATCAGCGAGCCGATCGCGACGCCGCCGACCGCGACGCCGAAGATGATCCCGAAGAAGATGAGCCAGAGGACGCTCGAGATGAGCTGGGAGCCGACGAGACGCCCCGTCGGGATCTTCACCACACTCTCGGGCTCGACGTCGCCGAGGTCGACGCCGCTGATCAGATCGTTGACGCCGGCGTTCATCGATCCGACGAGTTGTGCCCGTGCCGAACCGGGCGCGACCGTCCCCGAGCCTGCGGCGTCAGAGGAGCGCACGCCGGCCGCGGCGTCCGCAGCTGTGAGTCTGGCTGCGCGCGCACCCGAGGCGAGGCGCAGGATGTCGGTGCGCACCGCCTCTGCGCGCGGAGTCGCGAGGTACTCGAGCTCGACGTTGGAATCGGTGCCGGCACCGACGACCTCGAGCTTCGCGAGTCCGATGATGCGCGCGGGGAACGGACGGGTGAGGTTGACGCCCTGCACCCGGTCGAGCGGAGCGCGACGGTGCGAGCGGAAAACGATGCCCTTGCGGACCTCGACGTGGTCCCCCGTGATCCGGAACTGCTGGAAGCGCCAGACGAACCAGAAGATGAGGACGAGGACGACGACCAGTCCGAGCACGCTGAGCAGCACGATGACGATGAGGTTGTTCTGCAGCACCCAGTCGACGGGATCCCCGCCGCTGTAGTCGTACTGCGCCTCTTCGGGGGTGAAGAGGTCGACGAACCAGGCGATCAGACGGTCGCGAAGGTTGGCGATCGCGATGCCCGCGATGATGATGAGGGCCAGCCCGCCCTTGAAGAGCGGGGTGAGCGGATGCATCCGATGCCACTCGCCGTCGGCGAGGGTCTCGCGCCCGGTGGCCGCGCTGGGCCGCTCTCCCGTCGGTGCCGGCGGCTGGTGCTCGCTCACAGGCCCGTCCGGCGAGTCTCGGCGACCTCGATCAGGGTGTCCCGCAGCGCTTCTGCCGCCGTCTGGGTGAGACCGGGGATCTGCACTCCGGTCGTCGCGGCGGCGGTGACCATCTTCAGCTGGGAGATGCCGAACGCGCGATCCAGCGGCCCCTGGGTGATATCGACGAGCTGCATACGTCCGTAGGGCACGGCGATCATGCGCTGCCAGAGGATGCCCTTGCGGAAGACGATGTCGTCTTCGCGGAGCATGTATCCGATGGCCCTCGCCTGCCTCGGCAGGATGACCATGGTGATCAGCGTGATGAGCACGACGACACCCGCCGGGATCCACGCCCAGGTCTGATGCAGCACGAGCGCGAGAACCGCCGCGACCGCGAGGACGACGGCGATGAAGATCAGGTTCTGCACGTTCTGCGAGACCACGTAGCGAGGGGAGATCTGATGCCAGGTCCCGTCGAGCTCGAGTCTCGCCTCGCTGCGCGCGGTGCGCAGCTGCGGGTACGTGCCCTGGTCGAGGGCCGCGCGGTCAGTGACCTCCGCCGAGTTCAGCGGGGCCGGGATCCCCGGCTCGATCTCTGGGTTCTGAGTCATCAGGATCCTTCGGAAGTATGCAGAACTGTTCGGCGATGAGCGCGGCGACGGCCAGCACGACCGCGCTTCCGATCAGTGCCAGCATCGCCACAGTCGACCCTACCGGGGGATCGATCGGCCGGGAGAGGAGGAACGCCAAGAGGCCCGCTCCGAACCCCGCCATGATCGCCCCGACGAGACTGGACGCGCGGGCCAGCGTCACCGCGCGCGTCGCACGGAACGGATCGATGCGGACGCCGTTGCGAACACTCGCGCGCACGGGCCAGGCGACGCCCAGCGAGGCTGCGCCGATGAGCAGGAGCAGCACGGGCAGCAGCAACGACGGCGTGAAGGTCGTGCGGCCCATCGCCGTCAGCATGTGGTCGAGGACGAAACCCGCGCCGGCGGCGAGCACGGCGAGGAGCACGAGGAGTCCGATCGAGGTGCGCTTCATCGCTGCTCCCGGCGTCGCAGATCCGCGACGAGGTCGGCGACGCGGCCCGCACCGGGAAGCACTGCGTCGCGATCGAGTTCGAGCCACGGCTCGAGGACGAACAACCTCTCGAACGCACGGGGATGCGGCAGCTGCAGTCCGTCACCCTCCGCCGACTCGTCACCGTAGGCGATCAGGTCGAGGTCGAGTGTCCGATCGCCCCATCTCTCCAGGCGCTCGCGGCCGTACTCTTCTTCGATCGCGTGCAGCATGCCGAGCAGGATCGACGGAGCGAGGCGGGTGGTGACCAGGGCGACCGCGTTCACATACCCCGGGGCGTCGAGATCCGGCCCGTCGAGCCGCAGCGCGACGGTCTCGATCAACGAGGACAACCGCACGTCTCTGACCAGCGGCAGTCGCGAGATGCGCTCGGCGGCGGCGCGGATCGTGCCTTCGCGATCACCCAGATTCGCGCCGAAGGCGACGACCGCGACGGCATCCTCGCGCCCGGGTCGCGGGCCGGGGAGACTCGGCGGGTTCGCCAGATTGCGACTCATCGCGACTCCTCCTCGGCGAACTGCTGTCGCGCCCGGTGCACGGTGACGGCGACGTCCGAGAAGGTCAGGGCGATCGGAGCATGCGGCTTGTGCACCGTGACGGTGACGGAGTGCACCCGGGCGTCGGCGAGCGCGACAGCCGCGATGCGATCGGCGAGCGTCTCGATGAGGTTCACCGGCTCGCCCGCGACGACCTCTGCGACTCTCTCGGCGAGCTCTCCGTAGTGCACCGTGTCGGCCACGTCGTCCGATGACGCCGCATCGTCCAGCGGCATCCGAAGGCGCAGATCGATCGTGAACTCCTGACCGTTCTCCCGCTCGTGGTCGTACACGCCGTGCCGACCGAACACGGTCAGTCCGGTGAGGACGATCTCGTCGAGGACATCCATGGTTCATCCCTCCCAGGCATGCACGATGGCCAGAGCATCGCGGGTGGCACCGACATCGTGGACTCTGACGGCCCAGACTCCGGCGCGGGCGGCAAGGGCGCTCGTGACCGCTGTCGCGAGGTCGCGACGCGCCTCGGACACCGCCGCAGGGTCGGCGCCGATGGTCTCCGCGAGGAACCTCTTCCGGGAGGTGCCCACGAGCACGCGTGGCCCCATCGCGACGATCTCGTCGAGGCCGCGGAGGACGCCCCAGTTCTGGCCGCCCTTCTTCGAGAATCCGATCCCCGGGTCGACGATCAGGCGCGACGGCGCGATTCCCGCAGCCGCGGCCTCGCCCATGCGCTCGCGCAGCTCTCCCGCGACCTCGCGGGCGGCACGACGATACTCGGCGTGCTCGTACATGTCAGCGGAGAAACCACGCCAGTGGCCGATCGCATAGTCCGCGCCGGACTCGGCGACGGCAGCCAGCATGTCGGGGTCGGCGAGTCCGCCGGAGACGTCGTTGACGATCCGAGCGCCCGCTCGGAGGGCCGCCGCCGCAGTCGACGCGTTGATGGTGTCGATGCTCACAGGCGCGCCCTCAGCGACGAGTCGCTCGATCACGGGGAGCACGCGCTCCTGCTCGATCTCCGCCCCCACGCGCTCGGCTCCCGGCCTCGTCGACTCGCCGCCGACGTCGAGCACGGTTGCTCCCTCGGTCCGCAGCCGCAGGCCGTGTTCGACGGCCCGATCCACGTCGAGATACCGACCGCCGTCGCTGAACGAGTCGGGCGTGACGTTGACGATCCCCCAGATCCCCGTCATGCGTGCCCCGCGCTCGGGGCGCCGATCAGCGCGATGAGCTCCGCCCTCGCGATCGGGTCCGTGTACTCGCCGCGGGCGGCGATGGTCAGCGTGGACGCCTCCGGCTGCCGTCCTCCGCGCATCGTCACACAGCCGTGGCTGGCATCCAGCACGACGAGCACTCCGCGGGTGTCGAGGTGCTCCGCGATGGTGTCGGCGATCTGCTCGCCGAGTCGTTCCTGCACCTGGGGGCGGGTGGCGAGGATCTCGACGACGCGCACGAGCGCGCCCAGCCCGACCACCTGCTCGCCCGGAAGGTAGGCGATGTGCGCGCGCCCCGCGAACGGCAGCAGGTGGTGCTCGCACACCGACCGGAATCGGATGTCCCGCAGCAGCACGGCCCCCGAGGGGAGCGTGTCGGGTGCGGGACCCCGGGCGACGCTGATCGTGTGCGCGAGAGGCGCTGCGGGGTCTTCGCCGACCCCGGCGAAGAACTCCGCATACAGATCGCCCATCCGCGTCGGCGTCTGCTTCAGCCCGGGACGGTCAGGGTCTTCGCCGATCGCCTCGAGCAGTTCCCTGGTGAGTCGCTCGACACGCGCGCGGTCGACAGACACGGGTCAGGCCGTCGCTGGTCGAGCCTGACCGGCTCCCGCCGATCCTGGCTGTGTGCGCGGAGCCGACGCCGGCGCCTGGATCGAAGCAGCCAGCGAGACGTCCTTCTTCGGGACCTCGATCGGGGGACGCTCCGAGACGGGGCGGTCTTCGCTCGAGAGCCACAGCGGACGTTCGGGGAGCTTCTTCACCTCGGTGAAGATCTCGGCGATCTGATTGTGGTCCAGCGTCTCCTCCTCGAGGAGGGCCAGAGCGAGCCTGTCGAGGATGTCGCGGTTGGCGCTGATGACCTCGTACGCCTCGTTGTGCGCCTGCTCGATGAGTGCGCGCACCTCGGCATCCACCCGCTCCGCGACCTTCTCGGAGTACTCGCGGCCACGGCCCATGTCGCGCGCGACGAACATGTCGCCACCCTCGGAACCGAGCTTGACCGGACCCACCTGGGTGGTCATGCCGTACTCGATGACCATCTTGCGGGCGATCGAGGTCGCCTTCTCGATGTCGTTCGAGGCACCGGTGGTCGGGTCGTGGAAGATGATCTCCTCGGCGACGCGGCCACCCATCGCGTACGTGAGCTGATCCTGCAGCTCGTTGCGCGTGACGGAGTACTTGTCGTCGAGCGGCAGCACCATCGTGTAGCCGAGGGCCTTGCCGCGAGGCAGGATCGTGATCTTCGTCACAGGGTCGGTGTAGTTCATCGCCGCAGCTGCGAGAGCGTGACCGCCCTCGTGATACGCCGTGATGAGCTTCTCCTTGTCCTTCATCACGCGGGTGCGACGCTGAGGGCCGGCGATCACACGGTCGATGGCCTCGTCGAGCGCACGGTTGTCGACCAGCTGCGCATTCGAGCGGGCGGTCAGCAGCGCGGCCTCATTGAGGACATTCGCGAGATCGGCACCCGTGAATCCGGGAGTCTTGCGGGCGACGACCTCGAGGTCGACGCTCTTCGACAGCGGCTTGCCCTTGCTGTGCACCTCGAGGATCTTCTGGCGGCCGCGGAGGTCAGGGGCGTCGACGCCTATCTGGCGGTCGAAGCGGCCCGGACGCAGCAGCGCGGGGTCGAGGATGTCGGGACGGTTCGTCGCGGCGATCACGATGACGTTCGCGTTCGGGTCGAAGCCGTCCATCTCGACGAGCATCTGGTTGAGCGTCTGCTCGCGCTCGTCGTTTCCGCCGCCCATGCCGGCACCGCGGTGACGACCGACGGCGTCGATCTCATCGATGAAGATGATGGCGGGAGAGTTCTCCTTCGCCACGTTGAACAGGTCGCGCACTCGCGATGCGCCGACACCGACGAACATCTCGACGAAGTCGGAACCCGAGATCGAGTAGAACGGGGCTCCCGCCTCGCCGGCGACCGCGCGGGCGAGCAGCGTCTTTCCGGTTCCGGGAGGGCCGTACAGCAGCACGCCCTTCGGGATGCGGGCGCCGATGGCCTGGAACTTGGCCGGGTCCTGCAGGAACTCCTTGATCTCGTGGAGCTCCTCGATCGCCTCATCCGCACCGGCGACGTCGGCGAAGGTGACGGTCGGGGTCTCCTTGTTGACGAGCTTGGCCTTGGACTTGCCGAACTGCATGACCTTGCCGCCGCCGCCCTGCATCGACGACAGGAGCCACCAGAACAGCAGGCCGAGCAGCACGAGAGGAAGAAGAAGGGAGAGGATGCCGTCGAACCAGGTCGCACGCGGAACGGCATCGTTGAAGCCGTCCTTCGGGTCGGCGTCGTTGATCGCCGTGACCACTTCTTCGGCCCGGGCGTCGACGTAGTAGAACTGCACCTTGTCCGCGCCCTCGAAGGCCTTGGACAGGGTCATGTCGACCCGCTGGTCGCCGTCGGTGTTGACGACCTCGGTCACCGTCTTGCCGCCGAGCAGCTCGAGACCCTCCTGGGTCGTGATCTGCTTGGGGGCGCCGAGGTTCGAGATCAGCAGGAAGCCGCCGAACAGCAGCAGTCCGATCAGAGCGACGTAGATCAGCGGGTTCCGCGTGAGCTTCTTGACATCCATGGTCGGATCAGCGTATCGCGCGCGCCCTAGGTGGCCGCTGTGCGTTCACCCACGGCGTAGCGGGTGCGCCGGAGCGTCCGCTCAGCTGTAGACGTGCGGGGCCAGCACGGCCACATCGCGCAGGTTGCGGTAGCGCTCGTCGTAGTCGAGGCCGTAGCCGACCACGAAGTCGGTCGGGATGTCGAAGCCGACGTACTTGCAGTCGATGACCACCTTCGCGGCCTCGGGCTTGCGGAGGAGGGCGAGCACCTCGATGGACTCCGCGCCGCGCGACTCGAAGTTCTCGAGCAGCCAGCTGAGGGTCAGACCCGAGTCGATGATGTCCTCGACGATCAGCACGTGCTTGCCGTTCAGGTCGGTGTCGAGGTCCTTGCGAATCTGCACGACACCACTCGACTTGGTGCTCGCACCGTAGCTCGAGACGGCCATCCAGTCCATCGGAGCGTGGAACGGAAGTGCGCGGGCGAAGTCGGCCATGACCATGACCGCGCCCTTGAGCACGCCGACGAGGATGATCTCCTTGCCCTCGTAATCGATCGCCACCTGGGCCGCGATCTCATCGAGCTTCGCGATGATCTCCTCCTCTGTGACGAGGATCTGAGCAAGGTCGTCCTGGATCTCCGCGGCGCGCATGGATCGATTTTAGGCGACGCATCACCATGGTCCTGCACAGCATCCGCAGATCGTCGACCAGAATTCCGGATGCGCGCCGGCATCCCCACTACTCTGACGGTGTGACGGGCGGACGCCCCGGACGGAAGGATTCACCCATGGCTCTCGACGACATCCTGAAGCAGGTCCCGATCGACGACATCGCCGCGAAGCTCGGAGTCTCCCCCGACGTCGCCAAGGAGGCGGTCGAACAGGGCGGAGCGGTGCTGCTCGGCGGCCTCGCCAAGAACGCCTCGACCGCTGAGGGCTCCTCCGCGATCGAGAACGCGCTCAAGCGCCACGAGGGACGGACCGGTGCGGCGAAGGTCGACGACATCGATCAGACCGACGGCGGCAAGATCGTCTCGCACATCCTCGGCGACGACGAGCAGAAGGTCACCCAGAAGCTCACCGAATCGAAGGAGACCGCGGGCATCGACTTCGGCAAGCTCCTTCCGATCCTCGCTCCGATCGTGATGGGCCTGATCGCCAACGCCACCAAGGACAAGTCCGCGAAGTCCGCGCCTGCAGAGTCGCAGTCGGGCGGCGGCGGAATCGGTGACGTCATCGGCGGCATCCTCGGCGGCGGCTCCACGGGCGGCGGCGGAATCGGAGACATCCTCGGCGGCATCCTCGGCGGCGGAAGCTCGTCCGGCGGCGGCGGAATCGGAGACATCCTCGGCGGCCTGCTGGGCGGAAAGAAGTAGCCCCCCGCCAGCCTGCCGGACGACACCCCTGCGGCCCCCTCCTGAGGAGGCGACCGCGGGAGTTCTCCGTCTCCGCGAGGAGTGGGATGCCGCGGCTCAGCGCGCGGTGAACACGATGCGACCGCCCGCTCGAGCCGCCGAGCACCCCGGCAGATCGATGGGCCCCTGACCCGACCAGTCGATCGCCAGACGAGCGACCTCGAGGGTCTGCGATCGGGTCAGGCTCACGCCGAACTCGCTGTCGACCACGAGTCGGATGATGCGGTTGCGGAGAGCGGCGGGGTTCGCGGCGAGTGCGGCGACGCTCACGGAGATCCCCGCCTCGGCGTGCTCGACGATGTCCTCGATCGTCTCGTGGATCATCTCGTCGAACGCCTCGGCGTCTTCGCGCAGCTGCTCGGCGGTGCGCGCGAGCGCCTCGGCGATGCCGGGGCCGAGCTCGGTCTCGAGCACCGGAAGGACCCGGTCGCGCACCCGCACCCGGGCGAACCGATCCTCTGTGTTGTGCGGGTCGTCCCAGACCTCGAGATCGGATTCCGCGCAGAACGCTCGTGTGGTCTCGCGCCGCACCCCGAGCATCGGGCGCACCCAGCGCAGTCCGTCATCGTCCTCTCGCACGGGAGCCATCCCCTGCAGGCTCGCAGCGCCGGATCCGCGTGCGAGACCGAGCAGCACCGTCTCGGCCTGGTCGTCGAGCGTATGCCCGAGGATCACGGCCGCCGCACCGGCATCCGTCGCGGCGTCCTTCAGCACCCGGTACCGCGCGTCTCGCGCCGCTGCCTCAGGGCCTCCGTCAGCGCCGACCTCCACGCGCACGACCAGCGCGTCGAGCCCCAGCGCGGCCGCCGCTCTCGCAGCGCGCGCGGCGACGGCATCCGACCCGTTCTGCAGCCCATGGTCGACGGTGAGCGTGCCCACCCGAAGCCCGAGCTTGGGCGCCTCGAAAGCGGTCGCCGCGGCGAGCGCGAGGGAGTCCGCTCCCCCGGAGAGAGCGACGACGACTGTCGACCCCTCGGGCAGATCGGCGAGCGCGGTGCGCACGGCGAGGCGGATCTCGGCGATGACGGGAGAGAGCGACGGCACAGACCAACGGTAGATCACGGGGACGGATCACCGCACAGCGCTCGCGCTCGACGGGCATCGCGCTCTAGCCTGGCGCCGTGACGGATCACGTGCTGCGGTTCAGGACCGAACGATTCAAGGCGTTCGTCGACGCGGTCGTCGCCATCGCGATGACGCTGCTGATCCTGCCGCTGATGGAGTCCGTGTCCGAGGCCGCCGCCGGAGGTCTGGGCACCGCCGAGTTCTTGCAGGAGCATGCAGGACAGCTGCTGAGCTTCGGGCTGAGTTTCGTCCTCATCGCCAATTTCTGGATGGGGCACCACCGACAGTACGACGAGGTCACGCGGATCACGAGACCGCTTCTCTGGCTCAACGTGGCCTGGATGGCGACGATCGTCTGGCTGCCGGTGCCTACGGCGATGCTCGGTCAGATGGACACCGACCCACTGCAGGTGGTCCTCTACATCGGCACGCTCATCGCCACGCAGATCACCACGCTCGGCGCGCGCATCTATCTGCTGCGGCGCCCTGACCTGACGAAGACGCCGCCCTCCCGTATCCGTCACGGTGCCGCCGCCGACATCGCCTCGATCCTGCTCTCGGCGGTGGCGATGCTGTTGGCGATCAGCCTCGGAGGAGTGGGGTACCTCGCCCTGCTGCTGCTCTGGCTCACCGGACCTCTGTCATCGCTCCTGGATCGGCTCTGGACGCGGATCGTTCCTCATCGCGCCGACCAGCCGCCGTCCATCGCATAGCTCGCCCCGGTGACCATCGACGCCTCGTCGCTCGCCAGCCAGGCGACCAGCGATGCCACCTCGTCGGGCTCGATCAGGCGCTTGATCGCGCTTTCGGTCAGCATGATCTTCGCCAGCACCTCGGCTTCAGGGATGCCGTGCACCCGCGCCTGGTCGGACAGCTGCTTCTCGACCAGCGCCGTGCGCACGTAGCCGGGGTTGACGCAGTTGCTGGTGACGCCGTGCTCCCCTCCTTCGAGCGCGGTGGCCTTCGACAGTCCCTCCAGCCCGTGCTTGGCCGCGACGTAGGCGGACTTGTAGGGCGATGCGCGCAGTCCGTGCACCGATGAGACGTTCACGATCCGGCCGAACCCGTTCGCGTACATCTCCGGCAGAGCCGCGCGGATCAGCAGGAACGGGACCTCCAACATGAGGGTCACGATCCGTCGGAAGTCCTCGGGATCGAAATCCTGGATCGGGCTGATGTGCTGGATCCCGGCGTTGTTCACCAGGATGTCGACACCGGCCAGCACGTCGGCCAGCCGGTCGTCGGTGACGGCGGCCGGCTCCAGCAGATCGACCACCCAGCTCGAGCCTCCGACCTCGGCCGCGGCGGCCTCGCACTGCGCGCGATCCTTGTCTGCGACCACGACGTGAGCGCCACGCGCGGCCAATGCTCGCACGACCGCCAGGCCGATCCCGCTGGCGCCTCCCGTCACCAGGGCTCGGCGGCCGCTCAGCGACAGACCGGCCGCACCCGGCCTCTCGATGCTTCGCTCGGTCATGCCGCGCTCACCCGGGGAGTGTTCAGCCCGTGCTTGCGTGCATCCGCGTCATCGATGTCGTGCAGGGACACCCCGCGGGTCTCCTTGAGGGTGACCACCGCGACCGCGGTGACGGCGCAAGCTGCCGCGACGTAGATCGCCACCGGCAGCCACGAGCCGAAGTCCTGCAGCAGGGCCGTGGCGATGATCGGCGCGAGCGAGCCCGCGACGATCGAGGTGACCTGGTACCCCAGGGAGACGCCGGAATAGCGCATGCGGGTCGGGAACATCTCGGCCATGATCGCCGGCTGCCCCGCATACATGAGCGCGTGGAAGCACAGACCGATCGTGACCGCCGCGATGATCACGAACGGGTTCTGGGTGTCGAACATCGGGAATGCGAAGAACGCCCAGCTGGCTCCGAGCACCGCGCCGGCGAGGTAGACGGGCTTGCGTCCCCAGGCGTCCGAGAGCCGGCCGACCTGCGGGATCACGACGAAGTGGATGGCGTGCGCGACCAGAAGCGCCAGCAGCAGCTGACTCGTGTCGTAGGCGTGCACCGTCTTCAGGTACACGATCGTGAACGAGACGATGATGTAGTACAGGATGTTCTCCGCGAAGCGCAGGCCCATGGCTCCGAAGATGCCCCGCGGGTACTTGCGCACGACCTCGAGCACTCCGTAGCTCACGGCCTTGTCGGCCTCGACCTGTGCGCGGGCCTCGAGGAAGATGGGCGCCTCGCTGACGTGCCGGCGGATGTAATAGCCGATGACGACGACGATCGCCGAGACCCAGAACGCCACGCGCCATCCCCAGCTCAGGAACTGGTCGGCGGGAAGCGCCCAGGACATGCCGAGCAGCACCAGGGTCGCCAGCAGGTTGCCCACCGGGACGGCGGCCTGGGGCCAGCTCGACCAGAACGCGCGAGACCTGTCGGGGCTCTGCTCGGCGACCAGCAGCACGGCACCGCCCCATTCACCGCCGACGGCGAACCCCTGGATGAATCGCAGGAGCACGAGCAGCGCCGGCGCCCAGTAGCCGATCGAATCGAAGCCGGGCAGGCACCCCATCAGGAAGGTCGCGACCCCGACGAGGATGATGGTGATCTGCAGGGTGTGCTTGCGGCCGAGCTTGTCGCCGATCTGGCCGAACACGATGCCGCCGAGCGGACGGGCGATGAATCCGACCGCGTAGGTCAGGAATGCGGCGATGATGCCGTCGAGCTCGGTGCCGGCGTTGGGGAAGAAGAAGGTGCCGAAGACGAGCGATGCGGCGGTGGCGTAGAGGAAGAACTCGTACCACTCCACCACCGTGCCCACCATCGAGGCGGCCACGATCTTCTTCAGCCCGGATGTTCGGGTCTCGACCTGCGAGTCGACCGGTTGCTCGACGCCCATGAATGCACTCCTTCGTGTTCTGCAGCGTCCTCGTCGACGGCTGCCTGGCGGGCCGGTATCCCGTCTGCGGGCGGCCTCCGCCAGTATGTGCACGCCCGGCTCTGTGCGCCAATGACCAGTCGAGCAGAGACGGAGTGCACAATTGCAGATGTGACATCTTCCCCGAGTACCTCCGAGCCGCACGCCGACGACCTCCTCATCCTTCTCGCCGTGTCGCGCACCGGTCGCTTCACGACTGCCGGCCAGAGCCTGGGGCTGAATCACACGACAGTCTCGCGACGCATCGCCGCATTGGAGAGAGTCCTGGGCGGGCGGGTCCTCGCCCGCAGCTCGGGAGGGTGGGAGTTGACCGACCTCGGGCGTCGGGCGGTGCGCGCTGCCGAGGACGTGGAGACGGCGGTGGCGACGATCCATGAAGGAGAAGCCGAGTCCGATCAGATAGCCGGGGTCGTGCGGATCTCCGCCACCGACGGGTTCAGTGCGTTCGTCATCGCGCCCGCGGTCGCGCAGCTGCGGCGAAAGTATCCGAGACTCAGCGTCGAGATCGTCAACGTCACCCGGCGGGCTCTGCAGTACCGTTCCGGGCTGGACTTGGAAGTGGTGGTCGGAGAACCGCAGGTGCACCGCGCCGAGGCCATCCGACTCGGCTTCTACACCTTGGGCATGTACGCGTCGCACGGGTACCTGGACGAGCACGGGACGCCCGCCGATTCCCATGAGCTGAGCAGGCATCCGCTGGTCTACTTCGTCGATTCGATGCTCCAGGTCGACGATCTGGATGCTCCTCGACGACTCGTGCCGGGGATGCCGGATTCGCTCAGCTCGACCAACGTCTTCGTCCATGTCGAGGCCACACGCGCCGGCGCGGGGATCGGCTTCCTTCCGTGCTTCCTGGCCGACGGCCACGCCGATCTGGTGCGGCTCCTCCCCGACGACTTCGCCGAGCGCCTGCCCTACTGGATGGTGCTGCGTCCGGACTCGCTGCGCCAGCCCGCGGTCGCCGCGGTGGCTGCCGCCATCCGCGACCGCACGGCGGCCGTCCAGGATGCACTGCTCGGCATCGCCCCGGCCGCCGAACGCTGACAGCACCCGTCGACGGCCCGGCTAGGCTAGTGCGCGGCATCCAACCGTCATTTCTGAGGAGCACACGCATGGGCGCACACGACGCCGTCATCGAGATCCCGCGCGGCAGCCGCGTGAAGTACGAGGTCGACCACGAGACCGGACGAGTGCACCTCGACCGCGTGCTCTACACGACCTTCGGGTACCCCGCCGACTACGGCTACTTCGACAACACCCTCGGCGAGGACGGCGACCCGCTCGACGTTCTCGTGCTCCTCGACCACGCCATCTACCCCGGCGTCGTCGTCGAGGTGCGCCCGGTCGCCGTGCTCAAGATGAGCGACGAGGCCGGCGGAGACGACAAGCTCGTCGCCGTGCTGTCGAAGGACCCCCGTTGGGCCCACATCCACGACATCGGCGACGTCGCCGAGTACACCAAGAAGGAGATCGAGCACTTCTTCGAGCACTACAAGGACCTCGAGCCCAACAAGTGGGTCAAGGTCGACGCATGGGGCGACGCCGCAGAGGCGCAGCGCATCCTCGACGAGGCGATCGTCCGCTTCGGCGAGCAGGGTCACTGACCCCAGGCTCCGACGAGAAGACCCCCGGTTCCGCTCAGCGGCCGGGGGTCTTCTCGTCGTGGTCGTTCTCAGACCGAGACGCCGCGATCTGCGAGGAACGTGATCGGGTTGGTGTACGCGCCGTTGATGTACACCTCGAAGTGCAGGTGGCAGCCGACGGATGCTCCGGTGTTGCCCGCGTAGGCGATGACCTGACCGGAGTTGACCCATGACCCGCTGCGGACGGCGAAGCCGCCGTCCCTGATGTGGGCATAGCCGGAGGAGACTCCCCCGCCGTGCTGGATGCGGATGTAGTTGCCGTAGTTGCCGCGCGGACCGGCGTAGTCGACGGTTCCGGACTGCGCCGCATAGATCGCCGCGCCGCACCCGTTCGCGAGGTCGACGCCGTAGTGGTAGCCGGAGCAGGCTGCGCAGGGCTTGGGCCGGGGGCCGAATCCGGCGCTCCGGTGTCCTCCGTGCGGTCGAACCCAGCCGCCGGAACCCGGCGAGCCGCCGACGCCTCCGCCGCCACCTCCTCCGCCGCCGTTGCCTGCGGCGGCTGCCGCGGCCTCGGCCGCTTCGCGACGCTTGCGCTCCTCCTCCGCGACGCGCACGCCCTCCTTGTACCCGGCCACGGTCGTCGCCGTGGCGTCTTTCAGGGCTGAGAGCTGTGCCTGCATCGTCGCGAGGTTCGCCGACTGCTCGTCGAGCGCAGCCTGAGCGGCGTCCGCAGCGGCCTGAGCCTCGATCATCTTCTGCTCGGCGATCTGCTGCAGGCGATCGCGCTCCGTGCGGGCGACGACAGCCTGATCGGTGAGCTGCTGGGCCGAGTTGCGGGCAGCGACCGCGTTGTCGTGCACCGTCTGGTTGTACTGATAGACCTTGTCCATCGTGCCGAGACGCGAGAGCAGCTGGTCGGCGTTGTCGGCCGAGCCGGCGAAGAACAGCTCGAGGGCGGTGTCGTCACCGCCGTTGCGATACAGCTGCGCCGCGAGCTGGGCCGCCTTCTTCGTGGCGTCATCGGCGGCGACGGCCTGCTCATCGGCCTTCGACTGGAGCTCCTCCGCGACGGCGATGGCGTCGAAGTAGGCGAGCTGCGCGGCGTTGTACTCCTCGCCCGCGAGCACGGCCTTGGCCTGCGCATCCGCCACCCGCTGCTTGAGCGACTGGATGAGTCCCTCGATGCGCGTGACCTCCGCTGCCTTCGCGGACTCGTTGTTCATGGCGTTCTGCACGTCGTCCCAGCTGGGGTACGAGGCGGCGTACGCGGCGGTCACTCCTGAGGAGACGCCGAAGGCGCTGAGGGCGACGACGCTGAGCGCGCCGAACGTGAGGGCGCTGCGACGGGTGACCGAACGGTCCTTCCAGAACGCGCGGCTCTCCGCAGGGGTCGGCGCGCAGCCGCAGTCGTCGGACGCCGCCGCAGCAGCATCCGACGTGGAGTGATGGTCGTTCACACGGCCCCTTTCGCCGGTTTCACAGATGCCACACTAACAACTTCTTTCACATCCGCACCAGGGGGCGGACAGCGGGAGAGGGCACAGCGATGTGAGTCCATCGTCCTCCTGAACACGCCCGGGAGACAGCAGGCTCGCCCTCGATTCGCGTTTTGCTCAGATCTTCCCTTATGCTTGAGCGTCGGCAAGGAAGTCCTCCGGGACAGACTTCGGCCCCATCGTTTAGCGGCCTAGGACGCCGCCCTTTCACGGCGGTAGCACGGGTTCGAATCCCGTTGGGGTCACTCCTTCCGGTACAATTGAAAACAAGTATGGCCCTGTAGCGCAGTTGGTTAGCGTGCCGCCCTGTCACGGCGGAGGTCGCGGGTTCAAGTCCCGTCAGGGTCGCTCTAAGCGACGGGCCCTTTTCTTCGAGAAGGGCCTTTCGTCTAGATGCGACAGGTCTAGCCGGTCGCATGGCTCTGTAGCTCAGTTGGTAGAGCGCACGACTGAAAATCGTGAGGTCACGGGATCGACGCCCGTCGGAGCCACAGGGTGATCATTACAGTCACCTTAGGAACCCTCGCCTAGCTTCTACATGGCGGGGGTTTCCGCTTTTTCCGGTGAGAGTCGGTGTCTGCTCCGCTCCCCTGGGCTGCTGGTTCTGTGCCTGTCGTCACGCGCTCCAGCCACGAGACGGCACGTCTCAGGTCGACCGTCTCGATGCGTCGAGCAGGTGCACGGGCCGCAGGTCAAACACGCATTCGCTCGGCGGACAGCCCCGCCATACCTATGCGTCGTAATATACCGATATGGGACCTGAACTGCCCGTTGTGCCTGGGGCGCAGCGGAACCTCGGAGCTGAAGAGCTCTTTCGTCGACTCGCGACGTCGATCGCCGACGGCACCTACGCGCCTGGCGCGAAACTGAGCGACAAGGCGATCGCAGACGATCTGGGAGTCACCCGCACCCCCGTCCGAGAGGCCGTGCAGCGACTGGCGCGCGCCGGGCTGATGGAGGTCCACGCGAACCGCTACTCGATGGTCACCGACATCACCGACGAGCGGTCCCGCATCACCCGCGAGTTCGCCGCCTCTCAGGGCGGGGAGATCATCCGTGAGGCCGCGCTTGCGCTGTCCGAGGCGGATCTCGCCATCGCGTGCGAACTGATCGCCGACGCCATCCAGTCCGTCGAGACGGGCGAGGGATGGATCGAAGCCCATGTGGAGCTCTTCGAGTTCCTCACCGACCGCGCGCTCAACGATCTCTATCGACTCATGCTGAGCGACTTCTGGTATCTCGTGTTCCGCGACCTCTACCTCGGCGAGCCCCGGGTGGACACGAAGGAATCGCTCGAGGAGCTCGAGTCCGCGATGCGCGCCCGCAGCGCGAACGCCGGCGTGAAGGCCGTGCAGAGGATGCTCCGCCTGAAGTAGCGGCCACTCCCGAGGGAGTTGGTTCCGGTCCCCCGCGCCCGAACGGGGGGACCGGAGCAGTCGATGAGAAGGTCCGCAAGCGCACCCACCCCCATGTGGGCGCTCAAGACCGAGAGAACTCGAGGGCACCGTCTGGTTCGACCGACGGAGAGCGGCAGATGCTGCTCGTCGTGTTCTCAGCGTATGGCCGCACCCCGTCTTGACGCTGATCGGAGCTCATCCATTGACGCGGGCCCACTCCGACTGCTACGGCGGACTCCCGCGCGCCGACCGTGCCGGTGGCGACGACGTGCCTCCGGGCTGGATACGCTCGAACCATGCTCGAGACGCTCACCGGATTCGCCGTCGTGGGAGTCGCGATCGCACTCGGCTATCTGCTCGGCCGGATCGACCTGCTCGGACCGCACGCCCGGCACGTGCTCGGGCGTCTGATCTTCTTCGTGCTGTCGCCGTTCCTGCTCTTCACCGTGCTCGCCCACGCCGATGCGAAGATGCTCTTCTCCTCGCTGCTGCCCGTGTCGGCGATAGCGGCCGTCGCGATCATCGGGATCTACACACTCATCGCGCGGCTCTGGTGGAAGCGCCCGGTCGGAGAGACCCTGATCGGAGCGCTGTCGGCGGGGCAGGTCAACTCGAACAACATCGGCATCCCGTTGTCGCTCTACCTTCTCGGCAGCGCCGCGTACCCCGCACCGGTGGTGCTCATGCAGCTGCTGGTGTTCACCCCGATCTCGCTGACGATCCTCGACGCCGTCACGAGCGATCGCGTCTCGCTGCGCAAGACGCTCGTGCGCACGGCGACGAATCCCATCATCATCGCGTCGCTCCTCGGCACGCTCATCTCGGTGCTGGGCCTCACAGTACCGCCCATCATCATGGAGCCGGCTCAGCTGATCGCCGATGCCGCCGTGCCGGTTCTGCTGATCAGCTACGGCATCTCCCTGCACGGCCAGCGCGTACTCGGCGCCCCCGGCCACCGGCGGGACGTCATCCTCGCCACCTCGCTCAAGCTCATCGCGATGCCGCTGATCGCGTGGGTGGTGGCCGAGTTCGTCTTCGGGCTCTCGCCGGCCGAGGTGCTGATCGTCGTGATCCTCGCCGCGCTCCCCACCGCACAGAACGTCTTCAATTACTCGCAGCGCTACGACATCGGCGAGACGATCTCGCGCGACACCGTATTCCTGACCACTCTCGGCTGCCTGCCCGTGCTGATCCTCATCATGTTCCTGCTGGGCTGAGCACCGCGTCGATCCGGGACTCGCGCACGTCCGACAGCGTCAGCGGAAGATCGCGCATCACGACGACACTGTCGAACACCGCTGAGCCGGCGGGAAGAGCGTCGAAGAACGACGAGCTCACGCTGTGCAGGTGTGCGTTCTCGACCCTCCACGCGTCGGTGGTGAGCGCGACCGATTCGACGCCGCGCCCTCCCCGCGCCGCCGACCAGCCGAGCCGACCGGCGCGATAGAAGTCCGAGGCCTCGTCGATCGAGGCGAAGAGAGAGCTCGACCATGCGCCTCCCACCTCGACATCCGCGCAGAGACTGTGCTCGCCGGCATCCATCGTGACCGCGTAGCGATCATCCCCCTCCTCGATCTCGAACCTCGCTCGGCGATGCACCCCCGGGAACAACCGTCCGCCGAAGATGACCGGATGCCACGCCGAGCTGTGCCGACCGACGATGAAGACGCCTTTCTGCACGCCATCCGCGGTGTCCCACTCGACGGCGACCCGGTGGGCGGCGTTCTCGGAGCGCAGACCCCACCGGCCCCGCGCCCAGCTCGGTCGGATCGACTCCAGCCCCAGCACGCACACGCCGGCCACCGCAGACCCGTCGACGATCTGCGGGCGGAATCCCGTGGGCAGCAGGGAGGCGGCGACCTCCGGCTCGACCCGATAGGTGATCAGGAGTCGCCGACGGAGCTGAGCACGGACACCGCGGATGATCGTCATGCTCCGAATGTAGCACTGGAGCTAAATTCCTCCAAGGCCTCGGGGACGAGGTGCACGTAGGTTGTATCCGTGGACAATCCGCTCATCTACATCGCCGCGATCGGCGCGATCATCGTGCTCGCGATCCTCCTGCCCCGCTGGGTCCGTCGCTCCACCGGCGCCGCCGGCGGCAGAGCAGGGCAGCGTCACGTGGCCGACCGCCTCACCGGGATACTCGAGGAACTGGGCACGACGCTCGTGCTGCAGACGTCTGAGGCCACGGCGAGGGAGATCGTCGACGGGGTCGTGCGTCAGCAGCCACGCAAGTTCACCCCGCTCGCGAGCGGAGGCTACGGTATCCGATTCGTCGAACCGGATGACGCGATCGTGCGGGTGGTCGACGATGAGAACGGGACCCGTCTGCAGGTGGAGAGGATCCGCGAGCATCTGGGCGTTCCCAACACTTCCGAGTTCTGGTCAGACCTGCGCTCCGCCGTCTCCGCCGCAGCACGCGCTGAGGGCGTCCAGGTCTCGCCCGGGCCGCCCTTGCGGCACCGGCGCGACGATGCGACCGAGTCGTGGATCGCGGAGTAGAGAAGCCCAGCGCGTACCGGAACATCGGGTGCATCTCACAGCCGTCGCAACTAGGCTGTGTTACTGCTGATCACGCACCGGCCAGCCCACAGTCGGCCTCGCGACGGCACCATTTCTCATCACAGCTCTCAGTCCCTGTGACCTGCGCCGGAAAGGCCGACCCATGAGTGAATCCCCCGACAACGACCGGACCCCCGACTTCTTCGACAAGCTGATCGAAGAGACGCCGCGCGAGCAGTCCGGCTTCACGGCCTCGTTCCGCGGCTACGACAAGGCGGAGGTCGACTCGGCCCTCAGCACTCTGCGCAATCAGCTGAAGCAGGCGAAGGCCGACCTCGCCGCCACCGAGGCACGTCACGAGGACGCAGTCGAGGCGCTTCGCGAAGAAGAGCGCATCGCCCGCGAAGAGCTCGAGGCGGAGCTCCTCGCCACCAAGGCGAAGGCTGCCGAGACCGAGCAGCAGGTCGCCACCCTCACCAACGAGCTCGTCGACACCCCGCGCGCGGATGGCCAGGAGGCACCGTCGCGGGAGCAGTTCGAGGCGATCCTCCGGGTGGCCGAGGAGCAGGCCAACGTCCTCATCCAGAACGCCGCCGTGCAGGCCGACCGTCTGATGGCGGCCGCGCGCGAAGAGGTCACCGCACAGCGGGCCGAGGCGGATGCCGACGTCACCCGCATCATCGCGCACGCTCAGCACGACGCCGACCAGGTGCGCCTGAAGATCGACACCGAGTACACCGCCCACCAGGCGACGCTCGAGCGCGAGGCAGCGCACGCCGCCGAGCGGGTGCACCAGGCGACGCAGGAGGCCACGGCCATCCGCACCGAGGCGGAGAAGGGCGCTGCGGCGCTCCGCTCGCTCGTCACCCGCGAGACCACCCAGCTGCGCGCCGAGGCCGAGCGCGAGGTGCGCGAGATGAACGCCCGCGTCCTCGAGTTCGAGGAGACGCTCACCCGTCGGCAGGACGACGCTCAGCAGGAGTTCCTGGTGCTGCACAACCAGGCCGTCGCCCACGCCGAGCGCATCACCACCGATGCCAACGAGCAGGTGGCCGCTTCGCTCGATCACGCGCAGCGCATCTCGGCGAAGGCTGACGACTACGAGCGCCTGATGCGGTCGCAGGCGCAGACCATCGAAGCGGATGCTCAGGTGCGCGCCCGCGACACCCTGGACCGTGCCCGCGTGAAGTCGCAGAAGATCGTCGACTCGGTGACGGGTCACACGTCCGCCGTGCTGCGGGATGCCGAGGACCACGCGCGCCAGCTGCGCTGGCAGCAGCAGCAGCTCGCCAGCTTCATGGCCGAGGTGCGCGAGCTGATCCGCCCGGAGGGCATCTTCAGCGACGAGGCATCATCCGTCGGCTCTGCAGCGGCCGCGTCGCAGGTCGATGACGACACCGACGCCGAGACCGTCGAGGTCGAGGAAGCCGAGCTGATCGACGACTCCGACGACGCGGTCGACGAGGTCACCGGCGACGAGGAGTTCCGCGGTGACGAGGCACTGGAGGACGAGCTCCTCGACGAGAACGCCGAGACGATCGACGGCAAGATCACCATCGAGGTCGTCGAGTCCGATCAGAAGGCCTCCCGCTGAGCGACTTCTCCTGACTGACCGAGCGGGGGCGTGGGCGGATATCCGCCCACGCCCCCGCTTCGTTCACCCGTCCTGCTATCGCTCGGAGCCGTCAGCGTGCACGCTGTACCTATGACAGACAGCGTGATCGAGGTGCGGGATCTCCGCAAGGAGTACGGGGGTGCCGTCGCAGTCGACGGCATCAGCTTCGACATCCGCCGGGGAGAGACCTTCGCTCTTCTGGGCCCGAACGGCGCTGGCAAGTCGACGACCATCGAGATCCTCGAGGGCTATCGTCACCGCACGTCCGGCGACGTGCGCGTGCTCGGTGTCGACCCCCAGCGCGGCGGTCTGGCGTGGAAGGCGCGACTGGGGATCGTGCTGCAGTCCACCGGAGAGGCCGGCAACTTCACCGTGCGGGAGCTGCTCACCGAGTTCGCCGGTTACTACCCCCACCCTCGTTCGGTCGACGAGGTGATCGCCGCCGTGGGGCTCGAGCACAAGCAGCGATCCAGAGCGGGCAAGCTGTCCGGTGGTCAGCAGCGCCGTCTCGATGTCGCCCTCGGGATCATCGGACGCCCCGAACTCCTGTTCCTCGATGAGCCGACGACCGGCTTCGATCCCGAGGCCCGACAGCAGTTCTGGCAGCTCATCCGCACCCTGAAGTCCGAGGGCACCAGCATCCTGCTGACCACTCACTATCTCGATGAGGCCGCCCGGCTGGGCGATCGCGCGGCGGTGATCACAGACGGGCGCATCGTGGCGATCGGGAAGATCGACGAGATCGGCGGGCCCGAGGCGAGGACGCCGATGGTTCGCTGGAGGGATGCCGCCGGCGTGCGCCGCGAGCAGCGCACGACCACTCCCGGTGCGGTCGTCTCCGAGCTGCAGCGCGCGGGCGGCGAGCCGGACGGCCTCGAGGTCGTGCGTCCCACTCTCGAGGACATCTACCTCGGCCTCATCCGTGAGCACGGAGCCGCATCCGATTCCGATCCGACCGCAGAGGCCCTGCGGGCAGATGTGGCGGAGTCCGCATGAGCACCACGACTGCCACGCCGAACTTCGGGCTCGCTCGCACGGTTCGCCTCGGGGTACGCCGCATCCCGTTCGAACTGCGTCAGTACTTCCGCGCCAGCGACCAGGTCTTCTTCACCTTCCTGTTCCCCACCCTCATGTACCTCATCTTCGCGACGATCTTCACGGGCGACATCGGCGAAGGGCCCGACAAGATCAGCATGGCGACGTACTACCTTCCCGGTCTCGTCGCAGGAGGCATCTTCCTCTCCGGGATGCAGGGCCTGTCGATCGAGATCGCAGTGGAGAAGAGCGACGGAACCCTCAAGCGGCTGGGCAGCACGCCGATCTCACCGGCGACGTACTTCATCGGCAAGATCGGTGAGGTCTTCGTCACCGCGATCCTGCAGATCACTCTGCTGCTGGTCGTCGCGGTCGTCCTCTATCAGGTCGAGCTGCCCTCGGATGCTGAGGCCTGGGGTCGCTTCGCCTGGGTCTTCGTGCTCGGCCTGCTCTCGTGCACGCTTCTCGGCATCGCACTGTCTGCCGTGCCGCGGTCGGGCAAGACGGCGTCCGCCGTGGTGATCCCGGTCGTGCTGCTGCTGCAGTTCATCTCCGGCGTCTACATCGCCTTCACCGCGCTGCCGGAATGGCTGCAGAACGTCGCTTCCGTCTTTCCCCTCAAGTGGATGGCTCAGGGTATGCGCGCGGCGATCCTGCCCGAGTCGTTCTCCTCGGCAGAGCCGAGCGGATCATGGGATCTCGGGCTCGTGGCGGTCGCCCTCGCCGCATGGCTCGTGGTCGGCTTCATCCTCAGCCGCGCGACGTTCCGCTGGATCCGGCGGAACTGACCGTCTGGCATGCGAACGGCCCCATCCCGAAGGATGGGGCCGTGCAGGTCGGCTGCGATGCCGCGAGAGTGTCTACGCCCGGACGAACTGGGCCGCTGCGGGGCAGTCGAACGGATCAGCACCGGCGGCGAGACCGACGCGGTTGAGGTACTCGATCACGATCGCGTACGACCGGCCGAGGCTGGTCTCGGTGTAGGGCACGTTGTTGGCGGCGCAGTAGTCGCGCACGACCTCGCGAGCCTTCGAGAGGTGCGGGCGGGGCATGTTCGGGAACAGGTGGTGCTCGACCTGGTAGTTGAGTCCGCCCATGAGCCAGGTGGCCCACCATCCGCCACGGATGTTGCGAGAGGTGCGCACCTGCTTCGAGAAGAAGTCGAGACGGGCGTTGGGATCGATGATCGGCATGCCCTTGTGGTTCGGCGCGAAGGACGCGCCCATGTAGACGCCGAAGACGGCGAGCTGCACACCCATGAAGGCGAATGCCATGCCGAGCGGCAGCATCAGGAACACAGGCACGAGGACGATCGCGAACCGGAGGGCGATGAGGCCCAGCTCGATCCAGCGACCCTTGGCCTTCTTGCTGGTCACCAGGTGCTTCACGCCCAGGTAGTGGAGGTTCAGGCCCTCGAGCGTCAGCAGCGGGAAGAACAGCCACCCCTGCTTGCGCGTGATCAGACGGACGATACCGCGGGACTGCGCGGCGTCGGTCTCGAGGAACGAGATCGTGTCGACCTCGATGTCGGGGTCCTTGCCGACCTGGTTCGGGTTGCCGTGGTGCTTGGTGTGCTTGGAGTCCCACCAGGAATAGCTGATTCCCACCACGCCGGCGGCGAGGATGCGGGCGAGGCGGAAGTTCGCCGGGCCCGTGGAGAGGATCTGACGATGCGCGGCCTCATGGGCGAGGAACGCCACCTGCGTGAGGATGATGCCGAGAGCCCCGGCCATCAGGAGCTGGAGCCAGCTGTCGCCGAGAAGGATGAAGCCCGTGATGACTCCGCCCAGAGCCACGGCGATGCCGGCGGCCACGAAGATGTAGAACCATCCGGCGCGCTGGAGGAGGCCGGTTTCGCGGATGACCTGCGAGACCTGCTTGTAGGCGTGGGTCATCGGAGGAATGTCCGCATTGCCCGAATACGTCTGACGTACCGGTCCGAGAACTGCGTCGGTCTTTTCGACCTGTGAAATGGAGATGTTGCTCTCCCGTCGATCGGAGCCCTTGAGCTGATGTGAAGCCCAAGGCAGATCGCCGAACGCTTAACTCAGGCTAACCCTGCCCTCATGCGATTTGGGGAATACATCAGCATCCCTTGCCGATTCACAGTTCCCCCGCATGGAACGGTCAGGCGCGTGCGCGACGCGGTCGGCTGCGGAGGGCGCGGCGAAAGGGAGAGGTGAGGCTGCGCGGGCGAGATCTCGGCGCATTCGCGCTCTCGAGGGCGTCACGGGCGGCATCCAGCGACTCGAACGAGCCGAGGTCGTCACCGCGCTGGTCGCGGGCGACATGCGCGGTGCCGTCGAATTCGACGAACCCGGCGAACTCGCCGCCGCGGGTCGCGACGTGCACATCTGTGTCGGCCTGTTTCCAGGTCAACGGATCGGAAGGAGGAAAAGTGGTCGTGCTCATGGTGATACTCATTGCTGTGTGACGGGCACGCGTTGTCGCGACCCGCAAGATGTGAGATCGAAGGCGGATGCCGCGCGCATCGATGCGCTTGGTCCGTAATGGCCCTGATCAGTGGCTCCGTGGTGGCCTAGAGGGCGGCCAGAACTCACGTTGCTCCATCAGTCTAGCAGGTCGGCGCCGCGCACGCGGGCCTCCGCCTCAACGGGCTCCCACACGCGCCGTGGATGACCGGACGATCCAGCCACGATCCAGCGCCCCTCGGGCTCCGGCTGCGGGGCCTCAGCGGCTTTCGAGCCGTCCGACTCCTCCCCCGCATCCCACGCCTCGCGGATGATCTGCCTCGGGTCGTACCGCCGGGGATCCACGGCGGTCCATTCCTGGCGGATGCTCGCCACTCCGAACATCGTCATGCCTCCGTTGTGCCGACGGCCGACTCCCCGACCCTGCGATCATGCAGCCATGCGAGCAGCAGGGCGATCAGGAACAGCAGGGTCATGGGAATCGCGATCAGGAACATCGACAGCACGTCGGCCGCGGGGGTCACGACCGCACTGAAGAGGACGATCGCGACGACGACGAGACGCCAGCTCCGCGCGATCGCCGCCGCCGACACGACACCGAGCAGGTTGAGCATCACGACGAACACCGGGAGCACGAAGGCGACCCCGGTCGCGAGCACGATCTTGAGGATGAAGTCGACGTAGTACGACGCCTGCAGCAGCGTGCTGTCCTCGGTCGAGGCGAAGCTCGCGAGCAGCTCGACCATGTGGGGGAAGAGAAGGAAGCCCATCAGGCATCCGCCGATGAACAGGGGAACGGATGCCGCCAGGAAGCCGAACGTGTACCTCTTCTCTCTGGTGGTCAGACCCGGAGCGAGGAACGCGAGCAGCTCGTGCATCCAGACGGGACTCGACAGCGCGACACCGGCGAAGAGCGCGATCTTGAGCCGAAGGTCGAAAGCCCCGATGATGCTGTCGTAGTTGAGGCTCGCATCGCGCGATTCGGCGAGCGCACTGATCGGTGCTCGCACGACCTCGAGGATCTGGTCCGAGAGGAGATACCCGGCGACCACCCCGGTCAGGAGCGCCGCCGTCGCACGGAACGAGCGCGTGCGCGCCTCCCGCAGGTGCGAGGACAGCGGCATCCGGGCCAGGGCGGGCGCGGTGCTCGCCTCGACGGCATCAGCGGCGAGCGAGGACACGGTTTACTCCGCGGGCCGCAGGACGGGCTGCGGGAGGTCTGCGGACTCCCGAGCGTCGACACGGTCCCGGCCCCTCGGCGTCGGCTCGACCCGTGCCTCGTTCGAAGGCTCGGCGACCTCCGATCTGAGGATGCGCATCGACTGGCCGACGCTCTTGGCGAGGGCGGGGAGCTTCGCGGCGCCGAAGACGAGGACGACGATCGCGAGGATGATCAGGGCGTGCCACCCTGTGAGGTTCTGGAGCATGGTCTCTGTTCTTTCGCGTGGAGGGGTTGTCGGGGTTCGGGTTCAGTCGGACGGCGGCTCGCCGCCACCACCGGGGCCGCCCGCGCCGCCCGACGGCGCGGAGCCTGCGCCGGGCGTCGTGGCCGTGTCGACGCCGACCACGAGCGTCGCGGTGTATCCGCTGCCGCCGCGGGTGACAGCGGCCAGCTGAAGGGCGCCGGAGTCGTCGCCGAAGACGTTGTCGCCGGAGAGGCTCGTCTGCGACAGGTTCTGCGTCGAGCCCGGGTAGCGGGAATCGGCGTAGACGGTGGCGCAGACATCTTCGGGCAGTGCCAGCTGGGACGTGGCGATGGCGTTGGCCGAGTCGGTGATCGAGGCGAGGTCGGGGTAGACCTCGAAGTGGATGTGCGGCCAGCGGCCCGAATAGCAGCCGGGGAAGATCGACGTGAACGAGACCTTCCCCTCGGCATCCGCCACCTGCACTCCACGGAGGTAGGTGACATCCTCGAGCCCCGACGAGTACATCGAGTACTCCCCCTCAGCCGTGCAGTGCCATGCGTACACCGCGACGCCCTCGAAGGGGACGCTGCCGTTCGCGAGGTCGACCACCTGGAACTCGAAGGTCAGCGGGATGCCGTCGGCTGTCGCCGACCCGTCGATCGACGTCGTGATGTCCTGTCGCACGATGCCCGAATCCTCGAGGACGTCCGGTCCGTTCGATCCGTCTCCGGGGTAGGGACCTGCGGTCTCGTCGGGTATCTCGCCGGCCGCTGTCGCGGTCGACGATCCGGACGTCGTCCCCGTATCGCTCGTCGATGTCGACTCGCTCGTGCTGCCGCTGCCCGACGGGGCGCACGCGGCGAGCACCATCGCGCCCACCCCGAGTCCGGCGAGTCCGAGAATGCCGCGGCGCGTCACCAGGGTGCGGATGTCGAAGGCGGCGCCCTGATCCACGACCTCCTCATCGGCACGGTCGAGCAGCCGCCCCTCGTAGGTCGGGCCCTCAGGGGTCTGTAGGGGTTCGGGGATGCGGCTCATGATCGTGCTCCTCTCGATGTGGATGGGTGTCGATGTACCCATGGTCACGGAGGAGACGATCAGCGAGCTATGCCGCGTCTATGCAGAATCTATGGCTCTCGACGCACCGGCGGATGGAGGACGAGGACGACCACGATCACCACGAGAACGAGGGCGCTGACCGCGACAGGGATGGGCAGCACGGCGTCGAGGAGGACGACAGCCGCACCGACCGGCACGACGGTGTTCACCACCCTGTCGGCGTTCTCGCGGATCGCGATCCACCAGACGCCGAGCAGGAAGATCGCGATCGGGATGGTCACGGTGAACGACGCCTGGATGGTGGAGAGATGGCTCTCCCCTATCAGGACGTCGAGTTCGACCTCGATGCCCGCCGAGAAGGCGGCGGCCGCGGCGAAGACGAGATAGTGCGTGTACCCGTAGCGGAGCGAGCGGCCGAACGTCGTGATCGCCCTGTGGTGCGGCGCCCAGAAGTAGATCCACCAGAGAGACGCGGTCACGACCAGGGTCAGCACGGAGATCGAGATGAGAGGGACGAAGGAGTCGAGTTCGTTCTTCGCGTCGATGATCGCATTGGCGGAGGCGAGGAGGCTCTCGCCGAGCACGATCAGGGTGAACAGCCCGTAGCGCTCGGTGATGTGATGCGGATGCCAGGGCGTCTGTCTGCGGTGCTCGGCGAACACGGGCACGCTGACCTCGACGAGAGCGAAGATCACGAAGGCCACGAGCTGGAGGGGGCCCGACGGGATGAGCAGGAAGAGCACCCAGAGCACCTGCACACCGGCGATCCCGATGGCGTACCGACGCGCGGCGGCCTTGAGATCTCCCGCACCGCGGGACGCCCGGAGCCACTGCGCGATCATGGCCACACGCATGACGATGTAGCCGATCACCGGGACGGTGAAGTCCCCCTCCTCGAACGCCGCAGGGATGCCGGCAGCGAGCACGAGCACCCCGCCCATCTGGATGATGGTGGTGACGCGATACAACCAGTCGTCTGTGTCGAAGGAGGTGGCGAACCAGGTGAAGTTCATCCACGCCCACCACACCGCGAAGAACACCATCGCGTAGGAGGTGATTCCGTGCACGAAGTCGCCGTGGCTCAGCGCGTGGTGCAGCTGGGCCGAGGCGATGCTCACCGCGACGACGAAGACGAGATCGAAGAACAGCTCGAGCGTGCTGGCCGTGCGATGAGGCTGAGCCGGATCCCTCGGCAGCATGCGGCTGAGACGGAATCGAGGCGCTGAAGTGGTGGTCACGCGGTCAGAATATCGGGGCCATTCTCCGACTAAGCAGATGTACCGGAATACAGGTTGATCCACTCCCGTGAATTATCTTCCCCTGAACGTTTGGTTCCGCTAGAGTGAACGAAGTCTGCAGTGCCTGCTGCCAGCACCACCGTGTGGGACGGTGACCGCAACCCGTGATGTGGGATCACGGATGCAGCAGGACCCGAGGGGTCGGGAACGCAGACGATGCCATGGACGTGGGGTCCGTGGTCTGGGGAATATCTGGGGATAACTATGGCGCACTGGGGAATTCTGCGTACATTCACGGCTCAAGGGGCCTCGGCATGACTTCCGTCGAGGATGCTCTGAGCATCACTCGCGCGGGTTCGGTCTTCACGCCGGTCTCTGCTCCGCGAGCCGCGAAGTCGGTCACGCGCACGGTGGTCACACCGCGCGTGTCCGCAACGCTGGAGCGACGTCGCCAGTGGGAGCGGCGTTATCGGATGCGACTGCGGATCACGGATGCTGGGGTCATCCTGTTCGCGGTCGGAATCACAGCAGCGGTCCAGGTGATGACCGGTGTCGCAGGGGAAGAGGCCCTGCGCAACGGCATTCTGCTGGCCACGCTCTGGTATCTGATGCTCGGCGCGCTGCACACCCGTGACGCAGCGCTGTTCCGCGCCAGCGCCACCGAGTACCGCGGTGTGGCACACGCGAGTGGATTGGCGTTCGGGATCATCGCCATGCTCAGCGTCGTGCTCGGCTGGCAGACGATGCAGCTCGTGCTGCTCGTCGGCCTGCCGCTCGGTGTCCTCACACTGCTCGTCACGCGCTGGGCGTGGCGGCACTGGCTGACGGCGCAGCGTGCGCGAGGTCGTTTCGCCTCGCGCACGCTCGTCGTCGGCAACCGCGACGACGTCGAGTACGTCATCCGCACCCTGCACCCGATCGGCGCCTCCGGGTACCAGGTGGTGGGCGCGACGCTGCTCGACGGCAACGCGCGAGATGTCGAAGCACGCGGCGAGCAGTTCCCGGTGCTCGGCAACGTCAACTCCGTCTCCACCGTGGCTGCCGAACTGGGCGCCGACACGATCATCGTCGCAAGCCGCCCAGACGGCGAGCCCGACTTCGTGAAGCACCTCAGCTGGCAGCTCGAGGGCACCGCCGCAGAGCTCGTGCTCTCGAGCCGCCTCACCGATGTCGCGGGCCCGCGCATCTCCTTCGCTCCTGTCGAAGGTCTTCCGCTGATCCAGGTGCAGATCCCCTCGTACGAGGGCGGTCAGCACGTGCTGAAGCGCGCACTCGACATCGCCGTCGCGTCCGTCGCTCTCATCCCGATCGCACTCATCACGCCGATCCTCGCGCTCCTCGTCAAGCTGGACTCGCCCGGACCGCTGTTCTTCTCGCAGGAGCGCGTCGGTCGCGACGGTCGCACCTTCAAGATCATGAAGTTCCGCTCGATGAAGACCGACGCCGAGCAGCAGCTCGCGACGCTCAAGGAGCAGAACCAGGGAGCGGGCCTGCTGTTCAAGATGAAGGACGACCCCCGCGTCACGCGGGTGGGCAGGATCCTGCGCAAGCTGTCTCTCGACGAGCTGCCGCAGTTCTGGAACGTCCTCATCGGCGACATGAGCGTCGTGGGTCCGCGCCCGCCGCTGCCCACCGAGGTCACCGCCTACGACGGCACCGTGTTCCGTCGGCTCTACATCAAGCCGGGCATCACGGGCCTGTGGCAGGTCTCCGGGCGCAGCGATCTCTCGTGGGACGAGAGCGTTCGCCTCGACCTGCGCTACGTCGAGAACTGGTCGGTCATGAACGACCTGCAGATCATGTGGCGCACCGCCAAGGTCATGGTCCAGCCCAGCGGGGCATACTAGGTACAGAACACTGTGGTTCGGTCTGCCGGGGAGGCGGATGCAGGGCCGTGATGCAGTGAAATGGGTGCGGGAGCACCCGACATGAGGGGGAAATCACCGTGCCATCAACCGTTCGGATACTTGGCACCCACGGCGTTCCTGCCGCCTATGGCGGCTTCGAGACGGCGGCCGAGAACGTCGGTCTGTATCTTCGCGATCAGGGGTGGAACGTCATCGTCTACTGCCAGCTCCCGGGCGAGGGTCCGACCACGGTCGACGACTGGAACGGTCTCCAGCGCGTGCTCGTGCACGAGCCACGTGAAGGCTGGAAGGGCACGTCGGCATTCGACCTGACCACGATCCGTCACGCGATGCGCGAGCACATCGACGGCGACGTCTGGCTGACCTTCGGCTACAACACCGGTGTCTTCGACGTCATCCCGCGGCTTCGGCGGATCCCCAACGTCATCAACATGGACGGCATGGAGTGGACACGCAAGCGCTGGGGCATCGTCAAGCAGGGAATCCTGCTGGCGAACGAGCGTCTCGCCGGCTGGGTCGGCGATGTGCTGATCGCCGACCACCCCGTGATCGCGACGTATCTGCGGCGCCACTTCGGCACGCGGCGCGTTCAGACCATCACCTATGGCGCCCACGAGGTCGTCGATGCTCCGACCGCACCCGTCGAGGAACTCGGCCTCGTGCCCGGCAGGTACGCGACCGTCGTCTGCCGACCGATCCCCGAGAACTCCGTTCTCGAGATCGTGCAGGCGTGGTCGGCCACCTCACGGGGAATGCCGTTGGTGGTCGTCGGCCCCTACGGCGAGGACGACCCTTACCACGTGGCTGTGCGGGCGGCGGCATCCGATGAGGTGCTCTTCCCCGGTGCCATCTTCGAGCCGGAGCGGATGCGGTCGCTCCGCTTCCACTCCGCTCTCTATCTGCACGGTCACACTGTCGGTGGGACCAACCCCTCGCTCGTCGAGGCCATGGCCGCGGGCAACCCCGTGATCGCTCACGACAACTCTTACAACACCTGGGTCGCAGGACCCGACAACGCCTACTTCACCGGAGCCGACGATCTCGCCGGCCTGCTCGACGACGTGCTCTCCGATGACAGCAGACGGCAGCGCATGGGCGCCGCCAGCCGCGACAGGTTCCACGCGGAATTCACCTGGACCAAGATCGGCGCCGAGTACGAGAAGGCGCTACGGACGGCACTCGCGCGACGAGGCCATACGCATCAGCAGACAGGGGTAAACGCATGATCGATGTCGCGGTAGTCGGACTGGGGAAGATGGGACTGTCCCACCTGTCGATGATCAAGGCCCACCCAGACGTGAATCTCGTCGGAGTGTGCGATGCGACGGGGTACCTTCTCGACATCCTCGCGAAGTACACGGGGGTCACGACATACAAGGACCTCGACAAGATGCTCGACGAGGCTCGTCCGCAGGCAATCATCATCGCGACGCCGACGCACCTGCACGCCGGCATGATCCGGCGGGCGCTCGAACGCGGCATCCACGTGTTCTGCGAGAAGCCTCTGGTCATCGACCCCGCTGACAGCATCGAGCTCACCGCACTCGCCGAGCAGAAGGGTCTGGTCACACAGGTCGGTTACCACAATCGGTTCGTCGGCGCCTTCCGCGAAGTCAAGCGACTCCTCGACCTCGACGCGATCGGCACCGTGAACACCGCGCTCGCCGAGGCGTACGGCCCCGTCGTGCTCAAGCCCGCCGGGCGCACCTGGCGAAGCGAGCGAGCGACCGGTGGAGGGTGCCTCTACGACTACGCGGCGCATCCGCTCAACCTCCTCACCTGGTACCTGGGCACACCGGAGTCGGTGAGCGGCAGTCAGCTGACGAGCATCTTCTCCGCCCAGATCGACGACGCTGTCGCGAGCACTCTGCACTACCCCGACGGCACGGCGCAGATCATCTCCAACTGGTCTGACGAGTCGCAGCGCAAGATGACCACCAAGATCACGCTGTGGGGCACCAACGGTCGCATCTACGCAGACCGCCAGGAGATCCACGTCTACCTGCGAGACACGGCGACGATCCCCGAGGGATACCGTGTCGGTTGGAACGTCCGATACACCACCGAGCTCACCGAGGCACCGTGGTTCTATCTGCGCGGCGAGGAATACAGCGCCCAGCTCGACTCGTTCGTGCAGCGTGCGCAGGCCGGTGCGTCCGCCGGCACGAACGACTTCGCGTCGGCCGCGGTCACCGACAGGGTGATCTCCATGATCAGCGAGGACGCGGTGCGCGAGGACTCGCGCCTCACCTCTGACGCAGCATCCGATCTCGCAGTGAACACCGCACCGAAGGGGCGCATCGCGGCGGCATTGACCGCGCTGCGCGGAGGGAAATGACCATGACGACAACCACTCGAACGATGGACCGGCTGCTGTTCGGTGACAACCAGTTCTTCGGCGTCAATCACATGTCAGAAGAGAAGGCACGGGCGCAGCAGATGCGCTTCCAGGACACAGACGCCATCATGAGCGTCCTCGACGCCGCGTACGACGAGGGTGTCCACACCTTCATGTGCACCACTCACGACCGGATCGCCGAGGTGACGGACCACGTCCGCGCGCACCCCGATCGTTACTCGGACATGACCTTCTTCCCGTGTATGCCGTATGCGCACAAGTACGCCAATGCGGTGACGGAAGACGGCTTCCTCGGCGCAATCCGCAAGTTCCTCCCGGAGGAGGGACTCCTCGACAGCATCGCTCGCGGCACCTCCTCGCTCGCCCGCAAAGACATCGAGGGCGTGACGACGCTGCTCATCGACGCCGAGATGAAGATGTTCGAGGGCCTCGACACCCCCGTCATCTGGCTTCAGAACGTGGTCGTCGATCTGCTCTCGGGACTGGGCTTCACCGACGCGTTCCGCATCTTCGCCGATCACGTGCGCAAGCGCTACAACGCGGAACCCGGGTTCATCACGATGAACCTGCCTCGCCTGCTCGACGACCTCGACAAGGCCGGCGTCGAGAACCCGATCGTGTGCTCGAACATCAACAAGCTCGGCTTCCGTATGTCCGGGGGCGTCGACGCGTACCGCGAGGCGATGGACAAGCGCCCGTTCCGCGCGGTCGCGATGTCGGTGTATGCCAGCGGTGCCATCCCGCCGCGGGAGGCCATCGAATGGGTGACCTCGCTACCGAATCTCGAGTCGATCGTCTTCGGCGCATCGAGCAGGGCGAACATCGCGTCGACAGTGAGTCTGGTCGACGAATACTGGCCGCAGCGCTGACATGCCCACCGGTGATCCCAACGTCGTCCTGATCGCGAACCCCGGTGCCGACCTCTACGGCTCCGATCGGATGGTGCTCGAGACCGTGCGGGCTCTCGTAGGTGCGGGGCGACGAGTCGTCGTCACCGTGCCGGCTTCGGGACCTCTCGTGCCGCTGCTCACGCAGGCGGGTGCCGAGGTGGTCGAATGCTCGACTCCCATCGTGCGCAAGGGCCTGTTGAGTCCGCGCGGGCTGATCAGCCTGTTCGTCACCGCTCTGAGGTCGATCGGACCGGGCCTCCGACTGATCCGGCGCGTCGACCCCGGCGCCGTGATCGTGAACACGATCACTCCCCCGCTGTGGATCGCCCTGGCCCGGTGGAGCCGCCGGCTGACCGTGTGCCATGTCCATGAGGGTGAAGGCTCCGTGTCGGGCATCCTGCGACGCGCGCTCTATCTTCCACTCGTGTTCAGCCATCGGGTGATCGCGAACAGCGATTTCACAAGGCGTGTCCTCGCCGAGGCCGCGCCTCGGGTGCGCTCGCGCACTGTGGTGGTGCACAATGCCGTTCCGGGGCCGCCAGAGGTCGTGCCACCGCGTTCGTCCCTCGTCGCGCCGACCCGCCTTCTGTACGTCGGTCGTCTCTCTCACCGCAAGGGTGTGCATGTCGCGGTCGATGCGCTCGACATCCTCGTCCGCGGTCGCCGGGACGCCCGCCTCGACATCGTCGGAGCCGTCTTCCCGGGCAACGAGTCCTACCTCGAGGAGCTGCACGCTCGCATCGAGCAGCGCGGACTCGGCGAGCGCGTATCCTTCCTCGGCTTCAAGGCCTCCGTGTGGGACGACCTGGCCCGCACAGATCTCGCGCTCGTCACCTCTTTGGTCGACGAGACGTTCGGGAACACCGCTGTCGAGGCCGCGCTGTCCGCGCGCCCCGCAGTCGTGAGCAGGGTCGGGGGTCTGCCCGAGGCTGTCAGCGCCTCGCAGAGCGCCACGCTCGTCACCCCCGGCGACGCCGCCGAACTGGCTGCGACCATCGCCGCGAAGATCGACGACTGGCCCGCGCAGGCTCGGCTCGCACTGGCGGATTCCGTCGCCGTTGCTGAGGCGTTCTCGACTGCGCGCTATTCGGACGGCATCCTGGCCGCGCTTGCGCTGAAGGTCTAGCGAACGCTATCCACAGGTCTCTTGTCCCCCATCCGGTGGACATGATATGATCTCGCCACTGGGGATAGTGTCATTTGGGGATGACACAAGCTGACCGATCCGTTCTGAACGGATCGATGTCGGCAACCCTGATTGGGGAATCTGGGGATCGACAATCATGATGATTGCGCGTACAAGCATGTCCATCGCGACCCTCGCGCTCTGCGTGAGCCTGGTCGCTTGCACCGGCAGCAGCGAGGCACCGAGCGGCGGAGGGCCGTCGGCGAATCCGTCGGCGACGTCCGCTTCGGATCCGACCGCGGGCGCCGTAGCACCGAGCGAGTCCGACGGGCCGTCTCCGGACGAACCGGTCGCGAAGATCGAGAGGGCGGGCCAGTCGGGCGACCCGAGCGTGAAGGCGGATCCCGCCCGCACCTCGGATGCGGTGTCCTATGACGACGGCGTGAGCGTCGCGATCGACGATGTCACGTTCGCAGCCGAGACGGCGCAGGGCCCCGGGAGCTTCCCGGACCGCGAGTACGCCCGCCTGACGATCACGATCGACAACGGCTCCTCGCAGGCGATCGACCTCGGCACCTCCGTGCTGACATTGCTCGACGCTAACGGCGCGACCGCCGTGCGCGTATACGCCGCAGAGGCTGAGACCGTCGACCTCGCCGGTGTCCTGGCAGCCGGAGAGAGCGCCACCGCCGCGTACGCCTTCGCCGTTCCCGCCGATGCGCGCGACGAGGTCACGCTGGTCGTCGACTTCGACGGCGACCATACATCCGCAATCTTCCGCGGAGGGCTCGACTGACATGTCATCACTGAGCCCGCGCGCCACCACTCGACTCGACCGCATCTCAGAACGAGGAACTTCCATGACACGCACCGCCCGCGGAGCAGATCGTCTCCGTCGCGTGATCGCCGCGATCGCCACCGCGGCCACGGCGCTCGCCATGATCGCTTTCATCGCGATGCCGACCGAGTCGGCATCCGCTGACACCCCCGGCCAGCCCGACACCGTCACCGCCGACGTCCTGCCGACGTGGCAGATCAACGGCGTCGTATGGAGCCAGGCGGTCGCCGGGAACACCGTGTACGTCACGGGCAGCTTCACCAAGGCGCGTCCGCCGGGGGTCGCCGTCGGCGGCCCCGGCGAGATCGACGCGAACAACGTGTTCGCCTTCGACATCACCACCGGCAACCCGGTGCCCAACTTCAACCATGCCTTCGACGGCCAGGGCCTCGTCGTGCGGGTCACCCCCGACGGCAAGACGGTCTACTTCGGCGGCGACTTCACCGCTGTCGACGGACAGGCTCGCGCGCATGTGGCCTCGTTCGACGTCGCAACGGGTGCGATGCTCGATTGGGCACCGCGCGCTGACGGACAGGTACGCGGTTTCGCGTTCGCCGGTGACACGGTCTACGTCGGCGGCAACTTCCGCTCCAGCGGGGGGCAACCGCGCAGCGAGCTGGCCGCCTGGAGCAGCACGACCAAGGCGATCCTCCCGTGGGCTCCGTCTGCCGCCGGCGACGGATTCGTCTGGGACATGCTGATGAGTCCCGACGCGTCCCGCGTCATCATCGGAGGCTCCTTCACGACGCTCAACGGCGCGTCCGCCTACGGCATGGCATCGATCGACGCCGCGTCGGGCACCGCCCTTCCGTGGGCCGCGACCGACAAGATCAAGACGGCCGGCCTCAATGGCGCGATCTCGAGCCTCAGCACTGACGGCACCCAGGTCTACGGGACGGGCTATGCCTTCGGCGCTGGAGCGTCGTTCGAGGGAACATTCGCTGCGGACCCGTACACGGGCTCGATCAACTGGGTCAACGACTGCCTCGGCGACACCTACGGCTCGTTCCCCAGGGACGGGGTGCTGTACTCCGTCTCGCACAAACACGACTGCAGTGTGGTCGGAGCGTTCGGCGACACGAACCCGCGTTCACGCTGGACCAAGGCCATCGCCGAGAGCACGACACCCACGGGCGTCATCACCAAGAAGGACGCCTACGGCTGGGACTTCACCGGACTCCCGTACACCGAGCAGCTGAACTGGTACCCCGACCTCGAGTTCGGCACCTACACCAGCTCTCGCCAGGCGGCCTGGTCAGTGACCGGCAACGCGAACTACGTGGTGCTCGGCGGCGAGTTCCCGAAGGTGAACAACGTCGCTCAGCAGGGGCTCGTCCGCTTCGGCAAGACGAGCGTCTCGCCGCACGCGGTCGGCCCGGTGTACAACGCGGGCCTCACACCGGCTCCGTACTCGAACGAGTCCGGCGTCGTGCGCGTGCCGTTCACCAGTGTCTGGGATCGTGACAACGCCACGATCACGTACGACGTCTTCCGCAGCCCGTCGGTGAAGATCGCGACCTTCACGCGCAGCGACGGCCGCTTCTGGAACCTCCCGGACCTCAGCATCACCGACACCGGGCAGGCGCCCGGAGCGCAGGTGCGCTACCAGGTCAGGGCCAAGGACGCAGACGGCAACGTCCAGTGGAGCGCGTGGTCGCCCTACGTCACCGTGTCGAGCACGCCGACCGCTGCATACCGCGCGGCAGTGCGAGCGAGCGGAGCCGAGCATTACTGGCGCCTCGATGAGACCACGGGAACCCGCCTCAAGGACGACATCGGAAACGCAGCGGGCACTGCGACAGGCCTCACGCTCGGCTCGAGCGGCGCGATGACGAACGACACGAACGCGGCCATCACCTCCGCGGGCGGCAGCTCACCGAAGATGACGACGCAGGACGTCAACGCCGCGCCCGCCGCAGTCACCGTCGAAGCCTGGGTGAAGACCACGAACACCAGGGGCGGACGAATCGTCGGCTTCGGCGACTCGGCCACCGGCACCTCGACCTCGGGCACCACCGATCGCGTGCTCTACCTCGACGCCTCGGGGCGAGCGAACTTCGCGATCAACGACGGCTCCTACCGCACGATCTACAGCCGGACCGCCGTGAACGACGGCAACTGGCACCACATCGTGGGTACCGTCGGCAGTGAGGGGATGCAGCTCTTCGTCGACGGCAAGCGCGTCGACCGCGACCAGGCCAGAACCTCGCCGAGGATCTACGACGGGTATTGGCGCATCGGCGCCGACCAGACCAACGGCTTCACCAACAAGCCGACCAACGCGGGACTCGCGGGAACGATCGACGACGTCGCCGTGTATCCGGCGGCCCTGAGCCCGTCGGACATCCAGTCGCACTACCTCGCGAGCGGGCGTTCCGCAGCCTGGACCTCGACTCCGACGGATGTCTACGGCGCCGCCGTATCCACGGACAAGCCTGACCTGTTCTGGCGTCTCAACGAGACCGTTGCGGGAAGCATCGTCGATTCGGCGACCGGCGGCACGACCGGAAACCTCTCCGGCACCGTGACCCGGGGGCAGGCATCCGCGATCGGGGCCGGCACGGCGACCACGTTCAACGGGACGAGCGCGCTCGTCGTCGCTCAGGAGGCTTGGACGGCGCCGAGCACCTACAGCGCCGAGCTGTGGTTCAAGACGACGTCGACCAGGGGTGGGACCCTGATCGGGTTCGGGAACACGACCAGCGGACTGAGCTCGTCGTACGACCGTCACGTGGTGATGCAGAGTGACGGCAAGATCCAGTTCGGAAGCGGGCAGCCGCAGACGACGCTCGTGACCCCCACGGCTTACAACGACGGGCAGTGGCACCATGTGGTGGCCACTCAGGGCACCGGCGGCATGAAACTGTGGTTGGACACGCAGCTGGTGGGCAGCAACTCGATGGCAGGGGCTGAGAACTACCGCGGCTACTGGCGCATCGGCGCGGACCGCACCTGGGGAAGCACACTCAGCAACTACATCGCCGGCACACTCGACGAGGTCGCCGTGTACCCCACCGCTCTCTCTGAGCAGCGGGTGCGCGATCACTTCGCCGCAAGCGGCCGGACAGTGCCAGGACGTGCCCCGGTGGCAGCGTTCACATCTGCGGCGAACAAGCTGAACATCGCGGTCGATGCCAGCACCTCCACCGACGCTGACGGGGGCCCGCTCGTCTACGCCTGGAACTTCGGTGACGGCACCCTGGCGGACGGGCCGACGGCGTCGCACACCTTCGCCGCTGGCGGAACGTACACGATCACGCTCAAGGTGACGGACAGCACATCGTTGGTCAACACCCTCACGCGCGCCGTGACGGTCGCTCCGAACCAGGTCCCGACGGCAGTCGTCACCACGAACGCGGATCACCTCGACGTCGCCTTCGACGGGTCGGCATCGACGGATCCTGATGGCACGATCGCCTCGTACGCCTGGGACTTCGGCGACGGCGGGACAGGCACCGGGGCGACCGCGTCGCACAGCTACACGACGGCGGGCACATTCACCGCAACGCTCACCGTCACCGACGACAGCGGCGCCACGGCGACCGCGACTCGCACGGTGACGACGACGCTGGCGCCGAACCAGGATCCGACGGCCGCCTTCACGACGGCGACCGACATGCTCCGGATCTCGACCGACGCGTCCACGTCGGCGGACCCGGACGGCACCATCGAGTCGTACGCCTGGCAGTTCGGAGACGGTGCGACCGCGACCGGAGCCACCGCGGAGCACACGTACGCGAATGCCGGCACCTACACGGTGACGCTCACGACGACCGACAACAGAGGGGGTACCTCGACGGTCACGCACGACGTCACCGTCGCGCAGAACCAGGCACCGACCGCGGCCTTCACCACGTCGGTCGCGAACCTCACCGCCTCCGTGAACGCCTCCGGCTCCGCGGATGCCGACGGTACCGTCGCCTCCTACGCCTGGGACTTCGGAGACGGCACCTCGGGCTCGGGTTCGACAGCCACGCACGCCTACGCTGCCGGGGGCACGTACACCGTGACTTTGACGGTGACGGATGATCGAGGCGCCACTGCCACCACAACGAACGCGGTCACGGTGGCGGCTCCGCAGGTATGGGCGCAGGACGCCTTCACGCGCACGGCGACCAACGGCTGGGGCACCGCGACGACGACGGGCGGCCCATGGACCATGTTCCCGAGCAGCGCGACGGCCCTCAGCAAGTTCGCAGTCAACGGCACGGGCGGCACGGTCACGCTGTCCGCCGGCAACAACTACTCGGCATCGCTCGCCGGCTCCACGCCGTCGACGAACACCGAGGAGCGGTTCACCGTGGCGTTCAACCAGCCGTCGACCGGCGGCGGCTTCTACTTCTCGGCTCTGGGCCGTCAGATCGACAGTGGCAACGACTACCGCGCGAAGTTCCGTGTAGCCTCCACGGGCGTCGTGTCGCTGTGGCTGACGAAGACGATCGGCGGGGTCGAGACGGTCCTGTCGTCTACGACGATCCCCGGTCTCTCGGTCACCACCGCAGATCAGCTGAGCGTCAGACTGCAGGTCACCGGAACGAACCCGACCACGTTGAAGGCGAAGGTGTGGCGCACGTCGGCCACCGAACCCACCGCGTGGGCACTCACTGCCACGGATGCGACGGCGTCTCTGCAGACCGGCGGCTACGTCGGAGTGAACAGCTACCTGTCGGGGAGCGCGACGGCAGTGCCGGTCGTGTACACCTACGACGACTTCTGGTCCGGCCCGGCTCAGTAGGGGAGGCAAAGAGGCCGGGGTGCTCACGCACCCCGGCCTCTTACATGAGTACCGCCGATCAGGGGAAGCGGGCCCCGATGGTCGGCGTCGCAGAACCGAGGATCGTCGCCACCACTGCCGGGATCGTCCGAGCCGACGCGGTCACCCCGGCCAGCAGCCTTCCGGAGCGATCGGTGGCCGCACGACCTTCGATCGCGGTCGAGTTCGCATCCTGCCCGGTCGTGCCGCGGTACGTCGCCCACGTCGAGAAGACGTAGGGGTTCACGTTCTCCGCGCCGCGCGACCAGACGACGAACCAGCTGGGTGCGGCGGCACCGTTGCGCTGGACCACATTGCCGTCCGAGCGGATGTTCAGCTGCGCGGGCGTGTACCGGTGGGTGTAGTCCTCGACGCACACCGTGCAGTTGCCCGCGCTCTCACCGATGACGTTGTTGCCCATCGAGACGTCGCGGATGAGCCACGGCATCGTCGGGTCCGGGAACGGGCGCCGAGCGTTGTGTCCCGGCACCGACGCGTCAGCGGCGCTTCTGCTGTCCTGCACGATGTTGACGGCGCGGTCGCCGCCGATGATCGTGTTGTTCCAGAGGTTCACACCACCGGTGTTGTTGATCTTGACCCCGTTGCCGACGTTTCGCAGCACGAGGTTGTTGACGAAATCGATCTTCTGCGAGAGCTCGAGGAATGCCCCGGCTCCCTTGTTCTCGATGATGTCGGATCCGGCGATGCGGACGTCGTACACGGACTGGTCGAGCCAGACACCCGGTCCGTCGTTGCGCAGCAACGCGGAATCGGTCACCGTCACGCCGCGCGACTTCGCGATCTTCACTCCGCCGGACACCGGCGATGTATTGAAATGCTCGGCGTTGTTCTCGATAGCGAGCAGATCATCGATGACGAGCGCATCAGCGTAATTCGCGCCGAGGCCCATGAGGCCGTTGCGTGCGAGCGTGACATCGCGGACCGTGGCGTTCGACGACCCGACGAAGAGTCCTGTCGAGGCGTTGTCGTAGATCACGACGTTCTCAAGCGTCGCGCGCGGCGCCTCGACCGTGACGGCGCCCATCATCCACACGGACGTCGCATAGTTGCGGATGCCGATCCCCCGCACCACGGCTCCCTCGCCTCGGAGCGAGAGCGCCTTCGTCAGCGTCGAGGTCTTGACGTTGCGTCCGGTCGGATCGGTGCCGAGGTAGAGGCGGTCGTTCGCGACGTCCGTGAAGAATGTGCCCGCCTTGAGATTCGCGAGCGAGGCGACCTCCGCCTGTGCGACGCCATCGATCCAGACCTGCTCGGGATGCGCGGCCATGGGATGCGCGTCGTTCAGCCATCTCCACCCGGCCTCGGTGCCGTCGGCCTCACCCTTCGTGAACGATGGAGTGGAGTCGAAGTCGTACTTCCAGTCGGCGCTGAACCAGCGTCCGCTCGAGCCCTGCCAGTTCTTCAGCGTCGACGCCCCGTCGAACCAGACGGCCTCGCCGGGGTAGGACTGCACCGTGAGCTTCTTGCCCGCGGGGATCACGACCGACTCGTGATACGTGCCTGCCCGAAGCACGAGAGTGGCCCCGGATGCTGCACGGTCGACCGCAGTCTGCACGGTGGCGAAAGGCGCTGCGGACGACCCTGTTCCGGCGGCCGTGCCGCTGGGGCTCACGAACAGCGCACCCGATGGAACGGCGTAGTTCGTCGACCCCACCGCCGCAGAACCGGCCGCGGTGCGAGTGCCGGCAACGTTCCAGACCGGGGCTCCACCTGCGGGGGCCGCCGGAGCGGTCGGCGTCGTCGGAGCGGTCGGCGTCGTCGGGGCCGTCGGAGCGGTCGGCGTCGCCGGGGGCGTTGTCGGCTTCACCTCCTGCTTCGTCGTCACCCGAAGATCGTCGAACAGGACCGCGAGTGCGGGAGTGCTCCGCGAGACATAGAGTCGCACTCCGGTGCGGCCGGCGACCGTGAGTCGCTTCGTCGCACGGTCGGTGACGCTGAGCTTCCAGGTGGACGGCTTCACGCCCACGGCGTGCACACGCGCGTCGATGGTGACGGCGACCGTCCCCGCGAGACGGGTCTCGAGCACGAAGGGGACTCCGGCCTTGACCCGCAGGTCCGGAATCGAGGTGTGGCCGAGCGAGGTCTGCACGCCCGCGTTGACTCGGAGCGTCTCGAGAAGGATCACGCCCTTCGGGTCGACGCGCACCTGGGTCTGATAGAAGCCGTCGGCGGCGAGGCGCGACTGCAGGCTCAGGTACACGCCGGAGCCTGCAGTCGGAAGCTTCGGGAGGGTGAAGACCGTGGACTGGGTCGAGTCTCTGACCGACAGGCCGACAGGCCGAGCGGTGACCGTGGCGCCCGAGGCGGCGGCGGTCAGCTTCGCCGCGCCGTTGGCGACCGAGGCTGAGGTCACGGGTGCCGCGTCGTAGGTCGTGCCCTGGGCCGATGTGCCGAGGCCCTTGGCGACGGTACGGGTCATGGAGTCCTGAACCACGACCACGTCTGTCGTCGCCGCCGCGGCGGGTGAGACGACGACCAAGGGGAGTAGAAGTGCGGATAGGGATGCGATGAGGGGGAGGGTTTTTTTGCGCATGAGGGGGAGGCTCCGATGTGCTTCTCGTCACTGCAGGGTCGGGGTGGCAGCTACGACATCCGCCTTCGGGTGGCGGATTATCCTAGACCATAGCCTGAATTCCCTGGGTAGTCACGCTGGGTTCGCTGATATCGATTGAGTAAACGTCAGCGATCGGAGATCCTTTCGACTCAGCCGAGCGCCGACATCTTTCGGAACCATATGGCCAAGGCCGCGGCCAGGTACAGCAGCGCGGCGAGTCCCAGCAGGCTGTATACCAGCATGAACGCGGGCGCCCAACCCCAGAGCACGAACGCGAAGCACAGCACGCCGTAGTCGGTGGGTAGACCCATCAGAGAACGGACGAGCGAGAATCCCCCGGCCTGCGCCGCCTGCGGCACCCCGCGCTTGCCGCGCAGGAGGTCATTCAGGATCATCCCGAAGAACGTGACCGTCGAGATCACGGCGAACCCGAGCGGAACCAGAAGCCAGAGATCGGAGGGCAGCGGGAAGAAGCGGTACCACCCGATCGCGACGGCGAGCGGGAGGGAGACGAGCTTGGTCGAATCGAGAACGTGATCGAGCCATTCTCCGGCGAGCGATCCGCCCCCACGCAGTCGCGCCACCTGGCCATCGGCGCTGTCCCACGCATAGCCGATCGCGAGAAGCAGCCAGACGACGATGCCGAGAACGATGGACGGGGGCACCGTCGCCAGCAGGACGATCCCCGTGAAGGTGAACGCGGCGCTGATCAGCGAGACCTTGTTGGGCGTGAGGCCGGCGGTGTATGCGCCCGCCGCGATCACTCGACCCACCGGACGATTGACGAACACCGAGTAGGCGGGGGCCCCGCGGGCCCTCCCCTTCTGCGCTGCTGAAAGGCTCCGGTAGGCGTCTGCGAAACTCAGGGGGTCACTCCTCGTGCTCGGAAGTCATCGAATGCCACGGTGTACGGAACGCTGCTGAATCCGGACCCCGCATATGTCGAGATCCCGATGTAGCCGGCGGTCTGCAGGGCTGCGGTGGAATCGGTCGTGGACAGCTGCCAGGCAGCCGGTTCTGTCGTTCCCGCCGCCCAGAGCTTACTCCGCAGCGTCGTCGTACCTGTGCCGAATGCCTGCACTCGCACGTTATATATCGTTCCCGCTGCGAATGTGAACCCGGTGAGGTTCTGCGAGACGAGAGCCGTGCCGCCGCGAGCGAGCTGCGCCGTCACCGAGCCGTCGGCCCCGATCAGCCAGCGTGCACGGTAGTCGTCCGCACCGACGACCCGGGCGAGAGCCGCGACGTAGACCCGCGCGCCCGTCGGCAGTGCGGGGGCCGTGACCGTGAAGGTAAGGTCCGTGCTGGTCGAGGTCGCCGCGTTCAGCGATGCGGTGCGGGTCTGCCCCGCCGCCTGCGTCGTGAACTTCGCGGCGCCGTTGTCGATCGACACGTTCGCCGCTCCGCTGGTCTGCGACCAGACGCCGCCGGTCTGCGCCGTTCCCAGAGCACCGTTCGCCCGACCGAAGTCGTCGGCGGCGAAGGCAGCGCCCGCGGGAGCGACCACGGTCACCGACTGGGTGACGGTGTTCACGGCGCCGGCGTTGTCGGTCACCGTGAGAGTCACCGTGTATGTGCCCGCTGCGGCATACGGGTGCGAAGTCGTCGCGCCCGTGCCGGTGGTGCTGTCACCGAAGTTCCACGCATACGAGGCGATCGAGCCGTCAGGGTCCGTCGATGCCGAGGCATCCACTGCGACGGTGAGATCCGTCGGCGTGGCCGTGAACGAAGCGACCGGGTTCTGGTTCCCCGGGGCCGGAGCCGTCACGGTCACCGGCTTGGTCACCGTGCCCGTCGCACCCTTGTCGTCCGTCACAGTCAGCTTCACCTGATACGTGCCCGCCGCGGCGTACGTGTGCGCCGTCGGCGTCGCTCCCGAACCCGTGGACCCGTCTCCGAACTCCCATGCGTACGACGCGATGGTTCCGTCGGCGTCCGCCGAGGTCGACCCGTCGACCGTCGCTGCGAGTCCGCTCACCGAGCTGGTGAACGCGGCCGTGGGCGCCTGATTGGCGGGAGGAGTGGGACCGCCCGTGGTCGAGCCTGCCCAGAAGTTGTCGAACCGTGTCTGGAAGGGCACGTTGGTGACGGATCCGCCCAGGTACACCCCGAGTCCGGCGTGGCCGGCCGACTGCAACCCCGCCGTGGAGCTCGTCGTGGTCGACGTCCACGCGGTCGGCTCCGTCGTTCCGACCTTCCAGACCTTCGCCCGGACTGTGGTCGGAGACGTGCCGGTCGCCTCGGTGCGCACATGCAGCGCGTCGCCCGCGGCGACGGTCAGCCCGGTCGGAATCGTGGTCAGCACGGTGGTGGTCTGCTGCAGCTGCAGCTGCACCCCGCCGGTCGGAGACACGATCACACGGGACCTGTAGTCCTCGGTGCCGACGCGGCGTGCCGCCACTGTGTAGTACGCGCTGCCTCCGGTCGGAAGCTGCGGCAGGACCACATCGACGTCCACCGCGGTGTCTGTCGAGGAGACGCCGGTGAGGTAGGCGTACCGCTGCGCTCCTCCGGCGGGCTGCTGGAACGCCGCGTATGCACCGCTGACCAGGTAGTTGGATGCCGTGTTCGACAGCGTCCAGGCCCCACCCGTGTTTGCGGTCCCGAGGCCGCTGGCGGCCGTGCGGTTGAACGAATCCGAGGCGTATGTCACTGCACCGACCGGCGCCGACACGGTGATCGAGGCGGTCTTCTGCGAGGTGGCACCCTCGTCGTCGGTGACGGTCAGGGTGATCGTGTAAGTGCCGGCTGCAGCGTATGTGTGCGTCGCCGTGGCCCCCGAGCCCGCTGCCGTCGAGTCACCCCAGTTCCAGGAGTATCCGGCGATCGTGCCGTCGGTGTCCTGAGAAGCGCTCGCGTCGACGTCGACCTTGAGGTCGGCCGCCGCCGAGGTGAACGACGATACGGGCGCCTGGTTGGCCACCGCCTCGACGATCGCCGTCTCGGTGTCGGTCGCGCCCTTGTCGTCGGTGACCGTGAGGGTCACCGTGTAGGACCCGGCGACGGCGTAGGTGTGCGTCGCCGTAGCACCGGAGCCCGCGGGCGATCCGTCGCCCCAGTTCCAGCTGTAGGCCTGGATCGTGCCGTCGGCGTCAGTCGAGGCCGAGGCGTCGACCGCGAGGCCGAGCTTCGTGACCGCGGTGGTGAAGCTGGCGCTCGGCGCGATGTTCGCCGGCGCGCCGGTCGTTCCCAGCGCGTAGTGCTGAGAGACGGCGGTCTCGGAGATGGGCGTCAGATAGACCGCGACCTCGTCGATGGCTCCGTCGAACTCCCAGTCTCCGGGGCCCCAGGTGACGTCGCCACCCACGTGCCAGTATCCGGTGTAGTCCTGCGCGTTCGTCTGGCCGTTCGACCCCTGCAGCACGCCGTCGACGTAGAGACGCATGCCGGTCGCGCCCTGCGTCGCGACCACCTGATGCCACTGACCGTCGTTGTACGACGCGCTGGTCTGCAGCGTCTCGGCGAAACCGACCCACACGCCGTAGATCAGCTTGCCGTCGGGTGTCATGTAGACGTGTCGGTCGTACCCGGAGGAGTTGCCGTCAGCGCTGTTTCCGAATCCGATGATCTTGCCACCGGTCGTGGTGTCCGTCTTGAACCACGCCTCGAGCGAGTACGACCGCGGGTTCGTGAAGGCGTTCTGGCTGATGACCTGGCCGCCCTCGAACGTGGCCGCCGAGTTGCTGACTCCCTCGAGAGCTCCGTTCGCGCCCTTGGTGACAGCGCCGAAGTAGTTGCCCTTCTGGTTGTAACCGGAGGCGTCTGCCGCGACACTGCCGGTCGACTCGCCGAGACGCCAGTACAGCGCGGGGTCGGCGGCGTAGACGGCTGCGCCGTATGCGTCGCTCGGTGCGGTCGAGCCCTCGAGCTCGCGCCCGGATGCGGTGTAATGGGCGGCTGCCTGCTCGCGCGTCAGCGGAGCCCCGTAGATGGCGACCTCGTCGATCTGACCGTCGAAGAACGCGGCTCCAGACCAGGAGGTGTCTCCACCGACGCGCCAGTACCCGTTGTACGGCTGGGCAGAGGTGACATCGGTGCGCTGGGCGACCCGGACGCCGTCGATGTAGAGCACCATGCCGCCGTCGCTGAGGCCGGCGGACATGTAGTGCCACTGACCGTCGTTGAATGCGGACGACGAACTGATCGTCTGAGATGAGCCGGGGTAGACGCCGAAGGTGACGCGTCCGCTGGCCTCCATGTAGACGTGGCGGTCATAGCTGCCGGATGTGCCGGTCGAGCTGCTGCCGAAGCCGACGATCTTGCCGCCGTCGGTGGATGTCGTCTTGAACCAGGCCTCGACACCGAAGGTGTCAGGGCCGGCGATGGCCGAGGTGGTCGACGCGAAGCCGTTGGCCGAGCCGTCGAAGTCGGAGGCGTCACGGGAATCCGAGAGCATGGCGCCCGAGGTTCCGCGGGTGACGCCGCTGCGTACCGCGAGGTCCGATGCACCGGCCCAGTCGTACGAGAGGCTCGCGGACGAGTCGTCGAGCGGCCAGTAGCTCAGGGGCGCGTCCTCGAGCACCGCGGTACGGTACGCACTCGGAGCCGCCGAGCCGGACGCCGTCACGGTCGTCGTCCCGCCGAGGATCGAATGACCTTCGTTATCCGTGGCGCGCACCCGGTATGTGTAGCTCGTGCCGTTCGTGACGGTGGTGTCGACGAACGCCATCGGGGGCAGGCCCCAGTCGGCGGACTTCGACCGGATCTTCTCGTAGGTCTTGACGACCACGTTGTCGCGCAGGACCTCGTACTTCAGGAACTCGCTGTCACGGTCGTAGTTGAGTGGCCAGCTCACGCGGATCGATCCGCCGGTGAGCGCGATCGAGGATGCCGGCCACGCGGTGTTCCAGAGGATAGGGCCCTGTGCGTTCGGAGCCTTGCTGGTCACGGCGAAGCGGGCGAGGCCCTGCTGCCCGGTGTTGTTCACCCGGGTGAACTCGCCGCCGTACACGAGGTACTCGCTGTTGGAGGAGACCGACCACGGACCCTGCGATGCGCCACTGACGTTGCCCGCGTTGAAGGCGGGGAACCAGTGCTGCAGCTTGGGTGCGGGGTTTCCGCCGAAGTCGTAGTAGCCGAGGTTCAGGCCATAGGGCGTGGTGCGCTCGACGTCCTTTGTGACGGCCAGGCCGCGGTAGAACGACCAGGGGTCGCTCTGCGGGAATCCGTCGACGAGGCTGCCGCAGTAGTGCGAGTGGCCAGCCGCGTACACGCTGTCGCCCATGGGCTCGACGTCGTACTGGTCGCCGTGGCAGTCGTTGACCCAGACCAGGTTGCCACTCGACCACGACGCACGGAACGAGCCCTCGAGGTTGCCGCCGTTGCCGAAGACGTAGCCGGTGCCGTAGATGTCGTCGCCGTCGGACTTGAGCGAGAGAATCGCCGCGTCGAGACCGGCGTTGCGGATCACGTTGTTCGCGGAGAAGGGCAGCAGCGAGGCGTCGGATGCCGACACCATGGCCAGTCCGTAACCGGGATTGGAGCTGCCGTTGAGGGTCAGGAAGTTTCCGCCGAGCACGACCTTGTCACCCGCGGGAGAGACGGTGACGACGCGGCCCTGACGTGACTCGAGCACGGGCGCCCAGGGGAGCAGAGTGCCGCTGCGGGTGAAGGCTGCGGCGCCGGAGCGGTCGTTGCCCGAGACTCGGCCGAACGTGCCGGTGATGTACACGGTGTCGTTGGTCGCGGCCACGCCGGAGGTGACGCCGTTGGAGTTCGGGTTGAACGCGGCCAGGTTGCCGCTGGGCAGATCGAACGCGGCGACGCGGTTGCGCGTCTGGGTGTTCACCGTGGTGAAGTCGCCGACGATGTAGAGCCGCGTTCCGTCGGGCGAGGCCTCGACCTGGCGCACCTGGCCGTTGATCGAGGGGGCGAACGACGTGATCAGCGCGCCCGTGCGGATGTCGTAGGCCAGCAGGTTCGATCGGGGCGTCTCGTTCGTCCCCGCGGCCGCGCCCGCCGGGCGTGCGCTGGTGAACTTTCCGGCCGCGTAGACGACGTTGCCCACGACTGCCTGATCCCAGACGATGCCGTTGATCTGAACCGTCGGAAGCGAGTCGGCGGTCACCGTCGGCGCTTCCCCCTCGGGTGGACTGACGTCCGCCTGAGCCGGCGAGATCGCCACCAGCGATCCGAAGGCTATGGCGAGCGTCATCGCGATCGCGATCGATGCTCCCCGTGCGCGGCGTCCCCAAGACAGAGCTGTAGTGCCCATCGTTCATCTCCCCAGATGATGGACCGTTCGCGCTCAACCCCTACATTGGCACCGAACGATGATTCCCCAGTAATCCGTCGTCCGACGGTGACGACCTAAGGTCGAGGACCGACGAAGACGACGTTTGGCGCAGCGGCCAATATATCGACAGTAACACGCACGTCCCCGTCAGGAGAAGAGGGAACTGCAAACTGGTATATCGCATCCGCGCTGGCGCCTGCCGGGATGGAATCCGGCCACACTGTGGTGCCCTCGCCGGTCAAGCCCGCCGCGGGAAGCCGGTCGTCCCCGCCATAGGTCAGCGTGACGTTCGCCCCCGCCGTGTCGACGGGCGCATCCGAATCGTTCGTGAGGCGGACAGTCACCTGGATCGCCGGCCCGCTGGGCTCGCCCGGGATGTCGTTGCCTGCGGTGATCGACTCGATCGTCGTGACTTCGGCGACCACGCCGTCGACCGCGGGGGCGGGTTCGTCGAGAGGCACCTCTTCACCGTTGCCGGGCTTCGCGACGTCGTCGGTGGCACCGGGCGTCGGAGTCTCGAATTCGGTGGGCTGTGGTGTCGGCGTCGGTCCCGGTGTGGTGGTGACCCCCGGTGTGGTCGACGCGCCGGGCTCCCCCTGACCTGAGTTGCTGTTCGCGATCACGCCCCACACGATCCCGCCGATGAGGAGCACGGCGACCACGCCGACGATCGTCCATCCACGCCACCCCATCCGCCGCTGCGGACCTCCGACCGACTCAGTCACTGGTCTCTCCTCCGCGCCGGGTCTCCGCGTCGACGACACGGATATTCCGACATTCTAGGTGAGACTCGCCTGTCGCGACCGGCGCCCGTCCACCCGATCGTATTCGGGTCCGACAGGGTCATCGGCGTGCCTGGAACGATGGGTGAGCAATGAGGCCACGACGAAGAACAGGATGAAGGCAGTCGCACTGTCGATGAGACCGCTCTCCGTGACGGAGCGGATGATGACCAGCGTCAGCAAAGGCGTGATGAGCCATCGGCGCCGAGATGAGATCAGCGCGCTCGCCACGCACCACACGATCAGCGCTCCGATCAGCGCGGTGCCGATGAGCCCCGTCTGGGCGAGCAGCGAGGCCCAACTGCTGTCGAGCACCTGCTCGTCACGCCATTTGATGTCGACCGGGATCTTCTTGGCGGAGAGGCCGATGCCGATCCACTTCTGCCATTCGCTCCAGTCCCATCCGATCACGACCCTCCACACGTCGAAACGCGAGTCGAGAGCGGTGGAGGTGTCGTTCGACCCTGCTCGGGTGGCGAGGCTGCCGAAGACGTCGGTGAACGACCCGATCGCGTAGCCGAGTGGAAGAGCGCCGAGAAGAAGGTAGACGACGCTGCGGTCCCGGATGCCGTTGACCACCACTGCGACGCCGATTCCGACCACGATCGCGAGCAGGCCGGTGCGTGATCCGCTCGCCACGGCGATGCCGACCAGGAGGACGGCGGCGAGCAGCCGCCAGACCCGCACGCCGTTGCGCAGCATGAGGATGACGAGACCGACGATCGGCGCCGCCACAAGGCCGGCGAGTTCGTTCGGGTGGATCTCGGGGATACCCCCACCGAGACGACCGCTCGCCGCCAGGCTCGGCAGTCCGGTCACCGCCGCGACGACGGCCACTGAGGCCATCGCCGCGAGCAGGCACACGATGCTCGTCACCCACGGCACCGTCGTGAGGAGGAAGAGGATCGTCGCCATCACCAGGAACATCCTGCCGACGAGGACGATCGTCGCAGAGTCGTTGCCCGCGAGAATCGACCCGAGAACACTGACGAGCAGCGCGACGGCGATCACTCCCGCGGGTGCGATACCGACGGCGACCCGCTCGCGCGTCCTCGCCGCCAGCGCGACCGTCGCGGCGAGCGCGAGAAGCGCGATGAACGCCTTGGCGACAACCACCCCATCCGCGCCGCCGGAGTAGATCGTCGCGCTGCGCCAGGGGATCACGCTCACGATGATCAGCACATAGAGAGCCCCCACCACCGCCACTCTCGCCGCGCTGGGATGGTGCGCGGACTGCTGCCGAGGCGGGCGCTGAAGATCAGTCGGAGCGAGCATGCGAGCCTCCGGCGCCCGCGGCGACGGTGTCGCGATCGGAGACTCGCCACGACTCGGCGATCGAGCCCAGCGACCGAGACCCCGTGTGCAGCATGACGACGCCCAGAGGGCGGACGCCCATGACCCGCAACCGTGTCGCCACGGCGACGAGGTCGGTCGCCGACGTCGAGTTGTGCCTCACCGTGATGATGAGACCGGCGCCCGGGCCCATGAGCTGTTCGATGAGCGCGGATGCGCCGGGTTCGCACACGACGATCACCACGTCGAAGCTGTCGTGCATGGAGCTGACCAGCTCGGGGAGCTCGGAGACGAGCCTCTCGAGCGTGATGGGCTCCGCGGCGACGAGGACCGCTCTCTTGTCCTCATCGTCCGAGATCGTCGCCCCGTCGAGCACCTCGTTCAGGGTGTGCCCATGACCGGCAACGTGGGCCTCGCGGGTATCGATGACACAGGCGGTCGCGCCGATCAGACGCTGCGCTTCGAGCATCCCGGTGACCGCATCGTCGTCGATCGCTCCGTCCGAGGCGGGGACGAGCACATGCGTTCGCATGCGCCCTCCGGCGAGCGCCACGAGGTTCCCGGCCGCCTCCTCGTATGCGACGATCGCGCCGGAGCCGTCATCGGGACGGAGTCGACTGCGCCGCGGGATCTGCCCGATGACCGGGAGACCCGAGGAGCGCCGCACGTCGGAGATGGTCCGAAGCCGACGGTTCGTCGTCGTGCGATAGACCGCGATGATGGCGCCGAGCGCGAGGCCCGCGATGCCGCCGAGTCCGGTGATCGCGGTCACCTGAGGCGAGATCGGCGCAAGGGGAGCGACCGCCGGAAGCACCTGATCGAGTGCCACGGTGTACCGGGCGTCGTCCTCGTCGTTCTCGGTCTCGCCGATCAGCTCCGAGAGATGCGTCGCGGCCGAGTTGGCGATGTCGGTGGCGAGCTCAGCGGTGGGAGCATCAGCGCGCACCACGAGCAGCACCGTGTCGGCCGTGTTCTCGGCGGACAGCATCTGTCGAATGTCACGGTCGGTGTACTCGTCCTCGTCGAGGTCGAGTTCTGCGCGCACCTTGTCGATCACCTCGGGGCTGTCGACCAGCGGCGGATAGGACTTGATGCGGGCGAGGCTGAACTGATTCCGCTCGAAGAGAGACGCCTCGGTCGAATCGACGCGGAGCAGCAGTGTCGACGTGGCCGCGTACGTCTCGGGCAACAGCTTCGTGACGAACCACCCCATGCCGGCACCGAGTACCGCGAGTACGACGATGACAACCCATCCCTCGCGCAGGATACGTCCATAAGGGACATCTTCCATCGCCAACCCCCTCAGCCGAAGACAGGGCCTAAACCTATCATTCACGGTCCTGTGCTCTGTCACCACGCGGGCTGCCGGGGCCACGACCCGCGACGACCAGCCAACGCAGGCCCAGACCCCCGAGCAGTGATGCGACGGCGAGCGCGAACGGCAGCGTCGACGGTTGCGCACCCAGCGCGATCATCACGATCGCGGCCACGATCGCGAGGATCGTGTCGGAGAGACGGATCACGAATACCGCTACCTGGCGACCGGCGACCGCCCCCAACGCCCCGTACGGGGTCACGACAGCGACGGACATTCCGTAGGCCAGCCATGCGATCACAGCAAGCGGGTCGACCTCGACATCGAACAGGAGCGGACTCACCCACGGGATGAGCACCACGGCGATCGCGCTCATCACCACCGTGCCTGCGAGCAGGAAGACCACGACACGGTCGGCCTCGCGTACGGATCCGCTTCCGCCTGCCTTGTGCTGGTCGGCGAAGCGCACGAAGAGGAAGGACGAGAGCCCGCCTATCACGAGGATCAGCGGAGAGGTGTAGGTGCGAGCGGCCTCGAGCAGACCGACGGCGGTGAGCCCGGCGCCGGCGAGCACCAGCAGACGCAGCACGGTGAACAGGCTCGGGCGCAGCACCTGCTGAAGCCCACGCCACATTCCGTACCGCCAGACCGCGGCCATGTCCGCACCACGGAGGCCCACGAGACGCCTGTCGCTCCGAGGTGACAGGAACCAGCCGACGAACGTCGCGACGATCTGTCCCGCGGCGATGCCGCCGAGGAAGGCGGCGAGTGTCAGGGTGCCCGTGACATGCACCGTGAGGATGATGGCGAGCGCGACGACGAATCCTGCGACGTCGGTGATCGCGGTGCGGATGAACAACAGATGCGCGATCAGCGTCCGCCGGACGATCTCCTCGACCGCGAACGCGGCGAGGGCAAGTGCGAACAGCGCCGATTCCGCTGCGTCAGAGAATCCGGTGAGCCAGGCGATCAGGAAGGAGCCGACCGCCAGCACCGCGGATGATGCGAGCAGCATCGTCTCGAGGCCTGCCCTGATCGGGCGCTGCGAGCGGTCGAGCACCACGAGGGAGTCGCCGACGAGGCCGGTGACGACAGCGGTGGCGACGATCACCACACCGTACAGGATCGCGAATCGGCCGTACTCCTCGATGCCGAGCATTCGGGCGACGAGGATCTGCAGGAGCAGACCGATACCCGCCTGCGCCGCCTGCGCGATCACGGCCCCCAGTGCCTTGCGCTTCATGTCGCCTCCCCGCCTGACATCCTCGCACGCCATCGACGTCGCTCGATCCCGGCGTCGGAGCGCGGCCAGCCGCAGCACCGGCGGCCCCGGTCGTACGCTCTTCGGCTCAGAGCTCGCCGGGCTTCATCGCCTCGGCATCGATCGCCCGTATGATGCGCAGCGTCGCCGTGTCCGGCTTCGGCTCCCCGTCCTGCGTCGCCTCCTTCGCCCGCCGCTGCGGCGCGTAGACCACGAGGGAGTGGAAGAGGAATCGCGCGAAGAAGGCGACGATGAGCGACAGCCCCGTCGCGAGCACGCTGGAGATATGCCAGGTCTCGACCATGAGCGCCATCACGGGGATCCGCAGTGCGGCTTCGACGTTGTTGAAGGTGAACGACGCGGCGAATCGGCCGCCCAGTCCGCGTGCGTCCGTGCGCATGTCTGCGAAGACGAACCGCTCCTGCAGGAGGAAGTTGCCGATGATCGTGACCTCGGCGCCGATGATCGCGGCCCATATATAAGGAACACCTGCGGCGGTGAGCAGCCACATGATCCCCAGGTTCGCGGCCGCGCCGATCACTCCGATGATCGCGAAGAGCGACATCTTGCCGAATCGGAGTCTGGCCAGGTGCGCCACGAAGGTCGCCCCCTGACGCAGGCTCGCCTTGGAGGTCCCGTGACGACGCTCGCCGAACTCCATCGGCACCTCGGCGATGCGGAGGTCCGTGCGAGCGAGGATCTCGAGGAGGATCTTGAATCCCTGCGGCTTGAGGGCGGCCAGGTCCAGACGCGACCGGTCGACGAGGAAGAACCCGGTCATCGGATCGGTGCTGCGGGCGAGACGGATCGGGAACATCGCCCGTGTCAGCCAGGTGGCCGCCCTGGAGACACCGAAGCGGACCGCCGTTCCCAAGCCGCTCGTGTCGCCGCCGCCGATGTATCTCGAGGCGGCGACGAGATCGGCGCCGCCTTCGCCGTGCCTTCCCAGAAGAACGGGAAGCAGCTCGGGCGGATGCTGCAGGTCGCCGTCCATGACGATGCAGAGATCGTGCTGTGCGGCCTCCAGCCCGACGACGACCGCTCCCCCGAGCCCACCGGTGTTGTCGGCCCGGTGGATCACGCGCACGGGCAGCGGAGCATCGGCTGCCACCCGCTCGACCTCGGCGGCCGTGCTGTCTGTGCTGTCGTCGACGAACAGGATCTCGGCGTCGTACGCGGCGAGCGCGAGCGCGGTGCGGGCCACCAGTTCAGCGACGTTGTCGCGTTCGTTGAAGGTCGGCACGATGACGGTGACCGCTGTCCCCACTGTCCGCCCCCTTCGCCTGTGCCGGCATCACTGCGGACTCCATAGTTCCATGTGTTCCTATGCGTCGGGAAACCGCGACCTGCTAGAGTGACGGGATGCGGCTGTGGGAGTCGCTGGGCGGATGGGGATCCGCCTCTGGGGAAATACTGATCTGGGGAGATCATGGGGACGCGCATCGGCTATGCCGTGGGTGCTTTCGACCTGTTTCACGTCGGGCATCTCAACCTTCTTCGTCACGCCAAGCAGCACTGCGACATTCTCGTCGCCGGTGTCGTCAGCGATGAGATGCTGCGGCAGGTGAAGGGCATCGAGCCCGTCATCCCGACCGTTGAGCGGGCGGAGATCGTCCGTCACATCTCGTTCGTCGATGATGTGTACGTCGAGACCACGCCGTCGAAGATGGATTCGTGGCGAGACGTGCAGTTCACGCACTTCTTCAAGGGCGACGACTGGCGGGGCACCGAGAAGGGCCTGCGGCTCGAGAGGGAGTTCGGGGAGGTCGGCGTCGAGGTCGTGTACTTCCCGTACACCGCGCACACGTCGAGCTCGTCGCTGCGTCGTGCGCTCGATGCGATCAGCGCAGGCGCGACCGTCGGCGGCGCTCCTGCGCTCGCGACGCGCTGACTGCCCCTGACTGACGGCGGGGCGGGCCCGGGCCGGACCCTGCCGTCAGTCAGTTCGCGACGCCGAGCAGGCTGCGCGCCATCCGTGCGACGTGCGGCGGCGTGTGCGCACCGAGCCAGACCGTCCATTGCAGCGCCGGCTCCGCGCACGTCCACTCGACGCACCAGGAGTGCACCGCGTTCGCGAGGCGCTCGCCTTTCGCATGCTGACGGGCACCGTCACCGCGCAGCAGCCACCGCACGGACACTCCCTCGGGCACGTCGATGTGGCGGAACTGGATGCGAGCGGCCGCCTCGATGAGGATGACCCCCTCGGCATCCCACGGCATGCGAGCGGCGATGGCAGCGATGGCCCCGGCATCGGTCGAATCACCCGCGATCAGCACGACTCCCTCGATGTTCTCCCAGTCCGGATCCTCGAGGTGCTCGCATGCGCTGTTCATACGCCCGAGTATAGGTAAGGGTACCCTTATCTATCAATGGCGGATCAGTCGCATCGCCGCATCCGCCGTCTCGGCGCCTGCCCAGCCGAGCGGCTCTACGCTGGATACATGACTTCTCCTGCAGACTCCGCCATCACGATGTTCGGTGCCGATTGGTGCCGCGACTGCATCCGCACCAAGAAGCAGCTCGACTCCCTCGGCGTGGAGTACACCTATGTCGACCTCGTCGCCGACCCCTCCGCGGCCGACGTCGCGAAGGAGATCTCCGGTCGCACGAACATCCCCGTCGTGGTCTACCCCGACTCCTCGCACCACGTCGAGCCGTCGAACGCGGACGTCGAGTCGAAGCTCCGCGAACTCTCCCTGATCTGACCTGAAGCGGCCTCGTCGCGCACCGATACACTGGCGCGATGAGCACCGCGGCTCGGCCCGAACGGGCGTCCGTCCGCCTGCCCGTTCGCACGGTCGCCCTGTACGCGATCGGCTCGCTCGGCACAGGCGGCTATGCCACGCTGCCCGGGCTCGTGCTGACGTACTTCCTGACCGACAATCTCGGCGTCGCCGCACTCGCGGCCGGTCTCATCGTGACCGCGGCGAAGATCTGGGACGTCGTCATCGACCCCCTGATCGGCGCAGCCTCGGACCGCCAGTACGCGAAGACCGGTTCGCGTCGCGGACTCATGGTCGTCGGCGCTCTGACGCTCCCCGTGTTCTTCGCGTTGACCTTCGCGGTGCCGCCGGCGTGGGGGCCCCTCGCCGGCGCGGTGTGCGTGCTGCTCGCGTTCCTCGCCACCGCGACGTCATTCAGCCTGTTCCAGGTGCCTTACGTCGCGCTGCCCGCCGAGCTGACCTCAGGGTACGACGAGCGCACCCGCCTGCTCGGGTGGCGCGTGGTCGTGCTCACCGCATCCATCCTGCTCTTCGGCGCCGGTGGACCCGAGTTGAGACGGGCGACCGCCGACCCCGTCACGGGATACCTGCTGATGGGCGTGGTCGCCGGTGTGGTCATCGGCATCGGCATGCTCATCGCATCGCGGACAGCCGATGCGGCCGCGCGGAGCATGGCCGCGGCTGACCGACCGAAGGCCCTCGCCCCCGTGGGCCTGCGTGAGCAGTACGCTGCGGGCCTGCACACGTTGCGTCGCAGCCAGCCCTTCCGCGCACTGCTCGGCACGTTCCTGCTGCAGGCTCTCGCCACCGGCACGATGCTCGCCGGCGCGCAGTACGTGGCCACCTGGGTGCTGCGCTCGGAGGACGCCGTCACGCTGGTCTTCCTGGCGCTCGTCGGCCCCGCCCTGGTGGCGACGCCCGGCTGGACGATCGTGGCGCGACGCCTGGGCAAGGAGCGGGCGTTCGCGATCGCGAGCGGAATCTTCCTGACCGCCGCCGCATCGCTCGTCGTCGCGGTCTGGACGCCGGGAGCATGGATGTACGGCTCGATCGCGGTGGCGGGCATCGCCTACGCCGGACTGCAGTCGCTGCCCATGGCGATGCTCCCCGACGTGATCTCGCACGATGAGCGGCACAGCGGGCGCGGGCAGGCGGGCACCTTCACGGGAGTGTGGACGGCGGGAGAGACCATCGGGTTCGCGCTCGGAGCGAGCGCTGTGTCCCTCACCCTCGCCGCGACGGGCTACGTGTCGAGCATCGCAGGTGCCACAGCCTCACAACCGGATGCCGCGATCACGGGCATCGTGCTCGCGTTCAGCATCCTCCCCTCGTTCCTGATGGCAGCGAGCCTGCTGACGCTCCGCCGCTACCGTCTGCGTCGCGCCGACATCGACACCCGACCGGAGTACGCGACATAAGCTGGGATCCCGTCCGAAGGAGACGCCGATGACTTCTGCGACAACGCCCGCCGCTTCGACGGCGAGCCCCGAGCTGGGTGAGGCCGAGCGCACTCGCCTCGACACCGCGATCGAGGACCTGCACGCCGGCACCCGAACCTGGGCAGCGCTGACGCTGGCTCAGCGGGTCACGCTCCTGCGGGCCGTCCGCTCGAGCGTCGCCGCCGCTGCTGAGGACTGGGCGCACACCGCAGCCGCCTCGAAGGGCCTCGACGCCCGGCATCCGCTGCGTGGCGAGGAATGGCTCAGCGGTCCCTACAGCGTTCTCGGCGCCCTCGACGCCTACATCGAGACCCTCGCGCGCCTCGCGCACGGCACCAATCCGCTCGACGGGATCACGATCGACCGCGCCCCGGGTGGACGCACCCGCGTGCATGCCTTCCCTCTCACGGGCCTCGATCGGTTCCTGCTCTCGGGCTACACGGGCGAGGTCTGGCTCGAACCCGGGGTGACCCCGAACGGCGCACGCGCCGCGGCCGGACTGGCCCAGCGCACGCCCTCGGAATCGGGGGGCGTGGGGCTCGTGCTCGGCGCCGGCAACATCACCTCCATCCCCGTGCTCGACGTGCTCTACGAACTGCTCGCGCACAATCGCACGGCGCTGCTCAAGGTCAATCCGACCCAGGATGCGCTGGTGCCCGTCTACAAGCGGGCGCTCGCACCGCTCATCGGCCCAGGACTGCTGCGCATCACCCGTGGCGGGCCCGAGGTCGGCACCTACCTCACCGGCCATTCCGGCCTCGCGCACGTGCACATCACCGGATCGGCCGCGACCTTCGACACGATCGTGTGGGGCACCGGAGCTGCCGCCACCCGGCGACGCCGTGAGGACCGCCCGCTGCTGAAGAAGCCCATCACCGCCGAGCTCGGCGGAGTATCGCCCATCATCATCGTGCCGGGCGAGTGGACCGATGCCGATCTCACGTACCAGGCCGAGCACGTCGCCACCATGCGCCTGCAGAACAGCGGCCACAACTGCATCGCCGGACAGGTCGTCATCATGTCCTCCGACTGGGCGCAGGCCGATGACTTCCGGGCGGCCCTCCGCCGCGCCTATGCGAACGCTCCGGAACGACCGATCTGGTACCCGGGCTCCCCCTCGCGGATGCACCTCGCGACCGACGCGTACCCCGATGCCCTCGTGCTCGGCGACAGGGTGCTGGTCGAGGTCTCCGAGGGCGACGACGCCACGGCGCTGCAGAGCACCGAGTACTTCGCCCCGGTGCTGGGCGTCGTCTCGCTCACCGGAACCGGTCAGGAGTTCCTCGACTCGGCGGTGGCCTATGCGAATGACCGGCTGCAGGGGACCCTCGGGGCGAACCTGCTCATCGAGCCGTCGACTGAGAAGGCCCTCGGCGCCGGATTCGACCGTGCCATCGCCGCCCTGAGCTACGGGTCTATCGCGATCAACGGCTGGACCGCCTTCGGCTTCATCACCCCGACGATGACCTGGGGAGCATTCCCCGGCAGCACGATCGCCGACGTCGGCAGCGGCATCGGAGTGGTCCACAACGCGCTCCTGCTCGACCGCGTCGAGCGCTCGGTGATCCGCGGACCGTTCCGTCCCTTCCCCCGGTCGCTCCCGGTGGCGAATGGCGGCGGACGCCTCAGCATCCTCCCGAAGCCGCCGTGGTTCGTCTCCGCGCGTACGGGGGCGACGGTCAGCGAAGGGCTCACGCGATTCCGCGCCGACGGCGGTCTGATCCGGCTGGTGAAGACGCTGACTGCGGCTCTGCGCGCCTGACGCACTCCCTGCGGCCGCGAGCCGTCAGGCCGAGAAGCGGTCGGTCGCTGCACGCAGCGCTCGCTGGATGCCGGGCTCCGTCGCCGAGTGACCCGCGTCGTCGACCACGACGAACTCCGCCTCCGGCCAGGCCACGTGCAGATCCCACGCCGTCATCATCGGCGTGCACACGTCGTGGCGTCCCTGCACGATGACCGTCGGGATATGGCGGATGCCGTCGACACCGTCGATCAGCTGACCCTCGCTCCACCATCCGCGATTCACGAAGAAGTGATTCTCGATCCGGGCGAAGGCGATAGCCGTGTCCGGGTCTGACATCGCCTCGATCTGCGCGGCGTCCGGGCGAAGGGTCACGGTCGACGCCTCCCACCGTGACCAGGCCACCGCCGCCGGACCATGCACCGCAGGGTCGGCGTCGAACAGACGCCGGTGGTAGGCCTCGATCATGTGCGAGCGCTCGAGCACCGGAATCGGAGCGATGAACTCCTCCCACAGGTCGGGGAACAGCGCGGCGGCCCCGCCCTCGTAGAACCATTCGAGCTCTGCGCGCCGAAGGGTGAAGATGCCTCGCAGGATCAGCTCGCTGACGGCATCCGGATGAGCCTGCGCATAGGCGAGTGCGAGCGCGCTACCCCACGATCCCCCGAACACCTGCCACTGCTCGACGCCGAGGTTCTTGCGCAGCAGCTCGATGTCGGCGATCAGGTGCGCGGTGGTGACGAAGCGGAGGTCGGCGTCCGGCGCACTCGCGTGCGGGGTGCTGCGCCCGCAGCCCCTCTGGTCGAGCAGCACGATGCGGTAGACCTCCGGGTCGAAGAATCGTCGCTGCCAGGGCGAGGTGCCACTGCCCGGTCCGCCGTGGAGGAAGACCACGGGCTTGCCCTCGGGGTTCCCGCTGACCTCCCAGTACATGCGGTGTCCGTCACCGACGAGCAGCTCGCCCGTCTCATGGGGCTCGATGGGCGGGTACAGCGCGTCCAGGTCCATCGCGCCTGCCTACAGCTCTCCGCCGGACACGGTCAGCGGCTGCTCACAGACGTCCAGACCGTTGGTGTATCCCTGGGCGAACCAGGCCTTGCGCTGCACACTCGTGCCGTGCGTGAAGCTCTCGGGATTGACGGTGCCGGACGACTGCTGCTGGATGTTGTCGTCGCCGACGGTGTTCGCGGCGTTAAGGGCGTCCTCGAGCTCCGCCTCGGTCGGCGGCAGGAGGTAAGGAACCCCGTCGGGGTCCTTCTCCTTCGTCATCTGCCCGATCCACGCACCCGCATAGCAGTCGGCCTGCAGCTCGACGCGCACGCCGTTGCTGTCCGGCCCCGTGCCGTTGTTCGGGTACCTGTCCATGACGCCGGTGATGTACTGGATGTGGTGTCCCCACTCGTGCCCGACGATGTACAGCTGGGCGAGGTTGCCGGCGGATGCTCCGAACTGCTGCTCCATCAGATCGAAGAACGTGGGGTCGATGTAGACCGTCTCATCCGGCGGGCAGTAGAAGGGACCGACCGCGTTCGACGCGGTGCCGCAGGCGGTCGAGGTCGCTCCATCGACCACGATCAGCTGCGGCGGCCGATACGGATCGATGTAGTCCTCCCAGTAGCCGTCGAGCGCGAGCTGGGATGCGGCGACACGGCAGTCGACGTTCTCGTTGGCATCCTCGCCGGTCTGGCAGTTCTCGATCACACTGCCACCCTGCGGCTCCGTCCCGCCACCGGTCGTGCCGCCGCCCAGGAGGCCGGTCAGATCGATGCCGAGCAGGGGTCCGGCGATCAGGGCGATGATGCCGAGCAGGCCGACGCCGCCCGCTCCGGCTACGACGGCACCACGGCCACGTCGGCGGGCCGTGTTGCCGGAGACGTCTGCGTCAGGGTTGAAGGTCATGCCACGAGGGTACTCTGCACCACGGGCTCGCACCGTCGTAGGCTCGAGGCATGACGACCACCATCACGCTCACGGGTGCGGGCGGACAGATCGGCTACGCACTGCTCTTCAGGATCGCCGCGGGAGACCTGCTGGGCCCCGACGAGAAGGTACGGCTGCGGCTGCTGGAGATCCCTCAGGGGCTCGGCGCCGCCGAGGGTGCGGCCCTCGAACTGCAGGACGGCGCCTTCGGACTGCTCGAGCACGTCGAGGTCACGGACGACCCGGCCGTCGGCTTCGACGGGTGCGATATCGCTCTGCTCGTCGGCGCGAGACCGCGCGGGCCGGGCATGGAGCGCGGAGACCTGCTCGCGGCCAACGCCGGCATCTTCGGTCCCCAGGGTGCCGCTATCGCCGCCCATGCCGCGGATGGCGTGCGGGTCACGGTGGTCGGCAACCCGGCGAACACGAACGCGCTGATCGCGTCGGCCTCGGCGGACGGCGTTCCGGCCGAGCGATTCGCGGCGCTCACCCGGCTCGACGAGAATCGCGCCAGAGCCCAGCTGGCGCAGACGCTCGCCGTGCCGGTCGACACCGTGCGACGTGTGCCGATCTGGGGCAATCACTCCGCGACGCAGTTCCCCGACGTCTCGCACGCGACCGTCGGCGGCAGGCCCGTCGCGGATGCGCTCGAGGCCATCGTCGGCGATGTGCCCACGTGGCTCGAGCAGACCTTCATCCCCCGGGTCGCGAAGCGAGGTGCCGAGATCATCGAGGTGCGCGGCTCATCGTCCGTCGCCTCCGCCGCGAACGCCACGATCGAGCATGTGCGCGACTGGGTGCGCGGCACCGACGACTGGACCTCGGCCGGCGTGGTCTCGCATGGCGAGTACGGCGTGCCCGCCGGCCTGATCTCGTCGTTCCCCGTGCGGTCGGTCGACGGAGAATGGCAGATCGTCGAGGGGCTCGAGGTCAGCGAGTGGGCCCGCACGCGCATCGATGCCTCGGTGGCCGAGCTCGTCGAGGAACGGGACGCGGTCACAGCCCTCGGGATGCTCTGAAAGGTCACCGCTCCGGCTCCGCGCAGGGCAGAATGGATGCCGGAGGTGCGCGATGAGCGAGACGATCGATCCCATGAAGGCGACGGCATCCGTCGACGAGGCCCTGACGAGCCCGCTGCATCTGCCGCACGCGGCTGCGGAGTGCCCCAAGTGCTTCACAGAACTGCAGCAGAATCGCGACTTCTGGCTCGCACGCCCGGACGGTTCACGTCTGGTCGGGCTCGTGGTCTCCCGCGAGGGCATGCCCTCGGTGGTCGAGCAGCGCGACGATCTCACGCGTTTTGGGGTGCCGATCGAAGGATTCCGGCACCCCGCTCCCGACATCCTCGAGAGCTGGAGCGATCGGCTGTCGCGATTGATCAGCACGCTGAAGCCCGGTGACGTCCTGGTCGTGGCGAACATCAACGCTCTCGGCCGCGACTCCGAAGAGGGCGCGCGTACCGCCAAGGAGCTGCGTCGCCACGGCATCATCGTCAAGGTGCTGAGTCACGACGCGCGTCATCTGGCCGACGCCACGCGCTGAGCTCGCGGGTTCACATGTCTCGCGCTCAGAAGTCTCCCGAGCGAAGTCGAGCGAGAGTTCCCGCTCCGATCTCGGCGCGGGCCTCGGGGCGTTTCCCGTAGAAGGAGACGAGTTCCGCGAGGATCACCGGATCACTCGCGAGATCGCGCGTCGCCCACGAGGATGGACGCGTCGTCGTCGTCCGGACGACCACGCGATCGCCCTCCAACGATGCAGCCGAGATCTCATCCCAGGCCGCATTCACGCGGTTGCGTGGAATCCGCAGCTCGACCCCGTCACGACGCAGGGTGAGGCGATGGCCGTCGAGAGGACGGAACCACGAGCGCACGCCGACGGTGAGCAGGATCAGCCCGATCACCGGCACGCCCAGCAGAGTCAGTATCGTCATCCGTTCGGCAGGAACGGTGAAGATGCTCCACGCCCATCCGGCGAGGAGCAGCGCTCCGGCTGCGACGAACGCGCGCAGCGGCCAGACGACCTCCGCCGCACCGCCGAACACGACCGTCGATCCGTCGACCGCAACCCGTACGACCCTCACTCGTTCGATCCGGAGATGAGCGGTCAACAGCCACGCCGCGACGCCGACCGCCAGCACGACCCCCGATCCGAGGAGCTTCATGGCCGGGGCGGGGTCAGCCAGCAGTGTGACCGCATAGAAGACGACTGCTGCCGTGAGCACGACGCCGAGCACCACCAGCCCCGTCGTCGACCCCTTCTGGCCCTGCCATCCGGCATGGCCGGGAACCCAGACGGTCTCCGCGGTCTTCTCCTGCCCCATCACCCGAACAGACCCTTCCACGCCTTCCCGACGCCGTCACCGACGTCGCCGACGAAATCGGTGGTGTTCTCCCACGCGTCCTCGGCGAAGTCCGTGGTCGCGTCCCATGCGTTCTCCATCCCTGCATCGATGGACTCCCGCACGTCCTGCGGCACCCAGCTCTCGTACGCCCAGACAGCGCCGGCGCCCACTGCCACCGCAGCCCCGCCGACGACGACCGCAGTGCCCCAGACCGGCAGAGTGATCACGCCCGCCGCGGCGAGAGCCGCGACGCCGGCGGTGGCAGCGATGCCGCCGATGACACCGCCGCCGATCTCCACAGCAGTGGAGGAGGGGTCGTCACCTGTGGACATGTCGGAACCCAGGTTCCAGATGTCGATGCCCCAACCCACGACCGGCAGCGCCTTGCCCGCTCGGGAGAGTCGCCGAGCGAGGTCTTCCGCCTCGTCCGCCGCCCAGCGCATTCCGCCGGGGTTGGCCGCCTCAGCAGCCGCCTTCACAGCCGGGTTCCCGGACCGCAGCTCGCGCACGAAGTCGGAGGCCCCGAGGCGGAGATCCTCCGCATGGGAGACAAGGTCGGTCGCCGTCGTCTTCCACGCGAGCGCCTGCCCTTCCAGGTAGATCTTCGGAGCCTCACCGCCCGCCTCGTGGAGCCCGGCGAGGATCTTCTGTGCGGTGGACTGCGTCGGGAGCCCATCGAGGAAGCCGTCGAGATTCTCGCTGATCCAGACTTCGAGCTCGCCCCACCACGAACCGACGTCCTCGGCGATCTTGTTGTACAGGTCGATGCGGTCGAGGTGCTGCTGCCACTCATCCCAGTACGGATCGTCGCGCGTCGCAGGACACACGGGAATCAGGGAGACCGGCCGACCGATCACCATTCCGTTCACGGGGAGCCCCTCGCCGCGGGCCTTCTCCCGATGCGCGGCGAAGTCCTCCTTCATCCGCTCCAACTGGCCGGCGTACGAGCGCAGCTTCTCCGCCGCGTCGCGCGCCAACCCTGCGATCTCGTCCGCCGCGTCCGTGGTCCGCGACAGGATGGTGACGTAGTCGTCAGCCGATTCGCCGTACCAGTGCGATCGCACGCCCGTGGGGATGAAGCTCGTCGTGCGGGACGAACCGTCGGCCGCGTCTTTCAGACCGGGATCGAGCCACTCCGCAGCCGCCCGCACCTGCGCGGCGTCACCATGGGTGGTCGTGTCGATCGTCATCAGAGGTCCTCGACGATCGTCGCGACCGGGGTGAGCTGATCGATCACGTCCTGCTCGTTCGTCGCGGAATCCTGTGCGATGGCACGGACGATCTCTCCGAGCGTGCCGTTGATCCGGTACAGCGCGTCGACGCCGTCACCGACCCGCATCATGATCGCCGCCACCGCATCGGAAGCGAGGCCACCGTCGACGGCGGTCGGAATGGCGGCGAGCTTGCCTTCGATCGCCTCCACGGCCTCCTCATGCATGCTCGCGTGGACGGCCATGACCTCCGGGTCCATCGCGATGCGAGTCATGCGATCGCCCCGTCCCGTCGATACGACGCGGGCACATCGAGATCGAAGATCACGACGTCGTACGGCTGCGCGCGTTTGATCTCCGCGAGGTCCTCGGTGCGCACCAGGATCCACGGCTGCCGTTCGCCCGCAAGCGTCAGCAGCCGGTCGAGCGCCGTGTATGCGAGGAGAGCGAGTCGCCCGTCCTTCAACTCCCTGATCTCGACGAGCTGCGCCTCCGGAGTCGACGTCACGCTCAACGGCAGATACAGCACGGGCGGCACCATCGGCTGAGACGGCGTTAGGGGTTCGAAGGTCATGACGGCCTCTCTCTCGGTCCTACTGGTAGCTCGGCGGCACCCACAGCAGCTGGGCGGCGACCAGCCCGCGGTCTCGGCTGACGATCTGGGCACGCCCCGGAATGGCCGGGATCGCCTTGACCTTGCCGATCAGCTGACCCTCCTCGGGGTTTCCCGAGAGCAGGATGCCGGTGGCACCCAGGTCGGTCATCCGCTGGATGATCGGATCGTAGGCCGCGCGGCTGGCTCCGCCGGTGCGACGCGTGAGGATCACGTGGAGCCCGAGGTCGGCGGCCTGCGCGAGCAGAGGTGCGAGCACAGCGACCGGATTGCCCTGCGACGTCGCCACGAGGTCGTAGTCGTCGATCAGCACGAAACCTTCGGCGCCCTTCCACCACGACCGGGAGCGCAGCTGGTCGGGCGTGACATCGGCGCCGGGGATGCGGCTCTGGAAGAACTGCGCGAGCTCGCTCATCCCGCCCTCGGTCATCTCGTGCGACGTGAGGTAGGCGCCGAGATACTCCTGCGGGATCTCGCCCAGCAGTGCTCGGCGATAGTCGACGACGAAGATCTTCGCCTCCGTCGGGCCGTAGAGACGCGTGATCTCATGCACGACGCCACGGAGCATCGACGACTTGCCCGAGTCGGCGTCGCCGTAGAGATAGAGCAGAGGCTCTTCGAGCGGATCGATCGAGAACGGGGCCAGGTTGGCCTCGTCGATTCCCAGCAGGATCTCGCGGGGTTCCGAGCCGTCGGTCGAAGCGGCGGCGGCGACCGCTCGCAGATCGGCGTGGCTGATGCGCGACGGCAGCAGACGAAGCTTCGGACCCGCGGGGCCGTGCCACGCTGATGCCACCCGGGTGACCAGGTCGTCGATGCCGTCGGCCAGCGAGGAGGCGTCATCGACACCGTCGATGCGCGGCAGTGCGGTCAGCATCTGCAGGCCGTTCTCGTTGAGTCCGCGGCCCGGGATCGACGTGACGTTCTCGGCGGCCTTGCGGTTGACCTCGGAGTCGGTCGGATCGCCGAGGCGCAGCTCGATGCGGGTGCCGATGAGGTCCTTGATGTTGGCTCGGACCTCCATCCAGCGCGACGCCGTGATGACGATGTGCACACCGTAGGTGAGACCGCGCGCGGCGATCGCCTGGATCTGCGGTTCGAGCATCTCGAACTCGGCACGCAGGGTTCCCCAGCCGTCGACCAGGAGGAAGATGTCGCCGTAGCCGTCGTCGGCGAGGCCCTGGGCGCGGCGCTGGCGATAGGTGTCGATCGAGTCGATGCCGTTCTGACGGAAGTACACCTCGCGGGCGTTGAGCAGGCCCGTGACCTCGGCCACCGTGCGACGCACGATGTCGGGTTCCGAACGCGTGGCCACCCCGCTGATGTGCGTGAACCGCTGCAGGCCGGTGAAGCTGCCGCCGCCGAAGTCGATGACGAAGAACTGCACCTCCTGCGGAGTGTGCGTGAGCGCCAGTGCGACCAACGTGGTGCGGGCGAGGGTGCTCTTGCCGCTGAGCGGAGCACCCACGATCGCCATGTGACCGGCCGCCCCTCCGAGCGAGATCGCGAGGTTCTCGCGTCGCTGTTCGAGCGGCACGTCGACGATTCCCAGCGGCACGGTGAGTGCGCCGGCGCCCCGCCAGCGCGGGGAGATGAGACCGAGGGCGGGGTCTTCGACGAGGTCGCCGAACAGCTGGTCGAGCGTCGCGGGCGTCTCGAGCGGCGGGAGCCACACCTGATGGGCGGCCGGTCCTCGGCCACTCATCGTCTCGACGGCGATCTCGAACGTGTTGCGCTTCTCTTCGGGCTCGGCGTCGACGACGACCTCAGGCTCGTCGACGGGCGTCTCGGCCCGCCACACGGGTGCTGCGGTGAAGAGCTCGACCGCTGTCGACCCGGTGCTCTGCGCAGAGCCCGATGCCGCGCGGCGCCGACGGCGGGGCGGGGGCCCGGAAACATAGGCGGCGCGGAACTGCGTCATCGTCTCGGTGTCGGACTTCAGGATTCCGGCACCGGGCTGAGTGGGCAGGTGGTACGCGTCAGGAACTCCGAGCACGGTGCGCGACTCGGCGGCCGAGAACGTGCGGAGGCCGATCCGGTACGACAGGTGCGTGTCGAGACCGCGCAGCTTGCCCTCCTCCAGGCGCTGCGAGGAGAGCAGCAGGTGCACCTGGAGCGAACGTCCGAGGCGACCGATGTTGACGAACGTGTCGACGAACTCCGGCTTCGCCGACAGCAGCTCCGAGAACTCGTCGGCGACGATGAGCAGAGCGGGAAGCGGAGCGAGGTCCGTGCGTCCGCCACGGCGGGCCTTCTCGTAGTCTGCGACGTTGGCGAAGGGCCCCGTCGCCCGCAGCAGCTCCTGACGGCGGACCATCTCGCCCTGCAGCGCATCCTGCATACGATCGACGAGCGAGATCTCCTCGCCGAGGTTAGTGATGATCGCCGAGACGTGGGGCATGTCCGCCATACCGGCGAAGGTGGCACCACCCTTGAAGTCGACCAGCACGAAGTTGAGCTGCTCGGGAGAATGCGTCATCGCCAGCGCGAGCACGAGCGTGCGGAGGACCTCGGACTTGCCCGAACCCGTCGCACCGATGATGAGGCCGTGCGGGCCCATGCCCTGCTGGGCCGATTCCTTGATGTCGAGGATCAGAGGGCTGCCGTCTTCGGTCTGCCCGATGGGCACCCGGAGACGGTCGCGCTCGAGACGCGGAGCCCACGCGGCATCGAGATCGAGATCGCGGACGTCGGGAAGGCCGAGCAGCTCGACGAGCTCCGCCTGATCCGTCGCGCTCTTCTTCTTCGCGATGGTCGTGCCACCCGCGTAGAGGGCGATGAGTCGACGCGCTGTCGCCTCGGCCTCGACGATGCTGATCGAGTCTGCTTCGAACGGACGCGCGGGAACCTGCAGGCTGACCAGCTCGGCTCGGCGACCCTTGTCCCCCGGCTCGAACGCGATGCGCAGGGCGTTCGGATCGTCGAGATCGCCCCACCGTGAGGGGAGGTCGATCACTGTCACACCCTGCACGCCGTCGCCGCTGACGAGCGCGTCGTTGAAGGAGGTGCTGACCCCATCGGTCAGGATGACGATGTGCGGCACCTTGGCACCGGATCCGTCACGCGCGAAACGCGACCGCTCCCTGACCTCGGCCGGAAGCATCTCCTCGAGCTCCGACAGCTGAGATCCGATCATGCGCGCAGCGCCGAGCCCGTCCCTGACCGTGCGCGAGTGCGTGTGCGGCATCCACTTCGCCCACTCCCACTGCGGGAGCACCGCCGCGTCCGCCGCGATGACGACCTGCACCGTGTCGGGATCGTGCATCGTCGCGAGGTGCAGCAGGATGGCGCGCGCGAGGCCGCGGGACTCGGTCTCGTCTCCCGTGATCTCGACACGGGCGTAGTCGCGCAGCGTGATGCCGAGCGAGAGGTTCTTCTGGATCTCGTGCGTCAGCATGAAGCGGTGCGCGGCAGAGGCGGCGACCGGGTCGAGCTGGGCGAGCGGCGGCAGCTCCGGTGCCTCGAGCGAGATGCACAGCGGCTGGTCGCTCGTGCCGACACGCACCGTGAGGAAGTCGGGGTCGTTCATCCCGCGTTCCCACACCCTGGTGCGCTCTTCCGCGATGTACGGCAGCGCCGACGGTGCGGGGAGGTGCCAGTTCGCGGCACGGCGCTGCTGGCGAGCCGCGACCCGCACGGTCTGACGCAGCTCGGTCAGGTAGGCGAGATACTCACGGCGCGAGCCGAGCGTCGCGGCCTGCCGCTGGGATCGCTGACGCCATCCGTTCACCGCCACGAAGCCGAGCGACGACAGCAGGAACATCCCGCCGGTGAGCAGTCCGGTCACCGACTGGTTCGACATCGTGACCATGACGATCGCGCCCACGCTGCCCAGCATCGGCAGGAGGGATCCGAGGATTCCCATACCGCCGTCATTGGGCTGCAGCTCGGGCGGCGCCTGGACGGGGAGCTTTCCGGAGGGGACTCGGGGCGGCGCGAGACGGGGTCCTGTCATGCTCTCTCTCCGGCGCTGCTGTCGGTGGCCAGCAGGAGGCTGATGGTGAAGCTCCGATTGCCGATGCGCACCCGGTCGGCATCGTCGAGCAGAACGCGCTCGCCGGCGACGAGCTCGGTCGTCTGCCCGTCGTCGGATCGGATGTCGGACCCGTTGGTGGAGCCGAAATCGGTCACCCAGGTTCTGCCGCGCGAGTGCTCGAGCCGGAGGTGCGTCTTCGACACCGAGGAGTCGGGGTCGGTCACGGTCACCAGCCGATCGTCGTGCACACTCGCCACCGGCGCGCGACCGATGTTCGCCGCCAGAGGGAGCCCCAGCTGCACGCGCTGGCCGGTGTCGAAGATCAGGAGCAACGCCCCGGACTCGGATGCCGGAGTCGGAGCATCGGAATGCTGCGCAGCCGCCGGGGCGACCGTGAAGAGCGGCTTGTCGTCACCCTGGGCCGCGGGGGCGGGCTTCTCGGTGCGGTGCGAGGCCGCGCGGGCGTCGGTGGGCTCGGAGTCCTCGTCGACGACGGACGGATGGGCACCGAGAGGCACGACCTGCGGAGGAGCGAGCGGAGTGGCGACCTCGGCGACCGTCGCCTCCTGCGGCGCATCGGCGGGCGCCCGCGGCGGGACGGCGACGACGACCGTGCCGGCCACGCGATCGGCCCACGATTGACGACGTCCGCCACGGTCCCATGCGCTCGAGGCGACGACGACCCAGCTGCCGACCGCGACGAGGAAGCCGGCGCCGGTGATGATCCCCCGCACGAACTGGCGCCCCACGCCGGGCGAGTACGGCCGGTCGCCGCGAGACGCGCGCAGACGCAGCACGGCGTTGCCCAGGGTGAGTCCTGTGCGCGCTTCGAGCACGCACAGGAAGATGGCGAGCTCGGCGACCGTGAGGCCGGCCAGCAGCATGCTGCGAGTGGTGATGAGGACGATGGACGCGGCGAGGATGACGGCGGCGCTGTCGAGCGTGAAGGCGGCGATCCGCGCCCCGGTCCCCGCGGGCGAGCCGACGAAAGCCGGACCGAGCCCGTCTTCGGGTCGTCTCGTCCTGGCGCGTGTCGAGACGATCGGAGTGGGGCTGGGAGGCGCGGATGCGGACCGGAGGGGCGCGCCGTCGACACCGGGGGCCGCGGCGATCAGCGCCGGCGGGAGCGCCGGGACCTCCCCGAGCTGGCCGGGTCCGGGCTGGACGGGTGGGATCGCTCCACCGCCCGGCCAGGACTGTGGTTCACCGTTCCCGCTCATCCGGCCATCATTCCACGAACGAGGGACAGCACATTCGCGTAGAGCAGCGCGGCGGGAAGGGCGAGGGCGACGGCGAGCCATTCGAAGGCGTCACCGAAGCGCGACCAGATGAGCGAGCTCGCACCGCGAGAGACGGGGATGATCACGGCGACCGCCGCGAGGCCCACCGCGAACAGCACGGCGGCGCCGAGCACCTGGAAGCCGGAGCCCAGCGCTGCGGCCGCCTGCAACCCGGCGACCACGGACACGACCGCCGCCGCCGCACGCGGGAGCCAGCGGAGGATGCGCGACGTCGTGTGCCGAGGGGTCAGGAGGAGTGCGAGCGCGACGCAGACGAGGAGTGCGATGCCACCCGAGATCACGAAGGGGTCGTCCGGCCACGGGCGCAGGAAGGCGAGAGGAGCCATGAGCGCGGCGACGACGCTGAGCACTGCTGTTCCGGCGATGAGCCGGGCCGAGGAGTCATCGACGACGGCGATGATGCGCTCGGGCCGCAGCAGCCCGACCGACTCCGGGATCGCTCCTCGAACCGTCCACCGGCTGGTCATGAAGTGCTTGTAGTCGATGAAGTACCCCTCCGGGAGGTTCACCAGGCTGCTGGGCAGTGCGCGCAGCCCGAGCGGCACGAGTCCGAGAGAGATGGCTGCGGCCTCGGCGGGGCCCCATCGCAGCAGCAGCGAGAGCCCCCAGACCGCCGCGAGACCCACGAGGAGCACCGTCGCCGTTCCGGCGGCCGCGCGCATCGGACGGGCTCGGGCAGAGACGGCGATGACCGAAGTGGTGATGCCCGCGGCGAGGAACCCGGATGCGGCGGAGAGGTGCGCACTCGCGTCGAGCTGAGCCGGGATCAGGAGCGCTCCGGCCGAGAACGACAGGAGGACAGGCGCGAGGACGCCGAGGATGCCGCGCACCCCCGCTGCGGAGTCCCGGCGCGACCATGCGACGGCACCGCTCACGGCGCCGACCACGAGGAGGAGACCGATCAGGAGCCTGAGCAGCGGATCTCCGGCCCCCTGGGCGAAGACCGCGACGAGCAGCAGTCCGCTGACGCCGAGCATCCACCATCGGGCGCCGTGGTCCGCGCGCGAAGGCCGCTCCGGCGCGCCCGTGGCTCGCGCCTGCGGCGCGAGTGCCGTGCGGTCGATCAGCGCGTAGAGGCCTCCGTCGATGAGGTCCTCGCATTCGGTGTCGCCGGGGATCTCGAATCCGCCGGGACCGATCGTCGCGAAGCGATCGGCCGTCGACAGTCCGCTGAGGACGAGCGCGTCATCGAGGGTCTCGTCGAAGGGAAGCGAGAGGTCGAAACGACGGTCCTCGCTCTGAAGAACGATCCGACGCCGTTCTACCGTTTCGACTGACATACCTGAACCCTATCGACCGTGTGCGGCTGCTCACTCCGCGGCGTGACCGACCACCGACCATGCACGCGTGCGGGTCGTGGACGGCATCCGCCGTCCACGCCCGCCGCGGTGATCCTGATCAGTCCGCGTGCTCGTCGCGGGAGCCCGCCTGGGCGCCCTTGGCACGCGGACCGCGCTCCTCGTCGTCTTCGAGCTTGGGAGCGATCGGACCACCGAGACCGGAGCGCTTGGCCTTCTCCTCCTCGTCGGCGCCTCCCGCGCCGCCCATCATTCCCATACCCGGACGCATGCCGGAGCCTGCTGCGCCGGACGAGCCCGCCGCACCGCCTGCTCCGCCGACACCGCCAGCGCCACCGACGCCGCCAGCGCCACCGACACCTGAGCCGAATCCACCCGCGCCGCGCGCACCCACTCCGCCGACGGCGGACTTGCCCAGCAGGCCGCCAGTGCCTCTCTGGCCGGCGCCGGACGAGCCTCCGAGTGCGGATCCGCCGAGGGTGCCCATGCTGCCGATACCGGCGATCTTGGATCCCGCAGCGATGGCAGCGGCTCCTGCGCCGCCGCCCACGATGCCGCCGATGCCGCTGCCCCCACCGATGACTCCGCCGGGGAGCGTCGAACCGGGGTGCAGCGGATACCCGCCTCCATTTCCTGAACCGCCGCCGCCGGTGCCTCCCGGCAGCACGCCGCCGCCGGGGAAGTCGACCGTCGGGTCATCGCCGCCGGTATCACCGGGGCCTCCCGGTCCGTCGGGGTCGTACTCCCAGTCTCCGGGACCATCGGGAATCGTCGGATAGGTGGGGTCAGGCAGGTACTCGGGGACCGTCGGGTCCGTCGGCGTCGGCGGGACATACTCGCCGACCCCTCCTCCACCGCCACCGGTCTGGTATCCACCGCCACCGGGCGTGTACCCGGACGGGCCGCCGCCGATCCCCGGGGATCCGATCCTCGGGGCGTCGATCTCCGCGCCCGGGATCGGCTCGTCAGAACCGGACGGGGCCTTCGACGACCGGTAGTCGACCTCGTTCATCGCGCGGGCCGCCTGAGCCAGCTTGTTCGTCGGCTCCGTCAGCGACGCCTCGACCTTCTGAACGACCTCGCGCGCGGCATCCTCCCGCTGGTTGCCGAGGAAGTCGCCGATGGCGTCCAGAGCCTTGTCCGCCGCGAGCGGACCGAGGACCGGGTGCACCACCAAGGACGCGCCCTTGGCAGCGTTCGCCCAGAAGGGGTCGATCGATGCCGACGGGAGTTCGGCGGCCGCGATCTCGCGTCGAGCCGAGTTGCCTTCGACGACCGCGGAGTCCACGGCCTCGACGAGTCTGAGAATGGCCGACACCTTCGACCGGATCTCGTCGATGTCAGCGGTCGCCCCCTTGGCGGACTCGCCCTCCCAGAACTCGGAGAGGCGCACGGCCGAGAGCGCTCGCTCCAGTGAGGTGAACGCATTCGTCACGGCCGAGAGCCGCGGGATGATCGAGTCGTCGAGCTGCCGGATGCGGTTCAGTTCCGCCTCGTACCCGCCCGGGCCCATCTGCTTACCGGCCATGGTTTCCCCCTTGTTCGGTGGTGTCTCGTCGTGAGGAGCGTGTCAGTACGATCGCGAGGATGATCCCGCCGATCACCAGCAGCAGGAGGACGATCCCTCCGCCGATGAGCCAGGGAGTGATCGGCGATGCCTGCTGATCGGGTTGCTCGGCGACCGGCGCGTCCGTCGGGACGGGTGTCTGCGCGCCGCCTCCGAGCGCCGCCTTCGCCTCGTTCACGTCGCCGAGAGACGGCTGCGCGTACGTGTCCTCGGTGTCGAAGAGCGGATTCACGTCAGGATATTTCGACGGGTCGACCGCGAGCATCCCGGTGAGGGAGGCCGCTCCATACCCGGTGCTGTCGTTCCACTCCGGCTCGTGCTCGCCCTTGGTGCCCGTGTTGTGGATCAGGCTCTGGATCAGCTGCCCTGCTGTCGCATCCGGGTACTTCTGCTTGACCATCGCGAGGAAGCCCGCGACGATAGGCGTCGAGAACGACGTTCCCGACCCGATCTGCTGGGCGTCCCAGGAATCCGGGGTCCCCTGCAGGAGGAGCCCGACCCCGGGTGCGGCGACGACGACGTCCTCCGCCAGGTTCGGCTTGCCGTTCGTTCCGGTCTGGATCTTGCCGTCCTCACCGAAGGCCTGCACCGCGACGACTCCGTTGAGCCCCGCGGGCCACAGGCTGATCCCGTCCTCGTTCGACATGCCGGCGACGACGACCGCGTCGGAGGCATAGGCGTCGGCGAGACCCTGCCGCATGTTGATGCTGCTTCCGGAGGAGATCGAGATGATGTCGGCGCCATCTGCCGCGGCGTCCGAGATCGCGCGGTCGAGAGCGAAACGACCGTCGTCGCCCAGCTCCTCGCCGTTCTCCTGGAGGCACTCCGCATCGCCGCCGTCTTCGCCGATGACGCCGTCGAGGACGCCGGTGCTGTAGAAGACCACCTCTGCCCCCGGCGCCACACCCTTGACCGGGGCGCCCCCGGCCGGAGCCTCGCCGGTTCCGGCGATCATCGAGACCACCTGGGTGCCGTGAGAGGACTTGCCGTACTCGGCAGAGACCGCCGGATACGGCTGGCCGGTCGCGTCGAAGCAGTACGAGGAGTCATCGACGGTGACGTTCGCCCCGCGGAGCCCGACCACGTCGGGGTTGATCTGACTGTCGATCACGGCGATCTTGATTCCCGCCCCGTCGAAGCCCGCATCGTGCGCCTCTTGGACCTTGCCGCGATCGAACCACCACAGACCCGACGCGGCGGCCGCTGTCGCGCTCGAGGGCACGGCGATCGCGGCGGCCAGCGCCATAGCGCCGACCGCCGCGATCACTCCGCGGCGAGTGCGTCTCATCAGTAGTCGGCCTCTTCGGGCTCATCGGCACCCGTAGACGTCGGTGCAGATGCCTGGACTCCGGCTGAGCCCCCACCCGTCGCGCCGGTCCCAGCGCCTGTCGATGTCGCGGTGTCGCCGTCGCCCTGGGCGACGGCCGAGTCCAGCAGCGACACGATCAGCTTCGTCTCGTCGGCGAGCGACGCGTCCTGCTCGGCGATCTGCATCACGGCGGCGCGAATCACGTCGTGAGTGTCCTGGATCTTGGCGATGGTCCGCGCCGTGGCGTCTCCCATCGACTGCGCGGCATCGGCCACGGCCCGCCGGAAGTCGACGGTGGCCTTCGACGACCCTCCCTCGGAGACCGCCACCTCAGACGGGCTGGGGAACTCCTGCAGCTCACGCAGGATCCGCTTCAGCTCAGCAAACACTCCATCGAAGTCGATTGCGATGCTCATCGACGACCCTCCCCTTCACAACGGCAGATGATTCCGAAACATCTGCTGCGCCCTCCGACTCGATCGCCGAACAGCACAGTAGACGGCGCGGGCCCGGCGCATCGCTGCGTCGGGCCCGCGCCACGGATCAGGCCCCGAAACGCCCAGCGGCCGACTTGTCGGTCTGGACGTACTGGCCCGAGATCTCCTCGGTCTTGCCCGCGATCTGCGTGAGAAGCTGCTGCATCTCGCTCAGCGAACGGTTCCACTTGGCCTGAGCCTGGTCATACGCCTGCTGCGCGGAACCATCCCACGCCGCACGGAGCTTGCTGACCTCGGACTCGAGACGGTCCAGCTCGGAACGAATACCCTGCGACCCGCTGCGGATCTGCGCTGCCAGAGCGTTGACCTGCTCCGGGCGAACTGACATCGACTGCATCATGTTCTCCTTGAAATCTCTGTGGTCTACGCTCAGGCGCCCATCATCGAGCCGAGGCCCGAGATGGTCTGCTGGTGAGCTTCTTCGGTCGCAGCCTGGTCACGCTCGGTGCCCGCAAGAGCATCCTCGAGCGTCACGAGGACCTCGTTCAGCTGACGCGCCTGCTCGTCCCAGCGCGACATCAGCGTCGTGAACGACACAGCAGCCGCACCGGTCCAGAAACCACGCAGCTGCTCGATCTCACCGCGGACCTTCTTGGTCTGCTGGTCGATCCCGGACTTGGTCTCCCGCACCGCCTGGGCTCCGCGACGCAGAGCCCCTTCTTCTGCGGAGATGACATCAGCCATAACTCACTCCCTCCGGTCCACATGGGACACACGTGCGGGGGAGCGCATCCCAGTCTTGGGACGACAACGAAACAACCCCCCACGAATCTGTTTCACGACACAGGCTAGAACACATCGGAACGAATCGCCAGATTTCATGATGCATCCGAGCGGAGATCCTGCAGTCGATGGAGAAAATCGAAGATGCTCAGTTCCGCGCCCTGTCACGGGCACACGATCAGCGCACTGGTTCCCCCGCGCTTCGAGTATCGCGTAGAGGCTCGAGAGGTCCTGCCTCCGATCACCAGAACGCACAGCATCCTCTGGGAGATCGTGCAGTCGATGGAGAAACGTCGCATCCTGCGACTGTGCGTTGTCGCACGCCTCAACTAGGGTGAAAGGCGGAATGCGCAGCCACGGGTCTCCTCCCGCCCGGCTGCACACCATGGAGGGGGCATCGTTCCATGACTCAGAGCAGCGCAACGGCAGGCACCGTGCTGCGGCTTTCCGTCGTCAGCGACGACCGTCGGCTCGACGTCGGCGTGCCGTCGCAGGTCCCGCTGGTCGAGATCATCCCCGGGTTCGCCCGGAGTCTCGGCGTGCTCGACCCGACCCTCACCCACGGCGGCTACTCGTTGCAGCGAGCCGATGGCACACCCCTGGACCCGGCACGCGGCGCGGCGGCGCAGGGGGTGCACGACGGAGAGCTGCTCACTCTCGTCCGCGGCGGCCTCATGCAGGAGCCGCGCGTCTACGACGACGTCGTCGAAGCGGTGATCGATGCGACGGCAGAGCAGCACGGCTCCTGGACGCCCGCGGACAGCTCGCGCACGGCGCTCTTCGTCAGCCTCACCTTCCTCGCCCTCTGCGCACTGCTGCTCGTCGCCACACCGCCGACGTCCCTCCTGCCCGCGATCATCGCGGGCTCGGGAGCCATCGTCCTCAGCGTCGCGGCCGCCGTGCTCATGCGTCTCCGTCAGCCGGAAGCCGGACACGCCCTGGGACTCACCGCCGCGGCCTACGGAGGGCTCGCGGGTTTCCTCGCCGTTCCCGTGCAGAGCATCTGGGGCTGGCCGCTCGCGGCCATGGGACTGGGTCTCGTCATCGTCGGCGGCCTCGGCCTCGCCGTCACCCAGGAGAAGCCCGAGATCCATCTCGTGCCGATCGCGCTCGGCGCTTCGATCGGCATCACCGCGACGACCGCCGCGATCTTCGGCGATGCGCTCGCTCCCTACGCGATCATGCTCGCCACGACCGCACTGCTCGCGAACGGCATCCCGTGGCTCGCTCTCAGCTCGACGCGCATCAGAGTCATCTCCCCTCAGAGCGACGCCGACATGTTCGCCGCACCCGAGCCCATCGATGCCGACGAGGTCAAGCGCCGCGCCGCCGCGGGGACACGCACTCTCATCGCACTGCGCGCTGCGCTGGGCCTCGCGGCGCTGATCGCGACCCCTCTGGTCGCCGGGAGCGGCGTCTTCGGCGCTCTGCTCTGCGTGCTCGCGTTCGTGGGCATGATGTTCCAGTCGCGTCAGATCCACGCGCGCCTCGGCGTGCTCGTCCTCATGGCCATCGGCGCGATCGGGCTCGCCGTCACCGGTGTGACGGTGGCACTCGCTCTGCCCGACGTCCGCACCTGGATGCTTCTCATCCTGGTCGTGGCCACCGTGATCCTGGTCGGTCTCACGCTGCTCACGCCGAAAGCGCGTCTGCGGCTCACGAGGCTGGGCGACACGGTCGAGGTCATCGCACTCGCTCTGCTGCTGCCGCTCGGCGTCACGACGGCCGGACTCATCTGACCCATGGCGACCAAGAAGGATCTGATCGAGGCCCAGGGCTTCAGCAGGCGCCGCCTGCTCTCGGCGTTCACCGGCGGAGCCCCCGGGGGCAAAGAGCTCGACCCCGCGAAGCCCCTGCGCGCGGTCGTCGCCGGAGTCGCACTCACGGTCGGCGTGATCCTCGTCGGGGTGTTCTGGGGAATCATGCAGCCCGGGCTCCCCGGCGACTGGCAGAACAACCGCCTGATCGTCGCCACCGACACCGGTGCCCGCTACGTCTCCGTCGAGGGCACGCTGTACCCGGTGATCAACACGGCCAGCGCGCGGCTTCTGATCCCCGCCGGAGAGTTCAAGGTGGTGCGCACGGATCAGGCGGCGCTCGACGGGATCCCGGTCGGCCCCTCGATCGGCATCCTCGGTGCGCCCGATGATCTGCCCGCGCCCGCGGCGCTGATCAACTCCTCCTGGACAGCGTGCATCGACGACACGGCCGGCGCCGCCGTGTCACTGTCGAGCGCGCCGATCGCCGAGGTGTCGACGGGAACCGGTGCCGTCGTCCAGCGCGGCGACGAGCTGTTCGTGATCGCAGACGGCAAACGCCACGCAGTGCCCGCCGACGATGCCAACGCCGTGCTCCGCGCCGTCGGACTCGGCACCAGCGACGTCCTCGAGGTCGACGGACGATGGCTCAACCTCTTCGAGTCCGGTGACGAGCTCGAGCCGATCCGCATCAACGGCATCGGCGCATCGGTGCCCGGAACGGATCTGAGAGCCGGCACGATCGTGCACACCCAGGGCAGCCCTGCCGACGAGCGCTACGTGGCGCTCGGCACCGGCGAGCTCGCCAGGCTCAGTCCCCTCGCATATCAGCTCTACCTCCTCGGCAGCGGCCAGGAGGTCGGTGCTCAGCAGGAGGTCTCCCCCGCCGAGGTCGCCGACGTGGAGACCCGCCCGTACATCGGGGGCGAGGACTGGCCGACGCTGCCGTTGACCACGCTCGCCGCCGGCGAGACGCCCTGCGCGATGCTCACCGATGACGCGCACACGGTGCTCGCGGCGACGACCACCGAGTTGCCCGAGCAGCGCTCCGGCGTCGATGTGAAGGTCGGTGGCGGCGCCCTCGTCGAGGTCACGGGTGGGTCCGAGGACGCGGCGGGTCTGGCCGTGCTCATCGACGAATCCGGCACCGCGTTCGCGATCCCCGGTGCTGCAGCAGCGCAGAACGCCGAGGAGTCCGCAAGCGGCCCCATCGCTCAGCTCGGGTACTCCCCCGATGACGTCGGACAGGTGTCGGACGCGTGGATCGAGTTCTTCGCCGCCGGCCCCGCGCTGACCTCCGATGCTGCGAGAGAGTCGCCCGGCTCGGGGACCGACTGATGCGCGGCCGCACAGCCGCTCTCACGGCCGTCGTCCTCGGCGCCACGCTGCTGGGCGTACCGGCATCCGCTCTGGCATCGCCCGCCGTCCCGACGTCGATCGCATCGATGGCGACGTCCGGCGATGCCTGCACACCCGGCAACGTGGTGTTCACGCCCGAGGTCCCACCCGCCCTCGCACTGCTCGGTGCTGACGAGGCCCACCGCGTCGCCACGGGCCGAGGGGTCGTCGTCGCCGTCGTCGACTCGGGCATCGATGCCGGCAATCCGCATCTCGCCGGAGCCGTGATCGGCGGTGTCGATCTCGTCGGAGACGGCGAGCGGGCTGACGGTCTGACCGACACGACCGGGCATGGCACGGCGATCGCCGGGCAGATCGCCGCACAGCCGGTCGCGGACTCCGGCGTCGTCGGACTCGCGCCCGACGCCCGGCTGCTCTCCGTGCGAGTGTTCCGCAGCGAGCAGCAGCAGGACAAGGACAAGGGGTACGGGCCCACCTCGCAGCGCATCGCGGACGGCATCCACTGGGCGGCCGACAACGGCGCGGACATCATCAACGTCTCGATCTCGCAGACAGCCGACTCCCCCGATCTCCGGGCGGCGGTCGAACACGCGTCCGCCGTCGGCGCCCTGGTCGTGGCGAGCGCCGGGAACAGGGCGTCAGATCCGGACGCGGAAGACGGCGCTCGCTACCCCGCGGCCTATGAGCAGGTTCTCGGGGTCAGCGCGGCCGACGCCACCGGACGCGCGACCGATGACTCGATCCACGGCCCCCAGGTCGGCGTGACAGCCCCCGGAAGCACGGTGCTGAGCGCCGCGGTCGGCGGGGGCGACTGCGTCTTCGCCGCCGATGCCCCTGCCTCGAGCTTCGCGACCGGATACGCGAGCGCGGCCGCCGCACTGGTGGCGCAAGCGCACCCCGAGGATCCGCCCGCCGGCTGGGCGTATCGGCTCACCGCCACCGCGCTGCGAACCGACGCCGACAATCGGGACGACATCGACGGCTGGGGCTTCATCCAGCCGCTCGCCGCCATCGAGCTGCTCCCGGATGAGACGACGCGCGGGCCCGTGAGCCCATACTTCGACACCTCGGAGAGCGCCGTGCGACCGCCCGCAGCCACCGCCGACCCCGACCACGGAGCGTCGCCGTTCCTGCTCACACGGGAGGCCGCGCTGTTCACCGCGATCGGCGGAGCGACTCTGCTCGGTGTGCTCGGCATCCTCATCGTGCTGCGTCGCCGCAGAGAGCAGCCGGTCGTGGATCCGGTCGAGGTCGAACGCGAAGGCGGACTGCTCAACATCCCCGGTCCGGCATCGGGTGACCCGAGCACGTTTCACTGAGACGCGCGGCGCGATGGTCCGCAGCGACACGGCGCGGCCGCTTCAGGGCATCCAGGCGGCCCGACGGCCGGTGGGAGTGCGCGGACGCTGAGCACGGCTCCGTCAGGGTGAGGGCGTCACCCGAAGACGAAGAAGCCCAGACCCACCAGACCCGCGACGGAGACGACGCAGGCTGCTGCGAACGTGATGAGGGCCGCCCGGCTCCAGCGCAGTCCCTGCTTCGCGACCGACGGGAGATCCGGGTCCACCGTGCGCGTGGGCGCCGCGGCGCCGATCACGACGGGCGGGGCAGAAGGGCCGAGCGGGGCCGGACGCGGCCGGTAGATCTCCGGTGCCGGCGCATCCGTCGGCGCCTCGAACGAGGCGGGCACGTCAGCCTCTGCGCGGTCGGCAGAGTCGTCGCTGTCGGCGGGCTGTTCCGATCTCTTGCGTCGCACACGACGCGGCGTCCGGGAGACGAGCATCGTCGACTCGTCGACAGGGTCGTCCTCCCGATCGGCACCTGGCTCCTCAGCCTCCGCGGGTCTCCGGTCGACGACGACCGTCGCCTCGTCCACGTCATCCGCTGGCTCAGCGGGTTCGGCGACTTCGGCGGGCTCGGCAGGCTCGACGGGCTCAGCGGGCTCGGCAGACTCGGCGGGCTCAGCAGACTCGGCGACTTCGCCGGACTCGGCGACCGGTCTCCCCCGGCGCCGATCGCGTCTGGTCAGCATGACGGTCTCTTCGACCTCGGTCTCGTCGTCCGTCATCTGGCTCGAACCGGGATCGTCGTGCCCTCGAGCATCGAATCGGTCAGCGAGGCGGATGCGGCATCGCGGCCCGCAGTGAGGTCGTCCGAGTGCCCGTTCGCGCCTCCCGAGATCACGTCGATCACGACGACCGACACGTTGTCGCGACCACCCGCTTTGAGCGCCCGGCTCACGAGAGCCGCTGCCGCGGTCTCCGGCCGCCCGTTCATCGTCAGGGTCGCTCGGATCGCCTCGTCGCTCACCTCGCCGCTCAGGCCGTCGGAGCAGATCAGCAGTCGCTCGCCGTCGACCACGGGCAGCAGCCAGCTGTCCGCGGTGCTGTCGGGAGCACCGATCGCCCTCGTGATGACGTTGCGCTGCGAGAACGTCGAGAGATCCTCGGCGCGGAGCTCACCGGCATCCACCAGTTCCTGCCCCAGCGAATGATCGATCGTCAGCTGTGTCAGCTCGTTGCCGTGGTGCCGGTAGACACGGGAATCGCCGACGTTGAAGACGAGCCAGTGCGGCACGCCGTCGTGATCGACGAGAGCGACACCGGTCACGGTGCTTCCTGCGCCGCGCTTGTGCTCGGCGGAGATGTCATCGACCACAGCCGAAGCGCGACTCAATGCCTGTCCGATGTCGGCGACGTCGACCGTCGCCCCGCGAAGCGGCTCGAACGCCTCCACCACCGCAGCGCTCGCACGATCCCCCGCCTCATGCCCGCCCATGCCGTCCGCGACGAGGAAGACCGGAGACGCCACCAGCACCGAGTCCTCATTCGCCGAGCGCGTGAGACCGGTGTCGGTGAGTGACGCGACGCTGAGGACGACCGAGGAGAGCGTCATGAATCGCGCTCCGCGATCACATGCATCCCCACTTCACCGAGGATGAAGCGGCCGTTGCCGGTGACGCTCTCTCCGGGATCGAGCAGGGTCTCGGTGCCGTTCTCCTCGACCACGACGACGCCGTTCGTGGCGTGCAGATCGGTGAGACGCCACTCGTCGTCGTGCACGACGAGACGAGCGTGCGTCTTCGACAGCGTGCGGGTCGTATCGGAGATGGCGAGTCGCTGCTCGCCCGGCTCGCCGATCGGATTGCGGCCGATCACGACGCTGGCGCCGGACAGCGAGAACTTCCGTCCGTCATCGAGCACGAGCGATCGGCGGACTCCGCGCTTGCGGGCGACGACGACGGTGGCGTCGAGGTCCTCGTCGACATCGTGCGTCGGACGCGGTGTGACGACCGTCTTGTCGACGTCGGCCGCGAGGCCTCCGAACGGCATCGCGAGGGGCGCCGGGACGGGTTCCTCGACCGCGGGTGCGGGCGCTGCATCGGCCGGGGGCACCACGGCGGCCGCAGGCACATCCGCGGTGGTCCCCGCAGCCGCGGGGGACGACGGGACAGGACGGATCACCGGCGCCTGCGGCTGTTCATCCGAGAGGCCACCATCTCGGAACGAGGGCGGAGCGGGCCGCACCATCCGCTGCGCCTCTTCGGCGGGAGCCGCGGCAGGCGGGTTCTCCGCCGGCCGCTCGAACTCGGGCACGGGAGCGGATGCCGGGGCCGCCGCCGGCGTCTGTGCCGATTGCTGAGGCACGACGTCGTCGGATACCGGCACCGGCGGCGCGGGTGGCTGCGGCGCCGCCGGAGCCACAGGCGCGCCACCCATTGCGGCCATGATGCCGGTGGTCGGGTGCGCCTCGGTCGGAGCCGGCGGGTTCACGGCGGGTGGCTGCTCCACCGCAGGGGGCTCAGGTGCGCGCACCGGCGCGGGCGGCGCAGGAGGCTGCAAAGCCGGCGCCTGAGGAGCCGCAGGCTGAGGAGCCGCAGGCTGAGGAGCCGCAGGCTGAGGAGCAGGAGGCTGAGGAGCAGGAGGCTGCTGCGCGAAGGACGAGGCGGGCGGCTGCGGCGGAGCGAATGATGCCGCCGGCGCACCCTGCACCGGGGGCTGTCCGGCGACGGGAACCGGCGGGGCGCCCGGGACGGGAGGCGCGCCCCACCCTGAACCCGCGGGACCACCGCTCGCCGCGGCTGCGGTCGCAGTCCGGTCGGGCTGCACGGCCGGACGGCTCGGTGCGGCGTAGTCGGGGAACACGGGCGCGGGGGCGTCAGGCTGGCTCTGGGTATGCGGAGCCAGGGACGGGATCGTGTATCCCGATGCGTCCCTCGCCGGGGTGGCCGTGGGCTGCGAGCTTCGGCGCGGGCCGGGCTGCAGAGCGGCCAGCCGTTCGCCCTCGGGATACGGCGGGGCGCCCCAGGCGAGAACCGTCGCCCAGACCGGAGGTAGAAGGATCGCGAGCACCGTCATTCCCGCACCGCGACCGAACCTCCGATTGATGCGGTGGGTCGCGACGACCTTGAGGTAGATGCCGTACAGCTGCACGATCGGGATGAAGTAGAACACCACCGACCACGCCGGCACTCCGCCGCGCGCCAGGATCTCCGCCTCGTTGAGGATGGGGACCCAGCCCTTCCACCCCTCTCCGTCGATGCGCGGGAAGAGGCGCGACAGCGCCAGCGCGTACCAGACGTAGACGGCGAGGCCGATGAGCACGCCGACGCCGCCGACGATGGCGAGCATCGTGACGTAGCCGGTATCCACGGGCGCGATCATGAGTTCCCCTTCTTCCGGTCGCCGGGCGACCAGGTCAATCCGAGCGTAGCGAGCACAGGCACGGCGGCCGTGAATCCACGACCGTTCGCGCCCCGTATGCGACCGACGAACGACGTCGGTCGCACGCGCATGACGATGCGATGCCACCATCTGCCTGCCGCTGCGAGCTCCGTCCGCTCGGCGTCGACGATCTCCCAGGCGGCGCGCGCATCCTCGTCCGTCGGAGGATGCTCGGCGAACACGGCGCGATCGACGATCTCTGCCAGGCGGTCCGCTGCCTCTCGGTCGGTCGAGAGTGCGCGCTGGATGCGGGTGCCTTCGGCATCCATCGGCACATCGTGGTCGGCGTACACGTCGACCAGCTCCTCCCACGCCCCGGCGAGACGCACCTCGGGATCTTCGGCGGTTCGGCGGGCCCTGGCTCGCTGCCGTTTGGCCAGCAGCAGCACGAGGAAGGGCAGCGCGAGCAATGCCAGCGCGAGCATGCCGAGCCCCACAGCGCGGAGGATCGGCAGCAGGACGGCGAGCACCTCTGACTGCGGCGACTCGAGTGGAGGCGCGTCATTGTTGGAATCGCTCTGCGCCTGAGGCGGATCCAACGCCTCCGACCGGGGCTGCTCGGGCACCGTGGGATGCTCGGGCAGCTGCTCGCCCTCGGTGATGGAACTCGGAAGCATCGCGTACTGCGGTGTGGTGTCGACCGGCATCCACTCGCCGCCCGATCCTCTCACCTCGACCCAGGCGCTCATGTTCGCGCCCGTGCAGGTCTCCGTGCAGGCGGGAATGCCGGGCACCTCTTCTGCGGCCGCAAGGCGCGCACCGATCACGACTCGGGACTCGAGCCCCCAGTGCTCGGCGAGAAGCGCCGCTGCCACTGAGAACTGCTCATCGTCGCCGACCGCCGACACGAGCAGCTCGGGCGCGGCATCCGAGCCTGCCCTGCGCTCCTGTTCGAGCAGGTCGGTGAACAGCTCCTCGATGCGGGCCGCGGAGTGTCCCGCATAGCTGGGTGCGAAAGCGTACCCCTCGGACTCCTTCAACGAGGCGATCCATCCCGCCGCCGCCTCATCGTCGATCAGCGCGTGGCTGAGGTAACCGCGGGAGCGCAGGCGGTCGATGATCTCGAGATACCCTGCCCCAGTGCGGGGCTGCTCCTGCATCTCGGCCCACTCGGTGAGCGCGGGATACAGGTCGGTGTCGAGGTTCGAGGCACCGCCCTGCACGGCGGTGATGTCGCCGGGGCTCGCCGGGGCGTCCACGAGCACTCTGTAGCGATCGCCCGGAACGAGCCCTTCTCCCCCGCCGGGCGCCTCTGCCACGGTGATCGCCGTGTCGCCGCCCGAGTTGACGTGGAACCCGTCGGCGAGCGCTTCGGCGCGCGCACCCGAGAAGTCCGGCGCCTCGGCGAGACCGGCCGGCGAGGGGACCCAGATGCCTCGATAGGCGTCGCCGATCGTGATCCCGAGCGACACGCGGCCCTCGCCGGGCATCGCACTGCGGGGCAGCCGGCTGAACCGGTCGTCCGGCGCGATGTGGAAGTCCTCGCCGTCGTACGAGTCGAGGGTGACGAGCCGGAGGCGCTCCAGCGCTCCAGGATCACCCTCCACCTGCACGACCGTGTCATCGAGAGTGCTGCCGGCGAACCACGACCGGTAGGCGCTGAGGGGGCTCGCCTGCTGCTGCACGACGATCATCGGCTCGACCTCGTCGCGCAGAACGGAGCGGTCGCTCCAGCCGGCCGCGGCGGGCGCCACCGCGAAACCGGCGACGAGGGCGATCACCGCGAGACCGGCCGACAGGAGATGCCGACGGATCGTCAGCCACACCGGGGTCGCCCGGCGCGAGATGTTCGCCGCCGCGACGGTGCGCAGCGCCTGTGCCCGCTGAAGCCGCGAGCGTCCGACCAGCCAGACGAGAGAGACCACGAAGAGCGCGACGCCGATCAGCCATTCCCGAGGAGCGGGAAGCGCGACGCCGAGCACTGAGACCGGAGCCGTCGTGCCGCTCACACCGAAGGCGATGCCGAAGACGCTCATCGCGGTCACGACGGGAACCGCTATGGTCGCCCGACGTCCGCCTTCGAGCACGAGCAGAGTGGCGATGAAGGAACCGAACAGCATGACCACGAGGAGCGGGATGAGCACCGCCTGGTACTCACCGAGGGGCGGGTTCAGCGTCAGCATCTGCTTCCAGCCGAGCACCACCCCCAGCACCGCGTCGCGGATTCCGCCCAGGAACGCGGGAAGCGACGAGAGCGCCGATGGGATGGCGAGCGGAACCGAGACGACCAGATAGACGCCGGTCACCGCGAGCGCACCGATCAGCAGCCCCCACCGCAGCAGCCGGGTCAGCACGGCGACGACCATGCCCAGCAGGCCGCCGATCAGACCGACCGCCAGCGCCCGGGGGGACTCGTACACCGGCCATGCAGTCGCCGTGGCGAGACCGATGCCGACCAGCACGTATCCGAGAGACCAGAGGGTCAGAGCCGAGAGCGCGAACGTCCGGCGCGACCTCGCGACGCCGCGCCGCGGACCCGCGGCGCTCATCGCAGTGCTCCGCGGGCGAGCATCTGCGGAAGGTCGCCGAGTGCGCCCAGCGTCATCACGGCGAGTTCGCGCGCCGTGCGCAGGGTGGGCTGCTCGCCGAGTTCGCTGCGCACCGCGACCGCCTCGACTGCCGCCGGCAGCGTGATGGCGGCGTGGCGCAGACGCTCGAGCGGCATGCGCGAGCCCGTCATCAGGAATCCGATCGACAGGTCGGGGTAGGACTGGGCGGTGAGCGCGGCGACCGCCTCGAGCCGCATCACGCGGTCGGCCGGATCGATGGTCGAGGTGGCATCGAGGAGGGCCTTGGGAGTCACCGTGGGAAGAGTGCGTATCGACAGCAACTCGGCACGGCTGTGCTCGGGGATCTCGTTGCTCACCGAGAAGAGCACGTCACGACCGTCGCGCACACCCTGCAGGGCGAGGGATGCGGCGGCGCTGACCGTGTTCTCGAACTCGTCGTCGCTCTCGTACGACTCGCTGTCGAGGTCGAGGATGATGGCGATGCGAGCGTGCCGCGACTCCTCGTACTGACGCACCATGAGCTTGCCGGTCTTGGCGGTCGACTTCCAGTGCACGTGCCGCTGCGAATCGCCCACGACGTACTCGCGCACCGCGTGGAACGAGAGGTCGGCATCGACGAGGGTCGAACTCGGCGTGCCCTCGAGATCGCGGATGAGACCGGCGCTGGTGCTGGGCAGGCGCACCGTGACCGGATGCACGTGGATGCGCTGGACATCGGGCCAGCGCAGCTCACGGCGCAGGATGCCGATCGGATCACCGCGGGTGATGGTCATGGGGCCGACGTCGATGACACCGCGGCGGTGCGCGGCGATCGTCAGCTGCTCGCGATGGTGGGCGGCGGGGCGCAACAGGGGGACGTGCGCTTCGACGAGCCCCTCCCCCACGGGAACGTCGACGATGCCGGGCAGCGACAGACGCTCGCTGTTGTTGCGCACGTCGAGCGTCGCACCGATCTCTGCACCGGCGACCACGCGGTCGCGGTCGAGGGTCAGCTCGATGCGATAGTCGTGGGTGCCGAGGATGAAGGGGATGCAGGCGATCAGCAGCACGAGCGCGATCGCCGCCACCGCCCACGCCTCGACCCAGCCGAACAGCAGCCCGGCGGTGACGCACAGGACCAGCGCCGCGACGACCAGCATCCCGGCGGATGTGACCGTCTCACGCACCCACGCGACAGCCGCACGGGTTGCGCGCTCCGTGCTGCGAGCGGCCCGACGCACGCCGAAGACGGCGCCGCGGACGGGGCCGCGGCGCGTGCGGTCGTAGCGCGTGACCGTCGACGTGCGCGTCGACGTGCTGGTGCCCGCCGTGGTGCGCGTCAGACGGGACTCGGTGCTGAAGCTCACGCAGTGCCGTTCTCGCGGGGCGGCTCGACGTCGAGCAGGATCTGCCCCACCACGGCGACCGCGGTGACGCCGTCGAACTCGGCCTCCGGCTCGAGCACCAGGCGGTGCGCGAGGGCGACGACGGCGAGCTCTCGGACGTCGTCGGGGGTGACGAAGGTGCGACCGTTCTTGGCAGCCCACGTCATCACGAGACGTGACAGGGCGAGGGCTCCTCGCACACTGGCACCGAGGCGGACCTCGGACGCTCGACGCGTCGCATCGACGATGCGCATGATGTAGTCGGAGACCAGCGGGTTCACGTACACGCCGCGGGTCATCTCGGCCATCGTGAGGATGGTGTCGACGCCGACGATGCCGTCGAGCACGTGCTTCGGCTGGGCTGCTCCCTGGAGGATGCGCATGGTCGCGGCTTCGTCGGGGTATCCGATCGACGTCTTGATCATGAAGCGGTCGAGCTGCGCCTCGGGCAGACGGTAGGTGCCGCCCTGCTCGATCGGGTTCTGCGTCGCCATCACGAGGAACGGCGATCCGACCGGCCGCGTGACGCCGTCGACCGTGACCGTGCCCTCTTCCATGACCTCCAGCAGCGCCGACTGCGTCTTCGGGCTCGCCCGGTTGATCTCGTCGGCGAGCACGATGTTCGCGAAGACGGGACCGGCGTGGAACTCGAAGGCGCCCTCCTTCTGGTCGTAGACGGTGATGCCCGTGACATCGCCGGGGAGCAGGTCGGGCGTGAACTGGATCCGGGTGCTCGTTCCCGTCACGGTCTGCGCGATCGCCCGCGCGAGAGCCGTCTTGCCTGTGCCGGGGAAGTCCTCGAGCAGCACGTGGCCGCCGCTGACCGCCGCGGCGAGCACGAGCTCGATCACGTGCCGCTTGCCGAGGATCGCCTGTTCGACGTTGGCGGTGAGGATCGAGAACGTCTCGGCGAACCAGGCGGCCTGTTCGGCGGCGATGGTCACGGGAGCAGCGGAGGGAGCAGGCATAGGGCAACCGTATTCGTCTCTGGCACCTGCGGTGTGCAGGGCGGTGGGGAGGAGGGAGTCGTCATCGCGGCGGGTTCATCCGGCAGGATCGGCGGGGTCGGCGGGCTTGTCGGAGTCCTTCGGATCCTCCGGCTCCGGCTCCGGTTGCGTGCACAGCGTCACGCGGTGCGTGATCGGCTTGAGCGAACTGAAAGCGCCCGTCCACGTGATCTTCATGTCGACCATGGAGATGCCGTCGACGATCCTCGGAGTCACGGCGAGGGAGTACGACCCGCGGGCGGCAGGGCTGACGACGAACGCGTCATCCGGGTTGGCGGGCACGCACTCGCGGAACTCGACCGCCACCGTCGTCGGCGCCGTCCGGGGCGAGATCTCGACCGAATCGGAGCAGTACTCCCGCAGCACCGCGTGGCAGGAGCGCGCCCCGACCGGCAACGGTGATGAGTCGGTGCTCAGCTGGAAGTCCGACCGCCAGGACCCGTACATGTAGTACTGCGGAACGAAGCCGTCTCGCACGGCGATGTCGGGCGCCGACTCGAGCCGGTAGGAATAGCGGTTGTCCTGGACCGACGGCTGGGTGGCGATCGTGTAGCTCGTGTTGCCCTTCGGGCCTTCCACGAAGGTGAACGTGAAGACCTGGGTGGTCGCCGACTCGGCGACGCCGAAGCCGTTCGATGCGCACGCCTTCACGTTGTAGGTCGAGTACTCGGCGAGCTTGGTGAGTGTGGGCGACGAGGACTGCGCCTCCGCACCCGAGACCTGCAGACGACCGTCGCCGTCAGCGGTGCAGCTCGCGTTGCCCGATCGCCAGGCGAGGTACACGACGTCGATGCCGAGGGCGCTGCCGTTCGGCTGCGCAGCCACTCCCGAGACGTCGATCGAGGTGTTCGACGTCGCGGTCGCGCGTGCTCCCGAGGGGTCGAAGTAGACGGTTCCCGCAGCGGTGACGGACGTGCGGAAGGCTCCGCCCTCGTTTCCACCATCGCCCGTCGGCGGCTGGAACTGGCTGATCGGGACGATCGTGATGTTCTGCGGGCCCGGCGCCAGCGCGATGTCGGCCGTCGTCGTCGCGCCGGTGCGGTTGATGACCTGCCCGGTCTCCTCGATGCGGAACGCGAGGGAGTCGTCCGACGCATCGACCGCGAGAGCGACGATGCCGCGCCCGCGCTCCGTGCTGCCGGGGCGATAGACGGGTGTGGCGTTCGCCTTCGACACCACAGGGGCGGCGTACGCCCAGCTGGTGTGCGGTGACGTCGCCGCCGATGTGCCGACCGCGTTGACGGCCGCCGCGGTGAAGACGTGCGGCGCTCCGTTGACGAGTCCGTTCACCGTGCACCGGTAGGCACCTGCCGCCGGGCTGCACGACGCGTTCGCCGGCGCTCCGTCCTGCAGGATCTCGACCCCCGTGACGCCGGGGTGCGCGCGACCGGCCTCGCCGAGGGGCACGTCGAGCACCACGGTCGAGCGGGTGAATCCGACCGTCGTGACGCTGGCGGGTGCCTGCGGGAAGCCCTGCAGATCGAGGGTCAGGGTTCCGGTGCCGGTGCGCCCCTGCGCATCCTGCACGACGAAGGGGATGATGCACTGTCCACCCGGTGCCTGCCCTCCGCCGGGCCAGCTCGCCGTGATCGCCTTGCTTCCCGAGGTCGAGATCGACGCGACATCGCATCGTGTGCCCCCGCCGAGGGACATCAGTCGGAGGCCCGATCCGGGCTTCCCGGCGAACGGGTCGTACTCCCCGGCGACGTCGACGACGTCGATGGTGCAGCTGGGGTTCGTCACGATGCACTGCTTCGTGAAGGTCGCGCCGCGCGGCGCATCCGGCGGCGCTGCTCCGACGACGAGGCGGACGGATGCCGACGGCTCGCCGTACTGGGGCACCGTGACGCTGACGTTCTCGGCGTTGCCGGGTCGCGCGTCTGCGCGTGCCTCGATGGTCAGCTGAGGCCCGTTTCGGGTGACGATGAAGGCCGAGCCCGAATAGACGATCCGGTACTCGAGGGATCCCGCGTCACCCTCACGTCCGCCCTCCCACGCGGCCATGTTCGCGTACATGTCGACCGTCTCGGTGGTTCCGGGGGCGATCGTGTGCGAGATCGACGACAGCAGCAGCTGCGGCTCGGCAGGACGGATGCTGATCGGCACGTCGATGAACGACCAGCGCTCCTGCCCCTGCAACCGCACCTGGACCAGGCAGGTGTCCGACCATGGCGCTTCACGGCCGGCGCGATACGTCACGCTGCCTGCACCCTCGGCGGAGCACGACGCGGCCGCCCGCTGCGCGGTGAACTGCCCGGATCCCACTTCGAGGGCATCTGAGGAGGTCAGGTCGACGTAGTCGGCCGCATCGAACGAGACCGAGGCGTCCTCGTCGACCACGACAGGAGTCGAGGCGGGCTTGAGCTGGACCTGCATGTCGTCGAAGGCGGGTATGCGCAGGAACCCGTAGGCGACCACTGCTCTGCCGCCCGATCCCTCGCCCTTCAGCTGGAACGGAACGAGCGCGCCGTCTTCAGGGGCGGCGCCCACGATGCGGTTCCCCTGAACAGTGAACCCGGGCTGGTCGCCCCACAGGCTCAAGGTGAGGGAGGAGGCGTCACCCGAGGGCCAGCTGACACGATCGGTCACGACGTCGATGCCGCGATCCGGGAGCTCCTCCCGATCGCGCGCAGTGAGCACCGTGTCGGCGACGCTCGGCTGGTCGGCGACCGCACCGTCGGTCACGGTCACGACGATGAGACCCTGCGACGTGCTGGATGTGCGAGTGGACCTGACCGTATAGAAGTAGGAGTTCGTGCCGGCGGTGTCCCCCGCGCGCAGCACGACACGGCCGTCTTCGAGAGAGGTGTCGGGATCGATCAGCGCGTTCAGGCGGTCGTAGAGCGGATTCCCCTTGACCGGTGGCGCGTTCGGCACGAGTTCGGTGATCTCGAGCTCGCTCTGCGCCGGATCGAGGTCGTTGAGACGCGGGTCGAGGACGATCGGTGTCGTCGACCCGGCCTCGACGCGCACGTAATCGCTGAAGGTCACGGGCGCCGCGTCATCGATGTCCGCGTCGAGCACGCCGACGCGGACGGTGCCCGTCCCCTGCTCGCCCTGCGGGTCGCGCACCGTGTAACCGAAGCTCACCTGACCGCCGTCGACACCGCCCGCGGGCGCCCGGTAGACGATCGCGTCGCCGTCGGCCGAGATCGTCGCCGTGCCCGCACCCTTCTGGGGCTGGTCGACGCCCGCGAGCACGACTCGATCGCCATCGCTGTCCATGCCGGTCGAAGGCACGGGCAGCGACACGGTCTGACCGCTGAGGACTCGGCCGGTCAGGGTCGACGGCGTCGGGGCACGGTTGGTGCCCGGAGGCACGACCGTGACCGTCACGACACCGTTGTCGGCGAGGGCGGGGTTGCGCTCGAGTGACACCGAGTACGACAGACGGTAGGTGCCGGGCGTCGTGGGTGCGAGGTAGCGCAGCGCGTTGCGGTCGGCGAAGACGAGCTCACCCGATTCGCCCGAGCCGGTCACCTCGGGGAGAACGACCAGGGGCTCCCCTCGCGGCGCCACGTCGTTGGCCGTGACAGCGATACGCGTGAGCGAACCTGCGCGCACGGTGATCGCATCGGGGAAGACGATCGGACGCGTCACCGTCGACGGCGGCGTGAGGAAGACCGTGACGGTTCCCTGCACTGCGGCGCCGGTGCCGTCGGCGATCGTCACGGTGGCCTTGCCGATCACCCCGGGCTCGCCGTCCTCCGTGGTGCCGTTCACCCGGATGCTCTCGTTGCCGACCACACGCACGCCGAGCTGCGGCGTCGAGCTCACCGCATCGGCCAGCATCAGCACCCGACCACTGGTGTTCTGCACGGCGCGGATGACGTCGACCGTCGTGTCCTCGCCCTCGCGGACGAACGCGGTCAGCGGTGCCATCGCGAGGCCCGCGGATCCGTCGACCGCGGTGATGCGGATGACGGCCGACTGCTCGGCCTGGGTGGTGACATCCTGAGCCGTGTAGGTGACGACGTACTGCCCCGGTTCGGCCACCGTCATCTCGACGGTGCCGGATGCCGCGTTCGGGTTGACCTCGAGTCCCTGCGCGGTCGCCGCAGTCTGCACGGCGTCGACGAGACGATACGAACCGGAGCCGCCGGACAGATGATCTGAGATGCGCACCGATTGGAGCTCCCCGACACGCGCCGTCAGCGCGACCGGCGAGGCGACGAGAGCCGGGCTCCCTGTGACCTGCACATCGAGGGTCTTCTCGGCGGTCGCGCCGTGCACGTCCTCGACCACCACGGTGACCGAGATCACGGCATCTGCGGCGTTCGGGTCGGTGTGGCGGATGGCCACCCGCCCGTCGGCCATCGGCACGACCATGACGGGCGACGAGGAATCGGTCTCGTAGGCATCGCTGAGCACGAACGGATCGCCCTCGGGATCGACCCAGCCCGACAACGCCGAGACGACCGTGCTGCCGCCCGGAAGGAGCTGGGGCGTCGGCCACTCCTGCTGGCAGGCGTCGACTCCGCACCACACGGGCGCGGAGTTCGCTCCCGGATCGACGACGGTCAGGGTCACGGTCGCCGGAGCCGACACCGCGGCGCCGTCGGTGACCGCATATGTGAAGCTCGCCTGCCCCGAGCCCGCCTTGACGTCGACCACCAGCGACTGCCCGTTCGCGACGAGAGTCAGGTCACCGAACGCCGGGTCGCCGAGCCCGCCCGAGACCGATTCGGGATCGATCGACAGCACGTCCTTCTTGTTCGGATCGTGGTCGTTGAGGAGCACCGGCAGGATCACCTGCTCGCCCGCACGGACACCGAATGCGTCGTCGACGGCGACGGGCGGCATCTGCTCGGCCACGTCCTCGACGATGATCGTGCCCTCCTGCTGCTCGGTGTCGTCTTCGATCGCCCACTGCTCGAGCGGGATGAGCACGCCGTCGGGGGCCGTCCAGATGAGTCCGGTGCCGATCTCGCTCAGCACCGCTCGATCGCCGTTCTCCTGGAAGACCGGTTCGATCGTCGAAGAGTCGAGGGCCTCGTCCGGAACACGCAGCGGAACGGTCTCGCCACCTGCCCACAGAGTGCCCGCACCCGTGTCGAGCCAGGCGGCATAGACCTCGCCGTCGACGACGACCGGCGTCGCCGGCACGCCCGACGCGTCAGCGACCCGCTCCGACTCTCCGGAATCCAGATCGACCGACACGAGTCCGTCGGAGTCGGCGATCGACACGTTCTCGCCCGACTCAGCGCCCTCCTGGAGACGCGCGTCCTCAGCGACGTCCAGCTCCACGGGTTCGTCGCGCCCCTGCAGCCACAGCTCGCCGGTGCCCGCCTGGAGCATCGCCCAGCGGTCGCCCACGACCGTGACGAGGAGGCCCTCTGCGGCATCCGGAGCCTGCGAGACGGACTCGGGATCGCCGAGGAAGCGGTGCTCGTCGATGTCGAACCGGCGGATCGCGCCCTCGTCTGCGGAGAAGAGCACCAGCAGGCCCGCGGGCGACAGCCCGATCGCATCCGCCGTGTACGTCGGAGGGTCCTCGCCCTCCTCGACCTCGACGCCCGCGAACGGGTCGACGAGAGCAGTGGCGGCACCCGCCTCGAGAGTGGTGACCGATACCTGGCCGGTGTCGGTGCGATACGCCACATAGGCACCGGCCGACAGGATCTCCCGCGTGCCCGCCGGCGTCGGCTCGGAAGCGATCGGCGTGCCTTCATCCGACGCGTCGGAGAGCAGGTCGGCGGGATTCGCGGGGTCGAGATCCCACCGCTGCCTGTTGCCCTGGGCGTAGATGACGGCCGCCGAGCCGCTCTGCCAGACGGCCTCGGGATCGTCGACGTTGCGCACGGTGTCGATCTCGGCGAGCTCGGTGTTCACGCGGGCGTACTGGCCGCTGTCGCGCATGACCCAGACGGACGACTCGAGGCGGGGCACCTCCTGCGACTGGTATCCCTGGGCCGTGATGGCGAGCGTGAGCACCACCGCCAGGGCGGCGACACCCGAGATGGCCGCGATCAGGCGTCCGCGCGATCGGGGGTTCGCCTCCGCGCGAGCGCGGTCGCCGATGGCCATCACAGGACCCCGGTCAGGTAGAGCACGCCGACGCCGACGCCACCGAGGACCGCTGCTCCGATCAACGCGCCGATCACGCCGGCGACGAGGGGCGAGCGGGTCTTCGCACGCGCGGCGGGCAGTTCGTCGCGGTCGCGCGGCATCGCCTGCTGCTTCGCGGCGCGCACTGCACGTCGCGAGTCGGGGGCGACGGTGGTGATCACCGGGCCGCGGGCGCTGGAGTCGGAGAAGCTGACGGGCGCTGCTGCGGCCCATTCAGCGGACGCCGCCTCGAAGGCCGTCGGGTGCAGACCCAGCTCGAACTGCGCCCAGCGCAGGCGTTCCGCGAAGTCGGCCATGCTTGCGAACCGTCTGGCCGGATCACGGTGCATCGCGGTCGCGAAGATCTCGTCGATGATCGGCGGGATGCCGGGTATCGGCACCGCGGTATAGCGCGCCTTGATGATGCGCTCGGTGAGCTGGTCGCGGGAGTTGGAGCCTCGGTCGGCGCGTTCGAACGGGCTTCTTCCCGCGAGGAGCGTGTACAGGGTGGCTCCGAGGCTCCAGATCTCGCTCGGGACGGATCCGGAGACGCGCTCCTGCAGCACCTCCGGCGAGCTCCACGGCACCGACATCGCGATGGTCTCTCCGTCGCCCTCGTCGATCACGGCGGCCGCGATGCCGAAGTCGGCCAGCACGGGGGCGCCGAGGGAGTTGATGAGCACGTTGGACGGCTTGATGTCGCGATGCAGGAGTCCGGCCCTGTGCACGGTCTCGAGGGCGCCTGCCATGCGCACGCCCGTGTCGAGCACCTCGGCGAGCGCCAGCGGCGCCTTCTTGTACCGGGCGCTCATGGTGTCGGGGCAGTACTCCATCGCGAAGTACGGCCGACCGTCTGCAGAGATGGACGCCTGATAGATGGTGACGATCGAGGGGTGGGCGCTGAGCCGCGCGGAGATGTCGGCCTCGACGTTGAAGGTGCGGAGAACCTCGCGGTTCACGGCATCCGCCAGCAGCACCTTCACAGCGGCGACGCGTCGCGGCATGTCCTGTTCGTAGAGGAAGACATCTGCGAACCCGCCGGATCCGAGCGGACGCACATAGCTGTACCCCGCCAGCGTCGGCGGTGTCGATGCCATGCGCGTGGCCACCCATGCTCCTCACGGTCGGTCGGGAGACCGCGCTCTGCATGATCCCTGCGCGCCGCGCTGGGCGATCCCCCCGACCACGAGTATATCGAGGGTGTGGACGATCCCGAAGGCGGGCGATCGCCCCGGCACTCGCCCCGACACGGCGGGCGCGCCCAGCACGCCTCGGTGGTCAGGCGCGCCAGCACCCGACGACATGATCGTCGACCATGCCCGCGGACTGCATGAGCGCGTACATCGTCGTCGGACCCACGAATCGGAAGCCGCGACGACGCAGTTCCTTGCTCATCGCCGTCGACTCCGGCGTCACCGCCGGAACATCCGCGAACGATGCGGGCCGCGGTCCCGATGCCGGCGCGAACGACCACATCAGCTCATCCAGCTCGCCGTCTGCCATCGAGCGCACGATTCGGGCGTTGCCGATGGTGGCCTCGATCTTCGCCCGGTTGCGGATGATCCCCGCGTCCGCCATGAGCCGCTCGACGTCGGATCGGTCGAACTCGGCGACCCGCTCGGGCTCGAAGCCGACGAAGACCTCGCGGAACCGGGGGCGCTTGCGCAGGATGGTGATCCACGAGAGCCCCGCCTGAAACCCCTCGAGGGCCATCTTCTCGAACAGCGCCCGGTCGCCGTGGAGCGGGGTGCCCCATTCCTCGTCGTGATACCGGCGGTATTCGGCGTCGTCGCCCACCCACCCGCATCGGTCGCGGAGGTCGGGGCCGGCGATCAGAGACGTCATGAGCCCACGCTAGCCGCCGCCACCGACACGGCGGGTGATCCCGGCTCTCCTGCCGGGACTACGCAGCGGCCTCTGCGGGGCCGGATCCGAGCGCGTCGATGAACGACGTCGAGAACCCGTCGAGAGCTTCGCGCGCCGCGGCAGCATCCTGTCGTTCGATGGCGGCGAGGGCGGCGGAGAGGAGACGGCGGCGGGAGGCCCGATCCGTGTCGAGATCGATGCCGTGGTGGCGGGCCGTCTGCGGATCCACGAACAGCCGCAGCGGGTCGATGTGGTCGCGGGCGAGGCGGGGGCCCAGACGGCCGAGCTCCCGCGAGATGAGGATCTCGGAGAGCTCGAGGTAGCCGAGCAGCTCGCAGGTCTCGTCCGCCAGTCGCGTCGACTGCTGGTGCGTGCGCACGGGCGGGCCGATGCAGCTCTTCTCGACGATCAGGCGACCGACGACGTGGGCGCGCTCGATCATGTCAGCGCGCGACCACTCCGCCACACGAGTTCCGGCGCTCGGAGACACCTGGACGAACCGCATCTCGACAAGCCGTTGCAGCGCCTCGCGCACCGGCGTCCGGGAGACGGCCCACGCGTGGGCGAGCAGATCGAGCCGCAGTCGCTGGCCGGGCGGGATGCGGCCGCTCACGATCTCGGCGAGCAGGCGCTCGTATGCGAGACCGCTGAGAAGCTGCGGGCGCAGTTGGTCCTCGAGGGAGCCCATGGGCATGATCACATCGCTCTCATCAACTAACATATTGGATGATTAGAGGATGACATAAGTTAGCCGTGGACACAAATCATCTGATATTTCAATGCTCGGGCACCCTGCCTGAAGTCGTCGCCTCATCCACCGAGAGACAGGGCATGGGTATATATTGCGGGCGATTGATATATCAGGTACCCAGATGATTCCGACTAGCATTGACCCATGCCTGTGCCCAAGACCCCGGCGCAAATGCCCCGAAAGCTGCTGCGCGACCAGATCTTCGACACGCTTCTGGATGCCATCGTCGCCGGTGACCTGGCCGCAGGAGAGCCGATCTCCGACAAGCAGCTCGAGAGCTGGTTGGGCGCCTCGCGCACGCCGATCCGGGAGGCGGTGAACCGGCTCGCCGGCATGGGGCTGATCGAAGTGCTTCCGCAGCGGGGCACCCGCATCGCACCTCTCGATCCCACGAGGTTCGCAGAGGAGATGGAGATGCTCGGCGTCGTGTACTCGGCGACGGTGCGCGAGGCTGTCCCGCTCCTCACCGACGCGGACCGGACGCAGATCGCCGACCTGCACACGACGGTGAGCCGGACCTCGAACGCCCTCGAACGCGCACGGATCGTGAACAACCTGATGAACGTGTTCGTCGACCGCTACCGCAACACCCTCGTTCAGCGCATCCGCGAGAAGTCGGTGCCGCACGTCACCCGGATGATCACCGCTCGACCCGGCGCACTCGACGCGACCGACACATCGGCCGCGCTCGACGCGCTTGCCTCCGCCGCCGCCACAGGGAACGCGGATGCCGCAGCCGTGGCCGCACAGGCGTACTTCACTGCAGGGGCCGCAAGCGTGCAGGCACGAGATGCGGCCGAATCGAGCCCGCAGGTCGCTGCTGGCGCCGATACAGCTGAGCGGCGCGGAAGCGAGGACGCGTGATGCCCACGAGGGACACACCTCCGCCGCGGCGGCTGCTTCGCGACGAGGTCTACGACACGATCCTCGGGGCGATCCTCGACGGGACGCTGGAACCCGGGGAAGTTCTCCACGACGAGGAGCTCATGACGTGGCTCGGGTCGTCCAGAACCCCGATCCGCGAGGCGCTCAATCGACTCGCCGAGGAGGACGTCGTCGAGTTGGTGCCGCACCGTCACACCCGGGTGGCCCCGGTGAACGTCGCGGCGATCAACGAGAGCCTGTTCGTGATCGGAGTGATCCACGAGCACCTTGCCCGCACCACCACCGCCGACCTCGCGGATGCGCATATCGCCGACCTGCGTCGCGAGCTGGCGCATGTCGAGGATGCGGTGGATGCAGATGACGCGGCCGCTCTCGGACGAGCGATCCGCCGGTATTTCCTCGTCGTCGTCCGCGCCGCGACGAACTCCGTGCTGCGAGCGAAGGCCGAGACCCTGTCGCTGCAGCTGGTGCGCTTCCTCACGCCTCGCGAGAACCTCGTCACGCCTCTCCAGGCGCGCGATTTCATCCGCGCGATCACTGCAGCGGCCGAAGCCCGTGACGGCGAACGAGCCGGAGATCTGATCCACGAGCTGCACGCCGCGACGCGCGTCAACTTCCTCGAGTACTACCGCGAGCCGGATCCCGCGAACTGAGCGCGGCTACGGCTACGGCTACCGCGCCGCCCTGCCGCACAGGCCCAGCACCACCCCGACCCACACCGCCGCACCCACTGCGCGAACGGTCCCAGGGGAGCAACCGACGGGGGTCCCCTGGGGCGTACCCCGAGGACCCCCTCCGGAACTCAGTCGGCGATGGTCGCGGCGTCGATCACGAAGCGATAGCGCACGTCAGAGGCGAGCACGCGCTCGTACGCCTCGTTGATCTGCGATGCGCTGATGATCTCGATCTCGGCTGCGATGCCGTGTTCGGCGCAGAAATCGAGCATCTCCTGGGTCTCCTGGATGCCGCCGATGTTGGACCCCGCGAGCGATCGACGCCCGCCGATCAGAGACGAGACGTTCACTGAGAGCGGTTCTGCGGGGGCTCCCACGCAGACCATCGACCCGCCCACGTCGAGCAGACCGAGGTAGGCGCGGAGGTCGACGACCGCGCTGACCGTGTTGAGGATGACGTCGAACGACCCGCGCAGCGAGCGGAAGGTCTCGGGATCGCTCGTCGCATAGTAGTGATCGGCACCGAGACGGAGGCCGTCATCCTTCTTGCTGAGCGTCTGCGACAGCACGGTGACCTCTGCTCCGAGAGCGTGCGCGATCTGCACGCCCATGTGGCCGAGTCCGCCGAGGCCGACGACCGCCACGCGCGTGCCGGGTCCGACGTTCCAGTGCCGCAGCGGGGAGTACGTGGTGATTCCTGCGCAGAGCAGGGGTGCCGCGACGTCGAGCCCGAGCGCGTCGGGGATGCGCACGGCGAAGGACTCGGTCACCACGACCTGCTCGGAGTATCCGCCCTGAGTGACGCTGCCGTCACGGTCGGTGCTGCCGTAGGTGAAGATCGCACCGTTGGAGCAGAACTGCTCGTCGCCGCGCAGGCAGTTGCGGCATTCTCCGCACGAGTTCACGAGACAGCCGACGCCGACCCGATCGCCGACGGCGTGCTTGGTGACATCCGATCCGATGGCCGCGACGGTTCCGGCGATCTCGTGTCCGGGTGCGAGCGGGTACTGCTGCGGCCCCCAGTCTCCGCGCACCGTGTGGATGTCGGAGTGGCAGATGCCGGCGAACGCGATGTCGATCAGGATGTCGTTCGGGCCGAGCTCGCGACGCTCGATGACGGTCTTCTCGAGCGGTGCGGCCTCGCTGGGTGCGGCATAGGCGGTGACACGGGTCATCTCGGACTCCTCTGATCGGTGCGGATGGGCCAGATCGACACTACTCGCGCCCTCCTCTGCGGCACCTGACCGCCCACGACGAAGGCCGGGACCACTGATCCCGGCCTTCGTCAGCGGAGCGAGGAGGAAACCTCAGCGCTTCGCGTTCTTCTTGAGCGCCTTCTCCAGCACAGGGGCGTCACCGGATGCCGCGAGCGCCGCGTAGTACTCCCGAGCCTCGTCCTGCCGCACGCGCTCGGCGCCGGAGGCGATGGGCGCCCGGACGTGCTCCGGCTCGTAGCCGAACGCGTCGACCAGGTCGAGTGCGTACGGACGGAGCCTGGCGCACAGACGGTCGATGTATCGCGAGACCGCGGCGGCGCGCTGCGTCGAGAGACGCCCGTGGATGAGGTGCCAGGCGAGGTGCTTCTCGATGAGCTGCAGACCGAAGAGGTCGCGCAGCCACGTGAGCACCTTCTTGGTGTCGGCGTCGTCGACGCGGTGGACGGCATCCGTGAACGCCTCCCACTGCAGCAGCTCACCGTGCGCACGGGCCGCCTCGATCAGCTCGGCCTGATTCTCGTTGAACAGCTTCGCGCCGAGGGCCTTGTCCTTGCCCGCCGGACGCAGCCGGCCGGCGATGTCGGCGACCATCTGCTGCACGCGCTCGGCGAGCAGCTGGTGCTGCTGCTCCTCGCGCAGACCGTTCTCGACCGAACGCGAGACCTGACCGAGGTCGACGACCGACTGGCCGAACTGACGAAGGCCTGCGCCGTGGAACAGCTTGCCGGCGGTCATGCCTACGGCGAACTTGGCCAGGGCCGCAGCATCCTTGCCGGTGAACTGCTTGGCGTAGTCGGTGAGCAGCCGCTTGCCGACCAGCTGGAGGAGCACATTGTTGTCGCCCTCGAAAGTGACATAGATGTCGAGGTCGGCGCGAAGTCCCACGAGACGGTTCTCGAACATGAAGCCCGCTCCACCGCAGGCCTCGCGAGCCTCCTGGAGGGTGTCGAGCGCGTGCCAGGTCGACAGCGGCTTGAGGGCTGCCGCCAGGGTCTCGAGGTCCTCACGGTCATCAGGGGTGTCGATGCGGCCGGAGAACACGCCGTCGAACTTCTGCAGGAACTCGTCGTGCGCGAAGATCTGCGCGTAGGTCGTCGCCAGGCGCGGCAGCAGGCGGCGCTGGTGCTTGCCGTAGTCCATGAGCACGACCTCCTGGCCGTCTGCTCCGTCGAACTGGCGGCGCTGCGTCGCGTAGGTGATCGCGATCTTCAGCCCGAGAGCCGAAGCCCACGACGCGGCGCCGTCGAGCGAGACCCGTCCCTGCACCAGCGTGCCGAGCATCGTGAAGAAGCGGCGACCGGGGCTGTCGATCGCGCTCGAGTACGTGCCGTCGGCCGCCACATCGCCGTACTTGTTCAGCAGGTTCGTGCGGGGGATGCGGATGTGGTCGAAGCTGAGGCGGCCGTTGTCGATGCCGTTGAGTCCGCCCTTGAGTCCGTCATCCTCACGACCGATGCCGGGAAGATCGACGCCGTCTTCGCCGCGCAGCGGCACGTAGAAGCAGTGCACCCCGTGGTTCACGCCGTTCGTGATCAGCTGAGCGAACACCGTCGCCGCCACGCCGTGCAGCGCCGCGTTGCCGAGGTACTCCTTCGTCGCGCCGCGGAACGGCGTGTTGATCACGAACTCCTCGGTGCTCGGGTCGTACGTGGCGGTGGTGCCGACCGCTGCCACGTCGGAGCCGTGCCCGATCTCGGTCATCGCGAAGGCGCCGGGGATCGAGAGATCCATGACACCGGGCAGCCACTTCTCGTGGTGCTCGGCGGTGCCGAGCTGCAGGATGGCGGAGCCGAACAGCCCCCACTGCACTCCCGACTTGATCTGCAGACTCGGATCGGCGACGACGAGCTCCTCGAAGCCGGCGATGTTGCCGCCGTTGTTGTCTTCTCCGCCGAGTGCGGTCGGGAATGCCCGGTGCACTGCCTTGTTCTCGACGAGCAGGTGCAGCTGGCTGAGCACACGCTCGCGGTGCTCGTCCTTGCTCAGCGCGTCATCGCGCCAGAACGCCGAATCCTTGATCAGCTCGCGCGCCTCGCGGCGCGTGTCAGCCCAGGTGCCCATCAGCAGATCGGTGACCCGGGCGACATCGAACCTCAGGTTCGCATCTGCGCTGTCGGTGTGCGGGCGAGTCGTCTTCGGACGGACGGCGGCGTCGACCATGAGCGTTCCTCTCAGAGGGAAGTAGGGATACTCCCATGGTAGGTCTGCCACAACCAGGAGCGAACTGCTGTGTGCGCATCCTCCAACAAGCTCCCGGGACGGCGCCCGGTCGGATTGTCGTCAGACCACAGTCTCAGCCCAGCCGCAGTCTCAGGCCTCGACGCGTGCGGGCGTGGGAGGCGCGGTCTGCGCCTGCTCCCACCGCCGTCTCGTCCCTTCGCTCAACCGCGCCCACGTCCGATCGCGGATGAAGATCGAGTCGATCGCGATCATCGTCAGCGAGAACCACGGCAGCCCCATCAGCACGCCGATGCCGATGTGGAAGGAGAGGATGCCGATGAGGCCGATCAGCCGAGTGGGCCGTGTGAGCAGCATCAGCGGGAACGCCACCTGCAGGATGATCGAACCCCAGGTCGCCGCGACCACCATCGGGCCCCAGGTCGTGACCAGGTCACTCAGCACCGGCCACGTGCCGAACCGAGCGGTCTGCAGCGGGTTGTAGACCGCGTAACCCTCTTCCCAGGGCGCGCCTCCCGCCTTGTAGAGAGCACCCGATGCGTACACGAAGCACACCTGCGCGGTCAGCGCCACGAGGGCCAGATTGTGGAAGACCGTTCCCAGGAGGGCGGGCTGGCTTCCCGGAGCGAACCACTCCCCCTTCTTGGCGCGACGTCTGGCATCGATCGACCAGCGAGCGGCCGGGTCGGCGAAGAACAGCAGGAGCAGCGCGATGCGGAACATGTTGTCGCCCTGATCGCCCACCATGTCGTTCGCCTCGATGAACCCGACCCAGAGGCAGAAGAACACCGGGAGGACGATCCGGAAACGCCAGCCGAGGACGAACAGCACCGCCAGCACGCCGAGCAGCAGATAGAGGGCGGTGTAGAGCGCGTCATTGCCCATCGCGGCATGGAACGCGCTGAAGATCCAGATCTTCGGGAACTCGCTGACGGGTTCGGCGAGTTCGCCGTTCCACGCCGACCCCGAGCCGAACGTATAGAGACGAGTGCTGAAGTTCGACGCGAGCAGGCCGATCGCCGTGATGCCGAAGAGGATGCGGGTGACCGCGAGACCGTAGAGGGCCTTCTTGCCGTTGAAGAGCCAGTCCCCCGCGAACGCGGAGATCCGGTCGATCGCCGAGAGGACCATCGACCACAGTCCGCCGATCATCGACGAGGCGAAGCTCAGCAGGCGGGTCACGAAAGACCGGGGAGGCGGGGCGGCAGGCGCGGGCGTGCGCGGCGGCGAAGGCTCGGGCGCAGAGGCGGGCGGAGCGGATGCCGGAGCGGGCGCCGTCACGGTCGACCGCCCGGCAGCATCCTTCTTCCGGTCCCGGTTCGCGGCGCCGTTCGTCTGGGGCGCGGTCTTGGTGGGCGCGCTCACGGCTGGATCCTCTCGAACTGGGCGCGGAAGGTGTTCGCGAAGTTCTCGCGACTCTGCCCTTCCTCTTCTATAGGCAGGCGCCACCCGGTGGTCGAGAACGTGGGGTCGGGGCGCTGCGCGCTCGGATCGTTGCGATCCGCATAGGGCACCACGTTCTGGCGGCTCACTCGGTACTGGACCTTGATGACGGAGTCGGCGCCCCAGATCGCATAGGCCACCTGGGTGGCGTAGGCGGTGGAGAGGTGCTCTTCCGCCATGTACGCGTCGGTCGACGGGTTGTCGCCCTCGAGTTCGTCGAAGGAGCGCACCATCCACTCCTCCCATCCGTCCTCGGCGAAGTCGAGCCCGACGACGGCCTTCTGGTCGTCGTCCAGCTTGTTGTAGGCGTTCATCTGGCCGCTCGCGACCTCGCTCGATTGGATCCCTGCTCGGGGCGGGAAGAGGTTGTAGCGGATCATCGAGAGCTCGACGTCGGTGGCGCTCACCCACCCGGTCTCGATCTCCTCACCGTCCTTCTCGATGACGGCACGCACGTTGAAGTGGTAGTCGCCGTTGATGGGCTCGGGCGCGAAGACGCTCCACGACTGACCGAACATCGGCAGCATGTACCCGGCGAGGACTTCTTGCGTGGGGATCTCGCGGAGCGCCGAGTACGGAGCGATCCACAGGAACGACGCCCCCACGTGCCACAGGGTGAGCAGACAGGCGGCGAACGCGATGAGCTTCACCCACCAGGTCGGGCGCGGTCGAGGGGCGGTCGCGGCGACCGCCGCATCCTGCACTTCGGGTGAGGTCTCAGTCATCGTGCCCATCCACATCCTTCTCACCGCTGAAGGTCGGGGCCGCCGCAGCGACGGCCCCGACCTCTCAGCGTTCCTGCACTGCGTTACTCCGTCCGGACGAGCGGCCGTCTGGAACGCGCGACCCTCGTCATCCCGAGTCCGAGCATCAGCAGCAGAGCCGCCAGCGCGATCCACCCGCCCTGGATCTCACCACCGGTGGTGGCGAGGCCCGTGGCCACGACCTGGAACGAGGCCGACACGCTGCCGGAGGTCGCTCCGGTCAGTGTCACGGCGTGGGTTCCGAGGTCGGTGCCGGAGGGGATCGTCCAGGTGAAGGTGACCGTGCCCTGCGCATCGGCGACCTGGGTGCCCAGTGCGATCGGCTCGGACGTCATCACACCGGTGACGGACTCGCCGGGCTGGAACCCGGTGCCGACCGCCGTCTGCTTCTCTCCGCGCTCCAGAACCGGGACCTTGATCGTGATGGCGATCGGTCCGGTCGGGTCGGCTGCCGCGTCTGCAGACGCCGAGGCCTCAGCAGTCGCCGAGGCGGATGCCTCGGCAGCAGCCTCAGCGGAGGCATCAGCCGCCGCCGACGCGGACGCCGTGGCCGACGACGAGGCGTTGGCCGCCGCGGCCGCCGACGCGGTCGGATCAGCGTCAGCCGAAGCCGATGCGTCAGCCGCACTCGTCGAGGTCGCGTCGTTCTGCGCCGACGCCTGCGCCGCTGCCGCGGAGGCGGCCGACGCGTTCGCATCCGTCGTGGCCGTGGCCGAGGCGTCCGTGGATGCGTCGTCCGTCGCCGCCGCAGACGCGGCCGCATCAGCCGTCACGTCAGCCGCCGCCGAAGCGGAACTCGTCGCATCGGCCATTGCTGTCGTCATCAGCCTGAGCCGACGCCGCAGCGGATGCCGAGGCGTTGGTGTCGACCTCAGCCGACGGGTCGGCCGCAGCCGAGGCATCGGCCGTAGCCGCAGCGTCAGCCGTGGTCGCAGCGGATGCCTCGACCTCTGCCTCAGCGGAAGCATCAGCCGCCGCCGACGCGGACGCCGTGGCCGACGACGAGGCGTTGGCCGCGGCGGCCGCCGACGCGTTCGGATCGGCATCTGCCGCCGCGGACGCGTCAGCCGCACTCGTCGAGGTCGCATCGTTCTGCGCCGCCGCCTGAGCGGCCGCTGCAGCAGACGCGTCCACATCCGTCGTGGCCGTGGTCGACGCGTCCGTGGATGCGTCGTCCGTCGCCGCCGCAGACGCGGCCGCATCAGCCGTCACGTCAGCCGCCGCCGAAGCGGAACTCGTCGCATCGGCCAGAGCC
>NZ_LMJK01000001.1:0-726477 GCF_001428975.1 Microbacterium sp. Root280D1 | reverse complement strand
CGCGTTGCTGTCGTCATCAGCCTGAGCCGACGCCGCAGCGGATGCCGAGGCGTTGGTGTCGACCTCAGCCGACGGGTCGGCCGCAGCCGAGGCATCGGCCGTGGCGACTGCATCGGAAGATGCGTCGGTCGATGCACTGGCGATCGCCGCCGCGCTCGAGTTCGATGCTGCGCTCGTCGAGGCGTCCGATGTCGCCGAGGCCTCAGCCGCGGTATCCGTCGTCGCGTCGGCCAGCGCCGCAGCCTGAGCCGCTACCGCCGCACCGGCGTTCGCCTCCGAGGTGGCGTCCGCCGTGGCTGCCGTGGACGATGTCGCCGTCGCCGCCGACTCCGCCGCAGCCTCAGCCGTCGGGTCAGCCGCAGCCGATCCCTCTGCCGTGGCGTCCGCGAATGCCGCCGCCTGCGCGGCCGCTTCAGCGATCGCGTCGGTCGATGCATCGGCGTTCGCCGACGCGGATGCCGACGCCGCCGCGTTCGTGTTGGCCGCAGCCTCGGACGAGGCATCCGTCGACGAGTCGGCGATGGCCGCCGACTCCGACGACGCCGCCGAGTTCGACTCCGCCGCCGTCGATGCATCCGCGTTCACGTCATCCGACGCGTCGGCCTGAGCCGCCGCCTGCGCAGCAACTGCCGCCGAGGCGTTGGCCGTCGACGTGACATCGGTCGTCGCGGCCGACGAGGCATCCGGCGTCGCCGCCGCATCCGCCGCCGAGGTGGCGTCCGAGGTCGCCGCCGCTGAGGCCGCCGACGTCGCGTCTGCGAGGGCCGCGGCCTCAGCCGCCGCCTGCGCCGACGGGTCGCCGTCTGCGGTCGCGTCAGCCGAAGCGGATGCCGATGCAGCCGCGTTGGTGTTGACGTCACCCGGGTCGCCCGCGGTCACCTCGGTGGTGTCCGAGTCGCTGGACGCGCCGGATGTCGCGGTGAGCAGGTAGCCCGCGCCGGGCTCGGCATCAGCCGGAACCGGGTAGTTCTCCGTGAACGCACCGAACTCGTCAGTGGTCGCGATGACCGGGCCTCCGATGTCCGCTCCCCCGCCTGGCGCGGTGAGCTGCAGCGACACGGTGGAGTTCACCGGCCAACCCGTGCCGGTGACGGCGAGGTTGGTGCCTGCCGGAACCGACGAGGCCGCGTCGACGACGACCGGAGCAGCCGTCACCTCGGTCGTGTCGGTGGCTGTCTGCGTGCCCGCGCTCGCGGTGACCGTGTATCCCGTGCCCGCGGGAGTTCCCGCCGGCACCGGATAGTCGATCGCGAAGCCGCCGAGAGCACCGGTCGTCACCGTCTGGGGCGTGCCGATGACCGCACCACCGGGGGCTGTCAGCTGCACGGTGACCTCGGTGTCGGCCGGCCACTCAGCACCGGTGATCGCCAGGTCCGCCCCGGCCTCGACGGTCGCGGCCGCGTCGACGGTCGCCGCTGCGGTCACCTCCGTCGTGTCGGTCGCCGTCTGGGTGCCGACGGTCGCGGTGATCGTGTAGCCCGTGCCCGGCGACGCCGAGGCGGGAACCGGGTAGTCGAGCGTGAACCCGCCGTCGCCATCGGTCGTGACCGTCTCAGGACCGCCGACGGTCGCTCCGCCCGGAGCGGTCAGCTGCACCGAGACCTCGGTGTTCGCCGGCCAGCCGGTGCCGGTGACGGGAAGGCTCGTGCCCGCCTGCACCGTGTCCGCGGCATCCACCGCTGCCGCGGCGGTCACCTCGGTCGTGTCCTCAGCCGTCTGGCCGCCGACCGTCGCGGTCACGGTGTACCCCGTGCCCGGGGTCGCCGACGCGGGAACCGGGTAGTTCAGCGTGAACCCGCCGTCGCCATCGGTCGTGACCGTCTCGGGACCCCCGACGTCAGCGCCGTCCGGGTCCGTCAGCTGCACCTCGACGACGGTGTTGGCCGGCCAGTTCGCACCGGTGATGGGGAGAGAGGTTCCCGCCTGCACCGTGTCGGCCGCATCCACCGCAGCGGCGGCCGTCACCTCGGTGGTGTCGATCGCCGTCTCGGCGCCAGCGGTCGCGGTGACCGTGTAGGCCGTGCCGGGCGTCGCCGATGCGGGCACCGGGTAGGAGAGCGTGAACTCACCGTCGCCGTTCGTCGTGACCGTCTCGGGGCCACCGACATCCGCGCCTCCGCCCGGAGCCGTCAGCTGCACCGAGATCTCGGTGTTCGCCGGCCAGTTGGAGCCGGAGACCGCGAGATCGGTGCCTGCCTGAACGGTCGGCGCCGCATCGATCGAGGCGACCGGAGCGTTCGTCACCTCGGTGGTGTCCGTCGCCGTCTGCGCGCCCAGCGTCGCGGTGACCGTGTAGCCGGTTCCCGCAGGAGTTCCGGCCGGAACGGGGTAGCCGAGCACGAAGGCACCCGACCCGTCCGTCGTGACGAGCTCGGGGCCGCCGATGTTCGCGCCGCCGCCGGGAGCGGTCAGCTGCACCGAGATCTGTGTGTTCGCGGGCCAGTTGGTGCCCGAGACGCCGAGGTCGGTTCCGTCCTGCACGGCAGGTGCCGCATCGATCGCTGCCGCGGCGGTCACCTCGGTGGTGTCCGTCGCCGTGCTGGTGCCGTCGGTCGCCGTGACGATGTAGCCGGTGCCGGGCACGGTCGAGGCCGGGATGAAGACCGTGCCGGTGAAGTTGCCCGACGCGTCGGTGGTCACCGGCGCTGATTCGTTGACCGGAGTTCCGTCCGGTGCTGCCACCTGGATCGTCACCTGGGTGTTGGCCGGCCAGCCGGAGCCGGTGACCGGAAGATCGGTTCCGGCCTGCACGGTGGTTGCGGCGTCGATAGCCGCGACTGCCGCCGCCGCTGCCTTGACGGTCGACGACGCGAGATCGAGTTCGACCCCTCCGCCCACGGCCGGGAGCAGATCGATGGCGAGCGCCCGCACGGTGAAGCTGTCACCGGGGATGTCTCCCGGCTCGGACTGCTCGTTGATCGTGATGGTCGCGATGCCGGACAGCACGCCCTGCAGCACGGGGTCCAGCGTCGAGAGCACGGGGCCGGTGACCGCTGCGAGGGCCGGCTGGACGAGCGGGATGACGCTGGTCAGCGCGGTGTTCACCAGCGGCCCGGTGGTCGTGGTGACCGCCGTGGTCACAGCGCTCACCACCGGGTTGAGCAGCGCACCGATGTTGAGCCCGGCGAGCGAGATGTCAGTGGTCACCGTCGGAACCGGCGTGGCCGTGCCCGCGAACTGAGCGAGCGTGCCGGCGATCGTGACGTCGCCGGAGACCAGGTCGATCCCGGTGAGCGGGTTGGTGAGATCCACCCCGACGGTGAGCGTGACCGCCAGCGAGTCGAGGGTGGAGTCGAGGATGGTCGCGACCTTGCCGTTGAGGCTGTTCGGGTGCGTTCCCGTCAGAGCAGAGGTGATCCCCTGCTGGATGGCGGCGATCGTCGTCGCAGACAGCGCAGGGGTGTTCGCGGGAAGCGAGTTGAGGTCGGCTCCTGCGCCCGTCTCCACGAGGATCTGAGCGAGGTCGACCGAGATCGTCCCGTCGCTCAGGTCGACGAGCACCGAGCCCGTGGTGTTCTCGAGCGGCTCCGTCAGGAGCTCCGTGACGACCGTCGCCCCGACTGTGTCGAGGCCGGCGATAGCGACCGTTCCGCCCGTCGCCTCGAAGGCGGCGACGAGCGGCACATCCGGAATCGCGTTGATCGTGTCGACCACGGTCGTGACGAGCCCGGTGAGCGCTCCGCCGGGACCGGCGAGGTCGCTGACCGGGGTCACCGTGCCCTGGATGGCCGTGCCCAGAGTGGTCGCGAGCCCCGCGACGAGGTTGCTGTGCAGGTCGAGGTCCAGGCCCGCGATGCGGTATTCGGAGCCGGCGACGCCGGCGTTCGACTCCGCCCGCGATGCGAGGGCTCCGATGCCGACCGACGCTTCGTCGAGGACGGCGTCGGTGAGACCGGCGACGCTGAGCTGGTCGAAGAGATCGGTGAGTTCGAGGGTGGCGGGGTTGACGCTTCCGTCGATCGCCCCCGCATCGATCGCACCACCGGAGGTGATCGCGCCGGAGGACGCGATCGACTGGGTCTGCGTGGGTGAGGAGCTGAAGCTCTGCGCGCCCCCCAGATCGCCCAGCTGCAGCAGACCGGGCGACGTGCCGTCGGTCAGCAGCGGCACGTTGAGCGTGCCCACGTCGATGCTGAGCGCCTCGAGCACGTCGAGGTCGAGACCGCCGAGCTCAGGGCCGGCCGCGGCTGGGTTGCTCGTCAGCGTGTGCCCGAGTGCGGCGACGTCCAATCCACCGAGCAGGTCGGCCGGCAACTGGATGATCTGTCCCTGCGCGACCGACGGATCGTTCGGATTCGCGTCATCGAGCGCATTCGCCGCCGTCGGTACCAGTGCACCCGCAAGGATCATCGCGCCGACGGTCACGCCGGCGATGCCTCCCCCGATGGCTCTGCGTCGCCGCAGAGTCTTCCCCTCCAAGAATTCCATTCGCCTCTCCCGTGATGCAGATGTTCCGCGTCACAAGGCCCTCCCCAGGCGTCGACAGGTGCCGACCGAGCGCATGTCCAGACAGTATTGCCGGATCGAGAATGTTAAGTCCAGCGATTGTCCAGTGATCTTTCAGGAAACGTCATCCGGTGAGACATTTCGTCATCGGTCATTGAGACCTGCCCACAGGTCTGTTGGCGAGGACGCTTTCGCCAGGACGAATAGGAGGGGTCCAGCGCACTCCGCGCAGGCGCGACACGCACTCCGGCCACACGACGAAACCGCCCCGCAGACCGAGGTCTGCGGGGCGGTTCAGGGCGTGAAGCGAGGGCTACAGAGCGAGCCCGTCGCCGAATCGGAAGAGCGGATCAGCGGTGTCGAACGGCACATCGGGTCGCGAGGCGACGACCGCGGCCATCGACCTCGGCAGGTCGAACGGGAGCCTGCCCTGCGCGCTCGCGACGCCGCTCAGCACATCGAGCAGCGCCGCCCCTGAGACACCCCAGTTGACGGTGACGGCCGCCGCACCGGCCACGATCGGTTCGAGAATGGGCGGTCGATCGGCGAGCACATCGACCACGGTCGGCACGGCTCCGGCGATGGCGGCGACATGCGCGAGCACCTCGTCGGAGAACTCGAGCGACCCCGCATGGAAGAAGTTCTCGAAGGTCGTGTCGCGCTGCTCGAACGGCGCCTGGAGACGGAGGATCGCCAGGTCGGCCTCGTCGACGGTCGCCACGACGTCGCCGTACGCGGCTGCGACGGATGGTTCGATCCCCTCGACGTAGAGCTTGATCCCGGGGGCGAAGGGCAGCGAGCCATCGTTCGTCAGCACGGTCACGGAGGCGCGCTGGGCCGCCTCTCCCGCGGCGCGGAACTCCGCGCTGCCGACGATCTCGTCCGCCGCGTCCTCGTCGACGAACGGGTTCTCGAAGAGCCCGAGCTCGAACTTCTCCCGCAGGATCCGTCGCGCGGAGAGGTCGAGCCTCTCCTCCGAGACCGAGCCCTCGGCGACCAGCCCGAGCAGCAGTTCGGGGCAGTCCTCGCCACCGAACTGATCGACACCCGCATCGAGCACCTTGAGCATCCGCTCTCGCGGCGTCAGATCCTCCACGCCCCAGGCGCGGGCAGGGAACGGCTGGCCGAAGATCTCCGCATCGTTGATCAGACCCCAATCGGTGCACACCAGGCCGTCGAACCCGAATCGCTCGCGCAGCAGCCCGGTGATCACCGACCTGTTGAAGCCGAACCCGACCTCCTCGTACTCGGTGCCGACGGGCATGCCGTAGTACGGCATCATCTGACGCGTGCCGGCGGCCAGTGCATCCTCGAAGGGCTTGAGGTGCAGGTCGAACGCACCCCCGGGATACACCTGCTCCCGCCCGTACGGGAAGTGCGGGTCCTCGCCGTCGAGCTGCGGCCCGCCGCCGGGGAAGTGCTTGGTCATGGTCGAGACCGATCCGGGACCGAACGAGTCGCCCTGGAACCCGCGGATATATGCCGCTCCCAGAATGCCCGTCAATTCGGGGTCCTCTCCGAACGTCGCCGTCTGCCGCGCCCACCTCGGTTCGGTGGCGAGGTCGACCTGCGGGTGAAGGGCGACGCGCAGGCCGACAGCCGTATATTCCTGACGAGCGATATCTGCGAACCGTTCGACCAGCTCGGGGTCACGGGTGGCTGCGAGACCCAGGGTCTCCGGCCACTGCGAGAACGGTCCGGCGAGGATCGACGCCCCGGGATTCTCGCTGAACGAATGCCGCGGGTCGGTCGACAGCGTGACCGGGATGCCGAGCCGGGTCGAGGCCGCCAGCCGCTGCAGCTCGTTCTGCCAGGCGGCTATCTCTCGCCCGGTGGGCGCCGCCCCCAGCAGGTTGAAGTGCGTCATGTTCTTGAGGTCGATGAACTCGCGGGCGCTCGGTGTGCCGAAGATCGGGTTCGCCTCATCGAGGTCTCCGATCGCGATCATCGTGTGGAAGAACAGTCCGGCCTTCTCCTCGACGGTCATCTCGTCGAGGAGGAGCTGCACTCTCTCATCGACCGGCAGGGCCGCGTCGAGCCACGGTCGGGCAGTGGTCACGTCGGTGTCGGTCATGGTCACTTGACTCCCTTGATGCGGTAGACGAGAACGGCGCCGGCGAGTGCGACGAGCGCTCCGAAGAGGTACCAGGTCGTGTAGCCGCCCAGCGGCGTCGCGGCGCCGAGAGCGATGATGCTCGGCGCGATGGCCGGGGCGATCGACTGGGGAAGGGCGTTGGCGATGTTGAGCACGCCGAGGTCCTTCGCCACGTCGTCGGGGTTGGGCAGCACTTCGGTCGCCAGCGCGAGATCGACCGACAGGAACGACCCGGCACCGAGTCCGATGATGGCCTGAGCGACGATGACGACGGCGATCGACGGAGCGATCGCGAGGATCACGAGGCCCACGACCATGATGACGCCGGCGATCGCGACGAACGGCCGGCGCTTGCCGATCTTGTCGGAGAGGAATCCGCCGAGCGGCGCGGAGATAGCCATCGCGGCCATGGAGGCGAGGTTGGCGATCAGGATCGTGCCGACTGCGCCCTGCTCGTCGAGCTGGAACTTGGTCACCAGGTAGAGCGGCAGGAAGGTGGCGATGCCCGCGTAGCCGAACATCACGAAGAACTTCGTGAGCCAGGTCCATCCGAAGTCGGGGTGCTTGCGGGGGTTGAACACGAACGAGCCGAAGAACGTGCCGACCGTGAAGCGCGTGGCGGGCTTCTCGGTGAGACGACGGTCCTTGAGGGTGAGCACGAACACGATGACGAGGATCAGCGCGATGGCACCGGGGACGAAGAAGCGCTCGAAGTCGCCGGGGAGGAAGTTGACGATGAAGCTGCCGGCGAGGATGCCGATGGGGGTCGTGATGCCGATGATGCCCGACACCTTGCCACGGCTCGAGACCGGCACCTGATCGGGCAGGGTCGCGTTGGCCGCCGCGAGCACGGCGTTCATGGATGCCTGCACGAGGCACCACGCGAGAAGAACGACGAGCACCGAGGTCGCGGCGCCGATGATCGCGAAGCCGCCGAGACCGACGATCGCACCGCCGAGGATCCAGGGGCGACGCATGCCCCACCGCGAGGTCGTGCGGTCGGAGAGGCGACCGACGAGGGGATTCGCGACGAGCGCGAAGGCCGCACCGACACCCATCACCAGTCCGAGGCTCGCCTCGGTGTTGGTGGGGTCGAGCCGCTGGATCTTGAAGGCCATCGACACCATCACCGGGGTGAGCAGGGCGAGGTAGACGCCGAAGTTCACGGCGGCGAGTCCGGGGGTGTAGCCACGGGGCGTCTTCAGCGGGGTGGTGCCGGGAACTTTGAAACCGGTCGTTCCTACGGCGGCCGCGGTGGCGGCCGATGACAGCTCTGTCACGGGTGGATCCTTTCGGGCAAGGTGCGCCGGTCATCTGCGACACGACGTGAGGATGACAATACCGGAATATCGACCGATTGGTAAGTGAATGTCTACCGATTGGTAATGAGAGAGAATGAGAGGGAAGGGTGGACGGGATGACGACAGCAGCCACGATGGGCTCGCGCCAGGCGCGCGCCGCGGCCACGCGTCAGCGGATCGTGGACGCGGCCCGAGAGCTCTTCGTCTCGAACGGATACCGTTCGACGTCCCTGCGCGACATCGCCGCCGCGGCATCCGTGAGCCATCCGGGGCTGCTCGGACATTTCGCGTCGAAGGACGACCTGCTCGCCGAGGTCGTCGCCGGTTTCGAGGACGACAACGAACGGGCATTCGACCTGCTCGCTGCGGCATCCGATTCCGGTGAACTGATCTTCGCGGACGTGGCTCGACGCAACGCGCGCACCCCCGGCTACCTCGAGCTCTTCGCCGCGCTCACCGGGGAAGCATCCGCCTCCGGACACCCGGCGCACGAGCGGATGCGCCAGCGGTATGCACGCCTGCACCGCCTCAGCACGGATGTCCTCGAAGATGCGGCGCTGCATGGGACGATCGGCGCCGACCGCGACGTCGCGGACGAGTCCGTGCGTCACAGCGCGGGCTGGGACGGGCTGCAGCTGATCTCTCAGTATCTGCCTGACCGGGTCGACGTCGTGCAGATGCTCGAGGAGCGCGAATCCCTGTGGGCACTGCCCTACGGGTGGCGGGATGCCGACAGCCCCGACCCTTCTCCGACCGCTACCGGCCCCTTGCCGCCGGTGTTCGGAGAGCCCGCCGTCGACGACTCCCCGGGATACGAGGTGGGACGGCGCCGCCGCGCGCAGATCCTCGCCGACGCCTCACGCCTGTTCTCCCAGGACGGCTACGGGGACACCAGTCTTCGGGACATCGCTCAGGCTGTCGGCGTCTCGAAGTCCACTCTGCTCCACCACTACCCGTCGAAGGAACTGCTGCTCAGCGCGGTGCTCTCCGAGCGCGACAGCGCGATCCGTGTGCGCAGCGAGTCCACCCATGCCGAGCGAGCCGCCGACGCGCTGCGCGCGATCCCGCTCGGAGCACGTGTGAGCGCACTCGACGAGCCCGGCCTCATCGAGGTCTACGCGGTGCTCTCCTGCGAAGCGGTGCCGGCCATGCACCCTGCGCACGACTACTTCGCCACGCGGTTCTCCCAGGCGATCGACTACTTCACCGAGCTGTTCCGTCTCGCCCGCATCGACGGCGATCTGCCCGAGCACCGCGACCCCGAGCACGAGGCGATCTGGCTGATCGCCCTGTGGGACGGCCTGCAGTACCAGTGGCTCTACGACCGCGGGGCCGTCGACGTCGGCGCCCACCTGCGCGCGCATCTCGAAGACGTGCTGCCGAGCTGAACGGCGCCCTGCGTCAGCCGGCCGCGATGACGGTGAGCACTCCCTCGCCGTAGGCATCCCGCTTCTTGGCGCCGATCCCCGTGATCCCGTCGAGGTCGGCCAGCGAAGCCGGACGATGCTCGGCGAGCGCACGCAGCGTCGCATCGCCGAAGACGATGTACGCCGGAACGCCCTGCTCGCGCGCCGTCTCGGCGCGCCACGCCCGCAGCGCCTCGAAGAGCGGGCGGTCGGACTGATCGAGCGCGTCCGCCGCACTCGCCTTGCGTGCCCGCGGCGACGAAGCGGGGCGTCCGATCGTGTCCTTGCGCAACGGCACCGGGGTCTCGCCCTTCAGCACGCCGGCCGACTGCTCGCCCGGAGCGAGCGTGCCGTAGTCGCCCTGCGCCACGATGATCCCCCGTGCGAGCAGCTGGCGGACGACGCTGCGCCAGTCCTGGTCGGAGAGGTCGGCGCCGATTCCATAGGTCGCGAGCTTCTCGTGCCCCTGCTGACGGATGCGCTCGGTCGAGGCTCCGCGGAGGATGTCGATCAGATGCCCGGCTCCGAAGGCCTGATTGCGCTCGCGCTTGAGCCGCACGATCGTCGAGAGCAGCTTCTGTGCCGGGATCAGGCCGTCGAAGGTCTCGGTCTCGTCGAGGCACGTGTCGCAGTTGCCGCACGGCTGCGAGTCCTGCCCGAAGTAGCCGAGAAGGTTCTGGCGGCGGCACTCGACCGTCTCGCACAGCGCGAGCATCGCGTCGAGGTGCTGCCCCAGGCGCATCTTGAACGTGCGATCGCCCGGGCTCTGGTCGATCATGCGACGCTGCTGCACCACGTCACCCAGGCCATAAGCCATCCAGGCGATCGACGGCTCGCCGTCACGGCCCGCGCGACCGGTCTCCTGGTAGTAGCCCTCGACGGACTTCGGCAGGTCGATGTGAGCGACGAAGCGCACATCGGGCTTGTCGATTCCCATGCCGAAGGCGATCGTCGCGACCATCACGACGCCGTCCTCGCGCAGGAACCGGGACTGGTTCTTCGCGCGCACCTCGGCCGGAAGACCGGCGTGATACGGCAGCGCGTCGAAGCCCTGAGCGGCGAGATAGGTCGCGGTCTGCTCGACGGACTTCCGGCTCAGCGCGTAGACGATGCCGACTGAGCCCTCCGGCTGCGCGCGGATGAACGAGACGAGCTGCTTGCGCGGATCGACCTTGGGCACGATCCGATACTGGATGTTGGGCCGGTCGAAGCTGGCCACGTAGTGCTGGGCGGCGTCGAGACGCAGTCGCTCGGTGAGCTCCTTGTGCGTCGCCCGGGTGGCGGTGGCCGTGAGCGCCATGCGCGGTACACCGGGGAACCGCTCGCCCAGATCGCCGAGTGCGAGGTAGTCGGGGCGGAAGTCATGACCCCACTGCGACACGCAGTGCGCCTCGTCGATCGCGATGACGCTGAGCGTGCCGCGCTGCAGCAGGGCGGTCGTCTGCGGCGAGGACAGCCGCTCGGGGGCGACGTAGATGAGGTCGAGTTCGCCGGCGACGTACGCCCGTTCGACCTCGCGCCGCTCTTCGATCGCCTGGGTCGAGTTGAGATAGGCGGCGTTGACGCCGTTGGCCCGGAGCGCGTCGACCTGGTCGTGCATGAGAGCGATGAGCGGGCTGATCACGAGGCCGGTGCCCTCGCGCACGAGTGCGGGCACCTGATAGGTGACGCTCTTGCCGCCGCCGGTGGGCATGAGCACGACAGCGTCACCGCCCGAGATGACCTGATCGACGATCGCGGCCTGATCGCCGCGGAACTCGTCGTAGCCGAAGACCGTGTGCAGCGCCTCGGCCGCAGTCGCGTATCGGCTGGGGGCCGCCTGTCGCGCGGCCGTCGCCGTCACCCCGGGAGCAGACGAGCGTGCGGATGACCGCGCGGACGCCGGTCCGACCGGTGTCACGGGGCCCTGGCCCCAGTCGAGCGGCGGCTCGTACCCGGCGCCCTGCGGCTCCCAGTCCATCGGCTCGGGCGGCTCGGAGGGCTCCCACCCTGCGCCGTCCCACGGCTCGTCGGCGTAGGGCAGATCCTCGTACGGGTCACGGGGAGTCTGCGGCATCCCTCCAGCGTAACGACCCCCGCCGACGTCGGCCGCGCCTGTGGACGCTCAGCGGGCGTAGGTTTGTGGCAGACGCCCGAAGGAGCCCCGATGACCGACATCACCGTCACCCGCAACGACGACGCCTCCCGCTACGAGATCCACTCGGATGAGACGCTCGCGGGCTTCGCCGAGTTCGAGCTGCGTCCGAGCGCGATCCGCTTCATCCACACCGAGATCGACCCCGCGTTCCAGGGTCAGGGACTCGCGGGGATCCTCGCTGAGCGCGCCCTGACGGATGCCGCGGCATCCGGCGACGCGATCGTGCCGCTCTGCCCGTACATCGCGAAGTACCTGACGACGCATGAGATCCCGGGCGCCGAGATCCGCTGGCCGAAGCGGCCCGGCGCTGCTCCGACGGAGGCGTGATGATCGGCGAACGACGCATCGTCCTCGAGCCACGCGAGGTGCCGCTCGGCGGGGTGCGCGGGATGAACGTGCTGCGCGTGCTGCCGCATCGCAACCTCCCGACCATCGGGGCGTGGTGCTTCCTCGACCGGTTCGGCCCCGCCGACACCAGGATGCGGGTCGAACCGCATCCGCACATCGGGCTGCAGACCGTGACCTGGCCGCTGGTCGGAGAGATCCGTCACCGGGACTCGGTCGGCAGCGACGCCGACCTCCGCAGGGGCCAGCTGAACCTCATGACCGCCGGCAACGGCATCTCGCATTCGGAGTACTCGATCGGCGATGATCCGATCCCCCTCGACGCCCTGCAGTTCTGGGTGGTGCTGCCCGAGAGCTCACGGCACGGTGCTGCCGGTTTCGAACGGCACACCGAGCTGCCACAGCTGCCGCTCCCTGCCGACGAGGGTCAGGACGCCACCGCCACCGTCGTCCTCGGCGAGTTCGCCGGCACCTCATCGCCGGCCACCGTGCACACTCCGATCGTCGGCGCGGAGATCCGGATCCCCGCGGGCGCTCGTCTGCACCTGCCCCTGCGTTCGGGATGGGAGCACGGCCTCATGCTCGTCGAGGGTGATGCCGTCGTCGCCACGCACGGGATGTCGTCGAACGACATGCTGTACCTCGGCGACTCGAGGGACTCGGTCGAGGTGTCCAGCGCACAGGGAGCGCTGCTGTTCCTCATCGGCGGCGAGCCCTTCGAGGACGAGATCGTGATGTGGTGGAACTTCGCCGGACGCACGCACGAGGAGATCGTCGAGGCTCGCACCGAGTGGGAGGCGGCCTCCGCGCGGTTCGGTGTCGTCGAAGGGCACGATGTCCGCATCCCCGCTCCGCCTCTTCCCGACGTGCGGCTGATGCCGCGCGGCCGCAAGATCTGACGGCTCTGACTGCGACACCGCGCCCCGCGCGCGACGCGACGCGGCCTCGACGCGGCCCCGACGATGCGGCGACCGCACGCGACGGCGCCCCGCGCTCCGAAGAGCACGGGGCGCCGGCGCTGATCGCTACTGCGCGTCGACCGTCACGATCGTGCGCACGGCGGACTCGCCGTACTGCACGAGGCCGAGGTACCGGGTGCCGGCGGTGAGGCCGGTCCAGCTCAGCTCGTAGCTCGTCGCCTGGCCGCGGACGGCCTCGATCGGGTTCGGGGTCGCGGTGAACGCCCCTTCGCCCTCGGGCTGCACGTTGGCGTAGGTCATGTCCCACGTCATCGGGGCCGAGGTCGAGTAGACGTTCGCGACCACCAGGTAGGTGCCCGCCGTCGGAGCCGGGAGTGTGACCTGCTCATCCGCCGAACCGGTCGCCGACTGCCAGCGCTCGTAGTAGCGCAGGTCGTCGGCGCTCACGACCCGGTAGACGGTCAGGTCGAGGTCGCTGCCCGCGTCATCCGACGAGTCGAGGTCGAAGCGCGAGAGCGTCGTGCCCTCCGGCACGTCGACGATCCACGACACGTCCTTGTTCTCATCGCCCGACGCCTCATCGCCCGAGTGTCCGACGACACGGCCGTCGGGGTCCTCCAGCAGGGTGAACGGCGTGAGTCCCGAGAGCCCGAGCGCCAGAGCACCGTCGACGCCGGGGGTGATCTCGACCGTGGTCGCCCCCTCGACCCCGGTGCCCTCGACCTCGGCCGGCGCGTCGGCCGTCACGGGGAAGACCGCGATCGGCGAGCGCACCGAGTTGCTCTTGCTCGTCCAGGTGAGCGACCCGGTCGCCCACTGCTCGACGGGAGCACTCTGGTTGTCGAACGTGACCGTGTAGGTCGCGGTCTGGCCGGGCTTGGTGAACTTCAGCGTCGAGGGCTCGACGGTCACGTCGACGCCGGGCAGATCGACGGATGCCGTGAACGTGCCCTTCTCGGTCGCCGTCACCGTGCGGGTGACGCTCTGCGCGCTCGCGAGCGATCCGATCGAGAACGATGCGATGTTCAGGTCGCTGCCGTCGATCGGCTCGACGCCGTCGAACTCCGCCAGGCCCTTGCCCTCGAGGAACGCGGCCCAGTCGGGCACGTCGTTCAGGTAGAGCAGGCCCGGGTTGAAGTAGCGCTTCGGGTCGACCTGGCCCGCACCCTGCTGGAACGGGTCCTTGTTGGCCGAGCCGTCGGGGTTCACCGTGTCGTAGGCGGTCGTCATCATGGCCGACTTGACCTCAGCCGGCTTCGCGTTGGGACGCTCGCCGAGATACAGCGCCGCGAGACCGGCGATGTGCGGTGACGCCATCGACGTGCCCGACAGGATGCCGAAGGTCGGCGCCTCTCCGGGCCCGTTCTGCGTGGCCGCGAGGATCGCGACGCCGGGGGCTGCGATGTCGGGCTTCATGATGTCGCTGCCGTCGGCGAGCATCGGGCCACGGCTCGAGAAGCCGGCGATCTGCGGCACCGGGGTCACGACACCGGTCGTGTTCTCGCCGACGAGCGTGATCGGGCGATCGGCGCCGCCCTGCACATAGGCGAGCACGGCTGCGCGATGCACGGACGAGAGGTGCACGGTGGGCACCGCGTGGAAGTCGTTGTCGAGCGAGTCCGCACCACCGGGCACGTTCACGAGCACGACGCCCATGCCGCCGGCATCCTTCACGACCTGCGACTTCTCGGCGCGGGCGTTGCCCCCGCGGTCGCAGACCACGATGTGACCCGTGACCTTCGCCGCATCCAGCGTGCCCGGAAGGCACAGCGCGGCATCGGCGGCAGCCTGTCCGGCAGCCGGCGCGTCACCCGCGTAGATCGACGGCCCGGTGACGGTCGTGCCGAACGGCACGCTCACCGATGCGCCGGCCTGGGCGAAGCCGTCGAACTGCACGGTGCCCTCCCACGTCGGGATCGTCGATGCCGCGACCGTGGTGTACCAGGGGGAGGCGTGGTCGGCGGTGACGGAGTCGGGACCGTCGTTGCCGGCGCTCGTGGCGACGAAGACGCCGGCTGCCGCCGCGTTGAAGAACGCGATGTCCTCGGGGGCGAGCACGGTGGATGCCGCTCCGCCGCCGATCGAGTAGTTGATCACGTCGACGCCGTCGGCGACCGCCTGGTCGATGGCGGCGATCAGGTCGCTGCCCGCGCAGATGTCGTCGGTGGTGACGGCCTCATCGGGCCCGACGTAGCAGGCCTTGTAGGCGGCGACCTTGGCTCCGGGGGCGACCCCCGAGATCTTGCCGAAGTCGACGTCCTCGATCGAGGCCTTCACGCCGAAGTTGCCGGCCGCCGTGCTCGCGGTGTGCGAACCGTGGCCGTCACCGTCGCGCGGCGAGAGGTAGTCGTACTGGAAGTCGAATCCGGCCGCCTCGGCACCGGTGTAGAAGTACTGGGCTCCGATGAGCTTCGACGAGTAGTCGCCCTTGTCCCACTCCTGAGCCTCGACCATCGTGCTCCGGAACTGGCCGCCGTCGGACTTGTCGAAGTAGACGAAGGTGCCGTCGGTGTACGGCTGACCGCCCTTGTGGCGCTTGTCGTGCTTCGGCTGCTTCTTGAGCTTCTTGCCCTCGAAGGAGGGGTGCTCGGGAGCGATGCCCGTGTCGATGACACCCACGACCACGCCCTCGCCGGCCTTGTCGACGCCGCCGGTCTGCTGCCAGACGCCGCCACGCCCCTTCTTGTCATCGCCGAGACCGAGGAAGTCCGTCGAGGTCTGCGCGTCGGGGTGACGGATGAAGTCGGGGTAGACGTCGTACACGTCCTTCGACGCCCGCAGCTTGTCGACCTGCGCGCCCGTGAGCTCGGCGCTGAAGCCGTTGAGCACGACCTGGTAGCTGATCTCGGGAGTGACTCCCGCCTCCTGCGCGACCGTCTGCTGCTCGGCCTCGAGGTGCTGCACGTAGCGCTGCGAATCCTGCGACTGCGTCTCGAGCTGCTCGCCTTCGGCGGGCTTGGTGGCCTTGAGCCCGTTGACGTCGCCGGTGTAGCTCGCGAGCGGATCGGACTTCAGCACGACGATGTAGTGACCGGGCGTGCCGTCGACCGGAGTGGGGTTTGTCACCTCCTCCGTGCCTGCGTAGCCTGCGGTTGCCGTCGATGCGATGAACAGCGTTGCCAGGGTGGTGGCCGCTGCCATCCGGAGGGGTGTTCGACCCATGTGCTTCTCCCGATGATCACGGTGCGACTGCGGTGCCGCACCGCCGTTCAAGCTACGCCCGGCTTCCGTCCACACACCAGGGTCGGGGATTATTCCTGGACGAACGGCCAGCCGTGTCGACAATGGTCGACAGTAGGCTGGAGGGGTGGCCCCCTCCCCCGTTCTGACGACCCGCGTGCTGCTGGTCTGCGCCGCGATCGGCGTCGCCACGGGCATCCTCGGGGGGATCGCCGGGCTCATCACGCCGGTCGTCATCGTGGGCGCTCCGTATCTCTACGGACTCGTGCTCGGCTCGCACGTGCTGCCGGGGATCATCGCTCAGGAGGTGCTGCGCCGCCCCTTCGTGGCCCTCGTCACGCACGTGTTCGCCGCCCTCATCTCGAGCGCGTTCAATCCCGCCTGGACGCTGCGCTTCATCGGCACCGCACTGCTGTTCGGGGCGATCCAGGAGGGCATCGCCGCGCTCACCCGCTACCGCTCCTGGGGCCCTTGGCGCTTCTTCATCTCCGCAGCGATCATCGGGGTCATCGTGGCCGTCGTGGTGTTCTTCGCCGTCGACCTCGCGACCTTCCCGCTGTGGGCGGAGATCTCCTACCTCGTGATCGCGGTGCTCGGTCCGATCGCGTGGACCGCAGCAGGACTCGCGATCGGATCTTCTCTCAGCCGCGCAGGCGTCGCTCGGCGCTGATCACGGCGTCCGAACCTTCCGAGCCGTCCGACCTGTGCAGATCAGGTAAGGCTCAGCTAAGTTAGAACGGTACCGATCCGCTGAAACCGGGGTTATGCCGTGCGCTCATCTGCGCCTCTCCTCCGCGTGCGTGACCTCTCGATCACCCACGCCGATGCTGTGCACCCCTCGCCGCGGGACGTCACCTTCGACATCGATGCCGGCGAGGTGGTGCTGCTGCTCGGCCCTTCGGGTTCGGGCAAGTCGACGCTCACGCTCGCGCTCAACGGGCTGATCCCGCACGCCGTGCCCGCGACCATGACGGGATCGGTCGAGGCCGGCGGAGTCAGCACGGCGGATGCCGACACCGCATCGCTGAGCACCCACGTCGCGATGGTCTTCCAGGACCCGGACGCCCAGATCGTCACCGGCACGGTCTACGACGAGGTCGCCTTCGGCCCCGAGAACCTGCTGTTGTCGCTCGACGAGGTGCGCACGAGAACCGAAGACGCACTGCGCCGTGTCGGCCTGTGGGAGCGGCGCGATGAGAACCCCGATCGCCTGTCCGGCGGCGGGCGTCAGCGTCTCGCGATCGCGTGCGCGTTGGCGATGGGGTCGCCCCTGATCGTGCTCGACGAACCGACCGCGAACCTCGATCCGCAGGGCATCGACGACGTCTACGCCGCACTGACCGACGTGATCGCAGCGGGCGACCGCGGCATCCTGCTCGTCGAGCACAATCTCGACGCCGCGATGGGGTTCCTGACCCGCACGATCGTGCTCGACCGCGCAGGGCGGGTCGTCTTCGACGGACCGCCGGCCCGGATCATCCGGGAGCACGCGGCGGAGCTCGTCGAGATGGGTGTCTGGCTGCCTGCGGCGACACTCGCGGCGCTGCGGATGCGGGATGCCGGAACACTGCATCTCGACGACCTTCCATTGACACCCGAGGAGCTCGCCGCGGCACTGGCGGCGGCATCCGCCACTCCTGACCCGTCCGGTGTGCAGGACCACGGCACGGATGCAGGACCGGATACCGCTGTCTCCTCCGGCATCCGTGCGTCGGTCCTGCAGACGCACGAAGGAATGACGGATGCGGCAGACCGTGCAGCCACTCCGATCGTCCGCGCCCGCGGGCTGACGGTTCGTCGTCACCGCACGGAGATCCTGCACGGCATCGACCTCGACATCGAGGCGGGAACCCTGACGGCGATCGTCGGGACCAACGGCGCCGGAAAGACCACCCTTCTGCAGGCGCTCGCCGGTGTCGTCCCGCCGCCCCGGCGGCAGGTCACGGTCGACGGCATGGACCCCGGGTCGGCCTCGCCGCGCGAGCTCTCGAGCCGCATCGGGTTCGTGTTCCAGAACCCGGAGCACCAGTTCATCGCGCACACCGTGTTCGACGAGCTCGCGCACGGACTTCGGCTGCGGCACACCCCGGATGCCGAGACGCGCGAGCGCGTCGACGCCATGCTGATGCGCTTCGGCCTCGAGGCCAAGGCCGATGTGCATCCGTTCCTGCTCTCGGGCGGCGAGAAGCGCCGCCTCTCGGTCGGCACGGCCCTGATCACCCGCCCGCGGGTGCTCGCCCTCGACGAACCGACATTCGGCCAGGATCGTGCACGGGCGTCCGAGCTCCTCACTCTGCTGCACGACCTGCGTGACGAGGGGACGACGATCGTCATCGTGACCCATGACCTGCAGCTCGTCGCCGAGCACACGTCGCACACGGTGATCTTGAAAGACGGTCGCGTGCACGCCGCCGACCGCACCGACGCGCTCTTCGCCGACGAGACGCCGTTCGTCGAGGCGGGGCTCCGCCTTCCGGCGCTGCAGCGCGTGCTCGCCGCAGCGGGACGGGCGATCGCATGACCGCCCACGCCTTCGACCCGTATGCCGCGATGTCGGCATCGTCTCGGCGCCAGTTCCTGTATGCGCTCAATCCGCTGGCGAAGGTCGCGGGAGTCGCCCCGGCCATGGTGCTGCTGATCTTCGTGCGCGACCTCGCCACGCCCGCCGCCTTCCTGGCACTGTCGCTCGCGCTGATCGTCCTCGGATCGCGGGTGACCTGGCGCATCGCCGCGGTGCTGTTCCTCGCACTCCCACTCGGCATGATCGCCATCGGGCTCGGGTTCTCGCTGTGGGTCGACGCCGAGATCGTGCGCGACACCGCTGCCGTGGTGCAGCTCGGCGACTGGACGCTGCGCCAGGGCGCCCTCGCGATCGGCTTCGCCACGGCTCTGCGGCTCGGCGCGATCGTCTCCCTCGCACTCATCGGCGGCCTGACCACCACCGGCCCCGACCTCGTGCGCGCCAGCGTGCAGCAGCTGCGGGTGCCCTACCGCATCGGCTACACGGCCCTGGCCGCGTTCCGCTTCGTGCCGCGCTTCGGGCACGAGCTCGCGGTGATCAGAGCCGCGCATCGCGTGCGAGGGCACCATGGGGGCAGCAGTCCCTTCGCGCGCATCGCTCGCGGCTGGGGATACATCGTTCCGCTGCTCGCGGGTGCGATCCGCCACGCCGAGCGCGTGGCCCTGGCCATGGACTCTCGGGCCTTCGGCGCGCACTCGACGCGCACCGAGAGGCACCTCGTGCCGTTCCGCATCCGAGACACCGTCTTCATCGTCGCCTCGATCGCCGCATCCGCCGCGATCTTCATGCTCTTCTTCCCCTGGCAGCTGCCCTGAAAGGCGCCCGCATGGCATACAGCAGACTGGTCAAGCCCGAGACCGCCGAACTCCTCCATCTCAGCGTGCTGCGCACCGAGCGCCTCTCCGAGCACTGGATGAGGGTCACGCTCGGAGGCGGTGAGATCGAGAAGTTCCGCCCGATGGGCTTCGACCAGTGGTTCCGCCTGTTCCTGCCGATCGGCGGCGATGCGGGGCTCGACCGCGTTCCCGCGAAGGCGAACAAGATGTTCGGATACCTCAGGTTCCTGCGGATCCCCGACGGCGAGCGCCCGGTCATGCGCAACTACAGCGTGCGCGCGTACCGGGGGGCCACCGCCGAGTCGGGCGCCGAGATCGACATCGACTTCGTGCTGCACGGGTCTGCGGCCGACGGCACGGCCGGCCCCGCGTCGCGCTGGGCGGAGACCTGCGAACCCGGCGAGCACGTGCTCATCATCGACGAGGGCCTCACGTTCAACCCGCAGCGCGGAACGGATCGCGTGGTGCTGGTCGGCGATGAGACGGCGCTCCCCGCGATCGCCTCGATCTGCGCGTCACTGCCTGCGGACGCGACGGGAACGGCGATCATCGAGGTGCCGTCCGAGGCCGACGCTCTGGAGTTCCCGCACCCCGCCGGCGTCGAGATCATCTGGCTCGCGCGGCCGCACGAGTTCGACCCGGGGTCGTTCGCCCTCGCCCGGCTGCGCGAGCTGACGCTGCCGGCAGCGCCGTTCCACGCGTACGCCGCGGGCGAGCAGTCGCTGGCCTCGGGTGCACGCAAGCATCTCGTCGGCGAGCGCGGTGTCGACAAGAACGACGTGAGCTTCTGCGGCTACTGGAAGATCGGCGCGGCCTCGCCCACCTCGAAGGCGGCCCGCGAAGCTGCGGCGGAGCCCCTCGCATGAACGGCGCGGATGCTGTGAACGGTGCGGGGTCGGAAACGCACCGCGAATCGGGCTCCGAGGTGCAGAATCGACCCCGCACCGGCGGCGGACGCTCGCGATTCCGCATCCCGACGGCGATCCTGCTGACGTGCGCGGCACTCGGAGTCGCCGGTGGCGCGCTCCTCGCCCCGGCGAACTGGATCTCGACGATCCTCTTCCCCGGCCTGCCCTTCGTGAGCGTGGCGCTGGCCGGCCTCTGGCTGCTCCCCTCGGTGATCGCCCTCCGCCTGCTGCGGCGCCCACTCGTCGGCCTGCTGGTGGGCCTGCTGGCCGGTCTCGTGATCGTGCCGTTCTCGGGCCACGGCTTCAGCAGCGTGGCCACCAACCTCTGGTGGGCGGCGTTCACCGAGCTGCCGTTCCTGTTCGTCCTCTGGCGCTACTGGGGAACCTGGCTGCACTACCTCGGGGCACTGATCGTCGGCATCGTCTACCCGATCCTCGCCTGGGCCTCGTTCGATCTCGGCAGCTTCGGGCTTCCCCTCCAGATCACCTTCTTCGCCGTGACCCTCGGCAGCTGCCTCGGCGCCACCGCACTCGGCATCCTCATCGCCGATCGGCTGCGCAAGGCCGGCGTCGGTGGCCGACTGCCCCGCTGACCCGCGCTGGCTCCTGTCCGCCTGCGCGCCTGCAGGCCCGTTTCCTGCGGGCAGCCGTGCCATCGACAGGAGAAGGGCCCCGGATGCCGGCATCCGAGGCCCTTCTCTGAGAGGTTCGTCAGCGCTTGCCGACGATCTGGCGGCCGACGAGGTCGCGCATGATCTCGTTCGTGCCGCCGTAGATGCGGTGCACACGGGCGTCGGTGAAGGCGCGGGCGATCGGGTACTCCATGATGTAGCCGTAGCCGCCGTGCAGCTGCACACCCGTGTCGAGCACCTCCCACTCGCGCTCGGTCGCCCAGAACTTGACCTTCGCAGCGTCCTCGGCGGTGAGGGTGCTGTTCTTGTAGGCGAGCAGCGCACGGTCGATGTACGCCCACATCGCGTCGGTGGTCGCCGCCATGTCGGCGAGCCGGAAGCGGGTGTTCTGGAAGTCGGCGATGCGCTCACCGAACGCCTCACGGTCCTTCGTGTAGGCGACGGTCCAGTCGAGGGCGGCCTGGGCGGCAGCGGCCGCGGCCACGCCGATCGACAGCCGCTCGAGCGGCAGGTTCAGCATCAGTTGGATGAAGCCCTGCCCCTCCTTGCCGCTGATGAGGTTCTCGTCGGGGATGAACACGTCGGTGAAGCTGAGCTCGGCCGTGTCCCAGCCGTGGAAGCCCATCTTGCTGAGCTTCTTGCCCTGATCGAAGCCCTCCATGCCCTTCTCGACGAGCAGCAGGCTGAACGCGTCGGGACGGTTGCCCTCACCGGTCTTGACGAAGGTCACCACGACGTCGGCCGTCGAGCCCGACGAGATGAACGTCTTGGCGCCGTTGAGGATGTAGCCCCCGTCGACCTTCTTCGCGTTGGTCTTGATGCCGCGCAGGTCAGAGCCCGCGCCGGGATCGGTCATGGCGAGCGCACCGAGCACCTCGCCCGTTGCCATGCGGGGCAGCCACTTCTCCTTCTGCTCCTGCGTGCCCATGTGTACGAGGTAGGGCACGGCGAGGTCGTCCTGGATGCCGAAGGCACCGGCGAGCGACCCTGCTCCGGAAGCGATGACCTCCTCCATGACGATGGTGCGGAAGCGGTAGTCCTGCAGCATGCCGGCACCGCCGAACTCCTCGGGGACGGACAGTCCGATCAGACCGGCCTCGCCTGCGGCCAGCATCGTCGCCCGGTCGATCTCACCCGCGGCATCCCACCGCTCGATGGCCTCGTTGTTCACGTGGCGCTTGACGAAGTCCTTGACGAGGTCGCGGAAGGCCTCGTGATCCTCTTCGTAGATGTCGCGTTCCATTGCGTCCTCCCGAACGTTCGTGCGTCATTGCTCCGGCGATTCTATGCCGGGTCGCCGACACCGCGACAGCTCGTTGTGAGAATGCATCCCACAATCCGTGAGACTCGGTACCGCGATTGTCGGATGCCGCAATGCGGTCGCACACGCGCCGCTGTCACTGCACTCAGTGGGCGTAATCAGGGGCCGCGGGGAGCCCGAAGAACTCCTCCAGCGTGTGATAACCGCCGTGGTGATACGCCGCCGCGAGCTCGCGTCCGAGATATCGCAGGTGCCAGGGCTCGGGCTTGTATCCGGTGATGCCGGAGCCGACCTGCTCGTAGCGCACGATGAAGCCGTACTCCCAGGCGTTCGCCGCGATCCACTGCCCCTGCACCGTCGCGCCGAACGACTCGATGGCTCCGCACGACGAATCGCACGCCACGAGATCGAGCGCCAGCCCCGTCTGATGCTCGCTGTGACCGGCACGCGCCGACGAGGCGTCCGCTCCCGCCTGCCCGCTGTTGCGCACATGCGAGGCGTGGGTCACGACCTGCAGCTCATACGATCGGTAGCCGTTGTTCGCTCCGATGCGCCCCGCGCCCTCGGCGGCCGCCGCATCCGCCATCTCTCCGACCGCCGCGGCGACGTCCGTCCGCGCCTGACCGGAGCGGGTGGTCATCTGCAGCGGAAGGTCGGCGAGCGCCGACGGCGCGAAGGAGACCGGAGCGAGCGGACGCGCCTTGTTGACGACGACCCAGACGTGAGCCGGGTCGTCGAGCGCGATGCAGGGTGCGTTGCCCGCCACGACAGCGGAACGGAAGCTCTCGCCACCCCCGAAGCCGGCGATGATCGCCGCATCGTCGGCGACGGCTATCGCCTCGAGCACGCTCGGCTCCGAACACGGATCGGCAGCGGTGGTCGCACCGACCTCGACCGCCGGCACCTCCTGCACGACGGACGGCTGCGGCATCGCCAGCTCGTCGGTCGTCTCGGCCACCGGCGCACCGGCCAGCGACAGCAGGACGCCGATCGCCGTCGCCGCGAGACCGATGGGCAGTGCGGGTCCGCGGATCGGGGAGCGCGGCGCCGCATGCTGAGGCTGCGGCGGGAAGAACATGCTTCCATTGTCCCTCATGTCCATTCGAACAGAATTCACACGCTCGGTTGACGGAGTATCGTCTTTATGTTCGAATGGAGGACATGCGGTGGCAAGGACAGAAACTCGGTGACGTCGACGCCGCTGCGCTGCCCGGCCTCGAAGATCGCTCCAGCGTGCTCCGCACGGTGACTACGCCGGAGTTCGCAGGCATGACGTTCCATGAGGTGCTGTCGAAGTCGGCCCTCAACCATGTACCCGGCGCATCGCGCATGCCGTTCGCCTGGACCATCAACCCGTACCGCGGGTGCAGCCATGCCTGCGTCTACTGCTTCGCCCGAGGAACGCACGAGTATCTCGATCTCGACGGCGGATCGGACTTCGATTCGCAGATCGTCGTGAAGGTCAACGTCGTCGAGGTGCTGCAGAAGGAGCTGCGTCGCGGCAGCTGGGAGCACGAGACGGTCGCTCTGGGCACGAACACCGATCCGTATCAGCGCGCCGAGGGTCGGTACAAGCTGATGCCGGGGATCATCGATGCCCTCGCGACGTCGGGCACACCGATGTCGATCCTCACCAAAGGCACCCTGATCAGGCGCGACATCCCGCTGCTGGTGCGGGCGGCGCAGCGTGTTCCCGTCGACATCCAGATGTCCATCGCGATGTACGACGACGATCTGCAGAAGGCGATCGAACCCGGGACTCCGACGACCCAGGCACGGCTCGACACGGTACGCGCACTGCGGGATGCCGGCTTCCGCGTCACCGTCTTCCTGATGCCGATCATGCCCCACATGACCGACTCGGTCGAGGCGATCGACACCGCCCTGCGGCGCATCAAGGAGGCCGGAGCGAGCCGCGTGATCTACGGCGCCCTGCACCTGCGCGCCGGAGTGAAGCCCTGGTTCATGCTGTGGCTCGAGGGTTTCCGCCCCGACCTCGTGTCGTCGTATCGCGGGTTGTACCCCGGAGTCTCCGCCGAGGCGCCGAAGGGCTACCGCCAATGGCTCGCGAAGCGCGCACGGCCGCTGATCAGACTGCACGGACTCGATGGGCAGCACGAGGACGACTACCCCGTGCGCGGCATCCGGGCTTCTGCACCGCACGGGAGGCCGGCGCCCGCATTCACGCCAGCGCCCGCCCCCGCACAGCCGATGCTGTTCTGAACGCCGGTCCGGTGGAGCGTCGGAGGTCGGGAAGCCACCCCCGGGGCGCGTAGGCTCGAGCGTTATGGCTACCGGCTCCACGATGCACACGTTCGACGTCCAGTTGGCCGACATGGATCGCGGTGTCTACGACGACTACTCGCTGCGCGTGGCGCGGCATCCGTCCGAGACCGACGCCTACATGCTGACCCGCGTGCTCGCCTATGGACTCGAGTTCACCGAGGGCATCGCATTCGGCGGCGGCATCTCGCAGACCGATGAGCCCGCCGTGCTGGTGCGCGACCTCACCGGGAAGACGACGGCGTGGATCGAAGTCGGCGCCCCCGATGCAGAGCGCCTCCACTACGGCAGCCGCCTCGCCGAGCGCACCGTCGTCTATACGCACCGCGACCCCGCGAAGGTCATGGCGCCGTGGGCCGACAAGCGCATCCACCGCTCCGAGGACCTCCGGGTCTACAGCTTCGACCCCGGCTTCATCGACTCCGCGGCACCGCTCATCGCACGCCGCAACACGATGACGCTCACCGTGACCGAGCAGGTGCTCTACCTCGACCTCAACGGCACGACACTGACCACGGCCATCCACGAGCACCAGCTCGGCTGAGCCGCACGCTCGGAAGGAGATCACGCGCTCCGTAGGAGCGATCCGACGCGTCAGCCCTTCGGAGTGAGAGATCTCCTTCGCAGGACGCGCACCCGACCGCACCGCGCATCCCTGTGCCGCAGATCGGCCGAGCAAACGACGAAGGCCCCGCCGCCGCGAATGCGGGAGCGAGGCCTTCGAACGTGACGGATCAGGCCGTGAGGTCGGCGGCGGTCGGCACGCGACCGGCGATCTCCTCGATCAGGTCGTCGTCGATGCGCGCGTTCTCGAATGGCGCGTCGATCTCCGCACGCTCCAGCAGCTCGGTCATGCGACGCTGGCGCTGACGCGTGATGAGCGTGACGACGCGTCCCGAGCGACCGGCGCGGCCGGTGCGGCCTGAACGGTGCAGGTACGTCTTGTACTCGTCAGGAGCGTCGGCCTGCACGACCAGGTCGATGTCGTCGACGTGGATTCCGCGGGCGGCGACGTCGGTGGCGACGAGCACGTTCACGCGACCCGACGTCAGGCGCTCCAGGTTGCGCGTGCGCTTGGCCTGGTTGAGGTCACCGTGCAGCGAGACCGCGGGGATGCCGGCGTCGTCGAACTGCTCGGCGAGCATGTCGGCGTAGGCGCGGGTGCGGGCGAAGACCAGGGTCTTGCCGTCGCGGTCGACGAGCGAGGTGAGGATCTCGGCCTTGTCGCGGTGCTCGATCACGAGCACACGGTGCTCGATGGTGCTCGAGTCCTGATCTTCACCGGCGACCTCGTAGACGGCCGGGTCGACGAGGAACTCGTCGACGAGTGCCGCGACCTCACGGTCGAGCGTGGCCGAGAAGAGGAGCTTCTGGCTGCCGTCGGCCGTGTGACGCAGGATACGCTGCACGGGCTCGACGAATCCGAGCTCGCACATGTGGTCGGCCTCGTCGAGCACCGCGATGCGGCAGTCGGAGAGGTCGAGCTTGCCCTGGTTGATGAGGTCCTCGACACGACCGGGGGTGCCGATGACGATGTCGACGCCCTTCTTCAGCGCACCCACCTGACGGCCCTGCGGGACGCCACCGTAGATCTGCGTGGTGAACAGGCCGACGCTGCGGGCGATCGGCTGGATGGTCCGGTCGATCTGCAGTGCGAGCTCGCGCGTGGGAGCGAGGATGATCGCGCGCGGCGAGCGGCCGAACTCACGGCGCTTGCCCGCCTGCGACTGCAGCACGCGCTCGACGAGCGGTGCGCCGAAGGCGATGGTCTTGCCTGAGCCGGTGCGGCCACGGGCGAGGACGTCGCGCCCCTCGAGCACGGCCGGGATGCTGGCCGCCTGGATGGGGAACGGAGTCGCCGCTCCCATGCCGACGAGGGTCTCGACGATGTTGGATCCGAGACCCAGGTCGCCGAAGGTCACACCGTCGACCTCGACCGCCGCGACGGACTTGGCCTCGAGGCGCTCGTGCACGACGTCGTCCGTCGGCTCGAACTTCTTGGCGGGTGCCGCGCTCGATGTGGCGTTCCAGTCGTTACGGCTGGGTCGCTCATTGCGCGACGGCCGCCCGCGGGTGTCTGACGTCAGCGGGCGGGGACGATCGGTGCGGTACGCGCCACCGGTCGAGGGACGCGAACGCTCGTCACGCCCACCCTCGATCGACCGCTGCGTGCGGTCGCGGTCGAAGGCACGGCGTGCGCGGTCGGCGTCGTAGGAACGCTCGGCGCCGCGGTCATCGCGACGCGGGCCCGCGCCACGGTCGTCACGACGCGGGCGGTCGTCACGGTCGAAGCGGGGACGCTCGGATGCCGCGCGGTTGAAGCGCGGACGCTCGGATGCGCCGCGGTCGTCGCGCTGCGGGCGCTCGTCACGGGAGAAGCGCTGACCACCGCGATCGTCGCGGAAGCCGCCGGAGCGCTGGTCACGGCCCGGACGTCCGCCATCGCGGTGATCGTTGTCGCGGAAGCCCTGGCGCTGCGTGCCCGCACCGCGGTCGTCGCGGCGCGGACGCTCGTCGCGCTGGCCGCCGCGCTCATCGCGGTACGTACCGGGACCGGTCGGACGCTGGCCGCCGCGGTCATCGCGACGCGGACGGTCGAAGCCCGTGGAGGAACGGTCGTTGTAGCGGGGGCGCTCGGCACGATCGTCGAAGCGCGGACGCTCGGAACCGCCACGGTGCGGTGCCTCGCGGCGACCCGACTCCGCACGGTTGCGGATGCCACGGGCCTCATCGCGACCCGCGCGCTCCTGCGAGGACCAGCGCTGCTTGGGTGCGCCCTCTTCTGCGGGACGGTAGCCGCGGTGGCTGGCGCTGCGGCTGCCGGGACGACGGTCGACGCCGGCCGCCGGGGTGCGCCGCTCGCCGGCATCCGCTCGTCCGCCCCGCACGTCGCGGGAATCGCGGGTGCCGCGAGCGCTGTCGCGCCCACCGGCGTGGCGGTCGTGGAACGAGGTCTTGTTCGCGCCGTAGCGCGGCTCGAAGTTGGCGGAGGGGCGTCCGCCGCGGGGCTTCTTGTTCTTGGGCATGGGTGTGTCCTTCTGAGTTCTCGCACGAGAACAGCGCCGCGCACACGCGCGAGCACCCAGCGCCGGATCGGATGCGATCGGACGGGGTTCCGGACTGTCAGCGGCCGGGGCCATTCATGTGATGGTTGATTAGCGTCGAGCGACGCTCACCATCGGCCCCTGGACTCACACTTCTTACACAAAAACGTCCGCGCCATGCGCGGGTGTCCGAAGCCGACCCATCAAGTGTAGCGGTCGCACCTGAAAAACCGCCCAGCCCCATCGCGGATGCTGCTCGCCATACGATTGCGGAGTGAACTCCGCATCCCCCACCGGCACACAGGTGCACCTCCAGCTCGGCGACGTCAGCGCTCAGATCGCGCAGGTCGGCGCATCCCTCCGCTCGCTCCGCATCGGATCCGTCGATCTGATCGCCCCGTATCCACTCGACTCGCCGACCCCTTCCTGCTCGGGCGTCGTGCTCACGCCCTGGCCGAATCGCGTCAGGGATGGAGTCTGGAACGACGAGGGCACCGAGCGGCAGCTCGCGATCACCGAGCCGAAGTTCATGAACGCCAGCCACGGGCTGCTGCGATTCACGGCCTACGCGATCGAGGAGACGGCGTCGGCGACGACGCTGAGCGCCACGATCGTGCCGCAGACGGGCTACCCCTATCTCGTCGAGACCAGTGTCACCTACGTGCTGCGTGCCGACGGGATCGACGTCACGCACGCGCTGACCAACCGTTCCGCCACTGCGGCACCGGTGGCACTCGGCACGCATCCGTTCGTGACGATCGGCGACGTCGACCCGCACGAGCTCGTGCTGCGGGTGCCGGCGCAGACCGCGTTCGACACCGACGAGCGCATGCTCCCCACGGGCACGCACCCGGCGGATGCCGCGCTGCGCGACGGAGTGCGCATCGGCGATGTGAGCCTCGACACCGGATTCACCGACCTCCACCGTGATGCCGACGGGCTGGTCCGGCACTCGCTGACCGCCCCCGACGGTCGGCGACTCACCCTCTGGCAGGGCGCCGGGTTCGACTTCGTGCAGGTCTACACGACCGACAAGTACCCGGGCCAGTCCCTCGCGGTGGCGATCGAGCCCATGACCGCGCCCGCCGATGCACTGAACAGCGGTGTCGGCCTGCGCCGCCTCGCCCCCGGTGAGACCTGGACCCTCGACTGGGGCATCACGCTCGACTGAGCTCGGCGGCGCCCGCTCCACAACTCCGCCGGAAACGGCTGACGCCCGCCCGGAATGAAGTTCCGGGCGGGCGTCAGACTCCGTCGTGCGGAGGACGGGACGGCGAGGGCGACTACTCGCCGCGCTCGCGCAGCTCCCGGCGCGTCAGCTGATTCGCGTGCGGCAGCGACGAACCCGATTCCGCCGAGCCCGATTCCGACGTGCCCGCGCCGGCCAGCGCCAGATCGCCCGAAGGACGAGGGCCGTCCGAGGGGTCCGAGTCGCCGTTCGGTGCAGAGCCGTCGTCGCCCGACCCCGCCTTGCGGGCGCGTCGCCGCTCCTTCGCACCCTCGACCAGGTTGTAGAGCGTCGGCAGAACGATCAGCGTCAGAACGGTCGATGAGATGAGTCCACCGATCACGACGATGGCGAGCGGCTGCGAGATGAACCCGCCGTGCCCGGTGATGCCGAGTGCCATCGGGGTGAGCGCGAAGATCGTCGCCAGCGCCGTCATGAGGATCGGACGCAGACGCTTCTCGCCACCGGCCTTCACCGCATCGATCGTCGACAGCCCCTTCTCGCGATACTGGTTGACGAGGTCGATGAGCACGATCGCGTTGGTCACGACGATGCCGATGAGCATCAGCACACCGATCAGCGAGGCGACGCCGAGCGGCACACCCGTGACGATCTGCAGCAGGATCGCGCCCGTGGCCGCGAACGGCACAGAGACGAGCAGCAGCAGCGGCTGACGCAGCGACTTGAACGTCGCGACCATCACGACGTAGACGATCAGGATCGCGGCGAGCATGGCGAGCCCGAGCTGCGAGAACGAGTCGGCCTGCTGCGAGGCGACACCGCCCACCTCGGCCGACGCGCCGTCAGGCAGGTCGACCGCGGCCAGCGCCTCGGTGACCGACTGGGTCGCCACGGCGAGGTTGTCGGATGCCGGGGGCACCGTGATCGTGGCGGTGCGGCGTCCCTGCTCGGTGGTGATGGAGGTCGGGCCGTTGCGCTCCTCGACGGTCGCGATGTCCTGCAGCTGCACCACACCGGTGGCACTCGGGATGGTGAGCTCACGAAGCGCCTGCGCGGTGGCGGGCGGCTCGGATGCGGCGAGGTAGATCGTCAGCGCGGTGTCGTCGATCTCGACCGTGCCCACCTGCTGGGGGCGCATCGTGTTCGAGACGATGGATCCGACGGCGACCTCCGACAGTCCACGCTGCGCGGCGGCGTCGCGGTCGACGACCACGGCCAGGTACGGCAGAGCCGCGGCGAGGTTGTCGGTGACCTGTCCGATGCCGTCCCGACCGTCGAGCTCGTCCACCACGGCGGTGGTGGCGGTCTGCAGGTCTTCGGAGTCGGATGCCGAGACGGTGATCTCGATGTCGCTCGAGCCGAGTCCGGCGGAGGCGGCGACCGACACCTCACCGACGTCGGTGAGCCCCTCGATCGCGTCCTGGACATCGGCTCGGAGCTTCTCCTGGTCGGCATCCGCGTCGGTGAGCACCGAGTAGGTCACGCCCGCTCCGCCCGAGAACGCGTCACGCAGGGCGGATCCGCTCGAGCCGATCGAGGCCTGCACGTGGGTGATGCCGTCGATGTCGAGCAGTGCGTCCTCGACGGCGATCGCCGCCTCCGACTTGGTCTCCAGGCTCGCGGTCGGGCCGAGGTCCTGCGTCACCGTCATGGTGTTCTGACCGGAGTCGCTGAGGAAGTTGATCTTCATGAGCGGTGCGGCGGCGAGCGTCGCACCGAGCACCACGACGGCGAGCACGACGGTCAGGCCGGAGTGCTTCAGCGTCCAGCCGAGGATCGGACGGTAGCCCTTCTGCAGTCGCGTCGGCGGAGCGTCCGGGTCCTCCGGGTCGATCTGCACGCCGTTCTCATCGAGCAGCGGCTTGCCCGGGCGGAGGAACCAGTACGCGAGCACCGGCACGATGGTCAGCGAGACCAGCAGTGACGCGACCATCGCGATCGACACGGTCATGGCGAACGGCCGGAACAGCTCGCCGACCATGTCGCCGACGAACACGATGGGCAGGAAGACGGCGACCGTCGTGATGGTCGAGGATGTGACCGCCATCGCCACCTCGCGCACCGCCAGACGGATGGCGTCTCCCTTGTCGGCATCCCCCACGTAATGGCGTTTGATGTTCTCGATCACGACGATCGAGTCGTCGACCACACGGCCGATCGCGATCGTGAGCGCGCCGAGGGTGAGGATGTTCAGCGAGTAGCCGAACGCCTGCAGCCCGATGAAGGTGATGAGCACGCTGGTGGGGATCGAGATCGCCGTGACGAGCGTCGAGCGGATCGACAGCAGGAACACGAGGATGACGATCACGGCGAAGACGAGTCCGAGCAGGCCCTCGGTGGCGAGCGTCTCGATGGACTGCTGGATGAACGGAGCCTGGTCGAAGATGATCGTGAACTCGGCGTCGGGGAAGGCCTCGCCGATCGTGTCGAGCGCGGCGATGACACCCTGCGACACCTCGACGGTGTTCGCGGCCGGCAGCTTGGTGATCGAGATCGAGAGGGCGTCCTTGCCGTCGACGCGCGAGATCGACGAGATGGGGTCGCTCTCCTGCACCACCGTGGCGACGTCGCCGATGCTCTCGGTGGTGCCGACGAGCGGCAGCGCCGCGAGTTCATCGACCGAGGTGATCTTCGCACCGGTCTGGACGGTGAGCGTCTGGCCGTTCTCGGTGATGTCTCCGCCGGGGAACAGCGTGCCGTTCTGCTGCAGCGCCGTGGTGATGGCCTGCGTGCTCTGACCGATCGCCGCCAGCTTCGAGACGTCGGGTGTGATCGTGATGCGCTGGCCGACGCCGCCGATGATCTCCGCGGCGTTGACCCCGTCGACGTCTTCGAGTTCGGGGATCGCGACGCTCTGCAGCTCGGCCTGTGCGTTCTCGGCGTCCTCGAAGCCGGTCACGGCGACCTGGATCACCGGGAAGTCATCGATCGACACCGTCAGCACCTGCGGGCTCACGTCTTCCGGCAGCTGCCCCGAAATGCGGTTGATCGCCTGCTGGATCTTCTGCTCGGCGGTCGCGAGGTTGGTGCCGTAGGCGAAGGTGGCCTGCACGATCGAGGCGTTCGTCGTGCTCGTGGCGGTCGTGCCCTCGAGGCCGGGGACACCCTGGATCGCCGACTCGATGGGGGTCGAGACGTCGTTCTCGACGACCTCGGGCGAGGCGCCGGGGTAGGTCGTCATGACCATCAGGTTGGGCAGCTCGAGCGACGGGATGAGCTCCTGCTTGAGGTTCGTCAGAGCGAGCCCGCCGAACACGGCGGCGACGATCGTGATCAACGCGATCAGTGCGCGGTTCTTCAGACTCAGGACGGCGAGGTTCGACAAGGCGGATTCTCTCTCTGCGGGTCAGGCGGATGCTGCGGCGGTGGGTGCGGAGGTGGACGCCTGAGGAGTGAGGATCCCGGCGAGGGCGTCGCGGATGAGCTCTTCGTCGAGCGGCTCGTCGTGGATCTGAGAGTGCCAGAGTACGCCGTCGATGAAGACGGCTGCGGCCCTCGCTCTGTCGACCCCGTGAACGGGCGCGATGAAGCCGACGATCTCGTCGGACCACAGTCGCGCGAACTGCCGGACGCGCGGGTCATGCACCGCGGCGGTCACGACGGCGCGGTCGGCCTGGACTGCGCGTGCGTCCTCGAGCCCGCGGCGCACGAGGCGCGCGAGCCCCTCTGGCGTCACTCCCTCGATCACGACGGCCCGTCGTGTCGCGTCGATGCGCGCCTCGATCTCGGCGGCCAGCGCTCCGATCGCCGCGTCACGCAGATCGTCGAGCGTGGCGAAGTACTGCGTCGTCGATCCCAGCGGCACTCCGGCCCGGGCTGCGACCTTGCGGTGGGTGAGTGCGTCGACGCCGATCTCGACGATCAGCTCGGCTGCCGCGGTGATGATCTCGCGACGGCGCGCTTCAGGATCGCGGCGGCGGCGCGTGCCATCGCTCATCCTGACCCCCAGCGCGATCATTCCTGTACGGGCGTACATGTACGTTTGTACATTCTGCATCGCCAAGCTGTGGGTTCGCCCGGATCCCGGCGTCGACGGTCAGAGCGTCGACCCGAGCGCCAGCCCGAGACCAGCGGCGATCAGCCCGAGCAGAAGCATCCCGATGGCGTTGACAGCGGATGCTCTGCGCTGACCGTCTCGCCACAGCACCACGGTGTCGAGCATGGCGGTGCTGAACGTCGTGTATCCGCCGAGAAGACCGGCCCCGACCACGAACGACTCGGACGGCAGTGCCGTGGTCAGCAGGCCCAACGCGAACGATCCGGTGAGATTGACGACGAGGATGCCCCAAGGGAGGCGGCGTCCGACGACCTTCGACACACCGAGGTCGATGACGTACCGGAGGAGGGCTCCCACCCCTCCGGCGAGTGCGGCCGCGACGAACAGCAGCGGAGTCATGCCCTCCCTCCCGCAGGGAGCGTCGGTCGACGCGGGCGTCCGAGTCGCAGGCCCGCCGCGGCGGCAGCGAGTCCCAGGACCAGACTGGCGGCCGCATACGCGAATGCGAGCACCGGGGCGTCGCCCCAGAGCGCGACCGTTCCGGTCATGAACGCGCTGTAGGTCGTGAAGCCGCCGAGCACGCCCGTGCCGAGCAGCAGTCTGAGCTCCGTGGCGCCGGGCAGGCGCGCGGCGAGAAGGCCGATCAGCAGCGATCCGAGCACGTTCACGACGATCGTCGCGACAGGCACGCCCCCGACATCCGGCATCAGCAGACCGATCGCGAGCCGAGCGGCGGTGCCGATGCTGCCGCCGACGAAGACGAGGAGCAGGCGGCGAAAGGTCACCCGGCAACTCTATCCGCGCCGTTGCAACGCATCCCTCGAATGTCAACCCGTTGGGCGAAGCCGGTCGGCGGGCGAAGACTGAGGCCATGAAGCCACTGTGGAAGCTCGACCGGACCCCGCCCATCGGCACACCGTTCGACCCCGGCGCACGACACGACGTGATCATCGTGGGTGCGGGCCTCACCGGCCTCAGCACGGCGGTCATGCTCACGCGCGCCGGTCTCGACGTCGCCGTGATCGAGGCGGGATCCGTCGCCGAGCTCGCGACCGGCGGCAACACCGGCAAGCTCACCCTGCTGCAGGGGAAGCGTCTCGCCGAGATCCGCAAGCACCACTCCGCGGCGCTCGTGCAGGCCTACGTCGAGGGAAATCGCGAGGGCATGGACTGGCTGGTCGGCTTCGCCGATCATGCGGGAGTCAGCTACGAGCGACGGATCGACCACTCGTACGCGCAGGACGCCGGCGGCATCGACTCGGTGCGCGAAGTGCACGAGGCGGCGCGGGAGGCGGGCCTCGAGACCAGGATGCTCACGCGAGGAGAGCTGGCCGGTGCGGCCTTCCCCGCAGCGGGAGCCGTGGCGCTCGACGACCAGGTGACCATCGATCCGGCACTCGTCACCCACGCGCTCGCGGACGAGCTTCTCTCCGCCGGAGGAACCCTGCACACCGGCGTCCGGGTCACGGCGACGCATGCGCTGCCCGACCCTCGAGTCGAGACGCTGCTGGGCCCGATGTTCGCCGATCACATCGTGATCGCGACCGGGTACCCGATCCTCGACCGGGGACTCTACTTCGCGAAGATGCGCGCCTTCCGCTCGTACTGCGTCTCGTTCCGCCTCCCCGGCGGCGTGCCGGACAGCACGTTCATCTCGGTCGACAGCCCCACGCGCTCGATCCGCCCGGTGTCGGATGCGGACGGCCCCGGCGGTCCTGCGCGACTGGTGGTCGGCGGAAACGGCCATTCCGTCGGCCGCTCGGACGGCGAGACCGCCGCGATCGACGATCTGGTCGAGTGGACGAGGCGGTACTTCCCGGATGCCGAGGAGACCCACCGCTGGTCCGCCCAGGACTATCAGTCGAACAACCAGATCCCGTTCGTCGGCGCCATGCCCCGGGGTCTCGGCCGCATCCGCTTCGCGACCGGGTACGCCAAGTGGGGCCTGTCGAACGCCCCCGCCGCCGCCCTGCGTCTCACCGCGGAGATCCTCGGTGCGAACTGGCACGACCGACCGTCGTGGATGGTCAAGATCGGCACGAGGCTCACCGTGCCGGCCGATCTGGCCCGCGGGGCCATCGAGGGCGCCAAGGTCGCCGCCGCCGCGACGACCGGGTGGGTCGACGCCGAGCGTCGCCCCGTGCCGGTCCCGAAGCCGGCAGAGGGCGAGGGCGTGGTCGCGAACCGCAGCGGCCGACCCGTGGGCATCTCGACGGTCGACGGCGTCACTCGGGCCGTCTCGGCCGTGTGCCCGCACCTCGGAGGCGTGCTCGACTGGAACGACGCCGAGTGCACGTGGGACTGCCCGCTGCACGCCTCGCGCTTCACGGCGGACGGCACGCGCATCGAGGGGCCGGCGCTGCAGGACCTCAAGCCCCTGCCCCGCAAGGTCGGCGGCTGAGGCTCAGCCCGCCGTCGGCGCTCCGGCGCCCGGCGGCGGCGCGTCCCATCCCTGCTGCGGCTGGTCGCAGTTCTCGCGGAACACGTACTGCGAGGCGAGCTTGCGCTGATGGCTCGACCAGTCGATGGCCGGGCGGCGCTGCTCGGGCGGCAGATAGCCGAGGCGGTACACCGCCATGAGCTCGAGGTCGTCCGGCACGCGCAGCAGCTTGACGATCTCGTCCCACTGCCCAGGGACCTCCATCGGGAACGAGATGAACTGGATGCCCATGCCGAGCTCGACCGTGGTGAGCCAGACGTTCTCCATCGCCGCGCCCATGCTGAACACCGAGTAGAACGACGACAGCTGGCCCGGTCGGTATTCGCTGCGATCGAGCATCACGCCGAGCAGCAGCGGCGATCCCGCGACGAGCTTGTGATTCTCCTCCCCGAGGGTCTTCGGCACCCCGAACGTGTTCATCAGCTTCTGGCCGCGCTTGGTGAACACCTGACTCGTGAACGGGCGGAGGGCCGCGGGGAGCTTGTCGAACAGCATCCCGCTGCGCTTCTCCTCCATCTCGGCCTGGCTGAAACGGAAGTACGGCTTGTAGCGTTCGAAGAACGTGCCGTTCGACATCGCCTCGGTCATGCTGTCGCCCGAGATGCGTGCGATCTTGTCGATCGTGTCGCGGTTCTCGACGACCACGAACCGCCACGGCTGGCTGTTCAGCTGCGACGGCGCCCGACCTGCCGCCTCCAGCAGGATGCGCTGATGCTCCTCCGATACCGGGTCGGGCAGGAAGGGCCCGTTCGTGGTCTTGCGGCGGCGGATGGCGTCGAGCAGTTCCATGCGTTCACTTCCGGTCGGTGGCGAGGCGCGAGCAGACGAGGCCCGCGACGATGAAAGGGGCTGCGGCGAGCGCGACGAGCGGATGCCGTCGGCTGTGCGTGCCGAGATACGGGATGGCGGCGAGCGGCGCGGCGGCGGGCGCGAGGGCCAGGGCCGCGCGACGGCTCGCGTGCTTCGGCCGGCCCCAGAGGATCGCCGAGAACGCGGCGGCCGAAGTGGCGCACGTCGCTATGTAGATCGCATGGTGCAGCCAGCGGAAGCTGCTCGTGTCGATGAGTCTCGCGGCGACGGCCGAACCGAGGGCGACGTTCGCGGTGTAGGCGACGGCCGCCGCCGCGAACAGCGGCGCGGCATCCGTGCGTCTGCGTCGGTGGCCCATGCCATGACCCTACGCCCACCTCCGGCATCCGCTCCCGGCCTTGATCCGGTGTCCGCACCTGTGCAATGCCGTGACTCCCGTGCGGGGTCGAGAACACATCGGAATCGGGTGATTCGGATGCGCTCTCGACCCCGCGGCGACCGGCGAAGGCGGTGCAGCGGGTTACAGGTTGCCGTCCGCGTAGATGCGGAGCGCGTCGCGGACGAACTCGGCGCCCTGCGTTCCGCCGGCGGACGTGGCGTAGTTCGCGCCGAAGCGCGGGTCCGCGACGTACATCTCGCCGAGGCCGATGACGTACGCCTTGACGTCGCCGCCGGGCACGGCCGCGGGAGTGCCCGGGATGCCGGTCAGCCACTCGACGTGACGGCGGGCGATGTCCTGAGCCTCGGCGGACGCCGGATCGATGCCGCTCTCGGCGGCAGCTGTCCAGTCCCGGCCGAGGTCGGAGACGCGCTGCTGCCAGTCGGCGCGATCGGCGTCGGTCATCCCGCGCCACCAGCGGTCGCTGTCGGCGTAGGTCTTCCGACCCCAGCGCTGCTCGACCTCCTCCTTGTAACGGGTGTGGTCGAAACCGTCGAACATGTTCTCTGCCATGAGTTCTTCACCTCCTCTCAATGCGTTGATGGTGTTCTCGACCGACGCGATCTGCCGCGCCAGTCGGTTCTGTTCCTCGCGCAGCAGCTCGAGGTGCGTCTCCAGCGCGGATTCCTCGCTCTGCCGTGCGTTCACCGGGTCGAGCACCTCGGCGATCTGCGGCAGACCGAGTCCGAGCTCGCGCAGCAGCAGAATGCGCTGCAGGCGCACGAGCGCCGCCTCGTCGTAGTGCCGGTAGCCGTTGTGCGCGATGCGCGAGGGCGGCAGCAGGCCCACGTCGTCGTAGTGACGCAGGGTTCTGCTCGTGGTGCCCGCGAGACGGGCGATGTCCTGGATCGACCATTCGCGACCGGCCATCTCGTCCTCCTTCCCTGGAACTGATGATGACTCCACGGTAGAAGTTGACGCTGCGTCAATGTCAAGTGAATCCACGCATGTCAGCATTCTGCACTCGAATGACTAGCTTTCGTGACGCAGCGATGACAGCCTCCGTGTGTAACGACAAAACGGAGGTGGACAGATGTCCCTAATGGCGGCAATGGAGCCGATGCTGATGAAGCGCCGCGCACAGGACGCACTGGATGAGGCGATCCTGCGTCTCGATGCCTGGTGGCTGGTGGTGATCGCGGCGATTCTCGTGTTCGGCGTCGCGTTCCTGGCAGCGCTGGCGCTGTGGTGCTTCTTCAAGGCGGGTGGCAGGCGCTTCACCGGCAACTGGCAGTGGGGCAAGAGCGGCGTCTCAGTGTGGATCGAATGCGTCTAACCCCTCGTCGCTTCCGGACATCGACCCCGATGTCCGGAAGCGGCGGCTTCGCACCGGACCCGCGCGTCCTCCTCGACGTCTCATCGGTCTCGTTCGCCTACTCGAAGCGCGCTCCGGCGCTCCGTGATGTGTCGTTCGCGATCGAGCGCGGCGAGAAGGTGGGTCTCGTCGGACCCAACGGATCGGGCAAGTCGACGCTCATCCGCCTCACCGCCGATCTGCTGCAGCTCGGCCAGGGGAGCATCCGCATCACCGGGCGCCCTCATCAGGATCGCGCATCGCGCGAGCAGCTGGCTTTCATCGCGAGCAACGACTACCTGCCGCAGTTCCTGACCGGGCGCGAGTACCTCGATCTGATGCTCCGCCTCTATCGCCACCGTGCCGACCCGACCAGGGCCGACGAACTCCTCAACCGCTATCAGATGGAGGCGCGTCAGTTCGACCTCATCGAGGACTACTCGCACGGCATGCGCAAGAAGATCCAGCTCATCTCGACGCTTCTGCTCGAGCGCCCGCTCACGATCATCGACGAGACGCTCAACGGCGTCGACGTCGATGCGCTCTTCGAATTCGAGACGGATGCATCCCGGATCGGAGGGGCGAAGGGGCTGCTGCTGTGCAGCCATGACTTCCGTCTTCTCGAGGCCGTGTGCGACCGCATCATCGTGCTGCGTCGCGGAGAGATCGCCTTCGACCTCCCACTCCCCCGCATCCTGCGCGAATTCGGCTCGGTCGACTCCCTCGTCAAGACCGCGATCGCGCAGCCGTCGAGGGCGGTGGAATGACTCCCGCCCTGCAGCTCGCCGGCTTCCTCTCGGTGTTCCTCGTGAGGCGCATCGCTCGTCGGGGCGTGCTGCGCCTGCCGTCCGTGCGCTGGACGATCGCTCTCGCCGGTCTCGCCGCTTTCGTCGGCTTCTGCGCGTTCGGGGTGGTGATCCTCCGCCAGCTGATCAGCGAGCCCGAGCAGCTCTCCCCGCTTCTGCGCGTCGTCGGCGTGTCCACCCCGCTGTGGATCCTGACGGTCTTCACGGTCGTGCGCGTGCTCTTCATGAAGGCGAGCGATCTGGTCGAGCTCACGTTCTCGTTCCCCCTGACCAATCGGGCGCGAACGCTGGGATTCATGCTCTTCGAGTCGCTGGTCGTGGGCCTCGGCGTGGTGCTCATGCTCGGCGCATTGGTCACCGGCACGATCTCGATCGGCGGATTCGGGATCCTCGATCAGGTCATCACCTGCCTGGTCATGCCCTCGACCGTCGCCTATCTCGTCGCGAGCGTCTACTACCTGGGCCTCGAGCGACTGCTGCTGCGCCTGCGGCTGGCGAGGCTCCGGGCGTTCATCGTGCCGGTGGTGCTGGCGGCGACCCTCGTCGCCCTCTACCTCGGCGTGTCGACGCAGTCGGAATCCGTGCTCTTCGCGGCGGTCGGCCAGGGCGACGACTACTTCGCGGTGCAGCTGCTCTTCGCCGACATCGCCGCGAGTCACGGGACCATGGCGGCCACGGGCATCTGGCTGGCCATGCTGGCGCTGCTGGTCTGCGCCGTCTTCGCGATCGCGCCGCGACAGTTCGATCCGACCCGTCGCTTCGCGATCGTGCCCCGCCTGTTCGGCCCCACGGAGTTCGGCGCCTACTTCGCCGCCCACATCAGGGGAATCGAGACGGTGACGGTCTGCGGCATCTCCCTCGCAGGCTCCTACGCGCTCTTCCTCGCCGACATCCGACTCCCGCCGATCCTGCTGCTGGCCGTCACCGTGCAGTCCGTGTACGCCTACGTCTCGACGGAGCCCCTGCGGGCGTGCGGTCCTCGCCGCCATGGTCCAGGCATCGGTATCTGCTCGTGATCGGACCCCAGCTGGCGACCCTCGCGATCATCGCACCGCCGATCAGCATCCTGTCCGCTCTCACCGGGGCGAGGCTCGACGAGATCCTCTCCGTCGTCGGCTTCGCGGTGTCGAACGTCATCGTGCTCACCCTCGCCGGCATCGCCTTCCCGCCCGAGAAGGGCAACCCCTTCTCGGTCATCGCGGGAGCCGCCGTCGCCGGCCTCGTGACGGGCACGATCATGCTCGGCACCAACCTCCTGGGTCTTCCCCCACTGTTCACGGTCGGAGTGATGCTCGCGCTCACCCTGATCGCCGCCGCACTCTCCATCGCAGGGATGGACAGGATAGAAAGGACCTCTCGTCATGAAGTGGTTGTTTAGGGCCGCCATCAGCGTCGTCGGAGCGCTCGTCGTCATCGCAGGATCCGCCGTCACCGCCGCGATCTGGCTGATGTTCACCGGAGGATCCGCCGAGGGTCGACGCCTGGGGTTCTTCGACTCGGTCTTCGTCGACGTCCGGCAGAGCGCCGAGGGCGCGGTCCAGCTCGGCACCGGCGTCAACGATCCCCTTCCGCTGATCCTCGGCGTGATCGTGGTCGCCGTGTTCATCCTCGCCGTGTTCGTCGTGCACGACGGGCTTCTCGAACGGAAGAGGCAGCTCCTCGCCGAGGCCGACTGACATGTGGTCGGTCAGTGCGTCGCGCATCGATGGGGTTCTGGTCTGCCGATGGCTGCTGCTCGCCGCCTGGCCGATGAACACCGTGTTCGCGGTTCTGCTGACCGCGACCGTCGCTCTGGGCGCGATCACCGGGCAGTCCGCGATCGTCGAGGCCGCACTGATGATCGCAGTCCACTACGCCGCCGGCCTCGGCGGGTCGTTCGCGCTGCATGAACTCGGGCACCTCGCCGTGCTGTCCCGGGCGACCGGCGTCACGGCGATCACGCTCGAGCGCTCGCTGTGGAGGACGTCGATCAGTCCGCACGGCCGAGTCGGCGACCGGGACGCCGTGCTCGCCGCCCTCGCGGGTCCTGGCGCGTGCGTCGTCGTCGGAGCCGCCCTGTGGCTGCTCGCGCCGGGACTCCAGCTGCACGGGTGGTACCTGGCGCATGCGGTGTTCCTCATTCCTGTCTTCAACGACGGCCGGATCCTGTGGTCCGTCAGTCGGGCTCGCCGCACCGCCTCCTCGCGGGCGGTCGAGTGACGCCAACCGATATTCTTCATCCGCTCGTCACACGTTGTGGCCCCACCATCGCTACGGTCGACACGTGCCCGAATCACACTCCGCCATGCATCCGCTCGCCCTCGCTCCGGTGATCGCTCCCCCGAGCACCGTCGACGAATTCGTGAAGCGATTTCTGCACAACCTCAATCTCGAGCGCGGCGTCGCACTGTCGGCATCGAGCGCGAACGACCGCTATCTCGCGCTCGCGCACACGGTGCGCGACTACCTGATGGCTCGCTGGCTCGAGGATCTGCGTCACCAGAAGGAGACGCAGGCGAAGGGCGTCTGCTATCTCTCGGCGGAGTACCTGCTCGGTCGCCAGCTCGACAACAATCTGCTCGCGGCCGGCCTCACCGACATCGCCGACGAGGCCCTCGCCGCGTGCGGCGTCTCGCTCGACGACCTGCGCGCGCACGAGGTCGAGCCCGGTCTCGGCAACGGTGGGCTCGGGCGCCTCGCGGCCTGCTTCGTCGACTCGCTCGCCACGATGGGCGTGCCCAGCATCGGATACGGCATCCGCTACGAGTACGGGATCTTCCGACAGACGTTCGTCGACGGCCAGCAGGTCGAACAGCCCGACTCCTGGCTCACGCTCGGTTCGCCGTGGGAGTTCGCCCGTCCCGAAGACGCACAGACCATCGCGTTCGGCGGCCACACCGAGAAGTACGACGACGACGGCATCACGCGCAGCCGCTGGGTGCCGGCGTGGAACGTGCAGGCGGTGCCGTACAACTACATGGTCCCTGGGTTCCGCAACGGGCGGGTCAACACCCTGCGCCTGTGGAGCGCCGTCGCCACCAGCGCGTTCGACCTGCGCATCTTCAACTCCGGCGACTACGAAGAGGCGGTGCGCGCGCAGACCTACGCCGAGACCATCTCGAAGGTGCTCTACCCCGAGGACTCCACGCCGCAGGGCAAGGAACTGCGTCTGCAGCAGCAGTACTTCTTCGTCGCCGCGTCGATCCACGACTTCCTCGACAACATGCTCGCCGACGGCTTCGAGCTCGCGAACCTCCCCGACCGCGTGATCTTCCAGCTCAACGACACGCACCCGGTGATCGCTGTGCCCGAGTTCATGCGGGTGCTCGTCGACGAGAGGCATCTCGAGTGGGATGCCGCGTGGGCCATCACGCAGCAGTGCTTCGCCTACACGTGCCACACACTGCTTCCGGAGGCGCTGGAGGTGTGGCCGGTCGAGCTGCTCGGACGCCTGCTGCCCCGCCACCTCGAGATCATCTATCGCATCAACGACGAGTTCCTCGTCGCGGTGCGCGAGCGGTTCGGCGATGACGAGATGCTCGTGCGCAACATGTCGATCATCGCGGAGCACCCGGTCCGCTCGGTGCGCATGGCATACCTGGCGACCGTCGCGGGCGCCAAGGTCAACGGCGTCGCCGAACTGCACTCGCAGCTGCTGCGCGACAAGGTGCTGAGCGACTTCGATGCGTTCTTCCCCGACAAGTTCACGAACGTGACCAACGGCGTGACGCCGCGGCGCTTCCTCCGCCTCGCCAATCCCGAGCTCTCGTCGCTCATCACCGCGGCGATCGGCGAGGGCTGGACCACCGATCTGGAACGCCTGCGCGAACTCGAGCCCTTCGCCGATGATGCCGAGTTCCGCGCCGCGTTCGCCTCGGTGAAGGCCGCCAACAAGCGCCGCCTGAGCGACGTGCTGCGCGAACGCGACGGTGTCGAGATCAGCGACGGCCACATGCTGGATGTGATGGTCAAGCGCCTGCACGAGTACAAGCGTCAGCTGCTCAAGGTGCTGCACATCGTCACCACCTACGAGGGGGTGATCTCCGGACGCCTCGCAGTGTCGGATGTCGTGCCGCGCACCGCGATCTTCGGGGCGAAGGCGGCTCCCGGCTACGCGATGGCGAAGCGCATCATCCACCTCATCAACGCGGTCGGCGAGGTCGTGAACACCGACCCTCGGCTGGAAGGCCGCCTCACGGTCGTCTTCCCTCCGAACTACAACGTGACGCTAGCCGAGCGGGTCATCCCCGCCGCCGACCTGTCGGAGCAGATCTCGCTCGCAGGCAAGGAGGCGTCGGGCACCGGCAACATGAAGTTCGCGCTGAACGGCGCGCTCACGATCGGGACGGACGACGGGGCGAACGTCGAGATCCGCGAGCTCGTCGGAGACGACCATTTCTATCTGTTCGGCATGAGCGAGCCCGAGGTCGAGGCGCTCAGCATCCGCGGTTACCGGCCGCAGGAGTTCTACCAGCACGACGAGGGACTCCGCCGGGCGATCGACCTGATCGCATCCGGGGCCTTCTCCCGCGGCGACCGCTCGGTGTTCGAGCCGGTCGTCTCGAATCTCCTCTACGAAGACCGCTTCATGGTGCTCGCCGACTATGCGTCGTACATCGAGGCACAGAGCAGAGTGGATGCCGCGTACGCCGACCAGGACGCGTGGAACCGCTCAGCGATCCTCAACGTCGCCCGCACCGGCTTCTTCTCGTCCGACCGTTCGATCCGTGATTACATCGACCGGATCTGGCACACCCCGCCTCTCGTCTGAGGCGTCCTCCCGGGCTGTCTCCTGTGTTTCAGGCCCGGTCGTCCAGACCGTGTGCAGGACCGAATCGTCCAGACCGTGTGCAGGCCGGATCGTCCAGACCGCGTGCAGGACCGAAGCACGTCTGCAGGAACATCCCACACGGATTCTCCTGCAGACGTGCCGCGATCCTGCAGACGGGATGCTCGGACCACCCCCTTGACAGAGTCGAGATATATCGTGTTACTCTGTGCAGACACGATATATCGTGATCCCTCGAACCAGGAGAAGCAGACATGACCGAGAAGTGGCTCATCGCCCCCGGCGAAGAACGCGTCATCGACATCGAGAACGTCACCCGACTGAAGATCGGCCTGGTCGGCGGTCAGGTCGATGTCATCGCACACGACGAACCCGGCATCCGCATCGAGGTGCACGGCGTCACGACCAAGGACCTCCGCATCGAGGCGAACAACGGCGAGGTCGAGATCGACCACCCGCAGCTCGGCTGGGACAACTTCCTCGAGGTGTTCCGCAACTTCGGATCGGGCGGCCCCAAGGCCGAGGTGAGCGTCGCCGTCCCCCGCTCGATCGCCCTCAACCTCGGCGTCGTGAGCGCCGGAGCGCTCGTCTCGGGCATCCGCAACGACGCCCGCCTCAACACCGTCTCGGGCGACCTCATCGTCGACACCCTCATCGGCGACCTGACCGTCAACTCGGTCTCCGGCGACGTGCAGGTGCGCGGACTCACGGGATCGATCAGCGCGAACAGCGTCTCGGGCGATGTCGCAGTCACGGGCACCATCCGTCGCGCGACCGTCGACATCGTCTCGGGCTCGACACTGGTCGACGCCGCAGGCGACGTGAACACGATCAACGTCAACTCGGTCTCGGGCGGCACCACGGTGCGCCTCGACGAGTCGCTCGCTGCGAACTACGTCATCCGCTCGCTGAGCGGGCGACTGCTGATCGACGGCGTCGAACGCGGCTCCTCCGGCATCAACAACTACACCGGCTCGACGGGCGAGCTCGCAGGACGCTTCGTCGATCTGCGCGCCAACTCGGTCTCCGGCGGCGTGACCGTGCTGCGGCGCACGCCCGAGTCGATCACCGACGATGCGGAGTGGGAAGCATGAGCCCCGCAGTCTTCTCGCACGGCGACCTCAGGCTCTACCTGCTCTCGCTGCTCGCCGAGGCACCGCAGCACGGTTACGGGATCATCCAGGCACTGACCGATCGCACGGGCGGCACCTACACGCCGAGCGCCGGCACCATCTACCCTCGGCTCGCCAAGCTCGAGGAAGAGGGGCTGGTCACCAAGACGGTCGACGGTCGCACCACGATCTACGCGATCACGGATGCGGGACGCGCCGAGCTGGCATCTCGCGAGGGCGACCTCGCGGGAATCGAGGCGGGCCTGACCGACTCGGTGCGACTGATCGCCAACGAGGTGCGGCAGAGCGTCAAGGAGGCCATGAAGAGCCTCCGCGCTGACCTCGCCACGGCGGAGAAGGACGACCGCGCCGCATCCAAGTCCCGTCCGCGGACGGCAGGCGACGACGAGCGCATCGTCACCCGTGAGGAGCTGCACCGAGCGGATGCCGTCATCAATGCCTTCCGCGCACGCGTGCGCACCGACCTCCGCACGCATGTGGCGAAGGGCGGCACGCTGCCGGCATCCGTCGTCTCGCAGCTGGAGGACGGCCTGGACGCCGCGGCGCGAGGCATCACCACCGCGCTGGCGTCACTCGGCCGCTGAGCTCAGCGGCTGACGCCTGCCGAGACGCTCGAAGCCCCTCCCGTCACACGACGAGAGGGGCTTCGGCCGTTCGCATCCCCAGGAGCTCAGCGAGGGATGCCGAGACCTACTCGGTCCAGATCTCGGGCTGCTCGTCGGGCACGGGCTCCTGCAGCGGCACGACGAGCACCGACCGGTGCTGGCGGTGCGCGAGGCGGGCAGCGACGGACCCCGTGAAGAACTCGCGGATCGACTCTCCGATGCCGCGCTTGCGTGTGCCGACCACGATCAGCTGGGCGTCGAGCTTGTTCGCCAGCTGTTTGATGGCGAGGGCCGGATCGCCCACGAGCTGCCGGGCCGTCCATGTCAGGCCCGTTCCGTCGAGGGCCGCAGCCGCCTCCGCCTGCACGGCCTCGAACTCGGCCGTGCCGGCATCGAAGTTGATGTCGATGGGCGCCGAGTGCACGTAGCCGTCGGGGTCCTCATAGGTGACGAAGCGCGTGACGTCGACGTGTGCGACCACCAGCGGCACGCGGAGGAGCCGCGCGAATCGCGCCGCCTCTTCGATCACCCGTTTCGGCTGACCCGGCTGCATCCCGACGATCACGGCCTTCTGCAGTGTCGCGTTCTGCGCGGCCTCGTCGGAGGGCGTCGAGGTGTTGTCGGTCATGAGGATCGCTCCCTTCACCAGCTGCCAACGGGCCAGTGCGGTCTGGCCGCGTGCTATTCTGAATGCTACTCTTACCGGCCCTCAGCCGGTGTCGTGAATGACTCGGGCCAGTCGTTGCCCGCAGCTTAACTCGTGAGGGGGTCTCAGGCATGGGCCGTGGCCGTCAAAAGGCGAAACACACCAAGATCGCCCGCGAACTGAAGTCGTTCAGTCCGTCGGTGAACTACTCGGCGCTCGAGCGCGAACTCGCGCACCCGAGCGACGCTGAAGACGCATACGTCGACAAGTGGGCCGACGAGTATGCAGACGAAGACGAGGACGAACTCGAAAAGGCCTGACCGCCTCTTCGCTCGTCATCGATTCCCCCGTGCACCGCACGGGGGTTTCGTCGTGTCCGAAATCCCGGAACTCTCGGCATCCACGCCGGGCTCGTGACGGACGGACACCGCGTGCCCTGAGAGGATCGACCCATGGCCCGCGTCGTCTCCCTCTTCCGTCATCCGATCAAGGGCTTCACGCCCGAGTCGGTCGAGTCCCTCACCGTGCAGCCTGATGGGCGCATCGCCGGCGATCGGGTGCTGGCGTTCCGCTTCGCCGACGCGATCGCGCCGGAGTCTCGTGACGGACTCGACCACTGGCCGAAGGCGAAGGGACTCTCCCTGCAGGACTTCCCGGGCCTCGCGGCGTTGCGCACCGACTACGACGACGATCGGCAGCGCGTGCGGATAGAGCACGAGGGTTCGGTGCTCGTCGAGGCGGGACTCGATGAGTCCGGTCGTGGCGAGCTCGCGGACGCGGTGACCGAGTTCGTGCTCGCGAGCCCGGAAGGCCGGCGGATCCGGCGCCCCGGACGACTGCCGCTCGTACTCGTCGGCGACGGTGTGACGTCGAGGTTCCAGGATCGTGAGCGCGGCTACGTCTCCGTGCACAGTCGTGGCAGTGTCGACGCACTGAGCGACTCTCTCGGCTTCGGCATCGATGACCGCCGGTTCCGCTCCAACGTCGTCATCGACGACGTCGCCCCCTGGTCGGAGCTCGACTGGGCCGGCGAGCTGAGCATCGGCGAGGTGACGTTCCGCACCGCGGGGCCGATCGTGCGCTGCCTCGCGACACACGCCAACCCCGACACCGGCGTTCGCGACGCGAAGGTGCTCACGACCCTCACGAGCGCCCACGGTCAGGACGAGCCGACTCTCGGCCGACTCCTTCTGCCGCCGCAGGACCCGGCCGATGCGTCAGCGCCGTGGGTCGGCGGGACGATCAGCGTCGGCGACGAGGTGCGAGCGCACTGACGGGCCTCGGGCCCACGCCGATCCACCGGCGCCGCTTCACCGCCGCGAGTCACCAGCGACCGTGGCGACGCTCCCAGTCCTCTTCGATGGTGCGACGTCGACCGGCGATCCATCCGGCGGGGATCACCGCGATCAGAACCCCCACGAGCACCCACAGGGGAATCTCCCAGCTGTCGGTCATGTCGTGCAGCAGGCCGATCAGCAGCGGGAACACCGCGGCGACCGCGTAGCCGATGCTCTGCACGAAACCGCTGAGCGCCACCGCGCTCTCGGGCGTGCGGGCCCGGATGCTGAGCAGCACGAGGGCGAGCGGGAAGAGCCCGGGTGCGAGGCCGTAGAAGACCACCCACAGCGGCAGCGCCACCGTGGGCAGGAACAGGAATCCGAACAGCCCGATGAGCCCGCACGCGATCGAGATGAAGAACACAGGACGGGTCGCCTGGAACCGGACGATGAGAATGGGCACGAGCAGAGAGCACGGCAGGCCCATCAGGCCGAACAGCGAGAGCAGCAGCCCCGCGTTCGCCGGCGAGACCCCGCCCACGTCGATCATGATCGACGGCAGCCATGCGAAGGAGACGTAGGCCAGCGTCGACGACGACGCGAACACCAGCGCGATCGACCAGGCCATGGGCAGCCGCCACAGCCGACCGAAGACCCGCGGATTGGCTGGCGTCGTCGCGATCGGTCCGGTCGCCACGGATGCTGCGTCGTAGCCGTCGCGCTCGATCTCGGTCGCGGCGGACTCCGTACGCGCGGGGGCCGAGGCGACGGCATCCGCCCGGCTCGTGACGAGCATCGCCACCCAGGGCACGAGCGCGATCGCGGCGAACACGCCCCACAGCCCCAGCGACACCCGCCACCCGGCCGAGTCGGCGAGCGGCACTGCGACCAGCGGCGGCACGAACGTCGACACCGCCATCGTGGTCGAGTAGACCGTCATCATCAGGCCGAGGCGATCGGGGAAGTACTTCTTCACCAGCGGCGGCAGCAGCACATTGCCCGAGCCGACGCCCGCGAACACCACTGCCGTCGCGGCGAGCAGCGATGTCGAGTCGACGGCGAGGCTGCGCAGCAGCAGCCCGGCGGCGATCAGGGCGATCGCCACGACAGCCACGCGCTCGAGTCCGAATCTCCGCTCGAACAGCGGCGTCAGCAGCCCGAACACCGCGAAGCACACCGGCGGCGCGGCTCCGATCAGGCCGACGACGACCGACGAGACCGGGAAGTCGTCGGCGACGTGGTCGAGCACGGGCGACAGCGACGCCACGGCCGAGCGCAGCGAGAACGCGACCAGCACGATGCCGACCAGCGCGAGCGCACGGCCACGCCAGAGCGGCTGCGCACCCGAGGTCACGAGGTCTGCGACCCCTCCACCCAGGCCAGGTACTCGTCGGAGACCGTGCCGGTGACGTACCGGCCGTCGAAGCAGCTCATGTCGAGGTCGCTCAGCACGGATCCCTCGGTGATCGCAGCCTTGAGGTCTTCGACCTCCTGATAGACCAGGTGATCACAGCCCAGCTCGGCGGCGATCTCGGGGATCGTCCGGCCGTGGGCGATGAGCTCGTGACGCGACGGCATGTTGATGCCGTAGACATGCGGGTGACGCACCGGCGGAGCCGCGGAGGCGAACGTCACAGAGGTGGCACCGGCATCCCGGGCCATCTGGATGATCTCCTTCGACGTGGTCCCGCGCACGATCGAGTCGTCGATCAGCAGCACGTTCTTGCCCTGGAACTCGGTCGACATCGCGTTCAGCTTCTGACGCACGCTCTTCTTGCGCACGGCCTGCCCGGGCATGATGAAGGTGCGGCCGACGTAGCGGTTCTTGTAGAAGCCCTCGCGGTACTCGATGCCCAGCTTGCGGGCGACCTCCATGGCGGCGGGCCGGGAGGAGTCGGGGATCGGCATGACGACGTCGATCTTGTCCATCGGCACGTGCTTCGCGATCGTGTCGGCGAGACGGTCGCCCATGCGCAGGCGCGACTCGTAGACCGAGACGCCGTTCATGACCGAGTCGGGTCGGGCGAGGTAGACGTACTCGAACGCGCAGGGCGCGAGAGTGGTCTCCTTCGCACACTGCCGGCTGTGCAGCTCGCCCTCGTTGGTGATGAAGATCGCCTCACCGGGCTCGACCTCGCGCACGACCTCGTAGTCGGCGTTCTCGAGCACCAGCGACTCGCTCGCCACGACCCATTCGTCGCGGCCCTCTGCGCCGGGGACGGTCGAAGGACGACGGCCGAGGATCAGGGGACGGATGCCGAACGGGTCGCGGAACGCGAGCAGGCCGTAGCCCGCGATCACCGCGATCACGGCGTACGCGCCCTCGATGCGCTCGTGCGTGCGCTCTACGGCCTCGAAGACGCGCTCGGCGTCGAGGTCGACCGTCGACGTCGTGTTCTGCAGCTCGCCGGCGAGGACGTTGAGCAGCAGCTCGGTGTCGCTCGACGAGTTGAGGTGACGGCGGTCGCGCTTGGCCATGTCGGCCGTGAGCTCGCGCGTGTTCGTCAGGTTGCCGTTGTGGATGAGGATGATGCCGTAGGGCGCGTTCACGTAGAACGGCTGCATCTCCTCTTCGTTCGACGCGGTGCCCTTGGTCGCGTAGCGCACATGACCGAGGCCGACGTTGCCGAGGAGTCCGCGCATGTCACGAGTGCGGAACGCCTCGCGGACCATGCCCTGCGCCTTGGCGTTGTGCATCACGCCGTTCGCCTCGGCGGTCGCGATTCCCGTTGCATCCTGACCGCGGTGCTGCAACAGCAGGAGTGCGTCGTAGATGTCCTGATTGACCGGGGCAGAGCCCACCATTCCGACGATGCCGCACATGGACTCTTACTTCGCTCCGTCCGCGTAGGCGCCGACCAGGCGCACCGCTCCACCGTCGACGCCCTTGGCGCCCTGTTCGAACTCTCCTGCCGGCCGCGCGCCGAAGCCCACGGTTCCGACCTGCCACGCGGGCATGCCGTCGGCCGCGAGCGCTGCTATCGCGGCATCCTTCTTGTCGGCTGCGACGATCGCGAGGAACCCGATTCCGAGGTTCCAGGTGCCCTCGGCGGACTCCAGCGTGGACCCGGCGATGTCACTGAGCACGCGGAAGACCGGGCTCGGCGACCAGGTGCTGCGGTCGACCTCGGCCCAGCTGCCCTGCGGGAGCACGCGCGCGAGGTTCGCCGCGATGCCGCCGCCGGTGACGTGGCTGAGCGAGTGGACCCCGCCCGAGCCTGTGCCGCCGCCGAGCTGCTCGATGAGGCGCAGCAGCGGGAGCGTGTAGAGACGAGTCGGCTCGAGCAGCGCCTCGCCCCACGTCTTGCCGAAGTCGGCGGCGTTGTCGCCGTAGCCGATGCCCGCGTTCGTGACGATGTGGCGCACGAGCGAATAGCCGTTGGAGTGCAGTCCGCTGGACTCGACGGCGATGACGACGTCGCCGTCCTGCACGCGGTCGGCCCCGAGGATGCCGTCGGCCTCGACGACTCCGGTCGCGGCTCCTGCGACGTCGTAGTCGCGCGGGCCGAGAAGACCGGGGTGCTCGGCGGTCTCGCCGCCGATGAGCGCGGTCCCCGTCGCGGTGCACGCCTCGGCGATGCCGCGCACGATGTCGGCGATCCGCTGCGGGAAGACCTTGCCGCACGCGATGTAGTCGGTCATGAAGAGCGGCTTGGCGCCCACCACGACGATGTCGTCGACGACCATGCCGACCAGGTCCTGGCCGATCGTGTCGTGCTTGTCGATGGCCTGCGCGATGGCGACCTTCGTGCCGACGCCGTCTGTGCTCGTGGCGAGCAGCGGACGACGGAAGTCGCGCAGCGCACTCGCGTCGAACAGTCCGGCGAATCCGCCGACACCGCCGAGCACTTCAGGGCCGTGCGTCGCGCGCACGGAAGACTTCATCAGCTCGACGGCGAGATCGCCTGCAGCGGTATCGACGCCGGCTTCGGAATAGGGATTGGTGGGGGAGGCAGCCACACCTCCAGCCTACCGCCCGCGGAGACCTCCTCTCCCCTCCCTCCATCTCCTACGATGGGGCCATGGCCGACAAGCCGCAGTGGTTGATCCGCGAGGACGCGAGCGTTCCGGTGCTCGTCGCGCTCGCGCTGCGGCAATCGCTCGGCATCCGCGCACCGGAAGATCTTCCGAGCCTGCGCGATCTGCCCGTCCGGGCACCGGATGCCGCCGAGGTGACGCCCGAGCTCGAGAAGCAGTGGCGCGACTACTGGGACATGACCGTCGAGCCCCGAGCGCATCCGTCCGGCGTGCCGCTCGAGCTCGTCGACGGGTTCGACACGCTGGTGGCGCTGCCGGCGACCGGTGCCGAACAGCTCGCCGAGGCGATCGCGCCGCATGCCGCATCGGCGATGCACTACGCCCGCGTCGCACACGATCGCTACGTGTCGTCGATCCACAGCTCGATCGCCAACCGGTCGGGTGGCGGGACGATCGGGGGCGAGTCGTATCGCGCCTATGCCAGCGCGATCGCCGAGTTCGAGCGTGAGATCGGTCGCCGTGCCCACTCGTTCGAGCTCAACGTGCAGGTGCTGCCGTTCTCGCAGCGGGGGATCTGGTGGATCGGCGCGCTCACCGTCGCGGTGACCGACGGCCTGCGCCGCGACGTGGTCTCGTTCGACGCGGCGATCCGGCCCATCATCGCCGAACTGGCGTGACACCCCGGGGCGTGATCAGTCGTTCGCGATGATCGTCTCGTGCTCGACCCTGACGACGTGGTCGTGGCGACGCGCGACGCGTTCGAGGATCAGCGCGACGACGCTCGCGAGGGCGAAGCCGATCGGCACCGTCCACAGCAGCAGGAATCCGAACACCTGCCCTGGCGGGTAGACGACGTTGACCGCTTCGGACGGCTCGTAGCTGCCCATCATCGTCAGGATGCCGGCGGCGATGATGCCGAGCACGACGCCGATGCCCATGAACACGCCGAAGCGCGGCACGCGGCGGACGGTCGCCTCGACCGTCTGGGAGGAATCGTGGGAGGACATGCATCCATTGTCCCACCGTTGGCTGCGGGTCGCTCCCCCTCCTGCGCACTCAGCCGTGCGACGGGTCAGGGGCGCAGTGGCAGGACGTCCGAGAGATCGGCGCGGGTTCCGGAAGCGCTCACGCGCCCCGAGCCCGCCGCATCCGACCAGTGCTCCACGCCCGTCGCGACTGCGATCCAGGTCGCCGGGTCCATCTCGACGACATTCGGAGGGGTGCCGCGGGTGTGACGGGGGCCCTGGATCACCTGCACGGCGCCGAACGGGGGCACCCGCACCTCGACGCTGTTGCCCGGGGCCTTCTCGTCGAGCAGCTGCAGCAGGTAGCGCACGGCGGTCGCGAGGGGAGCGCGTTGCGGCTTCTCACCTGCGGCATCCGCGCGCCTGACCTCGTCGAGGGCGGCGCGTCCGTCGATGATGTCGATCTTCCTGGAGGGCATGGAGAAAGGGTACGCCGAGGCGTGTGTGGCGCAGGCGGGGGTGCCTCGTAGGCGCGGGCGCCTCGGACGGAGATCTGCGCCTCCGAAGGACAGATCACCCGAATCCCTCCTTCGCACGCGGAGATCTCCTTCGCCGGCGACCTGGATCGGACCGATAGTCGCCCGGCGCCCGCGCGCACAGGAATAGGCTCGAGGCGATGAGCCAGAATCCCGATACCCTGCGTGGCGCGCGAGCCGAGCTGATCGCGGCGACGCGGCGCGGTGATGCGTGGGCGAAGCCGTTCCCGGCGGTCGGTGACGGTGCGCATCCGGCATCCGTGCTCGTGCTGTTCGGGCGGTTGGACAGTATCGCGGCCGGGACCGACGAGGCGACTGTCGCCGCCGACCTCGATGTACTGCTGCAGCGTCGGGCAGCGACCCTCTCGTCGCATCCCGGCCAGGTGTCCTTCCCGGGCGGCCGGGCCGAGAACACGGATGCGGATGCCGTCGCCACCGCCCTGCGCGAAGCCGAGGAGGAGACCGGACTCGACCCGGACGGCGTCGAGATCCTCGCGACGCTGCCCGAGCTTCCTCTCGCCGCCAGCAACCACGTCGTCACCCCCGTGCTCGGGTGGTGGCGCACTCCGTCGCGCGTCGCCGCCGTCGATCACGCCGAGACGGTCGAGGTCTTCCGCGTCCCCGTGGCGCAGCTGCTCGACCCCGCCAATCGGCACACGTCGACCATCCACCGCATGGGACGCACGTGGAAGGGGCCCGCGTTCGACATCGACGGCACGATCGTGTGGGGGTTCACGGCGATGGTTCTCGATGCGCTGTTCGATGCAGCCGGGTGGACTCTGCCGTGGGACCCGTCGATCGAGCGGGCGATCGACGTCTGACCGGGAACCCGCCGAAACCCGCGCCCCCGCCTCGGTAGTCTGGACGGGTGAAGATTCTCGTCCTCGGTTCCGGTGCCCGTGAGCACGCGATCATCCTCGCTCTGCGAGCAGAGACCGCGGAGCACGAGATCTTCGTCGCCCCCGGCAACGCCGGCATCGCCCAGGATGCGACCCCCGTCGCCCTCGACATGCTCGACGGCGCCGCGGTGACCTCCTTCGCCAACGAGCATGCGGTCGATCTCGTGGTCGTCGGCCCCGAGGCTCCTCTAGTCGCCGGAGTCGCCGATGTCCTCCGGGCCCACGGAATTCCCGTGTTCGGCCCGGGCAAGGCCGCGGCCCAGCTCGAGGGGTCCAAGTCGTTCGCGAAGCGCATCATGGATGCCGCCGGTGTCCCCACCGGTCGCGCAGTGCGCGCCACCACCACCGCAGAGGTCGAGGCCGCGTTCGACGACCTCGGCGCCCCGCACGTCGTGAAGGCCGACGGCCTCGCTGCCGGCAAGGGTGTCATCGTGACATCCGATCGTGCCGAGGCTCTCGCTCATGCCGAGCACTACCTGCCGTCCGGTCCCGTGCTGATCGAGGAGTTCCTCTCGGGCCCCGAGGTCTCGCTGTTCTTCCTGAGCGACGGCGACACCGTCCGAGCGCTCAGCCCGGCCCAGGACTTCAAGCGCGCGCTCGACGGCGACGAAGGCCCCAACACCGGCGGCATGGGCGCCTACTCGCCGCTGCCCTGGCTCGCCGACCAGTTCGGCAGCGAGCAGGCCTTCGTCGAGGAGGTCACCCGCGACGTCGCCCTGCCCGTGATCCGTCAGCTCGACGAAGAGGGCACGCCGTTCATCGGCCTGCTGTACGCCGGCCTCATCCTTACTCCCGCAGGCGTGCGCGTCATCGAGTTCAACGCCCGCTTCGGCGACCCCGAGACCCAGATCGTGCTGCCGCGTCTCGTGACCCCGCTGTCGGAGCTGCTGCTCGCCGCGGCATCGGGCACGCTCGAGGACCAGCCCGAGCCCGTGTTCAGCGACGACGTCGCGATCACCGTGGTGCTCGCGAGCGAGGGCTACCCCGAGGCTCCGCAGACCGGCCGCCCGATCGAGGGCCTCTCCGATGCGGCCGCGGTCGAGGGCGTGCGTCTCGTGCACGCGGCGACCGCGAGCCCCGACGCACCCGACGGATCGCTGATCGCCACCGGCGGCCGCGTGCTCAATGTCGTCGCCGTGGGATCGGACTTCCGCACCGCGCGTGACCGGGCATACGAGGCCATCGGTCTCATCACCCTCGAGGGCTCGCACTTCCGCACGGACATCGCTGCCCGCGTCGCGGAGTAGTCCGACCCGTCGTCGCTTTCCTGCCGATTCGCGCAGGTACTCCGCCAACTCGGCCGAGAACTGTTGACACCACCAGCTTTCTTCAAGAAAGTTGGCGGATGCCGCTCCGCTCCGACTGGTCGACAGCCACCTGCCCGATCGCCCGCTCCGCCGATGTGCTCGCCGACCCGTGGGTCCTCCTGATCCTGCGGGAGCTCTTCTCCGGCCGCTCGCGCTTCGACGAGCTGCGCGATGCGACCGGCGCCGCCGACTCCGTGCTCGCCCGGCGCCTCGCCTCGATGGGCGAGGCGGGTCTCGTCGCACACGGTGACCCCGGCTATCGGCTCACGGATGCCGGACGCGAGACCCTCCCGATCCTGCACGCCTACGCGCGCTTCACGAGCACGACCGATCCTGACGGGTCCTGGGGCCTGACCGTCAGCTGCGGTCGCTGCGGCGAGGCGACGGCATCCGCCGACTGGTGCGCGACCTGCGCCGCCCCACTCGACGCCGACAGCACGCGATGGACCCGCCGCAGCATGGGCGGCGAGCCGTTCGCCCTGACGTCGGGCGACGCAGCGTGACCGAAGACTCGGTCGAGGAGCCGACCGGCACCCCGACACCCGCACTCCGGCAGCGCCGCATCCATCCCGCCTGGATCGTCGCACTCGTGGCCCTGATCGCCCTGATCGGAGCCGCCGGATTCCGCGCCGCGCCCGGGGTGCTGATGCTGCCCCTGCAGGACGAGTTCGGCTGGACCACCGCAGAGCTCTCCCTCGCCGTCACGGTCAACCTGCTGCTGTTCGGCCTCACCGCTCCCTTCGCCGCCGCGCTGATGCAGCGCTTCGGCATCCGCGCGGTGACCGTGACCGCTCTGTTCGTGATCGGCGCCGGCGCCGCGCTGAGCGTCTTCGTCGCCACCCCGGCGCAGCTCATACTCACGTGGGGTGTGCTGATCGGACTCGGCACCGGGTCCATGGCGCTGGTCTTCGCTGCGACGATCACCGACACCTGGTTCGCGACCAGACGCGGGCTGGTCTCGGGTGTGCTCACCGCCGGCAGCGCGACCGGACAGCTCATCTTCCTGCCCGTGATCGCCGCGGCGGCCGAGTACATCGGATGGCGCGGAGCATCTCTCATCATCGCCGGCGGCGCTCTCGCGGTCGTCCCCCTGGTCTGGATCTTCGTGCGCAACCGACCGAGCGACCTCGGCGTCACCCGCTACGGCGACACCGGCCCCGTCACCGTGGCCGCGCGGCCGAAGGGCAACGCGTGGGGCGCCGCTCGCCTCGCCCTCACCACGTTGCGCGACGCCGCCCGCACCAAGACGTTCTGGGCCCTCGCGATCGGGTTCGCGATCTGCGGCGCCACGACCAACGGCCTGATCGGCACCCACTTCATCCCCAGCGCGCACGACCACGGGATGCCGACGACGACCGCGGCCGGACTGCTCGCCGTCGTCGGGATCTTCGACATCGCCGGCACCGTGTTCTCCGGGTGGCTGACCGACCGGGTGAACCCCCGCATCCTGCTGGCCGCTTACTACGCGCTGCGCGGCGTGAGCCTGCTCTTCCTGCCGAGCCTGCTGTCGGCCGAGGTGCAGCCGAGCATCATCGTCTTCATCGTGATCTACGGCCTCGACTGGGTGGCGACTGTTCCGCCGACCATCGCGCTGTGCCGCGAGGTCTTCGGAGACCGAGGGCCTCTGGTGTTCGGCTGGGTGTTCGCCGCGCACCAGATCGGCGCCGGCATCGCCTCGCTCCTCGCGGGCATGGTGCGCGACCACACCGGCCAGTACACGTTCGCCTGGTTCGCCGCCGCCGGGCTCTGCGCGGTCGCGGCGCTGGTCAGCGCGACGATCCGCCGGCATCCGGCGCCGACGCCGACTCCGACGCCCTGACCCGACACGAACGAAGGCCCCCGTCCGGAACCGGATGGGGGCCTTCGTCACGGAGTGCCGCTCAGAGGACCTTCGAGAGGAAGTCCTTCAGCCGCTCGTTCTTCGGCGCGCCGAACAGCTCGGCGGGCGGCGCCTCCTCGACGACGACTCCGGCGTCCATGAACACCGTGCGGCCCGAGACCTCGCGGGCGAAGCCCATCTCGTGCGTCACGAGCACCATCGTCATCCCGCCGGACGCCAGGTCGCGGATGACCTGCAGCACCTCGCCCACCATCTCGGGGTCGAGGGCGCTGGTCGCCTCGTCGAACAGCATGATCTCGGGGTCCATCGCGAGCGCGCGGGCGATCGCCACGCGCTGCTTCTGACCGCCCGACAGGGATGCCGGCTTGGCATCGGCCTTCTCGGCCAGGCCCACTCGGTCGAGCAGAGCCAGAGCGCGCTCCTTCGCCTGGGCCTTCGAGAGCTTGCCGAGCTCGACGGGAGCGAGGGTGATGTTCTCGAGCACCGTCATGTGCGGGAACAGGTTGAAGTGCTGGAACACCATGCCGATGCGCTGGCGCACCTCGTCGAGCTTGACGCTCTTGTCGGTCAGGTCGACGCCGTCGACGATGACATGGCCCGACGTGGGCTCCTCGAGCTTGTTGAGGCAGCGCAGCAGGGTCGACTTCCCCGACCCCGACGGGCCGATGACCGCGACGACTTCGCCGTCCTCGACCGTGAGGTCGATGCCCTTGAGCACGTGGTTGTCGCCGAAGGACTTGTGCAGGTCTCTGACCTCGATCTTGCTCATGCGGTGAACTTCCTCTCCAGGCGGTTCGCGAGCAGCGTCAGAAGCGTGATCACGACGAAGTAGATGATGGCGACGATCGTCAGCACCTGCGCCGACAAGTACGTCGAGGCGATGATCTGACGCGACACGAAGGTCAGCTCTGCGAGGCCGATGACGCTGATGAGCGACGTGTCCTTGAGGGTGATGATGCCCTGGTTGACGAACGAGGGGACCATGATGCGGAACGCCTGAGGCAGCACGACCTTCTGCATCGTCTTCCAGTGTCCGAGACCGAGCGAACGCGACGCTTCGGCCTGGCCCGGATCGACGGCCTGGATGCCACCGCGGATGATCTCCGTCATGTACGCGCCCGTGTTGAGCGAGAGCGTGATGGCTCCGGCGACGAAGGGGTTGAACGTGAGCCCGGGAAAGAGCTGCGGGATGGCGAAGAACACGAAGAACGCCTGCACGAGGATCGGTGTGCCGCGGAAGACGTAGACGTAGGCCGTGGCCACCCAGCGGAACGGCGCGAAGGCCGAGACGCGGCCGAAGCCGAAGATGAGGCCGAGGATGAACGCGGCCACGATCGCGACGAGCGTCGCGAGGATCGTGAGCCAGAGGCCCTCCATGAGAGCGGGCCAGTACTTCACGGCGACGGAGAAGATGTCGGTCGCCTGCGTGGTCTCCTCGCCGCCGGCGAGGTAGCTGTCGACGATCTCGTCGTACTCTCCGGAGGCCTGGAGATTCGCGAGACCCTCGTTGAACATCTCGATCAGCTCGGGGTTCTGCCCCTTGTTGACGGCGAACCCGTACTCGCCGCCGAGCTCGGGCTCACCGATCAGGCGGAAGCCCGACCCCTGCTGGATCCCGTAGGCGAGCACCGGGAAGTCCTCGAAGTAGCCGACGGCCTGGCCTGCCTTGACAGCGTCGACCATGTCGGTGGTGTCCTGGTAGGGCGTGATGCGGAAGCCGTACTCGTCCTGGTTCTCCTCCGCGAAGGTCTGGCCCTGCGTGCCGGTCTTGACCGCCACGGCCTCGCCGTCGAGGTCGTCGAGCGACTGGATGTCGCTCGACTCGAGCACTCCGAGCTGGATGCCGCTGGTGAAGTACGGCTCGCTGAAGTCGAACGTCTCCTGGCGCTCCTCGGTGATCGACATCCCGGCCATGACCGCGTCGACCTGGTTCGCCTGCAAGGCCTGCACGGCGGCGTCGAATCCGAGCTGACGGATCTCGACCTCGAAGCCCTGGTCCTTCGCGATCGCACGCAGCAGGTCCATGTCGATGCCGACGAGCTCACCGTCGGGAGAGGTGAACTCGAACGGCGCGAACGTGGTGTCCGTGCCGATGACGTAGGTCTCGGAGTCATCGGCCGCAGTCGCGGCGGAGGCTCCGCCGAGCAGGGCTCCGACGGCGACGAACGCCGTGAGCGCCATCGCCCCGGCGGTGCGTCCGAGCGCGCGCAGGCGCGCGGAAGCAGAGGTGGGATTTCGGATCACGACGGATGCTCCTCAGAGGGGACGGGCGGCAGGATGCTGCCACCGGGATGGTCGTCGACCATCAACCCTAACCGGCGACGACCGGCACCCCTGTCCCGGAGGCGCTTCGCGGATCGGCGTCAGAGCGTGATCCAGTAGCGCCGGAGCAGGGCGTGTCCACGCTCCGACTGGTCGCTGACGTCCTGCAGCACGCCACCGGAGCCCTCGATCGTTCGGTAGGAGCCGACGTTGTCGTCGTCGCACGTGACCAGCACGCGCTCGAGTCCGATCTCGCGGGCACGCTCGAGTCCGAGCCGCAGCGCGGCCGATGCGTAGCCCTGGCGACGACGGGAGGCGCGCACCGAGTAGCCGATGTGACCGCCCGCCTCACGCAGCCATTCGTTGAGCTCGTGCCGGAAGGACAGGAACCCGACGACCTCGCCGTCATCCACGATCCAGTACAGATCGTTGTGCACGGCATCCTCGGGCAGCTGCGCGGAGGTGTCGGAGAGAACCGCCGACTTCTCGATCAGCGCGTCCAGCGTCGCCCGATCCGGGGTGACCGGCGCCTGCAGACCCGACCCGTCGACGTGCCCGTCACCGAACTCGGCGACCGCAGCCGCCCAGGAGTCGAACAGGTCGGTGGTGGGCCTCGTGAGCTGGATCGTCATCGCCCGATGAGATCACATCCGCGGTCACGGCCGCAAACCGGGAGAGCCGGGCCCGCTGCACGATCGCGCAGTCGACCCGGCTCGCCGACGGACCGGTCACGCTGCGGGGGCGGGCGCCTCCGCGGGGGCGGATGCCGCGGCATCCGCCTTGTCGTAGCGACCGAGGAAGAGCGACGCCACGAGAGCGATGACCATCACGCACGCCGGCAGCAGGATCGCCTGCGACATGCCGGCGGCGAATCCCTCGGCGACCTGCGGAGGAAGCGATCCTCCGCCTTCGATCCCCGCGGGTGCGTCGGCGAGACCCGGCAGGTTCGCTTCGAGACGCGACTGCATGAACGCGGCGATGGATGCCGAGCCGATGACCGATCCGATGGTGCGGGTCGTGTTGTAGATGCCCGCGCCGGCACCGGCCTGGCGGGGAGGCAGCTTGCGCGTCGCGGTGGTGGCGAGCGGTCCCCACATTCCGGCGTTGCCGACGCCCATGAGCGCCGAGGGCAGCAGGAACATCCAGATCTCGGTATCCATGTTGATCAGGGCCGAGTACCAGACGAGCGCGACGACCACGCAGAGCAGACCGGGGATGAGGATGATCCGCGGGTCGATGCGGTCGAGCAGCTTGCCGGCGAACGGGGCGAGCACGCCCGACAGCACGGCCATCGGGATCAGCAGCAGCGCGGCCTGCGTCGGGGTGAGCCCTCGCGCCGTCTGCAGGAAGAACATCATCGGCAGCGACATGCTCGTCACGGTGAAGCCGACCGCGGCGATCGCGACGTTCGCCCCCGAGAAGTTGCGGTCGCGGAACAGTGCGAGAGGCACCAGGGCCTCGCTGCGCGTGCGCGCCTGCTGCACGATGAAGAGCGCGAGCACGACGAGGCCGGTGATGATGATGCTCCACACCGAGATCGGTCCCCAGATCACGCCCCAGTCGAACTTCTCGCCCTCCTGGAGTCCGAAGACGATGAGGAACAGCGCCACCGCGCTGAGGATGACGCCCAGGATGTCGAACCGGTGCGCACTGGTCTGCAGCTTCGGGACGAGCCTCCACGCGAGCACGAAGGCGACGATCCCGACGGGGATGTTCACGAAGAAGATCCACTCCCAGCCGAAGCCATCGACGAGCAGGCCCCCGACGAGCGGTCCCACGAGGGTCGCGACGCCGGCCGTCGCACCCCACAGCCCCATGGCGGCGCCGCGGCGCTCGGGCGGGAACGTGCGGGTGATCACGGCCATGGTCTGCGGCGTCATGAAGGCGGCGCCGAGCCCCTGCACGGCGCGAGCGGCGATCAGCATCTCGAGCGAGTTCGACAGCCCGCACCAGAGCGAGGCGAGCGTGAAGATCGCGAGGCCGATGAGGTAGATGTTCTTCGGGCCGAACCGATCGCCGAGACGGCCCGTGATCAGCAGCGGCACCGCGTAGGCGAGCAGGTAGGCGCTGGTGACCCACACGACGTTGTCGAGGTTGTTGGTGGTCGGGTCGAGCGCCGCCTTGATCGCGGGGTTCGCGACCGAGACGATCGTCGTGTCGACGAGGATCATGAAGAAGCCGATGACGAGCGCCCAGAGCGCGGGCCAGGGGCTCGCGGGTCGATGCCCGGCGGCGAAGGTGCCGGTCGAGGGACCGGATGACCCGGATGCCGTGGGCCGGCCTCCGGTCGAAGGGGAATCGGTCATTGCTGTGCAGCCTTTCGCTGAGCGAGGTAGCGGTCGGTGTTCTCGAAAGCCGTGGGCCCCCAGGGGAACTCCTCGGCCTCGAGACGATCGAGGAGCGAGTCGAGCCAGCGCAGCTCGGCGTCGAGCAGCACCTCCTGGCGCTCGAACTCGACGAGCACCTGCTCGGGGGCGCCCCTTCTGCGAGCGCCGACCAGCCCGTCACGGTGCAGCGCGTGGCCTTCGGCGAGCGCGGAGCGGCGCTCGCGGAGGCGGTCGATGACGTCGGGACGCTCGAGATTGTGAGCCTCGGCGAGTGCGATGCGGAACTCGGCCGGGCGCTCGATGATCGACAGCTCGCGACGCAGCCAGGCGATCAGCGCGTCCCGTCCGGCATCCGTGAGCGTGTAGGTGGTGCGCTCGGGGCGGTTGCCCTCTCGGTCGATGCCCACCTCGTCGATGAGACCGGCCCGCTGGAGTCGGCCGACCGTGTGATAGAGCGTCCCGTTCGTGACGGCGAGCAGCCGTTCGTCGCGGCGCACGCGCATCAGGCGCACCATCTCGTAGGGGTGCATGTCGCCTTCGCGCAGCAGCGCCAGCACCATGACGCCCATCGGGGTCAATCGCTGCATCGGCCCCTCCCCAGATGGTTCCGCTTGAAATAGTCCATGTGGACTATACGCCTGGCACGCGTCATCGACAAGACGGCGCCCGCGAGCATCAGCTGCTCAGCTTGCGCAGAGCCGATCCCTTGTGCGCCGCGGTGTCGCCGCTCTTCTCCGACTTCACGATGTAGGCGGGATCATCGTCGGAGGCGGTGAAGCTCTGCCCGGCGAACCGGAAGTCCTTCGTCCGCTTCTCCTCGACGGTGCCGTGCGTGCGCCCCTCCGACGTGTTCCAGCTCACCCGGTCCCCCGTGGAGAGATCCTTCGTCATGACTCCTCCGTTCGTCTTCCGTCGAGCCTCGCCGATGCATCGGAGGTCGCACCAGGGCTTGACACGACACCGGCGACGTCGACCCGGGATAATGGGCGGGTGAGCACACCTTCGGACAGCAACGCGCAGACCATCCCCGGCTGGCGCCACATCTACTCGGGCAAGGTCCGTGACCTGTACGCCTCGGATGACGCCGCCGACACCCGCATCCTCGTGGTCGCGTCCGATCGCGTGAGCGCGTTCGACTTCGTGCTCTCGCCCGGCATCCCCGAGAAGGGCGCGCTGCTCACGCGTCTCAGCCGCTGGTGGTTCAGCGAGCTCGACGATGTGCCCAACCACCTCGCCGAGGGTGAGATCCCCGCGAGCGTCGCCGACCGCGCCATGCTCGCGCAGTCGCTGGAGATGCTTCCGGTCGAATGCGTCGTGCGCGGCTACATCACCGGATCCGGATGGGCCGAGTACACCGAGAGCGGCACCGTCTGCGGCATCCCGCTGCCCGCCGGCCTGCAGAACGGCGACCGCCTGCCCGAACCGCTGTTCACCCCGGCCTACAAGGCGCCCATGGGCGAGCACGACGAGAACATCACCTTCGAGCAGACCGTCGAGCTCGTCGGAGCAGAGCGCGCGGCCGAGCTGCGCGACGTCTCGATCTCGCTCTACACACGGGCCGCCGCGATCGCCGAGGAGAAGGGCCTGATCCTCGCCGACACCAAGTTCGAGTTCGGGACGGATGCCGACGGCGTCCTGCACCTGGCCGACGAGGTGCTCACGAGCGACTCGTCCCGGTACTGGGATGCCGAGGCCTGGCGCACCGGAACCACGCCGAGCGAGCGCATGGCGAGCTTCGACAAGCAGATCGTGCGCGACTGGCTGGCCGCGAACTGGGACAAGCAGGGTGAACCGCCCGTGCTGCCCGACGACATCGTCGAGCGCACCGCCGCCCGGTATCGCGAGCTCATCGAGCGCCTCGGGGCCTGAGGCCCGGTACCGCCCCCGTCCCTCACTCCATTTCCCACTCGCTGCTAAGGAGATCTCACCCAGCGAAGGGGCGATCTGCGGATGCGGCCCTTCATTGCGCGAGTTCTCCTTCGTAGCGCGCGGCGACCCCGCCGCTCCTCCGTCCCCGCGCACCCAGCCAACACTCAGGAATCGGTAGTGTTGCTCCAGCACTCCCACTCCCCCCGATCCTGAGGAGCCCGCATGCCCCTGTGGAAGACCCACGGAAACGGACGCACCGTCGAACCCGGTGCCGTCGTCAAGCCCGAAGAGCGCCTGAACTGGCCGGCCACGATCGCGATCGGTGCCCAGCACGTCGTCGCCATGTTCGGAGCCACGTTCCTGGTGCCGACGCTGACCGGCTTCCCGGTCTCGACGACGCTGCTGTTCAGCGGCCTCGGCACCCTGATCTTCCTGCTGATCACGAAGAACCAGCTGCCCAGCTACCTCGGCTCGTCGTTCGCGTTCATCGCGCCGATCACCGCCGCGGTCGCAGCCGGCGGCACCGGATCCGCCCTCGCGGGCGTGGTCGCGGTCGGCATCCTGCTCACGGTCGTCGGCCTGGTCGTGCAGTTCGCCGGCCTCCGCTGGGTCGACGCTCTGATGCCCCCGGTGGTCGCCGGCGCGATCGTCGCCCTGATCGGCTTCAACCTCGCCCCCACCGCGTGGAACAACTTCCGGATCGACCCCGTGACCGCGACCATCACGCTCGTCGCGATCATCCTGTTCGCGGTGCTGTTCCGCGGATTCCTCGGACGCATCTCGATCTTCCTCGGCGTCGCCGTCGGCTTCATCTACGCCGCCTTCACGGGCTCGTTCGAGGTCCCCAACGCGCTGCGCGGAGGCAAGACGCCGGCGGAGCTCATCGCCGACGCCCCCTGGGTCGGTCTGCCCGAGTTCCAGCTTCCCGACTTCGTCGCTCCCGGCACCTGGTCGACCATCGCGATGTTCCTGCCGGTCGTCCTGGTGCTCGTCGCTGAGAACGTCGGGCACGTGCGCGGCGTCGCGACGATGACCGAAGACCCCGCGATCAACAAGCACACCGGTCGCGCGCTGATCGCCGACGGGGTCGCCACGACCATCGCCGGTGGTTTCGGCGGCTCGGGCACGACGACGTACGGCGAGAACATCGGCGTCATGGCCGCGACCCGCGTCTACTCGACCGCCGTCTACTGGGTCGCCGGTCTCTTCGCCATCCTGCTGGCGTTCTCCCCGAAGGTCGGCGAGGTCTTCAACTCGATCCCCGCCGGTGTGCTCGGCGGTGCGACCACCGCGCTCTACGGTCTCATCGGCATCATCGGCATCAAGATCTGGGTCGACAGCAAGGTCGACTTCTCACGACCGGTCAACCAGTACACCGCGGCCGTCTCGCTCGTGATCGGCGTCGCCGGCTTCTCGATGCAGCTCGGCGACTTCGCCTTCGGCGGCATCGTGCTCGGCACGGTCGCGGCTCTGCTGATCTACCACGTGGGCAACCTCATCGCCCGCGCCCGCAAGACCGGCGCCGACGACCCTCGCCCCCTCGAGGCCGTGGGGCCGCTGGGCGGAGACCCCGCGTAATCACACTCGACTCGCGAACGCGAAGATCCCGGATGCCGCTGCGGCGGCATTCGGGATCTCTGTGTCAGGGCGCGGTAGCTCTCAGGCGATGACGGCGAGCACCGCGTCGGGCGCGACCGAGGCCGAGAGCTCCACGCGGTGCGACAGCGTGCCGGCACGATGGGCGGTGACCGTGGTCTCCATCTTCATGGCGTCGAGCACCGCGATCGGATCGCCCTCGGCGACGCTCGCCCCGTCGTCTGCGAGCCACCGCACAAGCGTTCCCGGTGCCGGAGCACGCAGCTCGGTCGGATCGGATGCGGGCGGCGCACCTCCGGCATCCGCCAGGCCGCCGAGCCCCGCGAGCAGCGCCATCGGGAGCCCGAGCACGACACGGCGCCCGTCGATCTCGACGGGGAAGCGCTGGAGAGCGGCGTCCGGTGCGGGGGCGGGACGCAGTTGCGGCTCGAGGCGCGGCAGCAGGGTGCTCTCGATCCACTGGGTGTGCACCGCGAAGGTCTCGGTGGCGAACGCCTCGTCGTCGAGCGCGAGCAGATCGAACGGGATGACCGTGGCCGGCCCCTCGACGACCAGCTCGCGCAGCGCCCGACGCGCCCGCACGAGGGCCGCGTCGCGGTCGTCGGCATGCACGACGAGCTTCGCGATCATCGAGTCGAAGGCGGGCTGAACGACGTCGCCCGCCTCGATGCCGCTGTCCCAGCGCACACCGGGCCCGCCGGGGATCCGCAGTACCTCGACACGACCGGGGCTGGGCAGGAATCCGCGACCCGGGTCTTCGGCGTTGATGCGGAACTCGAAGGCGTGCCCGGTCGGCACGGGCGTCTCGGTGAACGAGATCCCCTCGCCGAAGGCGATGCGGAACTGCTCGCGCACGAGATCCGTGCCGGTGACCTCCTCGGTGACGGGGTGCTCCACCTGGAGTCGGGTGTTCACCTCGAGGAAGGAGATCGTGCCGTCGGCAGCGAGGAGGAACTCGACGGTCCCTGCGCCGCGGTACTGCACCTCGGCGCAGATCGCCCTGGCCGCGTCGTGGAACCGCGTGCGCTGATCCCTCGACAGGCCCGGCGCGGGTGCCTCTTCGATGAGCTTCTGGTTGCGTCGCTGCATCGAGCAGTCTCGATCGCCGACGACCACGACGCCGCCGAGTCCGTCACCGAGCACCTGGACCTCGATGTGGCGCGGGCTCTCGAGGAAGCGCTCGACGAAGCACTCCCCCCGCCCGAAGGCGGCGATGGCCTCGCGCGTCGCGGCCTCGAAGGCATCCGCGACCTCCGACAGCTCATGCACCACCTTCAGCCCCCGGCCGCCTCCGCCGAACGCCGCCTTGATCGCGATCGGAAGCCCGTGCTCCTCGGCGAAGGCCACGGCCTCCTCGGGGCCGGCGAGCGGCTGATCGGTGCCGGCGGCCAGGGGGGCCCCGACGCGCTGCGCGATCCGGCGCGCGGTCATCTTGTCGCCGAGCGCATCGATGCTGTCGGGCGACGGGCCGATCCAGATGAGGCCCGCACCCTCGACGGCCCGCGCGAACTCCGCGCTCTCCGAGAGGAATCCGTAGCCCGGGTGCACGGCATCCGCTCCGCTCGTGCGGGCGGCGTCCAGCAGCGCATCGATCGAGAGATAGGTCGTCGCAGCGGTGTCTCCCCCCAGTCCGACGGCCTCATCGGCGAGCCGCACGTGCAGAGCATCGGCATCCTGGTCGGCGTAGACCGCGATCGACGTGTACCCGGCTTCGGCGCAGGCGCGGATGACGCGCACGGCGATCTCTCCGCGATTCGCGATCAGCACCTTGGTCATGAGGTCTCCTTGACGATGAAACGGATGCGCACGCCGGGCGGCAGCTGCGCGGCGAGGTCGAGACTGCGATCGGTGAGGGCGCCGATGATCGGATACCCGCCGGTGAGCGGGTGATCCGGGAGGAACAGCACGGGCTGACCGTCAGGCGGCACCTGGATCGCCCCGGTGACCGCCCCTTCGCTGGGCAGCTCGCCCCCGACGGAGCGTGCGAGGGGCCTGTCGCCCTCGAGCCGGATGCCGACGCGGTCGGACCGCGGGGTCACGGTCCACTCCTGGCCGGCGAGCGTCGAGAGCGCTGCGGAGGTGAACCAGTCGTCCCGAGGGCCGAGGGTGATCTCGAGGTCGACGACGTCACCGGATGCCGGCAGCGTCCGCGGGGTGACATCCGGCTCGACCGGATGCCGTGCGGAATCGCCGACGCGCAGCACGTCGCCGGCAGCCAGCGGAGCAGGTCCGAGCCCGGCGAGGGTGTCGCTCGCGCGGCTGTCGAGCGCCGTGTCGACGGCCACTCCGCCACGGACCGCGATGACGTAGCGCAGCCCGCTGGTCGGATGCCCCAGCGTGAGCTCGTCGCCCTCGACGGTGGCGAAGGGCGCGCCATGGGCGATGCGACGCGCCACACCGTCCGCGTCGATCAAGTCGAGCGCCCCGACAGCGCCCGTGACAGCGGCGACCCCGGCGCCCCGGAATCGCAGCACGGCACCGCCGACGCTCTCGAGCACCGCCGCGCCGCTCGCATTGCCCACTGCGCGGTTCGCCTCGCGCATGGCGCGGCGATCGGCGACACCGGACGCCGAGACACCGAGCGCCGCGAATCCCGGACGACCGGCATCCTGCACCAGCAGCTGCATCGACGGACGCACGACCTCGACGGCCGGGGACGCCGGAGAACCCGGGTCCGTCGCGCTCGCCGCGGCGTCTCGCTCGGTGACGCGCCGCGCGTCGGCACGATCGTCTGCGTTGTCCGACATCACGGCCTGCGCCCGCACCTGCTCGAACCGCACCGTCGTGCCGGGCGACAGCAGCGCAGGAGGGTCGCGATCGATGTCCCACATCAGGGCATCCGTGCGTCCGATGAGCTGCCATCCGCCGGGGCTCTCGCGCGGGTACACGCCGGTGAACGGGCCGGCCAGGGCCACGGATCCGGCCGGCACACGGGTGCGGGGCGACGAGCGGCGGGGCACATCGAACAGCGGATCACTGCTCACCACATACCCGAAGCCGGGGGCGAAGCCGGAGAAGGCGACCGTCCACTCGGCGGCGAGGTGGCGGTTCACGAGCTCGGATGCCGAGACGCCCAGCAGGGATGCCGCCTCGTCGAGGTCTTCCCCGTCGTACCGCACCGGAACAGTGACCTCGCCGGTGGCCGGCAGATGAGCGGTGTCGATCTCGGTCGCGGCGAGCGCGCGGGCGAGATCGGCGGCCGACACCGCCAGCGGATCGAACCGCACGAGCACCGTGCGAGCGCCGGGGATGCGCTCGACCACGCCGTGCACGCCGTCCCACGCGAGGTTCAGACGCATCGCCTCGTCGAGGTCGGCCGCCTCGACGAGAAGCGCGTGGTCGGATGCCGTGAGGATGCGCATCAGACCAGGTACTCCGCATCGGGGACATCGGTGATGAACATGTAGCCGGGCGCGTGGGTGATGGCGAACGGCGGCTTCGAGGCCATGATGGCGGCCTGCGGCGTGACGCCGCACGCCCAGAACACCGGCACCTCGCCCTCGCGCACCTCAGGGGCATCGCCGAAGTCCGGGCGGGCGAGGTCTGCGATGCCGAGCGATACGGGGTCGCCGATGTGCACCGGGGCTCCGTGCACGGCGGGGGTGCGGCCGGAGATCTGCACGGCATCGGCCACGCGGTCCGCGGGGATCGGTCGCATCGACACGACCATCTCGCCGCTCAGCCTGCCCGCGGGGGTGCAGGGCACTGCGGTGCGGTACATCGAAACGTTGCGTCCGAGTTCCTGATGGCGGATCGGGATGCCCGCCTGCACGAGCCCGGACTCGAACGTGAAGCTGCATCCGATCAGGAACGAGACGAGGTCGGGTTGCTCCTCCCACGCCTCGGTCGCATCGGAGACCTCGTCGACCAGTTCGCCGTCGCGCCAGACGCGGTACCGGCCGATGTCCGTGCGGATGTCGCTGCCCGGGGCGAGCCGCGATTCCACCTCGCCCTGTTCGATGACCTCGAGCACGGGGCACGGCTTCGGGTTGCGCTGCGCGAAGAGCAGCGTCTCGAAGGCCCAGTCCGCGGGCACCGAGATGAGGTTCGCCTGCGTCAGTCCGACGGCGACGCCGCTGGTCGGCGCGGCGTGCCCCGCCCGGATGGCGGCTCGCGCTGCCCGCGCGGCGGCGAGCTGGTCGGGGGTGGCGAGAACGGTCATCTCAGACTCCCGCGAACGGTGCGATCGTGATGCCGGCGTCCTGCAGCATCCGCTTGGTCTCGGCGGCCATGGCCACCGAGCCGGGGCTGTCGCCGTGCACGCAGATCGACTGCGCGCTGACGGGCACGTCGGTGCCGTCGATCGCGCGGATCACTCCTTCGCCGGCGAGGCGCACCATGCGCTCGGCGACCGCGACGGGGTCGTGCAGCACCGAGCCCGCCTCGGTTCGTGAGACGAGCTGGCCGTCGGGCTGATACGCCCGATCGGCGAAGGCCTCGGCCGCGATCTGCAGGCCCGCACGCTCGGCGACGTCGAGCACGACGCCTCCGGCCAGACCCAGCAGCACGAGGTTCGGGTCGATCGCGCGGATCGCCGCCACCACGTCCTTCGACTGCCGCTCGTCGCGGGCGATCGTGTTGTAGAGCGCTCCGTGCGGCTTGACGTAGGCGACCGTGCCACCGACGGCTGCGGCAAGACCGATCAGGGCACCGAGCTGGTACTCGACGTGCGCCTGCAGGGTGGCCGAGTCGATCTCGACCTTCGTGCGGCCGAAGTTCTCGTAGTCGCGGTAGCCGGGGTGCGCGCCGATCACGACGCCTCCGGCCACGGCGCTCTCGAGAGTCGATCGGATGCCCTCGGGGCTGCCCGCGTGGAACCCGCACGCCACGTTCGCGCTCGTCACGAGGCGCAGCATGCTCTCGTCGTCGCTGACCACCCGGTCGGGGACGTTCTCGCCGAGGTCGGAGTTCAGGTCGATCGATGTCATGGGGTCACGCTCCGATTCCGAGGAAGGCGAAGATGGGGCCGACCGAGACGATGCCCATGTACCAGGTCAGCAGCGTCACGAGCGTGCCGGCGATGAGCAGCCACAGCGGGTACTTCTTCGAGCCGAGCAGGTCACGGCGGAACCAGCCGATGTACATGAACACCGTGAGGCCGATGGGGAGGATGAGCCCGTTGAAGCCGCCGACGAAGACGAGGATCGCGGCCGGCGCGGTGCCGATCGAGAGGTAGACGATCAGCGACACGACGATGAAGGCGACGGTGGCCAGCTGCAGCGGCCATCCGCCCCGGAGCTTCTTCGTGAAGGTCGAGAGGAAGGTCGCTGACGTGTATGCCGCGCCGATCACCGAGCTGATCGCGGCGGCCCAGAAGATCGCGCCGAAGATGCGGAGTCCCGCGTCGCCGAGCACGGCGCCGAAGGCCTGTCCCGCGGGGTTCGCGGCCTGGCTCGACAGGTCGAGCGAGACGCCCGAGGCGACCACGCCGAGGACCGCGAGGAACAGCACGTAGCGCATGATGCCGGTGACGAGGATGCCGTTCGCCGCGGCGCGCATGACAGGACCCGCCTGCTCGGGACCGGTGTGACCCGAGTCGAGGTAGCGGTGGGCACCCGAGTAGGTGATGTATCCGCCGACCGTTCCGCCGACGATCGTGGTGATCGTGGCGAAGTTGAGCTCGTCCGGCGCGAACGTCTGGCGCAGCGCCTCGCCGATGGGCGGCTGGGCGATCACCGCGACGATCACGGTCATCACGATCATGCCGATGCCGAGCACGACGAGCACGATGTCCATCACCGGACCGGCCTTCTTGATGAGGAAGATGATGATCGCGAGGGCGGCGGTCAGCGCTCCGCCGAGCTTGGGATCGATGCCGAGCAGCGCGTTCATGCCCAGGCCGCCACCCGCGATGTTGCCGATGTTGAACGCGAGGCCGCCGATGACGACGAGCACGGCGATCACGTGCCCGGAGAACGGGATTGCCCTGTTGGCGAGTTCCCCGGCGCGCATGCCGGAGGAGGTGATCATGCGCCACACGTTCAGCTGCACGGCGATGTCGACGAGGATCGAGACCAGGATCGCGAACGCGAAGGCCGCCCCCATCGTCGCGGTGAAGGTGGCCGTCTGGGTGATGAACCCGGGACCGATGGCGCTGGTGGCCATCAGGAAGATGGCGCCGATCACGGCGCTGCGGCCGGCGCGTCTCTTGGCGGCGGAGAGCCGGACTTCGTCTTCGGCGGACAGCGGGGCTGCGGTGTTCTCTGACATTGCGGGGGGATTCCCATCGTCGTTGGTGGGTGTCGAGTGACACCCAGTGTAGAACGGATCGAGCAATATTGTTCAACAACTTTGTTTCCGCTGTGCTACGGCGGAGTTGCATTCGCGTGATGGCGGAGACGCTTCCTCGAACGATCCGCTCCGGCCGCCGCCTACGATGAAGGCATGAACCAGCAGGGCATGCTCGCCGATGCGCTCCGACAGCAGATCATCGACGGCGCCTTCGCACCCGGTTCCCGACTGTCGGAATCGGCCATCGCGGAGCACTTCGGCGTGGCACGCAACACGCTGCGCGAGGCGTTCCGCGCCCTCTCCGAGCAGGGTCTGCTCGAGCACGTGCCGCACCGGGGCGTCTCCGTCGCCTCGCCGTCGATCGCCGACGTGATCGACATCTATCGCGCACGTCGCATCATCGAGTGCACCGCGCTCCTGCACTCCGAGCCGGAGCATCCGGCGGTCCAGCAGATGCAGGAGGCCGTGCTCGCCGCCGAGGCCGCGGCGCACGACGCACTCCTCGACGACGCCGAGACGTGGCGCGCGGTGGGCAGCGCCAACATGGCGTTCCATGTCGCCCTGGTGTCGCTCGCGGACAGCCCCCGCCTGGCCCGCACCTACCGTGACCTCGCGGCAGAGCTGAGACTCGCGTTCCTGAAGATCGACGATCCTCGCTCGCTGCACGAGCCGTTCGTGCGCAAGAACCGCGCGGTGCTCGACACCTTCCTCGCCCGCGGTGCGGCGGCCGGCGCGGCCGAGCTCGAGCGCTACCTCGTGCAGTCCGAGCGCGTGGTGCTCGGGGCCTTCGCCCGGATGCAGCTGGGCTGACGCCGTCCGCGGTGGAGGGTCGGCCGCAGCTCGGTCACTCCTCGTCCCGCAGAGCCCCCGCCGCCCTGGTCCTCGCGTCCGGATCCCGGGGCGCGAGTTGCAGCGGAAGCGGCGCCTCGGGCTCGGGCAGGCCGTAGAGACGCCGCACCCAGCGTCGGGCGTCTTCGAGCGGGTAGGTGTCGCCGTAGACGGCGTACTTCATGAAGACGCCCTCGAGGGTGGTGCGCAGCATGATCTCCTCGAGCGGAGGATCGGCGGCACCCCTCTCGCGGAAGATCTCGCGGACGGCGTTCTCCGATGCGATCGCCTGCTCCGCGAACCGGGTCTCGGCCTCGGCGAACATGCGGTGGGTGCTGGGCTGCTGCTGCATCGCGAACACCGCTCGCTGCACCGGGAGGGCGAAACCCGTGGCGGCGAGAGCACCGTCGATGATCCCGGCGAGCCGGACGTCGGCGGGCCCCTCGACCTGCGGGATCGCGAAGAGCGCCTCGTACCAGCGGTCGATCACGGCGGCCACGAGCTGGTCCTTGCCGCCGAAGTGGTAGCTCACGAGTCCCTGCGCGACCCCGGCGCGGCGGGTGATCTCGGCGATGCTCGCGCCGGAGACGCCTCGTTCGGCGAACAGGATGATGGCCGATTCGAGAATGGCTTCGCGGGCGCGCTCCCGCGCGGCCCGGTTGTGTTCGTCTGAACGTGCCATCGGTGTCCCGCTCCCCAGCATCGGACGACTTCGGATTTCCCCCCGGAGGCTATATATTAGCGACTGAATAGCTGTTCAAGCTATGAGCGGCCCCAGGCCCCACCCTCAGGAGTGTGATGAGCCCGACATCATGGTTCACGCGTCCCCAGAGGCTCGCGCCATCCGAGCGGTTCTCCACCACCGACACCGAGGCGAACGAGATCGCGCTGGGCCTGCTGCAGATCAGCTCCCTCCCGTCCGGGCCCTGGAACGACCCGACGGCCCCCTCTCTGGGACCTGACGACAGGGCGCTCGTCGCCGAGACGTGGGGCATCCGCTCCCGTGACGACTGGCTCGGCATGATCGACCATCTCAGCACCGTGCGACGTCGACGTCAGGCCTGGATGCTCCGTCTGGCGGTCCGCAACGACCTGGACACCGCCCTCGGGCGTGTGCCGACCACGCGGGAGTGGCTCGCGGGAATCGTCGCCGAAGGCGGAGACGCGCGCGACGCGTTGCCGTTCGTGGCCGGCATCGAGCGCATCGAGCGCGAGGTGCGCAGACGAGTCGGAAAAGATGTCGTGACGCCCGATGTCTATGTGCGCACTCTCGACGCGTATGCGCTCGGTCAGGCCGTGGCGATGACGACGTGGGGTGTTGCGCTCGGATACGCCGACGTCGCAGAGGCCCGACGCATCATCCACCGGATCAACGTCGACACCCGCCCGTCGTTAGTGTCATGGGTCGATTTCGGCCTGAGCTACATCGCCGGACGGGTCATGCACTGGAGCGACGGGAACCTCGACGCGGAGTCGTTCGAGAAGTACGGCGAGGTGTGGACGGATTTCGCGACGGCAGTGATGCCCAAGCGCAACGGCCCGTGGGCGACACTGCGGTGGCCCGCGACGATCGATCAGCGGTCACGAGACCGGATCGGCTGATCGCCCGAAGACCCACGGATGCGGACCGACCTGGAGGGGCGTATGGTCCGCATCCGTGTTCTTCGGTCGCCCCCGTTCGATCCCGGCCCGCGCGAGGTCACGACGAGGCGCGCACCACCAGTTCCGTCGGCAGGATCGTCGTGTGCGCCGGGTCGCGTCCGGCCAGGCGCGAGAGCAGCACTCCGGCCATGGCCTCGCCCTGCGCGTACATGGGCTGCCGCATGGTGGTCAGCGGCGGGTCTGTGCTCAGCGCGACCGACGAGTCGTCGAACCCGACGAGCGCCACGTCCTCGGGAACACGGATGCCGGCCGAGCGCAGCGCCGTGAGCGCGCCACGGGCCATGAGGTCGCTGGCGACGAAGATCGCATCCGGACGCCCCGCAGCGAGGATGCGGCGCGCCGCATCCGCTCCGCTGGCTTCGCTGTAGTCACCGGCCTCCTCGGCGAACGGCGAGAGCCCTGCATCGGCCAGTGCCCCGCGGAAGCCCTGCACGCGGTCGACGGACGAGACCATCGTGATGGGCCCCGAGATCGTGGCGATCCGCGTACGACCGGTCTCGATCAGGTGCTGGGTGGCGGTGCGGGCGCCGGCGACGTTGTCGACGTCGACCACGTAGTCGCCCTCGCGGATGCGCACCGGCCTGCCGCCCCAGACCACGGGCACGGCATCGGCGACCCGGTCGATGAACGCGTCGCTCGTGTGGTGCGAGACGATGAGCGCGCCGTCCACACCGCCGTTGCGCACGAAGCTCGTCATCTTGTCGCCGGGGTCGTCGCTCGCGATCAGCAGGTTGAGCAGGTAGTCCGAGCCCCGGAGCGCCCCCGTGATGCCCGCGACGATCGCCGCGAAGAAGGGATCTCCGAAGAACCGCGTGGTGTCCTCGGGGACGATCAGGGCGATCGCGTGGGTCTGTCGGGACGCGAGTGAGCGAGCCGCGCGGTTGGGCACGTAGCTGAGCTCCTCGATGGCCCGCTTCACCGACTCGAGGGCTTCAGGACTCACCGCCGTCGACCCGTTGACGACGCGTGACACCGTCGACCGTGAGACTCCGGCGGCCGATGCCACCTCTTCGATGGTCGCTCGTGACGACACGACTCTCCCTCCGTCCGGCAGCGAGGCCGGATGCTCCCTGGTGACGCCGCCCGGCGTCAGAGAGCGCGAGCGGCGATGATGCGAGCGTACTCCCGACCGGAGTCCTTCAGACTCCGCTCCTGGGTGTCGTAGTCGACGCGCACGATGCCGAACCGCTTGTCGTAGCCCCAGGCCCACTCGAAGTTGTCGAACATCGACCAGTAGAAGTAGCCGCGCACGTCGACGCCGGCATCCGCCGCATCGAGCACGGCGGCCAGGTGCAGGCGCAGGAACTCGGTGCGGTCCTCGTCGTGCACGCGGGTCTCACCGTCTTCGACGACCGCGACGTCGTCATAGGCGGCACCGTTCTCGGTCATGTACAGCACGGTTCCGGCGGGCTCGGCGTACTCGGTCCACACGCGCTGCAGCAGACGGGTGAGCCCCTCGGGCTGCACCTCCCAGTTCTGCGCCGTGCGGGGCAGTCCGCGTTCGACGGGGTGGATGCCCTCGCTCGACGGATACGGGCTTCGACCGACCCGGTCGGTCGCGGGGCCGCCGCTGAGCGGGGTCCGCTCAGGGGTGGGAGCCGTGCCCGAGACGAAGTCGCCGTGGTAGTAGTTGACGCCCTGCGTGTCGATGCGCTGAGAGATGACGTCGAGGTCGCCGTCGTGCACGGCATCCGTGAAGCGGGCGACGGCATCGGCATCCACCGACCGGATGTCCCGGATGATGTCGTCCGGGTACACGCCCCGGTAGATCGGGTCGAGGAACCAGCGGTTGAACTGGCCGTCGACGCGACGCGCGGCGTCGATGTCTGCGGGGTTGGTCGGATCGGCGGGGTCTGCGACCGTGTGGTTCAGCGTGATGCCGAGATTCAGGCTCGCATCCCGGCCACGCAGCTCGCGGACCGTCTCGCCGTGGGCGAGCAGCAGGTGGTGCGCCGAGAGCAGACCCTCGGCGACGCTCGTGTGACCCGGAGCGTGCTCGCCGCCGGTATAAGAGAGGAACGACGAGCACCACGGCTCGTTCAGGGTCGTCCACACGTTCACCCGATCGCCCAGGGCGTCGTGCATCGTGCCGGCGTACTCGAGGAAGCGTCCGACGGTGTCACGGTTGGTCCACCCGCCGGTCTCCTGCAGCGCCTGCGGCATGTCCCAGTGATAGAGCGTCAGCCAGGGCAGGATGTCGTTCGCGAGCAGCTCGTCGACCAGGCGCTCGTAGAAGTCGACGCCCTTCGCGTTGACCGCGCCGCCGTCGGGCTGGACGCGCGACCACGAGGTCGAGAAGCGGTAGGTCTGCAGCCCGAGCTTCTTCATGAGAGCGACGTCCTGCGGATAGCGGTGGTAGTGGTCGCACGCCACATCGCCGTTGTCGCCGCCGATCACGGCGCCGGGCTCCCTGCTGAAGGCATCCCAGATCGACGCGGTGCGCCCGTCTTCGAAAGCCGCCCCTTCGATCTGGTACGCCGCTGTCGCGGCGCCGAACAGGAAGTTCTCGGGAAAGGCACGGGTCATAGGGGTCATCCTTTCACCGCGCCCGCCATGATGCCACTGACCAGCTGCCGGCCCGCCACGACGAACAGGACGAGCAGCGGAAGGGTCGCGAGCACCGCACCGGCGAGCACGATGGAGTAGTCGATGTAATAGCCGGACTGCAGCTGGCTGAGGGCCGTCTGCAGTGTCGGGTTCTGCGGGGAGAGCACGATCAGCGGCCAGAGGTAGTCGGTCCACGCCGTCATGAAGGTGAAGAGGCCGAGGATCGCCATGGCAGGGCGAGCGGCCGGGATGCCGACGGTGAGGAACGTGCGGAACTGGTTCGCGCCGTCCATCCGCGCCGCCTCGATCAGCTCGTCCGGGATCACGTCGACCAGGTACTGCCGCATGAAGAAGACGCCGAAGGCGGTGACCAGTGTCGGCACGATGACCGCGCCGATCGATCCGGTCCAGCCGAGCTCCCGCATCAGCATGAACAGCGGGATGATGCCGAGCTGCGTCGGGATCGCCATGGTCGCGATCACGAAGATCATCAGTCCGTCGCGGCCCGTGAAGCGCAGCTTGGCGAAGGCATAGCCGGCCAGCGTCGAGAACGTGACGACCGAGACCGTGATGATCGCCGAGATGAGGAACGAGTTGCCCAGAGCGAGCCAGAACGGGATCGCGTCGAACACCTTGGCGGCGTTGGTGAAGAAGTTGCCGCCGGGGATCAGCGGCAGGGTTTCGCCACGCGTGGCGTTCGTGCCGCTCGCCACGACGACCGACCACCACAGCGGGTAGACGCTGCCGATGATGAACGCGGCGAGCAGGCCGTAGGTGAGGAAGCCGGGGCGGCTGCCGATCCCGGCGTTGCCGCCCACGGCGCCTCGACGGCGGCGGATCTTCTCGGGGACGCTCAGCGCCTGGGTGGCGGTCATCGCGCATTCTCCTCGGTCGTGGTGGCGATCGTCGTGCCGGCGGCGGCCGTCGCGGCTGCGGCGGCAGCGGCGGCAGCGGCGGTGCGGGCTCGTCGGCGCGCGGCGCGGCTCTTCGGAGCATCCCCGGTCGAGATGCGTCGGGAGATCAGGAAGTTGATGACGCCGATGCCGACGATGAGCAGGAACAGCAGGATGGCGACGGCGGATGCTTCGCCGAGGTCCCGGCGGAAGAAGGCGAGCTCCCACAGGAACAGCACGGTTGTCTGGAACTGCCGGTCGCTGCCGCCGATGCCGCCCGCGGTCGAGACGTCGAACAGCCGGGGCTCGGCGAAGATCTGCAGACCGCCGATCGTCGCCGTGATGATCACGAAGATCAGCGTCGGGCGGATCGTGGGGATCGTGATCGAGAAGAACCGGCGAGCAGCGCCGGCTCCGTCGAGGGCTGCCGACTCGTAGAGATCGCGCGGCACCGCCTGCATGGCGGCGAGGAGGATGAGGGCGTTGTAGCCGGTCCAGCGGAAGTTCACCATCACGGCGATCGCGAGGTGCGACAGCGCCGTGTTGTGCTTCCACTCCTGGTCGGCGATGCCGATCAGATTGAGCAGGTTGTTGGCGAGGCCGTCGGCCTCGTTGAAGATGCTCGAGAAGATGATGGCGACGGCGACGGGGGTCACGACGAACGGGATGAGAACGCTCATGCGCCAGAACGTCGGGGCACGCAGGCCGCGGTCGAGGAGGTAGGCGATCACCAGGGCGACCGCGAGCTGCGGGATCGCCGACAGCAGGAAGATGCTCAGGGTGTTGAAGATCGAGTTCCAGAACATCGGGTCGCCGAGGATCTCGACGAAGTTCCCGGCGCCGATGAACTCGCCCTGCCCCTTGAGCAGGTCCCACTCGTGCACGGCCACCCACACCGTGTAGAGCAGCGGGAAGAGTCCGACCAGCCCGAAGAGCAGGAAGAACGGCGAGATGTAGAAGTACGGGGAGGCGTTCTGGTCGAACCGCGAGATGCGGTGCCGCCAGGGACGCCGAGCCGCGGCATCCGTCTTCGGGCTCTTCGCGTCGTTCGACGACGCGGATGCCGTCTCCGAGCGCTCATGCGTGAGGGTCATGACTCTTCCTTGGTCCTGTTCCGGGCTTCCGTGGTGCTCCGGTCGCAGCCCGTGCCGCCCCGGTGAAGGCGGCGCGGCACGAACTGCGACCGGAACGGATGCGGTGGCTGGGTCAGTCGACCAGCTCGTTCAGGAGCTCGACCGCGGCATCCCAGGCGCCCTGGGTGTCGGTCTCGCCACGGTCGAGGCCGCTGAGGGCCGGACCGAAGACGTTCTCCTGGATCACCGAGTCATCGGCGCCCTTGAACTGGGCGACGACGCCCTTGGCACGCTCGGCGAGGATGGCACCGGTGGGTGCGTCGTTGAAGAACGCGTTCGGAGTCGCCTCGGACGAGAGCGTCTCCTGCGCCTTGATCGTCGACGGGAAGTTGCCCGCGGCGGCGGACTGCTTGACCTGCTGCTCGGGCTGCGTCAGCCAGTTTGCGAGGTCGGCCGCGGCCTCCTTGTGCTGCGAGCTCTCGGGGATCGACAGGAACGCGCCGCCCCAGTTGGCTGCGCCGCCGGGGAAGACGTCGGCGAAGTCCCAGCCGGTGGAGGCGTCGCCGCCGCCGGCCTCGACCTGGCCCTGCACGACGCCGAGCATCCAGCCCGGGCAGACGAACGTGGCGAAGGTGCCGTCGACGAACGACTTGCCGCCGTTCCAGTCCCACGCGGTCTGTGCAGCGGACTGACCGCCTTCGGTCGCGGCCCCGAGCAGCTCGAAGCGCTCCTTCAGCTCGGCGTTGTCCTCGACGTTCAGCTCGCCGTCAGAGGTGTAGTACCCCTCGTCGAGCTGGTTGACCATGGCGTTCCAGACGAAGCCGGAGTGGTCGTACCAGGCCTTGCCGGTCTTGGCCGTGTACTCGGCGCCGACCGCGAAGTAGTTCTCCCAGTCGCCGTTCAGCAGCTCGGCGACGGACTCGCGGTCGCTGGGCAGGCCGGCCGCCTCGAAGGCGGCGCCGTTGTAGCAGATGCCGCTCGGGCCGATGTCGGTGCCGTAGCCGATCACGCGGCCCTCGGCGTCGGTCGCCTGTCCGTACTTCCAGTCGACCCAGTCGGACTTGCGGTCTTCGATGCCGTAGTCGCGCAGGTCGACGAAGGTGTCGGAGACGTCCATGATCGCGCCGAGCCACCCCTCCTCGATCGCGACGACGTCGCTGAGACCCGAGCCGGCTGCGATCTTCGTGAACGCGTCGGTGCGGGCGTTGCCGCCGGTGTCGATGTTGGTCGCCTCGATCGTGACGTTCGGGTTCGCCTTCTCGTACTCGTCGTAGAGGTCGTCGTATCCGAAGGTGCCGAAGGTGGTGACGGTCAGTGTGACCTTCTCGTCACCGGAAGCGCTGTCGCCGGCATCGGCGGAGGCGCAGCCGGCGAGGGCCAGGGCGGAGACGGATGCGACGGCTGCTGTCGTCAGGATCCGCTTGCGGGCACGTGTGTTCACAGTTCACTCCTTTGTGGTGGGTCGTGCAGTGGTGGTGCGGGTGGTGCTCGGGGTCGTGCGGGGGCTTTCCGTGATGGCTTCCCGTGAGGATTCCTGTGGGAGCGCTCCCATGCACTGTCCAGTGACTCTATGGGAGCGCTCCCACGGTGTCAAGCCCGAGCCTTTCGCGTAGCCTTGACCGGTGCCCGACACCGATCTCTCCCCCGCCCTCGTCCGCGCCGAATCCCTGATCCGCAGCATCCCCGACTATCCCGAGGCGGGGATCATCTTCCGCGACATCACCCCGCTGCTCGCCGACGCCGAGGCCCTGCAGGCGACCACCGACGCGATCATCGCGCCGTTCGCCGGACAGTTCGACGTCGTGGCGGGCATCGAGGCACGCGGCTTCATCCTCGCCGGAGCGGCCGCGATCGCCGCAGGCGTCGGCCTCATCCCGATCCGCAAGGCCGGCAAGCTGCCCCGCCCCGCGGCATCCGTCGACTACGCCCTCGAATACGGCACCGCGACGATCGAGATGCACGACGATCTGCCCGTCGGGTCCCGCGTGCTGCTCATCGACGACGTGCTCGCCACCGGGGGCACGCTCGCCGCCGGACGCGAACTGGTCGAGCGCCTGGGCAGCCACGTCGTCGGCATCTCCGTGCTGTTCGAGATCGACGGCCTCGGCGGCCGCGAGGCGATCGGCGACCTGCACACCGTCTTCCACGCCTGAGCCCCGTCACCCGGGAATCGGGCGAGTCCCGAGCCGGTAGACTGGACACGCCCGTCCGCCCGCGACTTCCGGAGCCGTTCATGCCCACCATCGTCGTCGACGTCATGCCCAAGCCCGAACTGCTCGACCCGCAGGGGAAGGCCGTGTCCGGCGCATTCTCCCGTCTGGGCGTCGAGGGCTTCTCCGATGTCCGCATCGGCAAGCGCTTCGAGCTCACCGTCGAAGGCGAGGTCACCGACGAGATCCTCGCCGAGGCCCGCCGCATCGCCGATGAGGTGCTCTCCAACTCCGTGATCGAGGACGTCGTCGGCATCGAGGTCGCCGAGTGACCACGCGCATCGGCGTCATCACCTTCCCGGGCTCGCTCGACGACCGCGACGCCCAGCGCGCCGTGCGCATCGCCGGCGCCGAGCCGGTCGCCCTCTGGCACGGTTCGCACGATCTCGAGGGCGTCGACGCCCTCGTGCTGCCCGGCGGCTTCAGCTACGGCGACTACCTGCGCGCCGGTGCGATCGCCGCGCTCTCGCCGATCATGGCGGAGGTCAAGGACGCCGCGGCCAAGGGCATGCCGATCCTCGGCATCTGCAACGGCTTCCAGATGCTGGTCGAGGCGCACCTGCTGCCCGGCGGGCTGATCCGCAACGACCACCAGCACTTCGTGCGGCGCGATCAGAAGCTGATCGTCGAGAACTCCGACACCGCGTGGACCAACCGCTTCCGCACGGGCCAGGAGATCACGATCCCGCTGAAGAACGCCGACGGCGGGTACATCGCCGACGAGGAGACGCTCGACCGTCTCGAGGGCGAGAACCTCGTGGCATTCCGCTATGCGGGCGTGAACCCGAACGGCTCCCTGCGCGACATCGCCGGACTCACCAACGAGGCGGGCAACGTCGTGGGGCTCATGCCGCACCCCGAGCACGCGACCGAGGCCGGCTTCGGCCCCGACACCTCGGCCGCCATGCGCTCGGGCATCGACGGCGTCGACTTCTTCACCAGCGCGATCGCCGCCGTCGCCCGCGTCGCCGCGTAAGCGGTAGGCGCCCGCAGCCGCGGCCAGTTCCGCACCGCGCGCACAGCCGGGGCCAGTTCCGCACCCGCGCGCACAGCCGGGGCCAGTTCTGCACCCCGCCCGCAGCCGGGGCCAGTTCTGCACCCGCGCGCACAGCCGGGGCCAGTTCTGCACCCGAATCGCCGGTTTCGGATGCGTTATTGGCCCCGCATCAGCGGAGGATGCGCTTTTGGCCCCGCACCGGGGCGATGACGCCGGCCCCAGCACCGAGGGGGTCGGTTCCGCACCCGCTCGCGCAGCCGGGGCCAGTTCCGATCCCGCTCGCGCAGCCGGGGCCAGTTCCGCATCCGCGCCCGCAGCCGGGGCCAGTTCCGCACCCGCGCCCGCAGCCGGGGCCAGTTCCGCACCCGAAACTGGCGATTCCGGTGCAATAGTGACCACGCACCGCGCCGGAGGTGCAATGGTGACCCCGCACCGCGCCGCCGGTGCAAAAGTGACCCCGCACCGCGCCCGACGTGGCGGCAGTGGTGACGGCGCGCGACGGGTCAGTCGACGGGCAGCGCGAAGGGATTGTCGCCCGCGGCGGCGAGCAGGTACCAGGCCGTCGCACCGGTGTGCAGGCTGGCGTAGTAGAGGTCGCCGAAGCCCGAGTCGAGGCCGTCGGTCGACGTCGCCACGATCCCCTTGCCGTCGCCGTTGGGCGCATCGCGCTGACCGAGGCGGATGCTGCTCAGCAGCGACTCCACGCGTTCGGCGTCACCGGGCGCATCGCGCAGCGTGAGAGCGAGCGCCAGGTGGCCGGATCCCTCGAACCACACCTTCGACACGTCGGCGTCGCTGATCGACGCGCCCTGATACTGCCCGTCCGTCGCGATGAGGTGGGTCAGCGTCCAGTCCAGCGAGGTGTCGTAGCGGGGGTCGCGCGTGGCGAGCGAGCTCCAGGTCTGCGCGTCGAGGGGAATGGGGCGGGTGTTGACCGTCGACCCGTCCAGCAGGGTGCCCGTGTCGACATGGCCGTCGGCGCTCTGCATCGCGGCCACGAAGGCCGACGCGACGCCCGCCCGATCGGCCCAGACGGAGTCGCCGGTGAGCTGTGCGAGCTGCGTGAAGAAGCCGGCGATATCGCTGTTGTGCTCGGTGGACTTCCACTCCAGCGACGAGCCGTTCTCGAGCTGACCGCCGGTGTAGCCGAAGGGCGCTCGCACCATGTCGGCGGTGTTGTTCTGGATCCATTCGGCGATCTGCACCGCCCCGGCGAGGTACGTCGAGTCGCCGGTCGCGTGGAAGAGACGCGCGAGCGCCATACCGGTCCAGGCCTGGTTGCCGGTGAACGTGCCGGGGCCGGTGATCTCGACCCTCCCCTGACGGATGCCGTGCGGCTCGTACGAGGTGCGCACTCGGCCGTCGCCGATCGGGTCGTTCGCCTGCACGAAGAGCAGGGTGTCGCCGATGGTCCGCGCCCGACGGATGTCGTCGGGGAGCCCGCGTGCCGTGTACGCGATCACGACGAGGGCGTCGTCGTAGACGAACGACGGGGTGAAGTCCCAGGTCGGCAGGTCGGTGAAGAAGCCTCCCTGATAGCTGCGGGGAAGGCAGTGCCCCGCGCCGTCGCAGAACTCGTCGACGCGCGCATCGAGGAACTCGTAGGCGAGGGCGACCGACAGAGTCGGATCCGGTGCGGCGGTCGGGTCGTCGGCGGGGGCATCACCGGAGGCCGCGGTGGTCACGCCCGCGACCATCGCGGCGGCGATGAGTGCGGCGGCGATCATCCATGGCGCTGAACGGCGCGATGAACCCGACATGAAGACCCCCTCGGTCTGAACCGCAGTCGGCGACCGCAGGCGACCAGGAGGTCACGTGCAAAATGCTGGCATACCAGGAAGTCTCGGCGGAAGTGGCGAAGGTCTAGTCTTTCGAGGCGCCCGGCGTGTCGCGCCCCGCGAGTAGCATGCGAGCCATGCCCATCACACTGGAGAACGTCGGCATCGCCGTGCGCGACCTCGAGGCGACGATCGCCTTCTTCACCGATCTCGGCCTCACCGTGCTCGGTCGGGACGAGGTCAGCGGCGAATGGGCCGACACCGCCGTCGGCCTCGACGGCAACCACGCGAAGATCGCCGTGCTGCAGACACCCGACGGCCACGGTCAGCTCGAGCTGTTCGAATACATCCATCCCGACGCGATCGAGACCGAGCCGACCCTGCCGAACGAGATCGGGATGCACCGGGTGGCGTTCTCCGTCGACGACATCGACGAGTCCCTGGCGATTGCTGCCCGGCACGGATATCACCCGCTGCGAGGAGTCGCGAACTACCAGGGCGTCTACCGGCTCACCTATCTGCGCGGCCCGAGCGGGATCCTCGTCATGTTCGCGCAGGACCTCACGACGGATGCCGCGGCGAGCTAGCCGAGAGCCGGCGGCCAGACGCCGATGATCACGGCCATGACCACGATCGTGACGATCTCGTGTGCGATGTTCATGGTGGTCAACGCCGTCGGGCGGCCCTCGAAGGCGTCGTGCGTGATGAACCGCGCGGCCGTGAACCCGGCCCACAGCAGCACGCCGGTGACGACGGCGGCCCAGAAGAACGATCCGTCGTAGAAGTGCCAGGCGATCGCGGATGCTCCGGCGAGCACCCACGCCGTCGCGAAGCTCACGATCACGGTGGTGATGATCGCCATCGTCGCGCTCGCCCCCGGACGGTCCATGTCGACGTTCGCGAGCTTCGACCAGCGGGTGCCGAACACCTTCGGCGCGTACCAGATCGAGCCGACGATCATGCTCGAGGCGGTCGCGAGCAGAACGGCCCAGTAGTTGATCTCGGGAACCATGACAGCCTCCTGTGGTCGGATGCCCGAAGCATACTCCCGGGCCTGCAAGCGGCTGCGGACCGGCGCAGAATATCGGCTCACCGAATCGATTCGATGCTCGCTCTGGCAATCATGTAAGCGTTTGCACTAATCTGTTGCCATGGCACAGCTTGAGCAGATCGCAGCCCCCGGTTCCGAGTGGTGGCGCAGCGCGGTCATCTACCAGATCTACCCCCGTTCGTTCGCCGACGCCTCGGGCGACGGCATCGGCGACCTGCCCGGCATCACCAGCCGGCTCGACTCGCTGAAGGAGCTCGGCGTCGACGCGATCTGGCTGAGCCCGTTCATGACGAGCCCGCAGCGGGACGCCGGCTACGACGTCGCCGACTACCGCGACGTCGACCCGCTGTTCGGCACCCTCGACGACTTCGACACGATGCTGAACGAGGCGCATGCCCGCGGCATCCGCGTCGTCGTCGACCTGGTCCCCAACCACTCGTCGGCGCAGCACGCCTGGTTCCAGGAGGCCCTCAAGGCTGCTCCCGGCAGCCCCGAGCGCGCGCGGTACATCTTCCGCGACGGCAAGGGCAAGAACGGCGAGCTGCCCCCGAACAACTGGGAGTCCGTCTTCGGCGGCGGCATGTGGGAGCGCGTGACCGAGGCCGACGGCACGCCGGGCCAGTGGTACCTGCACATCTTCGACCCGACGCAGCCCGACTTCGACTGGAACAACGAAGAGGTGCGCGAGGAGTTCCGCTCGATCCTGCGCTTCTGGCTCGACCGCGGCGTCGACGGCTTCCGGGTCGACGTGGCCCACGGCATGATCAAGGCCGACGGCCTGCCCGACTACACGCCCCCGGCAGACGCCGACTCGATGGGCGGCGGCGAGGCGAACGTGCCGTACTGGGGCCAGGACGGCGTGCACGACATCTACCGCGACTGGCACAAGGTGCTGGCCGAGTACGACGGCGACCGCGCGCTGTGCGGTGAGGCCTGGATGCCGACGCTCAAGCAGACCGCCCTGTGGGTGCGCCCCGACGAGATGCACCAGACCTTCAACTTCCCCTACCTCATGACCGAGTGGGACGCGAAGGCTCTGGGGTCTGTCATCCGCGAATCCCTCGACGCGTTCGGCGAGGTCGGCGCACCCAGCACCTGGGTGCTGTCGAACCACGACGTCGTGCGCCACGCGTCGCGACTCGCGCTCACGGCCGAGAACCCGCAGGGCGAGGGCATCGGCCCGAACACCCCGCACAAGCCCGACACCGCCATCGGACTCGCGCGCGCTCGCGCGGCGACGACCGTGATGCTCGCGCTTCCGGGTTCGGCATACCTCTACCAGGGCGAGGAGCTGGGCCTGCCCGAGGCGATGGAGATCCCCGACGCCTTCCGTCAGGACCCGACGTGGTTCCGCACCAACGGCGAGCGCTACGGTCGCGACGGATGCCGTGTGCCGCTGCCGTGGGAGGCGGATGCTCCGGCGTTCGGCTTCAACGAGACCGGTGCGTCGTGGCTGCCCCAGCCCGCCGACTGGGCGTCGTACTCGCGCGACGTCGAAGAGGTCGACCCCGCCTCGACGCTGGCGCTCTACAAGCGCCTGCTCGCCGGACGGCGTGAGCACGGCTTCGGCAGCGGATCGCTCGTCTGGGAAGACGCCGGCGCAGATGCGGTGGCGTTCCGCCGCGGCGACGTGCACGTGCTCGCGAACCTCGGCACCGCGCCGCTGCCGCTGCCGACCGACGCGTTCGTGATCCTGCAGAGCCAGCCGTTCGACGGTGGCGCCGTGCCGGTCGACACCGCGGTCTGGTACACCACGGCGTAAGCCGCACGACGTTCCGGTCGCAGTTCGCGCCGCCCCCGGCTCCGCCCGACGGCACGAACTGCGACCGGAACGGCTCAGAGAGGATCCCCCATGGCGAGCATCGATGAGGTCGCCCGGCTCGCCGGCGTCTCGACCGCGACGGTCTCGCGCGCGCTGAGCGGCCGAGGCCATGTGTCGGAGTCGGCCCGCCTGCGCGTGCAGGAGGCGGCATCGGCGCTCGGCTACGTCGTGTCCTCCCGCGCGTCGAGCCTGGCATCGGGCCGCACCCGCAACATCGGGGTCGTGGTGCCCTTCCTCGACCGATGGTTCTTCAGCACCGTGCTGTCGGGGGTATCGTCCGCGCTGATGCGCGAGGGCTACGACATCACCCTCTACAACATCACCGCCGACAAGGACGTGCGCCGCCACGTGTTCGACACCTTCCTGCGGCGGCAGCGAGTGGATGCGGTGATCGCGGTGTCGATCGAGCTCGACGACGACGAGACGCAGTACCTGCTCGACCTCGGCCTGCCGGTGATCGCGATCGGCGGGCCGAACCCCAAGCTCGACACCCTCACCGTCGACGACGTCGCCGTGGCCCAGCTGGCGACCGAGCACCTGATCGGTCTCGGACACCGCGACATCGCCCACATCGGCGCGAACCCCGAGTTCGACATCGACTTCCACATCCCGACGAATCGTCGCCTGGGCTTCGAGAAGGCACTGGCGAAGGCCGGCATCCCTCTGAATCCGGCCTTCCTCGAGCCCGCCGACTTCACGGTCGAGGGCGGATACCGCGCGGCGAAGCAGCTGCTCGGACGCCCCGGCCCGCGACCCACCGCCGTGTTCGCGGCATCCGACGAGATGGCGATCGGGGCGATCCTCGCCGCCCGCGACCTCGGATTCGCCGTGCCGGACGACCTCTCGATCGTCGGCATCGACGGTCACGAGCTCGGCGAGTTCTTCCGACTCAGCACCGTCGACCAGTTCCCCCTCGGGCAGGGCGAGCGTGCGGCGGATGCCGTGCTCGCGAAGCTCGCCGACGGCGAAGCCGCGGGAATACCGGCCGAGCTCCCCTACGAGCTGAACGTCCGAGGCACGACCGCGCGCCTGGTCGGCTAGCCCCACGCGGGCGAGCATCCTGCCCCGCGCGACGACCCGGACGCTACGCTGACGCGGGTGACGAACATTCGCGACATGGTGCTGATCCCCGGCGGAACCTTCCGGATGGGGTCCGGGGACTTCTACCCCGACGAGCGCCCGGTGCACGAGCGCGAGGTCGCCTCGTTCGAGATCGACCGCTACCAGGTGACCAACGCGCAGTACGCGGAATTCGTCGATGCCACGGGATATATCACCGTGGCCGAGCGGCCTCTCGACCCGGCTGCCTTTCCGGATGCGGATCCGAAAGACCTCGTGCCCGGTTCCACGGTCTTCACGCCGACCGCCGGCCCGACCGACCTGCGCAACTGGCGCAAGCTGCGGTTCCCGAAGCTCTTCAATCTGCGCACCGATCCGTTCGAGCGCGCCGACATCACCTCGAACACCTACTGGGACTGGGTGCTCGACCACATCTTCCTGTTCATCCCGGCCCAGGCGTATGTGGCGAACATGCTGCACACCCTTGCCGAGTTCCCCGCTCGCCAGGAATCGGCATCGTTCACGATCACCCAGGTGATGGCGAAGCTGCAGTCGACGGTCGGCAGCTCCTGACCGTCGCCCTCAGGCGTCGAGCAGCGATCGGCGGGCGAGAGCGTTGCGCCTCGCGAGCATCAGCCCGCCGATCACCGCGGCGATCAGGGAGCCGAGGAGCACGCCGATCTTGACGTGCTCGTCGGCGACCGAACTCGACCCGTAGGCCAGCTCTCCGACGAGCAGCGAGACGGTGAATCCGATTCCCGCGAGGAATGCCATGCCGGCGAGGTCGGGCCAGCGCAGCGACTCGTCGAGACGCAGAGCGGGCACCCGGCTGAGCAGGAACGTGGTCGCGAGGATCCCGATCGGCTTGCCCAGGACGAGGCCGACGATGATGCCGATCGCGATCGGATCGGTCAGCGCCGACGCGAGCCCCGCGAGTCCGCCGATCGTGACGCCCGCCGCGAAGAAGGCGAACACGGGCACGGCGAACAGCGTCGCCACGACACCCCACCGGTCGGCGAAGTGCGGGGCGAGGCCGTCGTAGAGGGGCTCGCCGTCGGCATCCGTCCCCCGCGGCACCCGGGCGCGCTCGGTCGGGATGACAGGAACGACGAAACCGAGGAGGACTCCGGCGACGGTCGCGTGGATGCCGGCGGCATGGATGCAGACCCACACGGCGATCGCGAGAGGCATCAGGATCCACCACGCCCGCACGCCCTTCTGCACGAGCAGCGCGAATCCTGCGAGGGGCAGCAGCGCGAGAGTCAGCCAGGGGAAGCTGATCGAGTCGGTGTAGAAGGTCGCGATGATCGTGATGGCGATCAGGTCGTCGATGATCGCGAGTGTGAGCAGGAAGACACGGAGCGCCGGTGGGAGGAACTTCCCGACCACGGCGATCACGGCGACCGCGAACGCGATGTCCGTGGCGGTCGGGATGGCCCAGCCGCGCAGGGCGTCGCCGTCGCCCGCGTTGATCAGGGCGAAGATGATCGCCGGCACGATCACCCCGCCGACGGCTGCGGCGATCGGCAGCGCCGCCTGACGCGGATCGCGCAGTCGGCCGGTGACGAACTCCTCCTTCAGCTCGAGACCCACGACGAAGAAGAAGATCGCGAGCAGGCCGTCCGCGGCCCAGGCCCCGATGCTCAGATCGAGATGCAGCTCGGGGATGCCGAACGTGAAGTCGCGCACCGACTCGTACCACGACACGGCGGGGGTGTTGGCGAGGATCAGCGCGGCGACGGTGGCGGCGAGCAACAGCGAACCCCCGAGCACCTCGCTGCGGGCGTTGGAGCGGATGCCTCGCCACAGCTCATGGGGAGCCAGGCGGAGACGGGGACGGGTGCGGACAGGAGAAGCAGACATGACGAGACCTCACGCGAGAGAAGGGGTGAACGACGCGGAAGACCGCACCCCACAGAGGCGCGGTCTAGTCGCGTGGCGGCGGGCAGCCCGCGATCTCGCCGTGCGAGAGAGTGCCCCAGACGCTGGTCCACCCGTTCGTGCCCGGGTGGAGCACGACGCGCATCCATTCCTTCATCGGAGTCGCCGAGCGCAGCTCATGCGGAGCGCGCGCCAAACCGGCGATCGAGAGGAGGGCCATGGAATCAGCCTATCGGGATGACCGCACGCCGACCTGAGGAGCGCAGCAGGATCAGACGGCTCGCAGCGCGTCGCCGGCGGCGTCGAGAGCGCCCTCGGCGAGGGAGAAGTACGCCCACTTGCCGCGCTGCTCACGCGTGACGAGTCCGGCGTCCGCCAGCAGCTTCATGTGATGCGAGACCGTGCCCTGCGACAGACCGACCGGATCGGTGAGGTCGCAGATGCAGGCTTCGCCACCCGCGGCCGACGAGATCAGCGAGAGCAGGCGGATGCGCGTCGGGTCGCCGAGCGCCTTGAACAGGCGGGCGATCCGTTCAGCCTCGGCGAGCGGAAGAGCGGATGCCGCGCGCGGCGTGCAGCAGCCCGTCTGCTCGATCGTCACCGGAAGCGTCATACGCTCATCCTCTCACGTATTGACAATCTTCGATACGTGGGCGACGCTTCTCATATTGAAGTGTTTCGATCTGAGGAGATGTCGTGTCCGAGCTTCCCATCGTCGTCATCGGCGCGGGGCCGCAGGGTCTCGCCGCGGCGGCGCATCTCGTCGAACGCCGCGAAGACGTCGTCGTCCTCGAACGCGGGCGCGGCCCTGCCGCCGCGGTCTCCGAATGGGGCCACGTGCGCCTGTTCTCGGCGTGGCCCGAGCTGACGGATGCCGCCGCGCGTCACCTGCTCGAGCCGACCGGGTGGACCGCACCGACCGCGGGCTGTCCGACCGGGGCGGAATGGGTGAGCGACTACCTGGCGCCTCTCGCGGGCGCACTCGGTGAGCGGATCCGGTACGGCACCGCCGTCACAGGCGTCGCTCGCCAGGGTCGCGACAAGGTCGTCGAGTCCGGACGCAGGAACCAGCCGTTCGTCGTGCACACCCTCGACACGGACGGCACCGAGTCGCGGATCCTCGCCCGGGCGGTCATCGACGCGAGCGGCACCTGGGGTCTCCCCCACCCTGCGGGCGCAGACGGCTTCCCCGCCGTGGGCGAGGCCGCGGCATCCGATCTGATCTCCTACCGCATCCCCGACGACGTGTCCGGGCTCGCCGGCTCGCATGTGGTCGTCGTCGGAGCGGGACACTCCGCCACGCACGCCGTGCTGCGCCTGAGCGAACTGGCCCGCCGGTCGCCGGGGACCCGCGTCACCTGGCTGCTCCGCCGAGGGAGCGCCGCGAACGTTCTCGGGGGCGGCGCCGGAGATCAGCTGCCCGAACGCGCAGCGCTCGGCTCTCGGGTGTCGAAGGTGGTCCATGACGGTGTCGTCGAGGTGGTGACAGGATTCCGAGTCGCCGAGTTCCGGCGGGACGGGAGGGGCCTGGTGATCGTCGCCGAAGACGGACGCGAGATGGCAGAGATCGCGCACGTGTTCGCGCTCACCGGATTCCGGCCGGACACCGGCATCCTGCGCGAACTCCGAATCGATCTCGACCCCGCTCTCGATGCGGTCGCCGGCATCGCCTCCGAGATCGACCCCAACATCCACTCCTGCGGTTCGGTGGGCGCGACCGGTGCCCGACAGCTCACGCAGCCGGAGGAGGGCCTCTTCATCGTCGGCGCGAAGTCCTACGGTCGAGCTCCGACCTTCCTCGCCCTCACCGGTTACGAGCAGGTGCGCAGCGTCGCGGCCCACCTCGCCGGCGATCACGAGGGCGCGGCCCGCAACGAACTCACCCTGCCCGCGACCGGGGTATGCGGGGGGTCCGGTGACTTCGATGACAACGCGGGCAGCTGCTGCGCGGCTCCGGCGGTGCTGCAGATCGGCAGGACACCGTTGACGACCCTCGACCCCGCACGCTCGCCTACCCTGGAGACATCATGACCACCACCAAGCCCTCCGTCCTCTTCGTGTGCGTGCACAACGCCGGACGCTCGCAGATGGCCGCAGGTTTTCTGCGAGAGGTCGCCGGGGACCGCATCGAGGTGCGCTCCGCCGGATCCATGCCCGCCGACCAGATCAACCCGATCGCGGTCGAGGCCATGAGCGAACTCGGCATCGACATCACCGCCGAGCAGCCCAAGGTGCTCACGACCGAGGCCGTGCAGGCTTCTGATGTCGTGATCACGATGGGATGCGGCGACGCCTGCCCGTTCTTCCCCGGCAAGCGCTACGAGGACTGGGAGCTCGACGACCCGGCCGGGCAGGGCATCGACTCCGTACGCCCGATCCGCGACGACATCCGCCGTCGCATCGAGGCGCTCGCGGGCGAACTGCTCGCCTGACGCTCGCTCAATCGGGAGGAGATCTGCGATCCGGAGGGCGGATGCCGCGGCATCCTCCTCCGGATCGCGGATCTCCTCCCGATGCGGCGCGTTGGCCGCAATGCGGCGGGCTGGCGGCAATGCGGCGCGAATCTCCTCCCGACGCGCTGGCGCCGGGAGGAGATCCGTGAGATTCAGCGGGCGACGATGAGGCCCGCGGCCTTCTCCTGCACGGCCTGGAACCGGCGCTGCACGTCGGACCAGTTGACGAGCTCCCAGAACGCCTTGACGTAGTCGGCGCGCACGTTGAGGTAGTCGAGGTAGTAGGCGTGCTCCCAGACGTCGAGCTGCAGCAGCGGCGTGACGCCGAGCGGGGCATTGCCCTGCTGGTCGAACAGCTGGAAGATGACCGGACGCGCACCGACGCTGTCCCACGCGAGCACAGCCCAGCCCGAACCCTGCACACCGAGCGCGGTGGCGGTGAAGTGGGCGCGGAAGGCGTCGATCGAACCGAACGCGTCGGTCAGCGCGGCCTCCAGCTCGCCCTCGGGGTTGCCGCCGCCGTCGGGCGACAGGTTCTCCCAGAACACCGAGTGGTTGATGTGACCGCCGAGGTTGAACGCGAGGTCCTTCTCGAGCTTGTTCACGGCGGCGAAGTCGCCGGACTCGCGGGCCGCGCCGAGCTGCTCGAGCGCCGTGTTGGCACCGGTGACGTAGGCCTGGTGGTGCTTCGAGTGGTGCAGCTCCATGATCTTGCCGGAGATGTGCGGGGCGAGCGCCGAGTAGTCGTACGGTAGCTCGGGAAGGGTGTACGGAGTGGGCATGCTGTTCCTTTCAGTCGTTCTGATCGGTGGGGAGTGAGTGGAATCGGCGGTCGAGGTAGACGAGCGGTCGGCCCGCCCGCCCGAGCAGCACCTCGTCGATCTCGGCGACCACGACGGTCGATGAGCCGACCGCGACCGTCGACATCGTGTGACCGCGCATCGCGGCGCGCGCCTCGGCGAGGTACGGCTCACCGGTCGGAAGGGTGCCCCACCCCTGCTCGGGGGTGAAGCGGTCGGCGCCGCTCACCGCGAAGCTCTGCGCCAGGGCCGAGTGCTCGTCGTCGATCAGGTGCACGACGAACGACTCGGCGTTGAGGATCGAGCCCGCGCTGCCGGTGGCCCTGGTGACCGAGAACACGATCGCCGCGGGGTCGACCGCGACGGATGCGACGCTCGACGCCGTGAGACCGACGGGACCGGCAGGGGTCATCGCCGTGATGATCGCGACCCCTGCCGGATGCGCGCGGAACGCGGCCTTGAGCCCTTCACCGACCTCGGACGGAACCGGCGCGGCGGGGTGCTGCTGACTGCTCATTCGGGTGCCTCCTGGGGCGGAAGTGCGGCGATGATCGGGTGGTCGCGCTCGATGATGCCGAGCTTCGCGGCGCCACCGGGCGACCCGAGCTCATCGAAGAACTCCACGTTGGCCTTGTAGTAGTCTCGTCTTCGTAGTAGATCGCCTCGACCGGGCAGACGGGTTCGCACGCGCCGCAGTCGACGCATTCGTCGGGGTGGATGTACAGCGAGCGTTCGCCCTCATAGATGCAGTCAACAGGGCATTCGTCGATGCACGCACGGTCCTTGACATCGACGCAGGGCAGGGCGATCACGTAGGTCATCGGGTGGCGGTCTCCGTTCGGGTCACGGTTGCCACCGTATGACCTCAAGTACACTTGAGGTCAAATCGAGGAGGCCGCGATGAGCACCGATCCGGACCGGATTGCGCACGGACCCGACGAGCCGCTGACGATCGGCGAGATGAGCAGGCGCACCGGCGTCGCCCCGTCCGCCCTGCATTTCTACGAGAGCCTCGGTCTCATCGCGTCGACGCGCACCGCCGGCAATCAGCGCCGCTACGCCCGACACATGCTGCGCCGGGTCTCGCTCATCACCGTGGCGAAGCGCCTCGGCATCCCGCTGTCGGATGTGCAGGACGCGTTCGCCGACGTCCCGCTCACGCAGACCCCGAGTCACGCCGACTGGCAGCGGGCGTCACGGCGCTGGAAGCGCGAACTCGAGAAGCGCCGCGAGGGCATCGAGCGACTCGAACGAGAGCTGACGGGATGCATCGGCTGCGGATGCCTGTCGATGAAGGCGTGCGGTCTGCTCAACCCCGACGATGCCCTGGGAAGTCAGGGCGCGGGGCCGCAGCGCCTCCGCGACGAGGACGCCTGAGCGCCCTCGTCGCAGACTCATGCCACGGTGAACGCAGCACTCCGCAGGGCTTCTTCGCGTGAGCTCGGACCGACCAGCAGTTCGAACGCGCCGGATTCGACGCGACGGTTGCCGGCCGCATCCACGATCGAGCACTCGGCGACCGGCACCTCGAGCCGCACGCGCGCCGACTCTCCGGGCGCGACGTCGACCTGGCGGTAGGTCTTGAGCTCCTTGTCGGCCCAGCTCACGCTCGTGACGGAGTCGCGGACGTAGACCTGAACCGTCTCGCGCACCGGGCGCGAACCGGTGTTCGTCACCGTCACCTCGGCGACGATCGTGTCGGCGAGACCGAGCCGGTCGGTGTCGAGCGAGAGCTCGCCGTACGAGACCGTCGAGTACGACAGCCCCTCGCCGAACGCCCACGCGGGAGACTGCGTGAGGTCCGCGTAGCGGTCGCCGTGCTGGCCGCGGATCTGGTTGTAGTACGTCGGCTGCTGCCCGACGTGGCGCGCGAACGAGATCGGCAGGCGCCCCGACGGCTCGACCGCACCAGAGATGATCTCGGCGAGCGCGCGGCCGCCCTGCATGCCGGGGTTCGCCGCCCAGATCACGGCGGCGGCCTTCGATGCGGATGCCGGCAGCACGAGCGGCTTCGAGGCCAGGAGCACCACGACGACGGGCTTCCCCGTCGCGATGAGCGCGTCGAGCAGCGCGTTCTGTCCGCCGATCAGCTCGAGCGTCGCCGTCGAGCGGCCCTCGCCCACGAGCTCGATACGGTCGCCGACGACGGCGACCACGACATCGGACGCCTCGGCCGCAGCGACGGCCTCGGCGATCATCGTGTCGTCGGGTGCGCTCGGGACGACGACCGAGGGCCGGGGCTGCCCGTCGGGGAACTTCGTGCCCCGCGGATCGTCGTCGAGCGTGAGGATCTCGGCGCCGCGCGTGTGCGTCACCGACCATCCGTCGGTACCGGCGAGACCGTCGAGCACGGTGGTGATCATCTCGCGCGGCTGTCCGTCGAGCCATCCGGCCTGACCCGATCCGCCGGCCCAGTCGCCGAGCTGCGTCTGGGCGTCGTCGGCGAGGGGCCCGACGACCGCGACCGTCAGCGGCGCCGACGCGTCGAGCGGCAGCACGCCGTCGTTCTCGAGCAGCACGATCGAACGGCGGGCCGTCTCGAGGTTGAGCTCGGCGTGGGCGGCGCTGCCGACCACGGCATCCAGGTCCGCCTGCGGAAGTCGCGGGTCTTCGAACAGCCCCAGCTCGAACTTGAGCGTGAGGATGCGCGCCACGGCGTCATCGAAGGCGTCCTCCGCGAGCAGGCCGTTCGACACCGCCTCGAGAGCTCCGGCGAAGAAGCCCGGAGTGTTCATCACCATGTCGTTGCCCGCGCTCACCGCCGCGGCCGAGGCGTGCGCGTAGTCGGGCTGCACATGCTGCTCCCAGACCATGCGTCCGACGTTGTCCCAGTCGGTGATGAGCGTGCCGGTGTAACCCCACTCGCCGCGCAGCACATCGCTGAGCAGCCAGTCGTTCACCGTGATCGGCACCCCGTCGGTGGTCTGGTAGCCGAGCATGAACGTGCGGCATCCTTCACGGGCCACCCGCTCGAACGGCGGCAGGAACCACGACCGCAGCTTGCGCCGCGAGATGTCGGCCTCGCTGGCGTCGCGCCCGCCCTGCGTCTCGGAGTAGCCGGCGAAGTGCTTCGCCGTCGCGAGGATCGCGGTGGGGTCGTCGAGGCCCTCGCCCTGGTATCCGCGCACCATGGCGGAGGCGAGCTCGCCGATGAGGAACGGGTCTTCGCCGAACGTCTCGTCGATGCGGCCCCAGCGCAGGTCGCGTGCGATGCAGAGCACCGGGGAGAAGGTCCAGTGGATGCCGGTCGCCGCGACCTCGACCGCGGTGGCCCTCGCCACCTTCTCGACCAGCTCGGCGTCCCACGTGGCGGCCATGCCGAGCTGCGTCGGATAGATCGTCGCTCCCGGCCAGAAGGAGTGGCCGTGGATGCAGTCCTCGGCGACGAGCAGCGGGATGCGCAGTCGCGTCTGGGCGGTCAGCTCGTTCGCCCGGATGATGCGCTCCGGCGAGGTGTGCAGGATCGAGCCGACGTGCTTGCCCAGCACGTGATCGTCGAGGTCGTCGCGAGCGTCGAGCTGCAGCATCTGCCCGATCTTCTCCTCGACCGTCATGCGGTCGAGGAGGTCGGCGACGCGCGCGGCGATCGGCAGTTCTGGGTCGAGGTAGGGCAGGGATTCGGTCAGGGTCTGAGAGGTCATCACTCGGCGTTCTGTGTCTTCTTGTCGGTCTTCGTATGGGTCGTCGTCGCTGTCGCCGCGCTCTGCACGGTACCCGAGTCGGTCGTCGGCGCGCTGCGCACCGCCGTCACCGGATCGTTCACGTCGAGCCCCTTCTTCTTCATCGCGCGGGCACGCTCACCGGCCGACCGCAGCCTCGGGTTGACGTACTCGTCGATGCCGAAGTTGATGAGCGACAGGGCGACGCCGATGATCGCGATGCAGAGTCCTGCGGGCACGTACCACCACCACAGCCTCGGGAAGGCGCCGTTCTGCTGCGCCCAGAACAGGATGGTGCCCCAGTTGAGGTTGCTCACCGGGATCACCCCGATGAAGGCGAGGGTCGTCAGACCGAGGATGGCGGCGGTGACGGTGCCGACGAAGCTCGACGCGATCAGCGCCATGAGGTTCGGCAGCATCTCGACGGTGATGATGCGGTGCAGCGGTTCGCCGTTGGCGCGCGCCGCCTGGATGAAGTCGCGGTTGCGCAGTGACATGGTCTGCGCGCGCAGCACGCGCGCGCCCCATGCCCAGCCCGTGAGGCCCAGCACTGCGGCGATCACGATCAGCGGCGGGTTCTCGAACTGCGACGCCACGATGATGATCAGCGGGATGCCGGGGATCACCAGGAACACGTTCGTGAGCGCCGACAGCGACTCGCTCTTCCACCCGCGCACGTATCCGGCGATGACGCCGATCGTGATCGCGATGACGGTGGCGATGATCGCCGACAGGAATCCGACCACGACGACACCGCGCGTGCCGAAGATGAGCTGGCTGAGCACGTCTTCGCCCATGTGGGTGGTGCCGAGCCAGTGGTCGAACGAGGGCGGCTGACGCAGCGCGGTGCGGTCCTTCTGCGTGGCCCCGTAGGGCGCGAGAAGCGGGGCGAAGATCGCGATCAGCACGAACACCCCGAGGATGATCAGGCCGGCGATCGACTTGGGGTTGCGGAACATCGCGAACGATTGTGCGAGCTGCGACCAGAACGTCTTGCGGCTCGGCTGGTCGCCGCGGGCCGTGCGGAACGTGGCAGTCTCCGGCATCCCGGTGGGGATCGTGGTGCCGTCGGGCGCGGTCGTGTCGGTCGAGGTGGGAACGCTCATGTCAGGCCTCCGTCTGGCGCGTGCGCGGGTCGAGGTATGCGTAGACGATGTCCGCCAGGATGTTGGCGACCAGCACCGACAGCGTGATCACGAGGAACACGCCCTGCATGAGGGCGAAGTCCTTCGCGTTCGTGGCGTCGAGCAGCAGCTTGCCGACGCCCGGGTAGCTGAAGACCATCTCCATGACGATCGTGCCGCCGACGATGAACCCGATCGAGAGGGCGAAGCTCTGGATCTGCGGCAGCACCGCGTTGCGAGCGGCATACGCCCACAGCACCCGCCTGTTCGGCATGCCCTTGGCCTGGGCGACGGTGATGTAGTCCTCGTCGAGCACCGTGAGCATCATGTTGCGCATGCCCAGCATCCATCCGCCGAGCGAGGCGATGATGATCGTGACCGCCGGCAGGGTGCCGTGCACGATGACCTGGCCGATGAAGTCGAGGCTCCATTCGGGTGACTGCCCCTTGTCATAGGCGTGCGACGACGGGAACCACTTGAGGGTCGACGAGAAGATCGCGATCGCGATGAGACCGAGCCAGAAGTACGGGATCGTGTTGAAGAACGTCGTGATCGGGATGAGGGCGTCGAGCCTGCTGCCGCGCTTCCAGCCGACGATCGCGCCGCCGACCGTGCCGAGCGCGAACGAGATGATCGTGGCGAGACCGACGAGGCCGAGCGTCCACGGGAGAGCGGATGCCAGCACCTCGCTCACCGGACGCAGGCCGTGCAGTGTCGAGATGCCGAGGTCGCCGCGGAACAGCATCGCCCAGTACTCGATGTACTGCTGCCACATCGACTTGTCGGTGTCGATGCCGAGCAGCGCCCGCAGCGAGTCCGCCGCCTCGGGACTGATGTTGCGGTTGCGCGCGAGGTACGAGCTGACCGCGTCGCCCTTCATGAACCGCGGGAGGAAGAAGTTGATCGTGATGGCCGCCCACAGCGTGAACAGGTAGAAGCCGGCCCGACCGGCGAAGAACCGCCAGGGCACGACGGCTCGCCCCTTCTGCGCGACGGTCGCGGTGGTGCCGACCTCGAGCGCGTCGCGGTTCTCCTGGTCGATCTGACCCAGATCGGGGGATGCGGTGGTCACAGTGCACCTCCGTGCGAGCCTGTCGTCGCGAAGTGCTTGTCGGGGTCGGGCGACGCCGCCCGCAGCTCGCGCGTGTAGGGGTCCTGCGGGGTGAGGATCACGTCGTCGGCGTCGCCGTACTCGACGACCCGACCCTGGTTCAGCACCATGATCTTGTCGCTGAAGTGACGGGCGGTGGCGAGATCGTGGGTGATGTAGAGCACGCCGAGGCCCTCCTCGCGCTGGAGATCGGCGAGCAGGTTCAGCACTCCGAGACGGATCGACACGTCGAGCATCGACACCGGCTCATCGGCGACGAGCAGCGACGGCCGCGAGGCGAGCGCACGGGCGATGGCGACGCGCTGACGTTGGCCGCCCGACAGCTCATGAGGGCGGCGGTCGATCACGGCATCCGCGTCGAGGCGCACACGCTCGAGCAGTCGGCGCACCTCGGCCTCGGTGTCCTTCTTGGGGACGACGTCGTCGAGACGGATCGGGCGCTCGAGGTGATAGCGGATCGAGTGGTACGGGTTGAGCGAGGCGAACGGGTCCTGGAACACCATCCGCAGCTGCTGGCGGTACTTCCGCAGTCCCCTGCCGTGCCGCGGGATGGGTGCGCCGTCGAGCCGCACCTCGCCGGACGTGGGCGTCTCGAGCTGGGTGAGGATCTTCGCGATGGTCGACTTGCCGCTGCCCGACTGGCCGACGAGACCGATGGTCTGGCCGGAGTTCAGGGTGAAGCTGATGTCGTCGAGCGCCTTGAGCTGGCCGGCTCCGCGGACGTTGTAGATCTTGCTGACGTGGGCGAACTCGAGAGTGGTCATCGGGTCAGCACTCCTCTCGCACCGGTGAGTCGGGGGAACGACGACAGCAGGGTCTTCGTGTAGTCGTTCTGCGGGTCGGTCCAGATCTGCTCGGCGGAGGCCAGCTCGACGATCTCGCCCTCGCGCATGATGGCGATGCGGTCGCTGATCTCGAGCAGCAGCGGAAGGTCGTGGGTGATGAAGATCACCGAGAAGCCGAACTCGTGCCGCAGCTGCGAGATCTGCTTGAGGATCTCCCGCTGCACGAGCACGTCGAGCGCCGTGGTCGGCTCGTCCATGACCATCAGCTGCGGGCGCAGCGCCAGGGCCATCGCGATCATGACACGCTGGCGCATGCCGCCGGAGAGCTCGTGCGGGAACGACCGGGTGCGCTGACGCCCGACCTTGACGATCTCGAGCAGTTCCTCGGCCTCGGCCCTGCGCTGCCGTCGCGTCATGTCAGGGCGGTGGATCTCGAACACGTCCTCGAGCTGCGAGCCGATCGTCGCCACCGGGTTCAGTGCGTTCATCGCACCCTGGAACACCATCGAGACCTTGTCCCAGCGGAACTTCTGCATCGCCTCGACGTCGAGCGCGTTGATGTCGACGTCGACACCGGATGCATCGTGGAAGGTCACGCTGCCGCCCGCGATCACCGCAGGGGCCCGGAGCAGACGCTGCACGCCGTAGGCGAGCGTGGTCTTGCCGCATCCGCTCTCCCCGGCGAGACCGAGGATCTCGCCTCTCTGCAGTTCGAGCGTGACGTTCTTCACCGCCTCTACGGGAGGGTCGACGTCGTACACGACCGAGAAGTCGCGCACGCTGAGCAGTGGTTCTGACATGAGGGGTCCTTCGTCGGTCGGGAGGTCGGTGGGAGGGGCGGATGCCGCTGCATCCGCCCCTCCGGGACTGCTTACTCGGCCGGCTTCAGCTTCGTGAGGATCTGCACGATGTTCTGCTGCGTCGGGTCGCCCGAGGCGTACGGGTCGTCCTCCGAGGGCCACCCGACGTAGTTGCGGGTGTTGTACTCGCCGAGAAGCGGGTGCGCGCCCAGCGGGATCGCCGGGACCTGCTCGACGAAGATCTGCTCGAGGGTGGTGATCGCCGCAGTGCGCTCCTCATCGGACGACGCGTTCGCGTAGGTGTTGAGCGCCTCGGTGGCCGTGGGGTCTTCGAAGCGTCCGAAGTTGAACCCGGCGATGCCCTCGGGCGAGATCCAGCGCGGGTCCATCGTCGACGTGTACAGGCCGTAGGCCGTGCCGCTGTCTTCCAGCCAGTGGATGATGGCCGAGAACGAGCCGTCGTCGCGGGGGCCTGCCCAGCCGCCCCAGTCGGGCATGTCGATCTTGACCTCGGCGCCGATGGCCTCGGTGACGTCTTCGGCGATGAGCTCCTGCGCGGTGTTCCAGTCGCTCCAGCCCGAGGGCACCGAGAGCGTGAACGAGACGGGCGTGCCGTCGGGGTCGATCAGCGCGTCGTCCTTCCACGTGTATCCGGCGCTCTCGAGCAGGTCGCGCGCCTTCTCGGCGTCGACCGAGTACTCCTCGCCCTGGAACTCGGGCTGGATCTCGTCCTCGAGGATCGACGACAGACCGGTCACCGACCAGACCGGCTCGCTCGCGCCCTCACGGGCGATGTCGACGTAGGCGTCGCGGTCGATGACCCAGGCGAGCGCCTGGCGGAACGCCACATCGTCGAACGGCTTCTGCTGCAGGTTCATGAACAGCGTCGCCGAACCCGTGGTCGGCGCGACGAAGAACTTGTTGTGCTCGGGGTCGGCGTCGAGGAACTGCTCCTGGATCTGCGGGATGAACGCCTGCGCCCAGTCGGCCTCGCCCTGCGCGAGAGCCGTCGTCAGAGCGGTGTTGTCGCCGTACGAGACGTAGTGCAGCTCGGGAACCGCGAGATCGCCGCCCCAGTAGTCGTCGCGGGCCTCGAGCGTGACCGACTCGGTCGACCAGTTCGACAGGGCGTAGGGGCCGGTGCCGACCAGGTCGTCGCCCTTGACGGGGTCGGTGGCCGGCTCGTCGAGGTTCTCCCAGATGTGCTTCGGCACGATCGGCACGTGCAGGACGCGCGCCTGGTTCACGTACTTCGATTCGCCGAAGTTCAGGGTGACGGCGTCGCCCTCGACGGTCGCCCCCTCGAACTTGAGGCCGGCGGTGTCGAGCTCGGGGGTCGACACGAGCTCGTAGGTGAAGACGATGTCGTCGGCGGTGAACGGCTCGCCGTCGCTCCAGGTGACGTCCTTGCGGGGCACGACGGTGAGGGCCGTGTAGTCGTCGTTCCACTCGATGCTCTCGGCGAGCCAGGGGGTGACCTCGCGGTCGCCGGTCTGGTTGACGAGACCGAGGGTCTCGAAGATGACCTTGCCGTAGCCGTACTTCGACGCCGACGAGTCGCCGACGTAGGGGTTGTTCGACTCGGTGGTGATCGCGCCGTCGGGCTTGGCGATCGTCAGTGCTGCGCCGCCTGATCCGGCGTCACCGTCGTTCGATCCGCCGGCTGCGCAGCCGGCGAGGGCCGAGACGCCGAGGGCGGAGATCGCCGCGACGACGATCATGGACTTTCTGAGCTTCATTGCTTCTCCTTGGGCACGGGTCGTTGTGCTGTGTGGCTGTCGGTGCCCGGGCATCCGACTGCATTCGCTTACTGGCGAGAAAGTAAGCTGGTGCGAGGTTACTCGTTGGTAAGTAGAGTTGGCAAGTACGATCCAGTGCAGGATTCCGTGCAGAAGAGGATGGACCATGTCGAAGGATGCTGTCGCCCACACGTCCGTCCGGCCTGCCACCCGCGAGAAGCGCGAGCAGATCCTCAAAGCCGCCGTCGAGATCTTCGGCAACAAAGGATCGACCAACGGCACCCTCGCCGATGTCGCCGAGCAGGTGGGCATCACCCACGCCGGCGTGCTGCACCATTTCGGGTCGAAGCAGAAGCTGCTGCTCGAGGTGCTCGCCTACCGCGACCAGGCCGACGTCGCCGAGCTCGCCGAGAAGCACATCCCCGGCGGACCCGAGCTCTTCCTGCACCTCGTGCGCACCGCCATCGCCAACGAGCGGCGCCCCGGGATCGTTCAGGCGTACACCGTGCTCTCATCGGAGTCCGTGACCGACAACCACCCCGGCCGCGAGTACTTCGAAGAGCGATACACGACGCTGCGACGCGAGGTGACGGAGGCCTTCCACGCCCTGTGCGCGCAGGAGGGAGTGACCGAGCCCTCGACGATCACGACGGCCGCCGCCAGCATCCTCGCCGTGATGGACGGCCTGCAGCTGCAATGGCTGCTGCATCGCGACGTGTTCGACCTCGGCGAGGCGAGCGAGTTCGCGATCCGGTCGATCGTCAACGGCGTACTGCATCCAGGACCGGCACTGGAGTCGTACCGCCGCGACTAGGCTCGGGCCATGACGATCGACCTCGAAGCGCTCTACACCGACCTGCACCAGCATCCCGAGCTCTCGTTCCAGGAGACGCGCACCGCCGGCATCGCCGCGGGCCACCTGCGGGATCTCGGCCTCGAGGTGCACGAGGGAATCGGCGTCACCGGCGTGGTCGGCATCCTGCGCAACGGCGACGGCCCGGTCGTGTGGGCGCGCGCCGACATGGACGCGCTGCCCGTCGGCGAGGAGACCGGGCTGGCGTACGCGAGCACCGCGACCGGCATCGATCCGGCCGGCAACACCGTGCCCGTCATGCACGCCTGCGGCCACGACATGCACGTCACCGCGATGATCGGCGCCGTCGAGAAGCTCGTCGCCGAGAAGGCCGACTGGTCGGGAACCGTGGTCGTGCTCATTCAGCCCGCCGAGGAGTACGGCGCCGGATCCCGTGCCATGCTCGACGCCGGACTGCGCGATCTCGTGCCGCACCCCGACGTCGTGCTCGGCCAGCACGTCACTCCCCTGCCCGCCGGAACCATCGGCGTGCGCCCCGGCACGCAGATGGCGGCATCCGACGGACTCACCGTCGTGCTGCACGGACGCGGCGGCCACGGCTCACGCCCGCACTCCACGATCGACCCGGTCGTCATGGCCGCGGCGACCGTCATGCGCCTCCAGACCATCGCATCGCGCGAGGTCGACCCGCGCGATGTCGCGGTGGTGACGGTCGGCTCGATCCATGCGGGCCTCAAGAACAACATCATCCCGGCCGAGGCCAAGCTCGAGCTCAGCCTGCGCTATCCGAACGACGAGATGCGCGACAAGGTGCTCGCGAGCGTCGAGCGCATCGTGCGGGCCGAGGCGGCGGCATCCGGAGCCGAGCGCGAGCCCGAGATCCGCACTGACCACACCCTGCCGCCGACGATCAACGACGCCGATGCCACCGCGCGCGTCACCTCCGCCCTGCAGCGCGCGCTCGGCGAGGCGTCGGTCGTCGACCCCGGGATGTTCACCGGCAGCGAGGACGTGTCGTGGTTCGCCCGCGACACCGGCGCGCCGCTGGTCTTCTGGTTCTGGGGCGGCATCGATGCGGCGAAGTTCGCGGCATCCGCCGCCGCCGGCACGCTCGACAAGGACATCCCGACCAACCACTCGCCGTTCTTCGCGCCCGAGATCCACCCGACGATCGAGGTCGGCGTCACCGCACTGTCGGCCGCCGCGCGGGAGTTCCTCGACTGACGCGGCGCTGTCGCCGTTCACAATTCAGCATGAACGGTCGGGATCGGGCCGGATTCAGGCCCTGAGCACGCGGAACGCACGTTCTCTGCTGAATTGTGAACGCGAAGCGGGGCTGACTCAGCCGCCGATGGCGTTCATGCCTCGGGCGGGCTGCAGGAATGACGGGTCGTTGATCGCGTGCCCCGGCAGCTTGCCGTGCACGCAGGAGCGCAGCATGTCGGCGATCCCGCCAGCACGCCGGGCGGAGTCGGATGCTCCGTCGCCACGCAGCACGCCGATCAGGTCGTACTCGGCATTCGAGAAGAGGCAGTTGCGCAGCTGTCCGTCGGCGGTCAGTCGAAGTCGGTCGCACGCGCCACAGAAGGGGGCGGTGACCGAGGCGATGACGCCGACCTCGTGCGGTCCGCCGTCGATGCGCCACTTCTCCGCCGGCGCACCGCCGCGGCCGGGAACCGGTTCCAGATCCCACCGCGCGCTGAGCTTCTCGAGGATCTCCTCGCGCGTGACCATCGAATCGCGATCCCAGGTGTGCCCGGCGTCGAGCGGCATCTGCTCGATGAAGCGCAGCTGCGCACCGACCTCCATCGCGAACGCGACCAGGTCGGGCAACTCGTCGTCGTTCACGCCGCGCATCGCGACCGTGTTGAGTTTGAGCGGGCGCAGTTCGGATGCCGCCGCTGCCGCGATGCCCTCGAACACGTCGTCGATGCGGTCTCGACGCGTGAGGTCGGCGAAGCGCTGACGATCGACCGTGTCGATGCTGATGTTCAGTCGCGTGAGGCCGGCGTCGATCAGGTCGGGCAGGTGCTTCGCGAGCGTGATGCCGTTCGTCGTCATGGCGACCTCGACAGGGCCTTCGTCCCCCTCGATCGCCGAGACACGTCGCACGACGTCGACGATGTCGGCACGCAGCAGCGGCTCACCGCCGGTGAGCCGGAAGGTGCGGATGCCGAGCGATGCGGCGACCTGCGCCACTTCGACGATCTCGTCGGTCGACAGGATGCTGGTGCGCGCGAGCCATTCGTTTCCCTGCTCGGGCATGCAGTAGGTGCAGCGCAGCGAGCAGCGGTCGGTCAGCGAGATGCGCAGGTCGCGGTGCACGCGACCGTGGGTGTCGATGAGGCCCTGCGACGCGGGCGCGGGGTCTGTGGCGACCACGGGATGCGGCGAGCGCACACCGATCACGACCGGCACGGCCGTCATCGCAGTTTCCCTCTCCCCGACATGTTCCGAGACTACCCGCGCCCCGCGTCGCGCGGCCCATGCGGGCGCGACGACCGGCATATTGCCAGGTCCTCTCGGGACGCGCGGCGCTCGCCCAGGCCACCTGGCTGGAGATTCAGCCGGGAGTTCACCAGTCATCGGGCGAGCTCAGCGCACGGCTGCAGCTCACGGAACTGCGACGAACCGCACCAGCGCCGGGTCCACCCGCAACCGAACCCGGTCGCCGACCGCCACGCCTCCGGCAGCATCCAGCGACAGGTCGATCGCGCCTGCATCGGTGTGCACGCGCACGCCACCCAGCGTGGGCTCGATGCGCGCCACCACAGCGGTCCACGACCCCGGGCCTGCCTCGGCGACCCGCGCATCGCCCGGGCGGAAGACCGCGGCGAGCGCAACGCCGTCGGTCGCGGCGAGAGCACGCGACGCAGGCTGGGCGCTGGTCAACCGTGCGTCGCCGCAGCTCCACGATCCCCCGCGTGCGACGCCGACCAGGCGATTGACCCCGGCGATCGACGCGACGAAACCGGATGCCGGGGCGGCGAGCACCTCGCGCACCGGCCCCGACTGTGTGACGCGGCCTGCCTCGACGACGATCAGCCGGTCGGCGAGCGCGACGGCGTCCGCCGCATCGTGCGTGACCGCGACGGTCGTGGTCGAGATGAGCTGGTCGCGCAGCATCCGCCGGATGTCGCCGGCCGTCTCGGGGTCGAGGGCGACGAGCGGTTCATCGAGCAGCACGACGCGAGGGGATGCCGCGAGCGCGCGAGCGACCGCGACCCGTTGCTGCTCACCGCCGGAGAGCTCGTGCGGCATCCGTTCACCGGAGCCGGGGAGTCCGACCCGTGCGAGCCAATCGTCGGCCCCCGCCCGCGCCGCGCGGGCGTCAGTGCCCGCCGCCCGTGGCCCGAACGCCACGTTCTCGCGCGCCGAGAGATGAGGGAACAGCCGCGGTTTCTGCCCGAGCAGCACGACCCCGCGGCGCATCGGCTCGGTCCTCATCCGAGGCTTCGCTAACCGGTCGACGACCCGACCCTCGACGGCGATCTCGCCCCCGCCCAGCGGCTCGAGTCCGGCGAGCGCCTGCAGCAGCGTCGACTTGCCCGCTCCGCTGGGTCCCATCACGGCGACCGTCTCGCCGGTCTCGACCTGCAGCGAGACATCGACGGTGAAGTGCTCTCGCGGCACGACCACGCGGGCGCGCAGCCCGGCGACAGTAGGCGCGCTCATCGAGCGGCACCCGGCCGCCAGCCGCGCACGAGCAGCAGCACGAGGATCGCCGTGACGAGCAGCAGGAGCGCGAGGGCGACCGCGGCCCCCTGGGTGACGCCTGCGCCGTTGAAGGCCGTGTAGATCGCCAGGGGCATGGTCTGCGTGACGCCGGGGCGGTTGCCCGCGAAGAGTGCCGTCGCGCCGAACTCGCCGATGGCCCGGGCGAAGCACAGCACCACGCCCGCGACGATCCCGGGCGCCGCGAGCGGCAGCGTGATGCGGCGCAGGATCGTCCAGCGGCCGGCTCCGAGCGCGGCGGCGGTCCGCTCGTACTCGACGCCGGAGGTGCGCACAGCCCCTTCGACCGCCAGCACGAGGAACGGCAGCGCCACAAAAGTCTGCGCGAGCACGACGGCCGGCGTACTGAAGGAGATCCCGAGACCGCCGAACCACCCCGCCCGCCCGAACAGGTAGAGCAGGGCGACACCGCCGACCATCGGCGGCAGCACGAGCGGCACCGTGACAGCGGCCCGCAGCACGGCGGCCAGGCGGGGCCCGGAGCGGGCGATCGTCAACGCCAGCGGCACACCGATCACGATGCACAGAAGAGTGGCGACGAGCCCGGTGCCGAGCGACAGGAGCAGAGCCGAGCGCGCGGCCTCCGACGTCACGTCGGCGATGAAGGTCGACCACTCGACACGGGCGACGAGCGCCGCGAGCGGGAGGATGAGGAACGCGAGACCGATCAGGGCCGGGATGGCCAGGGCACGCGGCGCGTATCCGTGTGAAGCGGCCGCAGTCACGGCGCTCCGAAGCCGAAGTCGGCCAGGATGCTCTGGCCATCATCCGACAGCACGAACGCGACGAACGCGTCGGCGGCCGCAGAGTTCGATGCCTCCGACAGCGTCGCGATCGGATAGTGGTTGACGACCTCGTCGGCACCGTCGGGCACGATCACCTCGACATCGTCGCGACCGACGACGTCGGTGGCGTAGACGAGGCCCGCATCCGCCTCACCGGCTGCGACCTTGGTGAGCACGGCGGTGACGTTCTGCTCGAGGCTCGCGGCGTCGACCACGACGCCGGCGTTCGAGAGCAGCGTCGCCGAGGCGGCGCCGCACGGCACCTCGGGGGCGCACAGCACGGTGGTGACGTCGGCCAGATCGGCGAGGGTCTCGACGCGAACCGGATTGCCCGAGGGAACGGCGATCACGAGCGTGTTGGAGGCGAACAGGGTCGGGTCGACCGCGGCATCCTCGAGCTTGTCCATGTTCGCCTCGTCGGCCGAGGCGAAGACGTCGGCCGGAGCGCCCTCGCGCAGCTGGGTGACCAGCGTCGACGATCCGTCGTAGACGCCGCTGAACGTCACATCGGGGTTCTCGTCGGTGAAGGCCGCACCGATCTCGTCGAAGGCGCCCGACAGCGACGCGGCGGCGTACACCGTGAGCTCGCCGCTGACGGCACTCTCCGGTGCATCTCCCGAGCTGGCAGGGGCCGGGGCTTCGGCGGTGCACCCTGTGAGGGCGAGAGCGGCGGCGGCCAGGACGACCGCGACGGTGCGACGCAGGGCGCGATTCATGTCAGCCCTTCGGCACTTCGACGACGACGTTGGTCGCCTTGACGGATGCGGTGGCGAGCGAGCCGACCTCCAGGTTCAGCTCGCGGGCGGCCTCGGCCGACATGAGCGAGACGACGCGGTGGGGTCCGGACTGCAGATCTACCTGTGCCATGACTCCGTCGATCTGCACGCGCGTCACGATGCCGACGAAGCGGTTGCGGGCGCTCGAGAGAGCATGATCCGACGCCTGCGCCTCCTCGGCGAGCTCCACAGCGCGGGCGGCGAGAGCGTCACCGGGGATCTCGGCAGGGACGGCATCCGTCGTCGGCAGCAGGCCCTGATCGATCCAGCGCCGCACCGTGTCATCGCTCACTCCGAGCAGCTGTGCTGCGCGGGCGATCCGAAAGCTCTGCATGGGGGCACACTACCGCAGACGCGGATGCTGACACAGTAAATCACCGCATTCGCGGAAGCAACGCGCTCGCGCGGCATCCGTCCGCGGCGAACTCCGGACGAATACCCTCGCGCCCGCCGCAATCGCTCACCCCGGGCATAGCCTGGTGCCATGCAGCCGCTCGTCGCTCCCGCGCCCGCCCTCGACCCGGCCGAACTCGTCCGCACCGCCAGGCACGCGGTACTCACGGGCATCGGAGAGAAGGGGCAGCGCCGTCTCGCCGCGGCCCACGTCACCGTGGTCGGCGCCGGCGGCATCGGCTCCCCCGTGCTCCTCGCACTGGCCGCGGCAGGAATCGGCAGCATCACGGTGATCGACGACGACATCGTGGAGCTGACCAATCTGCAGCGCCAGCTCGCCCACCGTGTCGAGGACATCGGCCGCCCCAAGACCGTTTCGGCGGCGCGCGCGATCAGCGCACTGTCACCGGGGGCGGAGGTCATGACGGCCTCCGAGCGACTCTACTCCGAGAACGCCGAGCGCCTGTTCGCCGGGGCCGACATCGTGGTCGACACGAGCGACTCCTTCGCGACCCGCCGCGACGTCGCCGCTGCGACCGAGACCCTCGGCATCCCGCTCGTGTGGGGTGCCGTGCAGGAGTGGCACGCGCAGGCCACCGTGTTCTGGTCGAATCCCCCCGAAGGCCACACGCCCGTGGTGCTCACCGATCTCTTCCCGCTCGGCACCGAGGGCGAGCCGCCCAGCTGCGCGCAGGTCGGCGTGCTCGGGGCCCTGTGCGTGCAGGTGGGCGGGATGCTGGCGGGCGAGGTCGTGAAGCTCATCACCGGGGCGGGCGAGCCGCTGCTCGGCCGGCTCGCGATGATCGACTCCCTCACCTCGAGACAGCACGAGATCGCCATCCGTTCGGCGGTGTCGGCATGAGCGCCGCGGACGGCGGCCGCCGATCCGTCGAGGATCAGCTCGCGCGGGTGCTGGATGCCGTACGCGCACTGCCCGCCGAGACACGGGCGATCCGGGACGCGGCCCAGCGCACGCTCGCAGAGCCTGCGACGGCGGCGCACGACATCCCGCTCTTCGACAACTCCGCGATGGACGGCTTCGCCGTGCGAGCGGCGGATGTCGCCTCGGCATCCGACGAGAACCCTGTCGTGCTCCGCGTCGTCGCAGATCTGCCCGCCGGGGTGTCGGACGACCCGGCACTCGGAGCCGGCGAGGCGGCACGCATCATGACCGGCTCACCCGCCCCGACGGCGGCGGACGCGATCGTGCCTTTCGAGGACACCGTCGGCGGTCTCGCCGATTCGCTCGGCGAGGTGCGGGTGCTGCGCGCACCGTCGACCGCAGGAGCGTTCATCCGCCGTCGCGGCGCCGACCTGCGCGCCGGTGACGCAGTGGTGCTCGCCGGCGAGCGCCTCGGAGCGTTCCAGCTGTCCGCCGCCGTCGCCGCCGGGGTCGAGAGCGCGACGGTGACACGCGCACCCCGGGTGGCCGTCGTATCGACCGGCAGCGAGCTGCTCGAGCCGGGCGAGCCCGCAGCGCGCGGCCGCATCCCCGATTCCAACGGTCCGCTGCTCGAGCTCCTCGTCGCCGATGCCGACGCCGAGGTCGTGCTCGTCGCCCGCGTCGCGGATGACGCCGATGCCGTGCGCACCGTCACGGCGACCGCCGTAGAACGCGGCGCTGACGTGATCGTGTTCACCGGCGGCGTGAGCGCCGGTGCGTACGAACCCGTGCGCGGCGCGTTCGACGGACAGGGCGAGGTCGAGTTCGCGAGCGTCGCGATGCAGCCGGGCAAGCCGCAGGCGTTCGGCGTGCTCGACGCCGGCACTCTGGTGTTCGGTCTTCCCGGAAACCCCGTGAGCGTGGCGGTGTCGTTCGAGGTGTTCGTGCGCCCCGCGCTGCTGGCGCTGCAGGGTCGCTCCGAGATCCACCGCCCGCGCGCATCCTTCACCGCGGATGCCGCGTGGACCACCCCGCCGGGACGCCGTCAGTACCTGCCCGCCGTCGTCGACCTCGTGAACAGGACCGTGCGCCCGGCGACCTCGGGCGGCTCGGGATCGCACCTGGCCGGCGGACTCGCCCGCGCCCACGCGTTCGCCGTCGTGCCCGCTGAGGTCGAGGCCGTCGCCGTGGGCGATGCGATCGATGTCATGCTGGTCGGATGAGCTTCACGCATCTCGATTCGGCCGGCCACGCCCACATGGTCGATGTGACCGGCAAGCAGCCGACGGTCCGCACCGCCACCGCGCGCGGATTCGTGCGCTGCGGCACCGAAGTCATCGCTGCCCTGCGCGACGGCACCGCACCCAAGGGCGACGTGCTCGCGGTCGCCCGCATCGCCGGCATCCAGGCGGCCAAGTCGACACCCGCTCTGCTGCCCCTCGCCCACGTGATCGGCGTGCACCGCGCGTCGGTCGAGCTCGACATCGTCGACGACGGCGTGCACGTCGAGGCGACCGTGGGCACCGCCGACCGCACCGGCGTCGAGATGGAGGCCCTCACAGCGGTCTCGGTGAGCGCCCTCGCGATCGTCGACATGGTCAAGGGCCTCGACCGCTCGGTCGTGATCGAAGACGTGCGCATCGTCGCGAAGTCGGGCGGGCGCTCGGGCGACTGGGTGCGCGAGGGAGAGACGCAGTGACCACCCGCGTCCGCTATTTCGCTGCGGCCGCCGAGGCCGCGGGCACCGACGCCGAGGACCGCGGCGAGCACTCGCTCGAGCAGCTGCGCGCCGCCGTCGTCGCCGACCATCCGGCGCTCGCCGACATCCTTCCGCGGTGCGCGGTCATGGTCGACGGTGTGCGCAGCGATGACGACCGTCCGCTCGACGACGCCCAGCTGATCGACGTGCTTCCCCCGTTCGCCGGGGGATAGGCCGCGGGCGAAGCGATGCCCGCGGGGCGTGCGCTTCGTGCGGCGATCTGCGCGTCAGAAGGACGCGGATGCCGAAAACGGCCTTCGGAAGCGCGAATGGCCGCGTGAAGCAGCCGCGACTCGGCTCAGCCGCCGATGCCCTTCCACGAGGTCGAGCCGTCCGACTCGACCTGGCGCTTCCACACCGGCAGCGACGTCTTGATGTCCTCGATGACCGCGCGGCACACCTCGAAGGCCTCAGCACGATGCTCTGCCGCGACCGCGATGACCACAGCCGCATCCCCGACGTCGAGGCGACCGATGCGGTGGCTCACGGCGACCACGACCCTGGCGTCGCCGACGGCATCCGCTGCCGCCTCCTCGGCGATGCGTCGCAGCGTCGGCTCCGCATCGGGGTGCGAGCTGTATTCGAGCCCGACCACCGGGGTCGCCGCATCGGGGTCGTTGTCGCGCACGCGCCCGATGAAGGTCGTGACCCCGCCCAGGGCCGGGTCGTCCACCGCAGCGAGATGCGCGTCGACGTCGAGCTTCTCCTCCGAGATCGCTGCGATCCGCACCTCGTTCACGAGTGATCACCGCCCTCGACCTGGTCGACGACGTGTCTGGCGACGGTGAGCACGACGGGAACACCGGATGCCACGGCCCGGGGCGACCCGGGAAGATTCACCACGAGCGATCCGGCCGGGTCGACGATGCCCGCCACGCCACGAGAGAGCACGGACAGCGGGGTGTCGGCGAGGCCGCTGCGGCGCAGTTCCTCGGCGATGCCGGGCACCTCGCGGGTGATCACCCGACGGGTGCCCTCCGGCGTCTCATCGCGCGGACTGACGCCGGTCCCCCCGGTCGTCACGATCAGCCTCACGCCGCGGGCCACCGCTCGGCGCAGCGCATCCGCGACCGAGGTGGCGCCGTCGGCGATGACCTCGGCATCCGGGCAGTGCCACCCGGCATCCCGCAGCAGCCCGACCGCGATCGGCCCTCCCCTGTCTTCGCGTTCACCCGTGAAGGATCGATCCGAGACAGTGATCACGCAGGCGGGGAGCGACGTCATGGCTCCCACACTAGGGCGAGACCCGGGGTCACGCACCGGCATCAGGCGACTCGGATCAGCGACCGCTGCCACCCCGACGAACCGTTCGGCGCGATCGGCGCCCGCTCTTCGATCTGCAGGTCGCCGTTCTTGTTGATGGCTCGCACGGCCACGTAGTGCGTGCCCGGCGTGGCATCCCACTCCATGAACCACTGCACCCAGGTGTCCTCGTTGATCGGTGCCGACAGCGTCGCCGGCATCCAGTCGCCCTCGTCGATGCGCACCTCGACCCGCTCGATGCCGACCGACTGCGCCCACGCGACGCCCGCGATCGGGATGCGGCCGGCCTTGACCGCCTCGCCGACCTTGGGAGTGTCGACGCGCGAGGCGAACTTGATCGGCGCCTCGGCGCTGTATCCACGCGGGGTCCAGTAGGCCTCGTCCTTGTCGAACGTCGTCACCTTGAGCTCGGTCAGCCACTTCGTCGCCGAGACGTAGCCGTAGAGACCGGGAACGACCATGCGCACCGGGAACCCGTGCTCGAGCGGCAGCGGCTCGCCGTTCATGCCCACCGCGAGGATCGCATCGAGGTTGTCGTCGGTCAGCGCCGACAGCGGCGTGCTCGCGGTGTATCCGTCGACGCTCTTCGACAGCACCATGTCGGCTCCGGACTTCACCCCTGCCTTCTTGAGAACATCGCGCAGCGGGACGCCGAGCCACTTCGCATTGCCGACGAGGTCGCCGCCCACCTCGTTCGAGACGCAGGTGAGGGTGATCGCATACTCGTCGAGCCCCATGTCGAGGAGGTCCTGGAAGCTCATCTCGACGCGCTGATCGACCATGCCGTCGATCACGAGACGCCAGGTGCTGGGGTCGATCGTGGGCACGGTCAGCGCGGTGTCGACGCGGTAGAAGTCCTTGTTCGGGGTGAACAGCTTGCTCAGGCCCGGGATGTCGAGCTCGGCGCCCTTCGGCACCGTGACCGTCGACTTCGGCGCCGGGAGCTTCAGCGCCTCCCGGATCGACGCCACGGAGGCGACCGTCATGCTCACCGTGCGCGACGCGATGCCGACGACGACCGCCGAGACGCTCGCGATCCCGGCGAGGATGAAGAACTGCCGACGCCCCAGATCCTTCGGCGGCTGCGCGGCATCCTGGCCCACCGTCCCGGTGCCGGTCGCGGCGAGACCCTCACCCTTGCGGTCGGTCATCACGGCGGGAACCGCCGAGGCCTTCCACGTCTTCAGACGGCGGATCAGGAGCACCATCAGGATCGACCCTGCGATGGTGCCGAGCACGGGTGGCAGGAAGGCGAGGGGCGTGACTCCCGCCCTCGTCACGATCGCCGCGGTGGAGAGCGCGCCCGCGACCACCAGGGCGATCACGCCGAGCGGGGGACGGAGCAGCTGAAGGATTCCGGCGATCGCCGACGCGATCACCACCGCGAGACCGAGACCGACCAGCAGCGCGATCTTGTCGTACTCGCCGAAGGTCGCGATCGCGAATTCCTTGAAGGGCTGCGGCACGATGTCGATCACGAAACCGCCGACCGCGAGGATCGGGCTCGCTGAGCGCGCGAAGATCAGCGCGAACAGCTCTGCGGTGGCGAGGAAGACGGCACCGCTGATCACACCCGAGAGTGCTGCCCAGAGGATGAATCGTCTGCCCTTGCTGCGCTGTGGGTCTTTGCTGCGCTGTGCCATGATCTGCTCCTTCGCACCGCCGACGGTGTGGTCAGCGGTTGTTCGGAGCGAAGGCGCGAACGGATGGTCGCGAGCGCCGGTGCGTCAGAGACGCCGCGCGGTGATGGTGTCGCGGTCCTGCAGCTGGCGCAGAGTGCGCAGGCACCGGGAGCACAGGATCTCGACGCGACGCGGGTGGTTCTCCCCGCAGACGCAGTCGACCGTGACGCGCCACTTGGCCTTGCGTCCGCAGGCGGCATAGGCCTCGTCGTCGCCGTGGTCGCACTCGCACAGCTGGCGTCCGCGGTCGAGACCGGGGAGCTCGACGAGGGTGCGCTCGAGGTCGGCGACCGGGGGCTGCTGCGTCTTCACCACCTGCCCATGCTCCCGGAGCCCGCCGCCGCGCGCAACACCGCGCCGCTCGCGTGCGCCGCGCACCGGAGACGACGAGCGTCGGGTCAGACCTGCACGACGTGCGGCGGGGGCGGCGGCGCGAGCTGGCGCTGCGGCACTCCGTGCGCCTCGCGATGCAGACGCTCCATGCGGCTGTCGAGCTCGGCGGCGGCCTCGGCCGCATCGGTCAGGCTGTCGACGAGGTGCGAGGGCACCTGGTTCGAGAACTTGTAATAGATCTTGTGCTCGAGGCTGGCCCAGAAGTCCATCGCGATGGTCCGGAACTGCACCTCGACCGGCACCGCGAGCGCCCCGGTCGACAGGAACACCGGCACCTCGATGATCGCGTGCAGGCTCTTGTAGCCGTTCTCCTTCGGCGTGGCGATGTAGTCCTTGACGGTGCGCACGGTGACGTCGTCCTGCGCGGTGAGCAGGTCGAACAGGCGGTACACATCGGCGACGAAGCTGCACGTGACTCGCACGCCGGCGATGTCGGTGATCTCGGAGCGGATGCGTTCGAAGTCAGGCTCGACGATGCCCTTGCGGGCGATCTTCTCGACGATGCTGTCGGGGGTCTTCAACCGGCTCTTGACGTGCTCGATCGGGTTGTACGCGTGGTGATGGGTGAACTCGTCACGCAGGATCGAGATCTTCGTCTCCACCTCCCGCATCCCGAACTCGTACTCGCGCAGGAACCGCTGGAACTCATCGCGGAGCTCCCGAGTCTGCTGGATCGCATCGTCGGTGAGCTGAAGGGACGTCATGCATCCGACGTTACGCGTTCGTGATCGGCGCAGGCTGTGCATCGCCGATGAGAAATTCGGTCCGGCGCGGTCTTGACGATGTCGGAGGCCGGGTCTACAACGGACGACATGGCTACCGCAGGCGAGAAGTGGACAGAGGCGTACGTCGAGGCGTGGCGATCGAACGACCCGCAGCAGATCGCGGCGCTCTTCAGCGAAGACGCGATCTACCTCACGAGCCCCGACGCCGAGCCGCGGGTCGGTCGGGCCGACATCGTCGCCGGCTGGCTCGAGGACCTCGACGATCCGGGCACGTGGTCGTTCGAGTGGTGGATCGTCCGCGAGGATGACGACTTCGTGGCGATCGAGGGGCGCACGCAGTACCCGTCTGAAAGGGACTATCTCAATCTCTGGATCGTCCGACTGGATGCCGAGGGCCGGGCGACCGCGTTCACCGAGTGGTACATGCCGCGCCCTCATTCCGAGTGACCGCCTCGGCCGCGTAAGGATTCCGTTAGGGACACCGGGGCACCCGTAGGGATTCCGTGAGGAACGCGTGAGGAAGCCGTTCGCGGGCGTAATGTCGCCCGACGTGTCAGATGAAACCCGGGACAACCTCGACGCTCCTCCTCGCGTGAAGCGCATCCTCATCGGCGACCCGCTGACGAGCGCACAGGTCGACGATCAGCTGCTCCCGAAGAAGATGGCGTTGCCGATCTTCGCGTCGGACGCCCTGAGCTCGGTCGCCTACGCGCCGCAGGAGCTCGTGATGATCCTCCTCATCGGCGGACTGACGTTCCTGTCGTTCACGCCGCTCGTCGCGGTCGCGGTCGTCGTGCTGCTGATCGTCGTCGTGCTCAGCTACCGGCAGCTCATCAAGGCCTACCCCTCGGGCGGCGGCGACTACGAGGTCGCCTCGAAGAACCTCGGCGAGATCCCCGGCGTCATCGTCGCGGCCGCGCTGCTGGTCGACTACGTGCTGACGGTCGCCGTGTCGGTGGCATCCGGCGTCGACAACATCATCTCGGCGGTGCCGGGCCTCGATCCGCTGCGCGTCGAGCTGGCGGTCGGATTCGTGATCCTCATCATCCTGGTGAACCTGCGAGGAGTGCGCGAGGCCTCGCTCGTCTTCGCGATCCCGACCTACGTGTTCATCGCCTCCGTCGGCTTCATGATCGTGACCGGGCTGTTCCGCACCTTCCTCGGCGATGCGCCGGTCGCCTCGAGCGCCGAGTTCGCCGTGCACTCCGAAGACCTCGGCCAGGCCGCGGTGATCCTTCTGATCCTGCGGGCGTTCTCGAGCGGATGCTCGGCCCTCACCGGCGTCGAGGCGGTGTCGAACGGCGTGCCCGCCTTCCGCACCCCGAAGGTCCGCAACGCCCAGACCACGCTCGTGCTGATGGGTTCCATCGCCGCGTGCCTGTTCGCCGGGCTCACCGCCCTGGCCCTGATCACCGGCGTGCACTACGCCGAGAACCCGTGCGACCTGATCGGCTTCGACTGCTCGAACCCGCAGCCGAGCCTGATGGCGCAGATCGCGTCTGCGACGTTCGGCGGCGGCAGCATCCTGTTCTTCATCATCCAGGCGGCGACCGCCTGCGTGCTGCTGCTGGCGGCCAACACCGCCTTCAACGGATTCCCGCTGCTCGGCTCGGTGCTCGCCCGTGACGGATACGCCCCCAAGTCACTGAACACCCGCGGCGACCGCCTCGTGTTCTCGAACGGCATGATCGTGCTGGGGATCGCGGCGATCATCGTGCTCGTGGTGTTCCAGGCGAAGCTCACCACGCTGATCCAGCTCTACATCATCGGCGTCTTCGTGTCGTTCTCGCTCGGGCAGATCGGCATGGTCCGGCACTGGCGCCGCGTGCTGCGCGGGCCGCTCGAGACGACTCCCGGGTCGGGCGTCGACGGCGCCTCGGCATCCGACCGCCGCTCTGCGAAGATCGGGCTGGTCATCAACTCGGTGGGCGCCGCGATGACGGTGGCGGTGCTGCTGATCGTGACGATCACGAAGTTCACGCACGGCGCCTACCTGGTGTTCTTCGCGATCCCGGTGCTGGCGTTCCTGATGATGGGTGTGAAGCGGTACTACCGCGACGTCGAGCATGAGATCGCGATCGACGACACGACGAAGTTCGGCGCGACCGGCGACCTGGCGATCGTGCTCGTCAACCGCCTGCAGAAGCCCGTGATCAAGGCCATCGACTATGCGATCGCCGCCAAGCACGGCAAGACTCTGGCGGTGCACGTCGCCGTCGCATCCGACGATGCCGCGCAGCTGCAGAAGGACTGGGCAGACCACCTGGTGCCGATCCCGCTGGTGATCGTCGAGTCGCCGTTCCGGTCGTTCGCACAGCCGGTGACGCAGTTCATCAAGCAGTACCGCGAGAAGCACGGCTCGTCCGTGGTCACGGTCTATCTGCCGCAGTACATCGTGGGGCACTGGTGGGAGACGTTCCTGCACAACCGCCGCTCCCGCCGCCTGGCCAACCAGCTGATGCTCGTGCACGGGGTCTCGATCACGCTCGTGCCGTGGCTGCTCGACTCGTCGGAGCTGATCTACGGCCGACGCTCGCGCCCGCTGCCGGGGCAGGAGCGCGCAGGGCGACCGGTCGTCGTGAACGGCCGCCGCGCGCACCGCCCCGAGGGTCCGCCCGAGAGCTGACGCCGGTCAGGATGCCGCGAGCACACCGCCGAGGATCTCCGCCGCCTCGGGGAATCGCGTCGGGTCGGCGTTCGCGTAGTTGAGTCGCACATAGGCTCCGGAGGGCTCCGCGGGGAACCATTCGGATCCGGGAGAGATGATGAGGCCGCGGGTCTCGCATCCTCGGACCACGCCGACGACATCGGTGCCCTCCGGAAGCCGCACCCAGAGGTTGAGGCCACCGGCCGGCACCGTCTCGACCGTCGCGGTCGGGGCGTGCTCGGCGAGGCTCGCGAGCAGCAGATCGCGTCGCGCCCTCAAGTGGTCGCGGAAGCCACGCAGGTGGCTCTTCCACGCCGGCTGGGTCACGACGTCGAGCGCGGCAGCCTGCAGCAGCCCGCTCACGTACATCGACTCGGCGGCACGGTCGGCGAGGATGCGCTCGCGCGCCGGACCCCGCACGATCACCGCGGCGATCCGCAGCGCGGGCGAGACGCTCTTGGTCAGCGAACGGAGATAGACGACATGGCCGTCATCGTCCATCGCCGCGATCGGACGCGGATCGCCGTCGATGGCCAGATCGTGCGCCCAGTCGTCTTCGATGAGGAAGGCCCCATGCCGCCGCACGGTCTCGAGGACGGCGAGGCCGGTCGACGCGGGCCACCTGGCGCCCGTCGGGTTGGCGAATGTGGGCTGCGCGTAGAACGCACGAGCGCCGGTCTCGACGAACGCCCGCTCGACGGCATCCGGATCGGGCCCGTCCGGCCCCGACGGGATCGGCACCAGCACCACCCCGGCCTGCTCGGCGGCGAGAAGAGCACCCCAGTAGGTGGGCGATTCGATCAGCAGAGGCTGCCCGGCCCCGACCACGGCTCGGAAGATGGAGCTCAGCCCGCTCTGGCTGCCCGCGATCACGAGCGCATCCCTGGCGGATGCCGGTGTGACGTCTGCGGGGGCGGATGCCGCGAGCTCGGCCGCGAACCAAGCCTGCAGCTCCGGCAGCCCGGCCGCGGGCGAGCGAGTGAGCGCTGACGAGGTGCGTGCCGCACGGGTGATCGCCTGACGGACCAGCCGCTCGGGAAGCAGGTCGACCGCCGGATACCCCGAATGCATGCCGATCGCGTCGGGAGCGACAGTGCGCTGCGTCGAGGTGAGCCCGGCGAGTCGCGCGGGAGGAGCCCCGAGCGCGGATGTCTGCCAGCCGTAGTCGGCGGGGCGCGGCGTCTTCTGCGCGCGCACGAACGTCCCCGCGCCTGGTCGGGATTCGATCAGGCCCAGCCGGGCGAGGCGTCCCATCGCCTTCTGCACCGTCACAGGGCTCGCTCCGTACTGCGCGACGAGCGCTCGATTCGAGGGAACCCGAGACCCCGGAGGCGCCGCCTCGATCCACCGACGCAGTTCTCCTACGATCCGGTCACTGCTATCCTGACTCATGAAAGAACAGAGTAGCGTTATCGCTCCTGCTCGCACAGCGCTATCCCGTGCGGGCCTCTGGTGGGGGCTTCTCGGCGTCGCCGCCTTCTCGTTCACCCTCCCCTTCACCCGCATCGCGGTCGGCGGCCTCTCGCCTCTGTTCATCGGATCCGGTCGCGCGGTCGTCGCCGCAGCGCTCGCTGCCATCGCTCTGGCGGCCACCCGGCAGCATCCGCCGACCAGGGTGCAATGGTGGCGACTCGCGATCGTGGCCGGTGGTGTCGTCGCCGGGTTCCCCCTCTTGACGTCGTTTGCCATGACCGCCGCACCGGCGAGCCACGGCGCCGTGGTGATCGGCCTGCTCCCCGCAGCGACGGCCGTCATCGTCGTGCTCCGCACGCGCGAACGGCCGGGACGTGCGTTCTGGTGGTTCGCCGCACTCGGCGCCATCACGGCGGTGGTCTTCGCGTCACTGCAGAACGGGGATCTCGGCGCACTCCACTGGGCCGATCTGCTGCTGTTCGCCGCGGTGCTCGCTGCGGCTGTCGGCTATGCGGAGGGCGGCCTGCTGGCTCGGGAGCTCGGAGCCTGGCAGACCGTGTCGTGGGCGCTCGTGCTCGCCGCGCCGCTGATGCTCGTGCTGACCCTGGCCTCGGCGGTCGCCGACCCGCCGACGGCATCGCCGGTGCAGTGGCTCGCCTTCGCCTACCTCGCCGTGGTGAGCATGTTCCTCGGATTCTTCGCCTGGTACCGCGGGCTCGCGATCGGGCCCATGGCCCCGGTGAGCCAGATCCAACTGGTCCAACCCGTGATGAGCATCGCGTGGGCCGCGCTGCTTCTTCATGAGCAGATCGGATGGCCCACCGCGCTCGGCGGCCTGGCCGTCATCGTGTGCGCCGCGCTCGCGGTGCGCACCCGACTGATCCATCCCCGACCCACCACCCGCCCCCTGAACGAGGAGTTCTGATGCGCCACACACCCCGTTACCTGATGACCGACCCGCTCGAGGTGAAGCGCCTGATCCGCGGCAACCCGTGGGCGACCTTCGTGTCCCCCGCGAGCACAGGGCTGGTCGCTTCGCATTACCCCGCGCTGCTGATCGAAGACGAACACGAGATCGTGATCGCGAGCCACTTCGGTCGCCCCGACGAGCAGCTGCATGAACTGGGCGCGCACGAGGTGCTCGTGATCATCCAGGGCCCCCACGACTACGTGTCGCCCAGCCTCTATGCGCCCGGCGACCTCGTGCCCACCTGGAACCACGTGACCGCTCATCTCCACGGCACTCCCGAGATCCTCACCGAGGAGGAGAACTACGCCATGCTCGCGCAGCTGACCGACCACTTCGAGAAGGGAACGCCGCACGGGCGCAGCCTGTCGGAGGACGAGGCCGGCACCCGGCGAGCGGCGAAGGGAACCGTCGGGCTGAGGATGCGTGTCGACCGGTTCGACGCGCGCGCCAAGCTGAGCCAGAACAAGTCTCCCGAGGTGCGAGACACCATCACCGGGCGGTTCGACGAGACGAACGCGGCACTCGCGGCCGAGATGCGTCGAGTGTCCGGCCACGCCCCTCAATAGGCTGGGGAGATGACCGATTCGCCGCACACCGACGTCTGGCCTGTCCGTACCGAGCGGCTGCAGATCCGGCCGATGACGGCACCCGACGTCGACGTCATGTGGGAGTGGCGTCGACGGCCGGAGGTGAACCGGTGGCTCGGACTCGCGCCGGCCACACTCGAGGAGTTCCGCGAGCGGTATCTCGACCCCGGCCGGCTCACGTCGATGTACCTCGTCGAGCTGATCACGGAGAACGACGGGCCCACGCCGATCGGCGACATCATGATCAGGATCGGTGACGGCTGGGCGCAGCTCGAGGTCGCCGATCAGGCGAGGGGCGTCGAGGCCGAGCTCGGCTGGGTGCTCGACCCCGCGCACACCGGTCGCGGCTATGCGACCGAGGCCATCCGCGCCGTGATCGACGTCTGCTTCGGTCCGCTGGGGCTGCGCCGGGTGCACGCCGGATGCTTCGCCGACAACGAGCCCTCGTCGCGTCTGATGGAGCGGCTCGGCATGCGCCGGGAGGAGTTCAGCCGCAAGACCGCTCTGCATCGGTCGGGTGAGTGGCTCGACGGGCTCAACTATGGCATCCTCGCGGAGGAGTGGACACCGACGCGTCAGAGTTCTGTGACCCCGTCGACCACGAACGTGTAGAGGTCTCTCACCAGATCCGTCGCTTCGAGGCGGTCGCGATCGCGCGCTGCGGCGACGAGCGCGTCGACGACCGATCGGAGCATGGCGGGGTTGCGGGGCCGGCTGAGCGAGCGGATGCCGAGCACCAGCGCCGTGCGCTTCGACGCGTGCAGGGCGCTGAGGTGTCGGTTGCGCGAGAACACCGCGAGCAGGTCGAGCAGTTCCCACAGCCCCTCCGCTCCGATGACCTGATCGCTCTCGTCCGACGCCCAGAGTTCGCGGACGGTCGCCGCCCGCTCGGCGAGATCGGCGATCTGCGCCTCGGTCGCCTCCGCGATGCCGAGGTCGGCCGCCGCGATCGACAGGCCGGAGCACTCAGCGGCGACAGCGACGAACCACGCGGGGGTCGGCGTCACGACGACCGACGCCCTGTTCAGACGGTGCTCGATCAGATGCATCGCTTCAAGGGTGCCGAGGGCTGATCGCACGGTCGCCGCGGCGACGGTGAGCCGCTGTGCGAGGGCGGTGACCGATAAGGGATCGCCGGGCGCCAGTTCGCCCGACTCGATCGAGTGCGCGAGCGAGTCGACGACGGCATCCGCGCGGGAGGTGATGACGGGCGGTGGCTGCTCGATCCCTCCCAGCAGTCGCGTGGAGTTCAGCCTGTCGATCCGCCGGTCGGGCATGTCAGTCCCCGGGTAAGAGGACGGCGGGCGTCGAGCCGGCGGAGACGGAGGCGGATGCCGCGGCGAGCGCCGCCGCCGCGCGGAGAGGTTCGATCGTCGATCTCAGGAACAGCGGTTCGATGAGGTCGCGTACCCCGACGCCGTCGCGCCGATCGAGCAGGGCACGCAGCTGATCGAGGGCCGCGCGCATGTAGTCGAGGAGTTCGTCGGGCACGCGTTGCGCGGGCACTGTTCGGGTGAGGTGCAGCACCAGCTGACCGTCGAGGATGTCGATCATCGTCTGGTTGTGGGCGTTGAGCACGATCTCGCCCCACAGCGCGTACCAGAGGCTGAGCCCCTCGCGACTCGAGGTTCCTGCGAGCTCGGCGACCAGGAGTCCGTCGATCCTCTCGTGCAGAGAGGCGACCTGCTCGTCGGTGTAGGTCGGCACTGCTCTGACGGCGCAGTATCCGATCATGGCGACGGCGGTCTCGACACGTTCCGCCTGTGCCTCGAGGTCGACCGGCGCGACGCGTGTGAACCGGTTGGTGCTGACCTCGATGAGTCCGAGGTCGGCGAGACGGTTGAGAGCCTCGCGGATGGGCGTGCGGGAGACGCCGTATTCGGCCTGCAAGTCCTGGTCGCGAATCTCTTCGAGGGGTTGCATGCGCCCAGAGATGATCTCTTCGGCGAGCGTGGCGAAGACCTGGTCGCGGATCAGCTGCCGCGGCCGGATCGGCAGAGATGCGCTGATGTCGCCCACGGGCACACTTTATGCCGCTGTCATGCCGACGCACCATACATCAGGCACTGAAGTTTCACCGGATCCGACGGCATGTGCGTAGCGTTGTGGAGTAGGGCAGCGACCCTCACCCGGCACACACTCCCCATGTCGTGCCGCGGACCTCCCCCAGATCCCGTGACGCGAGTCGCTGCCCTTTTCCCTCCCCTGCGGCCGGGATCGGGATGCCGGATCTCAGCCTGCGACCAAGGCGAGCACGAGCGTGGCGACCAGCACCGTCGGCACGGCGACGATCGCTCCCCAGAGCATCAGGCTGCCCCAGCGGATCTCGACACCCAGCGACACCACCCTGTGATGCCAGAGAAGGGTGGCGAGCGATGCCCACGGGGTGATCAGGGGGCCGAGGTTCACGCCGATCAGCAGCGCCATGAGCGCGACCGGATCGCCGGCTGTGGGTTCGAGGATCAGGTAGGCGGGCAGGTTGTTGACCCCGTTCGCGGCGAGCGCGCCCGCCGCAGAGAGTCGCAGCAGTTCTGCGGGCGCGTGGCCACTGGTCGCGAGGACCGACAGGAAGTCGAGGATGCCGTTCGCGTGCGCGGTCTCGACCACGACGAACAGGGCCGCCGCCAGGCCGATCGCCTGCCATGGCACGAGCGAGAGTCGCAGCACATGGCGACGCCGGATGCCGAACACGACGATGAGCACGAGCGCTGCGACCGTCGCGGGGATCCACACGTCATGGGTCACTGCGAGCAGCGGCATCAGGAGCAGCAGGATGGCGGACGCCGCCCAGAAGAGCATCCGGTCGGAAGGGGCACCGCCTGTCGGAGTGCGATACCCGCCGAAAAGCGTGCGCCGGTGTCGCAGCGTGAGGATCACGACGGGCACGAGCACCCCGACCAGAGTCGGCGCCCAGCTCAGCGCGAGGAACGCGAGCGGGTCGTCACCGATCGACCGTGCCGCGAGCAGGTTGGTGAGGTTCGACACGGGCAGGGCGAGGGACGCCGTGTTCGCCAGCCACACGGTGACGAGGGCGAACGGCAGCGGGGGGATGCCGACGCTCTGCGCGAGCACGACCACGACCGGCGTCACGATCACCGCCGTGGTGTCGAGCGACAGGAACACCGTGCTGATGACGGCGAGCACCACGACCGACAGCCACAGCAGGATGACCCGCCCGTGGCCCCATCGAGCAAGACGCTGCGCGACGACGTCGAACACCGCAGCGTCCCGGGCCAGCTCGGCGACGACCGTGATCGCGATGACGAACCCCAGCACCGGTGCGATGCGAGCGCCGAGCGCCCCGGCATCCGCGGGTGGAAGGATGCCCGTGACGATGCAGACGAGTGCGACGGCGATGAGCGCCAGGACGATGATCGTCCCCGCTCCCAGCCGCCGTCGCGTCGCACTCACTCGCTGAGTGTAGATCCGGTGGGGGTGTGTTCCTCAGTCCTCGTCCCAGGGGAGCTTCACCACCGGCAGGATGTAGACCCTCCCCATGACGGCGGTGGGATGCTTCGCCATGAAGCTCGCCGCCTCGTCGATCGACTCGGCGGTGACGATGTCGTAGCCGGCGAACCATTCCTTGAACTCCGGGAACGGGCCGTCGGTGACGAGCACCTTGCCGTCTCGCACGGCCACCGACTTGGCTTGGTCCGCCCCGGCGACGGGTGCGCCCTCGCCCAGGCTGCCGGCCGCCCTGCCCTCATCCGCCCAGTCTTCGAGAAGGCGCTGATCCTCTCCCTGCGGCATCGTGCCGCCGGTCGGGTCGGTCATGTGGATCACGAGGTACTTGTTGCTCATCTGCTCTCTCCATTCGTCGTGCGCCCGGGCTCCCCGGGTGCGAGGGGCGCCGCGAGCTCGTCGCGGCGTCGGGTCAGGTGGATGATCTCCGCGGTGTTGTCGGCGAGGGCGATCGCGCGCTCGTAGGCGGCCCGAGCATCGTCCGACCGATCCGCAGCGCGCAGCAGCTCTGCACGCGTCACGTGGAAGGCATGGAACTGATCCAGCGCATCGCGCAGCGTCTCCACGATCAGCAGTGCTCGTTCGGGCGAGTCCCGCTCTGCGACGGCGACCGCCCTGCTGAGGGTCACGACCGGGCTGGAATCGATCCGCTCGAGCTGCTCGTAGAGTCCGACGATGCGCGCCCAATCGGTGTGCTCGGCATCCGTCGCCCGCACATGCACCGCGTTGATCTCGGCCAGCAGTCGGTGACGACCGGGGGCCGCGGTGGGTGGCTCGTCGAGCAGTGCGAGGCCTCGACCGATGAGCTCGTGGTCCCACGAGCCACGGTCCTGTTCATCTAGGCGCACCAGCTCGCCGCCGTCGGTGACGCGTGCCGCGGCGCGCGCCTCGCTGAGCAGCATCAACGCCAGCAGACCCGTGACCTCCTCGTCGGCGGGCAGCAGCTCGCGGAGCAGTCCGGTGAGCCGGATCGCCTCGCCCGTCAGCTCGCGACGCAGTGCGGGCACTCCGGCCCCGGACGCGAAATACCCTTCGTTGAAGATCAGATAGAGCACTGCGAGCACTCCGTCGATCCGGATGCGGAGGTCGTCGGCAGCCGGCATCCGATACGGGATCCGGCCGGTCTTGATCTTCGCCTTGGCTCGGGTGATGCGCTGCCGCACCGTGGATTCCTGGATGAGGAAGGCCCGGGCGATCTCTTCGACGGTGAGCCCGCCCACGATCCGCAGGGTCAGGGCGACGCGCGCTTCGAGCGACAGCGCCGGGTGGCAGCAGGTGAACAGCAGACGGAGGCGATCGTCGTCGATGACGCCCGTCGGCTCCGGTGGTTCGGGATCGTGCAGCATGAGAGCCTCCCGCTGCTTGGCGTCGCGGAACGACTCCCGGCGGAGCCGATCGATGGCCTTGCGGTAGGCCGTGGTGGTGATCCAGCCAGCAGGGTTGGGCGGCACTCCCTCGTTCGGCCACCGCTCAGCGGCCGACGCGAACGCCTCAGCAGCCATCTCCTCGGCGAGGTCGAGATCACCGCATCGTCGGGTGAGACCTCCCACGATGCGCGCCCACTCGTCGCGATAGACCTGCGCGACGTGCTCTGCGACGTCGGTGTTCACCGAGAACCCTCGATTCGATTCCGGCGCTGCATCACTCAGACTCTCTCCGTCCGCTCGATCGAGCAGGTTCCGCTCCGATCCTGCCGTCAGGACGATCATCCCGGTTCCCCGCTTCCGCCGGAAGAGATGCGCGCCCAGAGGCGGCGAGCGCGCACACGGAGGGAAGGACGACGGATCAGACCAGGATGCTCGAGCGCCGTCCGACGTCGCACGATCTGCTCCTCGGCGTGCTCAGCCTCGAGCCGGTAGACGAGGTTCGCCACCATCGGGTCGTTGTACACAGTCACCACCGCACCTCTCGCGTCTGAGGCCCCCCGATCGGGGACCTCCTACCCGAACCACGAACGACGAACGACGGATGCGACAACGAGATGCGAGAAAGTCGGATCGACCCCGAGATGTGAGCAAGTCGCATGCATCCCGCACGGCCCCGTAGGCAAAGCGTGAGGATCGCCATATGCCGGTCCGCACGGGAGTTGTATCGAGTCTCGTGCTCGACATCATCTACATCGCGCTGACTCTCGCGCTGTTCGCCCTCGTCTCTCTTGTCGCGAAGGGGGTGGAACGACTGTGATCGTCTTCGAGATCATCGCCGCCGCCCTCGCCGTGGCCGCCGTCGTCTACCTCGTGGTGGCTCTCGTCGCCCCGGAGAAGTTCTGATGGGCGCCGGCGCCGACCTCTGGTTCGGCATCCTGCAGGCCGCGGTCCTCATCATCGCCCTCGTGCTGCTGTATCGCCCAGTGGGCGACTACATGGCGCACGTCTTCAGCACGCCGCGTGATCTGAAAGCCGAGCGCGGGCTCTACCGCCTGATCGGCGTCGACCCGGCATCCGAGCAGACGTGGCGGGCCTACGCCCGCAGCGTGCTCGCTTTCTCGGTCGTCGGTCTGCTGCTCGTCTACGGGCTGCAGCGTCTGCAGGGCTTCCTGCCCGAGTCGCTCGGGCTCCCGGCCGTGCCGGAGGGGCTCGCGTTCAACACCGCCGCGTCGTTCGTCGCGAACACCAACTGGCAGTCGTATTCGCCCGAGCAGACAATGGGATACACCGTGCAGCTCGCGGGCCTCACGGTGCAGAACTTCGTCTCGGCAGCCGTGGGCCTCGCCGTCGCGATCGCTCTGATCCGCGGCTTCGCTCGCCGTGGCTCGACGACGATCGGCAACTTCTGGGTCGACTTGATCCGCGGACTCGGACGCATCCTGCTTCCGATCGCCCTGCTCGGCGCGATCGCCCTGATCGCGGGCGGCGTGGTGCAGAACTTCGCCGGCTTCACCGATGTGACCACGGTCTCGGGCGGCACGCAGACCATCCCGGGCGGGCCGGTCGCCTCGCAGGAGGCCATCAAGCTGCTCGGCACGAACGGCGGCGGCTTCTTCAACGCCAACTCGGCGCATCCGTTCGAGAACCCGACCGGCTGGACCAGCCTGCTGCAGATCCTGCTGATCCTCGTGATCCCGTTCTCACTCCCCCGCACGTTCGGTCGCATGATCGGCGACAACCGCCAGGGCTACGCGATCGCCGCCGTGATGGGAACGATCTTCCTGATCTCGACCTTCGCGCTCTCGGCCCTCGAGCTGGCCGGCCGCGGCAGCGCTCCGGAACTCGCGGGTGCGGCGATGGAGGGCAAGGAGGTGCGCTTCGGCATCCTCGGCTCGACCCTGTTCGGCAGCGCCAGCACCCTGACGTCGACCGGCGCCGTCAACTCGATGCACGACTCGTACACGGCACTCGGCGGCATGATGCCGATGCTCAACATGATGCTCGGCGAGGTCGCGCCCGGCGGCGTCGGCTCTGGTCTCTACGGCATGCTCGTGCTCGCGATCATCGCGGTGTTCGTCGGCGGACTGCTCGTCGGCCGCACCCCCGAGTACCTCGGCAAGCGCATCGGCCCGAAGGAGATCAAGCTCGCGAGCCTCTACATCCTCGTGACGCCCACCCTCGTTCTTGTCGGCACGGCCCTGAGCTTCGCGATCCCCGGCATCCGCGCCGACGTCGAGGCGACCAGCATCCTCAACCCCGGCGTGCACGGCATGAGCGAGGTGCTCTACGCCTTCACCTCGGCGTCGAACAACAACGGCTCCGCCTTCGCCGGCCTCACCGCGAACACCCCGTGGTTCAACACCGCACTGGGCATCGCGATGCTGCTCGGCCGGTTCCTTCCGATCGTGCTCGTGCTGGCCCTGGCCGGATCCTTCGCCGCACAGCAGCGCGTGCCCGAGAACACCGGAACCCTGCCCACGCACCGACCGCAGTTCGTCGGCCTCCTCACCGCCGTCACGGTCATCATCACGGCACTCACCTACTTCCCCGTGCTCGCACTGGGCCCCCTCGCTGAAGGACTCGTCTGACATGACCCTCACCACCACGCCCTCGGAACAGCAGGATGCTCCGGCATCCGCCCCGACCGCACCGCCCCGCTCATTCGGCTGGGCACAGCTGACGCAGGCCCTGCCCGGCGCCCTGCGCAAGCTCAACCCCGCGTCGCTCGTGCGCAACCCCGTGATGCTCCTCGTCTGGGTCGGTGCCGCATTCACGACCGTGCTCGCGATCGCCGAGCCGTTCCTCGGCGGCCCGGCCGACTCCGGCGGAACACCCGTGCCCGCACCCTTCACCTGGGGCATCGCGATCTGGCTGTGGCTGACCGTGCTGTTCGCCAACGTCGCCGAGTCCGTGGCCGAGGGCCGCGGCAAGGCCCAGGCCGCGAGTCTGCGCAAGACCCGCACCAGCACGATGGCCCGCAAGGTCGTCCGCTATGACTCGGCGACGGATGCCACGGCCGAGCGCACCGAGGCGGTCGACGTCTCATCGGCCGAGCTGCAGCGCGACGACATCGTGATCGTCACGGCGGGCGAGCTGATCCCCGGTGACGGCGACATCGTCGCGGGAATCGCGACCGTCGACGAGTCGGCGATCACGGGCGAGAGCGCACCGGTCATCCGCGAGTCCGGTGGCGACCGCAGCGCCGTCACCGGTGGCACGCGCGTGCTGTCGGACCGCATCGTCGTGCGCATCACCTCGAAGCCCGGCGAGACGTTCGTCGACCGCATGATCGCGCTCGTCGAGGGCGCCAGCCGTCAGCGCACACCCAACGAGATCGCGCTCAACATCCTGCTCGCGAGCCTGTCGATCGTGTTCGTCGTAGTGGTTCTCGCGCTCAACCCGATCGCCTCGTATGCGGCCTCGCCCGTCAGCATCCCGGTGCTGATCGCCCTGCTCGTGTGCCTGATCCCGACCACGATCGGCGCCCTGCTCTCGGCCATCGGCATCGCCGGCATGGACCGTCTCGTGCAGCGCAACGTGCTCGCGATGTCGGGCCGCGCCGTCGAGGCCGCAGGCGACGTCACGACGCTGCTGCTCGACAAGACCGGCACCATCACCTACGGCAACCGCCGCGCCCACGAGGTGCTTCGCCTCGGCGGCGTCGACCCCGACGAGCTGCTGCGTGTCGCTGCCCTCTCATCCCTCGCCGACCCCACGCCCGAGGGCGCCTCGATCGTCGAGCTGGCGCTGAGCCGCGGCATCCGGGTCGACGAGCCGGCGGATGCCGTGGTCGTGCCGTTCACCGCGCAGACCCGCATGTCGGGACTGGACCTCGCCGACGGGACGCAGATCCGCAAGGGCGCAGGGTCGGCGATCGACGCCTGGCTCGGGCTCGACACGGATGCCGAACTCGCCGGCCTCGTCGACGGCGTGGCCTCGAGCGGCGGCACCCCGCTGGTGGTCGCCGTGAAGCGTCCGGCGGGATCCGGCGAGGTGCTCGGCGTCGTGCACCTCAAGGACATCGTGAAAGACGGCCTGCGCGAGCGGTTCGAGGAACTGCGCAGCATGGGCATCCGCACGGTCATGATCACGGGCGACAACCCGCTGACCGCCGCCGCGATCGCGAAGGAGGCGGGCGTCGACGACTTCCTCGCCGAGGCGACACCCGAGCAGAAGCTCGAGCTGATCAAGCGTGAGCAGGAGGGCGGGCGACTCGTCGCCATGACGGGCGACGGCACGAACGACGCCCCCGCTCTCGCCCAGGCCGACGTCGGCGTCGCGATGAACACGGGCACGTCGGCCGCGAAGGAGGCCGGCAACATGGTCGACCTCGACTCGGACCCGACCAAGCTCATCGACATCGTGCGCATCGGCAAGCAGCTGCTCATCACTCGCGGCGCGCTCACGACCTTCTCGCTCGCGAACGACATCGCCAAGTACTTCGCCATCATCCCGGCGATGTTCATGGGGGTGTTCCCGGGCCTCGCGGCGCTCAACATCATGCAGCTGCACTCGCCGGCGTCCGCGGTCACCAGCGCGATCATCTTCAACGCGATCGTGATCGTCTTCCTCATCCCGCTCGCGCTGCGCGGGGTGAAGTACCGCCCGGCGAGCGCCTCACAGATCCTGCAGCGCAACCTGCTCGTCTACGGCCTCGGCGGAGTGATCGCACCGTTCATCGGCATCAAGCTGATCGACCTCGTCATCACCCTCATCCCCGGTTTCTGACCGGCGTCCGTCTTCGTCCTTCTCTCATCGAAAGGCACTCCATGTCCTCCTCCCGCACCGTCGCCCGCACCACCGGCGTCGCCATCCGCGCGATGCTCGTGCTCACCCTCGTGCTCGGCGTCGGCTACACGCTCGTCGTCACCGGCATCGGTCAGCTGCTCCTGCCGTTCCAGGCGAACGGCTCGCCGCTGGGCGATGACAAGGGCAGCTCGCTGATCGGTCAGTCGTTCACGGATGCCGACGGCGACGCGCTGCCCGAGTACTTCCAGGCTCGTCCGTCGGCCGCCGGTGACGGCTACGACGGGGCCGCGTCCGGCGGCAGCAACCTGGGACCGGAGAACCCCGACCTCGTCGCGGCGATCGACGAGCGCCAGGCGGCCATCGCCGAGCGCGAGGGTGTGAGCACGGATGCCGTGCCGGCCGACGCTGTGACGGCATCCGGGTCCGGCCTCGACCCGCACATCAGCGTCGCGTACGCGCTGCTGCAGGTGCCGCGGGTGGCGGGCGAGCGCGACCTGCCCGAGCAGCAGGTGCGCGACCTCGTGGAGTCTAGGATTCAAGGGCGGGATCTGGGATTCCTCGGCGAAGAACGCATCAACGTCGCCGAACTCAATCTCGCGCTCGATGAGCAGGAGGGCTGATGACGGCAGAGCGGATGCCGCGGCGCGGCCGACTCCGCGTGCTGCTCGGCGCAGCCCCCGGTGTCGGCAAGACCTTCGAGATGCTGGTCGAAGGGCGTCGGCTGCTCGACGAGGGCCGCGACGTCGTGATCGCGATCGTCGAGACGCATGAGCGCGCGGCGACCGCCGCGCAGACCATCGGCATCCCCGAGGTCCCCCGTCGCACCGATCTGCACCGGGGCGTGCCGCTCAGCGAGATGGACCTGGATGCCGTTCTCGCACGCCGACCCGAGATCGCGCTGGTCGACGAACTCGCGCACACCAACACCCCCGGCTCGCAGAACCCGAAGCGCTGGCAGGACGTCGGTGCGCTGCTCGACGCGGGTATCGACGTCGTCACGACGGTGAACGTGCAGCACATCGAGTCGCTGAACGCGGTGGTCGAGAAGATCACCGGCATCGCGCAGCAGGAGACGATCCCGGATGCCGTGGTGCGCGCCGCCGACGAGATCGAGGTCGTCGACCTGGCGCCGCAGTCGCTGCGCGACCGTCTCTCCGCCGGACTCGTCTATCCGGCGGAGCGGATCGACGCGGCCCTGTCCAACTACTTCCGTCTGGGCAACCTCACGGCTCTGCGTGAACTCGCGCTGCTGTGGCTCGCCGACGAGGTCGACAGCGCGCTGCGCAGCTACCGGGCCGACCACGGCATCGAGGGCACCTGGCAGGCGCGCGAGCGCGTGGTCGTCGCCCTCACCGGCGGACCCGAGGGCGAGACGCTGCTGCGCCGAGGGGCCCGCATCGCCGCACGCTCGGCCGGCGGCGAACTGCTCGCCGTACATGTGGCTGCGCAGGACGGGCTGCGCGATGAGACGCCCGGCGCCCTCGCCGCGCAGCGGTCGCTCGTCGAATCCCTCGGCGGCAGCTTCCACCAGATCATCGGCGACGACATCCCCGGCACGCTCGTCGAGTTCGCCCACGGGGCGGATGCCACTCAGCTCGTGATCGGTGTCAGCCGGCGTGGGCGTCTCGCGGCGGCGCTGACGGGACCGGGCATCGGCTCGGAGGTCATCCGCCGCTCCGGCGACATCGACGTGCACATCGTCACCCACGCCGCCGCGGGCGGCCGCGTCGCACTCCCCCGCATCACCGGCGGCGCCCTCGGCTGGCGACGTCAAGCGCTCGGGTTCGCACTGGCGCTCGTCGTCGGCCCGCTGCTCTCGTGGGCGATGTTCGCGTTCCGCAGCCCCGAGTCGATCACGGTCGAAGTGCTCGCCTTCCAGCTGCTCGTCGTGATCGTGGCCCTGGTGGGAGGCGTGCGGCCTGCCGTCTTCGCGGCGGTGCTGTCGGGCGTCACCCTCGACTTCCTGTTCGTCGCCCCGCTCTTCACCATCACGATCGCGCACCCGCTGCACGTGCTCGCCCTCGCGCTGTATGTGACCATCGCCATCCTCGTCAGCATCATCGTCGACCAGGCCGCCCGGCGAGCCCGCACCGCCCAGCGCGCCGCCGCTGAGGCAGAGCTGCTCGCGGCCGTGGCCGGCAACGTGCTGCGCGGCGACAACGCGGTGCTCGCCCTCGTCAGCCGCACGCGCGAGGCGTTCGGACTCACCGGGGTCCGCCTGCTCACCGCCGACGGCGAGGTGCTGGCCAGCGACGGCGAACCCGTGCCCGACGGACGCGCCACGACCATCCCGGTCGGTGCCGGAGGATCGGCACCCGCCGTGCTCGAGCTGCACGGCGAACCCCTCGACACCCCCGCCCGACGCCTGCTCGACGCGATCGTCGCGCAGCTGGCGGCGGCCATCGAGCACACCGACCTGCGTGCCACGGCGCGCGAGGTCGCTGCCCTCGCCGAGACCGACCAGGTGCGCAGCGCCCTGCTCTCGGCGGTCAGCCACGACCTGCGCCGCCCTCTGGCCTCAGCCGTCGCCGCGATCGGCGGACTCCGCGGGGCGCACGCGCTGTCGGCATCCGATCGGGAAGAGCTGCTCGCGACCGCCGACGAGAGCCTCGCGACCCTGTCGTCGCTCGTGACCGACCTGCTCGACGTCAGCCGGGTGCAGGCCGGAGTGCTCGCCGTCTCGACCATGCGGCTCGATGTCGCCGGCCCCGTGCTCGCGGCCGTCGACGAGCTCGGCCTCGGGCCGTCGGATGTCGAGCTCGCGCTCGATGCCCGGCTGCCCGCCGTGTCGGCCGACCCGGTGCTGCTGCAGCGAGTGCTCGTCAACGTCATCGCGAACGCCCACCGTCACGCGCCCGCCGACAGCCGGGTGATCGTCTCGACGAGCACGATCGGCGACCACGCCGAGATCCGCATCATCGACCGCGGTGCCGGCGTTCCCGCCGAGAAGCGCGACGAGATCTTCCAGCCGTTCCAGCGCCTCGGCGACACCGACAACACCACCGGCCTCGGCCTCGGCCTCGCCCTCTCGCGCGGATTCGCCGAGGGCATGGGCGGTACCCTGACACCCGAGGACACCCCCGGCGGTGGACTCACCATGGTCATCTCGCTGCCCCTCGCAGCAGAGCCCGACATCATGCAGGAGGAGACGGAGTGAAGCTCCTCATCGCCGACGACGATCCGCAGATGGTGCGCGCACTGCGCATCACCCTCGCCGCCCACGGGTACGAGGTGGTGGTCGCCCCCGACGGCGCGGCCGCCGTGGCCGTCGCCGCACAGACTCACCCCGACCTCATCATGCTCGACCTCGGCATGCCGCGGCTCGACGGCATCGAGGTGATCCAGGCGCTGCGCGGCTGGACGACCGTGCCGATCATCGTCGTGTCGGGTCGCACCGGGTCCGCCGACAAGGTCGAGGCCCTGGATGCCGGAGCCGACGACTTCGTCACCAAGCCCTTCCAGGTCGACGAGCTGCTCGCGCGGCTGCGGGCGCTGTCTCGTCGGGCGGTGCCCGCGGGCGGGGAATCCACCGTCGGATTCGGCGATGTGGTGGTCGACCTCGCGACGAAGACGGTCACCCGGGCGGGTGCGCGCGTGCACCTGACACCGACCGAATGGCGCATGCTCGAGCACCTCGCCCGGCATCCCGGAGCCCTGGTCACCCGGCAGGACCTGCTCAAGGAGATCTGGGGCAGCGAACAGGTGTCCGACTCGGGCTACCTGCGGCTGTACATGTCGCAGTTGCGCAAGAAGCTCGAGGCAGAGCCGAGCGCACCGGTGCACCTGCTCACCGAGTCGGGCATGGGCTACCGGCTCGTCCTCTGAGCCACCTCTGCCATTCTCGTCATTCTCGGTTCACAACTCAGCATGAGCTGCTGTCAACCGACGGAATCGGCGGGTTCACCTCGTCGCACGCACGATCTGTGCTGAGTTGTGAACGCCGACCGAGCGCAGAGTCAGAGGGCGATGTCGGCGCGAGGGCGGCGCAGCACTCCCCAGACACCCGCGGCGACGAGGGCGACCGCGACGATGATCGCGGCGATCGCGGTCACGGTGCTCTCGGGTTCGCCGGTCAGACGACCGACGGCGAGCCATCCGAGACCCCATGCGGTCGCGAGGGCAGGGGCGATGCGCTTGGTGACGAGGGCGCTGGCAACCCCGAGCACGAGCACGACGGTGAGCACGGCGACCGCCCAGATCTCGGCCTGATCAGCCCAGCTCTCGGGCGCGATCTGCGTGAGCCAGGCAGTGGTGTTCGCGACGGTCGCGATGGTGACCCAGCCGAAGTGCAGGCCGTTCGCGCCGTCGACGACGATGCGCTCGGGCCAGGTGCGGGCACGGCTGCGGCCGAGGATCACGATGACGCGAGCGAGGGTCGCGAGCAGCAAGGCGATCACGATGACCGTCAGCGGCAGCGACAGGAACTGCGCCGTCACGAGCCAGAGCCCGTTGAGGATCATCGACGCGGCGATCCATCCGCCGACAGCTCGCTGGCGCTCATCCGCCCGCTGCGCCGGAAGCGCCTGCCACACCGTGTAGGCGATGAGGCCGATGTAGATCAGCGACCAGATCGAGAAGGCGGGGCCGGCCGGCGCGAGGTATGAGCCCTGCGCCGAGAGCGCTCCATCCTGCAGCTCGCTGACCGAGGTGCCACCGAAGGCACCGGATCCGACGGCCGCTGCGATGAGCATGAAGGTGGCCGAGGCGATGATGATCGTCTGGCGGGCGATGTCCTGCGTCCGGGAGTCCATGCTCGCAACATACGCGCGCGAGGGCGCAAACGCACCAGCCTTGACACCGGGATGCATAAACGCTAGCCAAGCTAGCTAAATCTGCTCTCCCGTTGCGGTCAGGCGGCGACGGCGGCGTCGATCAGCACTTCGGCGGCGTTGCGCGCCTGCACGGCGACCTGTGGGTCGGCGGCGATCGCCGCGGTGCTCTGCGCACCCTCGGCGAGGATCGACAGCTGCGCGGCGAGGGATGCCGGCGCTCCGGCCGCCACGACGAGGTCGGCCATGTACGCCTGGAACGACGCCTTGTGATCGCGCACGATCTCGGCCACCTCGGGGTTCGTGCCACCGAGCTCGCCGAACGCGTTGATGAACGCGCAGCCGCGGAAGTCGTCAGTGCAGAACCAGTCCTCGAGGTACCCGTAGACGGCGAGCAGGCGTTCGCGGGGGTCTGCCCCGGCATCCGCCACGGCTCCCGTGAGTCCCGACTCCCACTCCCGATGCTTGCGCGCGAGGACGGCCGTGACGATGTCGGTCTTGGATGGAAACAGGGCATAGAGGCGACGCAGCGACACGCCGGCCGCAGCCCGCAGCTCATCCATGCCGACGGCCGCGTATCCCTTGCGGTAGTAGAGCTCGTCGGCCGCCGCGAGGATCTGTTCACGCACTGTGTCGTCGGTCATCACCCCAGTGTACTTGACATGAGAACGAGCGTTCTCTACAGTGAAGACATCAGTGAGAACGACCGTTCTCACCGGACCGAAAAGGATCAGGACCATGGGCTACATCACCGTCGGAAACGAGAACAGCACGCCGATCGAGCTCTACTACGAAGACCAGGGATCGGGTCAGCCCGTCGTCCTGATCCACGGGTACCCGCTGAACGGCCACAGCTGGGAGCGCCAGACCCGTGAGCTGCTCGCTCAGGGCTACCGCGTCATCACCTACGACCGCCGCGGTTTCGGCCAGTCCTCGAAGGTCGGCACCGGATACGACTACGACACCTTCGCCGCAGACCTCAACACCGTGCTCGAGACCCTCGACCTGCGCGACGTCGTGCTCGTCGGGTTCTCGATGGGCACTGGAGAGCTCGCCCGCTATGTCGGCACCTACGGTCACGAGCGGGTCGCCAAGCTCGCCTTCCTCGCCTCGCTCGAGCCGTTCCTCGTGCAGCGCGATGACAACCCCGAGGGCGTGCCGCAGGAGGTCTTCGACGGCATCGAGGCTGCAGCCAAGGGCGACCGCTACGCGTGGTTCACCGACTTCTACAACAACTTCTACAACCTCGACGAGAACCTCGGCAGCCGCATCAGCCAGCAGGTCGTCGACGCCAACTGGAACCTCTCGGTCACCAGCGCCCCGGTCGCGGCCTACGCGGTCGTCCCGAGCTGGATCGAGGACTTCCGCGGCGACGTCGACGCCGTGCGCGACGCCGGCAAGCCCACCCTGATCCTGCACGGCACGAAGGACAACATCCTTCCGATCGACGCCACCGCCCGCCGGTTCCACCAGGCCGTGCCCGCCGCGACCTACGTCGAGGTCGAGGGCGCACCCCACGGTCTGCTCTGGACCCACGCCGACGAGGTCAACGCCGCGCTGAAGGACTTCCTCAGCAAGTAGTCCGCGAACGGCCCGAGAGCCCGGCATCCGCCTCAGGATGTCGGGCTCTCGGACGTGTTGACGTCAGCGCTTGACCGCCACCGTGAGCGTCTTGCTCCGGGTGCTCCCGGCCGCGTTCACGAACTCGACGCGGTAGGTGTGCTTCCCCACCGCGCGATCAGCGACCGGCACCGTCACCCGCTGCGCGGCGGGGCTGTTCGCGACCATGTCGCCCTCGGAGATCAGCATGCCGTCCTCATACAGGCGATACGAGGTCGCATTGGTGCCCCACCACATGTCGGCGGTGAGAGTGTATGAGCCGTCGCCGTCCCAGTTGTCGGCCGAGAGCACGGGCGTGCCGGGCGCGGCATCCTTCACCGTCACCGTCACGGGCTTCACCGCCGTCACACCGCGCGAATTGACCAGCTCGCCACTGTAGACGTACGAGCCATTCGCCTTGCCGGTCACGGCGATCTGCGCGCTCTGCGCGGAGGTGCCCCCGAAGGCGAGGGGCACGGTCTTGATCAGCACACCGTTCTCGAACACCCGCAGCTTCGTGGCGTTCTGCCCCCACCACAGGTTCATGGTGAGCGTGAAGTCGCCGTCGAGCAGCCCCGTATCGTGACCGTTGTCGTGCGACAGCACTCCGCGAGCGGGCGCGGCGGTCGCCGCATCCTGAAGCAGGAGCGCGTCGACTGCGGCAGCCAGTGCGTCCAGCGCCCCCGTGACCGCTGACGCACTCGGACTCGCGGCAGCCAGCACGATGTCGGCGCGAGCGATCGCTCCGGGCAGCGCGACCGTCGACGACGCGACATAGGCATCGAGGTCGAGAGCCGCGGCCGCATCGCGCCGCTCTCGCAGCTGCGAGGTGTCGGCACCGGGCACCGGTGCGCGCACGAGTTCGAGATCGTCGATCGTCCCCCACGCCCCCGCCGGAAGCGCCGCGGAGACCCGCACGACAGCCGTGCCGTCAGCGCCCACCTGCAGCGCTTCGGTCGTCGGCGTCGACCACACGCGCCAGCCGTCGAAGCCGAACGCCGCAGCGGCGCCGGCGACGGACGCAGACGACAGCGACAGCGACGCACGCCCGTCGGCACCCTCCCCGTCGCCCTGCAGCGATGCCCGTGCGACATACGACCCCGCGGGCAGTCCGGAGACCGTCTGCGAGAGATCGAACGAGTATCCGGTACCCGCATAGAAGTGCGCCGAGTGCGTGCCGCTCCGAGGGTCGTCCCACGCGCGCAGCGTGAGTCCCGATCCGGTGACGCTCCACATGCTCGTGTCCGCGTCCTCGAATCCGGGGTTGCGCAGGTAGTTGCGCGCCGAGACGGTGACGGTGGCCGACGCCGCGAGGCCGGCATCCGTCGCGCCCGAGATCACGTACTCGCCGGCGCCCTCGATGAATCCGGCCGCCGACGACCAGGTGACGGGCTGCTGCTCCGACGACCCGTCGTTGTAGAGCACCGTGACCTCGTCGGGCAGCTCGACGGCATCGCCCTCGGTCACCTGCAGCGCGACCGCCTGCACCGACTCGACGGCCCGCGGGGCCTGGGCGCCGGTGCGCACGTACGAGAAGATGTTCAGCGCATCGGATGCCGTGCCGTCGAAGCCGAACAGCGCCTGGTTGTCCCACGCCGATCCGCCGAACCAGTGCCCCGCATCCTCGGGCTCGTACTCGCCGGCGAAGCTCGACGCCCAGCCCGATCCGTCGCGCTCCCACCGCGTTCTGTTCTGCTCGAGCTGTGCGGGCGGACCCACCGGCAGCCATGCGGGCTCCCAGTAGTAGACGCCGAGTCCCGCCTCACCCACGTCGGCGACGGCCTGCACGACCGCGCGCACGGCATCGGCCTGACCCTGCACGCTCACCGGGTACTGCGTCGCCTCGGACGCCAGGTCGACGACGTTGCCGTGACCGTCTCCGTCGTCGAGCGTGAACGCCCACGAGGTCTCGGCGACCATGACCTTCTTGCCGTAGGTCTCGGCGACGTGCGAGAGCACGGCCGTGAGGTTCTCGGGAGTCCCGTGCCAGAACGGGTAGTACGACGACGCGAACACGTCGTAGTCGACGTCGCGGCGATCGAGCTGCGCGGCGACGTCGGCGTAGAACCCGGCGCGCTCGGGGTTGGTGAAGTGCAGGGCGACGAGCGTGTCCGGCGCCTCGGCCCGCACGGCGGCGGAACCGGCCGAGAACACCTTCGCCATGTCATCCCAGCCGCGCACTCCGGCGACTCCGCCGTTCGTCTCGTTGCCGACCTGCACCATGCGGAGGTCGACACCCGCATCGACCAGGCGACGCACCGCATCGCGCGTGAAGGCACCCACCTCGGTCGCCACCTGGTCGGCGGTCATCCCCTCCCACGCCTTGGGCGCCTGCTGCTTCGCGGGGTCGGCCCAGAAGTCGGAGTAGTGGAAGTCGACGAGCACGCCGAGGCCGGCATCCGTCGCTCGCTGCGAGATCTCGATCGCCCGATCGACGTCGACATCGCCCCCGCCGTAGCCGTTGCCGTTCGCGTCGAACGGGTCGTTCCAGACGCGCACGCGGACGTCGGTGACCCCGGCGTCCGCGAGGATCTCGAACAGGTCGCCCGGCGCGCCCTGGGCGTCGCGGAACACCACCCCCGACTCCTCGAGCGACAGCACCGACGAGACGTCGACGCCGCCGATGAAGTCGTCCGGCAGGTTCTCGACCCGGGGGACGGTGATGGTGGCCTCCACCGGCCCGTCGACCGAGACAGCCGCAGGAGCGAGAGCGGATGCCGCCGGCGAGGCGGCCGACGCCGGCAGCGCGACGCCGATCAGGGCGACGGCGGCGACCGTGGCCAGGGCGGTGGAGAGAAGGGAACGCGTGCGACGGTGCATGACGGCCTTTCGAGCGGTGGAGGTGCGGATCAGCCCTTGACGGATCCCTGGGTGAGCCCGCCCACGATGTACTTCTGCAGCGAGAAGAACAGCGCGAGCACGGGCACGGCGGCGACCACGACGCCGGCGGCGAAGAGCCCCCAGCGTGAGGTCAGCTGGTTCGAGACCCACTGGTACATGCCGACGGCGAGGGTCCAGTTGTCCTCGGACGTGAGGATGATCTTCGACAGGATGAAGTCGCCGAACGCCGCGAGGAACGCGAGCAGGGCGACGACCGCGAGGATCGGCACGACCAGCGGCATGATGAGCCGCCAGAAGATCTGCGCGTGACTGGCCCCGTCGATCTTCGCCGACTCGTCGATCTCGACCGGGATCGTGTTGAAGAACCCGTACATCAGGAAGGTGTTCGCGCCGAGCGCGCCACCGAGGTACACGCAGATCAGAGCGATCTTCGAGTTGATGCCGAGCGCCGGCACGACGTCGCCGATCGTCTGCAGCATCAGGAAGATCGCGATGAACGCGAGCGCCTGCGGGAACATCTGCAGCACGAGCAGGGTGGTGAGGCTGGCGCGTCGTCCGCTGAACCGGAACCGGGAGAACGCGTACGCGCCGCAGGCGCCCATGAGCACCGAGCCGACTGCGGTGACACCGCCGATCAGCAGGGTGTTGCCGAACCAGACCCAGTAGCGGGATTCACCCAGAGCGATGTAGTTCGCCGGGTCGAACGCGCTGAACAGCGCACTGGATGCCGCAAGGCTGCCGTTCGGGTTGAGCGAGGCCGAGAGGACGTAGACGAGCGGGAACGCGGCGAAGAACAGCACGCCGGCGGCGAGGATGTACTTCCAGCCGACCTCGCCCCACCAGCGACGCCGACGTGCACCCGCGCGCGCGGCCTCGGCCTTCGATGAACCGGTCACGATGACTCTGGTCTCACTCATCACTGGTACTCCTCGAGCTTGCGGGTCTGTCGGAAGCTCAGCGCTGAGATGAGACCGACCACGATGAAGGCGATGATCGACAGCGCACTCGCGAGGCCGTAGTCGGCCGCACCACCCGAGACGCCTGAGACGTCGTAGATGGCCGAGACGAGGATGTCGGTCGAACCCAGTGCGTAGGGCGCTCCGGCGATCGCCGGCCCGCCGTTGTTGAAGGTGTAGATCACGGTGAAGTTGTTGAACGCCACCGCGAACGAGGCGATCAGCAGCGGAGCGGTCGAGACGAGCAGCAGCGGCAGCACGATGGCGCGGAAGCGCTGCAGCTTGTTGGCCCCGTCGATCTCGGCGGCCTCGAGCGTCTCACCGGGGAGCGACTGCAGGGCTCCGGTGCAGACGAGGAACCAGTAGGGGTAGCTCAGCCAGACGTTGACGAAGATCACCGCCGCACGGGTCAGCCACGGGTCGCCGAGCCAGTTGATCTGCGACCCGAAGAAGAACAGGTCGTTGATGACGCCGAACTCGGCGTTGAACATGCCGCGGAACAGCAACGCGGCCATGAACGCGGGGAACGCGTAGGGCAGGATGAACAGCGCTCGCAGGAACCGGCGACCCTTGACCCGCGGGTCGTTGTAGACGATCGCGAGGCCGAGCCCCACGGCGAAGCTGAGGACGACCGAGAGGATCGCGAACGCGAAGGTCCAGACGGTCACGCTCAGCAGAGTGCCCGCGAGATTCGCGTCGGTGAAGAGCTTCAGGAAGTTGGCGAAGCCGACGTTGACCGACCAGCCCGTCGGCAGCGCCGTGCCGTCCTCGGCCACGAACGCGCCGAGTTCTGTGGCGGTGTAGACCGTGCCCGACTGCGTGTCCGTGATGGTCTGCGCCTCGGCATCCCACACCAGCGTCGGTTCGTACACCGAGCCGGTCGAGCCCTCCCGTGTGCGGATGGAGCCGTCGTTCGGGTCGTCCGACACGGGCACCCTGAGGTCCTTGATGGTCGCGCCGAGTGCCGGATCGGTCAGCACGGTCGCCCTCGGGACGACCTCCCACCCGGGCACCTCGCTGGGGGCGCCGGTCGCGCCGATCTCGGCACCGGATGCGGTGGTCAGCGGCTCGGTGGCCGAGCCGACCTGCACGTCGCCGTCGTCGTCGACGATCGCGAAGCCGAGCTCTGCGCCGCGCTGCACGATCGACAGCGGGTAGTCGGACGAGCCCTCGATGCGGCGCTCGCCCTGGATCAGTGCGGCCTCGACCGCCTGCTCCTGGGTGCCGACGTGACCGGTGCCGTAGTTCGTGAAGGCGATGTAGGCCGTGTAGCCGAAGATGAAGATCTGGAAGACGAGCAGGAAGATCAGCCCGGGCAGCAGGTACTTCAACGGCAGCGCCCTGCGGGTGAAGTACACCCAGTCGGCGATGATCACCAGCAGCACGACGACGCCGAGCACGATCCACGACTCGGCGCTCCAGGCCGAGATGGCCGTCATGATGCCGAAGGCGTTGACCAGCGCCATGAGCGCGAGCTTGATGAGGAAGCCCCAGCCGAGGCCGCGGAAGCGGCGGGCGTGGGACTCGCGCGAGGGCTTCTCCACTGGAGTGGGCGCCTCGGCGGGCGGTGCCTGGATCGTCATGTGTGCGTCCTGTCTGAGGATCGCAGGACGGGGAGGGGTTCGGGCCCCTCCCCGTCCGGCGGGGTCAGCCGGCGAGGGTCGTCTCGAGGTCGGCGACCATGGTGTTCCACGTCGACACCGGGTCGGCGCCGTTGATGATCTGCGCCTGCGCGGCGTTCCACAGGTCCCAGACGGAGCCCATCTCGGGGATCGACGGCATCGGGACGCCGGTCTGCGCCGAGGCCACGAATCCGGCCGTGATCGGGTCGGACGACACCTCTTCGGCGAGCGTGGTCCACGCCGGGATGCGCGGGTCGGCCTCGTACAGCGCGCGCTGCGCGTCTTCGGTGCCGAGGTAGTTCACGAGGAACTCCTGCGCGAGCAGCGCGTTCTTGCTCTTGCTCGAGAGGTAGAAGCCCTGCACGCCGACGAACGGCGCAGCGGTCTCGCCACCCGCAGACGGGATCGGGTTCACGGCGACGTTGACGCCCTCGAACGCGCTGATGGCCCACGGGCCCTGGATCGTGTACGGGGCCTTGCCCGACGCGAACAGCTCGTTGTTGATGTCGTAGTCGACCGTGGTCGAGATGTAGCCGGTGCCGTTCGAGCCGTTGGCTCCGAGCCACGTGGCGAACGCCTCGCCGGGCGCGCCGCCCATGCCGACCTCGCTCGTGTACGAGCCGGTGTCGTCCTGCACGAAGACGGGGGCGCCGAACGAGGTCTGCAGTCCGTACATCGTGTATCCGTCGCCGGTCTCGCCACCCGTGTTGATGACGAACGGGCGCTCGGTGCCGGCGGCGACGCCCTTGGCGATCATGTCGTCCCAGCTGGCGGGAGCCTCCGCGCCGACCAGGTCGACGTTCTGCACGAGGGCGATGGTCTCGAGCGAGTACGGCATCGCATACAGCTGACCGTCGTACGTCATGGCGTCGAGCGCGACCTGCTCGAACTCCGACGCCTTGTCGCCCAGGTCGATCGTGTCGACGACACCGGCCGCGACGAGCGCGCCGAGCCAGTCGTGGGCGCCGACCGTGATGTCGGGGCCCTCTCCGGTCGGGACCTGTGCGATGAAGTCGTTGCGGAGGTCCTCGAAGTTCTTCTGCACGAGGGTGACCTTCGCGCCGGTCTCCTCCTCGAACGCCTCTGCGGCGGCGGTGATCGCGGCTTCGCGCTCGGCGTCCGTCCAGATGACGAGTTCCGCGCCGTCGCCGGATGCGGCGTCGTCGCCGCCTTCGGGTGCGCCGGCGGAGCAGCCCGCGAGGACCACGGCCGCGGCCAGAGCGAGTGCGCCGACTCCGATGTGCTTGCGCATGCGTTTTCCTATCTGTCGTGGCCGACGATGCGCTGCGCGTCATCGCGACCGGTGAGTGGGTGGTGCTGGGTGAAGCGGGTGGTGCGGGGTGAAGCGGTTCGTGCGGTTCGTGCGGTCAGTGGGAGGTGCGGATGACGGCGACGCCGCCCGCCGCGATGGTCAGGGCGCCCGAGACCTCGGCGCCGCTGAGGAGCTCGATGCCCGAGGCATCGAGCTCGACGTCGTCGTCACGGTGGTTCACGGCGATCCGGTAGACCGCGTCGGCGCCGTGACGCGTGATGACCTCGAGGCCGTCGGCGACACCCGACGGGGTGATGTCGGCATCCGCGTAGACCTCGTGGAGAAGGGCGCGCATGCCCGCGGCATCCAGACGGGTGCCGACGTACCAGCCGGTCCCGGCGCCATGCGCGTTGCGGGTGATCGCCGGCTCGCCCTCGCCGGGTCCGCCCGAGAAGTTCGCGACGACCTCGGCGCCTTCGAGCGCGATGTCCTCCTGCCAGACGTCGGCGACGATGCCCTCGTGGTCGACCCAGTCGAGGCCGTGGCTCTCGCCCTCGCGCAGCGGCAGGAACTCCTCGACCGTGAGGCCGAGCGCCTCGCGCAACGGCGCGACGAAGCCACCGGCGTGCACGGCGTCGTTCTCGTCGACGATCGCCGAGAAGAACGACACGAGCAGGGTGCCGCCGTCGTTGACGTAGGCGGTGAGGTTGGCGGCATCCGCCGTGCTCAGCAGGTACTGCGCCGGAGCGACGACCAGGCGGTAGCCCGAGAGGTCCTGGCCGGGCAGGGCGAAGTCGACCGTGATGCCGTCACGCCAGAGCTGCTCGTAGAAGCGGCGCACCTGGGCGGCGTGCGTGACGTCTTCGGACGGGCGCCACTCGAGGTCCTGCGCCCAGAACGATTCGAAGTCCCAGAGGATCGCGACGTCAGCCTTCACGACGCTGCCCTGCACCTCGTCGAGGCGGCCGAGTGCTGCACCCAGATCGACGACCTCGCGGAAGACCCGCGACTCGGTGCCGGCGTGCGGCAGCATCGCCGAGTGGAACTTCTCCGCACCGGAGCGCCCGGCGCGCCACTGGAAGAACAGGATGCCGTCGGCCCCGCGACCGAGGTGCGTGAGCGAGTTGCGCTTCATCTCTCCCCGGCGCTTCGCGATGTTGCGCGGCTGCCAGTTCACGGCCGAGGTCGAGTGCTCCATGAGGATCCACGGCTTGCCGCCGCCCACCGAGCGGCTGAGGTCGGCGGCGATCGCCAGGCCGATGTGAGCGTCTTCATCGGCGGCCCACAGGTAGTGGTCGTCCGAGACGATGTCGACCTCGCGGCCCCACGCCCAGAGGTCCGTGGTCCAGCTCTGGTTCGCCATGAAGTTGGTCGTGATCGGCTGGTCGGCGTGCGCGCGGATCGCGTCGCGCTCGGCGATGAAGCACGCGCGCAGCTGGTGATCGGTGAAGCGCGCGAAGTCCAGGCGCTGGGCGGGGTTCACGACGCTCGGGGCGATAGCCGGGGCGCCGACGTGCTCCCACGCCGAGTAGTGCTGGCCCCAGAAGGCGGTGCCCCACGCGCTGTTCAGTGCGTCGAGCGAGCCGTACTTCTCCTGGAGCCAGAGCCGGAAGGCGGCGACCGCGTTGGGCGAATAGTCCTCGCCGACGGGAACGCCGTACTCGTTGTGCACGTGCCACAGCACGACGGAAGGATGCTGTGCGTAACGCGCCGCGAGAGCATCCGCGATCCGCACGATCGCCTCGCGGTAGGCCGGCGACGAGTGCGAGGCCATGCCGCGCGAGCCGAAGCCCATCGTGCGGCCCTCGCGGTCGATGACGTGCGCGTCGGGGTTGCTCGCGAAGAACCAGGCGGGCGGCGATGCCGTCGGTGTGCCGAGGTCGACCCTGATGTCGTTCTCGTGCAGGAGGTCGAGCAGCTCGTCGAGCCAGGCGAAGTCGAACTCGCCCTCGGAGACCTCGATGAGCGCCCACGAGAAGATGCCGACACTGACCAGGTTCACCCCGGCCTCGCGCATCAGGATGACGTCTTCGCGCCACGTCTCGGGCGACCACTGCTCGGGGTTGTAGTCGCCGCCGTAGGCGATTCCGCGCAGGTCGGGCCAGGCGTGGGGCGAGGTCATCGGCACTCCATCGGGTCGGTGTGGTCGTGGTGCGGGTCCCGACGTGCTGTCGCTCATTCGACTGGGACCGGTCTCAGGTTGTCACGGGGACATGACTGGGACCGGTCTCAGTTCTACCCCAGGTTCGGCGTCGACCACAACCGCCGTTACCGAACTGAGACCGGTCCCAGGTTGGACTACCGCTGGACGGGATGCTGTGGGTAGAGTCACAGGCGATGAGTGATGTCAGCGCGAAGCGCAAGCCGACGATCCGCCAGATCGCGGCGCAGGCGGGGGTGTCCCGCAGCACGGTCTCGCGAGTGATCAACGGCGGGCACTGGGTGTCCCCCGACGCCAGGCAGGCCGTCGAAGAGGCGATCCTCGCCACCGGCTACACCGCCAACCACCATGCCCGCAGCCTCGCCACCGGCCGCGCCGGATCGCTCGCCTTCCTCCTGACCGAGCCGCAGCAGCTGCTGTTCGACGATCCGACCTTCGCGCTGCTGCTGCGCGGGGCCGCCGAAGCACTCGCCCAGCGGGCCATGACCCTCGTGCTGCTCGTCGCCGGAACCCCCGCCGAGCGCGAGAGCGTCGCCAAGTTCCTCAGCGCGGGACACGTCGACGGCGTCATGCTGATCTCGTCGCACGAGTCCGACCCGCTGCTCGATCAGCTGATCGAGGTCGGCATCCCGACTGTGTGCTGCGGCGTGCCGCTCGGGCATGAACGCGAGCTCTCGACGATCTCCGTCGACGAGATCGCCTCCGCCCGCACCATGGCCGCGCACCTCGTGACGCAGGGACACCGCCGCATCGGCATGATCGCCGGCCCCGACGACACCCCCGGTGGTCGCTATCGCCTGGTCGGCTTCCGCGAAGAGCTCGGCGACCTCTACGACGAATCGCTGGTCGAGCGCGGCGACTACTCGTACGAGTCAGGACTCGCCGCCATGACGCGGATGCTCGAGCACGACGTCGACGCGGTGTTCGCGGCATCCGACCGGATGGCGGCCGGAGCCATCGCCGCCGCCCGCCGCGCAGGGCGCCGCGTGCCCGAGGACATCGCGATCGCCGGCTTCGACGACTCAGGCCTCGCCGCCACCCATGAGCCGCCCATCACGACCATGCGCCAGCCGTGGGATCAGATCAGCGCGAAGATGGTCGCCGTGCTGCTCGAGGTCATCGCCGGGGCATCCCCCCGCTCGGTCATCCTCGACACCGAGCTCGTGGTGCGCGCGACCGCGTAGGCGGCATTCGCTCCCGCTGCCGCCCCCGCTCGTGCGCGCGCTCCCGCTCGCGCTCCCGCTCGCGCTCGCGCTCGCGCTCCCGCTGCCGCCCCCGCTCGTGCGCGCGCTGCGAAGGTGATCTCCCGCAGCGAAGGGCCGAAGGCCGCGTGAGGCCCTTCGCAGCGCGAGATCTCCTTCGGTGCGTGCGACGCTGACGACAGGACGCGTCGACGAGGTCTCGCTCGCCCCCTACGACCGGTCGAGCACCTCGCGGAGCGTGGCGGCGAATGCCTCGGGCTGCCCGGCATAGCCGAACTCGCCACCCATGAAGCCGCCGTGGTGACTGGGGAAGACCGTCGCCTGCTGGCCGAGCTGCTCGGCCAGGGCGATCGCGGTGCGGCCGGTGTAGACCTTCAGCGACTCCTCCCCGACAGCGACCACGATCCGCGTGGGCGCCGCCTTCAGAGCCTCGATATCCGGAACGTAGAGAGGAACCGCCCAGGAGAGTTCGGACAGCAACGGGTCGTCTCGCTTGCCATCGTCATCGGTCGGCATCCCGAATGCAGCGGGGTCAGGTGCGGGCTGAGCAAGGTATTCATCGGTGACTTCGCCCTCCCACGAGGTCATCGCGACGAACGCCGCCATTCCGGCTCCCCATCCCCTGTCCTGATACGCCCGCGTATAGGCCACCCGCGCACGATGCACAGCCTCAGCATCCGGTAGCACGCTGTCGATCGGCGGCTCGTGGGCGACCAGAGTCGCCACATCGTGCGGGTGCGCGGTGACCAGAGCGAGTGCACTCACGGCTCCGCCGCTGCTCGCGAGCATGTCGACCGGGCCGGCGCCGAGCGCCTCGATGATCGCGTGGACATCCTCGGCCTGGACATCCGGCTCGTTCGTGACGCCGCCGTCCTTGCGCGTGCTCCGTCCCAACCCTCGCGGGTCGTAGGTCACCACGGTGCGATCGTCGAACAGCTTCACCTGCGCCTGGAAGCCGCTCGCATCCATCGGCTGGCCGATCATCATCAGCGGAGGGCGGCCATCCTTCGTCGGGAGTGGCCCATGCACGTCGTAGACGAGGTCGACGTCCGGGAGCTCGAGGGTGTGCTGCGTCATCGGGTGGCCTCCTCGGCGTCGAACGATTCCACTGGGATGCTACGGCGCGGCATCCGCTGGCGCCAGCGCTTCGACACTTCTTCGTGACAGCCGACCGCACCCCGTCTCAGCCGACCGCATCCCGTCTCAGCCGACCGCCTCCCGTGTCAGCCGACCGCATCCCGTGAAGGAGATCTCGCTCGGCGAAGGATCGGATGCCGGATCCGCTCCTTCGTTGCGTGAGATCTCCTGCGATGCGCGAGCGCGAACGAGAACGCGAACGAGAACGCGAACGCGAACGAGAACGCGAACGCGAACGCGAACGAGAACGGCCCCCCGAACCGACTGGCGTCAGCCGCGCATGGCGACGCCGCGTCGCCAGTAGCCCATGAAGGCGACCTGCGAGCGGTCGATGCCGAGATCCTTGACCAGGTGGCGGCGCAGCGTCGTGACGACGCCGCTTTCGCCGGCGATCCAGAAGTAGCGCTCGGCGGGAGCATCCGCCGCCGCGATCTCCTCTCCGAGACCCGAGTAGTCGGGGGTCTCCCAGAGCAGGGCCTCCGTGTCGATGTCCTTCACGTCGATCTCGTCGGCGGCGTCTGCGTCGCCCAGGTACTCCAGCACCGCGGGGATCAGCCGCACGCCGTGGGGTTCGCCCGCATCGCGGGGCAGCCAGTGCACCTCGACGCCTGCGGGCGCATCGATGCGCAGGATGTCGGCAGGTGTGGGCACCTCGATGAACGCGCAGCCTCGCAGGTCGCTCGGGGCGTCCTCGAGGATGCGCGCGATCGCAGGGGCCGCGGTCTCGTCGCCGGCGAGCACGACGGACGTCGCCGTGCCCGGCTCGTACTCGGCACCACCATGAGCGGATGCGGGCACGCCCCGCCGAGGCCCGACGATGAAGAGCTCCTTGCCGACGGCGGCCGCATCGGCCCATCGTGACGCCGGCCCCGTGAGACCGGGCGCCAGGTGCAGTACGAAGTCGACGTCGAGCTCGGTGCCCGCATCCCTCACCCGCAGGTCACGCACCGAGTAGGTGCGCATGGATCCGCGGTCCTCCTCGGGGACGGCGAGGAAGGAACCCCACCAGTCGTCGGTCTCACGATCGAGATCGGGGAGGATGCCGGATGCCGGCGGGAACACGATCTTGATCCGAGAGTCGAAGACGTCACCCGGCGTGCCGAACTCGAGAAGGTCGTCGCCGCCGAACGTGATCCGCACGAAGTTCGGCGACACCCGTTCGACCCCGCGCACCTCGGCGCGAGCGAGCACGTAGGTGGGGCGTTCGGTCGTGGTCTCAGCGGACATGATGCCTTCCGATCGGGGTGACCATCGGCTTCCCGGAGACCGGGTCGATGGTGATCTGGTTCGCGAGGTCGAAGACCTCTTCGACGAGCTGGGCGGTCACGACATCCTGCGGAGCGCCGGTGGCGTGCACCCTGCCCTCCTTCATCGCGACGAGCTCGTCGGAATACCTCGCGGCGAGGTTGAGGTCATGCAGCACCATCACGATCGTGGTGCCGCGCGAGACGCTGAGGTCGGTGAGCAGATCGAGGACCTCGACCTGGTGAGCGACGTCGAGGAACGTGGTCGGCTCGTCGAGCAGCAGGATGTCGGTCTCCTGCGCGAGCGCCATGGCGATCCACACGCGCTGACGCTGGCCGCCCGAGAGCTCGTCCACGCTGCGGTCGGCGAGCTCGGTGGTGCCGGTGGCGGCCAGAGCATCCGCGACGACCTCGTAGTCGTGAGCGCTCCAGCGAGCCAGCATCTTCTGATGCGGATGCCGACCGCGGCCGACGAGATCCGCGACGGCGATGCCCTCGGGAGCGACGGGCGACTGTGGCAGCAGGCCGAGGATGCGCGCGACCTCCTTGGTGGGGCGCGCGTGCACCGACTTGCCGTCGAGCACGACCTGACCCGCCGTCGGCGAGAGCAGACGCGCGAGCGAACGCAGCAGGGTCGACTTGCCGCATCCGTTCGCGCCGACGATTGTGGTGATCTTGCCCGGCGCGATCGCGAGATCGAGGCCGTCGATGATCGTCCGGTCGCCGTAGGCGAGAGTGACGGACTCCGCCGTCAGAGTGTGCGCCTCGGTCACAGGGAGCCTCCCGAGCGGTTCGTGCGGATGAGCAGGTAGATGAGGTACGGAGCGCCGAGCACGCCGGTGATCACGCCGACCGGGTAGCGCTCGCCGAACGCGAACTGACCGATCAGGTCGCCTCCGAGCACGAGCACAGCGCCGATGAATGCGCTGGGGACGAGCAGGTTCGCTCCGGGCCCCGTGATGCGGGCCGCGATCGGACCCGCCATGAACGCCACGAACGCGATGGGGCCGGTCGCGGCGGTGGCGAACGCCAGCAGTGCGACTGCGCCGAGGATGAAGAGCAGACGAGTCGTGTTGACCCGCACCCCGAGACCGGATGCCGAATCGTCGCCGAGCTGCATCGCCCCGAGCGCCCTGCCCTGCAGGAGCAGCAGCGGCACGATGATGACGGCGGCGATCGCGAGCGGCATCACGCGTTCCCACGAGGCGTTGTTCAGGCTTCCGGTGAGCCACTGCATCGCGGTCTGGATGTCCCAGTTCGCCGCCCTCGACAGCATGTACGAGATGATGCTCTGCAGCATCGCCGCGACACCGATGCCGATCAGGATCAGTCGAGTGCCCGCGAAGCCGTTCTTGATCGACAGCAGGTAGATGAATCCTGCCGTGACGATCGCACCGCCGAGCGCGAGCAGCGAGACGATCGGCCCGTTGAGCGACAGCACGATGATGCCGAACACCGCTGCGGCGCCGGCGCCGTTCGAGATGCCGATGATGTCGGGCGAGGCGAGCGGGTTGCGCAGCAGCGTCTGGAACGAGACGCCGGCGATGCCGAACGCGAAACCCGCGAGGATCGCGAGCACCGCGCGGGGCAGGCGCAGCTCGCCGACGGTGAACGACGCCCCCGGCACGGTCTCGCCGAGGATCACGCGGATCACCTCGTCGAGCGGATAGAACGTGTTGCCGATCATGAGCGCCACGGCGAACAGCACGAGCAGCAGCGCACCGAGCACGATCGTGGCCGTGGCGTGGCGGCGGTGGCGCGAACGGCGGCCCGCGACGAGCGCGGCGACCTCGTCGCGGGTGCGGTCGGATGCTGCGGGAGTGTGGGCGGCAGCCCGGTCGATGGTGCTCACAGTTCACGCACCTTCTGACGACGGACGATCCAGATGAAGAACGGGGCGCCGATGATGGCGGTGATGATGCCGACCTGGATCTCCTCCGAGGTCGGCGCGATGACACGGCCGACGATGTCACTCGCGAGCAGCAGGGCGGCGCCGGCCATGGCCGAGAACGGCAGCAGCCAGCGGTGGTCGGTGCCGATCAGCATCCGGCAGACATGCGGGATCACGAGACCGACGAATCCGATGGGCCCGGCGATCGCGGTGGCTGCTCCGGCGAGGATCACGGCGCCGACCGCCGACATGAGGCGCGTGCGGAAGACGTGCTCGCCGAGTCCCTTCGCCATGTCGTCGCCGAGAGCGAGGGAGTTCATGCCCCGGGCGCTGGCGAAGCAGATCAGTGCGCCGAGCGCGAGCACCGGGGCGGTGATCGCGATGCGCGGCCACTCGGCACCGCCCACTCCGCCGATCTGCCACGACTGGAACGCCTGCAGCAGGTCGACGCGCGGCAGCATGACGGCGCTGATGAGCGAGGCGAAGGCGGCCGAGGTGGCGGCACCGGCGAGCGCGAGCTTGAGGGGCGTGGCACCGCCGCGTCCGAGCGAGCCGACGGTGTAGACGAACGCCGCGGCCAGGGCGGCGCCGATGATCGCGAGCGCCATCTGGCTGTAAGCGTCGGTGAGACCGAGGAAGGCGAGACCGAACACGACGGCGAGCGAAGCGCCGTTCGAGACGCCGAGGATGCCGGGGTCGGCGATCGGGTTGCGGGTGACCGCCTGCATCGTCGCGCCGGAGAGTGCGAGCGCTGCACCGACGAGGATCGCGAGCACCGTGCGCGGAAGGCGCTTGATGATCGCCGCCTGGGCGAGGGTGTCATCCTGCCCGGCGAGGGCGGCGAAGATGTCGTCGATGCTCACGGAGCGCACGCCGAAGCAGATCGACAGGATGCAGAGCACGAACAGCACTCCCAGGCCGACGAGCAGCCAGAGCGTGCGCGCCCATGCCGGGCGTCGCAGATCTGCGACGCCCGGCAGGGGAACGGTGACAACGGTCACGGGAATTCAGTGTGCGAAGGTGACGCCGACGGTCACTTCGCGGCGAGCGGTGCTGCCAGCAGGCCGAGGTAGTCGGACAGGCCCCACTGGATCGACAGCGGCGACGGGTTCGCCGAGGCCGCGATCGGGGTGGAGTCGGGCAGGATCACGATGTTGCCGGCGGCGATCGCGGGGATCTTCGACAGCAGCGGGTCGGCCTGCATGGTGGCGATGAGCGAGTCGTCGCCGTAGGTCACGAAGACATCGACGTCGTCGAAGGTGTCAGCCTCTTCGGAGCTCACCGAGAGGTAGAACTCCTTGCTGTCTGCGTTCTCCTCGACGATCGACGGAAGCGGGAGACCCAGGTCGTCGTGCAGGTAGCCGGGGCGCGTGTCGATCGCGGTGTAGTAGCCGACCTGGCTCAGGTCGCTCGGGTCGACGTACGCGAACAGCACCTTCTTGTCCTTGAGGGCGCTGTTCTCCTCGAGGGCGGCCTCGGCGTCGGCGTGCAGCTCTTCGATGAGGGCGTCGCCCTCCTCCTCGAGGCCGAGCGCCTTCGAGTTCATCTCGATCATCTCGTCGACCGGGGTGCCCCAGGCGACCTCGGGGTAGGCGACGACCGGTGCGATCTTCGAGAGCTGGTCGTACTCCTCCTGCGTCAGACCCGAGTACGCCGCGAGGATGACGTCGGGCTGGGTGTCGGCGACGGCCTCGTAGTCGATGCCGTCGGACTCGTCGAACAGCACGGGCTCTTCGCCGCCGAGCTCGTCGAGCTTGTCCTCGACCCAGGGGAGGATGCCGTTGTCGTCGTCGTCGCCCCACGTGGCCTTGCTCATGCCGACCGGGACGATGCCGAGAGCGAGGGGAACCTCGTGGTTCGCCCACGCGATCGTCGCGACGCGCTCGGGCTTCTCCTCGATCGTGGTCTCGCCGAACACGTGCTCGATCGTGACGGGGAAGGCACCGTCATCGGCGGGGTTGCCGCCGGCGGAGTCGGAGTTCGAGTCGGTCGACGACGTCGCGCAGGCCGTGAGGCCGACGGCCAGAGCCGCGGCGACACCGGCGGCGATGAGACGAGAGGTGCGCACAGGCGTTCCCTTCGGGTTGGGATGAGGGGGTGCGGCGCGGAGGGGCGCCAAGGCTTTGGTAAGCCTGGCCTAATCTAACAGAAAGTTAGGCAAGCCTCATCTTGGGTCCCTAGCCCGGGCGGCATCCTCGCCTCTCGTGCGGGGTCGACATCGCACCGCATCCGCCCGATGTGGAGGGGCACGGGCACGGGCACGGGCACGGGCACGGGCACGGGCACGGGCACGGGCAGAAAGTACCCGGACATGCAGAAAGCCGGCCGGATCCGTGAGGATCCGACCGGCTTCAGGAAGCCTATGCGCGCTCAGAGAGCGCGGATGTTCGCAGCCTGCATGCCCTTGGGGCCACGCTCAGCGTCGAATTCGACCTTCTGGTTCTCACGAAGCTCCTTGAAACCGGAGCCGGTGATTGCCGAGTAGTGGGCGAAGAGGTCGTCCGTGCCGTCATCGGGAGCGATGAAGCCGAAGCCCTTTTCCGCGTTGAACCATTTCACAGTGCCAGTGGCCATGTGTTTTCTACTTTCTGTTTTCAAACGGCCGCTTGCGCGGCCCGCGCCGTGACGGAACGTCCGACATACGCGCCTGCTCAACGTACCACGGCAGGCTGACCGGTGTCCCGGAAGTTCGGATTCTTCTGAAGAACAGCCGCCTCGGTGCGGGTGCTCACCCCGAGTTTGCGCAGCACGGCCGACACGTGGACGCTCACCGTCTTGACGCTGATGAAGAGCCGCTCCCCGATCTGGCGGTTGCTCAGACCCTCGGCGATCAGCTCGAGCACCTGCCGCTCGCGGGCGGTGAGCGGGTCGGCATCCGGTTCGACGCCGGCGGTGCCGGATGCTGCGGTGCCGGATGCGGTGCCGGATGCTGCGGCGAGGCCAGCCGCCGCTTGGAAACCACCGACGATCCGCCCCAGGGGAACGTGGCCGAGGCGCTCCGCCTGGCGCATCGCGGCCGAGAGCACGGCGCTCGCCTCCCCTCGGTCTCCTGCGTCGACGAGTGCGCGAGCGAGAGCCAGACGCGTGGTCACCGCGAACGTCACGGGCACATCGCGGTCGTCTGCGTGCTCGACCGCCTGGCGCAGGGCTGCGACGGACGGGAAGAGGAATGCCTCGAGGATCGTCTCCCACCTGTCGCCTCGCAGCTGCGAAGGTTGGGCGCGCCACGCGTCGCGCACGTCTGCGACCGCCGCCTCGACCTCGACGCCGGATGCCCGCAGCTCGGCGATGAACCATGCCGCCTCGAGCAGCAGTCGACGCTGATGCAGGGACACCGGCCCCTGATCGGCGAGCATCGCCCTGACTTCACCGAGAGCACCCGCGAGGTCGCCCCGCCCCTCGGCGACGGCCACGCGCATCATGACCTCGTCGTACCAGATCTGACGTTCGACCCGACCGGTCTCCTCGAATGCGGGGTGCCACTCGCGAAGGATCTCGGCCGCCTCCTCGTGTCTGCCTCGCCAGGAGAGCACCCGCACGCGCGTCATCGTGGAGTACATGTGCGAGATGCGCAGGGTCCGCTGAGCGAGCTCGCGCGCCAGCATCCCCTCGACCCGTTCGATCTCGCCCATCTCGAGCAGTGGCACGGCCATGTTCTGCGTCATCAGCGCGCCCGTGGTGCGCTCGACGCCGAAAGCGCGCGCGGGCGCGAGCCCCTCTTCGGCGACCCTGACGGCATCGCGATAGCGCCCCAGCAGGCCGAGCAGATCCGAATAGTTGACCCGGTATCTCATCTCGGCGTTCGTGCCTTTGGCGAGCTGCAGGGCGAGCGCGTACTCGCGGTGCCCCGCGTCGAGGTCGCCGAGGTGCGCGCGGGCTCCGCCCCGGACGTTCGCGGCGATCGATGCCTCGTCGTCCGACCCGGCGCGCGCGGCCCGCTCGCCCGCCTCCGCGGCCAACGCGATCGCCTCGTCGAGTCGCCCCGAGATCATGTAGCGACTGGCGAGCTGGTTCAGCACCGAGGCGCGCAGCCGGTCGTCGTCGACGCCCGCCTCGAGGATCTCGAGCGCCTGCTGCAGCAGCGGGACCGCGCCGGCGCGGCCGAGGTTCATCGTGTAGTACGCCTTGTCGCGCAGCAGCCGGGCGTGCATGCGGGGGTCGACCGTCGTCGGATCGACCTCGGCGAGCGCGAGGTCGACCACGGCGAGCGCCCGTTCTCCGTCTCCCGCGTTGCGCAGCACGGAACCGAGAGTGCGCAGCACCTCGAGGCGCGCCACACCCACGACGGCCTCGGCATCCGGCACCTGGATCCACAGGTCGAGAGCGAGCTCGCCGAAGCGGGCAGCGCTCGCGAAGGCGAACCGCGACTTGGCGTCGGCCATCGCGGTGACGGCCGCGGCGAGCGCTCGCCGGTCGTCTTGCGCGAGCTGCCAGTGATAGGCGAGCGCGGCGGAGTCGGCGGTTTCGGCCCCTGAGCAGTTCTCCTCGAGCGCCTCGGCATACGCCCGATGCAGCCGCGCTCTCTCGCCCGGGAGCAGATCGTCGTGCACGGCTTCGCGCAGCAGCGCATGCCGGAACCGGTAGTCGTCGTCGACCACGACGAGGATGCCGCTGAGCGTCGCCTCGCGGATCGCCTCGTCGAGGCGGGCTTCGGGCAGACCCGCGAGGCGGGTGACGAGCGGGTGGGTCAGCGGACGCTCGGCTCCCGAGACGACCTGCACCACCCGCCGGGCGTCATCGCTGAGACGGTCGAATCGGGCGAGCAGCAGGTCGCGCAGACTGCCGGGCAGGGGACCGGTCGAGCACCCGGCGAGCTCTTCGACGAAGAAGGGCACGCCCTCGGCTCGATCGTGGATGCGATCGAGCGCCGCGTCTGTCACGGGCTGCCCGGTGAGCGATTCGACGAGCGCACGGACAGCCGAGGTGTCGAGCCGATCGATCGCGACCCTCTCGAGCAGACGCGCGCGGGTGGACTCGCCGATGAAGCGGCTCACGGCATCGCCGCGTCGCACGTCGTCGGAGCGGCAGGTCAGGATCAGGAGGATGCGGCCGTGCCCGAGGGTGCGCAGCAGGAAGGAGAGCAGCGCCAGGGTCGACTCGTCAGCCCAGTGCAGGTCTTCGACGACGAGCACCTGCGGCGCGTGTTCGGCGGCCGCCTCGATGAGCGCCGCGATCGCATCGCGCAGGCGGTCAGGGCTCGTCTGGGATCGCTCGGTGGGGTTGAGCTCGGGCAGCAGCATGCCCAGCGCCTCGACGCCGACGCCGATCTCCTCCCGCACCCGGTCGGCGCCCATGCTCGCGACGATCGACCGGAGGATGCCGGCGAGCGGCCCGAAGGGCGTGCGCGACGCCCCGAGATCGAGGCACCAGCCGACATGCACGTCTGCGCGGTTCGCCACCTCGGCACTGAACTCGCGCAGCAGTCGCGACTTGCCGATGCCCGCCTCGCCCTCGATGAGCGCGGCCACCGGGACCCCGTCGACCGCTCGCCGGAACAGCTCGCGGATGGTCGCGAGCTCGGTCTCTCGGCCGACCATCGCGGCGCTGGGAGCGGACGGGGGCATGAATTCATCGTGCCACTCCCCTCCGACATCCGGCGTCGCGCTGCCGTCTGCCCGCAGCGGAGCGACGATCACCGGGCGGGTGCCGGTTCGCGGCCCGCGGATGCGCGGCGCTCGGGCTGCCGTGCAGCATCCGTCGCCGCGTCGCGCGATGCGTCGGTCGTGTGCAGCAGCCGGCCGGCCAGACGCCGGATCGGGCCGGGCTGCCTGCGGACCAGCTGATCGCTGCGCTCCTCGATGACGCGACGGCGTTCTGCCGCGCGAGCGAGCTGCTCCTGGTCGAACTCGGTCGATCTGTAGGCGAGATACGGGTGCTCGAACATGACATCTCCTCGGTGTGCGATGTCCTCAGAATCCGCTCTGAGTCGCCCCGACGACATCGGGAGGATGCCCTATCTTCCGTTCGTGAGTTCCCTAGTCGACGCCGGGCGTGCCGTCGTCCGGGCAGCGAAAGAGGTCCGAGCGGTGATGGGGGCACCACCGCTCGGACCTCAGCTCAGGGGTCGATCAGGCGTCGATGTCGCCGCGCCACGCACCGGTCTCGGTGCCGCGCTTCTCCATGAACTCCTTGAAGTTCTGGAGATCCTTCTTCACCGCGTGCGAGCCCGCGCCCACGAGCGAGCCGACCTTCTCGAGAAGCCCCTCGGGCTCCCAGTCGATCTGCACGGTCACGCGGGTCGTGAGGTCTTCGAGCTTGTGGAACGTCACGACGCCCGCATGCTCGGTCTCACCGCCGATGCTGTTCCACGCGACTCGCTCGTCGGGGTGCTGCTCGGTGATCTCCGCGTCGAACTCGCGCGTCGCGCCGCCCACGTTCACCTTCCAGCGGGTGTGCGTGTCGTCCAGCTGGACGATCGACTCCACCTCGTCGAGGAACTGCGGGAAGCTCTCGAACTGCGTCCACTGGTTGTACGCCACGTCGATGGGAACGTGTACGTCGATGGTCTCGATGATCTGCACCATGTGATGCTCCTCACTGTTCGTCGGTCGTGTCATCCCATTCAGCGGCGTTCGACGACTCTTGGCGACGGGGTTGACATCTCCCCTGACGGCACTCGCTAGCCGAGTAGCGTTGCAGGCATGCGCATCCACGCCGCGATCCGCGCCTCGAAGCGCTCACCCCTGCTGCAGGTGGTGAAGTCCGCCGCGGCGACGATCGCCGCATGGATGCTCGCGGGATGGGTGGTTCCGGGACAGCTCCCCGTCTTCGCCGCGATCGCCGCTCTGCTCGTCGTGCAGCCCAGCGTCAACCAGTCGCTGTCGAAGGCGCTCGAACGCAGCATCGGCGTGATCGTCGGCGTGGTGATCGCGGTCGCCCTGGGCCTTCTCCTGGGGTCACCGAGCTGGATCGTGCTGCTCGCCATCGTGGTGGCCATGCTCGTCGCGTGGGCCTTCCGGGCGACGCCCGGCACCGGCAACCAGGTGGCCATCTCGGCGATGCTCGTGCTCGCGCTGGGCTCGACTCCCGACTATGCGATAGCGCGCATCTTCGAGACCCTGATCGGCGTGGTCATCGGCATCGTCGTGAACGCCCTGATCGTGCCGCCCGTGCTGGTCGCCCCGGCCCGACGCGATCTCGGGCTGCTGGGCAGCGAGCTCGCCTCGAGCCTCGACCGGCTCGCCGATGCGCTGCCCGAACCCCAGACTCCCGCCAGGCTGCATCAGCTCATGCTCGAAGCCAGACTGCTGCGCCCGATGAAGGACGCGGCAGAGGCATCCATCGCTGCGGGTGAGGAATCCCTCACTCTGAACCCGCGCCGGTCGACGCACCGTGAAGAGCTCGTCGAGATGCGCGCACTGCTCGAACGGCTGACGCCCATCGTGACGCAGACCATCGGGATGACGCGCGCCTACTTCGACCACTACGACGACTCCATCGGGGAGGAGCCGGCCGTCACGGCCATCGCGGAGCAGCTGCGGCGCGCAGGGCACGATGTGCGACTGGCTGTGCAGATCGCCGACGTGTCCCCGGAGCCCGAGACACTGACCTCGGCGATCCCGGCACTGACCGCGCCTCTCGTCATCCGGCCGCCCTCGTCGACGCACTGGATCCTCATCGGGTCGCTGATGGAGGACCTCAGGCGCATCCGGGCGGAGCTCGTCGACGAGGAATGACAGGGCGACGCGGCGGCGCCGGTCAGTCCTGCTCGGGGTCGTCGGCGAGCACGTCGCCGTCGTCGTCGTCGCTCTCGTCGCCCGAGCCGGAGGGGACGACCGTCGGCGGCTCTCCCTTGTTGTCCTCGGCGCCGAGGTTGTCGTTCTCCTCGGGGCCGGGCGACGGCTCCGTGCTGATGTCGTTGCGGTCGGTGCTGATGTCGTCGCTGTCGCGAGTCATGGCATTCTCCCTTCGTCGGAGTTCGATCTCCTGCGAGGTTAGGGCCGCATGCCCGCAGAAGCCCGGGCCTTGACAAGCGCTCCGGGCCTACCCTGGTGACATGTCCGACATGACCGTTCCCGAGGCTCTGGCCGAGCTCGCCGCCCTCGAGGATCCGAAGATGCGCGCCGCGAACGAGAAGCGCGACGACGACCACGGCATCAATCTCAGCCGCATGCGCACCCTCGCGAAGCGCATCAAGACAGACCAGCCCCTGGCGAAAGAGCTGTGGGCGACCGGCGACACCGCCGCCCGGCTGCTGGCGCTGCTGATCTGCACGCCTCGCGCGTTCACCGCCGACGAGCTCGACGCGATGCTGCGACAGACTCAGGCCCCCAAGGTCAACGACTGGTTCGTGAACTACGTCGCGAAGAAGACCCCCCTCGCGGAGGAGCTGCGGCTGCGCTGGTTCGACGACTCCGACCCGACCGTCGCCGCGGCCGCATGGTCGCTCACGACGGTGCGCGTCGCGAAGGATGCCGAGGGCCTCGACCTCGATCACCTGCTCGATCTGATCGAGCGCGATCTGCAGAACGCGCCCTCGCGGTTGCAGTGGGCGATGAACGAGACGCTCGCCAACATCGGCATCTTCCACCCGGCGCTGCGGTCCAGGGCGCTCGAGATCGGTGAGCGCCTGCAGGTGCTCGCCGACTACCCCACCGCGCCCGGCTGCACCTCGCCGTTCGCGCCGATCTGGATCGGCGAGATCGTGCGGCGGCGCGAGGGCTGAGACCCGACGCGAGGGCTGATCCCCGCATCCGGCGACTCAGCCCTGCGTCCCGCGACTCAGCCCTGCGTCCGTCAGCGAGCGCTGCCGACTGCGGCCCGCGGTGCCGTCAGCATCGCTTCGGCGTCGGTGAACTCCTTCTCGATGTCGTCGTTGCGCGTGTAGGTGACGAGGCTCACCACGACGGCCGCGACGAACGCGAACACGAACGCGGGGAGCAGCTCGTACAGGTCGGTGTCCAGGGCCTTCCAGACGAACACCGTGACCGCTCCGACGAACATGCCCGCGAGAGCACCCCAGTTCGTGAGCTTGCGCCAGAACAGGCTGAGCAGGATGATCGGGCCGAACGCGGCACCGAATCCTGCCCAGGCGAACGACACGAGCCCGAGGATCGAGTCGTTCGGCGTGATCGCGAGGATGATCGCGATGATCGCGACGACGAGCACCGCCAGGCGGCCCAGCAGCACCAGCCGCTTGTCGGACGGCGGGGTCTTGCGCACCACCTTGTAGAGGTCCTCGACCAGCGCAGACGAGCACACGACCAGCTGGCTCGACACGGTGCTCATGATCGCCGCGAGCACGGCCGCCAGCACGAGTCCGGCGACGAACGGATGCAGCAGCGTCTGCGACATCAGCAGCACCACGGTCTCGGGGTTGTCGAGGGTGATGCCCTGCTGCGCCATGTAGGCGATGCCGACGAGGCCCGAGATGATCGCGCCGAACATCGAGACGACCATCCAGGAGATGCCGATGCGACGCGCGCTCTTCGCCTCCTGCGGCGAGCGCAGCGCCATGAAGCGCACGATGATGTGCGGCTGCCCGAAGTACCCGAGGCCCCACGCCAGGGCCGAGGCGATGGCGAGGAAGGTGCCGCCGGTGACGGCCCCTCCGCCGAGCAGCGACAGGAATCCCTCTCCGGCGTTCTCGGTGATGAGCGTCGACGTCTCCTCGAGTCCGCCGATCGCGATGACGGCGGCGACCGGCACGACGATCAGCGCGATCACCATCATCAGCCCCTGCACGACGTCGGTGAGGGAGGCCCCGAGGAATCCGCCGAAGAGCGTGTACAGCAGCGTGATGCCGCCGACCAGCAGCATCCCGAACAGGTAGTCGCCGTTGAACGAGCTCTCGAAGAAGACGCCGGCGGCGACCATGCCCGACGAGATGTACAGCGTGAAGAACACCAGGATGATGAGCCCCGAGGCGATGCGCAGCGACCGGCTGGTGTCGCGGAGCCGGTTCTCGAAGAAGCTCGGGATCGTGATCGAGTTGCGCGACACCTCGGTGTAGGCGCGAAGCCGTGGGGCCACCAGCAGCCAGTTGAGGTAGGCGCCGATCGTCAGCCCGATCGCGATCCAGGCCTCGATCAGTCCAGCGGCGTAGATCGCGCCGGGAAGACCCATCACGAGCCAGCCCGACATGTCGGCCGCACCGGCGCTGATCGCGGCGACCCACGACGGCAGGTTGCGTCCGCCGAGCATGTAGTCCTCATGGTCGGAGGTGCGCTTGTAGGCGAAGTATCCGATGAGCAGCATGCCGGCGAAGTACAGCCCGAGCGCCCCGTACAAGAAGATCTGATCGGACATCGTCGTCCCTTTTCCGCGGTGCCGATCACCGCTCGGTACCGATGATCTCAAGGCGGACGCTGTGGTCCGGGCGCGCCACGCAGAGACCGCTGGTTACGCTGAAGCCATGAGCACGCACATCGCCGCACAGCCCGGTCAGATCGCCCCCATCGTCCTGTTCCCCGGCGATCCGCTGCGGGCGAAGTGGATCGCCGAGACCTTCCTCGACGCCGCCGAGCTGTACTCCGAGACCCGCGGGATGCTGGGCTTCACCGGCACCTGGGAGGGCCACCGCGTCTCGGTGCAGGGTTCGGGCATGGGTCAGCCGTCGATGGCCATCTATGCGACCGAGCTGTTCGAGGAGTACGACGTGCAGACGATCGTGCGCGTCGGATCGTGCGGGGCGCTGACCAAGAAGCTGCAGGTGAGGGACATCATCATCGCGAACGGCGCCTGCACCGATTCGGGCATCAACAGGGTGCGCTTCCACGGACTCGACTACGCACCTGTCGCGGACTTCGGACTGCTGCGCGCGGCGGTCGAGGCGAGCGAGGCCGAGCCCCTGGACTCGGCCGTCCACGTCGGTCTGCTGTTCTCGAGCGACCAGTTCTACAGCACCCGACCCGAGCTGACCGAGCCGTTCGTGCAGCACGGCGCCCTCGGAGTGGAGATGGAGGCCGCGGGGCTGTACACCCTCGCCGCGTACCACGGGCGTCGCGCTCTGGCCATCTGCACGGTGTCGGATCACATCGTCACCGGCGAGCAGACCACCGCTCAGGAGCGCGAGCAGACCTTCGGCGACATGATCCGCATCGCGCTGCGCGCCGCGACGTCCGTCTGAGTCGTTGCGGTCCGGCCGGCGCGCTCGCTCGCTCGCTGGCTCCCTCGCAGGCTCCCTTGCAGGCTCGCTCGCTTGCAGGCTCGCTCGCTCCCTTGCAGCGAAGGAGATCTCACGCTGCGAAGGACCGCATCCAGCATCCGCTCCTGCACAGCATGTGTTCCCCTTCGCAGGAGGTGCCCCGCCGGAGGTGGGATGATCGACAGACCATGCCTGCGATCCTCGACCACACGACGCTGACCGACGGATCCGATGCGGATGCCGTCTACACGGCGTTCGTCGAATGGGCCGAGTCGACCGGCATCAGCCTCTACCCCGCCCAGGACGAGGCGGTCATCGAGATCGTCTCCGGCAACAACCTGATCCTGTCGACGCCCACCGGCACCGGCAAGTCGCTCGTCGCGGTCGGCGCGCATTTCGCCGCGCTGGTCGAGGGGCGCCGCTCGTTCTACACCGCCCCGATCAAGGCGCTCGTGAGCGAGAAGTTCTTCTCCCTCGTCGACGTCTTCGGCGCCTCGAACGTCGGCATGATCACGGGCGACTCCTCGGTCAACCCGGATGCCCCGATCATCTGCTGCACGGCCGAGATCCTCGCGAACCTCGCACTGCGCCAGGGCACGGATGCCGCGGTGCATCAGGTCGTCATGGACGAGTTCCATTTCTATGCCGACCCCGACCGCGGATGGGCCTGGCAGGTGCCGCTGCTCGAGCTGCCGCAGGCGCAGTTCATCCTCATGTCGGCCACCCTGGGCGACGTGTCGCAGCTGTCGAGCGACCTCACCCGCAGGACGGGCCGTGACACGGCATCCGTCACCGGCGTCGAGCGCCCGGTTCCGCTGCACTACTTCTATGAGACGACGCCGATCCACGAGACGATCGACGACCTGCTGGGCACGGGCCAGGCGCCGATCTACGTCGTGCACTTCTCGCAGGCCGCTGCGATGGAGCGGGCCCAGGCCTTGTCGAGCACGAAGGTCGCCACGCGTGAGCAGCGCGACGAGATCGCGGCCCTGATCGGCGGTTTCCGCTTCACGACCGCCTTCGGCAAGACCCTCTCCCGGTTCCTCCGCGCCGGCATCGGCGTGCACCATGCCGGGATGCTCCCGAAGTACCGACGCCTGGTCGAGCAGCTCGCCCAGCGAGGTCTGCTGCGCGTGATCTGCGGCACCGACACGCTCGGCGTCGGCATCAACGTCCCGATCCGCACGGTGCTGCTGACCGCTCTGACCAAGTTCGACGGCACCCGGATGCGGCAGCTCAGCGCCCGCGAGTTCCACCAGATCGCCGGGCGGGCGGGCCGCGCGGGCTTCGACACGGCCGGCACCGTCGTCGCCCAGGCTCCGGAGCACGAGAGCGAGAACGTCGCCGCGATCAAGAAGGCCGGCGACGACCCGAAGAAGAAGCGCAAGATCGTGCGCAAGAAGGCTCCCGATGGCTTCGTCTCGTGGGGCGAGCCGTCGTTCCGCAAGCTGATCGACGCCGAGCCCGAGACCCTCACCTCGCACATGCAGATCACGAGCGCCATGATGCTCAACGTGATCGGGCGCGGCGGCGACGTCTTCGGCAACATGCGTGCACTCGTCTACGACAACCACGAACCTCGCAAACGACAGCGCGAACTCGCTCTGCGCGCCATCGGCATCTACCGCACGCTGCTCGAATCGGGCGTCGTCGAGCAGACGGCCGACGGCGAGATCCGCCTGACCGTCGATCTGCAGCCGAACTTCGCCCTGAACCAGCCGCTGTCTCCGTTCGCTCTCGCCGCCTTCGAACTGCTCGACCGCGACCCGGCTGCCGGCACCGGAACCGGGTCGTACGCCCTGGACATGATCTCGATCGTCGAGTCGACGCTCGATGATCCGCGGGCGATCCTCGGACAGCAGGAGTTCCTGGCACGGGGCGAGGCCGTCGCCGTCATGAAGCGCGAGGGCATCGAGTACGACGAGCGCATGGAGCTGCTCGAGGAGATCACATATCCGAAGCCTCTCGACGAGCTGCTGACCGCCGCATTCGAGACGTTCAGCGCCGCGCAGCCGTGGATCCGCGACTTCGAGCTGCATCCGAAATCCGTCGTCCGCGACATGTACGAGCGAGCCATGTCGTTCGGGGAATATGTCGCGTACTACAAGATCGCGCGGTCGGAGGGCGTCGTGCTGCGCTACCTCTCCGACGCCTATCGGGCGGCCTCGCAGACCATCCCCGAAGAGGCGAAGGACGAGGATCTCCGCGACCTGATCGAGTGGTTGGGCGAGCTGGTGCGCCAGGTGGATTCGAGCCTGCTCGACGAGTGGGAGGAGCTGGTCAACGGCGTGCTCCACGGCCCGGACGACGAGCCGATCGTTCCGCCGGCGCCGAAGAGACTGACATCGAACGTCCGCGCCTTCCGCACTCTCGTGCGCAACGAGCTGTTCCGTCGGGTGCAGCTGGCCGCCCGCGAGGACGTCGCCGCCCTCGCCGAACTCGACCCGACCTTCGGCGCCGACGCCTGGTCGGATGCGCTCGACGGATACTTCGCCGATCACGACGAGATCCTCACGGGCGCGAACGCCCGCAGTTCTCAGCTGCTGCTCCTGACCGAGGGTGCGACGGAGTGGACCGTCCGTCAGATCCTCGACGACCCGGCAGGCGACCACGACTGGGGCATCTCGGCCACCGTCGACCTCGCAGCCTCCGACGAAGAGGGCGCGGCCGTGGTCACGGTGACGGGCGTCGACCGCCTCTAGGCGACCCGCTCGAGGCCGGCGCTCCGGCGCGCACCGTCACCGCCTGGCACCTCAGCGGCTCGCACGAGGCGCGACACGAGGTCGACGTACGACACATCGGCCGCCGCGAACATGCGCGGCGCCTGCGAGGCCGCGGTGAGCCCCGGCATCGTGTTGACCTCGTTCAGCACCGGGCCCTCGGCGGAGAGGAAGAAGTCCATCCTGGCGACCCCGGCGCATCCGAGGGCGTCGAACATGGTCAGTGCCGCACGCGTGAGCGAGGTCGTCTCGGCCGTCGACAGCTGCGCGGGCACGGTGAATCGCGCGCTGCCGTCGTACTTCGTGGCGGTGTCGAAGAGGCCGGCGGCGTGGATCTCGAGCGGCGGGGCCGCCCAGCGCACGCCACCGGCTTCGCGCAGGACGGCGACATCGATCTCCCTCCCCTGCACGATCTCTTCGATGAGGATGCGGCGGTCGAACCGCGCCGCCTCGCGGAGCGCCGGCCCCAGTTCATGCTCTCCCCGCACGAGCGAGACACCGTAGCTCGAACCGGCCGACACCGGCTTCACCACCACGGGCCCCTCGAACTCGGCATCGCCGCAGTCCGCCGCATCGACGACGCGTCCCCGTGCCGTTCGCAGCCCTGCCGCTTCGGCGACGAGCTTGGTGGCCCACTTGTCCATGCCGATGGCGCCGGCCCGCGGACCCGATCCGACCACGCGCACCCCTGCGAGACCGCACAGTGCCGCGAGTGCTCCGTCCTCTCCCAGGGGTCCATGCACGGCGGGGAATACGACGTCGCAGTCGGCGAGGAGCGTCATCGCGAGAGCGAGGGATCCGGCGGCGGTGGCACCCTCCGAGACGCCCGCCACCTCCCACACGCCCTGCCGCGAGATCGTCACCGTGCTCACGTCGTATCCCCCGAGCCGCAGGGCCTCTGCGACCGCTGCCGCCGAGGCGAGCGACACCTCGTGCTCGGCGTTCTGCCCTCCCCCGATCACCAGCACTCTCATGCGATGGCCCTCTCGACGCGGGAGCCGATGCCCGTCACGACGGTGTGCGGGATGCTCCCCGCCCACCGCGCCCACTCCTGCATACTCGGCACCGCGCCCCCCTCGGGTCCGAAGACCACGACCGTGGTGCCCCTCGGCATCGAGACGTCACCCGTGTCGATCACGATCTGATCCATCGACACACGACCGACGATCGGGCACCGGATGCCGTCGACCGCCACCCCTGCGCCCGCACCGAGCTCCCGCGGGATGCCGTCGGCATACCCGACCCCGATCACGCTCAGATGCGAGGTGCGCGTCGTCGCATATGCGCCGCCGTAGCCGATCGCGGTGCCCGCCGGCACGACACTGCTGTGCACGACCGATGCCGTCAGCCGCGCCGCCCCCTGCAGCGGCACCGTCTCCGACGGATCGATGCCGACCAGCCCGGCGCCGACCCTGACCATGTCGAAGTGCGTGGCGGCATCCGTCAGCGTCCCGGACGTCGCCGCGAGATGCACGAGCAGAGGACCGCATCCGGCACGCAGCACGGCATCCCTCGCCTGTCGCATCCGGAGCACAGCGGGCGCGTTCTTCGCCGGGTCGGCGGCGTCGGCGTCTGGCAGGTGCCCCATCACCCCGACGACGTCGATGCGTGCACGACCCGAGTCGCGGCCCGTGCGAGCCACCCGCAGCAGCTCGGCCCAGTCCTCGAGCGGTACGCCGCCCCGCGACATGCCCGTGTCCATGTGCAGATGCACGCGAACGCACCCGTTCGGCAGCGCCGACGCATCCGCGATCAGCTGCCGCAGTTCCTCGACCGAGCCGACAGCCAGATCGACGCGATCCGCGACGACCTGCGCGACGTCGACCCCGGCGGGGTTGAGCCAGGCGAGGATCGGCACCTCGATCCCCGCCGCACGCAGCGGGGCGGCATCCTCGGCATCCGTGATCCCGAGCCACTCGGCTCCGGCCCCGATCGCCGCGAGAGCGACGGTCACGGCGCCGAGGCCGTAGCCGTCGGCCTTGACGACCGCCATGATGCGGGCATCCGTGGCCGATCGGATCCGCTCGACGTTCGCTCCGATCGCGTCAGGGATCGTGTGCAATGTCGGCGGGTGAACGCGCGAGAGGGTGAGGCGTGGAGTGGTGAGCGCCGTGGTCATCGCTGCGTCCTGGGATCGGTGGTCGGGTCGTCGTACATCAGCGGGCACCCGTTCGCCGGGGCCGCCGGCCGCAGCTCGAAGTGCCAGCGCTCATTCGCGTAGATCTGGCAGAGGCCGAAGTCCGCGCCGTGGCGTGCCAGCCAGTCCTGAGCGGCGAGAGGGCCGAGGTCGACCGCGTCTCCCGATACGTGCTCGGAGTTCTCGGGGGTGGCGACCCAGCGCGCGGCCTCCTCTTCGGAGCCGTACTCGACGACCGCATCCTGACGCAGCACCTGCTGGTAGTCGGCCGACCGCCAGCCGCTGTTCACATGCATCCGCACGCCGTCGTGCTCGGCAGCGGATGCGGCAGCGCGCACGGCGGCGAGCAGGTCGGAGTCGAGATTCGTCACGGCGGGCGTGTCGTCGAACACCGAGACGGCGCCCTCCTCGCGGATCATCCCGTCCGCCTCGCTGAGGGACGACGGCGCGACGGTCGGCACGACGGATGCCGACGCCAGAGACTGCTGACCGATCAGCACGACCGAGACCGTGAGAGCGACGGCGAGCAGGGCGGCACCGACGATCGCGGTGAGGCGTCGCCGTGAGGAGGTGGAGCGAGTGTTCATGTCCTCAGTCAAGAAGGAGGCGTGTTGCGACGACGTATGCGATTTCTCATATGCTCCCGATATGTCCGGGTGCGTAAGCTCTGAGCACATGGGAGCTGTGTCGTGCGTGTGCTGATCGTCGAGGACGAGCCCTATCTCGCGGAGGCTGTGCGAGACGGCCTGAGGCTCGAGGCGATCGCGGCGGACATCGCCGGCGACGGCGACACGGCCCTCGAGCTGCTCAGCATCAACTCCTACGATCTCGCGGTACTCGACCGCGACATCCCCGGCCCGTCGGGAGACGATGTGGCGAGGTCGATCGTGGCCTCGGGCAGCGGCATCCCGATCCTCATGCTCACCGCGGCCGATCGCCTCGACGACAAGGAGTCGGGTTTCGAGATCGGCGCCGACGACTATCTCACCAAGCCCTTCGAGCTGCGCGAGCTCGTGCTGCGCCTGCGGGCGCTCGACCGTCGTCGCCACCGCGCCAGGCCGCCCGTGCTCGAAGTCGCAGGGCTGCGTCTCGACCCGTTCCGCCGCGAGGTCTTCCGCGACGGCAAGTACGTGGCCCTGACGCGCAAGCAGTTCGCGGTGCTCGAGGTGCTCGTCGATGCGGGCGGCGGAGTCGTGAGCGCCGAGCAGCTGCTCGAGCGCGCGTGGGATGAGAACGCCGACCCGTTCACGAACGCCGTGCGCATCACGGTCTCGTCGCTGCGCAAGCGACTGGGCGAGCCGTGGCTGATCCTCACCGTCCCCGGCGTCGGCTACCGCATCGGAACGGATGCCGATGGCTGATCCCGTTCGGCCCGTGAGGCGCCGAGGCATGAGCGCCCGCTGGAAGCTCACGCTGAGCTATGCGGGCGTCGTGGTCGTGTCAGGCATCGGTCTGCTCGCGGCCGTCGCCGTATACCTGCTGCGGTATGTACCGGATGCCGCGATCATCGCCGACCGCTTCGTGCCGAACCGCTCGGACCTGATCCGCGCATTCATTCCGGCTGCGATCGTGATGATGCTCGTGCTGCTCGCGATCGGAATCGGCGGCGGATGGATCATCGCCGGACGGATGCTGGCCCCCCTCGACCGCATCGGACGGGCAGCGCAGCTCGCCGCGCAGGGGTCGCTGTCGCACCGGGTCGCCCTCGAGGGACCGCGCGACGAGTTCCGTGATCTGGCCGATGTCTTCGACTCGATGCTCGAGCAGCTCGAGGCGCACATGGGCGAGCAGCAGCGGTTCGCCGCCAACGCCTCGCACGAGCTGCGTACCCCGCTCGCGATCTCGCAGGCGATGCTGGAGGTCGCCCGCAACGACCCCGACCGCGACGTCGACGCGCTGATCGACCGACTGCACGAGGTCAATGCGCGCGCGATCGAGCTGACCGAGGCCCTGCTGATGCTGAGCCGTGCCGAGCGCCGCGCGTTCACCCGCGAGCCGGTCGACCTGTCACTGCTCGCCGAGGAGTCGACCGAGACGCTTCTGCCGTCGGCCGAGCGACGTGGTGTGTCCATCGACGTCGGCGGTGACACCGCGAACGTGCTCGGATCCCCCGCCCTGCTCCAGCAGCTGATCACGAACCTGGTGCACAACGCGATCGTTCACAACCTGCCCGCAGGCGGCACGGTCATCGTGCGGACGCATGTTCTGCCGCAGGCTGTGGCGTTGGTGGTCGAGAACACGGGCGACGTGCTGCCCGCCCATCTCGTCGCGACGCTCGCGGAACCGTTCCAGAGAGGTGCCGACCGCACGCGCGGCGAGGATCACGGCGGTGTCGGCCTGGGCCTCGCCATCGTGCAGCGCATCGCCCAGGCGCATGACGGATCCCTCGTGCTCACCGCCCGGCACGGCGGGGGTCTGAACGTGACGGTGTGGCTGCCGCATCCGTTCCCCCGGCCCCTCGCCTGAGGCGGCGGTCGGTCGTCTGGAGGTCCGGGTCCTGCCCGGAGGTCCGGTTCCTGTGCCGTCTGCAGGACCGAGGCACGGATGCAGGACCAGAAACCGTGTTCTGACCCCGCATCCGTGCCCTGATCCTGCAGACGGGATGCCTGGAGGGGCGGGACCAGACGGGATGCCTGGAGGGGCGGGACCGCTCAGGATGCCGGGTCAGGCGACCTGGTCGCCCCGCAGTGCGGCGAGCTCGCGTCCGTACGTGCGCGCCGACTCCTCGGCGTTCTCCTTGAGCTCGCGGGCGGTGTCGGCGAAGGCGTCGAGAGCGGGGTTCACGCCGACCAAGGTGAACGGACGCTCGACGATGCGCAGGTCGAGGCCCCAGACGTCCTCGAGCACGCGGCGCAGCCATCCGGTGGAGTGGTCCCAGCCCTCCTTGGGCGTTCCGGGGGCGTAGTTGCCGCCGAGCACGGTGACGAGGGTCGCCGGCTTGCCGCGCAATGCGGTGCCCTGCGGGTCGATGCGGGCGTCCGTGTAGGCCAGGTCGAACCAGGTCTTGAAGTGCTGCGAGACGCCGTAGTTGTAGAGCGGCACGGCGAAGAGCAGCGCGTCGGCGCCGATCAGCTCGTCGGCGAAGGTGGTGGCGAGGGCGCGCGCTGCGCGCTGAGCGTCGGTGCGCTCGGCGTCGTCGACGAATCCGCCGGTCACGGCATCCGCCCATGCCGTCGCGGGCACGGGGTCGGCGGCGAGGTCGCGGCGGGTGACCGTGGAGTCCGGGTGCGAGGCGGTCCACTCGGCTTCGACGAGGTCGGCGAGCGAACGGCTGGCGGACGACGCGGGCAGGATGCTGGCATCCAGGCGGAACAGGGACATGAGAAGTGCCTTTCGTTTTTCGTAGTCACTCTGTTTTTCTTAGCGACTCGCGTTAACGTAGCACAGGTATGATGGGCGCATGGCCGAGATCGACGAAGAGCGTCACGTCTGCGACGCCGCCGTCACACTGGCCTTCAGCGTGCTCGGCAAACGCTGGAACGGCATGATCGTCTCGTCGCTCGGCGGCGGTCCTTCGACGTTCGTCGCGCTGCGCCGCGGGGTGTCCGGCATCAGCGACACCGTGCTCTCCGACCGGCTGGCAGAGCTCGCCGAGGCCGGGCTCGTGGCCCGCGCAGTCGACGCCGGTCCGCCTGTCACGGTCTCGTACTCACTGACCGACAGCGGACGTGGGCTGCTGCCCATCCTCGATCAGCTCGGCACCTGGGCGTCCGAGAACCTCGAGATCCGCGCGCACTGACCGTCGCGCGCGGCCCAGGGTGGCGACCAGCACACCGTTCGCAGGACCGAAGCCCGGACGCAGGGCCAGATTCCCCGTCCCCTCCTGCAGACGGGATCTCACCCTGCAGACGGCACAGGTCCGGCGGTGCAGTCACGGCAGCCCGCAGCTCAGAGGCCGCCGACTCACCAGGGGCTGGGCTCGTAGTCCTTCAGGAACACGCCGTGGATGTCTTCGCCGGCCTCGCCGCGCACGATCGGGTCGTACACGCGGGCCGCTCCGTCGACGAGGTCGAGCGGGGCGTGGAAGCCCTCCTCGGCCAGGCGCACCTTGGTGAAGTGGGGACGCTCGTCGGTGATCCAACCGGTGTCGACGGCGGTCATGAGGATGCCGTCGGTCTCGAGCATCTCGCCGGCGCTCGTGCGCGTCAGCATGTTCAGCGCCGCCTTGGCCATGTTCGTGTGCGGGTGACCGGGACCCTTGTACCGGCGCGAGAACTGCCCCTCCATCGCCGAGACGTTGACCACGTACTTGCGGTTCGCCGACGAGGCCGCCATCGAGGCGCGCAGGCGACTGATCAACAGGAACGGCGCCGTCGTGTTGGCCAGCTGCACCTCGAGCATCTCGAGCGGATCGACCTGGTCGATCGACTGCACCCAGCTGTTCGTGCGGTTGACGTCGGGCACGAGTCCGCCGGCGTCGATGGCGGTGCCGTCGGCGTGCTTCTCGAGCGACGACGAACCGGGGGCCATCGCGAGGCGTGCGAGGTCTTCGGCCGTCAGCGCCTGGCCGCCCTGCTCGGCGACCGTGCCCCCGAGCGCCGCGACGGACAGCAGCGGATGCGCATCGACCGAAGCCTGCAGCGCCTGCGGATGCGGATCGGCGGTGTGCCCGAACGTCTCCATCTCGGGCAGCGGTCCGTCGGGAAGCGGCTGCAGCTCGGCATCCGCCAGGAGAGAGTATGACCCCGGTGAGCGGCGCACGGTCTGCGCGGCGTTGTTGATCAGGATGTCGAGCGGTCCCTGAGCCGCGACCGAGTCGGCGAGCCCGATGACCTGAGCGGGGTCGCGCAGGTCGATGCCGACCACGCGCAGGCGGTGCAGCCAGTCGGCCGAGTCGGGCAGCGCCGAGAACCGACGAACCGCATCGCGGGGGAATCGTGTGGTGATCGTCGTGTGCGCGCCGTCGCGCAGCAGTCGCAGGGCGATGTGCATGCCGATCTTCGCGCGGCCGCCGGTGAGAAGCGCGCGCTTGCCGGTCAGATCGGTGCGGGCGTTTCGCTTGCCGTGACTGAAGCGGGCGCAGTCCGGGCAGAGCTGGTGATAGAACGCGTCGACCACCGTGTAGGGCTGCTTGCAGATGTAGCAGTTGCGCGGCTTGAGCAGCTCGCCGGCGATCGGGGCGTCGACGACGCTGGTCGCGAGGTCGTGCCCGCGGGTCTCGTCGTCGATGCGGTCGGGAGCGCCGGTCGCCGTGCGGGCGACGACCGCCTTGTCGGCGTCGGCGATCGCGTCGCGGATCTCCTTGCGACGCACGCGCTTGACCGCCTTGAACATCGCCGCCGTCGCATGACGCACGGCCACGAAGTCGGGGTGCTCGTTGTCGATCTGGTGCAGTTCCGACAGGACTCGCAGGGTGGTGGCGAGATCCTCGGGGTCGATACCGGCACCCAGGTCGGAGGCGGCGTCGGGTGCATCGGTCATTGTGCCGATTTTACGCGACTTCTCGGGGTGTCTTCCTGGGAGCGCGGGCGGGGCGCCGGGGCTCGACCTCCACAACTCCGGAGACGCGCGCACCACCGGGGTCGCGCTCCCCGGAACGGCGCACAACGGGGAACGAGAGCCACGTGGATCTCCGGAGTTGTGGAGCGGTACCTCGCGCCGGTCAGTGGCCGGCGGCGCCGACCACGACGAACTCGCCGGGCACGACGTCGAGCGTCGCCTCGGCCGCGACCTCGCCGGTGTGCAGATCGACGGCGACGATGCGGTTCTCTGCCGGCTCGGTCACGTAGGCGACGTCGCCGACCACGCGGAGTCCCGGGTGCGGCTGCTGCCATTCGTCGGGGCTCTCCCACGGCTCGATGACATCCCACGAGTCGACCACCGCGCCGGTCTCGTCGAGCACGTTCAGGGTGCCGTCGGATGCGAGCACGATGATGTTGTCGTGCCCGTCGCGGCCGACTCCGCGCCACGTGTACTCGACGCCCTCCGGGAGGTCGACCACCGACAGGCTCTGCGCGTCGGTGTCGACGAGCGCGAGCTGCGACAGCAGGTAGCCCTCCTGATCGGGGTCGGACTTGTAGTCCAGGGCGGCGATCGCACTCGTCTCGGTCACGTACGCGTTGCCCGAGCGACCGAAGTCGTCAGGCGCCTCGAGCTTGGTGAACGCTCCGTCGGCGAACACCAGCACGCCGTCTTCGCAGCCGAACACGATGGTCTCGCCCTTGAGCGCGCCTTCGCCGTGCACCCCGGGGCACTGCTCGTTGCGGGCGAGCTCGCCGCCGTCCTCCGCGAGCAGGCGGGCGCCGCTGCGCGACTCCGACGTGCCGATGGTCGACAGCAGCGTGCCGTCAGACAGCTCGATCGCGACTCCGTGATGAGCGGCCTCCGATGCGACCGTCCGCGAGTCCGGCAGGGTGCCGGTGCCGACGGCATCCGTGTCGAAGAGCGTCACGTCTCCGGTGCCGTCGTCGAACAGAGCGGTGCGCCCGGCATGCGGGGTGGCGTGGCCCGGGGTGACGGCGTCGAAGATCTCGCCGGTGAACTCCACGGTGTCCGAGGCGAGGCCGGTGTCGAGCACGTGGAATCCGTCGGCCGCGGTGACGAAGAGATGTCCGTCGTGGTCGCCGGCCGGGTTGACGCGCAGGAAGCCGTCCAGCTCGGCGGAGTCGACGGTCTCGAGGGTCTCGCCGTCGAGCACGGTGATGCCGCCGTCATAGGCGATCGCGACTCTGGTGTCGCCTTCGTGGTCCGACGACGACTCGGGCTCTCCGGATGCCGAGGGCGCGGCGGTCGCGCATCCGGCGAGCGCGACCACGGCGAGCGTGGCGATCGCGCCGGCCGCGAGGCGGCTGCGGGCGGGTCGATGCATGGGTGTCTCCTTCTTCTGGGGGGGTGCGCGGGTGCGCGTGACGACGGATGCCGCCGATGAGTCCGGTGTCAGCCGACGAGCTGGAGGTACTGCGGATCGAGGCCGTCGAAAGTGCGGGTGAGGGTGCCGTCGCCGTGGTCGATCTCGTGCACCGCGCCTGTGGCCGGGTCGGAGACGTACGCGTGATCGGCGTCGATGACGAGGTGCACGAGTTCGCGCAGGGCAGGGTCCGCGACGGATGCGGCGAGCAGGGCGCTCGTGCGCACGAGTTCCGAGCCGTCGGCGGCCAGCACCCGCACGGTGCCGTCCGCCGCGATCACGACGGTGCGGCTGTCGTCGTCGCCGATGGCCGCGGCGCGCAGGAGCGGGGTGTCCGTGGCGAGCAGCATCCATTCGCGGGCCCGGGAGTCGAGCAGCCAGGCACCTCTGTCGCCGTCGACGCCTGCGAGATCCGGTCGGTCCGCGCGTCCGGCGAGAACCGGTGCCGCGACGGCGCCCGCGGGGTAGGGGATGGACTCGGCGACGAGCGCACCGCCGACTTGGCGGGTCACGAGCACGGCACCGGCGTCGCACGCGAAGACGGCGCCGACACGGGTGAGGTCGACGTCGGTCGCGTTCGTGCAGGGCACGGTGATGCCGGTCGCGGTGCCTTCCGCGTCGAGGATCTCGATCGTCTCGTCGGTGGCGGCGAGGAGGTGCCCGGAGAACGGGATGACGGGTCCGGCCGGGTCGACGGGGAGTGTGAGGTGAGGCGCGTCGTCGAGATCGGCGAGCTTCTCGTGGTCGATGAGGGCGACGTCGCTGCCGAAGCGGATGGCGGTCGCACTGTCACCGACTCGGATGTCTGCCTCGCCGCTTCCCTCGACCGTGGCGAGCAGCCCGGGTTCTCCGAGGAAGGAGTGCGAGTGGTCGCCGTGGGGAACCGTCCAGCGGCCGGAGTCGATCACGTCGACGACCGTGCGGTCTCCCTCGACATGGGTCACGTGGGCGAAGCGGCCGACGCCGAGCACGGCATCCGCATCCGCGCCCCCCTCTACGAGGGTCGACCGTTCTTCGGTCTCGAGGTCGAGCAGGGTCAGCTCGCCGTCCGCGTCGGCGACGACGAGCGCGAGAGCCGGCGATGCGACCTCGGCCGCTCCCCCGCCGTCGACCCCGTCGTTCGGCGGAATGCTCGCGCTCGATGCAGGAGCCGGGGCATCGGATGCTGCGCACGAGGTCACCGTCAGGGTGGCCGCGAGCAATGACACGAACAGGAGAGTGCGGCCGACGCGGGGAGAGGAGGTCACAGGAGCCCACTTTATTGATAACGATTCTCAGTATCAAGTCGGGCCCATTTCCGGTCATCGTCGTGTCGTTCCGACATCGTTCGTGTGCGCCGGCTCGGCGGCACATGCTTTCCTCGGCCAGAGGCCCGGAATCCGGCCGATGCAGGCGCATCCGGCCGACCGAGGCGCACGTGCGGCGACTCCGCACGGCCCCGCCAGCCCTCGCCCGAACGTCGGACCCCCGGCGTAGGGTCTGAACATGAGCAGCCACACCGAGATCCCCGGAGTCGTCCCGTCCTACCTGCTCGCGCGCCTGGCCGAGTCGGGCCGCTATCCCCGTGCGGCCGCCGCCGCACGGCAGACGCTGACGGCGGGCAGACCGCCGTTCCGTGCGCGCATCGATCTGTCGATCGACGAGAACGGAGACCTGGTCGCCGAGCTGTCGGACGCGCCGAACCGCACGATCAGCGACGCCGGCAACACCCAGAACCTCCCCGGGGCGATCGTCCGCTCCGAAGACGACGAGCCGGTGGCCGACCCGTCGGTCAACGAGGCGTTCGACGGACTCGGGGCGACGTTCGAGATGCTGCTCTCCGCCTTCGGGCGCAACTCGCTCAACGACGCCGGCGCCCCTCTCGACGCCACCGTGCACTACGGCATCGACTACGACAACGCCTTCTGGGACGGCGAGCGCATGGTGTTCGGCGACGGCGACGGCGAGGTGTTCGTCGGCTTCACCTCATCGACCACGGTGATCGGCCACGAACTCGCGCACGGTGTGGTGCAGTACACCGCGAACCTCGAGTACCAGGGTCAGCCCGGCGCGCTGAACGAGTCGATCGCCGATGTCTTCGGCGCGCTCACCGAGCAGTACCTCCTCGGGCAGACCGCCGCAGATGCCACCTGGCTCATCGGGGCGGAGATCTTCACGGACGCCGTGCAGGGCAGTGCACTGCGGTCGATGATCGCCCCGGGCACGGCCTACGACGACGACGAGCTCGGCAAAGACCCGCAGCCCGATCACATGAGCGGATTCGTACGCACGACAGAAGACAACGGCGGCGTGCACATCAACTCGGGCATCCCCAACCGGGCCTTCGCCCTCTTCGCGATCGACCTCGGCGGCAACGCCTGGGAGACCGCCGGAACGGTCTGGTACCGCGCGCTCACCGGCGGCCTGTCGAGCACCGCGAGTTTCACGGAGTTCGCCGACGCGACCCTCGCCGCGGCATCCGCCATCGACGACGCGACCGCCGCAGCCGCTCGACGTGCGTGGGCGACCGTGGGAGTCTATGAGGATGAGCGAGTCCCCAGAGTCGAGTGACGCGCCGGTCGTCATCGCGGTGGTGCGGACGGGCGGCATCGCCGGCATCCGTCGCAAGTGGCGGGTGGAACCAGACCCGACCGAGACGCACCACTGGATCGCGATGATCGACAGCTGCCCGTGGGATGCCGACAGCGATGCCGATCCTGGCGCAGACCGCTTCGTGTGGCTGATCCGCGTGCGCACACCGTCGGAGGAACGCGAACGCGAGCTCCCCGACTCCGCACTCGACGGGCCGTGGCGAGAACTCGTCGATGCGGTGCGCGAGGCCGCGGCCTGACCGAACGATCCACAGACGACGAGAGGCACAACCCCGTGACGACCGAAGAGGCCGCCCGACTGCTGCAGCTGGCCCGAGACGCCTACGACCGCGGTGACGCGCTGCTGCACCTCAACGTCGAGGTCAGCCGACTCACCGGCGAGGCCTCGACCTGGGGATCTGCGCAGAACGGATTCATGAGCGATGACAGCATCGGCTATTTCCTGAGCGAGGTCGAACGCGTGGGCTGGCGGCTCGATCACACGGGGTACACGTTCGTCGAGTCCGGGGCGACCACCTCGGCGCGCATGCTCAGCACCGGCACCGGCGTCGTCAATCACGGCGCTGTCGAGGGGTACTTCACTTTCCGCCGCCGCCAGCCGGCTGAGGCCTGACCCGATCAATCCGGTGTGAATCCGACCGCCCCTTCGCGAGGCGGGTCGAGAATGGGACCCATGGGACTTTTCCAGCAGCGCGCCGATGACGAAGAGAATCAGTGGACTCTGCCCTCCGAGCCGCTCGAGCGGTCGGAGACCGAGGTGCTCGACGCCGCGCCGGCGGTCGACCCGCTGGCCATCGGACTCGGTCTCGGTGCCGGCGCATCGATCAGCTCCGTCGCCTTCCCCGTCGCCCCGCCCGCTCCCGCGGCGTTCTCGATCGAAGATCGCGAGCCCGAAGACCGCGAGCCCGAAGGCTGACCCGCCTTCTCAGTCCGCGAGCTGCGGGGCACCCAGGTCGACTCGCGTCCGGGGAAGTGCCTCGGGATGCTCACGCTGCAGCCAGCCGATCATCTTCTCCCGTACCTCGCAGCGCAGTGTCCACTGATCGCCCGAGTCCTTGGCCGACATCACCAGGCGCACCGTGACGTAACCGCCCTGTGCCTCCGTCACCGCGGAGTCGTAGGAACGGCCGTCCCAGGCGGGTGACGCCTCGACGATGCGCTGGAACTCCTGGCGCAGCTCATCCATCGGCACTCGCCAGTCGAGATCGAGGTAGACCGTGCCGAGGATCTTGTCGGAACGTCGCGTCCAGGTCTCGATCGGTGTCGTCGTGAAGTAGCTGCACGGAATGACCAGGCGGCGCTCGTCCCAGATGTAGACGACCACGTAGGACAGGTTGATCTCGCCGACCCGCCCCCATTCGCCTTCGACGACGACCACGTCGCCGACTCGGATCGCATCGGTGAAAGCGACCTGCACCCCTGCGATGAGGTTGCCGAGGATCGACTGCGCAGCGAGTCCGGCGATGATGCTGACGATGCCGGCCGAGGCCAGCAGGCTGGTGCCGACGGCCCTCATCTCGGGGAAGCTGAAGAGCACGGCCCCCAGAGACAGCACGGCGATCGTGACCAGAACGAGCCGGTGGATGACGAGCAGCTGCGTGCGACGGCGGCGGGCTTCCGGACCGACGAGCAGCGTCTCCTCTCTGGCCATCAATCGCTCGAAGCCGAATGAGATCGATGCGCCGAGCAACCACGAGCCGGTGAGGATCGTGGCGATCAGGAACAGCCGGGACACCACCGGCCACCATTCCTGTGTCGCCGGCTCTGAGATCGCACCCGCGATCCAGATCGCGACCACAGCGGTCGTCGCGATCATCGCGTTGCGCACGCGTCTGGCGAGATCGCGCACCCATGGCACGCGACGGCTGATCAGCGAGGCGGCGAGCGCCAGCACCGCGAGTGCGGCGGCAGAGATCACCGTGAGGATGGCGATCGACGCGGCGGTGCCGACCCAGGAATCCCAGGAGAAGTCGGTAGGCATCGATCCACACTATGTCCCGCGGCGGGCGGAGGCGAACGCACGTAGCCGCGCAAGGAGTGTCGCCGCGCGCGGCTACGGTTGAGGAATGACGATCACCGCCGCCGCAGACGGCTCCGCCCTGGGCAACCCCGGCCCGAACGGCTGGGCCTGGTACATCGACGACGCCAACTGGGCCGCGGGCGGCTCCCCGCACGGCACGAACAACCAGGGTGAGCTGCGGGCCGTGCTCGAACTGCTGCAGGCGACGGCCGGCATCTCCGAGAAGCTGATGATCGAGTGCGACAGCCGCTACGTGATCGATTCGGTGACCAAGTGGATGCCGGGATGGAAGCGCAAGGGCTGGCGCAAGTCGGACGGCGGGCCCGTGCTCAACCGCGACCTGCTCGAGGGCATCGACGAGGCGATCCGCGGGCGCGACGTCGAGTTCTCGTGGGTCAAGGGCCACGCCGGCCACCCCCTGAACGAGGCGGCCGACGAGCGCGCGAACGCCGCGGCGAAGGCCTACCAGGCACAGCAGGAGCCGCGCCGCGGGCCCGGGTTCACCATGGCGACGGATGCCGGGGCCGCTGCCGCAGCATCCGCCCCGATCGCCGCCGCAGCGACACGCGGCGAGCAGGATGCTGCGGCATCCCCGGCCGTCGCGACGTCTCTCGCCGAACCCCTGTGGGCCGAGCCATCCGACCTGCTCGACAGCCTCTATGCCCCCGTCGACGATCCGATCGAGGTGCGACTCGCGCTGTCGAGCGACGAGCACGCCCGCCTGCGCGATCGCGCCGAGGCACAGGGCGTCACGCTCGAAGAGGCGCTCCGCCGCCTGATCTGACGGCCCTCACCCCTGAGGGCCACGCGTACACTCGCACCATGGCGAAGAATGTCGCACGCACCATCGGCCGGGTCTTCCTGGGTTCCTCGCTCGTCTTCGCGGGCGTCTCGCATCTGACGTTCGCGCGCGAGGAGTTCCAGGCGCAGGTGCCGGAGTGGGTGCCCATCGACCCGGACGTGACCGTGCTCGCCTCCGGTGTCGTCGAGATCGGACTCGGCACCGCGCTGCTCGTCGCGCGCAAGCACCGCGGACTGGTCGGCGTGATCACCGCACTGTTCTTCGTCGCGGTCTTCCCCGGCAACATCGCGCAGTGGACGCATCACCGCGACGGCTTCGGCCTCGACACCGACATGAAGCGATTCGTGCGCCTGTTCTTCCAGCCCGTGCTGATCGCCCTGGCCATCTGGTCTACGCGCCGCCCGCGCCGCGACGCGGCCGGCTCCGCTCCCGCCGCTCCATAACTCCGAAGCTCTGCACCGGAACGGCGGAAGACCGGCCGTTCCCCGCGGGATGCGACCGGCCTTCCGGAGTCGTGGAGCTCAGACCGCGAGCAGCTCCCGCTCGAGGCGGGCGTACGAGGTCTCCATGCCGTCGGCCATGCCGGTGGCGAGGATCATGTCGCGCGTCTCCTTGTCGGGGTACTCGATGTAGAGCGTGATGAGCGTCGCCCCGTCCTCTTCGTAGAGGTTCAGGTCGTTCAGCGTCTCGACCGGCATCCCGATCATCCGCTCGGTCTGCACCGACCGCCGCGGTGCGTCGATCAGCAGCGCCTCGCCCTCGAATCCGAACGGCTGCCCCTCGGTGTCGCCCACGGGCGCCCACGAGTTGCGATAGGTCTGACCGACCTCGGTGGCAACCACGCACTCGGTCATCTCCCACCCGTCGGGTCCGAGCAGCCACTGCTTCATGAGCTCGGGGTCGTTGTGCGCACGCCAGACCAGTTCGCGCGGTCCCTCGACGAGACGCGTGATGCGCACGTGGGTGTCGTCGAGCAGCTCGACCTGCGTGCCCTTGCCCTGCGCGTAGTCGCGCAGATCCTGCAGCACGGCGTCGAGCTGGCTCATCGCCAGCTTCAGACCCTCGATCTGGCCCATCTCGACGACCTGCTCGATCGCCTCGACCGAGTCGAAGTGACTGGTCGTGACCATGCGGGTGCCGCCTGGGGTGGACTCGAAGGCGAACGACATCCGCTGCGCGGGGAAGCCGTCGAGAGGGTTGCCCTCATCGTCGACGAACGAGTCGAGCACCTCGAAGCTGTGCGGGGCATCGATCGAGAGGAACTCCCACGACCCCGACGACTTCTCGCCGCGCGGCCCGCTCATCGAGTACTGCGCACGTCCGCCGACCGTGTGGTCCCAGGCGGTGAAGGTGGCCGGCCATCCGGGAGGGCCCCAGAAGCGCTCGAGCTGGCGCGGGTCGCTGTATGCGGCCCAGACCCGCTCGATCGGCGCCGCGAAATCGGCGACGACGGTCATGGTGAGGTTGTCGGCATCGGTGGTGACATCCGTGACGGGCATGTCAGTCTCCTTCTTCGGTTCGTGGAACATCGGTGGTGTCTGTCGTATCGGTGCGGGATGCCGGCGTCTCGGCCAGCAGCTCGTCGAGCCGGGCGATGCGCGAACGCCACAGCTCTTCGTATCGGGCGAGGAGCGCCCGGGCGCGGGCGATCATCTCGGGGTTCGCGCGGACGAGCCGCTCGCGTCCCTCGGCGCGCTTGACGATGAGATTCGCCGCTTCGAGCACGGCCACGTGCTTCTGCACCGCGGCGAACGACATCTCGTATTCGGAGGCGAGGGTCGAGACGGACTGCTCCCGCTCGATCGTCCGACGCAGGATGTCGCGTCGGGTCGACGTCGCCAATGCGTGGAACACACGGTCGACCTCCGCTTCGCTCAGTTCTCTTTGTGCAACCATTTGGTTGTACGTTAGACCCGAGAGAGAGCGGATGTCAAGGGTTCTGCCGCAACAGCCACCGCTCACGCCGCGAGCGGATACTGGAAGAGACGGCCTCGAGCGCCCACGCCTCCGCACCGCGCGGCAGACCGCTCGGGCGCCAGGAAGAAGAAGCACATGAAAGCTCTCCGTTACGTCGAGATCGGCAAGCCCCCTGTCGTCGTCGACATCCCGATTCCTCAGCCCGGCCCCGGTCAGGTTCTGCTCAAGATCACTGCGGGCGGCGTCTGCCATTCCGACGACTACGTCATGGGCCTTCCTGAGAAGGACTACCTCGAGCAGAGCTATCCGCTGCCCCTGACGCTCGGCCATGAGGGCGCAGGCATCGTGCACGAGATCGGAGAGGGCGTCGACTCGACGCTGAAGGTCGGCGACGCCGTGGCGGTCTACGGTCCGTGGGGCTGTGGCCGCTGCCACAACTGCTCACAGGGCATGGAGAACTACTGCACCAACGCCGCGGCTGAGGGCATCCGCCCTCCCGGCCTCGGCAGCCAGGGTTCGATGGCCGAGTACATGATCGTCGATGATGCCCGCCACCTCGTGCCGCTCGGCGACCTCGACCCCGTGCAGAACGTCTCGCTGACCGACGCCGGCCTCACCCCGTACCACGCGATCAAGCGCTCACTCCCCAAGCTCGGCGCCGGCACCTTCGCCGTCGTCATCGGCACCGGCGGGCTCGGCCATGTCGGCATCCAGATCCTGAAGGCGATCTCTGGCGCCACCGTCATCGCCCTCGACGTGAACGACACGAAGCTCGAGCTCGCCACCGAAGTGGGCGCAGACCACGTCCTGATCAGCGATGCATCCGCCGCCGACAAGATCCGCGAGATCACCGGCGGTCTGGGCGCCAACGCCGTGTTCGACTTCGTGGGCGCGAACCCGACGATGGCCCTGGCGCAGAGTGTCGCCGCACTCGATTCCGACGTGACGATCGTCGGCATCGGCGGCGGAACCATGTCGCTCGGCTTCGGCGCGATCGCCTACGACGCCGCCGTGCGAATCCCCTACTGGGGATCGCGCTCGGAACTGATCGAGGTGCTCGATCTCGCGCGCGTGGGAAAGATCCACGTGCAGACCGAGACGTACTCGCTCGACGACGGCCCGAAGGCGTACGAGGATCTCGCCTCGAACAGCATCCGCGGCCGCGCAGTCATCGTCCCGTAGACGGCGCTTTCGCACAGCGGCCGCTCCGTCTCACAGGCGGGGCGGCCGCTGCTGTCTGCACCGCCGATCGAGCACCGTCACCGCGCTGAAGCGCCGGTGAGATCTCGGTGTTCGCGGGATCACCGAGGCGATCCCGCGTCAGGCCCGCTCGAGCACACCCCGCACACTGGCCTCGGGCGACAGGTCGATGCGCCGGAGCAGCTGCGCATTGAGCGCGACGACGATCGTCGAGAGCGACATCAGCACCGCTCCGACCGACATCGGCAGGACGAATCCCACGGGTGCCAGGATGCCGGCGGCGAGCGGCACCGACAGCAGGTTGTATCCGGCCGCCCACCACAGGTTCTGCCGCATCTTGCGGTATGCGGCGCGGGAGAGCTCGATGACCGAGATCACCGACCGCGGGTCGGAGCTCGCGAGGATCACCCCGGCCGAGGCGATGGCGACATCGGTCCCGGCGCCGATCGCGATGCCGACGTCGGCCTGAGCGAGGGCGGGGGCGTCGTTGACGCCGTCGCCGACCATCGCGACCTTCTTGCCCTCTGCCTGCAGCTCCTTCACCTTGGCTGACTTGTCTTCGGGACGCACCCCGGCGAACACCCGGTCGATGCCGAGCCGGGCTGCGACGGAATCGGCCACGGCCTGGGCGTCGCCGGTGATCATGACGACCTCGACGCCGAGGCGGTGGAGCGCGTCGACCGCCTGCTGAGACTCCGGTCGCACCTCGTCGGCGAGCTTCAGACCGCCGGCCACCTGTCCATCGACGGTCACGTGCAGGATGATGGCACCCTCGTCTCGCCACCCGTCTGCGGCGGAGATCTCTCGGCCGCCCACCTCGTCGAGGAGCTTCGGCCCGCCCACGCGCACCTCTCTGCCGTCGACCGTGGCGGTCACGCCCACGGCAGGCGACGACGTGAACCCGGAGGCCTTCGAGAGCGTCAGCCCTCTCTCCTCCGCCGCGCGCACGATCGCGCGAGCGAGCGGATGCTCACTGTCGGCCTCAGCCGAGGCGGCGAGCGCCAGCAGACGATCGGCGTCGATCTCACCGGTCGGCTCGACGGCGGTCACGGTCGGCGCGCCCTTCGTCAGCGTGCCCGTCTTGTCGAACAGCACGGCGTCGACGGTGCGCATGCTCTCGAGCGCGAGGCGATCCTTGACGAGCACCCCGCCCCGGGCTGCGCGCTCGGTCGCGATCGACACGACCAGCGGGATCGCGAGGCCGAGCGCGTGCGGGCAGGCGATGACGAGCACGGTGATGCTGCGCACGACCGCGGCATCCGGATCCCCGACGAGAGTCCACACCAGCGCGGTCAGAGCGGCCGAGAGCAGCGCGAACCAGAACAGCAGGGCGGCTGCGCGGTCGGCGATGCGCTGCGCCCGCGACGAGGAGTTCTGTGCATCGGTCACCAGCCGCTGGATGCCGGCGAGCGCGGTGTCATCCCCGGTGGCGGTGATCTCGACCCGCAGACCTGAGTCGGTCGCGACCGTGCCCGCGGTCACCGTGTCACCGGTCGCACGGGTGACCGGGCGGGACTCGCCTGTCACCATGGACTCGTCCATGGCGGCTGTGCCGTCGATGATGCGACCATCGGCCGGAATGCTCGCCCCGGGACGGATGACGACCACGTCGCCGACGACGAGATCGGCGGGTGCGACCGTGACGATCTCGTCGCCCTCGACCCGTTCGGCCTCGTCGGGCAACAGCGCCGCGAGGGAGTCGAGCGCCGACGTCGTCTGCGCGAGGGACCTCATCTCGATCCAGTGGCCCAGCAGCATGATGACGATGAGCAGTGCGAGCTCCCACCAGAACTCGAGCTCGTGATGGAGGATGCCGAGCGTCGCGCCCCATGAGGCGAAGAACGCGACCGTGATCGCGAGGGCGATCAGCAGCATCATCCCGGGCTTGCGGGCCTTCAGCTCGCTGATCGCCCCGGTGAGGAACGGCCATCCGCCCCAGACATACATGACGGTGCCGAGCACGGGCGAGATGAACCGGGCACCTCCGGCGACGTCGTAGCCGAAGATCATCGCGAACATCGGCGAGAACGCCACCACCGGCACGGCGAGCAGGAGATTGACCCAGAACAGGCGACGGAACTGACCGACGTGGTCACCGTGCCCGCCATGCCCGCCGCGCCCACCATGTCCACCGTGCCCGCCGTGGTCCGCGTGCTCGCTGTGAGCCGCGTCCGCGTCCCGAGCGTGATCGTCGTGCGAGACCTGGTGGCCTCCCCCGGGGGTTCCGTGCGCGTCGTGTGCAGTCATGGGTCCCGTCCTCCCGTACCGGGTGTCGTTCTCAGTGTGTCTCGGCGGTCGCCGAGAGCCTAGGGGTCACCGCGTCGCGATGCTGCGGAACCCGCGCAGACGCAGGCTGTTGCCCACGACGAAGACGCTCGACAGCGCCATCGCCGCACCGGCCAGCATCGGGTTGAGCATTCCCAGCGCCGCGACCGGGATGGCCGCCACGTTGTAGGCGAAGGCCCAGAACAGGTTGGTCTTGATGGTCGAGAGCGTCGCCCGCGAGAGCCGGATCGCGTCGACCGCGCTGCGCAGATCACCGCGCACCAGGGTGATGTCGGACGCCTCGATCGCGACATCCGCTCCGGTGCCCATGGCCAGGCCGAGGTCGGCCTGGGCGAGGGCGGGTGCGTCGTTGACGCCGTCGCCGATCATCGCGACCGTCTTCCCCTCACCCTGCAGGCGGGTGATGACCGCGACCTTGTCTGCCGGGAGGACTTCGGCGACGACCTCGTCGATGCCGACCTCCGCGGCGATCCGCCGGGCGACGGCCTCGTTGTCTCCGGTGAGCAGGATGGGCGTCAGCCCGATCGCCCTGAACCGGGCGATCGCCTCGGCACTGCTCGGCTTCACGGTGTCGGCGACGACCAGGATGCCGCGAGCCAGGCCGTCCCATCCGACCGCGACGACCGTCTTGCCCTCGCCCTCGGCGCGGGCCTTCGTGGCGGCGAGCTCGGGGCTCAGCGCCTGCGCCCACTCGGCGAGGAGCGAATCCCGGCCGACGATGACGGTGTGGCCGTCGACGACGCCCTGCACGCCCTTGCCCTCGATGTTCGCGAAGTCCTCTGGTGCGGGCAGTGCGCCTATCTCCTGGGTCGCGCCCTTGGCGATCGCCTGCGCGATCGGGTGCTCGGAGGCATCCTCCAGCGCACCGGCCAGCCGCAGGAGATCCGAACGGTCGGTGCCCGGCTCGACGAACACGTCGACGAGCGTCATCCTGCCGGTGGTGACGGTTCCCGTCTTGTCGAGCACCACGGTGTCGACCGTGCGAGTGGACTCCAGGACCTCCGGCCCCTTGATGAGCACTCCCATCTGCGCTCCGCGGCCCGTGCCGACGAGCAGCGCGGTGGGCGTCGCGAGGCCGAGCGCGCAGGGGCACGCGATCACGAGCACGGCGACCGCCGCGGTGAACGCCGCCGTCATGGGGAACCCGGCGCCGAGCCAGCCACCCAGCGTGACGACGGCGATCACGATCACGATCGGCACGAAGACACCCGAGATGCGGTCGGCGAGGCGCTGCACCTCCGCCTTCCCCGTCTGGGCGTCCTCGACGAGCTGGGCCATCTGCGCCAATTGCGTGTCGGAACCGATCCGGGTGGCGCGAACCACGAGCCGCCCACCGACGTTCGCCGTGGCGCCCGTGACGGCGTCGCCCTCGGCGACCTCGACCGGCACGGCCTCGCCCGTGAGCATCGACGCGTCGACGGCCGACGTGCCCGACACCACGATGCCGTCGGTCGCGATCTTCTCACCGGGCCGCACGACGAATTCGTCTCCCACCTGCAGGTCCTCGACCGGGATCTTGGCCTCGACCCCACCGCGCAGCACGGCGACGTCCTTCGCGCCGAGCTCGAGCAGCGCACGCAGCGCCGCGCCGGCCTGCTTCTTCGACCGCTTCTCGAAATAGCGCCCGGCGAGGATGAACATCGTGACACCGGCACCCACCTCGAGGTAGATGTTCGCCGCTCCATCGGACGGAGCGAGCGCGAACTCGAAGGGATGGGTCATGCCCGGCGTGCCGGCCGAGCCGAAGAACAGCGCGTACAACGACCAGAGGAAGGCGGCCGATGTGCCCAGGGAGATGAGCGTGTCCATCGTCGCAGTGCCGTGGCGGAGGTTCATCCAGGCCGCCCGGTGGAACGGCCAGGCCGCCCAGAGGATCACGGGAGCGGCCAGTGCGAGCGACGCCCACTGCCAGTACGTGAACTGCAGCGCGGGGATCATCGCCATGGCGATCACCGGCACGGTCAGCACGACCGCACCGATCAGGCGAGTGCGCAGCGAGCGAAGCTCCGGGTCCTCGGCGTCGAGATCTCCGGCGTCACGCACCACCCCCTTCGGGGCAGGCAGCGACGCCGAGTAGCCGGTCTTCTCGACCTCGGCGATCAGCGCGGCCGGGTCGTACCCCTCGGGAACGGTGACCTTCGCCTTCTCGGTCGCGTAGTTGACGGTCGCCACGACGCCCTCGAGCCTGTTCAGCTTCTTCTCGATCCGCATCGCGCAGGACGCGCAGGTCATCCCGCCGATCTCCAGCTCGAGACCTGTCCCCGTGGTCGGGGGTGCTGACGTGGTCATGTTCGTTCCTTCTGTGCGATGTCGTTGTGGGTCGCAGCGGGCAGCCGCGGTGGGGGCGATGAGCGACGGTCAGTGCGCGTCGTCGTGCGAGTCGCCGTCGGATTCGGGCGCGCCGTCAGCCGGAGCGGCATCGAGCACGAACGCGGCGGTGTGCACGGCGCCGTCGACCTGGAAGTCCAGGTACAGCAGGTAGCGCCCGGCAGTCGGAGCCTCGGCGGCGAACGCGATCTCCGGCCCCGACGTCTCGCCCGGTGCGGGTTCAGCGCCCGCGGCGTGCACGTGCAGGTAGGCGAGGTCTCCGTCCCGGAGTGCCACGAGATGCCCGAACGCCCCGAGATACGGCTGCAGAGCGGTGACCGGCCGGCCGTCGCGGGTCACGGTGAACGTCAGGTCGCTCACCGCCCCGGCCTCGAGAGCCCCGTCGACCGAGACCGTATAGCCGGCGACCTCGGCGACCTGCGTCGGCTGCGGCGCGACGGGTGCGAACTCGCCCGCCACCTCGACGGTGCGCGCGAGAGTGAGCGACGGCGCATCGGCGCCCGCCGGCGTGAAGTCCGCGAAGACGCGGTATGCGCCGGCATCCGTCCACTCCCACGGCAGCGACCAGGTGCCGGTCGACTCATCGAGCACCGGATGCACGTGGCGGTACTGGCTTCCGTCGGAGCGCACGACGATCAGGTGGAGCTGCTTCTCGTGCGCGGTGGCATACGCCGTCACCGGGATGCCGTCTGCGTCGTCGATCCGGAACGCCAGCTCACCGGGTTCTCCCGTCGATGTCGGGGCCTCGACCGGCGACATCGTGTAGCCGTCGAGCCCGAGGGAGAGCCCCTTCAGGTCGTCCGCCGGAGCACTCTCGCCCTCGCCGGAACCGGCGGCACTCGCATCGTGAGTGTCGTGTTCGTCCATCTCCGCACCCTTCGTCCAGTCACTCACGGCACTCGCGGGGACGATGACGCCGGCGAGGCCGAAGGCCGCGCCGAACGCCACCACCAGGCCGGCCCCGAAGAGGCCGAGCCGTGCGCCGGAGTTCATGACGTCCGCACCGCCGAATAGCCCGCCTCGGCGACGGCTGCGAGGATCCGCGTCTCGTCGATCGGGGCGGATCCGGTGACGACGAGCGTGCCGTTCTGAGCGCTCACCTGGACGTCTTCGACGCCGGGAACTTCGGAGACCTCTTCGCGGACCGACATCTCGCAGTGGCCGCACGTCATGCCCGTCACCTGGAACTCGTTCTTCGTCATCATGTCTCCTTGTCTTCGTTCTAGTACCCCAGGGGGGTATTAGACACAAGCGTATACCCTCTCCGGGTATTCCACGATGGGCGCACGAAAATCGCACCGCACGAACCGGCCGTGCGGTGCGTGCGGTGCGTGCGGTGCGTGCGGTGCGTGGGAGTGCGGGCGCGTCAGCGCGAGGAGATCGCCAGCTCACTCAGGCGCGGCGGGTTCGCGCCGCGCCGGGACACGGTGACGGCCGCGCCGGCGAGCGCGGCCTCGGTCACGCGTTCGAACTGCGTCAGATCGCGAGCGTCGGGATGGAACGCGTCGCCGGCGAGCGCCGGCACCAGACCGTCGGAGACCACGCCGTGGATGAGGCCGGACATGAAGGAATCGCCCGCACCGATCGTGTCGACCACCTGGACCGGCGGCGCCTCTCTCTCGACCGGCCCCGCTCCTCCCTCGATGAGCGAGACGCACCCGTCACCTCCCCGGGTGACGACGGCGAGCCGCGCACCCAGCGCGATCACCCGCGCGAGCACGTCATCGATCGGGCATCCGGGATACAGCCACTCGGCATCCTCATCGCTGAGCTTCACGATGTGCGACGCCGCCATGATCGCCTCGACACGCTCGGTCGCGGCCGCGCGCGGCCCGAGAAGCTCGCCCCGGATGTTGGGATCGTAGGTGCGCAGAATGCCGTCGGGCACCGCGTCGATCATCGCGCGGACGACATCCGCTCCGGGGTCGAGCACCGCGCCGAGCGAGCCGACATGCACCACGTCGACGCCGGCGGCCTCTGCGATCGCGACCTCCGCTGACACATCCCACTCGATGTCGAAGTCGTAGGCCGCAGCCCCGTCGGCCCCGATCACGGCGACGGCGCGGGACGTGCGCTCCCCTGCTCTCATGCTCGTCGGCACGACGGCGACCCCCTCCCGGGCGAGGTGCTCGCCCAGCATCCGTCCGTGCGGGTCGTCACCGATCCGCGTGAGCAGTCTCGTCGCGAGCCCGAGACGAGAGAGCCCCACCGCCACGTTCATCGGCGATCCGCCGGGGTGGGGCACACCGCCGACGACGTCGACGAGCGCCTCCCCCACGACGAGGCACCGTGCAGTCGTCAGCACGTCAGCTCGGCGACGGCGGCACGGGCGTCGAGGAGCGCTCCCCCCGAGGCCTCCAGCACGCATGAGCGATGCGCAGCGGCAGGGATCAGCGCCGTGAGCACCCGAACGCCGTCCTCCGCGAAGAGCTCGAGAGACGACACCCTGTCGTTCAGCCGATCGATCCAGATCTCCCAGTCGATCTCGTCCGGGCGAGTGGCGGGCATCGACATCGACCCGCCGACCCCGGCGGGAGGGATCAGCTCGGGGCGGACGACGTCGATGCGCCCGCTCGCGCGGTCCTGACGGATCACGACCCCACCCGCATCCACGCCCTCGAGGCGCAGTTCGACTCCTCGCGCGTCTCCGAACGCCGCCGAGACCCTAATCCGCGCGGCATCCGGCAGCTGCTCGGACACCGTGGTCGGGCCCGTCATCGAGCCGAGCTCGGTGAACTCGACGGGTGCGGCGTCGACCGCCGGCGCCTGGCGCAGACGCACCACGCCACTGCGGTCGCGGGTGAGCGAGAGCCGTCGAGGGAGAGTCATCGCGGTGCGGTACTCGGACGAGTCGTCCTGGGGGATGCGGCCGGCGTACTCCCAGTTGTCCATCCACGCGATCAGCGTCCGCTCGCTCTCGGCGAGGCCGTCGAAGGTGACACCGGCGTAGCAGTCCGGGCCGAAGTCGATCCAGCCGTACGCCTCGAGCTCGTCTCGTGATTGACTGCGGTCGACCATCAGCCGCCGCGAGGGAGTCGGATGCGGTGCGCTCGCGCGGAACGTCGTGCCGTCGAACTCCCCCACGACGTAGTGGGTTCCCGATCCCCCCGCGATGCCCCCGGGGTTGAGGCTGATGAGCAGCACCCACCGCGAGTCGGTCTCATCGCCGTCGACGGCGAGCCGGAACATGTCGGGGCACTCCCAGACCCCGCCGACGGGTCCCGCGGGGCCGTACGACGAGAGATACGTCCAGGTCGTGAGATCGTCGGACCGGTGGAACAGCACCTGCCGGTCGTGGGCTTCGACCGCGACCATGACCCAGTACCCGCCGTCGGCGTCGTCGTAGCGGAACACCTTGGGGTCGCGGAAGTCGCTGGTGCCACGGTCGAGCACCGGGTTGCCCTCGTACTTCGTCCAGACGTATCCGCCGTCGGTGCTGTACGCGAGGGCCTGGGCCTGATGCCCTGCAGCGGCCGCCGTGTAGAGGGCGACCAGGGCCGGCTCCTCGGCGGTGCCGAATCCCGAGGTGTTGCCGTGATCGACCACGACGGAGCCGGAGTAGATCTGCGCCGCGTCGTCCGAGAGGATGGCCGGCTCGTGCTCGGTCCATCGCGCGAGATCCGTGCTCGTCGCATGCCCCCAGCTCACGTTCGAGTGCGAGATCCCGTGCGGGTTGCACTGGAAGTACAGGTGGTGGATGCCGTCGTGGAAGACGAGTCCGTTCGGATCGTTCATCCAGTTGTTCCGCGGCGCGAAGTGCGTGCGCGGGCTCGTGGTGCGGACCGGAGGAGAGTCAGTGGGGGTCACCGGGGTAGTCGTCTTTCTCTGTGGTGGGGGCGTGCGTCACTTGCCGACGCCGGCGGTGAGTCCTTCGCGCAGCGGCTTCTGCCCGAAGAAGAACACCAGGAGTGCGGGGATCATCGAGAGGATCACTCCGGCGAGCACCGTCGACACGCTGCCCGTGCCGAGGTTGCCCTGCAGTGTGACCAGACCGAGCGGCAACGTGAAGTTCTGCTCGCTGATCGTCATGATCAGCGGACGGAAGAACTCGTTCCAGTGGTAGTTGAAGGCGAGGATACCGACGATCGCGAGACCCGGGGTCGCGAGCGGCAGGTAGACGCCGAAGAACGTGCGCCAGGGGCCCGCTCCGTCGAGCTGGGCGGCCTCTCCCAGCTCGGTCGGGATGCCCATGAAGTACTGCCGCATCAGGAAAGTGCCGAATGCCGTCGGGAGCGCGGGGACGATGAGCGCGAGCAGCGTGTCGGCGAGGCCCATGCCCCTCACGAGCATGAACACGGGGACGATCGTCACCTGCAGCGGCACCATCATCGTCGCGAGGATCAGGGCGAACAGCAGCTTCTTGCTGCGGAACTCGAACTTCGCGAACACATACCCGGCCATCGCGGCCGAGAGCATCTGACCGGCGGCGACCAGCACCACCACCAGGGCGCTGTTCCATGCGTAGAGCCAGATCGGGATCTTGGCGAAGACGTCGGCGAACGCATCGAACCCGACGCTGACCTCCTGGGTCACGGGGTCGGTCGGCGAGAGCGCCGTGATCAGGGTCCAGACGACGGGACCGATGGTCAGCAGGGCGGCGAGCCCGAGAAGGGCGAACTTTCCGCCGGTGCCGAGGGTGTAGAGCCAGGAACGCTTCGAAGACACTGTCGTGGTCATGATGGGCCTCACCCGTAGAAGACGAATCGGCGGCTCAGCCGGAACTGGATGGCCGTGACGAGCATGATGAGAAGGGTCAGCACGATGCCGATGGCCGATGCGCCGCCGAAGTCGAGCTGTCGGAACGCGGACTCGTAGATCACCATCACCGCGGTGCGGGTCTCGTCGCCGGGACCCCCTCGGGTCAGCACCCACGGCTGGTCGAAGATCTGCAGCGCGTTGATGATCGCCATCACGGATGCGACGAGCAGGGTCGGGCTCACCAAGGGCAGCGTGATCATGCGGAACTGGGTCCACCCGGCCGCGCCGTCGAGGGAGGACGCCTCGTAGACCTCACTCGGGATCGCCGCGAGACCTCCGATGAAGAGCAGGAACGTGAACCCGAAGTTCTGCCACACGTAGACCAGCAGCACCACGACCTTGGCACCGAGGCCGGTCGTCAACCAGCCGACGTCCGCGATGCCGATCAGGTTGAGCGTCTGATTGACGAGCCCGAACTCCTGATTGAACAGGTACGCCATGATCAGCGAGACGGATGCCGCCGACAGGATCAGCGGGAAGAACAGCGCCGACCGGAAGAACGTGCGCAGCCAGTTCGGCATCCTGGACTGGACCAGCACCGCCAGCACCAGAGCCACCGACAGCTGCAGGATGACAGCGATGACGACGAAGCCGATGGTGTTCAGGAACGAGACGCTCACGGTCGGGTTCGCGGCGAGGTCGACGAAGTTGTCGAACCCGACGAACACCGGGTCGGAGATGATGTCCCAGCGGAAGAACGCCAGGACGAACGATCCGATGATCGGCACGAAGTTGAACAGGCCGAGCCCGATCAGCGTCGGCGCGAGGAAGACCCAGGTGAAGACGCGCCCCGATCGGGCGACCGTGCCGGTCTCGCGACGCAGCTTCGTGGGCACCGTGACGGTGCGGGTGCTGCTCTCGGACATCAGTTGCCCCCCAATGCGAGCTCGAGATCTCGCTGCATGGTCTCGAGTCCTCGGCGGACGCCGGACGGACCGTTCGTGATGGTCGACACCACGTTCTTCAGCAGGGCGGATTCGACGGCCGCCTGCTGGGGCGGTGCCGGCATCGGACCCGTGTCGGGGAACTTGTCGAGCGTGTCGTAGAAGACGTCCCAGTGCGCCGGCCCGACTCCCGCGCCGTAGAGCTTGGCGTTGAGTGAGCGACGGGGGAGCGACGAGTCGGGTTTCGAGTGCGCGATCGTCATGCCCTCGACCGAGACGCAGTACTTGAGCCACTCCCACGCCTCGTCCTTGCGCGGCGAGGTCTCCATGATCGCGTAGCCGCCCGCGCCGAACTGGTGCCGCTGCCCCGCCATCCTCGGGAAGTAGGTGACGTCGTAGGCGTCGTTCGCGACGCCGGCCTCCTCGAGGCCGCGCACCCAGAAGCCGCCGGCCGGGGTCATCCCGACGGAGCCGGTGGAGAACAGGGAGACCAGCTCGTTGCCGCCGCCCTGCGCCGGGTTCGCCGCGAGCCCTTCCGAGACCATGCGCTCGAGCACCGAGAAGCTCTCGACCGCATGCTCGTTGAGCGCGTCGGCCTGCTTCCACACGTAGCCTCCGCTGCGGGCCGGCTGATCCGGATAGAAGCGGTCCCAGAGCCAGTCGCCGCCGGTCGCCTTCTCCTCATGCAGGAAGCTGGTGTTGTTCACATACAGCCAGGGCACCACTCCGCCCCACAGCCGGTTGTTCCAGAAGTACGGCAGGAACTGCCCCGAGGCGCTCTTCTTCATCGCGCGGGCGGTGCCGAGGAAGTCCTCCAGCGTCCAGTTGTCCGCGGGACGCTCCAGCCCCGCGCGCTCCATGGCCGTCGTGCTGTAGAACACGTTGGCGGCGTTGAAGTTGTCGGGCATCTGGAAGAGGCTGCCCTGATACATGAACGCCTCGATGAGGGTGGGGTTCACGTCATCGAAGTACTCCTGCATCTCGGACGCGTCACGACGCACGAAGTCGTCGAGCGGGTGCGCGAGGCGCGAGGCGAAGAGCTGCGCCCCCTCGGTCGCGACGGTGACGACATCGGGTGGCGTGCCCGCGGCGATCATCGTGAGGATCTTCGCGAAGTACTCGCTCCAGTCCTGACCCTGGATGGCGACGATGCGCACCTCGACGCCGGGGTGCTTGCGCTGGAAGCCGTCGATCAGCGACTGACGAGCCAGCGCATCCTGCGCGGTGCCGAAGAGGGCGACCGTCAGAGTGTCCTTGCCGCGCCCGGGGATGTCCGATCCGGTGAGCCTCGGCCACGAGACGACGGTGCCGACGATGCCCAGTCCGATCGCGCCGAACAGAGCCCTGCGAGTGAGATCAACCACGATGTTCTCTCCTGTGTGATGACTTCGCGGCACGGATCGAGAGTCCCGGGCTGCGATGCTAAATTGATTCAGCATCGCCGAGAGTAGCATCGTCGAATCGCGGTCGCAACGATTTTGCTAAATCAATTCAACACGGGTGGTTTCGGGGCTCGGCATCCACTGCCTATGCTGGATCGCAGCGACTGGAGGACGCCGATGCCGAAGAGAGTGGATCGCAGACCGACGCTCGCCGACGTCGCGGCGCTCTCGGGCATGTCGAAGGCCTCGGTGAGCATGATCCTCAACGATCGACCGGGGTCGCGACTCTCCGTCGACGCGGCGCGACGGGTCAAGGCCGCCGCCGAGGAGCTGGGCTATCGCCCGAATCCCGCGGCTCAGAGCCTGCGCCTGGGCAAGACGAAGACGCTGGGTTTCATCTCCGACCAGATCACCGTCACCCGCTACGCCTCCGAGATGATCCGCGGCCTGCTGTCGGCGGCGAAGGAGCACGGCCACACCGTCCTCATCGCCGAGACCGAGGGCGACGACGCGACCATCGCCGACGAGATCCAGGCGATGATCGACCGCCGGGTCGACGGCATCCTGATCGGCCTCCTCGGCGCCCGCATGATCGAGGTGCCCGAGACGCCCGCAGACGTCCCCGTCGTGATCGTCAACGGCACGTCGACGACGGGTCACCCCTCGGTCCTGCCCGACGAGCGCGTGGCGGGCCACGCGATGGCGCGCCTGCTCACCGATGCCGGGCATCGCCGTGTCGGCGTGATCGGCAACAATCCCCGTGCGGTCTCGTCCCCCGTGTACTCGGTGACCATCGGCTCGCGATTCGACGGCATCCGCGCCGCGTTCGCCGAGGCGGGCGTCGATCCGCTCATCATCGACGTCCCCGAGTGGAACCCCGACATCGGATACACGCGGACCCTGCAGATGCTCGACGCGCACCCTGACCTCACGGCGATCCTGGCGGGCAACGACGGCGTGGCGTTCGGCACGTACCAGGCGATCGCCGAGCGAGGGCTGAGGGTGCCGGACGACATCTCGGTCGCCTCCTTCGACGACGAGGAGCTCGCCAGCTTCCAGCGGCCGGGGCTCACGACCGCCCGGCTCCCGTACGACGTGATGGGTCGCACAGCGGTCGAGATGCTGCTCGGCGAGCGGCCGCTCGACGCCGTGCTGATCCCCATGCCGGTCATCGAGCGGGCGTCGATCCGCCGTGTGAGCTGACGCACAGCGGTAACCTCGTTCCATGCCCCCCGCGACGTCGAGTGTCCCCTCGTCGAGCAGCATGGGCCGAGGACTCGATGTGCTCTCCTCCGTCGCGACTCTCACCCGCGACCTCCGACCGGCCACGGTCAGCGTCATCGCGGATTCTCTCGGTCGCGAGCGCTCGCAGGTGTCGCGCACGCTGGCGAGCCTGGAACGCTCGGGCCTCGTGACCAGAGCGGCGGACCGTTCATTCGCCCTCGCGTGGGGATGGTACGCCGCCGCCCAGGAGCTGAGTGCACAGCGGCTGCGCACGCACGGCCTGGTGGTGCTCGAGGACCTGTCGTCGCACCTCGGCGAAGCCGCCTTCCTCAGTGTGCTGCAGGGCGACACGACGCTCACCATGCTCGAGAGCCTTCCCGCGGACTCACGCATGATCGGGTCGTGGATCGGACGCGCCTACCCCGCCTATTGCAGCGACGCAGGCCGTGCCACATTGTGGGACGCGCCGGCCGACGAGATCCGCGCGGTGTTCCGCGCCACCGAGTTCTCACCTCAGGGGCCGAACACCCCCACCTCGATCGACGACTTCCTCGCACGGCTCGACGACGATCGGCGCCGAGGGTTCGCGATCGTCGACCAGGAGGCCGAGCCTGGTCTCTACTCCGTCGCCGCTCCTGTGTGGGACCACCGCGGCGAGGTCGTCGCCGCGGTCCAGGTGATCGGCACGCGCGACGTGATGGCGGAGCGCACGGCGACGTGCGGCGAGGCGTGCGCCCGCGCTGCCGCCGAGCTCTCCCGAGAACTCGGTGCCCCTTCAGCCGTTCTCGCGTGAGGGCTGATCCGCGCCCGCTGCGGCGCTGAGCTCGCCGGCGAACTGCATGAGCAGGGCCCGCGTATCCCGCGTGATCCCCTTCGGCCGATGCCTGCCGCGCACAGCCAGGGAGGCGATGACCTCACCCCTGCTGCGGATGGGGAGAGCGAACTCGTCGATGCCCTCGTCGTATTCCTCCGCCGCCGCGATGAGCGAGTCCGCGCGGTCCCGCTCGAGCAGCGCCCACACGTCGCGCGTCGAACGAGCGGCCGTCGGTCCACCGACCCCGACGAACTGGACGTCCTCGAGCAGCGCCTCGAGCTGCTCGAGCGTGTGATCCCAGAGCAGCGCTCGACCCGCGCCGGTGCACCAGATCGGCGTGACGAGCCCCTCACGGATGGAGCGATCGAACCCGTCGGCCGACCTCTCGCAGCGCAGCAGCACACCGCGCGCGCCGTCGGCGATCGTGATCAGGGCGTTGACACCGCGCTGCGAGGCGAGCGCCCGCAGAGCGGCTCGCGAGGCCCGCAGCCACGTCGTGTTGAGCACGGCGGCGGTGCCGAAGAACTCGGGCCCCGCCGAGAACAGCGCATCGTCGTCTCGACTGAGGAACTGTCGCGCACGCAGCTCCTGTGTGAGCCTCGACACACGACTGCGCTCGATCCCGGTGTGCTCCGCAAGACGCGACGCGTTGAGACCCGGCCGCGCGCGGCGCTCCTGCGAGACGGCGGCGTCGAGGAGCTTCAGTCCCTGCACCAGAGACGAGGAAGCCACCACCGGTCCTCCTTCGCTGCGGGTCGAGATCACCGCAATCCTACCCGTCGCCGACCACGCGACGACGAGGGAGAAGGCGTCCCCACGCGACGTAGAGGTCGGCGGCGATGTGACCGTGGGCGCCCTCGACATCAGCCGAAGCGATCGTCTGGTCACCCTGACGGCCGAACAGCACGGCCTCGTCGCCGGCCACTGCGTCGTCTATTCGGGTGACGTCGACGAGAAAGCTGTTCATGGCGATCCGATCGACGATCGGTGCACGTCTCCCCCGCACGAGCACCTCGCCGGTGCCGCTGAGGCTGCGATGGATTCCGTCGGCATACCCCAGGGGGATCACGGCCAGACGCGCATCGTGGTCGAGACGGTGCCAGCGTTCGTACCCGACGGTGCTTCCGCGACGGTAGGGGTTGATCGCTGCGATCCGGGACGCGACCCGCATGGCCGGTCGCAACACGCCGCCCACGGCATCGGTGTCCCCGTACAACCCGGCTCCGATGCGCACGAGATCGAACCGGGATGCGGGCACCCTGAGCGCCGCGAACGTGGTCGCGCAGTGACGCACGATCCGATCACCCGCACCCGCCCGCACGCACACCGCGCGCGTCTCCGCGTCGAAGCGGGATGCACCCTCGACCACGTCGGTGATGTCTTCGCAGGGAAAGTGGGAGCACAGGCCGACGACGTCCAGGTTCGGGTCTGCGAGAACGCCGGTCACGGCATCCATCGCCGTGGCCTCGCCGAGGTCGATGCCGTCGCGACCGAGCCCGGTCGAGTTCAGCGAGAGATGGACGCGCATCCTGACCCCCTGCGCTGCCGCGACGGCTCCCACGATTCCCGCGTGCGCGGCACCGCCGATCCACTCCTCCACGCCGAAGCGGATGCCGTCGCCGATCTCGTCGCGTCCGCCGGGGCGCACTCGCATCAGTCGCCCCGTGAAGCCCGCCCGCCGCACGGCGGCCGCGTCGTCGTTGGACGCGACGCCGATGATCGTGACCCCCTGCGCGGCGAGCACCGGCGCGACGATGTCGATCCCGTGTCCGTAGGCGTCGGCCTTCACGACCGCGCAGAACTCGACGTTCTCGCCGAGTTCTGCGCGGATCGTGCGGACGTTGTGGGCGATGGCGCTCTCATCGATCTCCACCCACCCGGCCGCGGACACGGGGGTCGTCACGCCTCGACGGATTCAGCCTCGTGATCCTGCACGACATCTCGCGCGCCCTTGCGACCGTGACGCCACCAGAAGTACAGGTAGCACGCCCCGACGAACGGGATGCCGAAGTAGAGCGCGGCGACCTGATTCGGGTCGAATGCGATCGCGATGATCGAGATGAGCAGCAGCGAGAAGGCGACGATGGGCAGCGCCGGGTAGAGCGGCGTGCGGTAGGCGAGATCCTGCACGCGTCCCCCCTCGCGGAGGAACCTGCGCCGGTGGAAGAACTGCGAGGCGACGATCGACATCCACACCGCGACCACGGCGAATCCGGCGATCGACACCAGCACCAGGTACACCGTGCCCGCCGCGACCACGCTCGTGAGCAGTGAGACGAGGCCGATCAGAATGCTGACGCTCAGCGCGATGAGCGGCACACCACGCCGGGTGAGGCGGGTGAACGCCTTCGGCGCGTGGCCCTCCTCGGCGAGCGAGAACAGCATCCGTGCGCACGAGAAGAGTCCGCTGTTGCCGGCGGAGAGGAGCGCGGTGATGATGACGAAGTTCATGATGTCTGCGGCGTACGGGACTCCGACGTACTGGAAGACGTCGACGAACGGGCTGCTGGTGACGCTGGCCTGGTCGTACGGCAGGATCGCGGCGATGACCGCGATCGCCCCGACGAAGAGCACAACGAGTCGCAGCACCGTCGAGCGCAGGGCACGAGGGATGTTCTTCGCCGGATCCTTGGTCTCGCCCGCGGCGACACCGATGAGCTCCGAGCCGCTGAACGCGTAGAAGACGGCGAGGGCGGTGACGATCACGCCACTGAACCCGTTCGGGAACAGGCCGCCGGGAGTCTCGAAGTTGCTGAAGAGGAGTGCGGGCGGGTGCTCGGGCGAGAGGGGCGTGAACCCGAAGATCGCCGCCCCGCCGAGCACGATCAGGCCGACGATCGCCACGACCTTGACCAGCGAGAACCAGAACTCCGCCTCGCCGAACACACGTGCCGAGATCGCGTTGAGCAGGAACAGCACTGCGGCGAAGATCAGGCACCACACCCACACCGGCACCCCGGGGAACCAGCGCTGCATGAGGATGCCGGATGCCGTGAACTCGGACCCGAGCGCGACGACCCAGCACAGCCAGTAGAGCCAGGCCGTGGTGAAGCCGGTCGCTGGGCCGATCGACCGGGAGGCATAGATGTGGAAGGCACCCGAGACCGGATAGGCGACTGCGAGCTCGCCCAGGCACGCCATGACGAGGTAGACGACGAACGCCCCGATCAGGTACGCGATGATCGCGCCGAGGGGGCCCGCCTGCGAGATGGTGTAGCCGGAGCTGAGGAACAGCCCGGAACCGATCACACCGCCGAGCGCGATCATGATCAGGTGCCGGGCATCCATGGTGCGCTGCAGCCGACGCAGCGGCACCTGAGTGGCCGTCGTGTTCGGCAGGACGTTGGGGAGGGGCTTCTCGCCGGGAAGAGGCGTCATCGGAACTCTCAATCGGGTTGTATGTGCATCATATTCACATCTATGTGCCAATGACGCATCTTGTTGATGATCTGCGGGGACACTATCCGCTGCGTCATCGGGTGCGCAAGAGCACGACCATGGATTGCCGCCTGCAGTCGCCACCGCCGACATTCCGCGCGGGAAGCTGCCGATCCGTCACCTCACGCTGCCGTTCTGACAGGCGCGTACGGACACCACCGGCGCTGAGGATGGAGCCATGTCAGCACGGCGACGCCGGCGACAGCCCACGTAGAGAAGGAGAACTCCCGTGACTCACCACGACCTCGCCCTCATCGGCTTCGGAGGCGTCAACCGCGCCCTCGCCGAGATCATCCGCGACCGCGGTACGGAGCTCGCGTCCGACCTCGGCTTCACCCTGCGGGTCGTCGCGATCACGGATCTGCGGTTCGGCTCCCTCATGCAGAGCGACGGCATCGACCTCGCTGCGGTGCTCGCGATGACAGGGGATGACTCGTTCGCCGGTATGCCCGGCGGCGACGTCGACCCTCGCAACGACCACGTCATCCGCACCACGACAGCGGGCATCATCGTCGAGGCGACCTACACGAACCCGATCGACGGCGAACCCGCGATCTCGCATGTCCGTGCTGCCCTTGAGAGCGGCAAGAGCGTCACGACCACCAACAAGGGACCCGTCGCGCTCGCAAGTGCCGAGCTCAACCGGCTCGCCGAGCAGAACGGGGCCCGATTCGAGTACGAGGGCTCGGTGATGAGCGGCACGCCCGTGCTGCGGCTGGCGCAGCAGACGCTCAAGGGGCTCCGCATCAGCCGCATCCAGGGGATCCTCAACGGCACGAGCAACTTCGTGCTCGGGCAGATGGAGTCGGGCAAGTCGCTCGACGATGCCGTGGCGGAGGCTCAGGCGCTCGGTTACGCCGAGGCCGACCCCACCGCCGACATCGAAGGGTCGGACGTCCAGCTGAAGGTCGTGATCCTCGCCAATGAGCTGCTCGGCGCCGAGATCACGACGGCCGATGTCTCGCGCGTCGGCATCAGCGGGATCACCGCGACCGATGTCGTCGCGGCAGCGGCGGCCGGCGAGCACTGGAAGCTCCTCGGAACGATCTCGCGCGACGAGTCCGGCGCCGTGACGGCATCCGTCCAGCCCCTCTCGCTGGCCGCCGACCACCCTCTCGCGGGCATCTCGGGAGCGACCAACGCGATCGCGTTCACGACCGATCTGCTCGGCACCGTCACGATGTCGGGCCCCGGTGCCGGACGCCTCGAGACGGCCTACGCTCTGCTGTCGGACATCATCGCGATCGATGCGCAGCAGGCGTCGCTCGTAGGAGCGGCGTGATGAGCGCGCCCTCCGTCGAAGCTCCCGTGGCGCACGCGTCACTTCTCGAAGTGCTCGATCCCTACAACGGAGAGGTGATCGCCCGACTCGCCCAGCACTCGGTCGACGACGTCGACGAGATCATGTCGCGGGCGCGGCTCGGTGCCACGCTCTCGCGCGATCTGTCGAGGTTCGCGCGGCATCGGATCCTGGACCGTGCCGCGCGGATCCTCGAAGGCCGCGCCGAAGAGGCTGCCACGCTCATCGTGCGCGAGGCAGGCAAGACGATCACTCAGGCGCGCAAAGAGGTGCAGCGCGCGGTGACCACGATCTCGCTCTCGGCGGAGACCTCCCGCGCCTTCGACGGCGAGGTCATCCCCTTCGATGCCTACGAGGGCTCCGCGAATCGTCGTGGCTGGTACACGCGGGAGCCGCTCGGGGTGATCCTCGCGATCACGCCGTACAACGACGCCCTCAACCTCGTCGCGCACAAGATCGGACCGGCGATCGCCGGTGGCAACGCCGTGATCCTCAAGCCGTCGCAGTTCACCCCGCTGACCGCGCGGTTCCTCGTCGAGGTGCTGCTGGAGGCAGGACTCCCCGATGAGATCCTCACCGTCGTGCACGGAGACCGTCATGTGGCGCAGGCGCTCGTCGCCGTGCGCGACATCCGGATGGTGTCGTTCACCGGGGGATTCGCGACGGGCGAGGCGATCGCCCGCGCCGCGGGCCTCAAGAAGCTGGCGATGGAACTCGGCGGCAACGCCCCCGTGCTGGTGTTCGCGGATGCCGACATCTCGGCCGCCGTCGAGGCCTGCGTATCCGGCGCGTTCTGGGCGGCGGGGCAGAACTGCGTCGGCGCCCAGCGCATTCTCATCGAGCGCTCCGTGTATGCCGAGTTCCGTGACCGATTCGCGGCCCGCACTTCGACGTTGCGCGCAGGCGACCCGGTGAACCAGTCGACAGATGTCGGCCCGATGATCTCGGTGGCCGCGGCGACGAACGCGGAGCGTGTGGTCGACGACGCCGTGCGGTCGGGGGCACGCGTGCTCGCCGGACACCGCCGGGAGGGCTCGGTGTACTGGCCGACCGCTCTCGAGAACGTCTCTGCCCATTGCGAAGCGTGGAGCGAGGAGGCCTTCGCCCCCATCGTGGTCTTGACGCCGTTCGACACCGAAGACGAGGCGGTGGCGGCGGCGAACAGCATCGACTACGCGCTGCATGCCGCGGCATTCACCTCCGACATCACCCGCGCGCTGCGAGTCGCCGAAGCGCTCGACGCCGGCGGCGTGATGATCAACGACTCCTCCGACTACCGCGTCGACAGCATGCCGTTCGGTGGATCGAAGTACGGGAGCATGGGGCGCGAAGGCGTGCGCTTCGCGTACGAGGAGATGACCCAGCCGAAGGTCACCTGCATCACCACCTGAGATCTCCTCGCAGAGGGGGAGGGGTCCGCGGGGGATGCCCTGCCCCTCTGCGAGGTCATGACCGATCGACCACCCGGGTCAACGACACCGCCGTCACGGTGTTCGCGACTCCGGGCAGCGCGGCGAGGATCTCCCAGATCTCGCCGATGCGATCCATCGACTCCGCCTCCAGCGTCACCAGCAGGTCGAAGTCGCCCGAGAGCACATCACACCGACGCACTTCGGGAATCTGCGCGATCTGCGAGACGACACCGCCGCCGCGCATTCGATCACTGCGGTAGACGAGCACGATGGCCGAGACCGGCGAAGCGCCGGCGCGTCCGGGGACGACGCTGTAGCCGCCGATCACGCCCTGCCGCTCCATCCGCTCGATGCGCTGCTTGACCGCGTTGCGCGACAGATGCACCCGAGAGGCGAGAGTGACCAAGGGGATGCGGGCGTCGTCGGTGAGCGCCGTGAGAATCTGGCGATCGATCTGATCGAGATGAAGCCGCTCCATCGGGACCTCCTGGTTCAGTCCGCAAACTGTGCAGTATTGGCAATTGCGTGTGTCTATTATGCACCTTAGGGTGGAAGATGGCACTGGAAGACGGTGCAGAACGAAGGAGTCACGATGAGCGCTCGACCCGACCGCAAGGATCTGCACACGCTGTCCGACCTGAGCTTGGCCGTGCACGGGGGCAATCAGCTCGATTCGACCCTGGCGCTGCGCACGCCCCTCGTGATGGCCAACTCGTACCAGCTGCCCGACGACCCGAGCGAGATCAGCTGGTCGGCGACTGCGCCGGGGCTCTACACCCGCAACACCGGAGTCAATCAGGCCGCACTCGAGCAGAAGCTCGCCGCGCTCGATGGAGCCGAGGACGCGGTCGCCCTCGCTTCCGGAGTCGCCGCCCTGCACGCGGTGTTCTTCACTCATGTGCGCGCCGGCGACCACGTCGTCGTGAGCGACGTGGTCTATGAGGCCACGTGGCGCCTGTGGACAGAGCTGCTGCCCCAGCGCTACGGGCTCGACGCCAGCTTCGTCGACATCAGCGACCTCGACGCGGTGCGGGCGGCCATGCGCCCCGAGACGCGTCTCGTGTGCATCGAGGCCATCGCGAATCCGACCACCAAGGTCGCCGATGTGAGCGCGGTCGCCGAGATCGCCCACTCCGCCGGCGCCATCCTCATGGTCGACTCGACGTTCTCGCCGCCGCCGTTCTACCGACCGATCCACGACGGCGCCGACCTGGTGGTGCACTCCCTCACCAAGTACCTCAACGGCCACGGCGACGCCATGGGGGGCTCGGTCTCCGGCCGGCGCGATCTCATCCAGGCGATCAAAGCCGACGCCATGGTCGACGTCGGCGGCATCATCTCGCCCTTCAACGCGTGGCAGATCCAGCGCGGCACCGTCACCCTGCCGCTGCGCCTGCGCCAGCACTTCTCGTCGGCGCTGCAGATCGCGCAGATGCTCGAAGCCGACACGCGGGTCGAGTACATCTACTACCCGGGTCTCGAATCGCATCCGGACCACGCCCTCGCCGTGCGGCAGTTCGGCGGACGCGGCTTCGGAGGCATGATGGCCTTCGCCGTCACGGGCTCCCCCGACGTGCAGAACCGCTTCGTCGCGAACCTGCGACTCATCACCTCCGGGTTCTCACTCGGCCACGACGACTCGCTCATCGTGCACACGGGCACCGAGGGCGGCCGTGTCGCCACCTATCCGGCACCCTTCCGAGAGTTCGGACACCTGCGTCTGTCCGTCGGCCTCGAAGATGCCGACGACCTCCTCGCCGACCTCTCCGCCGCTCTCGATCTCACCTTCGGCAGCGCTTCGCGGTAGACAGCGCATGCGACGGCACGGATCCATTCACGTGCATCCATCTCCCTGAGACAGGCGTAGGCTGGAGACCTAGGACGGACCGTCCGAGAAGATCTCCCGGCACCGTGACCGTCCGGAAGAGGAGTCACTCGTGGCTCAGTACGACGTCTCGAACCGCTCGGCGATCGTGACGGGAGCAGGCAGCGGAATCGGACGCTCGACCGCTCTGCTGCTCGCCCAGAACGGCGCCTCCGTCGTGGTCAACGACCTGAACGCGGACAACGCGAACGCGGTCGTCGAGGAGATCCGCGCCGCCGGCGGCATCGCCGAGGCATCCGTCGGAGACGCGACGGACACCGACTGGATCGCCAGCTCGGTCGAGCTCGCGAACACGCTCGCCCCGCTGCGCATCGGCGTGAACAACGCCGGCATCGGCGGCGCATCCGCTCCTACCGCCGAGTACGACGACGCCGCGTGGGACAAGGTCATCTCGATCAACCTCAACGCCGTGTTCCGCAACATGAAGGCGCAGATCCCCTCGATCCTCGCGAACGGCGGCGGCTCCGTCGTCAACATCGCGTCGATCCTCGGCAGCGTCGGCTTCGCGAACTCCCCCGCCTACGTCGCCGCCAAGCACGCCGTCGTGGGCATGACCAAGTCGGCTGCCCTCGAGTACTCCGCCCAGGGCGTGCGCGTGAACTCGGTCGGCCCCGGCTTCATCGACACCCCCCTGCTCGCCACCATGGGCGACGAGGCCAAGGCGTTCCTCGTGAGCAAGCACCCGATCGGTCGCCTCGGCCAGCCCGACGAGGTCGCGAACCTCATCGCCTTCCTCGCCAGCGACGCCGCCAGCTTCATCACCGGCAGCTACCACCTCGTCGACGGCGGCTACACCGCCCCCTGAGGCTCGGTCGCCACGCGCCGCTGTCCGCGCCGCGCCGTTTGCAGGACGAAAACACGGATGCAGGGCGAGATCGACCATCTCGCCCTGCATCCGCGCTTCTGTCCTGCATCCGGCACCGACCTACCCGTCGGCACCGGATCAGGCCACCCGACGCCCCTCCGTCACCCGAGACGGTCCAACCGCAGGGTCGCCGTGGCGCTGTGCGCGGCCATGCCCTCGGAGTCCGAGATCACCTGCACGGCGTGCGCGAGCTCGGGCGTGGCCGCACGGCTGATGCGCTGATACGTGAGCGGCTTGAGGAAGCGCGACACCGAGAGCCCGGCGCTGTGCTTGGCCCCGCCGGCCGTGGGCAGCACGTGGTTCGTGCCCGCCATGCCCTTGTCGGAGTATGCGACCGTGCTCCAGGGCCCGAGGAAGATCGAGCCGTAGTTGCGCAGATTCTCGTGGTACCAGTCGTCGTCGGCCGTGAGCAGTTCGAGATGCTCGGGGGCTAGGTCGTCCATCAGAGCGACCGCCGTGTCGCGGTCTTTCACGACGGTGACGACGCCGTAGTCACGCCAGGCGGCGCCGGCGATGTCGACCGTCGCCAGCGTCTCGAGCTGTCGTTCGATCTCGGCGATCACGGCATGACCATGCTCGTCGGAGGTCGTGATGAGCGCCGCAGGCGAGTTCGGCCCGTGCTCGGCCTGCCCGAGCAGGTCAGCGGCGACGAGCACGGGGTCGGCCGTCTCATCCGAGATCACGGCGACCTCGCTCGGGCCTGCGAGCAGATCGATCGCGACCGTGCCGAACAGCTGGCGCTTGGCCTCGGCGACGTAGGCGTTGCCCGCGCCGACGAGCATGTCGACGGGCAGGTCGCCGAGCAGTCCGAACGCCATGGCTGCGAGCGCCTGCACCCCGCCGATCACGAACACCCGGTCGACACCCGACAGGTGCGCGGCGTAGACGACGGCGTCGTTCGCTCCGCCGTCGGGCTGCGGGGGCGTGCACGCGATGACGGTCGGCACGCCGGCCGCCTTGGCCACGCCCACGGTCATGAACGCGCTGGCCGTGAGCGGGAAGCGTCCGGCTGGCAGGTATGCGCCGACACGCGACACGGGGATGTACTTCGCGCCGGTCACGACGCCCGGAACGAACTCGGTCTCGAAGTCGGTCAGGTGCTCGCGGGAGGCGCGGGCGAACGCCTGCGTCCGCTCGGCGCCGAGCTCGATGGCCGCCCGCAGGTCGGGGGCGAGGCGTTCTCCGCTGCTCGCGATCTGCTCGGGGGTGAGCTCGATGTCGGTCCCCTGGTAGTTGTCGAGCTTTCGCGCGTAGTCGAGCACGGCGTCAAGGCCGCGCTCGCGGATGTCGGCGAGCATGGCCGTGACCGTCTCGATCACGGCGGGGTCGCGCTGCGCGGCGGGTGCGTCGATGAGCGGGGTCTTGAGGTGGTGGAAGTCGCCGTCGAAGCGGGCGAGCACTGCAGAGGAGTAACGCATGCAGGAAGGCTAGATCCGCTCGCAACCACGAGACAAGCCTGATGATCCTGCACGATCCATCGGGTTTACCATTGGGTGTGACCATCACCCAGCTCACCGCCTTCCTCGCCGCACTCGACGACGGATCCTTCACGGCGGCGGCGAAGACCCTCGGGATGACGCAGGCCTCGGTCTCGGAGCTGGTCGCGCGCCTCGAACGGGAACTCGGCATCACGCTGTTCGCCCGAGGCAGCAGACGCCTCGTCCCGACGGCCGCGGCGCTCGAACTGCGGCCGCACGCCGCGCAGGCGGTCAGCGCGGTGCAGAACGGCATCGACACGATCCAGGCGCTGGCCTCGCTCGAGCGGGGCACATGCACCTTCGGCGTGCTGCGCAACGCGGCCTATTACGCGCTCGCCGATCTGGCCGAGACATTCCATCACCGGCATCCCAATGTGCGGTTGCGCCTGGTCGGCATCAACTCGGCGCACGTCGCCCGGTCGATCGCGGCGGGCGAACTCGAGGCCGGACTGCTCGTGCTGCCGGTCGATGAAGACGGCCTCGAAGTGCGCCCGCTCTTCCGCGACGAGGTGCTCTACGCCTCCGCCACGCGGGCGCCGGAAGCCGGCCCGGTCACGATCGAGGAGGCCGCCGACGCCAAGCTCGTGCTCTACGACGCCTTCGCCGGGTGGGACGACCCGACCCGACGCCAGCTGCTCGAACGCGCACGGCTGCGGGGCCTGACCATCGAGCCGGCGGTCGAGGTCGAGCACGTCGAGACGGCCCTCAGCCTGGTCGCCGCAGGCACGGCCGACACGATCGTGTCACGTTCGATCGCCGAGTCCGACGCCTTCCCCTCCGGCATCCGCACGTTCCCCTTCGCCGAGCCGATGCACGACACGATCGCCCTGGTGCAGCGAGCGGGCGTGCTGCTCTCACCCGCGACGCAGAAGCTCGCCGAGCTCGCCGAGCGGATGCTGCGCGAACGCCTGCCGGAGCATCAGGGTCGCACGGCACTGAGCTGAGGCCGACTCCGGGTGGGCGGGCGGCGCCACCTCGCCACCCCACCGCGCGCCGTTTGCAGGACGAGAGCACGGATGCAGGACCAGATCGGCGATCCCGCCCCGCATCCGTGCTCAGGTCCTGCATCCGGCACGGAGCCGGACGTCACCCACCCACTCAGTACAGGTCGGCGCGCCGATCGGCGAACAGGTCGTTGTGCGGCGGCAGCGCCTTGCCGCGGGCGGCGTCGAGCGACAGCACGGCCGTCGCCCCCATCACTGCGCGGAACGCGACGATCCAGCCCTGCTCGTCGATGATCGCCGTGCCGTCGGTCCAGTCGACGCCGCGCTCGGACCCCCATCGATCGGCGATCACGACGGGCAGTCGCGACGACCGCGCCGACGCCATCGCCTGGATCAGCTCGGGTGCATGTTCGCCGTCCGGCCGGGGCACGAGCGGCCAGTTGACCGGCAGCGCGAGCACATCCGCGCCCGCGAGCGCGAGACGGCGCGGCACCTCAGGGAACTCGTTGTCGTAGCAGAGCGCCACGCCGAGACGACCGAACGAGGCGTCCACGACGAGTCCGGCCTCGGACCCGCTGTCGAAGACGAGCTTCTCGGCACCCCACAGATGCGACTTGCGGTAGTCGGCCAGGCGCGCGTCGCGAGTGAGCACGGCGGCGGTGTTGAAGAGCCGCTCCCCGTCTGCTTCGGCGTACCCGACCACGACGACGGCATCCGCGGGGATCGCCTCCTGCAGCGTCGACCACCGCGGGTCGTCGGCGGTGAGAGCGGCGCTGTGCGCCTCCTCGCGATCCGCGAACACGTAGCCGCTGGTCGCGAGTTCCGGCAGTACGATCAGCTGCGCCTGCCGACGAGCAGCGGCAGAGATCGCCGAGCGGATGCGTTCGAGATTGCCGTCGACGTCGCCGAGCACGATCTCGGGCGACAGCGCCGCGACGCGCAGCTCAGCGGCATCCGACCCCGTCACGGACGCGCCGGGGCGCGAGAGGACAGTACCCCCTCGCGCCCCGTCGTTCTCAGTCATCTTCCGTGGCGGTGACCATCACTCCCAGCGGGGCCAGGTAGCCGTTGGGATCGATGGTCCAGTCGGCGGCGGCCGCCGCTTCGACGACCTCCGGAGCCCACTCGAGGTAGACGCGGTCGTCGCCACCGTTGATCACGAGCACCGTGCCGGTGCCGGACTCGTCGCCCTCGACGCAGACGTACGAGCGCCAGCTGCCCTCCGGAACCGAGAAGGTGTCTCCGGCGCCCAGCGTGACGGCCGTCGACGGGTCGCCGTTGAGGGTGACCTCCCAGCGGCCGGTCTTGAACAGCAGCGCCTGCGTCTTGTCGTGACGGTGGCGCAGCACGCCCTGACCCGCTTCGGCCCGTACCCACGCGAGGTTGAACGAGTGGGGTTCCGTGACGTTCGGCACCTGGCGACGGTTCTCGCTCATGCCGTATCCGATGGCGGTGGCGAGCTCGACGTGCCCGCCGTCGACCGCCGCGCACAGCAGCGCCGCCGACGAGTACTTGCGGTCGCCGGGCTGGATGACCCGCGAGCGCATGTCCTCGACCGTGTAGGTCGTGAGCTCGTCGATGTAGTGCTGCTTCATCGGGGTGATCAGCGGCACGTCGTCGGGCAGCACGTCACCGGCGACCGTGTCGATGAGCTTGTTGTCGGCCGTGAGGTGAAGGCCGTAGGACTCCGCCTCACGCAGCACCGACGGACCCCAGATGATGCCGCCGTTGTCGTCGCGGCCGAGCACCGTGTAGAGGATGCCGTCATCCGGCCCCTCGTTCGTGAATCCGCGGAAGATCCACGTGGGGATCGTCACGATGTCTCCGTCGTGACTGATGTATTCGCCCTGCTTGCCGTCGACACCCCAGCGGAGGCGGAACTCGCCGCCGAGGTTGATGAAGACCTCCGCAGTGAAGTGCAGATGCAGGTTGTTCGAGATGCCGTTCGGCATCCCCGCGGCTCCGGTGTTGAAGCCGTGATTCACCTCGAGGTTCACGTACTGGCTCGCGTTCTGCGAGACGCCGGCGCCGATGAAGGAGTAGTTCTCCTTGCGGTCGGATCCCGGAGTGCGGCAGTCGATGAAAGCGGAGTTGCACGGCACCCAGTCGGTGCGGCGGATGGTGCGGCGTGCGATCTCGTCCGCGGGGACGATGACGTCGACCTGGTCGACGATGGCGTTGCTCATTTCTTCTTCTCCTTGTCGATCAGTCGATGATCAGTAGATGTTGCTGAAGGCTGCCGGCTCGTCGCCGCGGGTACCCGCGATCTGGGCGCGCAGAGCGATGTCGTCCCACAGGCGCACCTCCTTGACGAGGGCTCCCTGGTGGAAGGTGAACTGCGAGATGCCGAGCACATCGACGGGCTTGCCGGTGAGGCTGCCGTAGTTCGGGGCTCCGTTGTAGTCGCCGACGAACTTCCAGGTGACCGCGACGCGCAGTCCCGCATAGCGGACTTCGTAGTTGGTCTGGATGTCACGGATCTCGAACTGCCCGGCGGGGAACGACTCGAGGAATCGCAGCAGTGCGCGGCGGTAGCCCTCAGGCCGGATGACGACGCGGTTGCCGACCGTGAGCAGCACGAGGTCGCGGTGGAAGAACTTCTCGACCTTCTGCAGGTCGCGGTCGTTCCACACCGTCTGGATCATGTCGATGACGGTCTCGACCTCGGAGCGGTGGTCGTCGGGACGCACGCCCGAATCGCCCTTCGCGATCGGATCGGCGGGCGCCGGCTCGGTCCACGACCCCGTGTAGCCGCGGAAAGCCTGGGCGCGGGCGAGCTCGTCGAGGTCGTCGCCGCGTTCGAGTGCGCCGGCGAGCGAATCGCGCACGACCCACTCCTCGACCATGCGGCCCTTGCGGTACAGGCAGTTGGCGATGGTGCGGCTGTGCGAGGAGGTCTGCAGGTGCCCCGACAGCACGAGGTGCGAGCTGAGGAACGCATCGTCGCCGCGAGCCTCCCAGATCACGTCTTCGGCCTGGCCGGTGCGATCGGGTGTCGCCGAGATGCGCATGAGCGTTCCTTCGATGACCTCCTGTCGCGTCGTCGAGGTGCCGTAGGCGCCGTGCACGATCGAGTCGGGCTCGTAGTTGTCGCGGATGAAGCTGATCGACCGATCGACCCAGATCAGATCGGTGACCTCACGGATGAAGTCGTCGGGGTCTTGGTAGGGCAGATAGGCAACCGGGTCGAGAGACACGCGTTTCACTCCTTCGAGATGCGAAGCTGCGGTTCATCGGTGATCGCTGGCTTCTTCCTCGTCAGTGTATGCGTATGCACAAAGCAACGCAAGAGACGATCCTGCGCACACGGTGATCATCGCCGAGAGGCGGGTCAGTCGGCGCGTGCGGCCGCGAGAGTGCGCCTCGGCACGAAGACGGACTCGAAGCGCGTCTTCTCGAGCTCGGCGCTCGGATCCTCGATGCGGCGCACGATGAGGTCGGCGGCCGTGCGCGCCATGCCGGCGATGTCGTAGCCGATCGTGGCGAGGTCGATGATCGGCCAGGCCGCTTCGGGAAGGTCGTCGAAACCGAGGATCGAGAGGTCGTCAGGCACCCGCAGACCGGCGCGGTGCGCGGCATTGAGCGCACCGTATGCCACCACATCGTTGCCGCAGAACAGCAGGGTCGGGCGATCCGACCCTTCGAGGAGCTCGGATGCCGCAGCCTCGCCCTCGGCAGCTCCGTAGGGCACCCGGCGCACGTGACTCTCGGGCAGCGTCACACCCTCGGCGACGAGCGCCTCCCGCAGAGCGGCCTCGCGGCTCTGCGCCGTGCTCGTGTTGCTCGGTCCGAGCACCGCGCCGACCCTGGTGTGCCCGAGTGCGACAGCACGCTGAACCGCCTCGCGATAACCGGGAGCCGGGTCGACGACCGTGGCGTCCGCCTCGACGAACGAGCCGGTGCGGTTGAAGTACACGAAGGGCAGCCCGCGATCCTTGAGGCGCAGCGGCGCGACGGAGTCCACGGTGGTGGTCGCGAGGATCACGCCGTCGAGGCCGTTGGCCAGCAGTCGCTCGACGATGGTGTCGTTGTCGGCCGACTCGGTGTGCAGCATCAGCTGATACCCGAGCGTCTCGAGCTCTCGGTGCACCGGGGCGATGATGTGCGAATAGAACTGGTTGTCGAGATCGGTCAGCAGCAGGCCGATGCGCCGCGTGCGCCCGGACGACAGAGCACGCCCCGCCTCGCTCGGCACGTAGCCCAGCAGCTGGGCCGCCTCGCGCACCCGGAGCTTCGTCGCCTCGGACACCCGCGCGTCGTCGCGCAGTGCCCGAGACACCGTCGGCTGCGAGACTCCCGCCAAGCGGGCCACATCACGACTCGTGACGACCATCTGGCGCCTCCCCCTCGATCTCAGGATTCTACCGCCCTTGACGCCCGAATGCATACGCGGTCATAATCAGCACATACGTATGCAACGGAAGGAAGGGCCATGCCCCTGCATCTCAAGACCGCGCCGACGAAGACGTTCGCGGACACCGCTCAGCAGGACGTCGCCGAGCGGGTGAGGGGAATCATCGGCGACATCCGCGAGAACGGCGACGTCGCCGTGCGGCGGTACGCCGAGCAATTCGACAACTGGAGTCGCGACTCGTATCGGCTCTCCGATGACGAGATCACCGAGATCATCGGCACGCTCGACGCCCAGGTGATCACCGACATCGAGTTCGTGCAGAGCCAGGTGCGCCGCTTCGCTCAGGCCCAGCGCGACTCGCTGGTCGACATCGAGGTGGAGACGCTGCCCGGGGTGTTCCTCGGACAGAAGCATGTTCCGGTTCAGGCGGCCGGTGCGTACATCCCGGGAGGGAAGTACCCGCTGACGGCATCCGCTCACATGACGATCATCACCGCCAAGGTCGCCGGCGTGCCCCGCGTCGTCGCGTGCACTCCGCCCATCCGAGGCGAGATCCCCGCCGCGACCGTGGCCGCGATGAAGATGGCCGGCGCCGACGAGATCTACATCCTCGGCGGAGTGCAGGCGGTGGCGGCGATGGCCGTGGGCACCGACTCGATCGAACCGGTCAACATGATCGCCGGCCCCGGCAACGCCTACGTCGCCGAGGCCAAGCGCCAGCTGTTCGGCGAGGTCGGCATCGACCTCTTCGCCGGCCCGACCGAGATCCTCATCGTCGCCGACGAGCACGCCGATCCCTTCTTCACCGCCGTCGACCTGCTCTCCCAGGCAGAGCACGGCCCCGACTCCCCCGCCGTGCTCGTCACGACCTCGCAGGCGCTGGCGGAGGAGGTCATGGACTGGATCGAGAAGATCCTGCCCGGCATGCCCACTCGCGACTACGCCGGCCCGGCCTGGCGCGACTGGGGACAGGTGATCGTCGCGGACGACCTCGACGAGGCCTATCGGATCGCCGACGACTTCGCCTTCGAGCACGTGCAGATCTTCACGCAGAACCCGCGCGAGGCACTGACGCGGATGCACGACTACGGCGCGCTGTTCCTCGGCGAGAACACCTGCGTCTCCTACGGCGACAAGGTGATCGGCACCAACCACGTGCTGCCGACGCTCGGCGCCGCGAGGTACACCGGCGGACTCTGGGTGGGCAAGTACCTGCGCACGGTGACCTATCAGGAGATCCAGAACAGCGAGTCGTCGGCCGAGCTCGGAGCCGTGTGCGGCCGCGCTGCACGAGTCGAGCTCTTCGAAGGTCATGCCCGCTCGGGCGATGCCCGCGCCTGGAGGCACGCCGGCACGGAGTTCGCCTGGATCGACGAGAGTCACGCGGCGGTCGGCGCGGAGTCGCGATGACCGACCTCGCCGGTCGCACGGCCGTGGTCACCGGCGGCGGCAGCGGACTCGGGGCGGCCATCGCCCGGTCCCTGCACGCCGCCGGTGCGCACGTGGTCGTGGTCGGGAGGGACGCCGAGAAGCTCGACCGCGTCGTCGCCGACCTCGGTTCACGGACACGCGGAATGACCTGCGACGTGTCGGATCCGGCATCCGTCGACAGGCTGCGGGAGCAGCTGGCGGACACCGAGGTGTCGATCCTGGTGAACAACGCCGGCATCCCGGGTCCGGTCGCAGCGCTCACCGACATCGAGGTCGACGACTGGGACGAGGTCTTCGCCGTGAACGTGCGCGGCACGTTCCTGCTCTGCAAGGCATTCCTGCCCGGCATGGTCGAACGCGGCGACGGCGACGTCATCAACGTGGCCTCCGTCTCGGGCAAGCGTCCGCTCGCGCACCGCACGCCGTACTGCGCGTCGAAGATGGCCGTGATCGGGCTCACCTCGACGCTCGCGTTCGAGGTCGGACCGGCAGGTGTGCGGGTGAACTCGCTGTCGCCGGGCCCGGTGCAGGGACCGCGCATGGAGCGCAACTTCCGCCTCGAGGCCGCGAGATCGGGCACGAGCATCGACGACGCCGAGCAGGCGTTCGTCTCGCGCGCGGCGCTCGGACGCATGGTCACCGAAGAAGAGGTGGGCGCAGCGGTCATCGCGATGCTCGGGATGCCGGGCATGTGCGGTGCCGACATCGATCTCTCAGCAGGAATGGTCGCATGATGCGGTCGCTGCGAGCCCGAGCGCTCTCCGGCGAGAAGCTGATCGGGGCACTGCTCCGGATGCCGTCGGAAGAGCTGGTCGAGATGCTCGCCGTCGCCGAGTTCGACTTCGTGCTGATCGACTGCGAGCACGGCCCAGCCGACGTCGTCGCGCTGCGGCAGCACATCGCGCTGGCCCAGGTGCACGGCGTGCCGGTGATCGTGCGCGTCGGCGAGGGCGACCGCGGCCAGATCCTGCGGGTGCTCGACCAGGGAGCCCAGGGCATCCTCGCCCCTCACCTCGACACGACAGCGGATGCCGAGGCGCTGGTCTCTGCGGCGATGTACCCGCCGGTCGGGTTGCGCGGATTCGCGACCTACAGCCGGGCCGGACGCTTCGGTCTCGTCGACCCCTCAGAGCACCGCGACTGGTGGCTCGAGAACACTCTCGTGCTCGGGATGATCGAATCGCCCGGCGGGGTCGCAGACGTCGAGGGCATCGCCGCGGTGCCACGGCTCGACGGCATCATGGTCGGCCCCGCCGACCTCGCGGCGTCGAGTGGACCGGATGATCGACCGGTGCCCGAGGCGATCGCTGTGGTGCATTCGGCGCTGGCCAGGGTCGGTTCACTGCGCATGGACATCGTCGGCACGAGGGATGCGGCGAGCGCGGCCTTCGCCGACGGAGCCGACCTCGTCGTCTACAACCTCGCGTCCTCTCTCATGGCGCATCTGCGCGGCCTCGCGGCGCCCGAGCGCTGAGCGCTCGCCGCATCCCGCGCCGCCCGCGCCCCCCGCGCCCCGCCACCCACCGTCGATCCGGAGGAGATCTGCGATACGGAGGTCACCTCCCCCGCCTCCACCCTCCGAATCGCGGATCTCCTCCCAACTGCCGCAGCACCACAAGCCGAGGCGCAGCGAACCCGAGGTCAGACGACGATGCCGGCCAGTCGCTGCTGCGACATCCACGACCGGACGAGACGCCCGAACTCACGCGGCCGCTCGAGTGGCAGCAGGTGGCCGGCATCCAGGGTGACGAGACGGGCGTCAGGCATCGCCGACACGATCTCGGTGTGGAAGTGCGGCGGACAGATGGCGTCGTCGAGCCCCGAGACGACGAGGGTCGGCATCGTCAATCCGGTGATCCGCGAGAGCAGGTCGGTGCGTGTGAGCTGCATCCGCAGCTGAGCGCGTAGCCGGTCGGCACCGGTCTCCTCCCCCATGCGCAGAGTCCGCTCCACGAGTTCGGGCCGCTCTCGCACGAGCGCCTCCCCGAGCAGAGGAATGAGGATGCCGTCCTGCAGCGCGCGCGGCTCGACGCCCTCGTCGAGTGCCGTGAGCCACCCGCCCCATCCGGAACGCTGCGCGTCGGTCGGCGCCTTGGCATTGGTCGACACGAGGCAGAGGCCGGCCACCCTCTGAGGCGCGGCGAGGGCGAGAGCCATGCCGACGATGCCCCCGAGCGAGTGGCCGACGAGCACGAAGGTCTCGGGCAGATCCCGGAGCAGTGCCGCCACCTGCTCGCCGATCGAGGGACGAGCCAGCACCGGCCGGACCGCCCCCTCGAACCGCGCATCCGTCCACAGGTCGGCTGTGCAGTTCATGCCCGCGAGGAGCACGAGCGGCGGCACCGCGGCAGCCACCTCAGCCCTTCACGGCACCGTCGCTGAGACCCGCGACGAGATACTTCTGCGCGATGAAGGCGATCACGAACACCGGGATCGTCAACAGCATCGACGCCGCTCCCGCCTGCTGCAGCATCGGCAGGGTCTGCCCGAGCTGCGTGGCGATGAACACGGGCACCGTCTTCGACGAGGTGTCGGTGAGCACGAGCGCGGTGAGGTACTCCTGGAAGGCGAACAGGAACACGAAGATGCCGGCGGTCAGGATCCCCGGCCCCATCAGCGGGATCATGACCCTGCGCAGCATCCCGATCCTGGTGCAGCCGTCGATCATGGCCGCCTCGTCGAGCTCCTTCGGAATCTCGGCGAAGAAGTTGCGCAGCAGCCAGATCGTGAACGGCTGGTTGATCGCGACGAGGGCGATCGCGAGCGCGAACGTGGTGTCGTAGATGCCGAGCGCGCGGCTGATGTCGTACATCGGCAGCACCACCGCGAAGCGGGGCAGCGCACGGAAGATCAGTGCGAGCACGAGCAGCAGCGCCGAGACGTAGCTGGGGAACCGTGACAGCGCATAGGCCGCCGGGATGCCGATCGCCAGCGCGATCACGGTGGACACGACCGCCACGACCACGGTGTTCACGAGGTAGTCGGCGAAGTACGTGGTCTGCCACAGATCGACGAACGCCTGCAGGGTCGGCTGGTAGTCCCAGAGCACCGGCGGGTTGGCGAAGGCGACGTCGGTGGGCTTGGTCACCGACAGCGTCATCCAGATGAAGGGGCTCAGCATCACGATGCAGAGGATGCCGAGCAGCAGCCCCGTGATCACCGGCGGGCGGTTGGGGCCGCGGCGACGGCGCTTCGGCACGCCCTTCGTGACGATGGCCCTCGTCGAGAGTTCTGCGGAGGTGAGACTCATCGTTCGGCCTTCGCTTCCTTGAAGATGCCCCGGATGAACGGGATCAGCATGATGAGGATCAGGAGGATGGTGAGCACGTTGATCGCGCTGCCGAGACCGAGGTTCTCGGCGCCATCGGCGAATGCCACGGAGTAGACGTAGAGCATGATCGATTCGTTGCCGATGTTCTGCGCCTGCGGCGACAGCGGGATCAGGTTGTCGAACATGCGCAGCACATCCATGATCGTGATCAGTGTCACGAACCCGAGCACTCCGCGGATGGTCGGGATGATCACGTTGAGGTGCGTCTGGAAGCCGTTGGCGCCATCGATCTTCGCCGCCTCCTTCAGCTCGTTCGGCACGCCCTGGAGTCCGGCCAGGATGATCAGCATCGCGAACGGGAGCATGTGCCAGACGGTGTTGGCGATCACGAGGATCGCGTTGGGCACCTGGTCGGTGAACCAGAGCACCTGCGACCCGCCGAAGAAGCCGATCAGGCGGTTCACCACGCCGCCGAAGTTGTCGTCGAAGAGCCACGAGAAGGCGACGGCGCCGACGAGGTTCGGCAGCACGTACGAGACGAGCATGATGCCGAGCACGAGCGGACGCGACGTGGTGATGCGGTTGATGCCGGTGGCGATGATGTACCCGAAGACGAGCAGGATCGCCGTGGTGACGATCGTGACGGCGACCGTGAACATCACCGCCTTGTGGAAACGGGGATCCGTCAGCGCGTCGGTGAAGTTCTCCAACCCGATGAAGGTGCCTGGTGTGCCGTAGCGGACCTGCTCGAAGCTCCACTGCACCGTGCGCACCAGCGGCAGCACGAGCAGTGCACCCATCACCAGCAGGCTCGGAGCGAAGAGCAGCCAGAATTCGCGTGCCTTCATGTGCGTCCTCCCTTGGACGGACTGTGGCCTGAACTCGCGCTCAGGCCACAGTCATGGACGGTCGGATCGGGGTCAGCCGGCGATCTTCTCGCCGGCGGCCTGCATCTGGGCGAGCCCGTCGTCGACGGACACCTGGCCGTTGAGGATCGAGACCAGGATCGGCCGGATCTCGTTGGTGATGTCGGCGATGACCGGCGACACGATCGGCGGCATGGCGCTCGCGATCGAGTCGTTGGCGGCGGCACCGTACGGGGAGTTCTCCTCCGTCACCATGCCCTCGCGGGCCGGGTAGGCGGCGGGGACGGATGCCGTGGACGCGTCCTCGCTGACGGCGGACGCCATCATCTGGAAGAGCATGTCGTGGTCGAGCTTGGTGTTGAAGGGGATCGACCAGCCGTCGATCGAGAGGCGGTTGTAGGAGTACTCGGCGTCGTCGGAGACCTTGGGCGCACCGGCGAATCCGAAGGAGTCGGACAGCTTGGAGTTCGCGGGCAGGGTCAGGTCGAACATGCGACCGGAGAACATGATCGACATGGCCGCCGTGCCGTTGAACATCTGCTGCTGCACCTTGGGCTGGTCGAAGGTCGTGACCTGCGGGTCCATGTAGGGCTTGAGTGCGAGCATCGCCTCGACGGCCTGCTTCGCCTCGGGTCCGTCGAGGGTGACCTCGCCGTCTGCGGTGACGAAGTCGGCGCCGAGGGAGTTCATCGCCCCTTCGAAGCCGGTCGTCACGTCGGCCGTGGCGAGCCAGGGCAGCGCGATCGGGTAGTCCATGAGGCCCTCGGCCTTGATCGCCTCGGCCGCGGCGATCATCTCGTCGAAGGTGGTCGGCACGTCGAGGCCGAGGTCTTCGAAGATGTCGGTGCGGTAGGCCATGACGAACATCTGCGCCTGCATCGGGATGGCGAAGATGTCGCCGTCGTAGGACATGCCCTCGACCATCGACTCGCTGATCTCGCCGAGCCCGTAGTCCTCGCCATACTTGTCCCAGAGGTCGTTCAGCGGAACGAGCTTCTCCTCTTCGCCGAAGCCGGGGATGACGAATCCGTAGGTCTCGATGATGTCGTAGGTGCCCGTGTCGCCGGCCAGGGTGGCCGTGGTCTTGGTCACCTGCCCGCCGAAGTCGATCGGATCGTGCTTCAGCGTCACGTCATCGGTCGAACAGCTCTTGACCATGGTGTCGGTGAAGGGGTCGATGGCGGAGGAATTGTAGGCGAGGACGTTGACCGTGGTCTTGCCCTCGGGAGCCGTGTAGTCGCACGACACCGTTGTCGCGTTCTCATTGTCGGTTCGGGTCCCGGCGCCGCAGCTGGAGAGGGCGATCATGCCCACTGCTGCGAGGGCGAGTACCGGCAGTGCTCGATGCTTGATGTGTCCCATGACGCTGATGGTATACGTATGCAATCGACTTAGGGAAGCCTATGTTCCCGGAAACTTTCAGGATTGAATACGTATACTGCGAAATCCCGCGATACGGGAGGACGAACACCCTTCCGCATCACTCTCACGGCCCTCCGTGGCCGACCCGAACTGCTACTCCCGAACCCTGCGCTTCTCGAGCACGCCGGCGAGAAGCACCGCGACCAGAGCCGCAGCCGGGGCCACGATCAACCCGGCCCGCAGGCTCTCGGTGTCGGCGATGAACCCGACGATCGGCGGTGACAGCAGGAAGCCGAGCCGCAGCAGCCACGACACGACCGTGAGCCCCACTCCCGGTCGCAGGCCGGGCAGTTCGTCCGCCGCATGCATGGCGGCCGGGATGAGCGTCGCGATGCCGAAGCCGACGGCGGCGAATCCGGCGATGGTTCCCGGCACGCTCGGGAAGATGAGCGCGAGTGTCATGCCCGCTGCGGCGATCAGTCCTCCGACGCGGGCCACCGCGCGCTGCCCGAACCGGTCGGTCATGCCGTCGCCCAGCATCCGACCGATGAACTGTGCGCCGACGAGCGCGATGAATCCGAGCGGCGCGATGGCGGCCGCGGCGCCGAGCGATTCACTCAGATAGAGAGTCGCCCACGAGTTGCCGGCGTCTTCGGCCACCGCACCGGCCATCGCGATGAGCGTGAGCGCGATGATGATCATCACGGTGCGAGGGCTGACCCCGCGGCGCACGGTGCCGCCCAGCTCGACCGGCTCGGCCGTCGCCTCGGCATCCGCCTCCTCATCGCGTCCGGGCAGGCAGAACCAGAGCGCGGTGAAGGCGACGGCCGCGAACACCGCGGTCGAGATGCCGAGATGCACGCCGAGGGGCAGCTGCAAGGCGATCGCGGCCGCGGCCATGCCTCCGCCGAGAACCGCGCCGATCGACCAGATGGCGTGGAACGAGTTGATGATCGAGCGGCCGTATCGCCGCTGCACGCGCAGACCGTGCGCGTTCTGGGCGACGTCCGTGATCGCGTCGGATGCTCCGCCGAGCAGAAGGGCGACGGCGAAGAGGATGCCGGAGGGCGCCAGTGCGGCCGCGAGCAGGCCGAGTCCCGTGGCGATCGTGCCGAACACGGCGATCCGCGCCGAGCCGAATCGACGGATCAGCACGGCGGCGAGAAGGCCCGCGGCGATCGCGCCGGCAGGGAAGGCCGCGATCGCGAGGCCGTACCCGGCGTTGTCGAGCCCCAGAGCAGCCTTGATCTCGGGGTAGCGGGGCAGGATGTTGGCGAACAGTGCGCCGTTCGTGAGGAACAGCGCCGAGACCGCGATGCGCGCTCGGCGCGACGCCTGGTCGACAGCCGGCCGTCGAATCGATTCGATCGAAGTCATAGCAATGACCGTACACGTCGAGGGACGCCGTCGAAAATCGCCTTCCGCATCGCGTATGCCACCCGTGCGGCGATCGCGATCGACCTCAGTGGAGCTGCGGTTCGCCCTGTGCGATCTCTTCGGCGATCACGGATGCCGCAGCGACCGATGCCTTGGCGGCATCCAGGTCGTCGAACTGGCCGATGAAGTCGGACTGCGCTCCGAAAGCCCGAAAGCCCTCACGCGGCGTCCCCGTGATCGATCCGAGGAACTGGCGCCGGTCATTGCCGACGTGGAAGCCGGGATCGACCTCGACCCACAGCCCTCGCGTGCGCGAGGCGCCTCGCACCCGCGCGCTCGTCGCCGCCTTGGCGGCATTCCTGATGCGTGCGGACATGGCTCACGCAGTCATCGCGTGCAGCACACGCGACCCCGTGAGCGCCGGAGCGAAGTCACCTCGGGTGAGGTCGAGCCCGCCGGCCGAGTTCGCCGCGTTCATCATCGAGACCACCAGCGAGCGGTCGATGCTCGGCTCCTCGTCCATGGCGAACCGGAGGGGGATGGAGGCGTGCACCCAGAGCGTCTCGACGGCGCCGTCGCCGATCGAGAGGGTCAGGGGGAAGGACTCGTTGCGCCGCAGCTTGGTCACGATCACCAGCCGCAGGTGGGTCAGCAGCTCGTCGTCGATCTCGATCGGTGCGGCGGTGCTTCCGTAGGTCAGGTAACCCATGTTCTCTCCCTCACGCTCAGACTGGCTTGAGAAATAGATTACTAGGTTACCTAGCTAAATCCCAGTCGGACGTCAGGGAAGGTCGCCGATCTCTTCCGTCAAGCGGTGCAGGAACCGTGAGATCGCATCGGTCTGCTCGGGCGTGAACTCGTCGGCGAGGGCGGCGATGCGCTGCGTGAGCTCGTCGCCGGGCGAGTGGAGATCGCGCAGAGAGGGTCGCAGAACCTTCGATCGCGCGTCGGCCGGATGCGGGGCGACGACGATCTGGCCGCGCTCCTGCAAACGGCGCAGCAGGCTCGTGATCGCGGCCGTGCTCACGTTCAGGTGCGCAGCGAGTCCTCCCGGGGTCGCGGGAGCATCCGCCGGCGCCTCCGTGATGTACCTCATGGCCTCACGATCGGTGTCATTGGGCGCGCGCAGCGCGGCGAGACGACGGCCCAGCTGCGCCTCGGCGCGACGGAGTTCGTCGACCCGAGCGACGAGATCGGTCGACGTCGTTCTGATGTCGGTCCTGCTGGCCATGTGTCACCCCCTGACCGCTCCATGCTACTCGAAAGACAGGTAACGAGGTGGCCTAGCGAATTCCAATGCCACCAGGGACTCTGATCGGGTGCGAAGATAGAACACGGGCAGGAAAGGGACGTCATGGTCGAGCGATTCACACTCGGGGATGCGGGGTACATCATGTACGCCGACATGCTCGATCGCCTGCGAGCGCGGTTCCCGTCGGTTCCCGCCTGGCGGCTCGACCAGATCGTGGCCGCCGAGCACGACGCCATCACGGGCGGACTGCTGCGGATCGTCCCTGCCGAGGTCGAAGCCGGCGCGATCGAGATGCTCGCGCGCGAGCATGGAGAGAACGAGGGATCCCTGAGCGATGACGGCGAGGTGGCGTGATGGAGCGCTCTGAAGAATTCGGCCGATCAGGGTACTGGTACCCCGACTCCGACAGCGCGAGCACGGTCGACGTGCTCAACATGCTCCGCCGCTACCGCTCGGCCGAGACCGCCATGCGAGCCCGCACCAGGGCGTCGATGGGCATGAACGAGACCGACCTGGTCGCGCTGCGATTCCTGCTGCGCGAGCAGCGGGCCGGCCGCATCGTGCGCCCGATCGACATCGCCCGCATGCTCGACATCTCCACGGCGTCGACGACGACCCTCATCGACCGCCTCGAGAAGGGCGGGCACGCGAAGCGCGAGCCGCACCCGACCGATCGCCGCGCCGGGGTCGTCGTGCCCACCGTCAGCAGCGACGACGAGGTGCGCGAGACCCTCGGCGCGATGCACCGGCGGATGCTGTCGCTCGTCGACGAGATGAGCGACCGCGAGCGTGGCATCGTGACGCGATTCCTCGCCGGCATGACCTCGGCCATCGAAGAGGCGTCGGATCTCGATCAGGAACTGCGCGACGTCATCCGCTCGCACGAGGAATCCGAGCCCTCCGGCGAGTGATCCCTCCGCCGCGGGTCAGGCCTTCTCGACCTGATCCTCGACCCGAGCGCCGGGTTCTCCGTCGTCGTCCGCGGCGTTCTCGAGGCGTTCGGGGAACAGCTCGTCGAGGTCGAGGTCGGGGTTCTCCTCCTGCGTCTCGACCAGTTCCACGGCCTCCTCGATCGTCTGCACGCTCGGCATCGCACCCGGCAGCGGCCTGCGCGCCGACTCCTTGAGCACCACCACGGCGATGAAGCCGGCGATCGAGGTGCCGATCACGTAGAACGCCGGGGCCAGCGACGATCCGGTCATCTGCACGAGCGCCTCCATCACGACCGGAGCCGTGCCCGCGAACAGGGCGACGGCGAGGTTGTACGAGATGCCCATGCCGCCGTAGCGCGACGACGTCGGGAAGAGCGCGGGCAGAGACGAGGCGAGGTTGGCCACATAGAAGGTCACGGGGAAGGCGAGCAGCACCAGGCCGAGAAGCGTCGACCAGATCTCCCCGTGCATCATGAACAGGAACGACGGCACGGCCAGCACGATCGCCGAGATCGACCCGATGAACAGCACCTTGCGGCGTCCGATGCGGTCGGAGAGCTTTCCGGTCAGCGGGATGCAGAGCGCCATCGCCACGAGCACGGGAAGGGTCAGCAGAGTGCCGTGCACCTCGTCGTAGCCCAGGGTTCCGGTGAGGTACGTGGGCATGTAGGAGGTGAGGGCATAGCCCACGGTGTTGGCGGCGGCGACGAGCACGAAGGCCGTCAGCAGCTCGCGCCAGTATGCGCGGATCAGTGCGAGCACGCCCTTGGGCGCATCCGCCGACGCCTGCGCGTCGTCGGCCGCGCGCTTCGCCGAGTCCTGTGCCTCCTGGAATGCCGGGGTGTCCTCGATCTTCAGCCGGAAGTAGATCGCGATCAGTCCGAGCGGAAGCGCGACGAGGAACGGGATGCGCCAGGCGAAGCCCTGCATGACCTCGGCCGACAGCGTCAGCTGCAGGATCGAGACGAAGGCGGCGCCGATCGCGAAGCCCATGTACGAGCCGAGGTCGAGCAGGGAGGCATAGAAGCCGCGCCGCCGGTCGGGCGCGTACTCGGTGATGAAGGTCGTGGCGCCCGCGTACTCGCCGCCGGTCGAGAAGCCCTGCGCGAGCTTGAGCACGATCAGGAGGATCGGCGCCCAGACGCCGATGACCGAGAAGTCGGGGAGCACGCCGATGAGGAATGTGGCCGCGGCCATCATGATCAGCGTGAAGGCCAGCACGCGCTGACGGCCGAGTCGATCGCCGAGCTGGCCGAGCACGATGCCGCCGAGCGGACGGGCGACGAAGGTCACCGCGAAGACGCCGAGCGAGAAGAGCGACTGCGCCCCGGCGGATGCGTCCGGCAGGAACGCCCGCCCGATGATCACCGCGAGATAACCGTAGACGCCGATGTCGTACCACTCCATGAGATTGCCGACCACGGTGCCGGCGACCGCGCGGCGGAGCATCGGGCGGTCGACGACGGTGACGTCCTCGACCGTGAGCCGACGAGGCTCTGCCGCGGCGGGACGCAGCCGTCGCAGCAGGCGCTGCCACAGGTTCGGCGTGTCATTGTTCAGGCGGTCGGACATGCTGTCTCACTCTCTCTCGCCGCACGACCATCGCAGGTCGGGCCGCACAGAAGGCGGGGAGGTGGCTCGCGCCACCTCCCCGCCGTTGCTCACCGGTGTCAGTTGTTGAACGCGTCCTTCACGTTCTCTCCGGCCTTCTTGACGTCGGCCTTCGCCTGGTCGGCGCGGCCCTCCGCCTCGAGCTTCTCGTTGTCGGTCACCTTGCCGACGGCCTCCTTCGCCTTGCCGGCGAGGTCCTGGGCGGTGTTCTTGATCTTGTCATCGAGTCCCATGGGGGCTCCTCTCTCTTATCAGCGGTGGTCTGTGGTCGAGCGCCCGCGCCGTGGGGTCACAGGGGGATGTCGAGGGCGGATGCCGCCAGCGGCAGAGTGCCGGCGGCGATGACCGCGATGAGGCCGACGACTCCGGCGGACTTCCAGAACGGCGTGCGCGATGCGGGGAGCGGGCCGCTGCGGAGCCCGGTGGAGCGGCCGACAGCAGCACGTGCCGACAGCGGGGCGACGTCGACAGGACCGTTCGGCAGGATTCGCCGAGACCGGAGCTCACGACGGGTGGGGTACTGCGTGGCTGTCGACATGTGATCACCTTCCTCCGCCAAAAGATTACTAGATGAACTAGTCAATCGCCAGCCTAGTGAAATTTCCGGTCATCACGCCTACGCTCGACACATGACCGAGCTCACCCAGCCCACCGGGCACGAAGAGGCCCTGCGCGCCCTCCCCCGCGAAGACGGATCGGCGCCTCGCGCGTTGGTGCTCGGCGCCACGGGATACATCGGCGGGCGGCTGACGCCTCGTCTGCTGAACGCCGGATACCGGGTGCGCGCACTGGCCCGGGACGCCGCGCGCGCGGCATCCTTCCCATGGGGTGCCGACTGCGAGATCGTCGAGGGCTCGGCTGACGACGCGGACGCCGTGGCCGAGGCCATGCGCGATGTCGACGTGGTCTACTACCTGATCCACTCGATGACGGCGGGCAAGGGGTTCGAGGAGAGCGACGAACGAGCGGCCACCACGGTGGCGGATGCCGCGGCGAAGGCCGGCGTGCGCCGCATCGTGTATCTCGGCGGACTGCATCCCGACGATGTGAAGCTCTCGCCTCATCTGCGCTCCCGGGTGCGGGTGGGCGAGATCTTCCTCGAGTCGGGCGTTCCGACGCTCGTGCTGCAGGCGGGCGTCGTGATCGGCTCCGGTTCCGCATCGTTCGAGATGATCCGGCACCTGACCGATGTGCTGCCGTACATGCCGGCGCCGAAATGGGTGCGCAACCGCATCCAGCCGATCGCGGTGCGCGACGTGCTGCACTACCTGCTGGGCGCCGCGCGCGTCGATGACAGCGTCAACCGCGCCGCCGACATCGGCGGGCCCGACGTGCTGCGCTACGGCCAGATGATGAACGGCTATGCGCTCGAGGCGGGTTTGCGCCAGCGCGCGATCGCCGCCCTGCCGGTGCTCACTCCGGGACTCGCATCGCACTGGGTGAACCTGGTGACCCCGGTTCCGCGATCGATCGCGCGCCCGCTCGTCGCGTCGCTGCAGAACGAGTGCATCGTGAAGGACCGCGCGATCGATGACCTGATCCCCCGCCCGGACGGCGGGCTGACCCCGTACCGCACCGCCGTGTCGATGGCGCTGGGCCGTCTCGACGCCGACACCATCGAGACGAGCTGGCAGGATGCCGAGGTCTCGGGCGCCCCGAGCGACCCGCTGCCCAGCGACCCGGACTGGGCGGGACGCACCGTCTTCACCGACACCCGCAAGCTGAAGACGTCGGCCCCGGTCGACGGACTGTGGCGGGTGATCATCGGCATCGGCGGGTCGAACGGCTGGTATTCGTCGAAGTTCCTCTGGGCGGTGCGCGGCTGGATGGACCGGCTCGTCGGCGGAGTCGGGCTCCGCCGCGGACGCCGCAGCAAGGCCGAGGCGCGGGTCGGTGATGCGATCGACTTCTGGCGCGTCGAAGCCGTCGAGGAGCCCGGCCGCAAGACCGACTCGTCGCCCGCGAGCGGCGGACTGCTGCGGTTGCGCGCCGAGATGAAGGTGCCGGGCGAGGCCTGGCTCGAGCTGCGCGCACTGCCCGACGGCGACGGATCCCGCTACGAGCAGCGGGCGGTGTTCTTCCCCCGCGGGCTCGCGGGACGGCTGTACTGGCTGGCAGTGCTGCCGTTCCACGGCTTCATCTTCGCGGGCATGGCGGCGAAGATCACCGCCGCGGCATCCGTCCCCGTCGAGACGGTCGCGCCCGGTGTCGGCGAGGCGGGTGTCGGCGAGGCGGGTGCGGGCGAGGCGGGTGCGAGCGAGGCGGCCCCGGGCGAGGCGGGTGCGGGCGAGGCGGCCCCCGTCGCCTGAGCCTCTGGGCCCACGCGCGAGGTGTATGCGGGCCCACTTCGACACCGGGACTCACGTGCGGGGCCACTTTCGCAGCGGAAACGGTCGATTCGGATGCGTTACTGACCCCGCACCGCGATGGAACCCGCGGGTAGGGGCAACCTCACGCCCCACCCACATGGTGGGGCCACTTCGGCATCCGGACCCACGCGCGAGGTGTATGCGGGGCCACTTCGGCATCGGGACTCACGTGCGGGGCCACTTTCGCAGCGGAAACGGCCGATTCGGATGCGTTATTGACCCCGCACCGGGCCGGGGGCGGCGCGGGCGGGGTCAACAATGCGACTGACGTCAGGAAGGACGCTCGGCGAGGCCCGCAGGGTCGCCCCCGTCATCCGACCCGGCGTCCGCAGCCGCACCCGCACTCGCATCGCCGGCCGCACTCGCGTCGCCGGTCGCACTCGCATCTCCGGCCGGACTCGCATCGCCGGCATCGGCGCCGGCATCCGCAGCGCCACCACCGGCATCCGGGATGATGTCGATCGCCTCGGTCGCGGTCGCGTAGACCTCGGCGAGGCTGTCGTCGACGTCGGCCTCATCGATCCAGGCGAGGTCGTCTTCGGAGTGGTCGTACTCGACAGGCACGAGCGCGAAGTCGTCGCCGTACTCCTCGAGTCCGGCCATGACGCTGTGGCGAACGGCCATGCGGGCATAGCGCTCGCGCAGGATCATGGGGTCGCGTCGCAGATCCTTCATGAACGCGACCATCATGAAGGCCATGATCACGGCGAACGGCAGCGCCGCGATGATCGTGACGTTCTGCAGCGACTTCAGGCCGCTGCCCTCTTCGCCGGTGACGAGCAGCACCGCCGCGATCACTCCGACCAGGACTCCCCAGACGACGGCGACCCAGCGCGACGGCTCGGGGCGGCCCTGCTGCGAGAGCGTGCCCATGACGAGCGAGGCCGAATCGGCGCCGGTGATGAAGAAGATCGAGATCAGCAGGATGAGCACGATGCTGGTGATCAGCGGGAACGGCAGGTTCTCGAGAACGCCGAAGAGCACCTCTTCGGGCGGGTCGACGGTGAGTCCTGCGCCGTTCATCTGCTGCTGGATCGCCGTGGTTCCGAAGATCGCGAACCAGATGAGCGAGATGGCGGCCGGAACCAGGATGACGACGGAGACGAACTGGCGCAGCGTGCGGCCCCGCGAGATCTTGGCGATGAACATGCCCACGAACGGCGACCAGGAGATCCACCATGCCCAGTAGAAGATCGTCCAGCTCGACAGGAACATCTGCGCCTCGTCACCCTGCGAGGCCGACCGCGCGACCATCTCGGGCAGGTCACCGAGGAACTGCACGGCGACCGAGGGGATGACGTTGAGGATCAGCAGCGTCGGTCCGACGAAGAAGACGAAGAATGCGAGCAGCAGCGCGACGACCGCGTTGATGTTCGACAGCGCGCGGATGCCCTTCGAGACGCCCGAGACCGCCGAGGCGATGAAGCAGGCGGTGAGCACGGCGATGGCCGCGATGAGCACGCCGTTGCCGAGTTCGCCGATGCCGCTGACGATCTCGACGCCGTGGCCGATCTGCAGGGCTCCCAGGCCGAGCGACGCGGCGGTGCCGAAGAGGGTGACGATGATCGAGAAGATGTCGATCGTGCGACCGAGGGGTCCGGTGGTGCGGCCCTCGCCGAGCAGCGGCGCGAAGATCGACGAGATCAGGGGGGTGCGGCCACGACGGAACGCGCCGTACGCGATCGCGCCGCCGACCAGCGCGTAGAAGGCCCACGCCTGCGGGCCCCAGTGGTAGAGCACCTGCGCCTGCGCCGTGTGCATGGCCTCGAGGGTGTTCGCCTCGACCGTTCCGGGCGGCGGGTTCTCGAAGAAGGTGAGCGGCTCGGCGGCGCCCCAGAAGACGAGACCGATGCCCATTCCGGCGGCGAAGAGCATCGAGATCCACGAGAACATCGAGAACTCGGGCTCTTCGTCGTCGCGGCCCAGGGGAATGCGTCCGTAGCGGCTGAAGCCGACGAAGAGCATGAAGACGAGGATGACGGTCGCGATCGTGGTGAAGAAGAAGCCGAAGTACTCGACGACCCACCCGAGCACGGTCGAGGTCGTGCCCGAGAGGTTGTCACCCGCGAACACGCCCCACGCGATGAACGCGAGGGTCAGCGCGACGGCGATGCCGAAGACGAGCGGATCGGTGCGGTAGGTGCGTCCGGTCTCTTCGACCGAGACGCCGGGCACGAGCGCCGGGTGCACGCCGCGCGGCGGAACCGCGGCGATGTCGCGCACGATCTTCTGCGCGGCCTCGGTGGCCTTCGCGGCCTGCCTGATCGCGGCGGTGGAGGTCTTCGGAGGGTCGTTCCTCGTGGGCGTCTTCTCGTCCGGAGTGTCCATGAGAACCCATTCTCCCATGCCGGCATTCTGCGACCTGGACGGAAAGGCCAGATGAACGGGTCGATCCGCGGCGCTCCGGGGCCCTACACGCCGGGCGGATGCCGGATGCTCCGGGTTCTCCGGGCGCGTCAGCGCGAGCACCCGGGCGCATCAGCGCGAGCACTCCGGGCGCATCAGCGCGAGCGACGGCCGCCGAACACCGAGTGCAGCAGCGGCAGCGCCGAGACGCAGATGAGGGTGATGCCGAGCGGCGGCAGCGGCGTGACGAGCAGCGCGCCTCCGACGAGCATCGCGGCGAACAGCACGCCCGATCCGATGCGGCGGGCGATGCCCTCGAGCCGGTCGAGGCGGCGCTCGAGGGCCGAGGTGTCGAAGGTGACGTTGCCGTCGTCGACGCGGGTGATGATCGCGTCGATCCGCTTCGGCAGGCGGTAGGTGACGGCGGCGGTCTCCATGGCCTGCTGCGCCATGTCCTGCATGAGGTTGCCCGACTCGTCGCGCAGCAGGCGGCCGGCGTAGGGCTCGGCGGCGTCCCACACGTTGAACGACGGGTCGAGGCTCGAGCACATGCCCGAGGTCAGCGACACCGCACGGATGAGCAGCAGCATGTTCTCGGGCAGCTGGAGCGGAAGCGAGCGCACCATGTCGCCGAACTCGTCGGCGAAGTCGGTGAACTCCCGAGGGTCGACCTTGCTGAGCTCTGCGAAGCCCATGCCGCCGAAGCGGGCGAACAGCGCGCGGAGCGCCCGTTCGAGCTCGGCGGTGTCGGCGGAGGGCAGCAGCACGCCGATCTCCTGGGCCGCGGTGACCAGGCCTCGGCTGTCGCGGCCGGCGACCGCGATCAGCAGGGTGCGCAGACCGTCGCGGAGGTTGTCGGGCACCTCGGCCATCATCCCGAAGTCGATGAAGGTGAGGCGGAAGTTGCGCCCGGTCGTCGAGTCGGCCTCGGGTGTCACGAAGATGTTGCCCGGGTGCGGGTCGGCGTGCACGAAGCTGTGCGTGAACACCTGGTCGAACATGACCTCGGCGAACACGTCGGCGACCTCGGCCGGATCGATGCCGGCTGCCCGCAGAGCATCCGTGTCGTTGATCTTGATCGCGGTGACGTCCGAGAGCGTGAGCACGCGCCGGGTCGACCGCTCCCAGACGATCTCGGGGGCGCTGACGCGCGGGTCGCCGGCGAAGTTCTCACGAAAGCGCTCGGCGCTGGCGGCCTCGTGCAGGTAGTCGATCTCCTCGAGGCTGGTCTGCGCGAACTCCTCGACGAGGCCGGGAGCGTCGACCCGATCGGCGACCAGTCGCACGCGCATCGCCCAGCGGGCGACGCGGCGCAGAGCCGCGAGGTCGACCGCGACGATCTCGTCGATGCCGGGGCGCTGCACCTTGACGACGACGTCGCCGAGACCGGTGTCGACGGCATCCTGCGCGGAGAGGCGGGCCCGGTGCGCTTGGCCGAGGGATGCGGCAGCCACCGGCGTCTCATCGAACCAGGCGTAGGCCTCAGCGAGCGGACGGCCGAGTTCGGCCTCGGCGGCCGCACGGATGTCGGCGAACGGCACGGCCGGGACCTCGTCCTGCAGTCCCTCGAGCTCCTTCGTGATCTCGGGCGGCAGCACGTCGAGGCGCGACGACATGAACTGCCCGACCTTGATCATGAGGCCGCCGAGTTCGACCGCGAGCACGTGGAACCGCTTCGCGAAGCGCTGCATGCGCGGCGCCCGGGTGCGCTCGGCGATCGAGCTCATGCCGAAGCGCGGCAGCACGAGCTCGAACCACCAGACCTTGAGGAACTCGCGCGCCGCGAACGACAGGATGCGGCGGTACCGGGCACGATGGGCGCCCTGCGCCGCAGCATCCGTCATGTGTCGTCCCTGTGTCGTGTGCGATCAGTCCTGAGCGAGGATCGAGTACAGCCTACGGCGGGCCTCGTCGAGGATCTCGACCGCCTGCTGCACCTGCTCGGTGCTGCCGCTGCGACCGACGGCCGCGGCTGCCGCCGCGAGGTCGACGCCCGCCTTCGGCAGTGCGCTGTAGCGGGGGTTGTCGTGCGAGCCCTCGCTCTTCGACTGCGACTCCCACGGGGCGGGGGTCTCGGTGTGCTCGGCGGCGACGGCGCGGCCGGCCTCGGTGAGCGAGTAGGTCTTGCGACCGTTCTGCTCCTGAGCCTCGATCAGGCCCTCGTCGGCCAGCAGCTGCAGGGTGGGGTAGACCGAGCCTGCGCTCGGCTTCCACGACCCGCCGCTGCGATCGGCGATCTCGTTGATGATCTGGTAGCCGTGCATCGGCTTCTCGGTGAGCAGCGACAGCACCGCGGTGCGGACGTCGCCCTTCGCCATGCGCGAGCCGCCGCTGGGGCGCTGCTCGAAGGACTTGCGGAGCTGCTCCATGGCATCGAAGATCGCGGATGCGGGTCCGCCCTGGCCCGAGCCGAAGCCGGATCCGCCGAACGGGTTCGAGGGGAATGCGTTGTTCATGATGACCTCCCGGAAGTGGTGAGCGATAGTCAACGATATATCGTTAAGGCTGAGTGTGGGGTGAGAGTCTCGGCCCGAGAGGTGAACTTCGGCGGATGTGTCGATCGGCCTGCTGCTCGATCGTCATCTCTCTGTACGCTGACCGTCGAACAGTGAGGAAGAGACATGCGCTACACACTGCTGTTGCACTACGAAGAGCTCGATGCCGAGACTCTGGGCGCCGAGGCGCTCGTAGAGGGCCAGGCCGCATTCGCGAGCTACGCCGCCACCCTGCAGTCGGCAGGGGTGCTCGTCTCGGCTGAGGTTCTGCAGCCGTCGGCCGTCAGCACCACCGTTCGCGTGCGCGATGACGCGCTGCAGGTGCAGGACGGCCCGTTCGCCGACACGAAAGAGCAGCTCGGCGGCACGGTCGTCATCGACGTGCCCGACCTGGATGCCGCGATCGGATTCGCCCGCCAGGCCCCGCCGGCGTTCTGGGGTGCGGTCGAGATCCGCCCGGGTGCCGTGTTCACGGTCGACGGCGTCTGGACTCCGAACCGATGATCCCCGAAGGGGTCCGGGCCGCTGCAGAGAGTGCGGCGCGGACCTCCTACGGCCGGCTGGTCGCGCTGCTCGCGGCGCGGTCCGGCGACCTCGCGCTCGCCGAGGACTCCCTGTCGGGAGCGTTCGAAGAGGCGCTGCGGCGCTGGCCGGATGCCGGAGTGCCCGACAACCCGGAAGGGTGGTTGATGACCGTGGCGAGGAACAGGCTGCGCGACGTGTGGAAGTCGGCCGCGGCGACGGCATCCGCTCCCCTCGCCGAGGAGAGCGCTCGCGTCGATCCGCTCGCCGACCACGATCCGCTCGCGATCGGCGACAAGCGACTCGAGCTGCTGTTCGTGTGCGCGCATCCGGCGATCGACCCTGCCGTGCGCGCGCCGCTCATGCTCCAGACCGTGCTCGGATTCGAGGCGGCCGAGGTCGCGCGCGCGTTCGCCGTTCCGGCGACGGCGATGGCACAGCGCCTGGTGCGGGCGAAGCGACGCATCAGAGATGCCCGCATCCCGTTCGCGATTCCGGACCGCCGCTCGATGCCCGAACGATTGCCCGCGGTGCTGGAGGCGGTCTACGGATGCGCCGCGCTCACCTGGCGCGGCGACGCCGAGTCGATGGCGGGCGAGGCGCAGTACCTGGCCGCCACTCTGGCGGGTCTCCTCGAGGACGAGCCCGAGGCGTGGGGGCTGGCCGCCCTCACGACGCTGACTCTCGTGCGGCGCTCTCGCGAGTTCATCCCCCTCGACGAGCAGGATCCTCAGACCTGGGATGCGGCCCTGATCGCCGAGGGCGAGGCGTACCTGCGGCGAGCGCGGCCGACCGGTGCGCCGGGACGATTCCAGCTCGAGGCGGCGATCCAGGCGGTGCACTGCGATCGGCTGCGCACGGGGGCGACCGATTGGGACTCGCTGCGGATGCTGTACGCCGCGCTTCTCGCGGTCGCTCCGACCCTCGGCGCCCGGGTCGCGGCCGCCGTCGTCACCGCGCGCATCGACGGAGCCGAGGCGGGCCTCGCCGCACTTCCGGCCCATGCAGAGGGATTCCAGCCGTACTGGGCGGCTCGGGCGGGGCTGCTCGCCGAGGCCGGACAGGATGCCGGCGAGGCCTACGCGCGGGCGATCGCGCTCGCCGACGACGACGGCGTCATCGGCTTCCTCCGCGGCCGCGCGGCGGCCCACGCACGATCCCACTGACACGCACAGCGCGCACAAGCCGCACGCACTGCACGCACACGGCGCTGAAAGCAAGCCCCGTGCGCTCCATAGCCGACGATGTTTGACTGCCGTCGATGTCGTCTTCCCCTGCCGTTTCCCCACCGTCCACTTCGATCAGAGTGAGCGTCGTCGTTCCCGTGTTCCGTCCGGGAGCGGCATTCGACGAGCTCATCGCGTCTCTCGATCGGCAGACGCTCGATCACGGCCGGTTCGAGGTGCTGCTCTGCGACGACGGCTCCGGTGAGGAGACGGCGGCTCGACTGGTCGAGATCGCGCGTGATCGTCCCTACGTGCGCGTCGCGTATCTGCCGCATTCGGGGTGGCCGGGAACGCCGCGCAACCATGGGATCGACGATGCGCGCGGCACGTACATCCAGTTCGTCGATCAGGACGACTGGCTCTACGACGGCGCCCTCGAGGCGCTCTGCGACTACGCCGACGAGCATGCATCCGATGTCGTGGTCGGCAGGGAGGTCGGCATCGGCCGGCGGCTTCCGAGTCGCATCTTCCGCCGCGACATCCCCCGTGCGCGCCTCGGCGAGGATCCGCTGCTCGAGATGCTGACGCCGCACAAGATGTTCCGCACCTCGTTCCTGCGCGAGAAGCGCATCCGGTTCCCCGACGGCAAGGTGCGCCTCGAAGACCATCTGTTCGTGATGAGGGCGTACTTCGAGGCGTCGACGATCTCGATCCTCGCCAGCCGCCCCTGCTACGCGTGGGTCAAGCACGCGGGCAGTGCCAGTTCGTCGCGGATCGAACCCGAGACGTACTTCCCGCATCTCGAGGCCGTGCTCGATCTCGTCGAGCGGTACACCGAACCGGGGCGACTGCGCGACCGGCTGCTGCGGCACTGGTTCCGCGGCAAGATCCTCAAGCGGGTGTCGGGCAAGAAGTACGCCGGGTACCCCGAGGAGTATCGCCAGCGCCTGCTCGACGTCGTCATCCCGCTCGCGCGACGGCGCTTCGGACCCGGCGTCGACGGGGGGCTGGCCTTTCCGAACCGCATCCGGGCCGCACTGCTGCGAGCCGATCGACGCGCCGACCTGCTGACGTTCGCGCGGTTCGAGGCCGAGCTCACCTGCCGGGCGGTGGTGACGTCGGCACGGTGGTCGCGGGGCGGCGGACTGTATCTCACCGTCGATGTCTCGATCACCCGCGACAGGCAGGACGCACTCGAGTTCGAGCCGGGCACGGGCGTCATGACGTCACTGCCGATCGCGATGGACGGCCTTCCGACCGGCCTTCTCGAAGCCAAGCGGGAGATGTCCAACGACCACGTCGAGTTGGTGTGGCGCGACAAGGCCGCGGCGATCGAGCGTCGCGTGGCGAACCTCCACCCACGCAGCCTCGACTCCCTCCGCATCGCGATCGACCCGCTGAAGGTGTTCCGGCCCGACGACGAGTCGCGCGGGGCGAAGCTCTTCGTGACCGTGCGACGGGCGGGGTGGACCTTCGACGTCCCTCTCCGAGCGGATGCTGCGACGCTCGCCGCCGCGGGACGCTCACCCCTGCTCGCCGGGCGCACGTGCACGCCGGTCGCAGGACGCGGCGGCGCCGTCGAGCTGCGCAGGCAGTACCCCGGCGGCCGGCTCAAGGACCTGGCCGGCCGCGCTGTGCGTCGGGTGCGGAGCGGCTCGCGCACGAAGTGACGAGGGTCAGCGCGGCAGCGTGAGCACCTCGGCCCCGGTCTCGGTGATGGCGATGGTGTGCTCGGTGTGGGCTGTGCGGCATCCGGTCGCACTGCGCAGCGTCCAGCCGTCGTCGTCGGTGACCAGCCGGTCGGTGTCGGCCATCACCCACGGTTCCAGTGCGAGCAGCAGGCCGGGGCGCAGTCTGTAGCCGCGGCCGGGGCGTCCGTCGTTCGCGACGTGTGGATCCTGGTGCATCGTCGAACCGATGCCATGGCCGCCGAACTCGAGATTGATCGGGTAGCCCGCGTCGCCGAGCACCGTGCCGATCGCGTGGGAGAGGTCGCCGATGCGCGCGCCGGGTCGGGCTGCGGCGATCGCGGCGGCCAGCGCACGCTCGGTCGCGTCGATCATGTCGAGGTCGGCGGATGCCGCACCGTCGCCGACCACGAAGCTGATGGCGGCATCCGCTGAGATGCCCCGGAGCGTGACGGCGAGGTCGAGAGTGAGAAGGTCGCCGTCGAGGAGGGCGTAGTCGTGCGGCATCCCGTGCAGCACCGCGTCGTTCACGGCAGTGCAGACGTAGTGGCCGAAGGGCCCCCGGCCGAAGGAGGGGGCGTAATCGACGTAGCAGGGCTGCGCACCGGCATCCTCGATCATCTGCTTCGTCGAGCGGTCGAGGTCGAGCAGGTTCACCCCGACCGCGGCTCGCTCCTTGAGGGACTGGAGGATGCCGCCGACGAGGGCGCCCGCGTCTCGTGCACGAGCCAGTTCGTCGCGGTTCAGGATCTCGATCATGGGGTTCTCCACAGCTCGCCGTCGGTCGTTCCAATAACTATCCCGGTAATACTATCCCGGTATTACAATGGGCACATGATGGTTCGGATGCCCCTGACTCCCGCCGAGGTCGAGCGGGGCGAGCGCCTCGGCGCGCTGCTGCGGCGAGCGCGCGGTGAGCGATCGATGCTGAGCGTCGCCCTCGAGGCGGGGGTCTCGCCCGAGACCCTGCGCAAGATCGAGTCGGGTCGCGTGGCGACCCCCGCCTTCTCGACCATCGCCGCGATCGCCGGCGTGCTGCACCTCTCGCTGGATTCGGTGTGGTCCGAGATCGAGCCGGCGGTGCATGCGGTCGGTCGCACGCAGGTCGCGTCCTGAGATGGCGCATGCGCTGATCACGGGCAGCTCGCGCGGCATCGGCCGCGCAGTGGCGCAGGCCTTCGCCCGACGGGGCGACCGGGTCGTCGTGCACTACGGCCGCGATCGCGCGGCCGCGGAAGAGACCCTCGCCTCGCTCGAAGGCTCGAACCATGCGATCGTGGGCGGCGACCTCGGGGATCCGGCGGAGGCGCAGCGCGTGGTCGAGGAGGGCATCGCAGCCCTGGGTTCACTCGACATCCTGGTGAACAATGCGGCCGCGGCCCCGAGCACGGCGAACGAGCATCGCGTCGACTCGACGACGTATGCCGAGTGGCAGCGCGCCTGGTCTGCCATGGCCTCGGTGAACCTGCTCGGCGCCTCGAACGTCACGATGCTCGTCGCTCAGCACATGATCGAGCGGGGCAGCGGCGGATCGATCGTCAACGTCGGGTCACGCGGCGCGTTCCGCGGAGAGGCCGACCACCCCGCGTACGCCGCGACGAAGGCAGGGCTGCAGGCGTTCGGGCAGTCGATGGCGCTGGTGCTCGCACCCCACGGCATCTCGGTCACCTCGGTCGCTCCGGGAATGGTGGCGACAGACCGGCAGACGGCGAAGCTCGAGGGAGAGCAGGGCGACAGCATCCGCGGTCAGAGTCCGTTCGGCCGGGTGGGCACGCCCGAAGAGGTGGCGGATGCCGTCGCCTATCTCACCTCGCCCACCGCGGTGTGGGCATCGGGCACGGTGCTCGACCTGAACGGCGCGTCGTACTTCCGCTGAGGCGGTGGGCTCTCGCCTGGGCGGTTGCGGGTCAGGAACGCAGCACGGACTCCAGCAGGCCGGGGAACAGTTCGTCGAGCTCTGCGCGGCGCAGCGTCAGCATCCGTCGCCGGCCGTTGGGCTCGTTGCGGATCACGCCCGCTTCGCGCAGCACCTTCATGAAATGCGACTTGGTGGACTTCGGCAGGTTCGGGTCGGTCGCGCGGCATTCGGCCATGTCGAGCGGGCCGTCGGCGAGCTGTCGCGCGATCGCCAGACGCTCGGGGTCGCTGAGGGCGAAGAGCACATCGGTGAGCTGGATCTCGGATCGCTCGGGGTGCGGGAGTTCGCCTGGCATGGTTCGAGAATAGTTGAACAATCGCGGAATCGCGAGTACGCTCCGATAGTTCGATGAATCTCGAACCGATACCGCGGGAGCACTCATGACCACCACGTCACCGATCGACACGACCGCGACGGCACCTCGGATCCGTCGCCCGCGCTTCGGCTTCACGCTGGCCGTCGTGACGCAGATCGCGATGATGATGGGCGCGAGTGCGCCATCGCCGTTCTACCCCGTGCTCGCCGCAGAGATCGGATTCGACGCGATCGTCATCAGCGCCGTCTTCGCCGTCTACGCGGTCGCCCTGCTGCTCGCCCTGCTCACCGCAGGCTCGCTCTCCGACCATGTCGGGCGGCGACCGGTCGCGATCGGCGGTCTCCTGGTGCTCGCCGCGAGCATGGTGCTGTTCTGGCATGCCGATACGGTCGCCACGCTCATGCTCGCCCGCATCCTGCAGGGTGCGGCGAGTGGCGTACTCATCGCCGCCCTCTCGGCCGCCGCACTCGACCTCGCCCCCGGTGGCCGTTCGAGGGTCGCCGCACTGTGGAACGCGCTCAGCCCCGGAATCGGCCTCGCCCTCGGCGCGCTCGTCTCGGGCATCGCGCTGGACGTGACCGGACAGCCGCTGCTCGACGTGTTCGCACCTTTGACCGCCGTGTACATCGTGCTCGCGGGGCTCTTCTTCCTGGCACCCGAGACCGCTCCGCTGCGGCCGGGAGCACTCGCGTCGCTGAGCTTCCGGCTGTCGGTGCCGGCCGGCATCCGCTCGGACTTCTGGCGCGGAGCCCCCGCGATCATCGCCGGCTGGGCTACGGGTGGACTCTTCCTCTCACTCGGCGCGAACATCGTGCGCACCCAGCTCGGCGGTGAGGCGCACGTCTGGCAGGGACTCGCGGTCGCGATGCTGGCCGGCGTCGGCGCGGTCACCGCATTCCTCTTCCGCAACCGGCGCCCGCGCACCTCGGTGATCTTCGGCACCGCGGCCCTCGCCGTCGGCACCGCGCTGTCGCTCTGGGCGCTCGCGACCGGGTCGCTTCCGTTCTACCTCGCCGCGACCGCCGTGACCGGCATGGGATTCGGCACCGCCTTCTCGGGAGTCGTCGCCTCACTCGCACCCCGCATCCCCCCGACCGACCGCGCCGACACGTTCGCCGTGATCTACCTGCTCGCCTACCTTGCCTTCGGCGTGCCCGCAGTCATCGCAGGGATGCTGGTCGGAGTCTTCGGACTCGGCGCCGTGTGCGTCGGGTACGGCGTCGCGGTCATCGCGCTCGCGCTCATCGCACTGGTGCTGCGGGTGCGTCGGGCGGAGTAGCTGCTCTCTGTGGGGTGGAGGTCTCTCGCGCCGAAGGGGGTCTCTCGCTGCGGAGGAGATCTCTCACTCCGAAGGAGAGATACCGCCGACACCTCCTTCGGTAGACGCGATCTCCTTCCGAGCGCGCGCTGCCGCCAGCATCCCACCGACTGCGAAGGAGACCTCTCACTCCGAAGGAGAGATACCGCCGACACCTCCTTCGGTAGCCGAGATCTCCTTCCGAGCGCGCGCCGCCTCCGGCATCCACCCCCACCGCGAGCGAAATCTCTTGCCTCGAAGGAGGTATGACGGCGACACCTCCTTCGGTAGCCGCGATCTCCTTCCGAGCGCGCGCTGCCCTCCCGCATCCACCCCCAGTACGAAGGAGATCTCTCGCCCCGAAGGACGGATGCCGCCGACACCTCCTTCGTTATGCGCGATCTCCTTCCGAGCGCGCGGCCCCGGCACCCACCCCCACTGCGAGGGAAATCTCTCGCCTCGAAGGAGGGATGTCGCCGACACCTCCTTCGGTAGCCGCGATCTCCTTCCGAGCGCGCGGCCCCGGCATCCACTCCCACTGCGAGGGAAATCTCTCGCCTCGAAGGAGGGATGTGGCCGATATCTCCTTCGTTATGCGCGATCCCCTTCCGAGCGCGCGGCCCCGCATCCGGAGGAGATCTGCGCACCGGCGGAGATCTGCGTAGCGGAGGAGATCTGCGCACCGGAGGACGAACTCGCGAAGTTGATCCTCCCTTCCGCAGATCTCCTCCGCATCGAACGCGCCCCGCACATCCACCTTGCTCAATCGAACGATTAACGATAGATTTCTGCTGTTGTTCGATGAGAGGTGGAGTCATGGCCAAGTCGACGATCATCGTGCTGCGGGTCGTGATCGCGCTAGCGCTGGTCGGATCCGTGGCCGTACAGGCGCTCATCGTGCCGCTGCTGTGGCTCGACCTCGCCGACGAAGAGCTGTGGGGACGGATCGCCTTCGTGTCGATCGTCGTCCTCGGGGTCGGCACTCTGCAGGTCTTCGGCATCTGCGTGTGGTTACTGCTCACGAAGGTGCGTCGCGGATCGATCTTCTCGACCTCGTCGTTCCGCTACATCGACGTGATCATCGGAGCGATCCTCGTGGCCGCGGCTCTCCTGTGGATCCTCGCGGCGATCCTCGCTCCGGGCTCGGCAGCTCCGGGTCTCGTCGCGCTCATCGGCGGAGCCGGCGTGGTGCTCGCCGGCGTCGCCCTGCTGGTCGTTGTGATGAAGGCGCTGCTGCGGCAGGCGATCGACCGCGATGTCGAGGCGCAGGCGCTGCGGTCCGAGCTCGACAACGAGGTCATCTGATGCCCGTCGTCGTCGACATCGACGTGATGATGGCGCGACGCAAGATGGGTGTCGGCGAGCTGGCCGAGCGCATCGGGATCACGCCGACGAACCTGGCCGTGCTGAAGAACGGGCGGGCGAAAGCCGTGCGGTTCTCGACCCTCGACGCACTGTGCGAAGTGCTGGAATGCCAGCCTGGCGACATCCTGCGCTGGGAGGCGTGAGGGGACCTTTTTCGTCGCGGCACCCACGCACCCACACACCCACGCAACGGAGGAGTTCTGCGCTTCAGAAGGCCTGATCCCGGGATTCCCTCCTTCGGAAGCGCATTTCTCCTTCGCAGTGCTCGGGCCGCGCGCTGCGACACCTCGACGCGGCGGGTATCGAGCTCCTACGGTGCGGAGGAGAACAGCACACGGGAGGATGACCTCGTCGATACGGCCCTCCGCATCGCAGATCTCCTCCGCATCGACGATGGCCAGCAAGAGAAGGACAGCACTGGATGCCGGGCGTCGAGCCCCCCGGAGGCCGACACCTACCGCCGCGCGAGCAGGTCGCGCAGTCGCGCGGCCTCGCCCTCGGGCATCCCGTAGCCGTGCTCGGGCGCCGGGTACTGCCCGCCTCGCACCTCGTCGGCATAGGCCGCGACCCCCGCGATGGACACACCGCGCACATCGGCGTAGCGCTTGACGAACTTGGCGGCCCCGCCGGCGTAGATGCCGAGCAGGTCGTGGAAGACGAGCACCTGGCCGTCGGCATCCGCTCCGGCTCCGATGCCGATCAGCGGAATGCGCAGCAGGGGCGCGAGAGCGGCGGTGACCTCGGACGGCACTGCTTCGATCACGAGCAGCGAGACTCCGGCATCCTGCAGTGCGAGGGCGTCATCGATCACTGCGAGCGCCGCCTCGGCGGTGCGTCCCTGGGCCCGGTATCCGCCGAGCGAGGTCGCAGTCTGCGGCGTGCGTCCGACATGGCCGACGACGGGGATGCCGGCATTCACGAGCGCTCGGGCGCGGTCGACCGTGGTGCCGCCGCGCTCGATTTTGACCAGGTCGACGCCGGCCTCCTTGATGAAGCGCTGCGCGGTCGCGAGGGCGAGCTCATCCGACGCCTCGTATGAACCGAAGGGCAGGTCGCCGACGAGCAGTGGCTTCGTGAGTCCGCGCCGCACGGCTTTCGTCAGCATCAGCATCTCGTCGATCGTGACGGGCACGGTGCTGTCGTAGCCGAGCACGGTCATCGCGGCCGAATCGCCGACGAGCACCAGGTCGACGCCGGCCTCCTCGACGATCTGCGCACTCGGGAAGTCGTACGCGGTGACCATGACGATCGGCTCGCCGGCATGCTTCTTGGCGTCGAGATCGCGCAGAGTCAGTCGCTTCGTCGGGGCGGCGTGGGCGCTCATGGCGTGAACCCTCTCAGCAGGTGGTTGTCGATCAATCGGGCGGCGCCGACACGGGCGGCGACGAGCAGCAGGGCGTCGCGGTCGATGCGGGTGACGGGCTGAAGCGTCTCGGCATCCCGGAGTTCCAGGTACTCGACGTCGATTCCCGCCTCGGCGAGAACATCCCGGGCAGCGGACAGGATGCCGTCGCCATCGCCGATACCGTCCCCGTCGCCCGAACGGTGCGCGGCATCCGCCGCGTCGAGCGCACGGTTCAGCGCGGTCGCCCGGGCGCGTGCATCCGCGTCGAGGTACACGTTGCGCGAGCTCATGGCGAGTCCGTCGGGTTCGCGGACGATGGGGCACGCCTCGACGCGCACATCGAGGTTCAGGTCACGCACGACCCGCCGGACGACGAGCACCTGCTGCGCGTCCTTCTGCCCGAAGTACGCGACGTCGGGCTGCACGATGCCGAACAGCTTCGTGACGACGGTCGCGACGCCGTCGAAGTGGTGGGGGCCGCGGCTCGCGCCGTCGAGCACCTCGGCGATGCCCGCCACGTGGATGTTCGTGGCGAAGCCGTCGGGGTAGATCTCGGCCGGCTCGGGGGCGAAGAGGATGTCGACGCCCTCCGCTTCAGCGAGCGCGGCGTCACGCGCTTCGTCGCGCGGGTAGGTGCTGAGGTCTTCGTTCGCGGCGAACTGGGTCGGATTGACGAAGAGCGAGACGACGACGAGGTCGTTCTGCGCCCTCGCCGCGCGCAGGAGCGAGAGGTGCCCCTCGTGGAAGGCGCCCAGGGTCGGGACGAGCCCGACAGTCCCGCCGTCACCGCGGGCGTCTCGAACCGCGGTGCGCACCTCGGCGATCGTACGGAGGATTCTCATGACCGGGGCTTTCTGTCGGCGACCGCTCGGGTGGCGGCGGCGAGTGCGTCGAAGAGGTCGGCGACGTCGGCGGATGCTGCGCGCTGCCGCGCGACGGTCGCCTCGTCGCCGCGAGCGATCGGACCGGTGAGGGCGGATGCCGCGCCGGATGCCACCCAGTTGTCGACCGTCTGCTGCACGAGCGGTGCGAGGTGGGCGCGATCCAGCCCGGAGGGAGCCGCGAGGCGCTCGGCGGCGTCGAGCACCGTGAGCACGAAGTTCGAGGCGAAGGATGCGGCCGCGTGATACGCCGCGCGGTGGGCGTCGTCGACGCGGAAGGGTGTCGCACCGAGCGCTGCGGCGAGCTGCTCGGCCACCGCGAGCGCCTCGGGTGTGCGGCCGTCGACTGCGACGCCGATTCCGCGGAAGACCTCGGGCGTCTCGGTGCCGGTGAAGGTCTGCAGCGGGTGGATGCTGAAGTCGACGTCGGCGAGCGGCGTCGCACCTGAGACGTGCGCGACGAGTCGAGCATGCGGTCGCGCGGCGAAGGCCACCGCCGCGATCGCCGAATCGGGAACGCAGAGCAGCGCGAGATCGGCATCCGGCATCCGGTCGTCGCGACGAAGCGGTCCGCGGACGCCGAAGCCCGCTGCGCGCAGGGCCCGGGCGAGAACGCCGCCGAGACGGCCGGCGCCGACGATGGCGATGGTCGTGTCAGGGGCGAGAGCAGGGGTGCTGTGCATGTCGATTCCCCGGCCGAGAAGGGCGGCACGGATGGGATGAGTATCCGCCCGAGACCGGGTACGCGCAAAATCTCGGAGCATACTGACAATCCGAACGCGCCCAGCCCTTATCACTCTGCTGCGCAGAACAGGCAGAACCCTGCTCGCAATGACCTCGCGATCTCGCCACCCTCCCGCGACCCCACCGATCCGGAGGGGATCCTCGATACGGAGGGCCCATTCCCGGCATCCGCCCTCCGCACTGCAGAAATCCTCCGCATCGAGACCGAGGTCTTACGCTGGAACGTCTGCCCCATCCCCGGGCACCTTCTCTGGAGCATCCCCATGTCTGCACTCGCGGTCGACGATCGCGCCCGCTATCGGGCGAATCCCACTGTCCTCCAGGCGCTGAAGAGTCCGCGGATGCTGACGCGCGAGGTGCTCGCGGGTCTGGTGGTGGGTCTCGCGCTGATCCCCGAGGCGATCGCGTTCTCGGTGATCGCGGGCGTCGACCCGAAGGTGGGGCTGTTCTCGTCGTTCATCATGGCGGTGTCGATCGCGTTCCTCGGCGGGCGCCCCGCGATGGTGACCGCGGCGACCGGAGCCGTCGCGCTCGTGATCGCACCGGTCGCTCCGACCTACGGGATGGACTACTTCATCGCGACCGTGATCCTCGCGGGCATCTTCCAGGTGCTCCTCGGGGTGCTGGGCGTCGCGAAGCTGATGCGATTCATCCCACGCAGCGTCATGGTCGGGTTCGTGAACGCGCTCGCGATCTTCGTGTTCAGCTCGCAGTTCCCGCAGCTGATCGACGTGCCGTGGCTGGTGTATCCGCTGGTCGCACTGGGGATCGTCGTGATGATCGTGATGCCGAGGATCACCAGGGTCGTGCCGGCGCCGCTCGTGTCGGTGATCATCGTGACCGGTGTCGTGCTGGCGTTCGCGATCACCGTGCCGACGGTCGGCGATCAGGGCGAGCTGCCGAAGAGTCTTCCCGAGCTGTTCATCCCGAACGTGCCGCTCACCTGGGAGACGTTCACGATCATCGCTCCGTTCGCCCTCGGGGTCGCGCTGGTCGGGCTCATGGAGTCTCTGCTCACCGCCAAGCTCGTCGACGAGATCACCGACACCCACTCGAACAAGACGCGCGAGTCGTGGGCGCAGGGCGTGGCGAACATGCTCTCCGGAATCTTCGGAGGCATGGGCGGATGCGCGGTGATCGGCCAGACCATGATCGGCGTCAAGGCGTCCGGGGCGCGCACCCGCATCTCGACGTTCTGCGCCGGCATCTTCCTGTTCCTGCTGGTCGTCGTGTTCGGCGACTTCGTCGGCACGATCCCCATGGCCGCCCTCGTCGCCGTGATGATCATGGTCGCGATCGGTGCCTTCGACTGGCACAGCGTGAAGCCGTCGACCCTCAAGCGGATGCCGAAGAGCGAGACCTTCGTGATGGTGGCGACCGTCGTGCTCGTGCTCCTCACCCACAACCTCGCGGTCGGCGTCGTCGGCGGGGTGCTGGTCGCATCCGTGCTGTTCGTGCGCCGCGTGGCGCACTTCGTGTCGGTCGAGCGCTCGGTCGAACGCGCGGTCTCGGGCGACGTCGCGCGCTACGTCGTGAACGGCGAGCTGTTCTTCGCCTCGAGCAATGACCTGACCACCCTCTTCGAGTACCCCGACGACCCCGAGCATGTCGTGATCGACCTCTCGGGATCGCACATCTGGGATGCGTCGACCGTCGCCGCTCTGGATGCGATCGAGACGAAGTACGCAGCGCTCGGCAAGAGCGTCGAGATCGTCGGGATGAACGAGAGCAGTCAGCGGATGCGGGGACGGTTGACCGGCGGGTTCGAGTAGCGATCCACCCGGACGCGCCTCAGCGCACGAGGGCGGGCCGCTTGCTGTCGAACTGCCAGTCGGGCACGAGGTACTGCATGCCGATCGCGTCGTCGCGGGCGCCGAGCCCGTGCTCGACATACAGCTCGTGGGCCTCGGCGAGCCGCACGCGGTCGATCGTCACACCGAGTCCCGGCCGGTCGGGCACGCGCACCGCGCCGTCGCGGATCTGCGGCGCATCGACCGTCAGCTGCTGACCGTCCTGCCAGATCCAGTGCGTGTCGAGTGCCGTGATCTCGCCGGGCGCGGCCGCACCGACCTGCGTGAACATCGCCAGCGAGATGTCGAAGTGGTTGTTCGAGTGCGAGCCCCATGTGAGGTCGAAGTCGTTGCACAGCTGCGCGACGCGCACCGACCCTGCCATCGTCCAGAAGTGCGGGTCAGCGAGCGGGATGTCGACGGCATCCGATCGGATCGCGTGCGCCATCTCTCGCCAGTCGGTCGCGATCATGTTCGTCGCGGTCCGCAGTCCGGTGCGCCGCCGGAACTCGGCCATCACCTCTCGACCCGAGAACCGGCCCTCGGCACCGCAGGGGTCCTCGGCGTAGGCGAGCACGTCGCGCAGTCGTCGACCGATGCGCACCGCATCCTCCAGCAGCCACCCGCCGTTCGGGTCGAGCGTGATGCGCGCCTCGGGAAAGCGCTGGGCGAGGGCGATCACGACGTCGGCCTCGGTCCCTCCGTCGAGGACGCCGCCCTTGAGCTTGAAGTCCGAGAATCCGTACCGCTGCTGGGCGGCTTCGGCCAGGCGCACGACGCCCTCGGCCGTCATCGCCTCTTCGCGTCGCACGCTCTCCCAGCTGTCGCCGCTCTCGCGCAGATAGGGGAGGTCGGTCCTGTCGGCATCGCCGACGAAGAACAGATAGCCCAGCATCGGCACGCTGTCGCGCTGCTGACCGTCGCCGAGCAGTTCGGCGACCGGCACGCCGAGGTGCTGCGCATGGAGGTCGAGAAGCGCCGACTCGATGCCGGTGACGGCGTGCACGGTGGTGCGCAGGTCGAATGTCTGCAGCCCGCGGCCACCGGCGTCGCGATCGGCGAAGCGCGTAGCGATCGACCGCAGCAGCGAACGGTATCGGCCGACCGGCTGACCCGAGAGCATCTCGCCGGCCTCGGTGATGGTGCGGCGGATCGGCTCTCCGCCGGGGACCTCGCCGAGACCCTCGCGTCCGTCCGAATCCGTCACGATGACGATGTTGCGGGTGAAGAACGGCCCGTGCGCGCCCGAGAGGTTCAACAGCATCGAGTCGTGGCCGGCGACCGGAACGACCTCGACTCTGTCGACGGTGGGAACGGCGCTCATGCGGACGCCTCGCGCCGCCCGTCGATGAAGCGCGGGACGTGCCACGGGTTGGCGTCGCGCAGCGCCTCGGGCAGCAGCTCGTCGGGGATGTTCTGATAGGCGACGGGCCGCAGGAAGCGCTCGATCGCGAGAGTCCCGACGCTCGTGGTGCGCGAGTCGCTCGTCGCCGGGAACGGTCCGCCGTGAACCATGGCGTGCCCGACCTCGACCCCGGTCGGCCAGCCGTTCGCGAGGATGCGTCCGACCTTGCGCTCGAGCACCGGCAGCAGCGCCGCCGCGAGCTCATTGTCGTCCGCGCTGAGCTGCAGCGTGGCCGTCAGCTGACCCTCGAGACGCGACGCCGCCTGCACCAGCTCGGCGACATCGCCGTACCGCACCACCAGCGATGCCGCACCGAAGATCTCCTCGTGCAGCACGTGGTTCTCCTCGAACGATCCGAGGTCGGCGGCGTGGATCACCGGCGCGGGGGCATGCGGACCCTCTCCGTCGGATCCCCGCGCGAGGATCTCGGCGTTGGCGTCCCTCGTCTCGACGCCCTCGAGCCACGCGGCGGCGATGCTCGGCGAGAGCATGGTCTGCCCTGTGGCCGCGCGCAGCGCCTCGGATACAGCCTGCAGGAAGGCGTCGCCCTGCTCGCCCCGCGGGACGAAGACGATTCCGGGCTGCGTGCACAGCTGCCCGCTGGATCCGGTCGCGCTCTGCACGTACCCCGCGGCGAGTGCTCCGACATCGCCGCGCAGAGCGCCGGGCAGGATGAACACGGGGTTCACCGAGCTCATCTCGGCGTAGACGGGGATCGGCACCGGCCGCGCCTGCGAGGCGCGCACGAGGGCGAGACCGCCTTCGCGGGAGCCAGTGAACCCGACGGCCTGGATCTCGGGGTCGGAGACGAGCGCCTGTCCGACGCTGCGGCCCGGGCCGAAGATGTGCGAGAAGACTCCCGGGTGGAGTCCATGGGCGTCGATGGCACGCGCGATCGCCGCCGCCACGAGCTCGCTCGTGCCGGGGTGCGAGCTGTGCGCCTTGAACACGACCGGGCAGCCGGCTGCGAGGGCGGATGCGGTGTCGCCGCCGGCGGTGGAGAATGCGAACGGGAAATTCGACGCCCCGAACACCGCCACCGGCCCGAGAGGGATCTTGCGCTGACGGATGTCGACGCGGGGCACCGGCGTGCGGTCGGGCTGCGCCGGATCGATGCGCACGCCTCGGTGCTCGCCGGCTCGGACGACCTCGGCGAACAGCCGCAGCTGCCCGGTGGTGCGCGCGCGCTCCCCGAGAAGACGCGCCTGCGGCAACCCGGTCTCCTGCATCGCCCGTTCGATCAGCGTGTCGCCGATCGCCTCGATCTCCTCCGCGACCGTCTCGAGGAAGGCTGCGTGGGCCTCGGGCTCGAGGCGCGAGAACGTGACGAATGCCTCTGCGGCGGCCGCCGTCGCCTCGCGGAGCTGGTCGACGTCGATCTGCGAGTAGGGCGGATCGAGCTGTTCGTCGGTGTCGGGCGCGATGGCGTGCAGTGCCGAGCCGGTGCCGGCGACGGAGCGTCCGGCGATCGAGGAATGCCCGGTGAGGACGGGAACGGTCATGTCACTCTCCTTGAGTCGAGGGTGGGGATGGTGAGGATCAGACGGGGACGGACTCGAGCAGCCCGGCGCGATCGAGAAGCTGCAGGAGGTCGGCGTCATCCTGCTCCGACAGGTCGTGCAGCGGCGGGCGGACGGGTCCGACGCCGTGTCCGGTGAGACGCAGCCCAGCCTTGACGATCGAGACGCCGAAGCCGCGGCCCCGATCGCGGATCGCGATGTACGGCAGCACGAAGCGTCCCAGCTTCTCGGTCACCGCGACTCGGTCCTGGGCACGCACGTCACGGTAGAACTCGAGGGCGAACTCGGGAACGAAGTTGAACATCGCGGACGAATAGGTGCTCATGCCCATCTGCAGCAGCGGCAGCGCATACGTCTCCGCCGTCGGCAGCCCGCCCAGGTAGAACAGCCGCTCGCCGTTGCGGACGTAGACCGAGGCGAGGTGCTCGATGTCGGCCGTCGCATCCTTGAAGCCGATGACGTTCTCGTGTCGGTCGGCGAGGATCGCCATCGTCTCGGCCGAGTAGATCGCGTTGCCCCGGTTGTAGACGATGATCGCGAGACGGGTCGCTGCGGCGATCGCCGAGACATGCTCGACGAGACCCGGCTGGTCGCACTCGGTGAGATACGGGGGCAGCACGAGGATGCCCTCGGCACCGGCCTCCTCGGCTGCGCGAGCGTTCGCGATCGCGTTGCGGGTCCAGCCTCCGGCCGACGCGAGCACCGGCACCTCGGGTCGGGATGCCTGCACGGCCGCGCGGACGACCGCGGCCGACTCTGCGGCATCGAGACTGAAGCCCTCGCCGGTGCCGCCGGCGGCGAACAGACCGGCGACGCCGAATCCGGCCTGCCACTCGACGTGCTCGCGGTAGCGCTTCTCATCGAACTCGAGCTCCGGCGTGAATGCCGTCGCGGGGAACGAGAGGAGACCTTCGCGAAGGTGGTCGGCCAGCTCGGTGGGCGTGAATCGTGCCACGGTGCACTCCTGGGGTGTCGCGCCGGTGTCCGGCTCGGATCTGAACAATCGTCACGCTATGCGAGAAACGATGCGCCTACAAACCAAATGGTGGATAGATCAATGCGCCGCCTGCATCAAAGCGCAGACATCTCCGGCACCGGCGTCGGGAGCGGCTCGCCTGCGAGGTACGCCCGCAGGTTCGCCAGCGTGAGGTCTCGCATGTCGCGCCGGGTCTCGTGCGTTCCGCTGCCGACGTGGGGCAGCAGCGTGACATCGTCGCGGATCAACCGCTCGGGCACGTGCGGCTCCTGCGCGAACACGTCGAGACCCGCCCCCGCGATCTCACCGGCCTCGAGAGCGGCGATCAGCGCGTCCTCGTCGACGACCGAGCCGCGGGCGATGTTGACCAGGAACCCGTCCGGTCCCAGCGCCCGGATGACCTCGGCATCCACGAGCCCCTCGGTCGCGGCTCCTCCGGGAACCGCGATGACGAGCACATCCGATCGGCGTGCGAGTTCGACGGCGGATGCCACGTGCTCCCACGGCACTCCGTCGACCGGGCGGCGGGTCGTGTAGAGGATCGTCGTGTCGAAGGTTGCCGCGCGCCGGGCGATCGCCTGCCCGATGCGGCCGAGGCCGAGCACGCCGACCGTGCTGCCCGAGAACCGACGCGTCAGCGGGAAGCCGCCGGACTCCCAGCGGCCCTCGCGCAGGAACCTCTCGGATGCCCCGAACCGTCGAAACACGTCGAGCATGAGCCCGAGGGCCGTATCGGCGACGCAGTCGGTGAGCACATCGGGCGTGTGGGTGACCTGGATGCCACGTGCGACTGCCTGAGCCACATCGGTCGTGTCGTAGCCCACCCCGAAATTGGTCACGATCTCGAGGTTCGGGAGCGCAGCCATCAGAGCGGACGGGACACCGTTGCGACCGCTCGTGACGACGGCGCGCACCTTCGCGGCATCCGCGGGATCGAGGGTCGTGAGGTCGTCGGGAAGACGCACCACGGAGTACTCGTCCTGAAGCGTCCGCTCGAGAGAGTCGAGCAGTGGCCCCGCCTGGGCGACGGAGCCGGGAGCGACGGGCGAGGGGGCATCGATGATGTTCGTCATGGCGCGAGACTACGACCCGTCAACGATGCAGTTCCATAAGCGAAGTTGCATGGATTGATGCGTCCGCTGTATTCATCGGGCGAGAACGGCGGAATCCCGCGGATCGCCGCATGTCGCTCCACCGCTGCCGAGCGCCGAGCCCCGGTTCCGCCCGCCGATGCGTGCCGCGCATCGGTTGACGCTCGGGAAGCGGTCTGCGACATTCTGAACGAGCCGACGACCACTCTGGGCCTCGGCCGTCCCCTACCTGGAGGAACCGATGAAGCTTTCTTCCCCCCGACGCAGAGCGGCCCGCGCGTCCGCCGTCACCGCTGGAATCGCGTCGATCGCACTGCTCGCATCCTGCTCGGTCGCGAACTCGGAGTCGCAAGGCGGCGGCGAGGGTGGCACCGAAGACACCCTCCGCGTCGTGCTCACGCAGGAGCCGCCCACGCTCGAGGCATGCGACGCGAACCTCACCTCGACGGGTGTGGTCGTGCGCAGCACGGTGACCGAGCCGCTCGTCGAGCGCAACCCGTCGACCGGAGAGCTCGAGCCGCTGCTCGCCACCGAGTGGGAGCAGACCGGCGACACCGAGTGGACGTTCACCGTCCGCGACGACGTCACGTTCCAGGACGGCACCCCCTTCGACGCCGAAGCGGCCGCCTACTCGATCGACCGCGCCGTGAACGGCGACCTCGGCTGCAACGTCGAGGGCTACATCTTCGGTGACGACGACCTCGAGGTCGCCGCCACCGATGCCACCACCCTCACCGTGACCACCCCGAGCCCCGACCCGATCCTCCCGCTGAAGCTCTCGTTCATCGAGATCGTCTCCCCCGAGACCTCGAACACCGAGTTCGTGCGCGAGCCCATCGGCACCGGCCCCTACGCGATCGGCGACTGGCAGGCCGGCACGAAGCTCACCCTCGACCGCAACGACGACTACTGGGGCGACGCTCCGCAGTTCGCCGAGGTCGAGTACCAGTGGCGGTCGGAGGGCACCGTCCGTGCCGCGATGATCACCAGCGGCGAGGCGGACATCGCCCTCGGCCTCAGCGCCGAGGACGGCATCGGCGACTTCGGCGTGAGCTACCCGAACAACGAGACGATCGCACTGCGCTTCTCCGGGCAGACGGCGCCGCTCGACGACATCCGCATCCGCCAGGCGATCAACTACGCGATCGACCGCGAGGGCATCGTCTCCTCCCTCTACCCCGACGGCGACGTGGTCGCCGCGCAGCTGATCCCCGAGGGCATCGTCGGCTTCAACTCCGACCTCGAGCCCTGGGAGTACGACCCCGAGAAGGCGAAGGCCCTCGTCGAGGAGGCTGCGGCTGACGGTGTCCCGACGGACACGAAGATCCTCATGCCGGTGCGCACCGCGCAGTTCCCGAAGGTCAGCGAGCTCGGCGAGGTCCTGCGCGAGCAGCTCGCCGCCGCCGGCCTCAACGTCGAGCTCCGCATGGTCGACACCACGCAGCACCTGCAGTACCAACTGAGCCCGTTCGTCACGAACGAGGGCCCCATCTCGATGCTCATCCAGCACGGCAACCAGGCGGGTGACGCGCAGTTCACGGTCGAGCAGTACATGCTCACGGGCGGTGCGCAGGCCGAGTTCGGCGACCCGGGTCTGGACGAGCTCATCAACACGGCCCGCACCCTGACCGGCGATGAGCGTCAGGCGGCCTACGAGGACGTGTTCGCCTACGAGCGCGAGAACGTCGTGGCCCTCGCCCCGATCGCGCACCAGACGGTCATGCTCGGTCTCGCCGACCGGGTGACGTACGAGCCCAACTCGTCGACCGGCGACGAGCTGCGCATCAAGGAGGTCTCGCTCGCGGGCTGACCGCGAGCGAGAGTGAGAGGCGGGCGACCATGTGGACCTACCTGAGAAAACGGATCCTGCAGAGCGCGCTGCCGCTGATCGCCGTCGTACTGGGTGTCTTCGTGCTCGCCCGTCTCACCGGCGATCCGTCGCAGCTGTACCTTCCGCTGAACGCCACCGACCAGATGCGCGAGGACTTCGCCGCGCGCAACGGCTTCGACCAGCCGCTGTGGAAGCAGATGGGCGACTACTTCCTCGGTGTCCTGCAGCTGGACTTCGGTCAGTCGCTGCGCACCGGGGAACCCGCCGCCGAGATGGCGCTGCGCGCCTTCCCCGCCACCCTGCAGCTCGCCGCGGTGACGATGATCCTCGCGATCGTCATCGCCATCGTGCTCGGCAGCTGGGCGTCGCTGAAGCCGAACGGCATCGCCGACCGCATCGTGAGCTTCTTCTCGATGACGGCGGCCAGCGTGCCCGACTTCTGGGTGGCGATCCTCGGCATCTGGATCTTCGCGATCACCCTCGGCTGGCTGCCGACATCCGGAACCTCCGGCGCTCTCGTCTGGATCCTGCCGGTCGCGACGCTCATGCTGCGACCGGTCGGGGTGCTCGCGCAGGTGATCCGCGGGTCGATGGTGACCGTGCTCGGGCAGCCGTACATCCAGGTCGCCCGCAGTCGCGGCGCCGGCCAGATGCACATCGTCTCGAAGCACGCGCTGCGCAACGCCGCGGCGCCCGCCCTGACCGTCGCCGGCGACCTGACCGTCGGCCTCATCAACGGCGCGGTCGTGGTGGAGTCGATCTTCGGCTGGCCGGGCATCGGCAAGCTCATGATCGACTCGATCCTGCAGCGCGATTTCGCGGTGCTGCAGGCCGCGGTGCTCATCACCGCTCTGGCGATCTTCGCCCTCAACATCATCATCGACCTCGGTTACGCGCTGCTGGATCCCCGCGTGCGGCCGACCTCGGGAGCCAAGGCCCGTCGCCGCGGTCCCGGGGCACTCTCCGACACAAAGGCAGAGGTGCTGACGAATGTCTGACAACGCATCGACCGTCACCGTCCTCACGCAGAAGGCGCGCGGAGCCCGCTCGTCGGGTCGCGCCAACCTCTGGCAGCTGCTGCTGAAGGACAAGGTCGCCACCGCCGCCGCCATCGTGCTGTCGTTCATCGTGCTCACCGCGATCATCGGTCCGCCGCTGTTCGGCGAGATGGCGCAGCGACAGGACCTCGGCGCGCGCAACATGCCGCCGTTCAGCTTCCAGCTCGGCTGGGAGTACGTCCTCGGCAGCGACTCGCTGGGTCGCAGCCTGCTCGCCCGCATCATCACCGCGGCGGGAACCACGCTCGGTGTCGCGGCGGCCGCCGTGGTCGTCTCGGCGGTCGTCGGCTCGATCTGGGGCATGTGGGCCGGATTCCACCGCGGATGGCGCGAGTCGGTGTCGATGCGCATCGCCGACGTCATCATGAGCTTCCCCTCGCTGCTGCTCGCCGTCGTGATCCTGTACGTGTTCAACCCGAGTGCGGCCAACATCGTGCTCGTGCTCGCGATCACCCGCATCCCTCTGTACCTGCGCACGGCGCGAGCGGATGCCGCCGAGCTGCGCTCGAGGATGTTCGTCGATGCCGCGACGAACTTCGGAGCCACGAACAAGGCCATCGTCTTCCGGCACATCGTCCCGAACGTCCTGCCCACGCTGGTCACGCTGGCGACACTGGAGTTCTGCTACGTGATGCTGGCCGAGTCGTCGCTGAGCTTCCTCGGCATCGGCATCCAGCCGCCCGATGTCAGCTGGGGCCTCATGGTCTCGCAGGGACGCCAGTACCTCGCCGAGGCGTGGTGGCAGTCGGTGCTCCCCGGTCTCGCGATCGTCATCACCACGGTGTGCGCGAACGTCCTGGCCGCGTGGCTGCGTCTCGCGACCGATCCCGGTCAGCGCTGGCGTCTGCAGAGCAAGAAGCGCCGTCGCGTGATCGGCTCGATCGCCCCGCGTCGCTGAGTCCGCGGTGACGCCGCTCGAGTTCGTGCTGCTGGGGGCCATCATCCTCGTCGCCGGCTGCCTGCAGGGCTCGATCGGCTTCGGAATGGGGATGCTGGCCGCACCCTTCATCGCCCTGATCGACACGACGCTGCTGCCGGTGCTCGTGATCATGCTGGCCATGGTCGTGACGCTGATCGTGGCGGTGATGGATCGCGCGGCGCTCGATCTGCGCGGGGCCGGCTGGGCGTTGGCGGGGCGTGTGCCCGGGACCGTCGTCGGCGCGGGTCTCGTCACCGTGATGTCGACGACCGTGCTCTCCTGGGCGGTCGCGGTCGTCGTTCTGCTGGGTGTCGTCGTCTCGCTGCGGGGCTGGCGCCCGAGAGTGACGAGGACGACGCAGGCGGTGGCCGGGGCGCTGTCTGGCGTCATGGGCACGACCACGTCGGTCGGAGGGGCGCCGATGGCGATCATCTGGCAGGGCTCCGACGGGCCGCGGCTGCGCGGCACGATGTCGGCGTTCTTCCTCGTCGGATCATCGCTGTCGCTCATCGCCCTGTTCCTGTGGGGCGCCGTGCCGACGCACGCGCTCGCCACGGCGGCCTGGATGGCGCCGTTCGCCGTGGCCGGGGTGGTGCTGTCGCGGTTCGTGAACAGGTTCCTCAACCGCCGGCGCACGCGCGCGATCGCTCTCGGAGCATCCGCCCTCGGCGCGGTGACGCTGATCGTCACCCGCCTGTTCGAGCTCGGCTGAGCGGATGCCGAAGCGACCCGCCCACGGCGAGCCGCCTCAGCGCACCTGACGCTCGAGCGGGAGGCCCGCGTCGAGCAGGTCGATGTTGTGGGCGATGTCGGCGGCCCGCGCCGTGAAGACCTCGCGGGCATGACCCGAGTGGTGCGGGGTCAGCACGACACGGTCGAGCGCGGCGAATCTCTGCACGACCGGCGGCGCCTCGGCACCCTGCGGAGCATCCCACCACACGTCGATCGCCGCTCCCCCGATGCGTCCCTCGCTGAGGGCCGAGAACAGTGCGTCCTCGTCGATGAGCGCCCCGCGGGCGACGTTGATGACCAGGGCGTCGGGGTTCAGCTGCGCGAGCGCGTCCGCATCGATCATTCCTCGCGTGCTCTCGGTGAGCGGCGCGGTGACGACGACGACATCGCTCTCCCGCAGCAGCGGATGCAGCTGATCCTCGCCGTACACCTGATCGAGCAGCTCGGTTCCGGGGCCGCCCGCGTCCGGATGCCGGCGCATCGCGACCACGCGCATGCCGAAGACCTTCGCGAGGTGGGCGACGGAGCGGCCGATCTCGCCGTAGCCGACCAGTCCGAGGGTGCTGCCGGCGAGCGAGCGATGGTACGGGGCGCCTGCCGTCGCGATCGTCCGCCACTCCCCCCGACGCATCTCGGCATCGGCGTCGATCGCGCGACGGCGCAGCATGAGTGCGGTCATGATCACGTGCTCGGCGATCGCGGCGCCGTGGTGACCGGTGTTGCACAGCGGCACATCGTCGGGCACGGCACCGGCTTCCACCCGGTCGACGCCCGCACCCGTCGCATGCACGAGTCGCACGTGATCGGCGCCGGCCATCTCGGCGACCGTGAGCCGCGAGCAGATCACCACGTCGGCGCCCTCGATCGCCGCTCGCGTCGAACCGGGCACGTCAAGGTCGGCGAACACCCACTCGTGCGGGCGCGCGGTGCGGCGCAGATCGTCGGCGAACGCCGACATGATCGGATCGGTGACCGCGATGCGCAGCGGCGCGTTCACCAGCGGGGGCTCTCGAGCACGTATCCGGGATCGACGCGCTGCATGTAGCCGGTGTCGTCGCGCTCCCGGATGCCTCCGTCGAGGTACTGCCTGTGCAGCCGCGCCAGCGCCTCCGGGTCGAGCTCGACGCCGAGGCCCGGTGCGGTCGGCACCGCCAGCGATCCGTCGCGGAATGTCAGTGCGCCCGGCGCGATGACGTCTTCGTCCTCGCGCTTCCACGGCCAGTGCGTGTCGCACGCATAGCCGACGCCCGGGGTGGCCGCAGCGAGGTGGGTCATCGCCGCGAGGCTGATCCCGAGGTGCGAGTTCGAGTGCATCGAGAGTCCCCACCCGAGAGTCTCGGCGAAGCCGGCGAGCAGCCGGGATCGTTCGAGACCTCCCCAGAAGTGGTGGTCGGAGAGCACGATGTCGATCGCACCGAGGCGCACGGCATCCGCGATGTGCGAGAACGCGACGACGCACATGTTGGTGGCGAGCGGCAGGTCGGCGTGGCGGCGCACCTCGGCCATGCCCTCGAGACCCGGGGTGGGGTCTTCGAGGTATTCGAGCACGTCCTTCAGCGCATCGGCGACCCGCAGCGAGGTCTCGACGGTCCAGGCGCCGTTCGGATCGATGCGCAGGGGGTGGTCGGGGAACTCCTCGCGCAGCGCGAGGATCGCGGCGATCTCGTCGTCGGGCGCGAAGACACCGGCCTTGAGCTTGAGCGCTGTGAATCCGTAGGAGTCGACGATGCGACGCGCCTGTCTGACGATGCCGTCCGGCGTCAGCGCCTCGCCCCATTCGTCGGACACCTCACCCGGGTGCCCTGCCCACTTGTAGAAGAGGTAGCCGCTGAACGGAACGGCATCCCGCACGCGTCCGCCCAGCAGCTCGCTGGCGGGCATGCCGAGCAGCTTGCCGCGGATGTCGATGGCGGCCACGTCGAACGGCGAGAGCACGCGGTCGCCGGTGCTCGTGCCGGTGACCATGCCCGACATGCCGTGTCCGCCCTGCACGCCGTCGCCGGCCACACTGCGCTCGACCCGCGCTCGCAGGTCGTTCGTGGCGAACACGTCGCAGCCGAGCACGGCGTCGGCGGCGACCCGCAATCGCTGCAGGTGCGCGCTGTCGCCGTAGGTCTCGCCGAGTCCGACGACGCCCGATTCGGTGGTCACCTGCACGATGGCGCGCAGCGCGAGCGGCTCGTGCACGCCGACGGTGTTGAGCAGAGGCGGGTCGTGGAATGCGACCGGCGTGATGCGGACGGACCGCACCGCGTTCTCGGACAACCGCGTGGCAGCCGGGACAGACAGCAGGAGCTCTTCGGACATCACGCCTCCGTTGGTGAGACTCCGGGACTCCGCTTCGACGGATTCCGCGTCATCGAGTTTCTCCGACACTATGGTGGGGACAGATGCGCGGACAAACCAAAACTCGCACTGATTGATGTCGGGAGTGGATCGATGATCTCGCTGGTACAGCTCGAATGCTTCATCGCCGTCGCGGAGGAACTGCACTTCGGTGCGGCCGCGACCCGGCTCAAGATGACGCAGCCGCCGCTCAGTCGGCAGATCCAGCAGCTCGAGCGCGAGCTGTCGACGAGGCTCTTCGATCGCACCAGCCGTCGCGTCGCGCTGACTCAGGCCGGGCGCGCGCTGCTGCCCAACGCGCGGCGCCTGATCGACCTCGCGGCGAAGGCGGTCTCGGACGTGCGCTCGGTCGGTGAGGGCGCCGCCGGAACCGTCACGATCGCCTACACCGCGATGGCCGGGCAGGCCGTGGTGCCCGATCTGCTGCGGCGCGCGTCGGCCGAGCTGCCCGGCGTCACCCTGCTGCTGCGCGAACTCGTCTCGCTCGACCAGGTGGAAGAGCTCGAGAAGGGCACGGTCGACATCGGCCTGATGCGGCCACTGCTCGCCCGACCGCAGATCAGCAGCCGTGCGGTCTACCGCGAGCGGCTGGCAGTGGCGCTCCCCAGCGACTCGGCACTGGCGCAGCGCGCCGAGCCCGTGAAGCTGATCGACCTCAAGGACGAGTCGCTGCTCATGTACTCCCCGAGCGGCGCGCGCTACTTCCACGACCTGCTGCTGTCGATGTTCGTGGCGAGCGGGGTGCACCCGCACATCGTGCAGTACGCCGGGCAGGTGCCCGCCCTGCTGGCGATGGTCAGCGCCGGCATCGGGTTCACGCTCGTGCCGCAGTCGGCCGAGCGGATCTCTCCCGACACCGTGACGTTGCTGCCGATCAGCGAGGCCGATCCGTCGTCGCGGGTGAACAGCGTCGAGCTCGACATCGCGTGGAACTCCGAATCGCACAATCCCCTCGTCGAGCGTCTGCTGAATCTGATCGACGACGTGGATCACGACGACTGATCTATGCAGTGGGCGCATTGCCCAATGCCGATGTAGTGCTTGATCGGGATGAATCCCCACGCCTAGCGTGAACGAGAAGATGATCAGTGCTGATGACACGACCCGTGCTCGACGAGGAGGACGCATGCCGAAGGACATCGCCGCGACCGCCGATGAGTCCGCCCGACTCGGTGAGGCCGTGAAACCGACACCCGGCGGTCGACCCGCCGCGCGTGACGACATCCTGCGCGTCGAGGATCTGCGCGTCGCCTATCGCATCGGCGACCGCGAGGTCGATGCGGTCCGCGGGGTGAACCTCAGCGTGGGCCGCGGTGAAGTGGTCGCGATCGTCGGCGAGTCCGGATCCGGCAAGAGCACGGTCGCGCAGTCGATCATGAACCTCCTCGCGCCGAACGCCGAGGTCACCGGCGGGCGCATCGAGTTCGACGGCGAAGACCTGATCCCGCTGAGCGAGCGCCGCTGGCGCAGCATCCGGGGCCGTCTGATCGGGCTGGTCCCCCAGGACCCCGCACTCTCTCTCAACCCGGTGCGACGCGTGGGCGTGCAGGTGGCGGAGCCGCTGCTCGTGCACGGACTCGCGACCAAGCACGACGCGCATGATCGTGCCGTCGAGCTGCTCGAGATGGCAGGACTGACGTATCCGGCCGAGCGGGCGAAGCAGTATCCGCACCAGTTCTCGGGCGGCATGAAGCAGCGCGCGCTGATCGCGGGAGCGCTGGCCGCGCAGCCGAGCCTGATCATCGCCGACGAGCCGACGAGCGCCCTCGACGTCACCGTGCAGAAGCAGATCCTCGACCACCTCGCGAACCTCACGCAGGAGCTGGGCACCGCGATCCTGCTGATCACCCACGACCTGGGCATGGCGGCCGAGCGGGCCGACCGGGTCGTCGTCATGAAGCAGGGCGAGATCGTGGACTCCGGTCCTGCCGCGCAGGTGATGACCGCGCCGACGCACGAGTACACCCGCAAGCTCATCGCCGCCGCACCGCGGCTGAGTGCACATGAGCGGCGGACGGCATCCACCCAGGCCCGCATCGAGTTCGGCGGCGAGCCGATCGTCCGGGTCTCCGAGCTCACCAAGGTCTTCCCGCTGCCCAAGGGCGAGGGCGAGCGCCGCACGCTGACCGCCGTCGACGCCGTCTCTCTCGAGGTGCGCCGCGGCGAGACGCTCGCTGTCGTGGGCGAGTCGGGGTCGGGCAAGAGCACGCTCGCGCGGCTCGTGCTGCGGCTGGAGGAGCCGACCTCGGGATCCATCTCGTTCGCCGGCGAGGACATCACCCACCTCAAGGGCGAGAAGCTGCGTCAGCTGCGGCGGCGGTTCCAGATGGTCTACCAGAGCCCGTTCGACTCCCTGAATCCGCGCATGACGATCGAGCAGCTCATCACCGAGCCGCTGCTGTCGTTCGGCGAGGGCGACCGGTCGTCGCGGTCGAAGCGCGCCGTCGAGCTGTCTGAGCAGGTCGCTCTTCCCGACGGGATGCTGGGTCGGTTCCCCGACGAGCTGTCCGGCGGCCAGCGGCAGCGCGTGGCCATCGCCCGCGCTCTCGCGCTCGACCCGGAGTTCCTCGTGCTCGACGAGGCCGTCTCGGCGCTCGACGTGTCGGTGCAGGCGCAGATCCTGGCACTGCTCGACGAACTGCAGCGCGAGCGCGAACTGAGCTACCTCTTCATCACGCACGACCTCGGTGTCGTCGCCGAGACCGCCGACCGCGTCGCCGTGCTCAAGCACGGCAAGCTCGTGGAGTGCGGCGATGCCGCGCAGATCTTCACGGCTCCGCAAGAGGAGTACACGCGGATGCTGATCGAGGCCGTTCCGGCGTTCTCCGCCTGACGCGTCGCCCTCGGTTCGACCGCGCGCGAGTGGTCACTTTCGCATCTCTTACGGCCACTTCAGGTGCGAAACTGACCACCCACCGCACAGGCGTCAGGCGTCAGGCGAGGCGAAGCGTCGACAGTTCACTTCCCACTCCCCGTGCGTTCACCTCGGACGCCTATCTTGAGTGCGGTCGCGCGAACGCGGCTAAGAATCAGACAGATCGTTGTACGTAAACCACAAAATCGCGGTAAAGTCGGATCAGACATACCTCGATGACGAGAAAGGCGACCATGGTCGACATCCGAAAGAAGCGCTGGTCTCTCCTGGGAATCGCTGCGGTGGCGGCCGTGACCCTGACCGGCTGCGCAGGCGGCAGCACCGAGTCCGACGGTGGTTCGAGCGACGGCGGGTCGGATGCGACCCTCATCGTCTACACGAACTCGAACAGCGACGGCCGTGGCGAGTGGATCACCGAAAAGGCCGCGGATGCCGGCATCGACATCGAGATCGTGGGCCTCGGCGGCGCCGACCTCACCAACCGCATCATCGCCGAGAAGAACAACCCCGTCGGCGACGTCGTGTTCGGTCTGAACAACATGTTCTTCGAGCAGCTCAAGGCCGAAGAGGCGATCGCCGCCTACGAGCCCGACTGGAGCGGCGAGGTCCCGGCCGATGCCGGCGACCCCGCTGACGGAGCGTTCTGGCCGCTCGTCGAGCAGGCCATCGTCACGGTCTACGACGAGAACACCATCACCGACGCCCCCTCCGATGAGGAGGACCTCTGGACCGACGAGGAGTACGCGGGCCGCTACGAGGTCAACCCGGCGCTCGGCCAGGCCACCCCGCAGCTCGTGCTCGCCAGCATCCTGTCGCGTCACCTCGACGAAGACGGCGACCTCGGCGTCAGCGACGAGGGCTGGGACCTGGTGAAGTCGTACTACGCAAACGGATCGCCCGCGGTCGAAGGCACCGACCTCTACGCCCGCATCACGCGTGGCGAGATCGACTACGGCGTGCTGCCCTCGAGCGGCATCGCGGCGCGCGACGAGGAGTACGGCACGAAGACCGGCATGATCGTGCCCGACTACGGCGTGCCGTATGTCACCGAGCAGATCGCGCAGATCAACGGCACCGGCAATGAGGAGAAGGCCCAGGAGTTCATCGACTGGTTCGGCAGCGCCGAGGTGCAGGGCGAGTTCGCGGCCGAGTTCAACTCGATGCCCGTCAACGAGGGTGCGGTCGAGCAGGCCAACCCCGAGGTCGTCGAGCTCATGGGCACCCTCGACCGTCAGGACATCGACTTCGGCTTCGTGAGCGAGAACCTCGGTGCCTGGGTCGAGAAGGTCACGCTCGAGTACATCGGCTGATCTCGCACGACACCACCCCTCCTCTCGCACTAGCCGGAAAGACACCATGATCCGTTTCGAAGATGTCGAGGTCGCGTTCGGCGATCACCGCGCGGTCTCGCACCTCGATCTGGAGATCCAGGAGGGTGAGTTCTTCACCCTCCTGGGTCCGTCCGGATGCGGCAAGACCACCGCCCTCCGCACACTCGCCGGGTTCGTCGAGCCGACGGGCGGTCGCATCCACATCAACGGCCGTGACGTCACTCGCGTGCCCAGTGAGAAGCGCGGCGTGGGGATGGTGTTCCAGAACTACGCTCTCTTCCCCAGCATGAACGTGCGCGAGAACATCGCGTTCGGGCTGTCGATCCAGAAGACGTCGAAGGCCGAGCAGAGCCGCCGCGTCGACGAGATCGCCGACCGCACGGGCCTCGCGCCTTCGCAGCTCGAGAAGAACGTCTCGGAGCTCTCGGGCGGGCAGCAGCAGCGTGTGGCCATCGCCCGCGCTCTCGCGCTGACCCCCAGCATCCTGCTGCTCGACGAGCCGCTGTCGAACCTCGACGCCAAGCTGCGCGTGCAGCTGCGTGAACAGCTGAAAGACCTGCAGCACGAGGTCGGCGTGACCACGGTCTACGTCACGCACGACCAAGAAGAAGCGCTCACGCTCAGCGACCGCATCGCCGTGCTCGACGCCGGAACGCTGCAGCAGGTGGGCACGCCGGAAGAGATCTACGACCGCAGCGCGACGCCGTTCGTGTGCCGCTTCATCGGCGAGAACAACCGTCTCAGCCCGGCGCAGATCACGAGCCTCGGCGGCGGACTCGACGCCACGGCCGAGAGCTACGTGCGACCCGAGAAGCTGCATCTCGCCGAGGCGGGCGACAGCTCGACGGCATCCGCGTCGCTCGCTGGCACGATCGTCGACCGCACGTACCACGGCAGCCACAGCGTCTACACGGTGACGGCGGAGGATGCTGCGCTGCGCGTCAGCGTTCCCGCCGCGGCGAGCGCGCGCCAGTGGAACCCCGGCGACGCGGTGCGGGTCGACGTGGACCCGCGCTGGATCCTGCAGTATCCGGCGGCGTGACATGTCGGATCAGAACCCCCAGAACCCCTCACACCCCGCGGTCCCGCCCTCAGCGGCCGTGACCGGAGAAGCCGGCTCCTTGACGACCGAAGCTGTCGTCGAGGGTCAGACGGCGGGACCGCGGCTCAACAAGAGAGGGCGCCCCGGCAGCGTGAAGGCGATGCTGCGCTCGCCCCTCGCCTGGATCACGGGCATCATCGTGATCTGGTTCGCCGCGGCGTTCCTCGTACTTCCCAACGCCGCTCTGCTCGGGGTCACGTTCTTCCCCGACGGGCAGTTCAGCATCCGTGCCGTCGAGAAGCTGTTCGGCAGCGAGCGTGCACTGAAGACCCTCGGCAACAGCTTCCTGCTGGCGGTCACGCTGTCGATCACGGTCAACGTGGTCGGTGTGTTCATCGTGCTGGTGACGAAGTACTTCCAGGTGCGCGGAGCGAAGATCCTGTGGCTCGGCTATGCCACGACCCTGATCTACGGCGGCATCGTGCTGGCCGCCGGTTACAACTTCATCTACGGCCGGTTCGGGTTCTTCACGAACATGATGGTCAACTGGTGGCCCGACATGGACCGCGACTGGTTCTCGGGCTACTTCGCCGTCGTCTTCGTGATGACGTTCGCGACCACGACGAACCACATGCTGTTCCTCTCCTCCTCCCTCGGCAAGGTCGACTACGCGTCGATCGAGGCGGCGAAGCTCATGGGAGCGTCGACCTGGACGATCCTGCGCCGCATCGTGCTGCCCGTCATGAAGCCGATGCTGTTCGCGGTCACCGTGCTGACGTTCCTGATCGGGCTCGGGGCGCTGACAGCTCCGCTCGTGCTCGGCGGGCCCGACTTCCAGACCGTCGCGCCGCTGATCATCGACCTCTCGCGCAGCCCCATCACGCGCGACATCGCCGCGCTGCTGGCGATCGTGCTCGGCATCGCGACGATCATCCTGCTCGCGGTCATGAACCGTTTCGAGAAGTCGGGCGTGTACTTCTCGGTCGCGAAGGTGGCGACTCCGATCCAGAAGCAGAAGATCCGCAACCCGTTCGCGAACGTCGTCGTGCACGTCATCGCCTACCTGCTGTGGGTGATCTACCTGATCCCGGTCGTGCTCATCGTGATCTTCTCGTTCGTCGATGCGCGCAGCATCCTCGCCGGGTCGATCACCCTCGACAGCTTCACGCTCGACAACTACGTCACCGTGTTCTCGAGCGCCGAGGCGATCCGTCCGTTCATCGTCAGCGTCGTCTACAGCGCCGTGGCCTCGCTGGTCGTGGTCGGCGGTCTGCTGTTCGTGGCGCGGATGCTGCAGAAGCACCGCAACCTGCTGACCACCGCGATCGAGTACGTGCTGCACATCCCGTGGATCCTGCCGATCGTGCTGATCGCGCTCGCCCTGGTGACCGCGTTCGACGAGCCGCGGGCGATCGTGGGTGGATTCGTGCTCACCGGCACGCCGATCCTGCTGCTCATCGCGTACATCTGCGTGAAGATCCCGTTCACGCTGCGCCTGCTCAAGGCCGGGTTCGCGTCCGTTCCCGATTCGCTCGAAGACGCCTCGCGCATTCTCGGTGCGAAGTCGCTGACGACGTTCCGCAAGGTGCTGGTGCCGCTGGTGCTGCCGACGGCCGCGGCGATCACGGCGCTGAACTTCAACAGCCTGCTCGACGACTATGACGCGGCGATCTTCCTCTACCACCCGCTGTTCAAGCCGCTGGGTGTGGCGATTCAGGAGAGCACGCGCGGCGAAAACAATCTCGATGCGATGCCGATCACGTTCGTCTACACAGTGCTGCTGATGATCATCATGGGTGTCACCATGTATCTCGTGTATGGACGAGGTTCGCGCGCCGGAGCGCCCCGCAAGGCCAAGAAGGCCCGCGCGTGAGTGGTGCATCGCCTTCGGATGCTCCGGGGCTGCGCGTCACGGTCAGCGATGTGGCCGCGGCCGCCGGAGTGTCGCGGGCGACCGCGACGAGGGCGCTGAAGGGCGAGGGGCGCTTCGCGCCCGAGACCCAGGAGCGGATCCTCGCCGAGGCCGAGCGCCTCGGATACGTGCGCAACACGATGGCCGCCGAGCTCGCCGCCGGGCGCACCGGAACCGTCGGACTGATGCTGCGCGACGCGAGCAACCCGGCCTACGGTCTGCTGTTCTCGCGGCTGCAGGATGAAGCGCACAGGCGTGGCCTCGACCTCGTGACCGTGACGATCGGCGCCGACGTGCAGGGTGCCGAGCAGGTCAATGCGCTGCACCGGCTGCTCGGGATGCGCGTCGCCGGACTCATCGTCGCGACCGGTGGCATCACGGCCGCGCAGCTCGAGCCGTTCGCCGACCAGGTGCCGATCGTGCGCGCGGGGCGGGTCGAGACGGCCGAGGGGATTCATACCGCGCACTATGACGATCCGGAGCACGGGCGGATGCTGGCCTCGCATGTCTTGTCGCTGGGGCACCGTCGGGTTGTGGTGCTCTCTGGCGCGGAGGATGTCTCGTTCGCTGAGCATCTGCGGGCATCGGCGATGGAGTCGACGTTGGTCGCAGGCGGGGCATCGGTGACTCGGGTGTCTGCGGGAGCGGCGCCGACCGATGGAGTGGATGAGGCGCTGGATGCCGTGCGCGATGGGGCCACAGCTGCGATGTGCGCGTCGGACTATCGGCAGCTCGCGGTCATGCGCGCTCTGCGTACTGCGGGGTTGGCTGTGCCCGGCGACGTGAGCGTGACGGGGTGCGATGGCATCCTGCCCGGGGCTGACCTCTTGGGTCTGACGACACTGCGGATTCCGGTCGAGGCCGTCGCGGCCGCGGCTGTGGAGACGATGCAGCGGTTGCTTTCGGGATCGGATGCTGAGTCGGATTCTGCGGAGACCGTGCGGCAGCCGTTCGTCGGAACTCTCGTGCCCGGGTCTACCGCCGCTCCCGTCTGACTTCTGTCCTGTACTTGTTCGTCGTCTCACTGGAAGAGAAATGATCCTCACCGAGCACTCTCACCCATCGCACACCTTCGTGCACATCTCCGATACGCACCTTCCCGGTGAACGCGCGCCGCTGTATGGCAGTGGGGCGGATGCCGATGCAAACCTGTCTTCTGTGTTGTCGCGGCTGGTGTCTTCGGGGCTTCGCCCTGACGCGTTGCTGTTCACGGGGGATCTCGCGGATCGGGGAGACGCGTCGTCGTATCGGCGGTTGAGGGAGCTGGTGGCGCCGGCGGTGGAGGCGCTGGGTTGTGAGGTCGTGTGGGCCATGGGCAACCACGACGAGCGTGGGGCGATGCGGGCGGAGTTGGGGCTTGCTCTTGAAACGCCGGTTTCCGGTACCGCAGGTGCCGGTTCGGATGCTGTGGTCGAGGTGCGGTGGTTCGGCGGGATGCGGGTGATCGTGCTGGATTCGACCGTTCCCGGGGAACACTGGGGGCGGGTCGATCGGGCGCAACTGTCGTGGCTTGCGGCGGAGTTGGCCACACCGGCGCCGGAGGGTTCGCTGCTGCTGATCCATCACCCGCCGCTGCCGACGGTGCTCGACCTCGCGGTGACTGTCGAGCTGCGCGAGCAGGCGGCGTTGGCTGCAGTGCTGGCGGGGTCGGATGTGCGGGGGATCCTGTCGGGGCACGTGCATCACCCGTCGTTCGGTACCTTCGCCGGGATTCCGGTGGCGGCCGCGTCGTCGAGTGCCTACGGGCAGGATCTGGCTCAGCCGGTCGGGGCGACCCGGGGGCAGGATGCGGCGCAGGGGTACAACCTCGTGCACGTGTATGAGGGGACGATCGTGCACTCGGTCGTGGGGCTCGAGGTCGGGGCAGACGTCGGGGAGCCGGTCGCGGCGGAAGAGGCTGGGAGGCGGATTGCTGGGCGGGGGATTAGCTGGCGGGAGCGGGTGTAGGGCACCACCCGCGGTCGTCTAGGGCGAAGCGAGGCGAAACGTCCCGCTATTCTGCTCAGCGCTGGGCTCACGCCGAGTCCGACCGACGCTGGACGCGCGCATTCGTCGGCCGCGTTCGCGGCTCGCGAACCCAGTGCGTGGTTTGCATCGACGGCGTTAGTCGAAGGACACGTGGCGCGGGTCGTCGGGATAAGCGTGAGCAGCCGACCGATACGAAAGCGACTGATCGGCGAGCTCAAGTAGTACGATCGCGTGGGCCGCGGTGCTTTCGCTCTGCACCCGATTCGAAGGAGATCGAGATGAGCACTAAGGACCGATCCGCGCTCTTCGCAGGGTTCTCTGCGAACCGTCGCGGATGGCTGGCATCCATCGCGGTTATCGCGATTGCGCTTCTGGGTCCCCCACTGATTATTCGTGTGCCCGATAACTCCGTAGGGGCCGCAGCGATTGCCGTGTTGGCATGTGTCATCGCGGCCTCCCTCATTGGATTCTTCGCCTCCGTTGACTCGGCTGCCAGAATAGTGAACGCGATCGCGTTCCTCATCGCAGCGGGTGCCGCTACCGTCTTCGTGCAATCGACAGAGATGGTGAAACGGACGCAGACCCAACCCTTCATTCAATCCAATGGGGCGGTGATAACCGCGACGTTGCTTGCGGTCGGGATGTTATTGGCGGTCGCCGCTGGGATTCGAGGTTCAAAGTCCTCACCAAAGGACAATTCGGATGGCCTGCGACCGCCATCCCGTCCTGATCCGATGCTCAAGTCGTTAGACGCCATGTTCTACTACCTGGAGTGGTGGGAGGGAGAGTTCAATCGAACCCGCAAGGTGGTCAAGCGGCGGGCAGCCAAGGTCATTATCTGGACTACCGTCCTCACCGGGATGATCGCCGTCTTCGGTGCGATCAGCGCTTCGGCCTCGAACAATCTTTTGCAAGATCTGATCGCGATCTGCACCACCGCCGCTTCAGCAACCATCGCAGTCCTCCTGGCTTGGAACGAGCATTTTCACCATAAAGACCTGTGGATTCAGCGGTCTCAAGTCCTGCACGAGCTACAGACCATTCGCATCGAGTATGAGCGCGCTTCGAGGGAAGCGAAGTCACGGCGTGCTCGCAGACGCCTCGCGACGAATCTGAGCACGCAACTCAAAAGGGTCCTCGCCCAGGACGTGCGGGATTGGAAAGGCATTCAAGGCGGCAGGTGATACGCACTCTAGTTCGCCCAGCCGGGGTTAGTCCCCTCGTTGAGAGAGCCCACGGCCGTTCTTGAACCGAGAGCACTTGGCTAGAAAGACCGGGATGTCCGGCGGCGCGGATGAGTCACCCACCTGCGATGATCAAGGCATGACAGCGATTCCTGAACCGCCCGGGCACGTCTTCGTGATCAGGGGAGACATGCGGAACTTCGCGTGCGACGTGTACATGTGGGCGGCGGACAAGGACCTTCGTCCCGGAGGCGGGTGGACAGCTGCCGGTGTCGACGTAGAGCGTCGGCTCGACCCCGAGCTGCGCGCCGCCTATCAGGAAGAGCGGCGATTCACGCTACCCGTGCGACTGCTCTCGACGTCTCGGTTCGAGCCGCAGCTGATCCTCACTGCTGTACCGTACTCCGGAGTAAAGCGCGCCTCTGACATTGCGCCCAGAATCCAAGAATTCTTCGAGGTCGCTTCTCAGGCGGCAGGACAGCACAAAGGCCTCCAACGAAAGGACTCGATTCCTCTTCTCGCAGTCCCGCTGTTCGGCGTCGGAGGTGGTGGTGCTGGAGCGTTCCGCGGAGAGGTATTTAAAGTGCTGTACGAGGAGAGCATCGCGGCGGCCTCAACATACGGAGTCGACGTCGCGATTGTGCTGAGAGACGCCCGTGATTACGATCTCGCACAGTCGATTCGACGTTCGAGTGATAAGTCCTGGGCTGCACTTTCGCGAGATCAGCTGACCGCTGCGGCAAGGCTCGGTCATGAAGCTCGCGATAGTCGCCTAGTCCCGTTCATGGGATCGGGCGTCAGCGTCTCAGCAGGCGCTCCCACATGGGACCAGCTCATCCAGAAGCTTGCAGAGAAGGCCGAGGTGGATATCTCCACCGCCGAGACTCTGGCTGAGCATCACGACGTGCTCGACCAGGCCGCTTATCTTCACCGCGAGTTTGAACGGCACTTTCCAGACGCGGACCAAGCCTTCGCCGAGAGCGTTGTTGAGGCGGTAGCTGTCTCTCGTTATGGCCTTGCCCCTCCGCTCCTCGCCGCGCTTGAAGCAGAACAAGCGGTCACGCTCAACTACGACTGTCTTTTCGAGCTCGCGGCGCACGATGGCGACCGCCCCAGACGAGTCATTCCAGGCGGTGCGACTGAGCCGGAGAGGTGGCTACTCAAACTGCATGGCACGGTGACCGAACCGTCTTCCATCGTTCTTACACGCGACGACTACTTGAACTTCAACGCCGATCGCGCTGCGCTGAGTTCGCTCGTCAAAGCGACATTGATGACGCGACGCCTGCTGTTCGCTGGTTTCGGAGTCCGGGATCCGCATTTCCACGAGATCATCCATGATGTTCGACGGGCCCTGCCTGATCGTGATGGGCCGTTTGGAACAGTACTGACTCTCGATGACAGTCCGACTACAAGGCGGCTGTGGGAGAACGAGCTCGAGTTCATCGTGCTGCCGAGCGAGCGACTCCACGATATCTTCCTCGATGCCATACTCGCTCATGCGGCGTCGACCCATTCGTACCTGCTCGCGAGCGGCTATACCGACATCCTGCAGTCCGAGGATCGCGCGCTACGCGATTCCCTAACCAAGTTCGCAGCCTCAGTTCCGGCTCTCGCGAAGAAGAGCAGCGCATGGCCGATCATCGAGACCCAGTTGCGGGAGCTCGGAAGCCCCCCTAACGAGAACGCGCTTACACCTGCCGACCTCGACATCACCGTCTCTGCTGCCGAGATTTCACGCCTGCAGTTACCGGATACTCCCGGTCTGATTGCATGGTTCCGAGAAGGCGAGTGCATCTATATTGGCATCTCCGGCCACATACGGGATCGGATCAACGACCACATCTCATCGAGACCGGACTTCAGTCGAAGCACGCTTCGTTCATGGGTCGCGGTCGAGATACTTGGGCTCACTCGCGAGAAAACTCGCCAACGCCCGAGCGCGATCACTCACAAACAGGCTGATGAAGTGGTCGCATGGTTGAAACAGTGCGAAGTCGGATGGAAGGTCACGGAACGGCGCGCCGATGCCTCACGCATGAAAGAAGATCTACTCTCCCAGATGCGCCCGCGATTCAATCATCAGTAGGAATTCGCCACTGCCGATACGCTGATCCTCGCGAGGGGAGCGCTCCTCGCGAGTCAGGGGCCCCGGCCTCAGAGAGAGAGTGTGCGATGACGGGTGAAACCTTCTCTGAAGATGACTTTCGCAGTGAATGGAAGGAGCAGGCGAAAGAGATAGGCCGTTTCAACCTCGCGATCTTCGGCAAAACCGGCGTCGGGAAGTCCACCCTGATCAATGCGATCTTCGGCGAGGAAGTCGCCCCCACGGGAGTCGGCGACCCCGTGACCATGGACGAGCATCTCTATATCCACCGCTCCGGCTTCCTAGGCCTGCTCGACACCCGCGGGCTCGAGATCGGCAAGGACACCGATGAGCTGATCAAGGAGCTGAGCGACTACCTCAAGCGCATGCGTCAGCGGCCGCTCCCTGAGCAGATCCATGTCGCCTGGTACTGCGTCCGATCGACCGACCGCCGGTTCGAGGACACCGAGGCGGAGTTCATCCGGCGGCTGCACACTCTTGGCTTGCCGGTCGTCGCCGTGCTGACGCAGGTGCAGTCGCGAGCTGGCGAGCATCACTCCGATGCACTGGCTCTCGCGGATCACATCGCCGCACTCGAGCTGCCAATCGTGGGCGGTCGCCCGATCCTCGTGATGTCGGCCGCAGATGACTTCACTGGGCAAGTCCAGCATGGGCTCAACGAGCTCGTCGATGCGACGTTTCGCGCAGCTCCCGACGGTGTTGAAGCTGCGTTCGCTGCGGCCCAGAAGATCGATCTGTCAAGAAAGCGCAAGCAGGCTCAAACAGCTGTCCGCGCGGCTGCCACGGCTGCACTGACGGTTGGTGCCATCCCCATCCCTGTAGCGGACGCGGGAGTGCTCATTCCAATACAGCTCGGGATGATGGCGAGAGTAGCGGCAATCTATGGCGTCAGAGTCGAGACCGCCACGATCGCGGCGACCGCGGCGACCGTGGCCGTCTCCGCTGCTGGGCGAAGCGCTGTCGCGGGACTGCTCAAGCTCATTCCGGGAGCGGGAACGCTTGTCGGCGGTGTGATCTCGGGAGCAGTCGCCAGCTCATTCACCCTTGCAATCGGTTACGCATGGGCTGTCGTGTGCGGAGAGCTCACGCAGGGTCGCCTGCGTGGAGTGGATGGCGCGCTCGACAACGATCTGATCCGTGAACTATTCCAGTCGCAGGTCGCCGTGTGGTTCAAGAAGGTGGGCGGTGGGCGGGCCTGAGCATCCTCCCGACGGATTCCACTCTCCTAGACTCGCAACACGTTGATCCGAGGAGCACCATGGAGAAAGAACTCAAGACTGCCGAGCGAGTGCGGATCGCGCTCGAGGTCCTCGGTGAGCGAGCACCCGATGGTTCGTATGTTCCCGTCGGCGACATCTGGGCGGAATCGCTGGCCCGGGTTCCCCTCACCCCGTATGAGTCGGAGATCAACACGGCGAACAAGCCTAGAGGCGAAACAAACTGGCGCTTCGCCAGCTCCGAGTTCGTCCCGGCGGGCTGGTTACGAAAGAACCCGTCTCTCGCTGGGGAGTGGGCTATCACTGCGAGCGGACTCGCGGCACTCGATGAGTATGCGGGCAACGAGCTCTTCACCGAAGCCCAAAGGCTCAAAGCGATCAAGCGCGACAACGAGCGCAACGAGATCGAGCGCGCACTCCCGGAGCGTTGGGTGAGCGAGGATTCGAGCCAGCGAACATTGCTTGCCGCGGCCGAGGTGGTTGTCGAGGAAGGACTCCGCAAAGGGCTTTCAGCTTTCGCACCGTCTCGCGAGGTCTGGACCCCAGCGAACATTCGCGAACTACACGAGTTGTGGGCGGCAGTGGAAAAGGTCGAAGGTAAAGGCTTCAACGCGAACCTCGAGCACCAGTTCGCTTCCGCGACGGACGATGTGAAACTCCTCATGGCCGAGGTGCTGGCGTTTCAGCTGCTCCCAATCGCCAAGGTCATGGGTCACGCAAAGAAGCGAGAACGGGTGGAGTCGGTTCTCATGACCATGCGCCACCCTGTGGAGATTCCACGAGTCTTCGACGCCGCATTTACCGGCGGCGCCTTTAACCCCGGTCGCGGGATGCAGGGTCATGTCAACCGTGCAATTACCGTCGTGCTGGATGTTCTCCTCGATTGGAGCAAACTTAGTGATGAGGAGCAGCAGCTTGCTCTCGACGACCCCCAACGATGGCGCGAGCTCGTCCTCGGCAAGGACGACGGATTCCCTACCCAGCGATACTCGCTGCTCTACCTTGTGCATCCCGGGTTCTTCGGGCCGGTGATCTCGCTCGATCATCGTGCGCGGATCCGCGACGCGTTCATCGGGGAGATTGGTGGCGACTTCTCCGATGACCCGGATGCTGACCTCCAGAAGATCGTGATTGCTCTACAAGTGAAGGAGGGCAAACCGATCAACCTTTACGGTGGTCTTGAAGGTAGGTGGAAGAAGAGCGACGACCTGGAGCCTGAACCAGAGCCCGGGCCCTTTCCACAGCCGGACCCCTCCCCGGACATCCCCCATCCGCGCGGGTTCTTGCCCTCAGAGATAAGCCTCGCGGAACTTGCCGACGCCACACACCTGCACGAAGCATGGCTCGGCAAGGTGACGAACGCTCTCCACCGCCGCGGACAGGTAATCCTTTATGGCCCGCCCGGAACCGGCAAGACGTATGTCGCCCGGGCCCTCGCCGACCGCCTCGGTAAACCGGGCAGCGTCGTGAAGCGCATCCAGTTCCATCCGTCATATACCTACGAGGACTTCTTCGCCGGATATCGGCCTGTGACGGATGCCGCGGGCCAGCTGTCGTTCTCGCTCACTAGGGGTCCGCTTCGCGAAATCGCCGACGAAGCCCGCAAGAACCCCGACGTGCCACATGTGCTGATGATCGACGAGATCAATCGCGCGAACATCAGTAAGGTCTTCGGTGAGCTGTACTACCTGCTCGAATACCGCGATGACGCCATCGACGTGCTGTATGCAGGCTCGGGTGATGACGGGGGCAAGTCGTTCACCCTCCCGACGAACGTGCTCATTATCGGCACGATGAACACCGCGGACCGCTCGATCGCGCTTCTCGACTCGGCCATGCGCCGCCGCTTCTCGTTCTTCGAGCTGCACCCCGATGTCGCTCCGGTGAAGGACATCCTCGTTCGCTGGGCAGCACACCACCCGCAGACCCTCCCCGTAGCTGAGCTGTTCGAGCGCCTCAACTCAAGCATCCGCGATCGCGAAGATCGCGTGGGCCCGAGTCATCTGCTTCGGACGGAGGACCTCCAACAGGACGACCTGCACGCGGTGTGGGAGGAGAGCATCCTGCCGTTGCTCGAGGAGCGCCACATCGGAACCGGTGTCGACGTGCACGTGAAGTACGGGCTGAAGACACTGCTCGCCGGTCTCGGAGCATCTAGCGCCGAGGCAGCAGCGTCGGAGACATGAGCTCGACGTCGCTCGGCACCCGTGTCGAGGAACTCGCTGAGAAAGGCGAATCCTTCGTCTCGCTGACCACGTCACAGGCAGTGCGGCTGCAAGAGCTGAAGTTCTGTCGCGTGTCTCCGACAGGGGACTCGGGAATCTGGCGCATCACCGACGTCACGCGCGTGGGAGCCGTCGGTCTCGACGGAGTTCGACTGATCATTCGGCCGAAGACTCCGTTGCGGAGCCTGATTTTCATGGCGTCGTACTCGGGCGTGCAGGCTGACGTTGGCCACGCGACGTTTGCCTTCGAGGCCGATCGAGATCTACCGTCGGCTCTGGCGTCAGGGCTGATCCGAGCGGTCGAGGCAGCGACGGGACGGGGGCTCCTAAAGGGCTATGTGTCCGTCGAGGAGACGGGCACGGTGATTCGGGGCCGATGGGATGTGGCGCGCCAGCTCAAGGGGCGGCCTGGCATTCCCGTTCCGGTCGAGCTGACCTACGACGACTACACCGAGGACGTCGCGGAAAACCGGATCGTAAAGGCGGCGCTTCGCGCGCTGGTGCGGCTCGAACAGATGCCCCGTCACATCGTCGACGAACTCGGCTCCCTGCTCGGGATGTTCCCCGAGATCTCGGATCTGCGGGCCGGCGGTCGGGTGACCTTGCCAACGGCGACCCGGTTGAACGCGCACTACCAGCCGGCGCTGCGCCTCGCGCAATGGATCCTCGAGGCGACATCGTGGGCGCACGCAGAGGGCGCGAGTTCCGGCTCGGCGTTCTTGCTCAACGTCGCAAAGGTGTACGAGGACTTCGTCGGGTCGGTGCTTCGGGCGACGCTGAAGCCCGAAGGGTTCGAGGTCGATCTGCAGGTGTCGGACTGGCGGTTGGACACCGGCGGAAAAGTGCGAATGCGGCCGGACATCGTTATCTCACGTGGAGGTCGTGTCGTGGCTGTGGCGGACACGAAGTACAAGGTGTGGGGTGAGAGTGATGGCTCTCCCCCTAACGCCGACGTGTACCAAGGACTGGCGTACGCGATCACAGCGCATGTGCCTGAGGTGCATCTGCTGTACGTGTCAGGCGATGTGGAGCCGCGGCGGTACGAGATCGCGCCCACGGGGACTGTGGTGGTGGCGCATGCGGTGGATGTGAGTGGGAAGCCGGAGTCCCTTATCAGGCACGTACGGGAGCTTGCATTCGCGCTGACGCTGTAGCCAAGCTCGTATCGACCTCGCTACCCGAAGCCGGTCGGCGAGATCGCCGACACTCACTCGTGCACGATCTGCGGACGCAAATATCACCAAACCTGCTTCCCGGATCTGCGGCGGCATGGGCGGCTGCGACGTGATCGGTCACACAATGGTCTTCATGTAAGTCTGTCGCGAGCGGACGCCGACGCGTCAGCCGCTCTCGACCAGCTTCTGTTGCGCCTTGTCATACACGTAGTCGGTGATCTCGCCGGACATGATCATGGCAACGGCCCTGTTGATCGTCTCCAGGGACACGACGAACCACTCGGAGGGGTCATAGTCGCGCCCCTTGCGGTCCACCTGCGTCAGGTCGAGCCTGACCTCGGCGAACACCCTGTGGAGCAGGTGCTCGAGCCAGGAAGCGCGGACGTTGTACAGCCGGTAGTCGGCCAGAACTTCCACAGGGGCCATCAGATACGTCGGCGACTTCGAGGCGTTCTTGATGCGCTGTTCCACGCTGGTCGTCGAGAACCCGATCTTGTGCAGGTTCTTCATTCCTGCGATCACGGGGTCTTCGCTCAGGGAGCTCAACACGTAGATGTGGCCGCTCTCCACGTCGGCGTCAAGAATCTCCCCGGCATCGTGCCCCGTGCGGGCCAGAACCTGGCCCTGGGCCTCGTACAGGCGCGTCATGAGGCTCTGCTTGTACATCGCCGATTCTGTGCCGTTCTCGAAGACAACGCGCAGGCGCTGCTTCTGCTTCGGCTTGCCGCCAACGACCAGATCCACGTCGTCGCCAACCTCGGCGACGAAGCACATCACGCCGCCGAGCACGAAGAATATGCCCTCGCGGATGAGGTCCATGCCGGTGAAGGGCATCAGCTGGAATGTGCCATCCGCTAGCTCGGCATGCTTCGCCTTGAACAGTGGCTCGAATGCTTCGAAGTCCTTGGCCTTGACCCTCTGGGCCACGGAGTCCGGTGACTCGGGGCGCTTGGCTATAGGCAGGTCTGACACGTCCAGGACACCTGTGTCATCGCCCAGAAGGTCATCGAGATCGTCGTCCTCGAGGAGGTCTTCGAGCGATGCTGGTGCTTCGGAGATCTCGAGCATGCCGAACTCATCGAGCGGCTTGAGCGCCTCAATCTTGGACTCGTCAGCAAGGATGCCGTCGAGCCTGGCACCGAGCTTGCGCTCGGCAATGTCGCGGGTCGTCGCGCTTGGCAGGCGCTCGTGCGTCCGGCGGAACTCCACGATCTCCAGGAAGGCGCGCTGGAGCCGATCAGCAGGCGTGGCCTTCTGCTTCTTCTCCGGTGCATCCAGCAGCCCGTCGAGGTCGTTGTCAATGAGGTCCTGCAGCGACGCGGGTGCCGGCTCGAGGGCGTCGTCGTTCTCCATCATTCCCCGGACACCATTTCGGTTGCTCGCTTCTCGGCCTCGAGCTTCTGCTTGGCCCGCTGGAGCCACAGCAGGGCGTCGGCATAGCGCTTCTCGGTCGGGTCATCAGCTCGGGAGTCCGGCTTCCGCCCGTTGACCTTGATCCAGTTCTTGATGCGGGGCACGAGCGCAAGCGCTTCTTCCTCGGTGAACTCGATACGCGTGGCGGCAATGGAGTCCGAGATGATCCGCAGCACGTTCGTGGTGACCGACTTCGACATGACCTCGAAGGCCCTCTGGAACGGGTTCACCGAGTCGATGAGGTTGATGTTGATGTCGTCGATGTTGACGAACTTCTCGCTCATCTTGATGAACCGCTGGTCGCCGACCGTGCGGACCTCGCCGTTCTTGATCACCGAGTCGACGATGACCTGCTGGCGCAGTTCCTCGACCTCGGTCTCGCTCAGATCCGGGTAGCGCTCACGGATGATCTTGGGGATCAGGATCTGGTTGGTGGTCTCAGGATCGACGCTGCCGGCAGCCGCGCGCGCAAAGGTGTCGTCCTGCAGGATCGTGGCCTTCAGGTCGTTGAGATCTGTCTCCACGATCTGCTTGACCCTCGCCGTCGAAGGCTCCTTAAACCCCTTAATGTGCAGCGTTCCCGGCTCAGGTGCATTGCCCTCGCGCTTCGTCTTGAACGTGAAGTTTTGCGCCAGGACTTGTTCCATCAGCAGCGAAGCAGTGATTGCCTTGAGCATGTTGTTCACCGAGCCCTTCACCTCGCTCTGCGAAGCATCAGGCTCGGCGATGAGGTTGGTGAACTGTGCGTGCGCCTTGCCCGGGCTGTCGCGGGTGACGCGGCCGATGATCTGGATGACCTCGGTGAGGGATGCCCTGTAGCCCACTGTGAGCGCGTGCTCGGCAAACGGCCAGTCGAAGCCTTCCTTGGCCATGCCAAGCGCGAGGATGATGTCCACAGCGTCACGCTGCTTCGACCCGACGGTGGAGAGGTAGTGCAGCGTATCGGCGCGCTGCTTCTGATCGGTATCGTCGACGAGGTCGGCCACGCGCAGGATCGCGCCGGTATCCGGCCGGCGGATCAGGATGATGCCCGTATCGGCCTCCGTCTCCACGACCTCGCCGATCGCGTCGATGATGAAGCCGACCTCCTCGATCTTGTCCTTGGTCGACTCGCCGGAGTTCACGTTCGGTATGTGGAGAAGCGTCTTCTTGTCGAGGTCCAGCACCTCGCTGATCGCATCGGTGTACCGGCCCTGGTAGAAGTGGTGGCCGATGCCGAGCGACTTCAGGTGCTCGTAGCCATTGAGCTGGTCGTAGTAGTTGAACGTGACTGGTGTGAACTTCGCCTCGTCTTCCGAGGAAAGCACCGGCACCGAGTCGCCGCGGAAGTACGAGCCCGTCATCGCCACGATGTGCACATCCGAGCCGGCCATCACATCGCGCAGCAGCGCACCCAGGCGGTTGGCCTCGGTGTCGGCAGAGACATGGTGGAACTCGTCGATCGCCAGCACCGTGCCATTGAATGCCTCAGGGGAGAGCCTTTCGAAGGCGAACCGCAGCGTGGCGTGCGTGCACACCAGCGTCGCATCGGGGCCGTTGAGGAAGGCCACGAAGGCATCGACCTTGCCAACCGAGGAACCAGGCGTGCACAGGTTGTGCTCGTCCTTGATCTCCCAGTCAGCGAAGAACCCGTTCTGGGACAGGGGAGTGGACGCGAAGGATGCGCCGATAGAGCGCTCCGGCACCGCGACGATGACCTTCTTGCGGCCTTGGTTGTAGAGCTTGTCCAGCGCCACGAACATCAGCGCACGCGACTTGCCGGAAGCCGGCGGAGCCTTCACCAGCAGATGCTGCGCGTCCCGCTTCTCGAAGACCCGCTGCTGCATCTCGCGCATGCCCATCGCGTCAGTGTGCACCGAGGCACCTGTCTGGGCGTAGGAGACATCGACGACGTTCACGTTCTTGTTCACTTCTTCTTCCCCTTCGCGGCCTCGGCGGCCGTCATCTCCTCATACATACCGAAGAGGTCCGACAATCGTTGCTCGTCCGTCTCGTAGCCGCGCCTCGAATAGATCGAGTCGACCAGTGCATCGACTTCAGCGTGAGCCGCTCGTAGGTCGTCCGGCATCTCGTCCGGGTCGTAAAGCTCCGCCAGCGTCCGCTCGCAGTGGTACTCCCGCACGTCGAGCACGCGCAGCGCTGCGATGGTGAGCTTCTCCTTCACTGCATCAGAGAGTGGGGGCACCGGGAAGTTGTTGTAGACGATCGTGTTGGAGTACCTCAACCGTGTCTCGTGCTGTCCACCGACAGCACGAGTCCAGCACATGTGCATACGCGACGTGAGCAACGCGAGCGTCCACGGCGATGCGTCGTACACAGCGAACGCGAGGTTTGAAATTACGGTGTCTTGTCCGAGATACCCGAACGGGATGTACTCCCGACGCTCAGATGACACGCTTGGCACGATGATTGATTCGGTGGGTCGATAGCTGATCTGCACGAAGCGGTGCGGACGCTCGGCGAAGGCAGCAGTGCTCTCCGCGTCACTTTCGCGGCGCTCGTCCGCTACATGGGAGAGCCGTCGAGCGATTTCGGGAACCATCCTGGCATCGGCGACATCGGCGTCGTCAATCCAAAGACAGTACCGATCCTTACCGTCCACAAGCTCAGATGTTCCGACGTACGACTTGATAAATCGCTCGGCCCGAGCATCACTCGCGATCATGCTCTCGCGATCCTCGGGCGAGATGACCAATCCCTTTGCGCGCGGCATCGATCCAAAGACCATCGGGGGAAGACTCGGACTGAGCGGTTTCTGAGTTCGGCGATGGACAAAGATGTTCGCCCCGTCGGCCAGGTAGCCGTTGATATTAGCCACCTCAAGCCTTAGGTGATCAGCAAAAATGTACTTCGGACCAGGCCGTACGTTGCGGAGGCTGATCACGGCGACCGTTACGCCGGCGTTTCGCCTTGCGTTGTTCTCCCACTTGAAGGATGTGTAGGCGTAGCGAATCTCGAGCCCCAGATCGAAGAGGCGAGGGAACATCAACCCGACGTGTTCGCCCTGGGCCACGGAGTTAGTGGTGACGAAAGCGAGTTCCGCCTGAGTTCCCGCGATGTAGTCCGCCCCTTTGGTGAACCAGAGGGCGATGTAATCGAGGTTCTTTGAGAACGGTCGTCCCGAGAAAACGAAGGGAAAGTCGGCCTTCATTCCCTTGGTTTGGGTCTTGGCACCTTTGTATGGAGGGTTCCCGATTAGGTAGATCTCGGTTTCGCCATCGTTCGGGCACACCGCGTTCCAGTCAACGCGGGTCGCGTTGCCTGCTTTCACCTGCCCGGTCTCCTTCAGCGGGATCAGCGGGATCGTGAGCCGGAACTTTTCCTTGAACTCCGCGTTCATCTGGTGTTTGGCGATCCAGAGCGACAGGATCGCGACCTCGACCGCGAAGTCATCGATCTCGATGCCGAAGAAGTTCTCGATGTTGATGCGCGACTCCGCGAACAGCACCCGGTTCTTCTCGTCGAGCTCTGTTAGGCGCTCGAGGATACCGTGCTCGAGTCGGCGCAGTTCCTTGTAGGCGATGATCAGGAAGTTCCCCGAGCCACAGGCAGGATCGAACACCTTGATCGCGCTGATCCGTTCCAGCAGGGCGCTCAGCTTCTTGGCGCTGTCGTAGCCCTCTTCGAACTGCTGGCGCAGATCGTCCATGAACAGCGGCTCGATCGTCTTGAGGATGTTCGGCACGGACGTGTAGTGCTGGCCGAGGTCCTTGCGTGCGCCCGGTGTGACGATCGCCTGGAACATCGATCCGAAGATGTCGGGGTTGATCTCGCGCCACACGAGCGTTCCCAGTTCGATGAGCAGCTGCCGTGCTGACTTCGTGAATGTCGGCACGAACTCTTCGTCAGCCACCGTGAACAGCCGGCCATTAACGTACGGGAAGGATGCAAGGTGATGCGGCTTGTCCTCGGCCCGCTCGGTGTCGAGAGCCAGGAACACATCTCGAAGGAAGCCAGCCGTGTCGGAGCCGTCGGCTTGGGTGTGGGAGCCCACGGCGTTGGTGAACTGGCCCTCGTCGAAGATGTCGGTGTCCTCGGCAAAGAAGCAGAACAGCAACCGGGTGAAGAACACGTTCAGTGAGTGCCGGCCGTTCGGCTGTTCCAGAATGTCCGGGTTCGCCGCCATGAGCTCGTCGAAAAGCTTGCCCATGCGCTCGGCGGCCTTGACATCGGCGATCTTCTCGGCGACGTACTGGGCCTTCTCCATCCCGGCCCACGGCAGGAAGAAGGTGAAGTGCTTGTCGATCTCGCGGATCGGGAACCCGATGGTCTCGCCGACCTTCGTGTCCGTCGCTACGACCTCGTCGTAGTCGGTCACGATCACGAATCGGGGGTTGTACTTGACCACCACAGGGGAGGTGCTCAGTTCATGGAGCTCAGCCAGCGGATCACCGTCGGTCTCCCGGAAGTAGACCACGTTCTTCTGCGCTACCTCGCGCGTCTGATCAGCTGCCACGTTGAGCGAAGTGCCGTTGCGCAGGCGAGTGACGTTTCCGCGCGGCTTGCCGTATGCGAGCAGCAGGTCGAAGATGAACTCGCGGTCGTATGACTCCTGGCCTGCCAGCGGAGCGATGCGCTCCTCCACGGCCTTCAGGTTGAGCTTCGCCATCGCTGTCTCGCCATTTCTGCACAGGCGCTCCGTAGCCGGCTGCGCGTCCTTCAACACCGAGCGGATCGACAACTGCCCAGTCGTCCCTGATCCTATCGGTGGGTCGACGCGTGCCCTCGGCGAAGGACGCGCCGCATTGCCTAGCCAAGATGCAGTCTGCCCGGAGCGATGACACTGGTCCTGCGCGTGAAACCCGGAGCCGTACTCGGATACCGTGCCGTCTTGCCGCCCAGCCTTGTTGCGGTAGCCCAGCGACGCGGACGAAAGAACTGCTGTCGATCACCAGGAAACATGACTGAGTCGTCGGGCAAAACTCGCGCCTGGCCCGACCGAACCGCTCCCCCAGCTCACCTGTTGAGCCACCCGCGCGCGTCGCGTCCAGAACGGACTGACGCATTTTTTCATTGGCGAGGACGAGGCACCACTCGAGCGTCCTCAGGCGTACAATCGATCATAAGTAGACGCACCGTTGCGAAACCCAAGCCTCAAGGAGCTCGACCATGGCCCTCACCGCACACTCCACCATCGGCGACTGGCTGAACGACCCGACCGGCGGGCCGCTCATCCGCGCACTCTTCGAGCAGACGGGCGCCGACCCCGAGCTCCTCACTCCCGTGCTCGGACTGCCGCTGCAGCAGCTCGTCGCGATGAGCCAGGGCCAGCTGCCCCAGTCCGTCGTCGACGACCTCGTGCGCGCAGCCAACGGCGGCGAGATCCCCGAGGCCGACGAGTCCGAGGGCTGGACCGAGAAGCCCACCGCCGGACGTTTCGCGGGCAAGACCGTGATCGTCACGGGCGCAGCATCCGGAATCGGCAGGGCCACCGCATCCCGCATCGCCCGTGAAGGCGGGCGCGTCATCGCCTCTGACATCGCCGCCGACAAGCTCGACGCCCTGAAGGCCGAGCTGCCGGATGCCGACATCACCACCGTCGCCGGCGACCTCACCAAGCAGGACGCGATCGACGCCGTCATCGCCGCCGCGGGCGACCGCATCGATGCTCTTGCGAACGTCGCCGGCATCAACGACGACTTCTCCCCCGCAGGCGAGACGACGGATGCCGTCTGGGACCGCGTCATCGCCATCAACCTCACCGCCCCGTTCAAGCTCATGCGCGCGGTGCTGCCGATCATGGAGAAGGCCGGCCGCGGCTCGATCCTCAACGTCTCGAGCGAAGCGGGTCTGCGCGGCAACTCCTCGGGCAACGCGTACACGGCCAGCAAGCACGGCATCATCGGCGTCACGAAGTCCGCGGCGTTCATGTACGGGCCGAAGGGCATCCGCGTGAACTCCGTCGCACCGGGCGGCGTCGCCACCGGCATCCCGATGCCCCCGAACATGTCGGAGTACGGCTCCGGCCGCCTGGCCCCGTTCCAGCAGTCGATCCCGACCGTCGCGACCGCCGAGCACCTCGCCGCGTCGATCACGTTCCTGCTGTCAGACGACGCCGTGAACATCAACGGTGCGGTTCTGGCATCCGATGGTGGATGGTCGGTGCAGTAAGCGCCTCAGTCTTGGAGGCCGGCACGGCTGCCGTGCCGGCCTTCGAACTCGCCGATCGCTCGACGCGCCTTGCGCAGCTCGAAGATCCCGACGCCCACGCCGGCACCGAAGACGACAAGACTGATCCACCGGTATAGCGCGCTCGGATCGAGCGCAATCGCTACGGCCCATCCTGCGAGGAGGATCGCGGAGAACACAAGCGTGTAGAGCGCGAAGTTCTTGCGGCGCTGCAATGCCATGCGCTGCTGAATCAGGGAGGTCTCGGCGCTGGGCTCGCTCATGAGCCGAGCCTAGACCGCAGCACCTGTCGAGGGCTCAGACCGCCGGCTCCAGAGCGGATGAAATACTGACACCGTGCCCGAGCGTCCCGAAGTTTTCTGCATCTGCGGCTCCATGCGGTTCGCCGAAGATATGAGAGCCGTGAGCCAGTCCTTGACGCTCGACGGCGTCATCGTCCTCATGCCCGGCGAGTTCGACACCCCGATCACCGACGAGCAGAAGGCCGCGCTCGGCGAGCTGCACCTGCGCAGGATTGACCTCGCCGATCGAGTGGTCGTCGTGAACCGAGGCGAGCAGTTCGGCGAATCGACGCTCCGGGAGATCGCCTACGCAGAGGCCGCGGGCAAGCCCGTGACCTTCGCCGGCCCCGCCTGGGGCTCAGAGTAGACCTCACATCTCCGCCGCCTACAGTGGCTCGCATGAAGAAGCTCTCCGCGCTCGCGACGCTCGCCGTCGGCATCCTCCTGCTGTCCGGATGCTCCCAGGCGTCGACCATCGCGGCCTGCGGCCAGGTCGCAGCTCAGGCCGCGCAGGTCACCGGCGTGATCTCCAGCGTCAGCTCGCCGACTCCCGAGGCCGCGCAGGCAGCACTCGATGAGGTCAAGAGCGTCGCCGAGAACATCCGCGGTGTCGATGGACCCGAAGAGTTCGTCACCCTCCGGGACTCGTGGACGACGAGCATCGACGCATTCGCCGCCGAAGGCGAGAAGGCCATCGCGGGTGACATGACTGGCCTTGACGCGGCGACGACGGAGATGCGCACAGCGACCGACGCGATGCTCGCCTATTGCACCCCGTAACCGGAGCCCGTCACTACTCCGGAACGCTCATCGCGATCTCGAAGCTGTCTCCGATCACGCGGCCTCCGTCGAAGACGGGTTCTTCATCGACCGTCTCGAGAACGCGAGGATCGCTCGTGACGGCAGCGGTTCCGCGGTCGCGAACCTCGCGCGACGGCCAGGTCGTCACCGTGACCACGACGGACTCCTCGGCGTTCGCTCCTGCGAGGTCGGCGATGCTCTTCAGCTCGCCGGGCTCGTACGACGCCCCGTCTGCGTGGAAGTCAGCCGGATCGGCAGACTCGCTCGACTGCCAGTAGTCCACGACACTGATCGCACCGTGATCGCGGTAGACCTCCGCCATGCGCTTCGAGAATTCCAGGTATACGGCCTTGCGGAACGACGGTGATGTCAGCGATGACCATGCTCTGCTCCAGTCCTCAGCGGTGAGTGTCCGTCGCCAGGCTATCCAGCACCGGCCTCACCCGACAGACGTCCTACCGAGCGATGCCTCGCAGCAGCCGCGTCACCGTCTCCTCGACGCGCTCTGCGCTCAACGGCTGTCCGATGAGCGCCGCGTATGACGCCATGGCGATGAGCTGATCGGCGATGGCGTCAGCATCCACGTCGGCCCGGATCTCGCCTGCCGACTGTCCGCGCGCGATCCGTTCGGCGACCCACGAGCGGATCGGGGCCGCGAGACGCTCGTTGAGCGCAAGCCCGAGTTCGTGGTCGGTGGCGGTCACCGCGATCAGCGCCCGGGCGAGTGCGACACCCTCGGGCCGTGCGAGTCCGGCCGACATCGCGGAGAACCAGGCGTGCAAGTCGGCTCGGATGTCATCGGTCATCGCGACAGCGGGGTCGGCTCCGGGTAGGTCGCCCTCGAGCAGTGCCTCGCCGAGGATCGCCGCTTTCGACGGCCACCACCGGTAGATCGTCTGCTTGGAGACTCCCGCTGACTCTGCGAGTCCCTCGATGGTCACCGCTTCGTAGGTGCCGGCCACGACGGCAGCGCGCATCGCCTCCAGCACAGACTGGCGCGCGGCTTCACTTCGGGGACGGGGCACCTGAACAGGCTACTGGGCAGAGCCATACGCGTTGAAGGCACTGTCCTAGCGAATGATGCGAGCGGCGAGCGAGCACCGAAGGCGACGAAGTCGGTGCAGTGTCGCCCCAGCTTCGGTACGCTCAAACAATGCCGCGCTCTACCCCTCCGGGGACTTACTTGTACTTCGACGGCGATGACGTTGGTGCCGCGATCGAGCTTCGATTGCTCGAGTTCGATCTTGAGGGCGCCGCTAACATCAGCGCGAAAGTCAGCCTCGGTATCGAAAGCCTGTCGCGAAAACTGGAGTCTCTGCTCGGGGGCACTATCGTCTTCGCTGCAGGCGACGAGGTCTTGGCCCATCTCCCGAACGAATGCGACCTCACTCAAATTGACGCTCTCCGCACGCAATTTCACACCGAATCTGGATTGACCGTTTCTTGCGGGGTCGGAGATAACCCGAGGCAGGCGACTCTCAATCTACACCTTGCCAAGTTGCGAGGAAAGAATCGCACGCAGGAGCTGCGCGGTGAGTAAGAGACTGGTCATCCTGGCATCGTCACCTACGCCCGACGTCTACTTCAACGTAATCAGTCACAACGCACGCTTGGGCGTGAATCAGTTCGTTATTGCCGTAGTTGGCATGCCGGGATTGAAGACCCCTGCGCAAACACGGCTCGACATTGAACACAAGCTTCATGCCTTCGTAGACAGCTTGATCAAGGGTGACTATCGCTCCAGCGCCAACTTCGACGAACCAGCACCGCTAACCAAGCCTCGCCCTATGAAACAGTTCTTCGATGAAGTGACGTGGGGCGCACTTGATTTTCAGTACAAGACTCTCGAAGAAAGCGAGCTCCGTGACTTCCTAACGCAGCAACGAGCCGCCAATGCGTCTTTCGACGTCACTGCATGCAAGAATGCGGTGCTCGCGGGTGCCGTGGCCTGGTTAGTTGCAAAAGGTGGCTCACCGATGCACACGTTTGAAATAAAGCGAAAGATGACTCACGGGCAAGGGGATCTCTATCCATACCTGAAGCCTGCCGAGTTCGAATACCGAGACCTGTCTGATTCCGTGTTGATACGGAAAGCAACCTGGCGAGTCAAGCTGGCGACAATAAATAGAGCGAAGTTCTGGACTCTTGCCGTGATCTTGACGGTGGCCATGGGCCTCGCAACTCTGTTTCTGCCGCCGAACGCTACAGCATCGATCTTTGCCGTGCTAGCGACACTGGCCACCGTGCTGTCGGCCGCTGGAATCTTCATTCGTTACCCAGACTGACAGAAGAGTTTGTTGGTTGCGCGCCGCCTCTTGGCGTTTAGACCCTGGCCAACTTGTAACGATTCGCGACCGCCCCGGCCCCGAACTCTCGCCGGTCGATCAGCTCAAGGGTCAAACCCTCGCACAACCCGTCGAGCAGCCTCGGCCCGTGTCCGGCGATGATCGGATGCACCACGAACGTGTACTCGTCGATCAGCCCCAGCTCGGCGAGCGCGAGCGGCAGCGTCACGCCGCCGACCGACAGCCCCTCGCCCGGCTGCTGCTTCAGCTGGCGGACCGTCTCGGACAGGTCGCCCCGGATGAGCTCGGCGTTCCAGTCGACGGCGTCCAGCGTGCGCGACACGACGTACTTCGGCACGCGGTCGATGGCCGCGGCGAACGGGACCTCCCACTCGCTCATCCAGTCGGGCCACTGACCGGATGCCGGGCGACGCCACGCGCCCTCCATCATCTCGTAGGTCGTTCGACCGTAGATGACGGCATCCGCTCGTTCTATCTCGGCGGTCCAGAAGCGCATCAGCTCCTCGTCGGGAGCGACGCCCGCCTCATGATGCACGCAGCCGTCGAGCGTGACGTTGATCGAATAACGCAGTGGTCTCATCTCGCCGATCTCCTTCGATGCGGGCGGTGGGCGTGGGATGAGACTCAGATTACTTTCGGGGGTCGACCGCTGGAAGCCCACTATCCAACTGCGGAGGGCGCACTCGAAACGCGGCCGCAGTCAGCTAGTCACCAGTGACGGTTCAGCTCCGGTTTCCCGTTCGGAGCTCGTGCGCCTGCTGGGCACGAACCTCTTCAGCACGGCGCGCAGCGTCTGCATCTGCTTGGGCCCCGAGGGCCGTGCGTGTCTGGAGCCCGACAGCACGTGCGTGCATAGCGAGCAGACCCGCGAGAACACCGATGCCGATGAGCGTCGAGCCAATAGACAGGCTGAGGCCGGCGGTGCGCAACTGCTTCGAATCGATCTCGAGCAAGGAGCCGCTCGGCCACGACAAGTAGCCGTCGACTACAAAACCAGCGCCGACGACAAGCGCGACGATCGTCGTCCAAACCAGAAGCCTCATGGACGGATCCTATTGGGCGACTAGCTGCTGAGATCTGGAGGGGCTCCCGCAGAACACCGAAGGGCGCCGCGGGCAGCGAATATGGTTGGGCGCATGAGTTCCAGCCGGCCCCGCATCATCTCCGTTCGGAGAGGTCGCGTTCTCCCCAGCGGCTCGTGGCTGTACGTCTGGCTCGACTCCGCCAGTGGGGAGATCGTACACATCGGCGGAACGGGATTCGATCCGGAGTTGCGGGCATACCTGCACCTGACGAGCGATGATCCTCGGCTCGGACGAGTTCGGGCCGAGGTGCCTCGATCCGGCGAGCGCGACTTCGATGTTCTCGCCTTCGAGGTGGCCGACGGAATCGCCCGCGAACCCGCGAAGACCGCTTTGATCGCACGCCTATCGGCGGACGACGAACAGCTGACTGACGAGTTGCGCGAGATCATCGATCCGATGGTGCGGGCAGTTTCGGACTACCGCGCAACCCTGTCTGCAGCGAACGAGTAACCCCTCAGCACTCCACCACGTTCACCGCCAACCCACCCCGACTCGTCTCCTTGTACTTGTCGCTCATGTCGGCGCCCGTCTGGCGCATCGTCTCGATCACGGCATCCAGCGACACGACGTGGCTGCCATCGCCGTGCAGGGCGAGGCGGGCAGCCGTGACCGCGGTCGACGCGGCGACGGCGTTGCGCTCGATGCAGGGGATCTGCACGAGCCCGGCGATCGGATCGCAGGTGAGCCCGAGGTGATGCTCCATCGCGATCTCTGCCGCGTTCTCGACCTGCTGCGGTGTTCCGCCGAGAACAGCGCACAACCCGGCAGCCGCCATCGCGCACGCGGAACCGACCTCGGCCTGGCATCGGCCCTCCGCTCCCGAGATCGACGCGTTCGCTTTGATCAGCGATCCGATCGCGGCGGCGGTGAGCAAGAAGGTCCGCACAGCCGCAGCATCCGCGCCGGGCACGAACCGCGAGTAGTACATGAGCACGGCGGGCAGGATGCCGGCGGCACCGTTCGTGGGCGCCGTGACCACGCGTCCACCCCCTGCGTTCTCCTCATTGACGGCGAGCGCGAACGCCTGTAGCCAGTCGGACGTGACCGGCCGCCCCGCAGCCTCTGCCCGGAGGATGCTGCCGCGCATCGACCGCGCCCGCCGCGGCACACCGAGACCACCCGGCAGCACTCCCTCGGCATCCAGCCCCGCCTCGACGCAGTCGCGCATGGCGGTCCAGATCGCATCGAGACCCGCGTCGACGGCATCGGCACCGTGCGCGGCGAGCTCACCCGCCCGCGCGACGTCGGCGATAGACCGCCCATCCACGCACAGTGCGAGCAACTCCGCAGCCGTCCGGAACGACGGCATCCCCTCGGGCACGACCGAGCTCTCGACGACCTCGCCGACGCGCTGGATGAATCCGCCGCCCACCGAGAGATACGTCTCCTCCGCCATCGACGCCCCACCCGGCCCGAACGCCCGGATCACCAGGGTGTTCGGGTGCCCCGGCTGGCGGGTGAACGGATCGAGCACGACATCGGAGCTGTCGAACGCCACGGGCACGATGCCACCAAACAGCAGCGGCGACCCCGCCGGATGCCCCGACCACGCGCCGCAGACGGATGCCGGATCACAGGTCTCGGGGTCGAGACCGGCTAAGCCTGCGACCACGGCATCCGGCGTTCCATGCCCGAGACCGGTCGCGGCGAGCGACCCGTACAGCACCACCTCGACGCGACTCGGACCCTGCGGATGCTGCGCCAGCACACGCCGGGCGAAATCCCGCCCTGCCCGCATCGGCCCCACCGTGTGCGACGACGAGGGGCCGATGCCGATCGAGAACAGGTCGAACGCCGAGACGTAGACGCCGCTGCGGGCGTCGGTCGCGGAGGCGAGAGTCGTCACTCCTCGCCCTGCGGGTGGGTCGTCGCTCCGGCCGGTCGCGCAGCCTGCCGAGCGAGCAGATCGGAGCGGGACTCCGGCGTGAGCGCTGCCGTGGCCGCGGCCCACGCGAGGCCGATGGCCGCGTCGACGACCGCGCGGTCGGCGGCGGGTGTCGCGGCATCCGCCGCGAATCCCTCGGTGTGCGGAGCCGACGACGATCCGATGATCGCGATGCCGGGGTGGATCGACGGCACGACCTGCGAGACGTTGCCCATGTCGGTCGATCCGCCGGCCATTCCAGAGAAGGCGATGGGCTCGCGGCCGAGCTCGGTCAGCGCATCGTTCCACGCGTCGGCGAGCAGCGGCTCCTGCACCAGCGGGTCGTAGCGCGGCTCGGTGCGCACCTGCTCCCACGAGCACCCCGCGGCGAGCGCTCCCGCTTCGAAGCAGGCCATCACTCGTCGCTTGGCATCACGCAGCTCGTCGAGATCGAACGAGCGCACCTCGGCCTGCAGCACGGTGCGCGCGGGGATGATGTTCGTCACCTCGCCGCCCTGCGTGATCACGGCCGCCGTGCGGACGGTGCCGGGCAGCTGCTGACGAAGCAGCCCGATCGAGGTGAGCGCGATCGTCGCGGCATCCAGCGCATTGACGCCCTTGTCCGGTGCCGCCGCGGCGTGCGCGGGTCGACCGGTATACGTGATCTGAAAGCGGTCGACGGCCTGGGTCGCGAAGCTCTCGCAGCGCACGTCGATGCCCGGGGCCCCGTGCACCATGAGTGAGACCGTGGCGTCTTCCCACGCTCCGCCCTCGAGCATGAGCACCTTGCCGCCACCGTGCTCTTCGGCGGGGGTGCCGAGCAGCTTGACCGTGAGCCCGGCATCGTCGGCGATGGCCGCGAGCGCGATCGCCGCACCGAGTCCGGCCGCCGCGATGACGTTGTGCCCGCACGCGTGGCCGATGACCGGCAGAGCGTCGTACTCGGCGCAGATCGCGACCACAAACTCCCCGTCGCCGAAGCTGGCGTCAATGGCCGTGTCGACACCGAACGCGCCGACCGTGGCGGTGAAGCCGGCATCGCGCAGGGCCGCGGCGACGAGATTCGCCGCCCGCACCTCTTCGAAAGCGATCTCGGGATCGTCGTGGATCTCGTGGCTGATCTCGACGAGCCGCTGCTCCCAGGTGCGCACGGCATCCGCGCTGCGCTGCTTCGCCTCCGCCAGGTCGAGCAGGGTGCGGGTGGACGGGTCGGCGAGGGTCATGCGGTTTCTCCTTCGAGAACGGGGTCGGCCGTGGCGGCGGGGACAGGAAGAGGGGTCTCGGCGACCGGGGCAGGAACGCGGAGGAACAGGGCGAGCACCGCGATCGCGACGCCGATGGCCGCACAGATGCTCCACACCGCGACGTATCCGCCGAACGAGGTGGTGGTCACGGTGCTGTCCCCCGTGCCGACGACGGTCATGAGGAAGCTGCCCATGACCAGAGCGAACACGGCACCGGCGACGGCTCCGGCCGCGGTGCGAGACGTGTTGTAGAGGGCCGAGGCGATGCCGACCGAGTCGGCCGGGGCGCGACGCACAACGATGGTCGGCAGCACCGAGATGAGCAGTCCGTTGCCGAGGCCGCCCATCACCATCGACCCGACGAACACGGCGACGACGGTCGGCGCGCTGATGAAGGCGAGGTAGCTTCCGGCGACCAGAACACCACCGAGGACGATCGCGCCCTTCGCTCCGATGCGGCCGGCGACTCGGTCTCCGACGATCGAGGCGAGGAAGGCCGAGAGCGCGGCGGCCAGCGAGATGACGCCGACCATGGCCGCGGTGAACCCGAGGCCGAAGCCGACGGCATCCGGGTCACTGAGCACGTAGACGCTGGAGGCCGTCTGCCCACCGAAGAGCTGCGCGCCGAAGAGGAACGCGATGATGATCGGCAGCCCGATGCCGCCCTTGGTGAGCAGCGCGATGTCGATGAGCGGGTGCGCGACGCGCTTCTCGACCATCACCCAGACGACGAGCAGAGCGATACCGCCGAGGATCGCGACCCAGGTGATCGGGTTCGCCCAGCCCCACGTCGACGCGTTCGAGATGCCGGCCAACGCGGCCAGGAGTCCGATGCCGAGCAGCGATGCGCCGAGCCAGTCGGTCTTGCCCGCGGCGCGGACAGTGGTCTCGGGCACCAGGAACGCCACGACCGGCACGCAGATGAGAAGGAAGATGGCCGGCATCCAGAGCACTGCGCGCAGGTCTCCGAGCGCACCGAACAGAAGACCCGAGCCGAGGGCTCCGAGGGCCGCCCCGAACGTCAGCGCACCGACGAGCTTGCCGATCGACCGTCCGGCGGACTTCTCGTCACGATCGCGCACGATCGCGAACTCCAACGGAAGGAAGGCGGCGAGCGGCGCCTGCAGCGCCCGACCCACGAGGAAGAGCTCATAGCTCGGAGCGATCGCGACGACGATCGAACCGAGCGCCACGAGCGCGGTCGAGATCAGCAGCAGCTTCTTATGCCCGTACCGGTCGCCGAGTTTGGCGAGGATCGGCACGCAGACGACGGTCGCGAGCATGTAGGCGGCGCTGACCCAGTTGAGCTGGGCGGCGCCCACGCCGAACTCCTCGCCGATCGCGGCGAGGAGAACCGGGTACCAGCCCTGGAGCATGCCGGAGCCGAGCTCCATGATGACGAGGAAGCCGACGGCGCCGCGCACAGCGGAGCGGCCGGAGATGGTCTTGCCAGGCGGTGCGGGGACAGCCATGAGGACTCCTTGAGAGGGATCGGGTGGAGCAAGAGCGGATCGGGTTGCAGCGACTCTAGGAACGGGGCTGTACGATCGCGGTCAGGTGCCTGAAATCGGATGCAGAGGTGTAGCGAATGCAGGAAATCGGACTGGACGACCTCGATCAGCGACTGATCCACGCCGTGCAGGTCAGCCCACGCGCGAGCTGGAGCGCCCTCGCCCCGATCGTCGGCGCCGACCCGGTCACCCTCTCGCGCCGGTGGACACGGCTCGTCGACCAGGGGATCGTCTACGTCACGGCATACGGCTCAGCGGCGCCGTCGACGCTCGTGCTGATCGAGATCGAGTGCAGTCCAGGCGAGACGCTCGCCGTCGCCGAGACCCTGGGACAAGACCCCGAGGCGTTCACGATCGACCTCACCGCGGGAGGGCGCGACATCTTCGTCACGCTCGCGGTGCCGGATGCCGAGGCGCTCGCCGTGTGGACGCTGGAACGCATCCGCGGGGTCTCCGGCGTCCGCTCGATGCGCACGCACCTGGTGTCGGAGACGGTCCGCGACGCGCGGGGTTGGCGTCTCCGGGCGCTCACGACACAGGAGGTGACGCAGATCGAAGGCCTGGAACGACGCGTGCCCGCGGCATCCGTGCGCATGTCGGTCGATCAGCGGAACGCCATCGCCGCCGAGCTCGCCTACGACGGTCGCGTCGGGATCACCGAGCTCGCCTCGCGACTGGGGATGGCTCCGCGGCGCGTGCGCGACGCTATCGCCGAGATGCGCGAATCCGGTCGGCTGGCGATCCGCGTCGACGTCGCCCGCCGCTACACGCCCTGGCCGATCTACGCGTGGTACTTCCTGCGGGTGCCGGCGGCGATGGCGTCGCGCATCGGCGCACAGCTCGGGCGGATCGAAGAAGTGCGCCTCGTTGCGAACACGGTCGGCGAGTACAACGTGATCATGGCCGTCTGGCTGCGCACCCTGCAGGACGTCGGACGCATGGAGGCGATCATCGAGGAGCGCCTGCCCGGGGTCAGCATCGCCGACCGGTCTGTCGTGCTGCGGACGACGAAGCACCTCGGCCACCTGCTGCATGCCGACGGGAGAGCGTCGGGCGAGGTCGTGCCGCTGACCATCTGAGTGCGCCTGGCCTGGTCTGGTGGCTCGCGAGCCAGGTCAGCACCACGGGCACCGCACCCGGGTCAATCCCCTCCGCGGGCGCCGCCGCGGGCCTTAACCTGACCCGCATGTTGAAGATCGTGTCGATCGTGATCCGCGTGAACGACCTCCCGGCGCAGTCCCGCTTCTGGCAGGCGGCCCTCGACTATGTCGAGCGAGACCCGGCATCCGATGACTGGGTCGTGCTCAAGCCTCGCGATGCCGACGCTCCCTGCATCGCCCTCGACGCTCACCACTCCGAGCGGGTGCTGCCTCCGCGCATCCACCTCGACATCTATGCCGAGGATCAGGATGCCGAAGTGCGCCGCCTCACCGAGCTCGGCGCCAGCGAAGTGCACTGGGACAACCTGCCAGACGATGCGGACTACGTGATCATGGAGGACCCCGAGGGCAACCGGTTCTGCGTCGTGGACCGGCCGGACTGGGTGGGCTGGGAGCGCCCGACGGCGTGACACGGCTTCTCGAGCTGTAATGCGACCAACCCCTGTGTGCCGTTTCTCCACGGTGCCCTACCCGGACGGGCCATTGTCACGTTTCAGATTCGGCTGTTGCCGCCCGGCGATCCGAACCGATATACAGGTCGAGGCGCTCTGGGGGCGCCGGCGATTCGTCGCCTCATCGTCGAGGGGAACTCTCATGTCGCAGCCGCCTGCCGCCTGGCATCCCGATCCGGAGAATCCTCATCAGCTGCGCTGGTGGGACGGCCATCGTTGGACTGCCTCGACCGCTCCGTCCCCGGCGGCTGTCGCGACGACGCAGATCGCGTCCGCCACCGCGCCGGGATCCGCACCCGCACCCGCACCCGCGAAGCACAAGACCGGTTGGCGCACTGCCGGGATCATCGTCGCCGCACTCGTCGTCGGCGGCGTGCTCGCCCGCCTGTCGCCGATCGCGATCCTGCTCGTCGCCACTGCCGTCGTCGGCATCGCTCTCTATGTCATGATCGCGCGCCCCCTGCCGGTTCTAGGACTCCGATCGCGGATGTCGGGCGTGATCGCCCTCGGCCTGGCCGCTCTGCTCGTCACCGGCGGCGGAATCTCGAGTGCCAGCAGCGGCACTGCCCCGACGGCATCCGAGCCTCAAACCTTCGCCGCGGTGAGGACGTCGGCTCCGACGCCGACGCCGACGCCCACTCCCACGCCGACGACGTTCGAGACCGCGACCGAAGAGGTGCCCGTGCCGTTCACGGCGACCACGGTCGACGACCCGCAGCTCGACCAGGGCGCCACGGCGCTCGTCGCCGCGGGCGTGAACGGCGTGAAGGTGATCACCTATCGCCTGACTCTGATCGACGGCGTCGAGGTGTCGCGCGAGGTCGTCAGCGGGGCGATCTCCGTGCAGCCGGTGAACGAGGTCACGGCGATCGGAAGCAAAGCGCCGGCACCGGTCGCGGCTCCGGCACCCGCTCCCGCCCCCGTGCCGCTCGTGCAGCAGGGTGGCGGAGGGTGCGACTCGAACTACACGGGAGCATGTGTTCCGATCTCGAGCGACGTCGACTGCGCCGGCGGCAGCGGAGACGGACCCGGATATGTGCAGGGCCCCGTGCAGGTCGTCGGCTCGGACATCTACGACCTCGACCGCGACGGAGACGGCATCGCCTGCGACTGAGCGCTAGTCCACCGGGCCGAAGACCTCAGCCCAGACCTCGAGGATCTCGCCGTCGAGCCCTGCCGCGTCCGACCCCGAGAGCGTCGTGACAGAGGCCATTCGTCAGCGCCCGGAGTAGCGCTGCGCCGGTCGTCCCTCTTCCGCCAGCGCCTGACGATGCGACGTCAAGGCCGACCGCACGGCCGTGTAGATCACGAGCCACAGGATCAGGATGCCGATCAGGAACCCGGCGACGTAGAAGAGGACGATGGTGAGGAAAGGATCCATGGCGTCAGGATAGCCACCGGGGTGCGCGGCGCCTCGAGCCCCGGCAGCTAGTCCCCGACCTCCAGCGACCGATAGAAGTAGAACGCCCGCTCGCCGGAATCGGGGTCGACGCCACTGAATCCGTGCCGTTCGTAGAAGCGCATCGCCGCGGCATCCGATTCATCGACGTTGATCTCGATCGCCGCGACGCCGAGTTCCCGGCAGATCTCGACCATGTGCCGGAGGACCGCGCCGCCGACACCACCACCGCGGTGCGCGGGCTCGACGTACATCTCATCGAGCAGCGCGACCGGCCCGTCCGACCACACGTTCGGACGCAGAGTCACGAGCGCGACACCGACCGCAGGATCACCGCCGAGCACCGCGAATGTGGAGGTTCCGCCCAGCAGGGTCCGCAATCGCCCGGCGAGCACCTCGACCCCCGGCGTCTCGGTGTCGAACTCCGTGTTGAAAGCGTGCAGGAGTTCGGCGAGACGGGCGGCGTCGAGCGGGGTGGCTTGACGTGTGGCGGCGGTCATCGGATGCCTTTCTCGGGTCGGGGGCTTCGGCTCGGGCGGACGGCGGGGGTGTTCCGCCGGTTCACAACTCCGGAAGAACGGGCGGGCCGACGCATCGATCCGCCGGGATTCCGGGGCCGAGCCCGCGGACGCACCCGCTTCTTCCGAAGTTGTGAACGTGAACCTCCGCGCGCCACGCTCGACGAAGCGGAAGAACGCGATCAGGCGCTGTCGGAATCCGCCTTGCGCGATCCGGCCTCGAGCACATCTCCGGCCGGCAGCTCCTGGTGCCCACCGAACTGCAGACGCATCGCCGACAGCACCTGGTTGGCGAACTTGTCTTCATCGCGTGAGGCGAAGCGCTCGAACAGCGACGCCGCGAGCACCGGCACGGGCACGCCGACATCGACGGCGGCCTTGACCGTCCAGCGTCCCTCGCCCGAGTCGGAGACCCGGCCGGCCAGACCGTCGAGCTGCGGGTTGTCGGCGAGCGCGGCAGCGGTCAGGTCGAGCAGCCACGACGAGATGACCGATCCGCGTCGCCACAGCTCGGCGACCTTCGACGTGTCGATCGGGAACTGGTAGAACTCCGGCTCTTCCAGCGGAGCGATCTCGGCCGAGTGCTCGGCCTCGCGCACCCCGGCATCCGCGTTGTGCAGCAGATTGAGGCCCTCGGCGATCGACGCCATGATGCCGTACTCGATGCCGTTGTGCACCATCTTCACGAAGTGCCCGGCACCCGACGGGCCGCAGTGCAGATACCCCTGCTCCTCGGGGGTGAGGTCTCCGGTGCGGCCCGGCGTGCGCTCGATCTCGCCGACACCCGGGGCGATCGTGCGCAGCACCGGCTCGATGCGCTGCACGGCCTCATCGGGTCCGCCGACCATCAGGCAGTATCCGCGGTCGAGTCCGAACACCCCACCGCTCGTGCCGACATCGACATAGTGGATGCCGCGCTCCCGGAACGCCTTCGCCCGGCGGACGTCGTCGCGGTAGTTCGAGTTGCCGCCGTCGATCAGGATGTCGCCTTCATCGAGCACCTCCGCCGCCTGATCGGCCACCATGCCGGTGAGCGATGCGGGCACCATCATCCACACGGCCCGCGGCGCTTCGAGCTTCGACGCCAGGTCGGCCATGCTGTCGGCGCCGGTGGCTCCCTCGGCGACCAGTGCCTGCACGGCATCCGTGTTGACGTCATAGACCACGCATTCGTGCCCCGCCCGCATGAGGCGGCGCACGATGTTGGCGCCCATCCGGCCGAGTCCGATCATCGCCAGCTGCATGAGAATCCCTTCGTCTCAGCCCCGGTGGGCCGAGTCGGGGCAATCCTGGCACGGGGTGCCGATGACGCTCAATGGCGTTGCGGGGTGGCGTGGGGTCGTGCGCGGGGTCGTGTGGGGGCGTGCGCGGGGTCGTGCGGGCGGTCGTGCGCGGGGTCAGTTGTGCACCCGAAACGGTGGTTTCGGATGCGGAAGTGACCCCGCTCCCGGCTCGACTCCATGCGGGGCCAGTTGTGCACCCGAAACGGCGGTTTCGGATGCCGAAGTGGCCCCGCACGCGGTTCGGGGTCGTTCGGGGTCAGCTGCGCACCCGAAACGGCGATTTCGGATGCCGAAGTGACCCCGCACGCGGCTCGACTCCATGCGGGGCCAGCTGTGCACCCGAAACGGTGGTTTCGGATGCGGAAGTGACCCCGCTCCCGGCTCGACCCCATGCGAGGTCAGTTGTGCACCCGAACCAGCGGTTTCGGACGCCGAAGTGACCCCGCGCGCGGCTCGACTCCGTGCGGGGTCAGTTGTGCACCCGGAACGGTGCCCGCTCCCGGCATCCGGAGCCGCGCGCGAGCCCGGTGTCGCCGACGGGTGGAAGGATTGAGACATGACTTCCCCCGCGTTCGACCAGATCACGCAAGACGACCTGCGCGCTGCGGGCAGCGTCAAATGGACGGCCTTCCCCGACACGATCGGCGCGTTCGTCGCCGAGATGGACTTCGGCCTCGCCCCCGCGATCACCAGCGCGGTGAAGGATGCCCTCGACCTCGGCGTGACCGGGTACCTGCCCGAGAAGCTCGCGAAGGACCTCTCGGCGGCCACGGCGCGCTGGTACTCCGACTCGTACGGGTGGGAGATCCCCGCCGAGCGCGTGCACCACGTGCCCGATGTGATCGCCGCCTTCGAGCTGGCGATCAAGCACTTCACAACCCCCGGCTCGGCCGTGATCGTGCCGACTCCTGCATACATGCCGTTCCTGCTGGTGCCGCCGATGCACGACCGTCGGGTCATCGAGGTGCCGAGCATCGAGGTCGACGGACGCTGGGTCATGGACCTGGATGCCGTCGCCCAGGCCTTCCGCGACGGCGGCGAGATGCTGGTGCTCTGCAACCCGCACAATCCGCTCGGCACCGTCGCGACCCGCGACGAGCTGCTCGCCATCGCGTCGGTCGTGACGGATGCCGGCGGACGCGTGTTCGCCGATGAGATCCACGCGCCCGTCGTCTACTCTCCGGCCCGTCACATCCCCTACGCCTCGGTGTCGGATGCCGCCGCAGCCCACACCCTCACCGCGACCTCCGCCTCGAAGGCGTGGAACCTCGCGGGCCTCAAGTGCGCGCAGATCATCCTCTCGAACGACGCCGACGCCGAGCTCTGGGAGAGCCTGGGATTCTGGGCCGGACACGGCACATCGACGCTCGGCGTCATCGCGAACATCGCCGCCTACACCGGCGGGCGCGAATGGCTCGACGACGTGGTCGACTACCTCGACGGCAACCGGCGGACGCTGGCGCAGCTCGTCGACGAGAAGCTCCCCGGCGTGCGGATGGTCGTGCCGGAGGGCAGCTACATCGCCCTGCTCGACTTCCGCGAGACCGGGCTGACGGGCGATCTCGGCGAGTGGTTCCGCGAGCACGCCGGAGTCGCGATGACGGATGGCGCCGCATGCGGTGTGGCCGCGATCGGGTACACGCGCTTCGTCTTCGCGATGCCCCGTCCGGTGCTGGTCGAGGCGGTCGAACGGATCGCTTCGGCGCTGCGCGACCGAGGTTGAGCCGCCTTCGGCCCGCCGGCCCCCGGCGCGTGCGGGGTCAATAACGCATCGGAACTCAGCGTTTCCGGTGCGTTTTTGACCACGCACCCGCCAGGAGATGCGGAACTGACCCCGCACCTGCCCTCACGGTGCGACGAACGACGCATCACCGAGCGCGAACGGCATCCCCCATCGCCGCGAAGGCCTCTCGCAGGACCGGCCGAGGTGTCGCGAACACGATCCGCACGAAGTTCTCGTATCCCCGTCCGAGCAGCGCGCCCTCGGTCAGCACGACGCCGGCGTTCTCGCGGAAGTACGCGGCCGGCGGGCCGGGGATCTCGAGCGCCGTCGTGTCGATCCATCCGATGTAGGTCGCCTCGGGCTCGCGATACACGGCGCCGGGCAGGTGCTCCGTGATGAGGTCGCCGACAAGGCGGCGCGACTCCGAGAGATACCCGAGCACGCCGTCGAGCCACGGCTTGCCCTCCCGATATGCCGCCGTCGACGCCACGACACCGAGCGTCGCTGCACCGTGCTGCACCGAGAACCCGAAGCGGCGGTACAGCTCTTGGTCGGCGTCGTTCGAGGTGATCAGTTGCGCGGTCTTGAGGCCGGGGATGTTCCACGCCTTCGACGCGCTGGTGCCGGTGACGGTGTGAGCGGCGGTCGCCTCGGACACCGACGCATAGGGGATGAACGGTCTCCCGTCGAAGCGCAGCGGCGCGTGGATCTCGTCCGCGAACACCCGCCCGCCGTGGCGTTCGACGATCTCGGCGAGCGCCTCGAGCTCGGAGCGGTCCACCACGGTGCCGGTCGGGTTGTGCGGGTTGCAGAGCACGAGCGTACGGGCACCGGCGGCGAACGCCTCGTCGATGCGCTGCAGGTCGTGGTGCCAGCGTCCGTCGATGTCGACGCCGGGGATCTCGATCACCGGATGCCCGACGGTCGGCAGATATGTCAGGAACGGCATATATGCGGGAGTCGGCACGATCACGGGCGATCCCGCGGGAGCGTACTCCTCGACCGCGACCCTCAGTGCCGCCATCACGTCGGAGACCGGATGCACGCGCTCCGGATCGACGGCCCAGCCGTATTCGCTGCGCATCCACTCGGACGTCGCGTCGCCGAGTCGGGCGGCGAGCGGCGGCGACAGGTATCCGAGGTTCTCCTCGTCGATCGCTCGATGCATGGCGTCGGCGATCACCGGCGCGACGCCGAAGTCCATCTCCGCCACCCACGCGCCGATGTGGCCGGGGTGCAGGCTCCACTTGCGGCTTTCGGGCCGGTCGAGGTCGAACCTCGTGCGGGAATCGAACGGATGCGGGTCAGTGGGCGCGCGGTGGTCGGTCATGGCGGGCGTTCCTCAGCCCGCGAGCCGACATCGAACGGCACCGGCGCGGCGGGTCTGGATCTCGGACACGCGTACTCCTTCTCAGCGGGAGCTTCCACCCTAAGGAAGCGGCGGGTCGGTCGCGAGTCGCATGACGGCGGGTGACGATGAGCTGCAGGGCGAGCCGGCTCCGGACCCCGACTCAGGCGTTGATGAAGGCCACAGCCGCTCGCACCAGTGCCGCGTTGTCGGGTGCCGTCCGTCCATCGGGCAGCTGCAGGGTGTCTTCGAGGCCGATGCGCGAATCGACGCCCAGCTCGACGGCCAGGGTGAAGGCCGGCCAGGCGGACCGCTGCTCGCCGTGCAGCAGGATCGGAATGTCCGGGTCGTCGAGGCGCACGTGCGCGATCAGCCCCTCGGCGTGCCGCCGCACGACATCCGCCGCCTCGTCAGGCAGCTCGACCAGCACCCGCAGCGTGTCGTCGTGAACGGGCGAGCGCTGCCAGGCGTCGAGTCCGGTGGCATCCCAGATGCCCGCCTCCACGCGGATACCGCGGCTCACGAGCAGCGCCGCGACCTCGTCAGCACCGGCTTCGTGCCAGTTCACCGAAGCGAAGTCGGGCAGGACGCTCCATTCGCGGATCGCCGCGAGGCGCTCCCCGACATCGGGCTCGATCCATGCACCGGTCGTCACCCCGATCTGCACACCAGGGCACGCCGAGCGCAGTGCTCTCAGCCACCGGTCGACATCCGCGGCACGCAGACTGTCGTCGCCCGCGGCATCCTTCGGGTGCACGTGGATCTCGCGGGCACCCGCCGCGACGGCACGCGCGGCGTCGGCGCCGGCGAGGGTCGTGTCGGCGGTGAGGGCAGGATGCTGCGCTGCGGGTCGCGCACCGTTGAGGCACGCCTGCAACAGCATCCGCCCGTGTCTGTCGTTGCCGGTCACCGGCCCTCAGTTCATGAGATCGCGCGGGTGCCAGTCGTAGAGGTTGCCCGTGCCCGACGGCCCCTCTTCGACACGCACGGTGTGCTTGACCTGACGTGCCGTCGCGGCACCCCGACCGACTCGAACCGCCTCGGCCTCGGTCTCGAAGCTGGACCCCAGAGTGCGGGATTCGCCCTCGATGCGGTTGAACCAGATCCCGTCTCGCTGGAACGTCTCGATGTCACCTGCGGCCATGCCACATCCTTTCGATCTGACTCTTTTCTACCCGAGGCCGCCGACGCTCGAGGAGGGCCTTGACAGCCTCCGCGCACGCGCTCGCCCGGCGCGAGAGCACGCGAATCATCGACCGCATCCACTTCTTCGTCCATACGTCAACCCCGATGACACACTCCCGTCAGCCGTGGTTATGTCGAACGATGCATGACCCGGGTGCATCTGCAAGGAGCAAGTGATGACGCTGGAAGTGATGTCGCCGACGGCGGCACTGCTCGACGGACGGTACGTACTGCACGACCGCGTCGGACGAGGCGGCATGGCGACCGTGTACCGCGCCGAGGACGCCCACCTCGGACGCATCGTCGCGATCAAGATGATCCACGAGAGCGACGGTCCGGTCGCCTCGATCGAGCGCGCGCATACCGAGAAGGCGCTGCTCGCTTCGTTGAGCCACCCGTCGCTCGTGACGCTGTACGACGCGCAGCTCGTTCCCGGTCGACCGCAGTACCTGGTGATGGAGTTCGTCGACGGACCCACCCTCGCCGCGCGCATGGCCGAAAGTCCGATGACGCCGCGCGACGTGGCCCGCATCGTCCGCGATCTCGCCGAGGGACTCACCGCCGTGCACGCCGCCGGAATCGTGCATCGCGACATCAAGCCGTCGAACGTGCTGCTCGCGCACGCCCGGTCCGGCCGCCCGGTCGCGGCGAAACTCGCGGATTTCGGCATCGCCTGCTCCATCGAGGACACCCGCCTCACCACGCCGGGGATCGTACTCGGCACACTCACCTATATGGCGCCGGAGCAGCTGCGCGACGCCGACCCCGGAACCCCGGTCGACATCTTCTCGCTCGGACTCGTCGCTCTCGAGGCGCTCAGCGGATACCCCGGCTACCCCTCCCTCGCTTCCGGGCGCGCGGCGGCGGTCGCTCGCCTGCTCAACCCGCCGACCATCTCCGACACCGTTCCGGACGAGTGGCGCGACCTCCTCAGCCGCATGACACGCCTCGAGCCCGAGGAACGCCCGACCGCCGTCGAGGTGGCGCGCGCCGCCCGGGCTCTGCTGCGCGACTACGCCGCGAACAGCAACGGCACCGCCGTCGCCGCGGCGGCTGCGGCCATCGTCGCATCGGCCGGCACGGAGCCGGCGGTCGACGCGACTCCGGGGGTGACGGGCACGGAATCGGATGCCGTCGCCGCCGCGCCAGACGCGGGCACGGGAATTCAGCCGGCGCGTCCCGCATCCGCCGCCTCATCCGCGAGCGTCGACGCGGAGTCGTCGGCCCTCGACGCTGGTTCCGCGCCGACCGGAGCGACCGCTGTGATCCCTGCGACCGAGGTCACGGATCCCGCACCCCGCTTGCGGACCCGCGACCGCACCCGCCCCGGCACACACACCCGCACCCGCGTGATCGCCGGCGCCGCGGGGCTTCTTGCCGCCGGTGCGATCGTCACCGGCATCGCGGCGTTCAGCGCGCCACCGGCATCCGAGTTGGGACGCACCGCCTCAGGCGTCGTCGCCCGCACGGCGTCGACCCCGGCGGAGACCTCCCCCATCGACACCCCCGCAGCGCCCGTCGAGGTGGTCACGGAGCCCGTGGACCCGAGCAACAACGGGAACTCCGGGAACTCGGGCAACTCCGGCAACTCCGGGAACTCCGGGAACTCCGGGAACAACGGGAACTCCGGGAACTCCGGGAACAACGGGAACTCCGGCAAGGGCGACAAGGGCAAGCCGGACAAGGGCTAGGCGCGTCGCGGTCCGCAACTCCGGAAGAACGCGGCCGATCGCGCCGAGACCCCCGGTCTCGGCCCGATCGAGCGCACATCTTCCTGAGTCCTGAACGGCGCCCGCCTCAGCCCGCGTAGGCGGCGCGCACGTCGAGCACCCAGGTGACGCCGAATCGGTCGGTCAGCATGCCGAATCCGGGTGACCACGCCGATGCAGCCAACGGCTCGACGATCGAGGCGCCGTCCGCGAGGGCGTCCCAGTACCCGGTGAGCTCGTCGAGCGAATCGGCGCGCAGCGACTGGAAGAACGTGCGGTCTGTGACGGTCGTCCCGTTCTCCCTCGAGGTGGTTCCCGCGGTGGCGTCAGCGTCGTCGGCGCCGGGGATGTCGTATGCCATCAGCCGGAAGCCGTCGGCGTTCTCGACCTGGCCGAACACGATCTTGTCGGCGCCGGGAACTCCCGCCGGCATGCCGAAATCCGCGTAGGTCGCCCGCGTGACCTCGCCGCCGAAGACGGACTGGTAGAAGTCGAGCGCCTGGCGCGCGGTGCCGCGGAAGTTCAGGTGGGTGGTGGTCGCGATGGACATGGGATCTCCTCGGATCTGTGTGGGCGGCGGATGCCGGTGAGACCAACACTCACAGCAGAAGAGGTCAGTTTCGGTCCTCTACTCAGAGCACAATGGAGTCATGACCGGCAGCTCCTCTCGCATGCTCGCCCTGCTGTCCCTGCTGCAGACGGCTCGCGATTGGCCGGGGCAGGTGCTCGCCGACCGCCTCGACGTCACACCCCGCACGGTGCGACGAGACGTCGACCGACTGCGCGAGCTCGGCTACCGCATCAGCGCGATCAAAGGACCGGATGGCGGATACCGCCTCGCCGCCGGTTCCGAGCTGCCGCCGCTGCTCTTCGACGACGAGCAGGCCGTCGCGATCGCCGTCGCGCTGCAGAGCGTGCCGGCCACAGGGATCGACATCGACGAGGGCGCGGCTCGTGCGCTGGCCACCGTGCGCCAGGTGATGCCGTCGCGCCTGCGGCACCGGGTCGACGGCATCCGCTTCGCCGGGGTCGAGAACGAGACGCGCGTGGATCCGGCGGTGCTCGAAGCCGTCAGCGGTGCGGTGCGAGACCACCACGTGCTGCGCTTCGATTACGGAGAGAACCATGACCGCCCGGCGCGGCGCACCGAGCCACACGCGGTCGTCGCCCGGGAGGGCCGCTGGTACCTGCTCGCGTGGGACCTCGAGGCCGATGACTGGCGCACCTTCCGACTCGACCGGATGACACCGCGCATCCCGACCGGCCCCGCTTTCACGCCAAGCGAGCTGCCCGCCGCCGACGCCCAGACCTACCTCGCAGCTCGGGCGAAGGGATCGGATGCCGCAGACCGCTGGCCGTGCATCGGAGAGCTCGTGCTCGATCTGCCCGCCCGCGAGGTCGCGCACTGGATCGGCCGCGACGGCACCGTCGAGCCGATCGACGACAGCTCGTGCCGCGTGACCGTCGGATCGTGGTCGTGGGTCGGCATCCTCGCGTCGATCGCCCGCTTCGACGCGCCGTTCCGCGTCGTCGCACCGCCCGCGCTGGCGGACGCCGCGACCGCCCTCTCGCGACGCCTGTCCGGCGCGAGCGAGGCCCGCTGACCGGGTCAGGCCTGACCGTATCCGAGACCCCGCACCCCGAGTCGCCGAGTGCTCACAGATCGATCTGCGTGCGCCTCGCCGCCCCCGCCCCGCGGTGCGCGGTCACCTCGATCTCGGCCTTGTACTCGCCCGCGAGCGGGCTGCGCGTCATGGTGAGTGCCGGGTCGATGCCGCGGAACTCCTCGCCGAGCACTTCGATCGTCTCGTCCTGATCAGACGCATCCGGAACGAAGACCTGGATCCGGACGACATCGGAGAGCGATGAATCCACGGCGGCGAGCGCCCGCGCGACGGTGGCGATCGCGAGACGCAGCTGCTCTGCCGCCGTGTCCGGCAGGGTCCTGGTCTCGTAATCGATGCCGGCGGTGTTCGAGACGAAGATCCAGTCGCCGATCGCGACGGCCCGCGAATAACTTGCGAGGGTCTCGAACTTGCTGCCGCTCTTCACGCTGGTGATTATCAACGGTTCCGTCTTTCGTGTCAGTGGCCCTGGAGGACCGGATAGTCGTCTGCGAGGACAAGATCGTCGGCGCGCGCCTGAGCACGGCGCCGGTGGTGACCGAGCGTGAACAGGGGGTGCTGCAGCGCGCTCGACCCGCTCTCGGCGAGTTGCGCCAACACTCGCCCGTAGGCGGGCGAGAACTTGAAGCCGTTGCCGGAGAATCCGGCTCCGATGATGGTCCGGCCCGACTCGGAGACGTCGAGGATCGGGACATGATCGGCCGTCGCCGACTCCGGGTGGATGGACGACCGGACCACCTCGGGAAGGATGCCGGGGAACATCCGGGTGGCGATCGCCGTGCATCTCCGCAGTTGCTCACGCGACAGATCGCGGGGATCTGTGTCGGGGTCCTCGATCGTGTCGATGCGGGTCGTGGGGGCGATCTTGACCGAGTAGCCGTCGAGTGTGGGGACCCCGAAGGCATGGTCGCCGTCCAGGTCCCGCATCCAGCATGGGAAGCGGTCCGGGGTGAACTGGCTGATGTCCTCCGGCATGAACCACGTGAGCGGTATGGCGATGGCGCTCACCAGATCGCGCACCTCCGGCACGATCCTCGTCGTCCACGCACCGGTCGTCACGATCACCTTCTGCGCGTGGACGATCCCCTCGGATGTCGAGATCACGACACCGCTCTCGTGCTCATCGATGCCGAGCACCGGAGTGTTGTACAGGATCTCCGCCCCGCGCCTGATCGCGGCCCGCTGCGCGGTCGCCACCGCCAGCTCCGAGCGCAAGCCGCCGCCCAGCAGGTCCATGATCCCGATGTCGCCGTCCTCGACGGTGAACTGCGGATACTCCCGGCGGAGCTCTGCGGCATCGAGGAACCGGTGCGGCAGATCGCCCTCCACGATCGACCGCTGCGTGGACTCGAGGAATGGATGACCCTCCGGCGCGATCGCGAGGACGCCGGTCTTCAGCAGCAGCTGGCGGCCGGTCTCACGCTCCAGCTCGGTCCACAGCGCCCTGGCCTCGAGAGCAGCGGCCGTGTAGAGCGCGCCCTCCTTGTTCGCCGCACGGAACAGACGCGACTCGCCGGCGAAGGCCGCGTGGCCGTGCGCCGGTCCGTACTGCTCGATGCCCAGCACGGACATCCCCGTCGATCTCGCGAGGTGCCACAGCGCCATCGATCCCATGGAGCCTGCACCCACCACCGCGACGTCGACGGTCCGGATGACCTCTGCCGCACTCATGCGAGAGCCGGCTCGGTCCACAGGTTCAGCTTCTGGCCTATGCCGCGCTCAAGGGCGTTGCGATACACCTTCGTCCCCCACGCGACGTCCTCCACCGGCATCCCGCCGACCGACATGATGACGATCTCGTCGTCGCTCTGCCGACCGGGCCGCTTTCCGGAGACGACATCGCCGATGTCGACGAGCTCGTCGCGTGAGAGCTCCCCGGCCTTCACGAGATCCATCCACTTCTGCCCGACCATCGGAATGTACTCGAACGACGGCTTCGGGAACTCCTCGTACCAGGTCTCGTACAACCCGTACGCATCGACGACCTTCGTGATGTCGCTGTCCAGCAGCGAGTCGTCGGTGTTGCACAGGGACGGCATCGCGAAGAAGGCCCCCGGCGTGATCCACTCCCGCTGGATCGTGGGGTAGCTCTCCGAGCCACCGGCACCGGTGCCCGTGGTGCAGAAGCTCACCAGGTCGCTGCCCCGGACGACGTCTTCGATCGAGTCGACGACCTCGATCGTGGTGATCGTCGGGAACTCCTCGCGCACCCACTCCTGGAAGCGCGCGAGGCTCTCCGCCCCTCGCCCCTTGATCTTCAGCGTGTCGATCAGCGGGCACGCATCCATGAACGCCAGGAGCACCGTACGTGCCATGACGCCGGGCCCGGCGATCCCCGCGACACGCGAGTCCTTGCGGGCGAAGTGCCGCGCACCGACCCCCGGCACGGCGCCGGTCCGGTATGCCGACAGCAGGTTCGCCGACATGAACGCGAGTGGCGCCCCGGTGTCGGTGTCGTTGAGCGTGAACATGAGGATCGACCGCGGCAGACCCTTCTCGCGGTTGGCGATGTTGGATCCGTACCACTTGACGCCAGTCGTCTGGAAGTCTCCGCCGAGGTACGCCGGCATCGCCATGAACCGTCGGTCCTCAGTGGGCACCGGCATGTTCGGGAATGGCGACGCCTCAGGGAACGTCATCATCGCGCCGTGCGAGTCGTTGCTCTCACCGGTCATGCGGTAGTCGCCGGCGGCGAACAGTGCGAACATCTCCTCCATGGTGTCGACGCACTGGTGCATATCGGTCACTCCGGCCGCGATCATGTCGGCTTCGGAGAGGTAGAGGAAATCCACGTGTGGCAGGGGCATGACGGTCCTTCTCGTCGAGGGGGTGGGGGAGAGTGTGTCGGTCGCGCTCATGGTGCGCCTCAGCCGGCGATGGCGTCGGTGAGCTTGACGTATGCCGCGGGCCTGCGGGCTCTGATCCACGCGGCCTGGGCGTACCCGATGAGGGGGAAGACGATCACCAGCCCGAGCAGACTCCAGCTGACCGCGCCGAACACGGGCGCGCCTGTGGCATCCGCATCGCCGACCATGATCGGGAAGTAGACGACGATCATGACCACGGAGAGCACCAGGCCGATGAAACCGAGCACGGGGGCGATCACGGTGTTCCAGACCCTCCGGTCCTTGCGTGTCCTCGCGAAGTAGACGATGACCGCGATCGAGGTGACCGCCATCAGGAGGGCGATCGCCACGGTCGCGACCCCGGCGAACCAGGTGAACACCTGCAGCACCGGGTCGAGCTGCAGAACGGCGAACAGCGCGACGAGGACGATCGCGGTGATGCTCTGCACGAGCGAGGACACGTGCGGAGACATGTGCCGGGGGTGCACGGCGCCCACCCGGTCGGGCAGCACGCCGGCGCCTGACATGGAGTACTGGTAACGGGCGACGACGTTGTGGAACGACAGCACGCAGGCGAACATCGCGGTGATGAGGAGGATGTTCGTGATGATCTCGCCGGTGGCGCCGAGGTACGCCGACATCGTGCGGAGGATGAGCGTTCCCGGGTCGGCCGCGGCCTCCTCCAGGATGTTCGAGGGACCCCACGCCATGACGAGGCCCCATGAGGCGAGGGTGTAGAACACGCCGACGCCGATCACGGCCATATAGGTGGCGCGGGGGATCGTGCGGTCGGGATCGCGCGCCTCGCTGCGGAAGACGGCGGTCGCCTCGAACCCGATGAAGGCGGCGATGGCCATCATGAGGCCGACGCCCGGGGAACCGCTCGCGACGTTCTTCGGCTCGAACGGAGCCAGGCTCAGACCTTCGGGGCCGCCGGAGATCACGACCGCCGCTACGAGAAGGAGGACGATTCCGACCTCGGCGCAGAGCAGGACGCCGAGCACTTTGCTGGACAGATCGATGTGGCGATAGCCGAGGAACCCGACGAGCGCGACGACGGCGATCGAGTACAGCCACCATGGGAGCGTGATGCCGAACCCCTCGAAAGTGAAGCTCAGCACGTAGCCCATGTACCCGTACACGGACACCTGGATCGTCGTATACGTGAGCATCGCGATCCAGGCGGATGCGAGACCGGTCGAGCGTCCGAGGCCGTATCCGACGTAGGTGAAGAACGCCCCGGGGTTGGGGACGTGCTTGGCCATCGCGGAGACGCCGACGGCGAAGAGCACGAGAACGACGGCGCTGATCGCATACAGCGCCGGGAAGCCCGCCCCGTTGCCGAGCAGGATGCCGAGTGGGGCGGACCCGCCGATGACAGTCAGGGGCGAGGCGGCGGCGACCACCATGAAGACGATCGCGGTAGCACCGAGCGATCCCGACAGGACCTTCTTCGGGGAGGTCTCGGTGGCGCTGGGTTGAATCTGGACCATGTGCAAACCCTTCTGAGAGAAGCGGAGTGGAGCGGTTCCCCCACCCTGCCGCGGCAGGATTTCCCACCCGTCTCGCCGGAGTGACGTCTGCGTTCGCCGCGAACGGGACGCCGGAACTCCGGCCGTCTCATTCGGGTGACATCTGCGTGAAACATCGCAGACGCGCTCCGGCAACAGGCCGCTCGTAGCCTCCTCCCATCACGAGACAGGCGGAGGCCCCATGTCTGCACTGGAAGAGGCGATCGAGCGCCCGCAGACCGTGCGCTCGTTCGCCGCCCGCTCGCCGTTGCACGGACTGGACAGACACACCGTGGGTTTCGCCGACATCCTCGCGCAATCGGTCGCGGCCGTCGCCCCAGCCGCCGCCTCGGCGATGGCGGTGCTGCTGGTGGCGGACCTGGCGGGCGGCGCCACCGTGCTCGTGATGGCCCTCGCCATGATCATCACGTTCCTGGTCGCTCGGACGATCAACCAGTTCACTCGTCGGTTCGCCGCCAGCGGCTCCCTGTACACCTACGCGGCGCGCGGACTCGGCGCGGCGGGCGGACTCGCGACCGGTGCAGCGATCCTCGTCGGGTATGCCTTCATCTCGATCTTCGCTCTTCTGGGCGGCGCCCATTATGCGACCATGCTCGTGACCCGACTGTGGCCTCAGCTCGCCGCGACGCCGATCGCCCTGGGCGCTCTCGTCGTCGAAGCAGCGGTGCTCACGATCGTCCTCGTGCGCGGCATCCGCCTCTCATCCCGGGTCGCGCTCGTCGTCGAACTCATCTCCGTCGCGCTGATCCTGTCGCTGATGATCGTGCTCCTCGTGCACATCGGGCCGCTCCAACCGGCGGCGATCTTCTCGGCCGACGGCATCTCCGTGGCCGGCGTCGCCGGCGGTGCCGTTCTCGCGATCACGGCGTTCGTGGGGTTCGAGAGCTCCGCGACGCTCGGCGTCGAGGCCCGCTCGCCGCTGAAGAACATCCCTCGCGCCATCGTGTGGAGCGTCGGCGTCGCCGGAGTGTTCTACCTCATCGCCGCCTACACGCAGATCGCAGGAGCCGCCGCGATCGGGGGGACGGCATCGGTCGCGCTCCTCGACGATCTCGCGTCGCGTTTCGGCCTCTCCGCATGGGCCGCCGTGGCGGACGTCGGCATCGCCACCTCGGGTCTGGCCTGCGCGATCGCCTCGACGACCGCCCTCACCCGTATCGTGTTCGCGCTCGCCCGCGACGGTGTCCTCCCCGCCCGGCTCGGCCGCACGCACGGGCGCCACCGCACCCCGATCGGCGCGGTCGTCGTCGCGGTCCCGCCGATCGTCCTCGCACCGCTCGTGATCGTCGCGGCCGGCGTGTCACCGTGGGACGCGATGAAGGCCGTCCTGCTGATCTCGGCAGCGGGCTACATCGTCGCCTACGTGCTGGTCTGCATCGCCGCTCCCCTGTTCCTGCGCCGTATCGGGGAGGTCACCGTCGGTTCCATCATCGCCGCCGTCAGCGCGGCGGCGGCGCTTGCGGCATGCCTGACGGTCTATCTCGTCGCGGAGGCGGCCGCGGGAAACCCCGGGGTCTGGTTCGCCCTCGGCTTCGCCCTGATCGCCGCGGTACTGATCCGGTGGCGACGGCGCTCGCCTCTCGGCGAGGTCGGGCGCTACGACGAGCCGGTCGCCGCCCACGTTCTCGGCGGCGTGGCCCGCACCGGCGGCGGCAGCGCACACGGGGGCGAACCGGGGGACGCCGACGGATGACGGCTGGCGACGCGGTATCGATCACGGCCCGACAGCCCGCCGCCATCCACAGCGCACTGTCGATGCTGGAGGCCGTCGCTGCGATGGGTGCCGGCGTCACAGCGCGGCAGCTGGCCGACCGGCTCGGCATGCCGCGTGCGACCACCTATCGCCTGCTCAACCTGCTGGTGCAGGACGAGTACCTCGTCCGGACGCCGGATCTCACCGGATTCGCCCTGGGCACAAAGGTGGCGCTGCTGGCCGGCAGCATCGGCGTCGAACGCATCCCACGCGCCGCACGGGACGTGCTCGAGCGCACCAGGGCGAGCGCGCGGGGCGGCATCCACCTCGTGCTCTATCGTGACGACCGGGTCGTCGTCGCCGATGAGGACCCCGACTTTCCCCTCTCGAATCGGCAGGGCCTGCAGCAGGAGCCCACCCGCTACGCCCTCGGCCTGCTGCCCCTGGTCGTGCGCGGGGAGACCGTCGCCGGTGACCTGGTCTCCGAGCTCCGCTCGCAGGGGGTGATCCGCGCCCGCGACGGTCAGCGTGGCTGCCTGGTCGCGCCGATCACCGATGCCTCCGGCACGCTCGCCGGAGCGCTCTCCTACTCGGGCCCGCGCCGGCAGATCGACAGCTCCGACTCGATCGCGCTCTCCCTCATCGCGGCCGCACGGGAGCTCGGGCCGCTCCTGACGTAGACCCCGCTGTCCGCCCGGGCCGACGGCCACGGCATCCCCCGGTAGACTGGCCATGCCCCGCCGGCCCCTCATCTAGGAGTGCGCGTGACCACCGCCCCTGCACCTGCCCACAAGCACGTCCCCGACTCCGTCGAGAACGCCACCGCGACTCCGGAGAAGGAGCAGCCGTACGCAGCGCTGGGCCTCAAGGACGACGAGTACGCCCGCATCAAGGAGATCCTGGGCCGCCGCCCGACCTCCGGCGAGCTGGCGATGTACTCGGTCATGTGGTCGGAGCACTGCTCGTACAAGTCGTCGAAGAACTACCTGCGCCGCTTCGGTCAGAAGGTCTCCGACGAGATGCAGGAACGCCTCATGGTGGGCATGGGCCAGAACGCGGGCGTCATCGACGTCGGCGAGGGCTGGGCCGTCACCTTCAAGGCCGAGAGCCACAACCACCCCAGCTTCATCGAGCCGTTCCAGGGCGCCGCGACCGGCGTCGGCGGCATCGTCCGCGACATCATCTCGATGGGCGCACGTCCGGTCGCGGTCATGGACGCCCTCCGCTTCGGCGCGATCGACCACCCCGACACCGCTCGCGTCGTGCACGGCGTCACCAGCGGCATCAGCTTCTACGGCAACTGCCTGGGTCTGCCGAACATCGGCGGCGAGACGGTCTTCGACTCCGTCTATCAGGCCAACCCGCTCGTCAACGCGCTCGCGGTCGGCGTGCTCCGCCACGAGGACCTCAAGCTCGCCAATGCGACCGGCGTCGGCAACAAGGTCGTGCTGTTCGGCGCCCGCACGGGTGGCGACGGCATCGGCGGTGCCAGCATCCTGGCATCCGACTCGTTCGACAGCACCGGACCCACCAAGCGCCCCGCGGTGCAGGTGGGCGACCCGTTCGCCGAGAAGGTGCTCATCGAGTGCTGCCTCGAGCTCTACCGCGACGAGCTGGTCGAGGCGATCCAGGACCTCGGTGCTGCCGGCATCTCGTGCGCGACCAGCGAGCTCGCGGCCAACGGCAACAGCGGCATGAAGGTCTCGCTCGACAACGTGCTGCTGCGCGACCCGTCGCTCACGGCCGAGGAGATCCTCATGTCGGAGTCGCAGGAGCGCATGATGGCGATCGTCGCTCCCGAGAAGCTCGACGCGTTCCTCGCCGTCGTTCAGAAGTGGGATGTCGAGACGTCGGTCCTCGGTGAGGTCACCGGCGACGGCCGCCTCATCATCGACTGGCAGGGCGAGCGCATCGTCGACGTCGACCCCTCGACCGTCGCGGTCGACGGCCCGGTCTACGACCGCCCGGTCGTGTACCCCACGTGGATCGACGCACTGCAGGCGGATGCCGCTGAGAACCTTCCGCGGTCGAACGACCCCGAGGTGCTTCGCGAGCAGTTCCTCGACCTGGTCGCCTCGCCGAACCTCGCCGATACCCGCTGGATCACCAACCAGTACGACTACTACGTGCTCGGCAACACGGCCCTGTCGTTCCCCGATGACGCCGGCATGATCCGCGTCGACGAGGAGTCGGGACTCGGCTTCGCGATCTCGACCGACGCCAACGGACGCTACTGCCAGCTCGACCCGTACGCCGGTGCGCAGCTCGCACTCGCCGAGGCGTACCGCAACGTCGCCGTCACGGGTGCCGTTCCCACCGCGATCACCGACTGCCTGAACTTCGGCTCTCCCGAGAACCCCGAGGTCATGTGGCAGTTCGGGCAGACCGTCGACGGTCTCGCCGACGGATGCTACGAACTCGGCACCCCGGTCACCGGCGGCAACGTCTCGTTCTACAACCAGACCGGCGACGTGCCGATCCACCCGACCCCGCTCGTCGGTGTGCTCGGCATCATCGACGACGTCTCGCGCCGCATCCCCTCGGGATGGCAGGACGAGGGTCAGAACATCTACCTGCTCGGCACGACCTCGACCGAGCTCTCGGGTTCGGCGTGGGCCGAGACCGTGCACCAGCACCTCGGCGGACTGCCCCCGAAGGTCGACCTCGCGGGCGAGAAGCGCCTCGCGGGTCTGCTCGGAGCCGCCCGTGACGAGTGGCTGATCTCGTCGGCGCACGACGTGTCGGAGGGTGGCCTCGCGCAGGCCCTCGCCGAGGGCGTCTCGCGCTTCGGCGTCGGCGCACGCGTCTGGCTGAACGAGATCATCGAGCGCGACGGTGTGGATGCGGCATCCGCCCTCTTCTCGGAGTCGACGGGCCGCGTCATCGTGACCGTTCCGCGGGAAGACGACGTCAAGTTCCGCGGACTCTGCGAAGGCCGCGACTACCCGGTGATGCGCATCGGCGTGACCGACTCCGAGGGCGACAAGCTCGAGGTGCAGGACGTCTTCACCGTGCCGATCGCCGAGATCCGCGAGCGTTCGCAGGCCACCCTGCCCGCCGCCTTCGGCCCCACGGTCACCGAGCCGGTCAGCGCATGAGCGGCGACGGTCTGAGCGAGGACTACGGCGATCTCGGCGAGAAGCGCAATCGCCGCATGCGCATCGTCGCCTGGACCGTCATCATCGCCCTCATCCTGGGTGGCGGCGGCGCGACAGTCATCACGCTGATCCTGGGCTGAATCGAGTTCTTCTCGGGTCTCTTTCCGACGCTGGTTCGGGGTGCCCGGCGGCACTCCGGCGACCCCGGCCCCCGTGGCGGCGTGTCGGCGACCGGGTCCGAACCGACGCCCGGCGGGCCTCGCGGCATCCTCTTCTGCACCGGCATCCGTCATCCGGGTTTCTTCACACTCCCCGGAGCTCGGCCTCGCAGTGTAGGTACCCCCGCGAAGGATCCGAGGCATCACAGATCCATTGGGGGATGCCATGACCGAAGCCAAGCTCGACCTGATCGCCAAACTGCTCGCCAAGGCCGAGAGCACGACGCCCGAAGAGGCCGAGGCTCTGACCGAGCACGCCGAGCGCCTGATCGTGAAGTACGGGATCGAGCAGGCGCAGATCGACGAAAGACGGGGGCTCCTGGGGCAGACGCGCGAGCAGATCGTCACCGAGAGGATGCTGTTCCGCGGCGTCTACGCGAAGGACCTTCGTGAGATAGGCATCGGCGTGGCCTACGGGCTGGGTGCGGTGCGCCCGATCCTGGCGGAGTACCCGCCGATCGCCGGCCTGCTGCTGGTCGGGCACTCGTCGGATGTGACGCAGGTGCAGACGCTGACCGCCAGTCTGCAGGTGCAGGCCACGGTCGCGATGCGCGCGTGGTGGATCGCGCATCGCGATCTGTATGCCGGCCATCGCGAAGGGGTGAGACGTCGAGCGCGCAGCGGCTTCCTCCGGGGGTTCGCCGCGGGTGCCATGAACCGGATCGAGCAGAGTCGCCGCGCTGCGGTCGAAGAGAGCGGCTCGGGGACCGAGCTCGTTCTCACCTCGCGCCGGAGCCGAGTGAACGAGGCGGTCGACGAGATGGCGACGACGCACGCCCGGCGACGCCGCGGCGCGGATCCCGGCTCCTTCGCGCACGGCCACCGTTCGGGCCTGGAGGCTCAGACCGGCGGCGGCAGAGCGGTCTCGGCGCGATGACCACGCACGCGCCCGCTGCCGCTATCGCGAGAAGAGGAAGCGCGTCAGCCGAACGATCGCGTCGGTGTCGTGCTCGTCTCGAACGAGGGACTCGACGATGATCGCCCCGAGGATCGCCCGTCCCAGCTGCTCGACCGGTGCGTCCGGGGCGAGCTGCCCGTCGCGGATGCCGCCGCGGATGCGCTCGGCGAGGTACTTCTCGACGCCGAGGCTCTCACCGAGGTGCGCGCCGACTCCGGCGTCCTCGGTGGCAGCCGCCACGAGCGAGCGGAGAAGTGCCCCTCCCTCCGGCGCTTCGAGGATGGACAGCACGCTGCGCAGCCAGGTCTCGACATCGTCGGCGAGGTCTCCCGTGTCGGGAACCACGAAGTCGACGGGGATCAGGCGGCCCTCGACGAGGCATTCGCCGATGAGGGCTCCGCGCGACGGCCACCACCGATAGATGGTCTGCTTGCCGACGCCGGCCTCTTTCGCGATCCCCTCGATCGTGAGACGGTCGTACCCCTGGTTATGGAAGAGGCGTGCGGTGGCGTCGAGGATCGCTTCGCGGGCAGCCGTGCTGCGCACGGGTCCGCTCCGATGCTCGTTCACCACACGTTCAGGATAACCACAGAACACTAGACGAGACGCCCCGTATGATCTATCCGTCTGAAGGAGATCGTTTTGGCTTCACTGCTGTTCCGCCTGGGTTCGTTCGCTGCACGCAAGGCGTGGACGGTGATTGTCTCGTGGGTCATCATCCTCGGCCTGGGTGTCGGCGCGTTCCTCACGCTCGGCGGCACGCTGAGCAACAGCTTCGACATCCCGGGCACCGCCTCCGGCGCTGTGACCGACCAGCTCGCCGAGAAGCTGCCCGACACCGCCGGGGGCACGGGCACGGTGGTCTATCAGACGACCGACGGCTCGGCTTTCACGGAGCAGCAGAAGCAGGAGATCTCCGCGCTCGCGAAGAGCGCCGAAGACCTCGACGGCGTGGCATCCGTGATCGACCCGTTCGACGCGCAGCAGCAGCAGGCCGTGCAGGCGCAGGGTCTCGCCGACGGCAAGGACCAGATCGAGGGTGGCCGGGCGCAGCTCGACGCCGGTCAGACGCAGCTCGACGAGGGTCGCACGCAGCTCGAGGCCGGTCTCGACCAGCTGACCACGGCTCGGTCGCAGGCAGAAGCGGGCGGCGCTCCGGCCCAGCAGCTCGCAGCACTGGATGCGCAGATCGAGGCTCTGAACGCGCAGGCAGCCCAGCTCGATGCGCAGCAGAAGACCATCGACGACTCGCGCGCCGAACTCGATGCGAACGCCGAGAAGGTCGACCTCGGTTCCACGCTCCTCGACCTCACGAACGGCATCGGCGTCGTCTCGGAGGATGGCTCGACGGCCATCGTCAACGTCTCGTTCGAAGACCCCCGTCTCGAACTCTCCGAAGAGGTCAAGCAGGGCACGATCGAGCACTTCGAGTCCTCGCCGATCGAGGGCGTCGAGGTCGACTTCGGCACCGACATCGCGCAGGGCGTGCCCGAGATCTTCGGCGTCGGCGAAGCGATCGGACTCGCATTCGCCGCCGTCGTGCTGATCGTCATGCTCGGCACACTCATCGGTGCAGCACTGCCGATCGTGACGGCCGTCGTCGGCGTGGGCGTCGGCGTGACCGCATCTCTCGCCTTCTCGGGCGTCGTCGACATGGCATCCGTCACCCCCGTGCTCGGCGTCATGCTCGGTCTCGCCGTCGGCATCGACTACTCGCTCTTCATCGTGAACCGGCACCGCAAGCAGCTGCTCAATGGTGTTCCGGTTCGCGAATCCATCGGCCTCGCCACCGGCACCTCGGGAACGGCCGTGGTGTTCGCCGGCACCACGGTGATCGTCGCGCTGCTGGCCCTCAACGTCACCGGCGTTCCGTTCCTCGGACTCATGGGCACGGTCGGCGCGGTCTGCGTCGGCGTCGCCGTGCTCGTCGCCATCACCCTCGCCCCCGCGATCCTCGGTCTCGTCGGAACACGACTGCTCAGCGGCAAGGCTCGCTCCACGATCGGCCAGCCGCACGCCGCGGGCAAGCCCGTGAAGCGGATGTCCACGCTCCGCGCGATCGTCACCGTGCTCGTCAGCGTGATCGCACTGCTGATCGTCGCGATCCCGTCGATGTCGATGCGCCTCGGACTGCCCGACGGCGCGAGCGAACCATCGGATTCGACCAGCTACCGCGCCTTCCACATCGTCGACGAGCAGTTCGGCGAAGGGGCGAACGGTCCGCTGCTCGTCACAGCCACCCTCGACGACGCGGTGAGCGACGACGACCTGCTCGCCACGCAGGTCGAGATCGCCCAGAAGATCGCCGACCAGGACGACGTCGTGGGTGTCGCCCCGATCGCGAACTCCGACGACAACACCCTGCTCGCGTTCCAGGTGCTCCCCGCCGAAGGCCCGAACAGCGCATCGACCGAGAAGCTCGTGCAGGACATCCGCGCCCTGCCGCAGCTCGACGGCGGCATCACCCTCGGCGTCGCCGGGCAGGCCGCGACCAACATCGACATCTCCGAGGCGCTGGCCGCCGTCCTGCCGCTCTACCTCGTGGTCGTGGTCGGGCTCTCGCTGCTCATCATGATCGTCGTGTTCCGCTCGCTGCTCGTGCCGATCATCGCCACCGGTGGCTTCGTGCTCTCGCTGTTCGCGACCTACGGCCTGATCGTCGCCGTGTTCCAGTGGGGCTGGGGCGCCGACCTCATCGGCCTGGACAGCCCGGGGCCCATCCTCAGCTTCCTGCCCGTGATCCTCGTCGGCATCCTGTTCGGGTTGGCGATGGACTACCAGCTCTTCCTCGCCTCGGGGATGCGCGAGGCGTACGTGCACGGAGCCTCGGCACGGGATGCCGTCGCCCAGGGCTTCCGGGCCGGACGTTCGGTCGTCGTCGCCGCGGCGCTCATCATGGTGTCGGTCTTCGGCGGGTTCATCTTCTCGGAGTCGACCATCATCCGCTCGATCGGCTTCGGCCTGGCGTTCGGTGTGCTGCTCGACGCCTTCGTCGTCCGGATGCTGCTCATGCCGGCGCTCATGCACCTGCTCGGCCGGTCGGCCTGGTGGCTGCCGCGGTGGCTCGATCGCATCCTTCCGAACGTCGACATGGAGGGTGCAGCGCTCGAGCGCGAGCACCCGGGAGTCAGGACCGACACGGTGCAGGTCGTGGCGAGCTCGGAGACGCCTGAGGCGCGCTGACGTCGCGGCGGTGACTGTCGCTCGTACTGCCGCTCGGCGTCCCTGCGAAGGAGATCTCGCACAACGAAGGAGTCCATCCGAGGAATGCTCCTTCTGTGCGTGAGATCTCCTTCGGTATGTGAGATCCCTTCGGTATGTGAGATCCCTTCGGTATGTGAGATCTCCTTCGGTGCGTGAGATCCCTTCGGCGCGTGAGATCTCCTTCCGCTGACGTCGCGGCAGTGACTGCCGCTCGGCGTCCCTGCGAAGGAGATCTCGCACAACGAAGGAGCCCATCCGAGGAATGCTCCTTCGATGCGTGAGATCTCCTTCGGTACGTGAGATCCCCTGAGGGCGATTCAGCCGCCATTCGTGACCCAGCCCGCCGTCTGCATCACCTCACCCGGATGCCCGGGTGGGTCCCCGGGACGCGTGGGTCAGGCGACCATCCCGCGCCAGATCGCCTCGACCGCAGCCCGCAGGCGAGCGGCCACCGCAGGGTCGTCCATCCGGTCGCCGCGCACGACGATCTGGTAGCACGCGGTGCCGGCTATCGCATCGAAGCACGCCTCGACGTCGAGGTCGGCCCGCAGCTCGCCACGGGAGATTCCCGCGCGCAACGCGTTCAGGAGCGGCACTCGTCGCCGCGACACGTGCGACTGCCAGTACGCCTTCTGCAGTGCGCGATCCGACATGACGAGTCGGATGCGCTGCCGGAATCGTTCCTCCGCATAGCCGGATGCCGCGACAGACAGCGCCACACCGGTGTCACCGAGACCGAACCCGTCGAACAGCGCCTCGCGCAGGTCGACATGGTCCGGGTATTCGGGCGGAATGGTGCGTCCGACGTCGAGCGCCGCCGCGATCAGCGTCGTGAGCGACGGCCACCGCCGATACAGGGCAGCGCGACTGACTCCGCTCCGCGCGACGACGCGGCTGACGGTGACGTCCTCGCCCGCATCGATGATCTCGAGCGTCGCGGCGACGATCTGCCCGTCCATGTCCTCATCGCGCGGACGGCCGGGGCGGCGGCGGACCGCAGCCCCGGCATCCGACGCGCCCGCAGACTTCGAGCCCACAGACTTCGCGCCCGCAGACGTCGAGCCCGCAGTTCCGACGGCGACCGGAGCGGCACCGACAGCGTCACCCGCGCTCGCGACGCGAGCCTCCAGCTCCACGGTCGTCACGCGGCGAGCGCCCGCTCACGGAGCCGCGCGACAGTCGCATCCGACAGTCCCGCCGCTCGCAGCGGAGCGAGTGCATCGCCGTGTTGCGTGCGGAGGGTGTCGAGCAGGGTGCGCATCGACACCTCCATCGAACCCTCCAGCAGCGACGACGTCGCACCGGCGGCATCCGCGTCGAAGCCGAGCGCCTTCCACATCGCGCCCATCACGGGTGCGGTGCGCTGCATGATCGCGACCATGTTGCCGCCGGTGAGGGCGTAGTCGGCGACGATGTCATCATCAGCCGCGCCGAGGGCGAGCAGCAGCATCGCCGCCACGACTCCGGTGCGGTCGCGCCCGGCCGCGCAGTGGAACGCCGCGGTTCCCGGTGTGTGGGCGATCACGTTCAGCGCGGTGACGAGCTGGGGAGCGGCGACCTCGACCATGCGCAGGTACATCCGGCCCATGGCGTCGTGGCTGAGCTCGGGAGCGTCGCGGTTCATCGACTCCCCGACATCCGCGATCAGCGGCAGGTGGTGGTACGCGACCGGGTAGTCGGCGAGCGGACCCCGCCCCGTGACCGAGACCTCGAGCGGCGAGCGCAGGTCGATGATCGCCGTGAGCCCTGCGGCTACGAGCTGCGACGCGATCTCGGTCGTGACGTAGGCGAGGTCATCCGTGCGGATCGCGAGACCCTCCCGCAGTACTCCCCCCTCGATCGGGATGCCGCCGAGGTCGCGCAGGTTCACGGGGGCGCTGAGCACCAGGTCGATGTCGGCGATGGTCATGTGATTCTCCTTCGGATGAGGGCGCTGCCCTGGTCGATCGCCGTGACGAGCACGATGATGCAGATGATGATGGCGCTGAGGTGGCCGTAGTCGTACATGCGCATGGCGGTGGTCAGCTCGAGGCCGATGCCACCGGCGCCGACGAGGCCGAGGATGGTCGCGCCGCGCACGTTGCCCTCGAACAGCAGCAGCGTGCAGGACGTGAGCAGCGGTGCGCTCTGCGGCCGAATTCCGAGAACATGGGTATTCCAACTCGCGAAGGTGACAGGCAATTACGAGACCGCCGTACTCGAAACGGAACGCTGAATGAACGGCTGGTGTCGGAGGTGCCGCCTAGAGTGTGCGGATGACGTCGGATGCCCGCTCACGCCTCGAGATGCTGCACGCCGAGGCGACGGCGCGCGTCGCATCGACGGCGGCGACCCTCGCCGAGCTGATGCACGATCGCGAAGGCTCGAACGACGACGACGAGCACGACCCCGAGGGCGTCACGCTCTCGTCCGAGTGGTCACGGCTGACCGGGCTCGCCGATGCGGCGGCATCCGAACTCCAGCAGGTCGACGACGCGATCGCACGACTGGATGCCGGCACCTACGGCGTCTGCGCGCACTGCGGCAGGCCGATTCCCGAGGCGCGACTCGAGGTGCGCCCGTTCGCCACGCACTGCGTCGCCTGCGCGGAGAAGCTCGGCCTCTGATCGGCGCCCCGGGGGCTCCATAACTCCGGAGATCCTGTGCACCCCCGCGAGGGCCGCCCGTCTTCTCGGCGCTTGCGAACGAACGTGGTCGCCTGCCAGTCCGGATCTCCGGAGTTGTGGAGCACACGCGCACGCAACCCCGGCCGCCCACGCCGCACAGCCCGAGAAGTAGGCTGAGGGCATCATGGACGAGTTCATCCAGGGCTTCTGGAACTTCGCGGGGCACTACTGGTGGCTCGTCTTCCCCATCATGGGCATGGCCGGCGGCGCCGCGAAGGCGTGGGAGCGCAACTCGAAGCGTCGCCACGAACGTCGCATCGAGACCCTGCGACTGAAGGCCGAGATCAAGACGGCTCAGCTCGAAGCCCGCACCGGAAGGGCGAGGCAGGCGGGACCGGCGTTCGTCGACACTCGTGCTTCCGTCGCACCGAACACCCTGCTCGAGCGGCTCTTCTCCGAGCACGACGAGATCACCGCGCGGTGGCTCGACTACGAGCTCGACGTCGCGAAGCTCATCGCCTTCCCCGCCATGAGCGACGGACGCCAGCCTCTGGTCGCGGCGTTCCTGCGGGCCAAGAGGACGGCGGATGCGCTGCGCCCGCTCTCCGCTGACGCAGCCGTGACGGAGCAGCAGGTGTCGGAGTACCTCGACGCCGTCGGCGCGTACGCCGTCGCATTCGAGATCGCCGAGAAGGATGCCCGGCGGCTGCGCGACTCGACCTTCACCGAACCCGAGCGCAAGCGCCTCGACCGCGCGCAGCAGCTGCTCAAGGTCGCCGTCGACGAGTCGGCCACCCAGGCCGAGCGCAACGTCGCCTACCGACGAGTGCGCGACGAGCTCGAGGGCCTGATCCTGCTCAGCGACGAGGCCGTGCAGGTGCTCGAGAAGCAGGTCGCGCGCGAGCTCCCCGCACATCCGTCAGCCCCGCGCGCGAACACGAACGACGATGGCGAGAATCCCCGATGATCACGAGATTCGAAGAGCTCGACTGGCAGGAGACCCCCATCGGCGAGCTGACGCTGCGTCGCCGCACCGAACCCGCTGTCGGCCAGGAGATCTACGAGGTCAAGCTCGGCGACGAATACCTGATGTCGAGCCTGTTCACGGTGGCGGAGGAGGAGCTCTCGAATCTCGGCCTGGCCGCTGTCGCCGGCGACGACCTCTCCGTGCTGGTCGGCGGCCTGGGGCTCGGATACACGGCGGTCGCGGCGCTGCGTGACGACCGTGTGGCGTCGCTCACCGTGGTCGACCGGCTCGGCGCGGTGATCGGATGGCACCGACGGAAGCTGCTGCCCGTGTCGGCGGAACTCGTCGACGACCCGCGCACGAGCCTGGTCGAGGACGACTTCTTCGCCGTGGTCCGCGCAGCGCCCCCGGAGGGTCACCGCGGCTACTCTGCGATCCTGCTCGATGTCGACCACTCGCCGCGCCACCAGCTCGACCCCACGCACGCCGACCTCTATACCGCGGCCGGCCTGCACGCCCTCGACCGGCACCTCGCCTCCGGTGGCGTCTTCGCACTGTGGTCGGATGATCCGCCCGACGATGCCTTCATGGACGAGATGCGTGCCGTGTTCGACGACGCCGTCGCCCACGTGGTCGACTTCGCGAACGCGGTCACCGGTGGGACGTCGTCCAACACCGTGTACGTCGGGCGCAGCCGCGGCGCGGCGGAGCCGACGTCGTGACCCCGAAGACGGTGGTCCTCACCGGCGCATCCGACGGGATCGGTGCGGCATCGGCACGCCAGCTCGCGGCATCCGGCCACCGACTCATCCTCGTCGGACGATCGGTCGAGAAGACACGCGCTGTCGCCGCGGACACCGGGGCCGAGTGGTTCACCGCCGACTTCGCGCGACTCGACGACGTGCGCGAACTCGCGACGAAGATCGCGGATGCCGTGGGCGACGGCGGCATCGACGTGCTCGCGAACAACGCCGGCGGCATCTTCGGCGATCAGACCCCGACGGTCGACGGCTTCGAGAAGACGCTGCAGGTCAATCACCTGGCGCCGTTCCTGCTGACGAACCTGCTGCTGCCGCAGCTGCGCACCGGTCGCGCGGCGATCATCAACACCTCGAGCGTCGCGCACCGGCTGTTCGCCAAGCTCGACATCGACGACCTCGACAACCGCAAGGACTTCAGCGCGAACCGCGCCTACGGCGATGCGAAGCTCGCGAACGTGCTGTTCACGAAGAGCCTGCACACGAAGTTCCACGGCGAGGGACTCAGCTCGGTCGCCTTCCACCCCGGCACCGTGCAGACCAACTTCGCCTCGGACTCGAACACGCTCATGCGGTTCGTCTACCGCACCCCGCTCAAGCGACTGCTGCTCATCAGCAGCGAGAAGGGCGGCAGCACGCTCAGCTGGTTCGTCGAAGGCACCCCGGATGACACCTGGATCTCGGGCGAGTATTACGACGAGCGCGTTCTGACCCGGCGGGTGAACCCGATGATCGAGGATGCCGCACTGGCCGAGGCCCTGTGGCAGAAGAGCGCCGAACTCGTCGGGATCGACGCCGCCTGACCGCATCCTGATCGCCGGCCGTTCGCCCCGCTGTGTTGCGACCGGAACCACGAGCGGACGCAGCCGGACGGGTGGATCGACCCCCAGCAGGCAGGAGTATGCTGGCACACCGGGTCACATGACCCCTTCAGAGCGCGAGAGGCGGTGATGGCGATGTCCGGTGATAGTTGCGACGCCGCCTTCGTTGCGTCGCGTCTGACGGCATCCGTGCGTTGAGCTCCGGCTCCGCACCTGCACGTCCTGCTCCGCAGCCGTCGGCGGCGTCTTCCGCCCCCTGACGAATACTGCGCACGCCCCCTCTGACCCGGCGTGCGCCTGCGAGAACGGAGCCAGCCATGGCCCTCATCGACAACGGCGTGTACGTCCACGGACGTCGCGTGGAGACCCCGAAGAACCTCGACGAGACCTACCGGTCGCTCGATGCCCACGGCGGCATCGCCTGGATCGGCCTCTACCGCCCGAGCCCTCAGGAGGTCGCCTCGGTCGCGCGCGAGTTCGACCTGCATCCGCTCGCCGTCGAGGATGCCCTCTCGGGTCACCAGCGGTCGAAGGTCGAGCGCTACGGTGACACGCTCTTCGCCGTGCTGCGCCCCGCCCGTTATCGCGACGAGCAGGAGTCGATCGAGTTCGGCGAGCTGCACCTGTTCGTCGGCCCCGACTTCGTGGTGACCATCCGGCACGCCGAGTCGCCCGACCTCGTGGGCGTGCGTCGTCGCATGGAGGCGCACCCCGACCTGCTCGCGATGGGCCCCGAGGCCGTGTTCTACGCGATCCTCGACGAGGTCGTCGACGGCTATGAGCCCATCGTCACGGGCCTGCTGAACGACATCGACGAGATCGAGGACCAGCTCTTCGGCGACAGCGACGACGACGCCCTCTCGCGGCGCATCTACGAGCTCTCGCGCGAGGTCATCAACTTCCAGCGCGCGGTGCACCCCCTCGCCGGGATGCTGGAATGGTTGCGCCGCGGATCCGAGAAGTACCGCATCGATGAAGAGCTGCAGCGCTCACTCCGCGACGTGCTCGACCACGTCATCCGCGTGAATGAGCGGGTCGACTCGTTCCGCGCGATCCTCGAGAACGCCCTCACGGTGCAGTCGGCTCTCGTCGCACGCCGGCAGTCGGATGCGAGCCTCGCCCAGAACGACGAGATCAAGAAGATCTCGTCGTGGGCGGCGATCATCTTCGCGCCCACCCTCGTCGGCACGGTCTACGGCATGAACTTCGACGTCATGCCCGAGCTGCACTGGGCGCACGGTTATCCGATGGCGATCGGCGCGATGGCCGCCTTCGCGGTCGCCCTCTACGGGGTGTTCAAGTACAAGAAGTGGCTGTGACCCGCGGCGGGCTCAGCGGTCGTCGCCGCTGAGCCTGTCGAGCAGCTCGTCGAGATCGTCGAACTCCAGGACCTCGACGTCAGCGGCATCCCGGTCGCGCACCTCGATGTTCGCGACTTCGAGGTCGTCGTCGAGCTGCACCAGGATCCGCGAGTCCGGGAACTGCTTCGGCGCATCGAAGGCGATCAGCACGGCATCGGCGAACACCACCACCGAGGTGGCTTCGAGGTCGTCGCGCAGGTCGACCTGCTCGATCACCGGCTCGTCGTCGACGGCCTCGTCGATGTCGTCGGCGACCTCGTCGATCACCGCCCGCCACCGGGTCTCGGACACCGACAGGATGCGGGTGATCGCCGCGATCAGCGCGTCGTCGTCGAGGGTCTCCTCGTCGTCCTCCAGCTCGGGGTCGACGTTGACGGTGACGACCGCGCCGGCGGCATCGATGGTGGCCCGCCCGTAGACGAGACCGTTCTCGGCGACCGGATCATCGAGCAGTCCGCTGTCGACGATGCGGGCGAGGAGAGTGTCGAGCAGTGGGGAGGACATGGCACCAGTCTTCCACTCTCGCCGCCGCTAGGCTCTAGGGCGTGCCGAATGCTGACTCCGCTGCCTCCGCCGCATCCGACCTCCGCCGCATCGCGGCTTCCCTCGCGGGAGCCGAGCCGCTGAACTGGGTCATCACCGGAGACTCCATCACGCACGGCCTGCTGCACACGCAGGGCGGGCGCAGCTACTCCGAACATCTGCACGAGCTGATCCGCGGCGAGCTCGGGCGTGTGCGCGACATCGTGATCAACACCGCGATCAGCGGCAACCGGATCATCGACATCCTCGACGACTGGGACCGCCGCGTCGCGTCATGGCGACCCGATCTCGTGACGCTGATGATCGGCACGAACGATGCCTCCGACGGCGGGCCCCGTGTCGTCATCGGAGCCGACGACTACGCCAGCTCACTGCGCGAGTTCGTCGCGCGGGTCAGGGCGCTGGGGGCCATCCCCGTGCTGCAGACCCCGCCGACCATCGACACGGCGAACGCGCCCGAACGCGCCCGGATCGCCGAGTTCGCGGATGCCGTGCGCACCGTCGCAGCATCCGAGGACGTGATCCTCGTCGACCAGCACGCGCGCTTCACCGAGCTGGGCAACGGCGGAGTTCCGTGGGGGCTGATGGGCGACCCGTTCCATCCGAACGCCGCCGGTCACGCCGCGCTGGCTCTCGAACTCGCGAACGCCCTCGACATCTGCCCGCAGCCCGAGGCCGATCGCACCCTGCCGCTGCTCGAGGCGCAGGTCGCGGTGGCGCGCCTGAACGGCTGATCGCGGCGGTCGCCCCGCCCGGGTGAGATCACCCCCCGCAGCGCCCCGAACCCCAATACGCTGAGCGCATTCGCAGACGACAGCGGGGGTGGCGACGTGTCTCATGTGGTGGCGACGGGCGCAGGCAAGGCCATGATGGAGCGTCGGAACGATCCGACGCACGACTACATCCTCGGGCTCACCCGCAAGGAGAGACCTCGAGTGCTGTTCGTCGGCACGGCGACGGGCGATGACGCGGCATACATCGTGAGCTTCTACGCGACGTACGACTCGGACCGCTGCGCACCGCATCATCTGCCCCTCTTCCACCGATCGATCGACGACGGCGACGACGAGGAGTCGCGAGTCGCGATCCGGTCGGCGACCAACGCCTCGTTCCGCTTCGACCAGATCGCGGCCCTGTACGAGCTGATCGCGCAGGCGCGCACCGCCTCGGTGTCGCCGCTCGACGGCATCCGTCGCCTGAACGAGATCGGGGCGATGCGTCCACGGCTGGGCTGGGTCACCCGCACGTTCGGGCATGCCGTGCTGACGACCGGCTTGGCGCTGCTGCTCGCCCCCACCTGGCAGGGCGCGATCGTCGCCTTCGTGCTGGGTGCGGGCATCGGGCTGCTCAAGCTCGTGCGCTCGCCCACCCTGCAGCTCGTGATGCCGATCGCCGCGGCGTTCGTGTGCGCCGCCGCGGTGTTCGTGTGCGCCGCCGCGGTGTTCCTGCTCGCCGAGGTCATCGAGATCGGCGATCCGATCCGGCTGCTCATCGCCCCGCTGGTCACCTTCCTGACCGGAGGCGTGCTGACGGCCGCGACCGTCGAGCTCGCGGCGGGGCAGATGATCTCGGGCGCCTCGCGTCTGATCTACGGCTTCGTGCAGCTCGCTCTGCTGGCATTCGGCATCCTGGCGGCAGGCACCGTCGTGGGTGTCGAATCGCGCTCCTACGAGCCGCTCGAAGCGGCATCCTTCCTACCGTGGTGGGTCGCGCTGATCGGCATCCTGGTGTTCGCGCTCGGCAACTATCTGCACTTCTCGGCCCCCACCTCGACATTCGGGTGGGTGCTGCTGGCGCTCGTCGTGGCGTACATCGGACAGTGGGTCGGCACCGCGCTGCTCGGCGCGACCCTGGGCGGATTCGTCGGGGCCGTGGCGATGGCACTCGTGGTGTTCTGGATCGCCTCGCTGCGCCGCGGCGTCCCGGCGCAGATCACGTTCCTTCCCGCGTTCTGGCTGCTCGTACCCGGTGCTGCAGGACTCGTCGGACTCACCGAGGCCGTCGCCACCGACAGCGGCCTCGCCGACTTCATGGCGGCGCTGCTGTCGATCATGTCGATCGCGCTCGGAGTGCTCATCGGCACCGCGCTGTATCGGTTGGTGCACCACGGGGCCGAGGAGATCGTGCAGTTCGCCGTCGCTCCGCCCACGGTGGTGTCCGAGGCGCCGCGGCGGTTCCTCGACCGGCTGCTGCCCTGGCGGCGCGCTCGCGACTGAGCCGCGCTCGCGACTGAGCCCGGCCGCGGATCGCTCGGCCATCCGGGCGGCAGCAGCCCGCGCAGCACGAAGCGCGACCGTCAACGCGGCCACCGGGCGGCTCCCGAGAAAGTTCAGTATTCGGTGTTGCTAAGTACCGGTACTCAGTGTTACTTTGTACCGGTACCCAGCAACACTGAGTACCGAACCAACGAAAGGAGGCTCTCATGGGCAAGCAGATGACCGAGATGCTCAAGGGCACACTCGAGGGCATCGTCCTGGCACTCCTCGCCGAGCAGCCGGCTTACGGCTACGAGATCACCAGCCGCGTGCGCGATCACGGATTCACCGACATCGCCGAGGGCACGATCTACGCACTGCTGGTGCGCGTCGAGCAGAAGAAGCTCGTCGACGTCGAGAAGGTCCCGAGCGAGAAGGGACCGCCCCGCAAGGTGTACTCCCTGAACGCCGCAGGCACGCAGGAGCTCGAGGATTTCTGGAAGACGTGGAGCTTCCTCTCCGAGCACATCGAACAGCTGAACACGAACAGCACGAACAGCACGAACACGAACAACAAGGAGAACTGACATGGCCGCCAAGTGGATCGAAGCGCTCACCGGATCGCTCGAGCAGAAGAAGCAGTACCGCGATGCGAAGAAGCGCATCGACGCCCTCCCCGAGCCGTATCGCACGGTCGCCAACGCCCAGCACCGCTACACGATGTACTACGGGGGCATCACCGACGGCGACATCCTCGTGCAGATCTTCCTCGACCTCGCCGATCTGTGGGAGCGCGCCGCCATAGACGGCACCCCGATCGACGACATCGTCGGCGACGACCCCGTCTCGTTCGCCGAGACCTACGCCGAGGCGTACGGCGGAACCCACTGGATCGACAAGGAGCGCGCCCGCCTCGTCACGGCGGTCGACGACGCGAAGAAGAAGGAGTCACGATCATGAACGCACCAGCGATCGCCGTTCGCGGCATCGAGAAGTCCTACAAGGACCTCCACGTGCTGCGAGGCGTCGACTTCGAGGTCGAGAAGGGGACGATCTTCGCCCTCCTCGGCTCGAACGGCGCCGGCAAGACGACGATGGTCCGCATCCTCTCGACGCTGCTGAAGTCGGATGCCGGCGCAGCCACCGTGCAGGGGATCGACGTGGCCGCCGACCCCCTCGGCGTCCGTCAGCGCATCAGCCTCACCGGTCAGTTCGCCGCAGTGGACGAGATCCTCACCGGACGCGAGAACCTCGTGCTCGTCGCCCAGCTGCGCCACCTGCCCGACCCCGGAACGGTGGCCGACGAACTGCTCGCGACGTTCCGGCTGACGGATGCCGGGGGCCGCAAGGTCGGCACCTACTCCGGCGGTATGCGCCGCCGACTCGACATCGCGATGAGCCTCGTCGGGAATCCCGAGGTGATCTACCTCGACGAGCCGACCACCGGTCTCGACCCCGAGGCCCGCATCGAGGTGTGGGACGTGGTGAAGAAGCTCGCGAACACCGGCACCACCGTGCTGCTCACCACGCAGTACCTCGATGAGGCCGAGCAGCTGGCCGACCGCATCGCGATCCTGCACGAGGGTCGGATCATCGCCAACGGCACCCTCGCCGACCTCAAGCGGCTGCTGCCCGCGGCGAAGGTCGAGTACGTCGAGAAGCAGCCCACCCTCGAGGAGATCTTCCTCACTCTCATCGGACCGAAGTCGGGTTCGACCACCGGAAAGGAGAACGCAGCATGAGCACGCACTTCGCCGCCGATACGGCGACACTCACCGGCCGCTCGATGCGGCACATCTTCCGCAGCCCCGACACGATCATCACGACGGCGGTCACCCCGATCGCCCTGATGCTGCTGTTCGTCTACGTCTTCGGCGGGGCTCTGCAGACGAGCACCGGAGTCGACAACTACGTGAACTATCTGCTTCCGGGCATCCTGCTGATCGCGATCGCGTCCGGCATCGCCTACACGGCGTTCCGGCTCTTCACCGACATGCAGAGCGGCATCTTCGAGCGCTTCCACTCCATGCCGATCGCCCGATCGAGCGTGCTGTGGGCGCACGTGCTCACATCACTCACCGCGAACGCCATCACGCTCGCGATCATCTTCGCGGTCGGGTTCGTGATGGGATTCCGCACCGGGGCGAGCGTCTGGGCCTGGCTCGCCGTCATCGGCATCCTGATGCTGTTCACCCTGGCGCTCACGTGGCTCGCGATCATCGCGGGGCTCAACGCCAAGACGGTCGACGGGGCGAGCGCGTTCTCGTATCCGCTGATCTTCCTGCCGTTCATCAGCTCGGCCTTCGTGCCGACCGACACGATGCCGGGTCCGGTGCAGTGGTTCGCCGAGAACCAGCCGGTCACCTCGATCGTCGACACCATCCAGGCGCTGTTCGCCGAGCAGCCGGTCGGCACCGACATCTGGGTCGCTCTCGCCTGGTGCGTCGGCATCCTGGTCGTCGCCTACGTGTTCGCGATCATCTCGTACCGCAAGAAGGTCAGTTGAACGTCTGCAGTGAGACGGAACGCTCCGTCCGGGCCCCGCGCCCGGCCGGGGCGTTTCGCCGCGCTCGGCGTCGGCCTCATGCGGGAGGAGATCTGCGATTCGGAGGGTGAGTCTCGGCAATGTGCCCTCCCGATCGCAGATCTCCTCCGGAACGATGGTGGGGGATGCCGGGCGCCGGGCGCCGGGCGCCGCGGCCTACCGCAGCCCGAGGGGACCGAGCACGACGGACTGGCGCGTGCGCACCCACACCCCGGCGCCGTCGCGCCGTTCGGCCCGCGTCGCGAAGCGGTAGCGGTATGACACGGCGCGCACCCACCGCGGCGGCTCACCGTCGAACGGGTCGGACCGCAGCAGAGCGAGCGTCGGAGCATCGGCCTCGAGCAGTCGCAGCAGGAAGACCGTGAACCAGTCGTCGAGCGAACGGCCGAGCGGCAGGAACCACATCAGCCAGTCGAGGCGCAGATGGTACGGCGCGAACTGCCCCGGGATGCGTCGCACGTCGCCCGGCTTTCCCTTGAACTCGTACTCGCGCCACAGCAGACCGTCGTCGTCGACCGATCCCTCGACGACGATCTCGACCCGCTGCTTCGTGACCGTGCCGAACGCTCCGTAGGCGTTGCCGATCTGCCACCGGTTGAAGCTCGCGTTCATCAGCTGCCGCCGCGCGAACAGGTTGCGCAGGGCGGGCCCACTCAGCGCCACGACGAGCACGCCCACGGCCGCCGTGAGCACGAACCAGTACAGCGGGATGCCGGGCCACAGCGTGTCGTCCATCGCATCGTCGCGCGGTGCCGCGCCCACCCCCGGCAGTCCGATCGCCGAGAAGGCGATCACGATCGTCACCCAGTTCAGCCAGGCGAAGTTGCCTGTCGCGACGAGCCACACCTGGGTCGCGATCATGATCGTCGCGGCCACCGCCCCGACGATCTGGGGCACGGGACCGGGAATCCAGACCGACAGCAGCGGAGCGAACACGAAGAAGGGCACGACGAGCTGCGCGACGTGGTTGCCGACGACCTCGGCGCGATGGAACCACCGTGGCAGCAGATGGGCCTGCCTGCTGAGCGGCCCCGGCATGGGCTGCGTCTCGTGGTGGTACATCAGCGCCGTGAGGTCACGCCACTCCCGCCCGCCGCGGATCTTGATCATGCCGGCACCGAACTCGACACGGAACAGCAGCCACCAGAACAGCACGATCACGACGGTCGGCGGAGGCTGATCGTTCGAACCGAGGAAGGCGGCCAGGAACCCCGCCTCGAGCAGCAGCATCTCCCAGCCGAACGAGTAGAAGGTCTGACCGATGCTGACCACCGACATGTATCCGAGCCACAGCGCGAGGAAGCACAGCATCGACACCCACGGCGGACCCCACTGCGGGATGCCGACGACCAGCGCCGCGGACACGACGATCCCTGCCCTGCACAGCAGTGCGAGCCTGCGGTCGGAGTACCGGATGCGGAGGAAGAGGGTCGGATGCAGCATCCGCCGCCGTGACTCCTTCTGCCCGATCCAGTCGAGCAGCGCCGGTGCCGGCAGCAGCCCGTGCTCGCCGAGCAGCGGTCGGAACTGGTTCAGAGTCGAGATGAACGCGACGAGATAGAGCGCCGCGACGCCCCGTTGCAGGACCTCGCGGGCGAACCCGAAGTCGACCGCCGCGAACCCGTCCACGGCCACAGGCTAACCCCGGGTGCGACAGGTCGAAGAGGGGGTTGCGCGTGCCGAGTGGCGCCGTGTCGGGAGTCGCCGTGTCGGGAGACGACCGGCGATCGGGAGGAGAACGGCGATCGGGAGGAGGATCCACCGGGGACCCCCCTCCCGAGTGCAGATCTCCTCCCGATCGCAGACGACTCGACCCGGGTCAGCTGACGGCGTCGAGCACTTCCTCGCGACGCCCACGCCGTGCGCGACGGATCTCCAGCGCGACCACGCCCGCGATCGCGAGCGCGATCAGCAGACCTCCGGTGAGCGTGAAGCCGTGCGTCCCCGTTCCGCCCGCGGCCGGCAGCTCGAACACCGGCACGTCCCGCACCGACACCGTGCTGCCGGCGAGGGTGACCTGCGGACTCGACTGCCCGTCGGCGATCGACAGCACACCGGCCGCCGACACGATGATCTTCACCGGCTCGGCGAGGAGTGAGAACCCTTCCGGAGCCGTCGTCTCTTCGAGCCAGTACGTGCCAGGGCGCAGGCCCGCGGCGGTGAACAGCCCGACCTCGGCCCCGGCGATCAGCCCGGGAGTCACCGGCGCACCGGGAACCCCCGCGGCGTCGGCGAGCAGCCGGAAGCCCGACCCGTCCATCCGCACCCAGTCGCCGTTGACGTCTTCGCCGAGCTTCTCGACGATGAGCGAGGCCAGCACCTCACGCGTGGTCGCGTGGGCCGGATCGGTGTCCGTCACCCGAGCCCCGCCCGACGCCGGCTGCCCTGAGGCGGTCGCCGTGTTCTTGTGCAGCACGCCGCCCGTGGTCGGGGCGGGGTAGGTCGCGGTGAACACGACTGACTCCCCCGGATCGAGCGTGCCGTCCCACGCGCCGACGGGAAGGATCGAGGCGGCCGCGATGACGTCATCCGCGAGCTGCACGGCGGTCAGCACGACATTGCCCGTGTTCGTGACCCGGAACTCGAACGTCATCGCCGATCCGGCGTCGACGGCGACTCCCGGGGCGGTGTTCGCGTCGTCGCCGTTCACGAGCTTGACGACCTCGATCGCGGGTGCCGCCGCGGCGAGGGTGAGGATGTAGTCCTCGACCTCACCGGACTGCGAGATGCCTCGCGGGTCAGCCACTTCCGCAGCGGTGAACGACGTGCGCAGACGCAGGTACGTGTCACCCACGACGGCCGTGCCCGGCACCGTCCACGAGAGGTTCACCGAGGTCGCACCGGCGAGGAAGGCGGCCTGCACCCGCTCGGTCGCATCGAACGTGCCGTTCTTGTTGAAGTCGATCCATCCGGCGACCGTGCCGGGCGACGTGGTGCCCGACAGCGGGATCGGCAACGAGTACGCGGTGCCGCGGATCGCGCGCGGAGCCCGGATGCCGTCGGCTATCGCGTCATCCGTGTCGAGCGAGGCTCCTGCACCGGCGTTCGGCGAGAGCGTCGGCTTGGCCGTCGCGTCGGCATCCGACGTGATGCCCGCGCCGAGGCGCAGCGGCCCCTGGACGTGCACCGCGGCCTGAGCGGCGTCGTAGCTGCTCGGCGCGTCGCCCATGTCCTCGTGCAGACGGATCGAGAGTCGGATCAGGTCACCGAGGCTCTTGCCCGGGTCGTAGGTGTTGTACCCGTTCGCCCAGCCACCCGCCGCCGGCGCCCGCTGGATGTGCGTGCCGAGATTCATGGTGACCGTCTGGAAGGTGCCCTTCAGCACGACGGAGCCGCAGCCGGCGAGCGCGGTGCTGGTCATCGTCCGCCCGGCCAGCTCGGCCGCAGTGGGGAGCATGGTGTTGCACCGCGAGCTGCTCGTCTTCGTCGCAGCGGTGAGCGTGGTGGGGGTGACGCTGAGGTTCTGCGCGCCGGCGATCGGAGCGAAGGTCACTCCGGGTGTCACGATGTCCATCTGCATGGCGATCCAGCCCGCGGCTGTGCGGTCACCATCGGCATCCGTCTTCATCGTGAATCCGTTGCCGGTGATGATCTCGCAGAACGTGTCGGCTGTATTGCGCTCCTCCACGCACTGGGCGTAGCCGCCGAGACCGGAGATGTCGATGATCGGATCCGTGACCGCGCGGCTGAATGCCACCGTGAGGGTGCCGTTCTTGTTCGCGCAGTAGCCGGAGAAGTCCAGGCCGTCGCACATGCCGGCGCCCGCCTCGAGTCCTACCGTCGGCGTGGTCGCGACGTCCAGGCCGGGCGCGAACATCGCGTTGGTCGCGCCGTATCCGTTGTGCGGCGTGGTCGCCAGGAACTGCACGCCGGCCGAGCCCGACTTCGTGGTGGCCGGGTTCACCGTCAGTGTGGCCGTGACTCCGCCGCGGTAGTTCATGGTCGCGCTCGTCGCGGTGCGCGTCGTGCTCAGCGCTTCCTCGATGGCCTCTGCCGGCTGCTGCGTCATCGGCAGCCCGCCGGCGAGCAGGATCGCGCCCATCAACGCGACTCCGAGGATCGTTCGGAGGCGACGGCGCCCTCGGGGTACGCGTGCGGATGCCGGTGCGGGTGCTGTCATGAGGTCCTCGAATCACAGGGACATCTCGCAGGAGTTCCGGGATCCGAGCAACGGACCGATGCGCATGGCAATCAGCCCCGGCGAAGGATGTCTGGGGTGTCGTCGATCTTTCGACGGCACTCACAAGACGTGGGGCTCGCGACATCGTGACGGGGGTGCATGGCCGCTGTTTCGGTACATCAATACACCCGCCCAGACACAGCGATGGGCGGAGGATCCGTGACAGATCCTCCGCCCATCGGAGGGGAGTCCACCCGCGTGAGGACGGACTCGTTCCCGTGAGTCAGGTCAGCTGACGACCCAGTCGAACTGGTCGCCGTTCTCCTCGAGCCACGCGTCGATGGCATCCGCTTCCTTGCCCTCGCCGTACTCGTTCACGACCATGTCCTCGAGCGAACCGTACTGCTCGTCGTCGAGCTTGATCTGCTCGATCAGCTCGGCGGCCTCGGGGAACTCCTCCGCGAAGCCCTTCGTGCCGAGGAAGTGCAGGGCCTCGGACTCGCCCATCGCACCCTTGGGGTCTTCGAGGTCCTTCACGGGGAAGGCGTCGTTGGCCCAGAACGGACGCCACAGCGTCACGACGATGTCCTCCTGCTTGTCGGTCGCCGACTTCAGCTCGGTGAGCATCGCCGCGGTCGACGAGGTGACGAGCTCGTACTCGCCGTCGAGACCGTACTCCGGCATCATCTTCTGGGTCTGCGCGGTGAGGCCGGCACCCGGCTCGATGCCGTAGATCTTGCCGTCGAGCTCTGCGCCCTTGCCCGCGAGGTCCTCGATCGAGTTCAGGTCGGAGTACTCCGGAACCGCGAGGGTCAGCTTCGCGTTGTCGTAGTACGCGCCGAGGTCCTCGATGTCGTCGCCGTACGTCTCCATGTACTCGGCGTGGGTCAGCTCGGGCCAGGCCGACGGGTACATGTCGACATCGCCCTGCGCCAGGCCGGTGTACAGCGGACCCGCCTCGGTCAGCGTCTTCATCTCGACCGTGTAGCCGATCTTCTCGAGCTGGTCCTGCAGCAGGTATGCGGTGCTGAGTCCGTCGGTCCACGAGGGCAGGAACCCGAGGGTGATCGTGCCCTTGTCGCCCGAACCGGACTCGCTGCCGCCGGTGTCTCCGCCGGTTCCGCCCATGCCGTCACCGCTGCAGCCGGCGAGGGTCAGTGTCGCTGCGGCGCCGATCGCCGCGATGGTCAGGATCTTCTTCATGTGTATGTCTCTCGTTCCGTATATATAGGTGCTGTGTTGCTGTGTACTGCGTGTTCTCTTGTGCGGAAGGGATGAGTCAGTGCACGCCGCCGCCGACAGGGGCGCGGCGCGGGGAGGCCTTCAGTCGCTCGGCCTCGGCGTCGGCATCCAGCGCGTCGGCCGCGTCGGCCGATGCGGGAGCGGATGCCGTCGCCGTCGTGTCCGCCTCGGCGGATGCGGCATCGAGACGCTTCTGCGTGCGGCGACGCGCCAGCATCCCGAGCAGCGACGAGCGGTTGCTGCCCAGGTCGCCGAGGGCCGCGGTGACGCGGTCGAGGAAGACGGCGATGAGCACGACGCCCAGACCGGCCTCGACGCCCTTGGCGATGTTGATGGTCGAGATCGCCTCGACGACGATCTTCCCGAGGCCGTCGGCGCCCGCCATACCGGCGATGACCGCCATCGACAGCGCGAGCATGATGACCTGGTTGACGCCGGCGAGGATCGTCGGCATCGCGAGCGGGAGCTGGATGCCGCGCAGGATCTGACCCGGCTTGGCGCCGAATGCCTGACCGGCCTCGACGGTCTCGGAGTCGACTCCGCGGATGCCGAGCTCGGTCAGTCGCACACCCGGAGGCAGCGCGAAGATGACGGTGGCGACGAGACCGGGCACGACGCCGATGCTGAAGAACACGATTGCCGGGATCAGGTAGACGAACGCCGGCATCGTCTGCATGAAGTCGAGCACGGGCTTGAGCACCGCGCGCACGGTGGCGTTGCGGGCCGACCAGATGCCCAGCGGCACCGCGATCAGCACGGCGATCACCGCGGCGACGAGCACGAGGGCGAGGGTCTGCATCGCGGGGACCCAGAGGCCCATGGCCACGATCAGACCGAACGAGACGATCGTCCCGATCGCGAGCTGCCACGAGCGCACGAGCCACGCGATGAACGCCGCGATCAGGATGATGACCACGAAATGCGGGCTCAGCAGGGCGCGGGTGAGGCCGTCGACCAGGAAGCTGACCACGAACGAGATGACGTCGAGCAGACCGTCGAGGTTCGTCTTGATCCAGTCGACTCCCGTTGCGACCCAGCTGCCGAGAGGAATGCGGAAACCATCCATCAGCGCACCTCCTCCGTCGTCGTCGCGACCGGCAGCGGCTCGGCCGTCCATCCGTCATCGAGCACGGCATCGATCTCGGCCTGCGGCATCGGAAGAAGCGGCAGGGTGAGCTCGCCCGTGGCACCGGGGCCGGGGCCCAGGGCTGCGAGCAGGGTGATGCGCGGGATCACGCCGACGAGGCGCCCCTCGGCATCCACCACGGCCAGAGGCAGCGGCGATTCGACGGAGGGGATGAACAGGTTCATCAGCACCTCGTCCTTGCTGACGCTCTGCGGCGCCGGCTTGATGATGGAGTCGAGGGTCGACACCCCCTGGCGCACGAGCTTGACGGCATCGCGGTCGGTGACGATTCCCAGCAGCTTGCGGTCGCGACCGGTCACGTAGGTGGCCGACATGAACGCGTCGCGCATCTGGCGAAGCGCCGTGCGGGGGCCGGCGGTCTCGGCGACGACCGGGCGCGGGCGCTCCATGACGTTCGCGGCGGTGAGCACGCGAGCGCGGTCGACGTCCTGCACGAACTGCTCGACGTAGTCGTTGGCGGGGTCCGTGAGGATGTCCTCGGGCGTGCCGATCTGCACGATGCGACCGTCGCGCATGACAGCGATGCGGTCGCCGAGGAACATGGCCTCGTTGAGGTCGTGGGTGATGAAGACGATCGTCTTCTGCAGCTTCTCCTGCAGTTCGAGGAGCTGCTCCTGCATCTCGCGACGGATCAGCGGGTCGAGCGCGCTGAACGCCTCGTCCATGAGCAGGATGTCGGAGTCGGCGGCGAGCGCACGGGCGATGCCGACGCGCTGCTGCATGCCGCCCGAGAGCTCGGACGGGAACTTGTCGGCCTGGCCTTCGAGACCCACCAGGGTGAGGATCTCCTCGGCCTTCTTCAGTCGCTCGTCCTTGCCGACGCCCTTGAGCTCGAGCGGATAGGCGACGTTCGCGGCGACCGTGCGGTGCGGCAGCAGGGCGAAGTGCTGGAACACCATCGAGACGCGGTCGCGGCGGATCTCGCGGAGCCGTGACGACGGGATGCCCGTGATCGGGTCGCCGTTCACGATGACGGATCCGTCGGTCACATCGTGCAGGCCGTTGAGCATGCGGATGATGGTGGACTTGCCGGAACCGGAGAGCCCCATGATCACGAAGATCTCGCCGCGGTTCACGGTGAAACTGGCGTCGATGACGGCGGCGGTTCCTGCGTCGCCGACGGCGGATCTGCTCTCACCGGCCTTGAGTCGACGGACGGCACTGCTCGGATTCTTCCCGAACACCTTGTACAGATTGCGCGCTTCAAGAGCGATTTCGGACACGTTTCCCCTGCGGCTCGCCTTCGGGTGGCTGAGCCTGCTTCGGTTACGCCCGGGTGATCCTCCCGGCCGTTTCGAGTTGGAGCTGTGGCGGCGCGGACGGCGGATTTCGGATCCACCGCGATAGAGCATCGACCGTACGTCCACGCCTCTTCGCAGCACAGCACATTCGAAAGAAGGACGTGGTCGCGGACTGGTCTTCGGGCCGTCAGGCCCACCAACCAACGTAACGAAATGGCCGGTCAGGGGCAAATCCACGATCCCTAGTGCCGTTCAGTTTCGTCGGCTGACCGGGGGATTGCGCGGGTTTCGGACGCGGTCGCGGCGCGATTCTGGTCGGCGATCTCGGTCGGCCGTTCGCGCCTGCGTCGGCCCGATCCCGAGCATTCGGCCGCGGGAAGTGCGTGTGACCGAACGACGCCCAGTCGGCGACGGATCAGCGCCGGATGCTGCGCGTGACCGTGAACTTCGGGGTGCGCGCGAGCTGCTCGGTCGCCCCGACGAGCCGGGTCAGTTCGGCGCGGTATCCGAGCGACGAGTTGAAGACCGTGAAGAGCTCTCCGCCCGGGCGGAGGATGCGGGCGGAGGCCTCGAACAGTCGGGTCGCAGCCCCGGTGTGCACGCTGCTGCCGAGGTGGAAGGGCGGATTGAGCAGCACGACGTCGGCGGTCGCGTCGGCGATCTCCGAGCCGGCGTCGTCGTGCATGACGGCGACTCGATCGTCGACGCCGTTCGCGACCATCGTGGCGCGGGCCGAGGCGACGGCCGCCGCAGATCGGTCGGTGGCGATCACGCGGGAGTCCGGGTGCGCGAGGGCGTAGGAAGCGGCGAGCGCGCCGGTCCCGCAGCCCAGGTCGACGACGATCGGAGCCGGGCTCGGCTGTTCATCGAGACCGAGCACCTCGAGCAGAACCCGCGTGCCGATGTCGAGTTTCGCCCCCGCGAACGCGCCGCCGTGCGCGACGAGCACGAGCCCGTCATGCCGCTCCGCGACCGGGAACGGCGGCTCAGCGGGGGCCGGCCGCGGCTCGGACGCGACCACCAGCCGCGACTTCCGCTCGGCGCGCTGCGCCTGCACCGTCTCGAAGCTCCGCGCGAGCACCTGGTTCTGCGTGATGGTCATGTGCTTCACGCGCCCGCCGGCGACGAGCACCACATCCGGGGCGGCCCGACGCGCTACGGCATCGGCGATCTCCTCGAGCTCGGCGAGCGCCTTGGGCAGCTGCAGCAGCACGAGCCGCGCGCCGTCGAGCAGAGTGGAGTCGAGCTCGTGAGTGGAGAATCCCGTCAGCCCGAGCTCCTCGGCGTTGCGGGCGAGCGCGCGTCGCCCGGTCGCGAGGTCCTGATGCACGCGGATGCCGTCGAGTCCGGCGGCCGTGAGCGCGAGCGTGATCGCCCCGTATTCGTCGCCGATCACCGCGATCTCGCGCCCCGAGAGACCGGAGAAGTCCGGCGCCAGCGCGCGCTCGACGAGCAGCAGGTCGGTCGCGTCGTGCGCCTGCAGATTGTCGGCCTCGACGTCGGGCCAGCGGCGCAGGCGGCTGTAGGGGAAGTCCACTCCTCCAGAGTACGAGCGACCCCTCTTGACCGCGGCTGAACATCTGTTTAGTGTGCTGTACATGCGTTCAGCTTCCGACGATCTCACCGCTCGTGCCCGCATCCGCGACACTGCCATCGCCGCCTTCGCGCGCAACGGCTTCGATGGCACCAGCCTTCGCGCGATCGCCACGGAGGCCGGAGTCAGCGCCGCGCTGATCGTGCATCACTTCGGCGACAAGAACGCCCTGCGCACGGAGTGCGACGACTATGTCGTCGGCGTCTTCACCGATGAGGAGCACGACCTCATCACGGCCCCGACCGGCGACCGCATCCGCACCGCGCTGAACGACCTCGGCCGGTACGGGCCCTATATCGACTACCTCGCCCGGATGCTGATCGACGGCTCTCCGGCAGCGGATCGGCTGTTCGACAGCTTCCTCGCGAGAACGCGCGATGTGCTCGCCGAGCAGCGCGAGGCGGGGATGCTCGAGCCCATGAGCGACCCCGAGATGACGACGCTGACCCTCACCCTGATCGGCCTGGCGCCGGTGGTGATGCGCGCTCAGATCGCCCGCGCCCTGGGCGCCGATCAACTGAGCCCTGCCGGGCTGCGACGCACGACGCTGCCCACACTCGAGCTGCTCACCCACGGCATCTATTCGACGACCGCGCTGCTCGACGGTGCGCGCGAAGCCCTCGGAACAGAGGGTCCCACCCCGGAAGGAGACGCATCATGACCGACACCATCGAGATCGAACGTCTGCACAAGCGCTTCGGCAGCCGCGTCGCGCTGCACGAGCTCGACCTCCGAGTACGTCCGGGAACCGTGTTCGGGCTCATCGGACCGAACGGCGCGGGCAAGACCACCACGCTCCGCACACTGGTCGACATCATCCGTCCGTCCTCCGGCACAGTGCGCATCCTCGGCGAGGACCCGCGTCACGGCGGTGCCGCTCTGCGGCGGCGCATCGGCTACGTGCCGGGCGAGCTGCACCTCGAGGGGCGCACGAGCGGACATCGGATGCTGGCGTTCTATGCCCAGGTCTCGGGTTCACGGGACTCCGCCGCGACCCTGCGCACGGCACGCGACCTCGGCGACCGTCTCGGCGTCGATCTGTCACGTCCGGTGCGCACCCTGTCGAAGGGCAACAAGCAGAAGGTGGGGCTGATCCAGGCGTTCATGCATCGTCCGGAGCTGCTGATCCTCGATGAGCCCACCAGCGGCCTCGATCCCCTCGTGCAGCGCGAGTTCCTGCAGATGGTCCGCGAGGCGAAGGATGCCGGGCAGACCGTGCTGCTGAGCTCGCATGTGCTCAGCGAGATCCAGCAGACCGCCGACGAAGTCGCCGTCCTCGCGAACGGACGGGTCGTCGCCGACGGCGACGTCGCCTCGCTGCGACTGGGCTCGATTCGCCGGGTGCGCGTCGAGCTCGCGACGACGGATGCCGCGACCGCGCGCGCCGGCTTCGACCGGGTACCGGGGCTCACCGGCATCGATGCGCACGATGCCGACGGCATCCTGCAGCTGTCCGGCACGGTCGACGGCGCGATCGACCCGTTCATCAAGGCGCTCGCGCCGTTCGAGGTGCGCGACCTCACCGTCGAGGAACCGGACCTCGAGGAGTCCGTGCTGCGGCTCTACGGATCCTCTGTCACTCCGGCGTCCGCCCGACCCGCGACCCGACGATCGCGGCGCGACAGGGGGGAGCAGCGATGAACGGCATCCTGCCCGTGTTCCGACGCAGCCTGCGCGAGTCCTGGCGAAGCCTGCTCGGATGGACCACCGGCCTCGCCGCGGTGCTGTCCCTCTATCTGCCGCTGTACCCGAGCCTCGCCGGAGACGGCCAGCTCGAGGCCATGATCTCGTCGCTGCCGAAGGAACTCGTCGACACCCTCGGGTACGACCAGATCGCGACCGGCGCCGGATACGCGCAGAGCACGTTCTTCGGCCTGATCGGCTTCCTTCTGCTGACGATCGCAGCAGTGACGTGGGGGTCGGCGGCCATCGCCGGCGCGGAGGAGAGCGGACGGGCCGAACTCGACCTCGCGCACGGCATCGGCCGCGGCCGGTATGCGCTGGAGTCGGCCTTCGCCGTGCTCGTGCGACTGCTGTGGCTCGGCGTCTTCTCGGGGCTCGTCGTCTGGGCGTTGAACGACTCGGCCGAGCTCGGCCTCGACGGCTGGCGCATCGTCGGAGCGAGCGCCGCGCTCACCGGACTCTCGTTCCTCACGGCATCCGCCGCTCTGCTCGTAGGAGCAGCGACGGGTCGCCGCATCTGGGCGACCGGCGCCGGCGCGGGGATCGCCGTGGTCGGCTACGTCCTGCAGGCCCTCGCGAAGCAGTCCGATGACCTCGAATGGTTGAACGCGCTCTCGCCCTACGCCTGGGTGTACCGTCAGCCACCCCTCGCCGAGGGCGTGGATGCCGGTGGACTCGCGCTCACCTGGGGCCTGGCCGTGGTCCTCGCCGCAGCTACGGCAGTCGCGCTGCGCGCTCGGGACCTGCACGGCTGAGCGCTCCTCACCGCACCTGCCTGCCTGCCTGCCTGCCTGCCTGTCTGCCTGCCTGCCTGAAACAACTGTTGACACACCCGCGGTTCAGTGGTTACCTAGTCGAGTAACTAACCCATTAACCAGCGGAGGACTCGTGATCGAAGAAGGCAAGCCGCTCTTCCTCCAGATCGCCGAGCAGATCGAGGACTCGATCCTCGACGGCTCTCTCGAGGAGGAATCGCAGGCGCCCTCGACGAACGAGCTCGCCGGCTTCTACCGGATCAACCCCGCGACGGCAGCGAAGGGAGTCGCCATGCTCACCGACGAGGGAGTGCTCTACAAGCGCCGCGGCATCGGCATGTTCGTCGCCGCCGGGGCGAAGGATCTGCTGCTCGGCGAGCGCCGTGCCGCATTCGCCGACCGCTACATCGAACCGCTCATCGCGGAGGCCCGCACACTGGGCCTCGGCTCCGACGACCTCGTCGCGCTGCTGCACGAGCGCGCGACCCAGACACAGCAGAACGACCAGACAGAAGGGAAGACCACCGCATGACCGCCGTCATCGAGGTCCAGAACCTCACCAAGCACTACAAGGAGAAGAACGCGCTCGACGACGTGTCGCTCAGCCTCGAGGGCGGCGCGATCTACGGACTGCTCGGCCGCAACGGCGCGGGCAAGACCACGCTCATGTCGATCCTGACCGCGCAGAACTTCGAGTCGTCCGGCACCGTGCGCGTCTTCGGCGAGCACCCCTACGAGAACACGCACGTCCTCAACCGGATCTGCTTCGTGCGCGAGAGCCAGAAGTATCCGGATGACGCCTACCCGCGTCACGCGTTCAAGGCGGCGAGCCTGTTCTTCCGCAACTGGAACCAGGAGCTGGCCGACGAGCTCATCGAGCAGTTCCAGCTGCCGATGAAGCAGACCATCAAGAAGCTCTCCCGCGGACAGCTCTCGGCCGTCGGGGTCATCATCGGCCTGGCGTCGCGCGCCGAGCTCACCTTCTTCGACGAGCCGTACCTGGGGCTCGACGCGGTCGCCAGGCAGATCTTCTACGACCGCCTGCTCGAGGACTACGCCGAGCATCCGCGCACGATCGTCCTCTCGTCGCACCTGATCGACGAGGTCTCGAACCTCATCGAGAAGGTCATCGTGATCGACAACGGCAAGATCCTCCTCAACGAAGACACGGATGCCGTGCGCGACCGCGCCGTCACCGTGGTCGGCGATGCGGTCAAGGTCGACGCGTGGGCGGCAGACCGTGAGGTCCTGCACCGCGAGGCGCTCGGCCGAGTGGCATCCGTCACCGTGCTCGGGGCGCTGTCGGCCGCCGAGCGCGCCGAGCTCACGGCATCCGGTCTCGATCTGGCTCCGGTGTCGCTGCAGCAGCTGATCGTCCGTCTGACCCAGAAGGCCGAGGCGGGCGCAGCCACCAGAGCCTCCGTCGCGAAAGAGGAGGTGCGCTGATGCGACGCACACTCAACGTCATCCGTCTGCAGCTCATCAACCGTCAGACGTTCATCTGGGTGCCGCTGATCATCCTCGGCTCCGCGGTCGTGATCTCGGTGCTGATCTACGCGATGATCCCCGTCGACACCCCCAAGTACGGCGGTGGCGGCCAGGCTCCGCTCTGGTACTTCTTCGCGATCGGCCTCTCGGCCATGACACTCACCTTCCCGTTCTCGCAGGCGATGAGCATCACGCGGCGCGATTTCTTCTTCGGCACGCTGCTCACCGCGATCCTCGGCAGTGCGCTCATGGGCGTCGTCTTCCTGATCGGCGGCGGAATCGAGACGCTGACGAACGGCTACGGCGTGAACGGCTACGTGTTCTACCTGCCGTGGCTGTGGGAGGCGGGTCCGCTCGGAGCATTCACCGTCTACTTCACGCTCGCCCTGTTCCTGTTCGTCGTCGGCTTCACCGGGGCGACGATCTACAAGAGCTGGGGACCCACCGTGCTCACGATCGCGGGCGTCGGGCTCGGTCTCGTGCTCGTGGGTCTCGCGTTCCTCGCGACGAGGCTCGAGCTGTGGGACGAGGTGTGGCGAGGCATCCTCGACGCCGGAGCTCTCGGTCTCGCACTGTGGGGTCTCGTCGTGACCGCGGTGCTGGCGGGCATCTCGTTCCTCGCGTTCCGCCGGGCCATCCCGTGATCGCGCGCTGATCACTCGACGCCGGTCGCTCCGAAGAGGGGCGGCCGGCGTCGACGCGTCGCGACCGCTACTCGCCCTCGCCGCCGGACGCAAGCACATGCGTGAACGGATGCCGAGCGGCTAGCGTCACCCTTCGGGGAGGATGACGAGAGGATGCCGTGACGAACATCAGGACACGAATGCGCGCGCGCCGTCCCGGCATCGTGCGCTCACTGCGCGAGGCGGTCGACCCGGCCCGGCTGCTGCTCGTGGCCAAGACCGCTCTGGCTGTCGGACTCGCGTGGCTGATCGCCCCGCACATGCCCGGCGTCACCGACGAGTACCCGTACTACGCGCCGCTCGGCGCCCTCGTGAGCATGTATCCCACGCTGATGGGGTCGGTGCGGTCGGGGCTGCAGACCCTGCTCGGACTCGCCACCGGCATCGGGCTGGCAGCGATCGTCGTGCTCACCGTCGGCCCGACGTGGTGGACCATCCCGGCCGTGGTCGGCATCGGCGTGCTGGTCTCGGGAACGGGGTGGTTCGGCGTCGGCCGCGAGTACGTGCCCATGGCCGCGCTCTTCGTGCTGATCATCGGCGGCCAGAATGCTGACGACTACTCGATCGGGTACCTGGTGCAGACGGCGGTCGGCGTCGTCGTCGGACTCCTCGTCAACCTGGTGATCGCGCCGGCGCCGCTGACCCTCGCCGCCGCGGCCAAGGTCGACGCGTTCCGCACGCAGCTGAGCGAGCACCTGCACGACATCGGGTCGGCGGTCTCGGAGTCATGGCCGCCCGAGCACCAGCAGTGGGCCGATGATGCGGCCTCGCTCGCCGACACCACGTCGGAGCTGCGCACGGCCCTGTCGGAGGCCGACGACAGCCGGCGAGGCAACCCACGGGCGCTGGGACGACGGGGGGAGACGCGACACATCCACGCCGAGCTCGCCCGGCTCGACAGGATCGCGCATCTGATCCGCGACATCTCCGACGAGATCGCCGACACCATCTGGGATCGCCCAGGGGCTCTGGTGCTCGACGCGGCGCTGCCCGAACCGCTGTCGAACGCGTGCCATGCCGTCGCCGAGGTGATCGCCCAAGAGGATCCCCTGTCGCCCGAGGATCACCGGGTCAGGGGTGAGGCCGCGCGCGCCGTGAGGCTGCTGCTCGAGACCGTCGACGACCGAACCATCGACGCCCGCCGCTCGATGGGGCCGGGAGTGCTCGCGGCCATGCACCTGCGGCGCATCCTGATCCTCAGCGGCCACCGCGACGAGGACGAAGACGACGACGAGTCGGACGACGAGGCGGGATAGTCGGATCCGGCGAGCGACCGGATCGACGACGGTAGCCGATGTCCGTGCCCCTGCGTAGGATCGGCGGCACGCACCCACGACCTGAGGAGACGACGATGCCCGCCGAGCAGATCACCGAGAAGCCCCTTCCCTACGTCCGCCTCGCGGCGCTGACCCAGAGCGTCGCCTCACAGCCCGAGGTCGCGGGGGTGGTGGGTCCGCTGTTCGATCAGGTGGCCGATGCGATCGTCGCGTCGGGCGGAGAGCCGGGGCTCCCGATCGCGGAGTACGACATGAACAAGCACGGCGTGCGCATCACGGTCGGCTTCACCTATGACGGGCCGGCGATCGACGGCCTCGTCATCGTCGAGCTTCCCGCCGTCGACGATGCGTTCACCGCCACGCACCTCGGCACCATGGCGACGATCGATGACAGCTGGCATGCGCTGAACCAGGCGATCGCCGCGCAGGGGGCGACGGCGCAGGGTGCCTGCCGTGAGGTCTATCTGCAGTCGGAGTCCGAAGATCAGGCCGACTGGATCACCGAGCTCCAGCAGCCGGTCGCCCGCAGCTGATCGTCAGAGCGCTCCGGCGAGCGCCGCGATGCCGACGATCACCGAGACGAGCGCGAGCACCAGGGCGATCGCGATCAGCACGGCGTGCACCTTGAGGAACGCCGTCGCCTTGCCGTCGGCATCCCGTGCCCGCGGGTCGGTCGCGACGCGCTTGTAGAAACGGGGCCACACCAGCACGTTGAAGGCGGCGTTGAGGAAGAGCACGACGGCGAGAGCGATCACCACTCCACGCTAACGCCCGCGGCACGAGTCGCCGGACACCCGGCATCCGTCTCCCCGGGACGGAATCCCGCCAGAACCCCGAAAAAACATACCGAGTCCATGTATCAGGAGCCTCTTGCCGTGCTCCTTACCGGTGTGATCACAATGGGACTCATGATCGACGGCGCACCCGACGGCGCCGCCCTCGATCCTGCACCGGACGACGGAGCAGCACGCTGGAGGCGTGCCGCCGAGTTCTTCGACGCATGGCGGGACGGCGAGAGCCGCGCGATGGACGACCTCGTGCGGCTGATGACGCCTGTGCTCTGGCATGTCGTGCGCGCCTACGGACTCGACCGCACACTGGCCGAAGACGTCGTCCAGACGACGTGGCTGCAGCTGGTTCGCGGGCACCGCTCGATCAGTGATCCGAAAGCGGTGTCGGCCTGGCTGACGACCACCGCTCGCCGCGAGGCCTGGCGGGCCGGGAAGGCCCAGAACAGGGTCGACACGACCGAGTCGGATGCTCTCGACGCACTGCTTCCCACGCAGCAGTCCGCCGAGCACCACGCCACCGTCGGCGACGAGAAGCGACGGCTGTGGGCAGCGGTTCACCTCCTCGCCGACCGATGCCAGCGACTGCTGCGAGTGATCGCCTTCGAGGAGCGACCGGACTACGCCCGCCTCGCCGCCGATCTCGCGATGCCGGTCGGCAGCATCGGCCCCACCCGCCAGCGCTGCCTCGCGAAGCTGCGCGAGCTGCTCGACGCACCGACACCACGAACGGAGGGCAGCTCATGAGCGAGAACGATCGCGCCAACGGCGGCGACAACCATGAGGATGCCGAGCTGTTCGCGCAGCTGCGTTCGCTCTGGCGCGACGTCGACCCGATGCCGGCCGCCCTCATCGACCGCATGATCGCGGCCGTGGCAGCCGAGGGGCTGTCGGAGGAGTACGCGCTGCTCACCCTCATCGAGGAACCGCTCGGAGCCGTTCGCGGCGACGCCGACGCGCTCACCCTGCAGTTCAGCGACGGCACGACCAGCATCCTGCTGCACGTCACGCGCACGGCGAGCGGTGCGCACCGGGTCGACGGCTGGGTCGACTCGATCTCGGGTGCGATCGAACTGGCTCAGGGCGAGAGCATCCGCACGACGACCGCGAACGACACCGGCCGCTTCCTGTTCGACGACGTGCCCGACGGGTTGACCCGCGTGCGCCTGAGCACCACGGTCGGCGACCAGGAGCGCACCCTGTCGACCCCGCAGTTCGAGTTGTGATCCACCGCGGGGCGACCCGCGCATGACGGGGCGACCCGTGCACACCACCGCTGGGCGACTCCCGCACCACGCAGGACCTCACTCACCGGAAGCGGGCCGACCCGCACACACCGCGGGGTCCCCCGCACAGGACGCGGGCTCATCCCGCAGAGGACGCGGGTCCGCCCGCGAGGAGAGGATCGACGATGGAGCAGCCCAAGGGGTGGAGCTGGCAGGACCGGGCCGAGGGATCGATCAGACGGGGGACGGCGCTGGACCCGTCGGTCGAACCCGTCGAGGGCGTCAGGGCGTTCCCCACCGCATATCTGCAGGAGCGGCTGCTGATCACGCAGGATCAGGAGAACGGTCAGGAGGAGTACGACGAGGAGATCCGCGAGCTGCGCGATGCAGCCGGCTCGTTCGGCTGGATGCTCGAGATCGATTCGCCGGATGCTCTGCGCGCGGCTGATCCGCTGGTCCCCGGCGTGCCGGGGTTCCTGCGCGCTCGCCTGACCACTCCCGACGAGCCGACCCGCGGCGAGTCCCCGGTGCCGCCGGACGCCTGGCGCGTGCTGCAGCGCGCGCGGCGCAGCTCCGGCACGTCGATGCCGCGAACCAGCCTCGAGCATGTGCTGTCGATCGACCCCGTCGGACTCAACCCGTTCAGCCGAACGAATCCCTTCAGCCGCACCAACCCGTTCAGCCGCACCAACCCGGTGCGCGGCGCGGGCGGAGGGGCCGGAGGCAGCGACGACTACCTCGAGCCGGGGCGCGGCGCGCGCCAGCCGGTGACCTGGCTCGGACCGGCTCCCCGGCGCACGGCGGCCCCGAAGCGCGGCCGACGTCCGGTGGTGGCGGTGCTCGACACGGGATGCGGTGCGCACGACTGGCTGCCGGACGACATCGTCACCCGCCACATCGAGATCGACGGCGTGCCGATCGGACTCACCGACGACGCAGACCCCGAGGTCTATCCGGATCTCTACGGGCAGCTCGACGGCGAGATCGACGCCGTCGCCGGGCACGGCACGTTCATCGCGGGCATCATCCGTCAGACGGCGCCGGATGCCGACATCCTGTCGATCCGCATGGCCGGCGCACTGGGCGTGATCGACGAGAGCACCTTCCTGACGACCGTCGCGCAGGTCGTCGAGCTGCTGCGGCGACACCGCGAGAACCCGTCGACCGGGCATCCGATCGACGTGCTCAACCTGTCGCTCGGGTACTACCACGAGACCCCGGTCGACGGTCAGTTCAGCCGGACCCTCGACGCGCTGCTCACCGCGGCGCGAGAGCTGGGGTGCGTGGTGGTGTGCTCGGCGGGCAACGACGCGATCGACCGGCCGTCGTTCCCGGCATCGCTGTGGCCGTGGCCCGGTGCCGACAACGGCATCTCCCGTGATCACGCTGCGCCGCATGTGTCGGTCGGGGCTCTCAATCCGTCGGGCCGGTCGGTCGCGCTGTTCTCGAACGTCGGCCCCTGGGTGCAGGTCTACGCCCCCGGCGCCGCCGTCGTGAGCACGTCACCGGCCTTCGTCGGAGGCGAGCAGGCGACGACCAGAGCGGACGTCGACGGACTGCGGCGCGAGACGATCGACCCGGACGACTACCGCGGAGGCTTCTCGATCTGGAGCGGCACGTCGTTCGCGGCTCCGTATGTCGCGGGGCGCATCGCGGCACAGTGGGGCTCCGTGCCGGCACAGGGCGTCACGGCGGATGCTGCGGCCAAGGCCGTCTCCGCCGTGCTCAAAACCCTGCCTTCACCCGTGACGGGAGGGTAGCCGCGCGCGTCGGATCACAGCACACCTTCCCTGAGGCCAGACATACCGGCATTCTGGTGCAATGCCCCTGTCTGCTCTCGAGCTGCATCAGCGCGGCGTCGACGCAGCCAACTCCCGACGGTTCGCCCAGGCGCGGCGTGCGCTGACCGCCGCATCGGCGCGCACGGACGACGCCGATCTGCGTGCCCGCATCGACGGGACCATGGCCTACGTGCTCGCCCAGACCGGCCAGCCGGTGGAAGCCGAGCGACTGTCGCGCGAAGCGCTGTCACGGCCGGGCCTCAGCGACGAGACAGTCGCCCTCGCGAACGGCCAACTCGGCACGTTGCTCATGCACGGCGGACGGCTCGACGACGCCGACCTGTTTCTCACCAGGGCGATAGACGGCCTCGACGAGGGCTCGATCGAGAGCGCCAACTGCCTGATGAGCCGGTCGATCGTCAGTATGCAGAGGCACCGGCTCGACGCTTGCACGGCCGATCTGCAGCGGGCCATCGCGGCCTATGAGGCCCACGGAGCCGAGGAGCCGCTGGCCGAAGCGCGCCACAATCTCGGCTACGCCGCGCTGCTCGGCGGCGACCTCGTCACCGCACTCGGGCTGATGACCCGATCGCGTCCGATCCTCGCCGCGACCAGCGACCTCGCCGCCGCGATCAGCGACCTCGATCGGGCCGAGGTGCTGCGCGATGCCGGCCTCACGACCGAGGCCGAAGAACTGCTCGGCACGGTCGCGGTGCGATTCGGCGCACAGCGGATGCGGCAGGCGCGAGGTGAGGCCGAGTTCCATCTCGCCCGATCGCTGCTGCGGCACGACGCCTCGTCGGCCGAGCGTGCCGCGGCGACCGCATCCCGTCGCTTCGCCGGCCTGGGAAGCGAGAGCTGGGCCGCCCGCGCCGACGCGGTGCGGCTGGAGGCGCAACTGCGAACTCGACCTCACAAGCCGCCGGCCGCAGAGGACTTCTCTCGCACGGTGGACGCGCTCACGCGGGGAGGATTCCGCACCGAAGCGGCTGCGGTGTCACTTACCGCTCGGCTGGCCGACGGAGGTCGCCTGCCCCGACTCACCCCTGACGCCCCGACGCCGCTGCGTCTGCGCGCGCACGAGGTGCGTGCGGTGCGTGCCGCCGCACGGGGCAGGGATGCCGATGCTCGCCGGGCCGCGGCCGAGGGCCTCGACCTGCTCACCACGTGGCAGCAGTCGTTCGGAGCGCTCGACCTGCAGGCGTCGGTGGCCATGCACGGCACCGAGCTGATGTTCGCCGGTCTCGCCGCGGCCGCGCGATCGCGCGATCCCGAGGTGCTGTTCGAGTGGTCCGAGCGTGCCAGGCATCTCAGCCAGCAGGTCGCACCGGTGCGCCCGCCGCACGATGCCGAACTGTCGGCCGACCTCGCCGAGCTGCGGATGCTGCGCGCCGACCTCGCGGGGTCGGACTGGACGACGGATGCCCGGGTGCGCGAGCTGCGGGATCGAGTACGTGACCGCCAGTGGTCGTCGACCGGCGTCGGCGAGAGCCACGAACGCCTGGGTCTCTCCGAGACCCGAGCGCGACTCGACGATGACACAGCGATCCTCGCCTACGTCTTCACGCGCGAGGAGCTGCTGTGCGTCGTCGTGACGACATCCGGCTCGTCGATCGTCGAGCTGGCGCTGCCGCGCATCGAGGCCGCGCTCGACGGACTCCGCGCCGACCTCGACGTGGCGGCTCTGACCCACGGCGGGCCGATGGCGCACGTCGTGGCGCGTTCGCTCGACGACAGACTGCGACGACTCGACGAGGCCCTCCTGGCACCTGCGCGCGCGGCGTCGGGAGGAGCGGCACGTCTGGCCCTGACGGTTCCCGGCATCCTGGGCGGCATCCCGTGGGCGATGCTCCCGGGAATGCGCGGAACTCCGTTCACCATCGCGACGTCGGTGTCTCGCCTGCTCGGCGGCTCCGATCGCCGCCCGCCACAGGCCTCCCGGGCAGGTTTCGCGACCGGCCCCCGCGTCTCGCGCGCCGAAGAGGAGGTGCGCCGGGCCGCCGCAGCGTGGGCAGGCGCCAGGATGCTGACCGGCGACAGCGCGCGGGTCAGTGCCGTCACCGAGCTCGCCGAGCAGGTCGACGTGCTGCACATCGCCGCCCACGGTCGTCATGCGGTCGACAACCCGCTGTTCTCAGGGTTCGAACTCGTCGACGGCACCCTGTTCGGGTACGACGTCGACCTGATCTCGCGCCCGCCCGAGACCGTCGTGCTCTCGGCGTGCGAACTCGGCCGCTCGTCGGTGCGGTGGGGCGAGGAGGCGCTGGGCATGACGCGCGTCTGGCTGCACGCCGGCACCGGCTGCGTCATCGCCGCCCCTGTCGTGGTCGCCGACGACGTCGCCTGCGAGCTGCTCGGGGCCGTGCACTCCGAGCTGGCCACCGGTGCCAGACCCGCGGACGCGCTGGCCGCGGCATCCGAATCCACAGGCCTCAGCGCGCCTTTCCAGTGCCACGGAAGCGGACTCTGAAACTTTTCTCCAGTCGATGTATCAGAACATCGGTGACCCGCTCCTTATCTCCAGAAGGTGCCAGCGAAGGGCTTCGGAAACGAAGCGCGAGGGAGGCGCAGTCGAACTGGGGAAACCCTCGTGCACTGGGGAGTGTGAGGGGACGACAGGACACCATCTACTCCGGGGATGTCGCGAGAGGGGTCGCGGCATCCCCACCAGGAGTCCGGCACCGTGTTGCTTGTGAGGTCCGAGGACTGATCGGCAGATCAGGCCGTCATGACCTCGTACCCCGCGTCGCGGAACGCGGCGAGCGAGGCGTCGTCGGAACCGTCGTCGGTCAGGAGAACGGGGAACAGCTCCGGGCCGCCGACGGCCGCGAACGCCACGGTGCCGATCTTGCTGCTGTCGGTGACGACCACGGCTCGGCGGGCGCGCTCGGCCATCATGCGGTTGACGGCTGCCTCGCGTTCGTCCTGCGTGGTGGCGCCGGCCGCGGCATCCATCCCGTTGACCCCGATGAAGGCGATGTCGAGTCGCACTCCGCGCAGCAGCTGCTCGACGAACGGACCCACCAGCTCGTAGCTGCGCGAGTGGATCACCCCGCCGGTCACGACGACCTTGATGTCGGGTCTGGTGGCGAGCTGGGCGGCGATGTTCACGGCGTTGGTGACGACCGTGATGCCCGGGCCCGCGGCGAGATCGTCCCGAGCGGCGAGCGCTGCGGCGATGGCGGTGGTCGTGGTTCCGCCCGAGAGCCCGACGACCATGCCCGGCGCCACGAGGGCGGCGGCGGCCTGGGCGATGCTCTCCTTCTGCTGCGAGCGCTGGTGGCTCTTATAGCGGATCGGCAGCTCGTAGGCGACCGAGTGGGCGACCGCCCCGCCGTGGGTGCGTGTGAGCAGACGCTGCTCGGCGAGCGAGTCGAGATCACGGCGCGTGGTGGCGGCCGAGGCTCCGAAGCGCTCGACGAGTTCGTCGACGTTCACCTCGCCGTCCGCGGCCAGCAGGTCGAGGATCGCGTTCAGTCGGGCGGCGCGCTTCATGTCACCATCCTGCCCGGCATCGCGTGACTCACCCCGCCACCTCGGTGGACTCGAGGGCGAACAGGCGCAGCATCCGCGCCGCCTCCCCGGCGAGCGCATCGCGCGCAGGGGTGAGGTACTTGCGCGAGTCGACGAGCCTCTCATCGGTGTCGAGGGTCGCGCGGATCGCGCGGGTGAAGAACCCGTTCAGGTGCGTCGAGACGTTGATCTTCGTCATGCCCGCGCGCACGGCGTCGGCGATCACGGCGTCCGAGACTCCCGATGATCCGTGCAGCACCAGGGGAACGGGGAGGGCTTCGCGCAGGCGTGCGATGAGAGCGAGGTCGAGGGATGCCGTGCGGTCCGTCATGGCGTGCGACGACCCCACGGCGACGGCGAGCGCGTCGACGCCGGTCGCTGCGACGAACGCGCGGGCCTCGTCGGGGTCGGTGCGCACACCGGGGGCGTGGGCGCCGTCCTTGCCGCCGACCTCGCCCAGCTCGCCCTCGACGTAGACGCCTGCCGCGTGCGCCCGCTCGGCGACGGCAGCGGTCAGCGCCACGTTCTCGTCGTACGGCAGCGCACCGCCGTCGAACATGACCGAGCCGAAGCCCAGCGCGATGGCCTCGTCGACGAGCTCGGGGCGCTCGGCGTGATCCAGGTGCACCGCGACCGGGGTCTGCGCGCGCCGCGCGACGGCGAGCGTCGCCAGAGCGATCGGCTCGAGGCCGCCGTGGTAGTCGGCGCAGTTCTGCGAGATCTGCAGGATCACCGGCAGTCCGGCGTCGGCAGAGGCACGCACGAGCCCCTCGGCGGTCTCGAGGTGGATCACGTTGAAGGCGCCGATGCCGGTGCCGCGGGCTGCGGCATCCGTCACGAGCTCTCGGGCGGAGACCAGGGTCACAGAGGGTCCTCTCGAACGGGGGAATCGTAGGGGGTGACGACGAGGCGCTCCTCGAGCGCCGCCCAGTCGTCGGAGATCTCGCCGGCGAGCGGCATGAGCACAGCGGCGGCCGACCACGCGGCGGCGCGTCGCAGAACGGTCTCGGGATCACGGACGCCGTCGGCATAGAGCACCGCGCACGCGGCCACTCCCGCGTCGCCCGCACCGGTCGGGTTGCCGGCCAGCGGGGCATCGAGGCGCGCATGCAGCACGTCGGAGGCCGTGACGGCGAGCATGCCCTCGGCGCCGAGCGACAGCAGCACGAGGTCGACGCCGCGCTCGATCAGCGAACGCGCGCCGTCGACCGGGTCGGTGATGCCGGTCGCCTCGACGAGCTCGGCGGCGTTGGGCTTGAGCACGGATGCTCCGGCATCCGCCGCGTGCAGGAGAGCCGGACCCGAGGTGTCGACGATCACGGGCACACCGGCGTCCCGCGCCGTGCCGATCAGCAGCGGAAGCAGCGTCTCAGGAGCACCGGGCGGCAGGCTGCCCGAGACCACGAGCACGCGCGCGCCGGGAAGGGCATCGACGACCTCGCCCAGCATCGCAGCCCACTCGGGGTCGGAGGGGTTCACGCCCCGCTCGTTCACGATCGTCGTGTCGCCGAGGGTCTCGTCGACCAGCGCGATGCTCTGCCGTGTCGCTCCGACCACGGGGACCAGGCGATGGGGCACGCCGCTGGCCCCGAGCTCTGCGGCGAGCTCGACACCGCTGCGACCGCCTGCCGTCGACACGGCGAGCACCGAGGCGCCCTGCGCGTGGGCGACCCGGGCGACGTTCAGGCCTTTGCCGCCGGCACGCACCGCACCGGCATCCGCTCGGTGGGTCTCGCCGAGGGTCAGTCGCTCGACGTGCCAGGTGAGGTCGAGCGCGGGGTTCGGGGTGACGGTGAGGATCATGCCAGCTCCCTTGCGCGCAGCGCCGCGCCCAGGATGCCGGCATTGCCCGACAGCTCCGCCGGCACGAGCTCAGGAAGGCGATGGAAGCTCAGACGCTCCGCCAGTCGTGCCCGCAGCTCGTCGAAGAGCGCTCCCCCGGCGCGGGAGAGTCCACCACCGATCACGATCGCCTCGGGGGCGATGACGGCGGTGAGCTGCGCGAGGGACAGGGCGAGGGCGTCGAGCGCCGAGTTCCAGATCTCGGAGGCGACGCGGTCGCCGGCCGCCGCGCGGGCGATCACGTCCTTCGCGCCGTCGGGGCTGATTCCGGTCGCCTCGCGATAGCGGCGAGCGATGGCGCCGGCAGACGCGACGACCTCGAGGCACCCGCGCGCACCGCACGCGCACACCGGTCCGTCGGCGATCGGCGAGTGGCCGATCTCGCCCGCGTAGCCGCCGGCGGTGTACGGCTCGCCGCCCACCAACAGGGCACCCGCGATGCCCGTGCCGATGACCAGCACGACGGAGTTCGAGTAGGCGCGGGCGCCGCCGAGGCGGTGCTCGGCCCAGCTCGCCGCCCGCACGTCGTGATCGAACGCGACGGGCAGACCGAGCTTCTCCGACGCGAGGTCGCGCAGCGGCGAGTTCCGCCAGCCGAGATTGCTCGCGAAGACGCCGAGGCCGGCCTCCGCGTCGACGATCCCCGGCACCACGAGTCCTGCCGCCTGCGGCACGACATCGGAGTGGTCGGCCCGCAGTTCGGCGGCGAGCACGCCCAGGCGCTCGATCAGCACCTCCGTGCGGTCGCCCTCGGCGACGGGGGTCGGCGTGCGGCGGAGGCCGAGAGCCGTGCCGTCGGCATCGAACAGCGCCGACTTGATGTCGGTGCCGCCCACGTCGAACGCCAGCACCGGCGCGCCGTGACCGAGCGGGCGCGCGGCGGCGAGCCGCTCGCCCGACGCGTCGCTCACGACGTCGGCGATGCTCGCGGCATCCTCAGTGCTGGTCATCGATCGCTCCGCTGGTGGGTCGGGTCATGCATCCAGGATGACGGATCGCGTGAGGTTGCGCGGCTGATCGGGGTCGAGCCCGCGGGCGACGGCCCTGTCGAGGGCGACGCGGTGCAGGCGCACGAGGTCGGCGAGCGGGTCGACCGGATGCTGCACGAAGCGGGCCCCGGTGGCCTCGACCTGCGCGGCCAGGCCTTCGGGCGCCTCGCCGAACTGCCAGGTGACGCGGCCGGGGGCGGCGATCGCGATCGGACCGTGGCGGTACTCCATCGACGGGTACGACTCGGTCCACGACTGCGACGACTCGCGCATCTTCAGCGCGGCCTCGTGCGCGAGGCCGACCGTCCACCCACGGCCGAGGAACGAGTACTGCTCGGCGTCGCGGAGCTCGTCGTCGTAGTCCGCCGTGAGCACGGCGGCCGCATCCGCGATCGCCGCGGTGAGGTCCTCACCCAGCGAGGCACGGAAGAGTGCCAGGGCCGTGGTCGCGAAGCGGGTCTGCACCACCGACTTCTCATCGGCGAAGGGCAGCAGCACGGCGTCGTCGACGAGCGAGACGAGCGGCGATGTCTCGTCGCCGATCACGCCGATCGTGGGAACGCGGCCCTTGATGCGCTCGACCAGCTCGAGCACCTCGGTCGTCGTGCCCGAACGCGTCAGTGCGACGACCGCGTCGTAGCCGCGGTCGACGAACGACTCGGATGCGGCGAACGCATCGGTCTCGCCCTGGCCCGCGGTCTCGCGGAGGAACGCGTAGGACTGCGCCATGAACCACGAGGTGCCGCAGCCGACGACGGCGATGCGGGCTCCGGATGCCGGGAGCAGCGCCTGCGCGTCGCGGAGATCCGCCGCGCGGGCCCAGGTCTCAGGCTGCGAATTCAGTTCTTCGCGCATGTGTGCGCCGGGCAGAAGTTCGGTCATGTCGGGCCCTCCGGACCAGATGTTGCAAGTTTGTGATTGTTTAGCGGCTTATTCGATCATAGTATGTCGACATTAGGAATCGTTGCAAGGTTCCTCTTGATTTGTTTATTCTCCTGACAAATAATCGAACAAGTTCCACCGCCCCTCCGGAGATCCGGTCCATGGAGGGTTCCTCGAGCCGACCCGGCTTGAACCGATCGTCCCGCCACCGGGGGAGGCGATCACACGCATCGTCGCGTGCTGTGCTTGCGACTGTGCACCACCTACACAGTGAGGAATGCAATACACATGAAGAAGTCACTGCGATTCGGTGCTGTCGCTCTTGCGGCCACCGCCACGCTCACGCTCGCTTCGTGCGGGTTCGGCGGCTCGACAGGAGGCGGCGGAGACGCCGAGGGCGAGACGACGCTCAACCTTCTGGTCCCCAGCTACTCCGACGCCACCAAGGGCCTGTGGGAAGACGTGATCGAGGGTTTCGAGAAGGAGAACCCTGACATCACGGTCGACCTCGAGGTGCAGTCATGGGACAACCTCGAGAAGGTCGTGTCCACCAAGATCCAGGCCGGCGAGGCTCCCGACATCTACAACGGCGGTCCGTTCGCCGGATTCGTCGGCGACGAACTGCTCTACCCGGTCGAAGACGTCGTCTCGGAGGAGACCTACTCCGACTTCCAGGACGCGTTCCTCGCGAACGCCGAGGTCGACGGCACGGCCTACGCCCTGCCGCTGATCGCATCGGCCCGTGCGCTGTTCGTCAACAACGCGCTGCTCGAGCAGGCCGGCGTCGAGGCTCCGACGACCTGGGACGAGCTGCTCGACGCTGCGACCAAGGTGTCGGCACTCGGTGGCGGCGTGGCCGGCTACGGCATGCCCCTCGGCTCCGAAGAGGCTCAGGCCGAAGCGGCCGTGTGGCTGTGGGGCGGCGGCGGATCGTTCGGCGACGCGTCCGAGATCACGATCGACACCCCCGAGAACCTCGAAGGTGCCGAGCAGATCAAGAAGATGATCGACGCCGGTGCGACGCAGGCCGACCCCGGCTCGACGCAGCGCTCGCCCCTGATGGACATCTTCATCCAGGGCAAGATCGGCATGCAGGTCGGCCTGCCGCCGACGGTCGGCCAGATCGAAGAGGGCAACCCCGAGCTCGACTACTCGATCGTCCCGATCCCGACGAAGGACGGCTCGCCCTTCACCCTCGGCGTCATGGACCAGCTGATGGCCTTCCAGAACGACGGCGACAAGCAGGAGGCGATCACCGCCTTCTTCGACTACTACTACTCGGCAGACGTGTACGTGCCGTGGGTGCAGGCAGAGGGCTTCCTGCCCGTCACCAAGTCCGGTGCCGAGCAGCTCGCCGGTGAGGAGGCGCTCGCGCCGTTCCTCGAGGTCCTGCCCGACGCGCAGTTCTACCCGTCGACGAACGAGAAGTGGTCGGCCACCGACGGCGCCTTCAAGTCGCTGTTCGGCCAGCTGCAGTCGAAGCCGGCCCAGGACGTCCTGGCCGAGATCCAGGCACAGGTCGACGCGGGCTGAGCCCCGCAGACGGAGAGGTTCGGGTATCCCATGAGCCAGACGAAAGAATCCTCGAACCTCGCGGGGGCGGCCACCGGCCGCCCCCGCACCCCGGGCCGCCGATCGGGCGCCGCCCGCGGCAAGCCGGGAGGGAAGGACCTGCTCCAGGCGCTGCCCTGGATCGCGCCCGCCCTGCTCCTCATCATCGGCGTGGTCCTGTTCCCCGCCGGGGTGATGTTCTTCAACTCCACCCGTGACATCTCGCTCTCGGGCCTCGACAAGGGCTCGGTCGGCTTCGACAACTTCGTGACCGTGTTCACGTTCGCCGAGTTCTGGCCGGTCATGTTCCGCACGATCATCTGGGTCGTCGCGGTGGTGACCTTCACCGTGATGATCTCGCTCGGGCTCGCGCAGATCCTCAACAAGGCCTTCCCCGGTCGCCAGATCGTCCGCATGGCCGTGATCGTGCCCTGGGCGGCATCCGTCGTGATGACGACGATGGTCTTCTACTACAGCCTCGAGCCATACTTCGGCGTCTTCAACAAGTTCCTCTACGACATCGGGCTCGCAGACGACGCGGTCGGCTACGGCTGGACCAAGAACCCGGCCACCGCCTTCGCCTGGTCGATCGTGATCGCGATCTTCGTCTCGCTGCCGTTCACGACCTACACGATCCTCGCGGGCCTCCAGACGGTTCCGGCCGACACCCTCGAAGCCGCGAAGATGGACGGCGCCGGCGCGACCCGCACCTACTGGACGGTCGTCGTTCCCCAGCTGCGCAGCGCCCTGGCCGTCGCGATCCTCATCAACATCATCAACGTCTTCAACTCGCTGCCGATCCTCAAGGTGATGACCGGGTCGATCCCCGGATACGGCGCCGACACGATCATGACGATGATCTTCAAGTACATCGAGCTGCAGAAGAAGGTCGACGTCGCGAGCGCACTGTCGGTCGTCGCCTTCCTCATCGTGATCGTGATCGTCGCGATCTACGTCAAGGCCGTCAAGCCCATGAAGGAGGTCTGATCATGACCCTGACCGAGACCGCCCTCGTCACCACCGCGGGCGATGACGCCGCCCCTCGCATCCCCGGACGCAAGCGCCGCTACACCGAGGACCAGGTCACGCTGCCCCGCGTCATCCTGCGCATGGCCGCCGGCATCCTGGTGCTCGCGATCTTCGTGCTGCCGTACCTGATCATGTTCTTCGGCTCCGTGAAGACGAAGTCGCAGATCCGCTCGGTCGACCCGACGTACCTGCCGATCGAGTGGCACTGGGAGAACTACATCTCGATGTGGTCGACCCCCGAGACGCCGCTGCCCTACAACCTCATCTCGACGATCATCATCGCCGTGTTCGCGACGCTGCTCGTGCTGCTGGTCTCGCTGCCCGCGGCCTACTACACCGCCCGCTTCAAGTTCCCCGGGCGCATGGTCTTCCTGTTCCTGGTGATCGTGACGCAGATGCTGCAGCCGGCCGTGCTCACCTCGGGCCTGTTCCGCCAGTTCACGGTGCTCGGACTCAGCGACACGTGGGCAGCGATGATCTTCATCAACGCCGCGTTCAACCTGTCGTTCGCGGTGTGGATCATGCACTCGTTCTTCGCGGGCATCCCGAAGGAGATCGACGAGGCCGCCCAGATCGACGGCGCGGGGCGCTTCACCGTGCTGTTCAAGATCAACCTGCCGCTCGTCTGGCCGGGCATCGTGACGGCCATCGTCTTCACGTTCGTCGCCTGCTGGAACGAGTTCGCCGCATCGCTCGTCATCCTCTCGACCGACAAGAACCAGCCGCTCTCGGTCGCATTGACCAAGTTCGTCGGTCAGTACGAGACGAGCTGGCAGTACGTGTTCGGCGTCTCGATCGTCGCGATCCTGCCCGTCGTCATCCTGTTCATGCTCATCGAGAAGCGCCTCGTCGGCGGCCTGACCGCCGGCAGCGTCAAGTAGACCTCGGGCCCGTCGCGGGGCGTCCGGTTCGCAGTTCGTGCCGCCGGGCGCACCCGCGAGCGGCACGAACTGCGACGGGAACCTCGACTCTGACGCCTACCGCGCAGGCAGCTCGACCCCGGTCGCGTCAGCGAGGGCCGCGAGGAGCCGCTCCTGGAAGGATGTGTCGTCGACGGCCGGGTGGGGTGTGCGCCGCTCGCCGTGGTGCCAGTATCCGCCGGTGACGTCGAGACGCGGCTCGGTCGCGAGGCGCTCCTGCGTCTCATGCCCGAGATCGAAGTCGTCGGGGGCGCCGGCACCGCCCATCTTCGTCGGCACCCATCCAGGATCGACCGAGTCGGCCGCGACGCGAGGCGCCCACCGTCGGGCGACCGCCGCCGACAGAGCCGTGACGAACAGCTTGCTGTCGGAGTAGCTGGCCGTCGTCCGCGAGCCGTCCCAGTCGAGCTCTGTGAGATCGGTCGAGCCGCCGCGATGCATCCCGCTGCTGAGGTAGACGTGACGTGTGGGCGTGCGCAGCAGCGCGGTGAGCAGGTAGGGACTGACCACGTTGACGGGCAGGATGCCGGACCCCGAGATGACACCGGCGTTGTGGATGACCGCGTCGACCTCCGCTCCCCCGTTCAGCTCGTCGGCGACATCCCTGACGGCGCGGCGATCCGTGAGGTCGGCGATGACGAGATCGGCACCGCGATCCGTCAGCGATGAGACGGCGGCTGCTCGATCCGCGCTGCGCGCGTGGACGATCACCCGATGGCCCTGGTCGAGAAGTGCGGCGGCCGTCGCGCGGCCGAGACCGTCCGTGGAGCCCGTGACGAGGATGCGTGTCATGACCCCATCCTCTCGCGATGCTCAGCATCCTCTCCACCGACAGGAACCGACCGCTCCCGGTACTCTGGCACGGTCGACTCCGCCATCCGGCGCGGTGAGACGGGGGGGGATCACATGACCTGGCAGGATGCGGGGCGCGTCGAGAGGCGGCCGACGGAAGACGCTCACCCCGGGTGGGGGTGGGGCGTGGTGCTGGTGCCCGTGGCCGTCGGACTCGCGGCTCTCGGGCTGTTCTTCATCCGTGAGCTCGACCCCGGGATGGGCACCGTGATCGGCGTCGCGCTCATCGCCTGGGCCGTGTCTCTCGCGATGCCGTTCTTCGTCATCGCCTGGTATGCCGTGCAGGCTGCGTGGAAGGCATCACGCGAAGAGCGCGGGCAGACGTTCGCCGCACCGTCGCACGCGCTGCGGCGCATCGGGTTCGGCATGCGCTGGAGCTTCCGCGCACGCGGCACGCTCTTCAATCCCGCGTCGTACGACGGACCCGACCTGCCGATGCTCGTCGTGGGCAAGGTGGTGCACATCCTCGCGATCGTCGTCCTGGTGATCGCCGGGCTCGTCGCCGCTCTCGTCGGGATCGCCTCGCGCTGAGCGGGATCCCGCATCCTCCGATGCGTCGTTGCCGATCCGCGAATCAGGATGCCGGAACGGATGCCGCGCGCAGCTGCGCGGGACTCCAGCGGACCCCGAGCGCGCTCGACAGCGCCACCTGTGCGACCCCCGTCGAGATCGACGCGTCGGCATCCGCGAAACGCACCGGAACGTTCGCGGTGCCCGTCGCCGTGTAGTCGATCTCCGCCCGCACGAGGCCGAGGAACGGGTCTCCGAGCGCGCGCGCCGGCCCCCCGATCACGACCTCGGCCGCGTCGAGCACTGCGGCGATGAGCTTGATGGTGCGCGCGAGTGCGCGTGCGCCCTCAGCCAGCTTCTCCTCATCGGCAGACGCGGCCAGCGCGGTGATCGCCTCGTCATCCATGGCGTCATCGAAGTCATCGCCCAGCATCGCCGTCATCGACGACGCCGATTCCAGGCATCCCTGGCGTCCGCAGCGACACGCGCGCGCATCCTCGCCGAACTGCACCTGGACGTGACCGATCTCGCCCGCGCGATCGCGTGGGCCCGGTGCGAGTTCGCCGTCGAGAGTCACCGCCGCACCGATCCCGGTGCCGATGTGGATGAACAGCCGGTATCCGGACGACTCATCCTCTCGGGCCGCTTCGGCGATCGCCTCGGCATCCACGTCGTTCACGAGAAGGACGGGAACCGAGAGCAGGCGCTCGAAGCGCTCGGCGAGCGGCACGTCGGTCCATCCGAGCTGCACGCTCTCGAACACGCGGCGGCCGTCTGTCGTTCCGGGAAGCTGCACGCCCGCGACGAGCAGCCGTCCGGCGTACTCGGCGGCGATCTCCGTCAGCGCAGCGTCGAGCATTCGCACCCGTGATTCATCGGAGAACGCGACTCGCCGTGTCTCGACCTCGGTGCCGTCGAGCGCGACCAGAGCGATGCGCGCATCGGTCGGTCGGATCACGAGCACCAGGATGACATGATGCTCGGCCTCGATGCTCAGCGTGGTCGCGCGTTTGCCGCCCGTGCTGGCGGCCTGCTCGCCGTCGACGACCAGCTGCAACTCGATGAGCTCGGCGACCAGCGACGAGGCCGTCGCCGCAGTGAGGCCGGTGGCTCGGGCGATCCCCGCCCGGGTCTCGGAGCCCGGGTTGCGGAAGACCAGCTGCAGCGCCCGGCGCAGGTTCGCGCGGCGGACCGAGGCCTGGGTGTCGAGTGCGTCATCGCCGTTCAGCATGGTGCCGGTCCCGGTGCAGGAATCAGTTGACAGACCTGGTGGTTCTGCGTACCCTCGGTCATAGTTTATTCAATAAACTTAGTTCGGTCCCCGGGCGAGTGAGTGCTGCACACACTGTCACTCGCTCGGAAGGCCGGATCATCGTCCTTCGGCGGCTTCGGTGTGATGGCGGATCACTTCGGCCACGACGAAGTTGAACCACTTCTCGGCGAACTCCGGATCGAGATGCGCCTGCTCGGCGAGTGCCTTGAGCCGCGCGACCTGCTGCTCCTCGCGACCGGGATCGGATGCCGGCATCTCGTGCTCGGCTTTGAGCTGACCGACCTGCTGCGTGGCGCGGAAGCGCTCGGCGAGCATGAAGATGAGTGCGGCGTCGATGTTGTCGATGCTCGAACGCAGTCGGAGGAGTTCAGCTCGGGGGTCTTCGGCGGCGGTCATGCCCCCTACTCTACGGAAACACGCGGCAGAACGACCCCACCCTGAAGGGGGGATGCCTCCCGGATGGACCCGCGCTCGGCCGCTATCGTGAGCACATGAGCCGAGAAGAGCAGGACCCGTCGAAGAGCGCGTCTGCTGCCGCATCCGAACCCTCCTCGGCACCCGACGTCGCAGCGTCGATCACCGAAGCATCCGCCGACACCCCGGGGTCCGCGAGCTCCCCCGCAGGAGACACCGCCGTTCCGGCGATCTCCCCCCACACCCCGAAGACGTCGCCGGCAGTTCATCACGGGGTCGTCGAGCCGATGACTCCGAGCCGCTCGTTCTGGACGCGCATCGACCGGCCTTTCGTGTTCGGATTCCTGGTGACGATCGGCGGCCTCGCCGCCATCGTGCTCGGTCTGGCCGTCGCGAACCTGTCGACCGTGCTCATCTACATCGCCCTGGCACTGTTCGCCGCCCTCGGCCTCGACCCCACCGTGCGCTTCCTCGAGCGGCGCGGGCTGTCTCGCGCCATCTCGGTGGTCGTCGCGATCCTCGGGCTCGTGATCGTGGCAGGTCTCGTCGTGTGGATGGTGCTGCCGGTCGTGATCGACCAGGTCGCGAGCTTCGTGCGGTCGGTGCCGGGGATGATCCAGGAGTTCACCCGCAGCGACATCTACGCGACGCTCGACGCCCAGTTCGGCGACCAGTTCCAGGACCTCGTCGCCGATGTGCAGAGGTTCCTCACCGACCCGGGAAACATCGCCGCGATCGGCGGAGGAGCGCTGCAGGTCGGCGCCTCGATCGCCAACGCCATCTCGGGCATCATCGTGGTGCTCGTGCTCACGCTCTACTTCGTCGCGACGCTGCCGTCGATCAAGTCGGGGATGCTCCGCCTCGCTCCCGCACGTGACCGCGCGCGCGCAAGCGACATCACCGAGCAGATCACCGATTCCGTGGGCGCCTACGTGATGGGAATGGTCGTGCTCGCGTTCTGCAACGCCGTGCTCACGTTCCTGCTGTACGTGTTCCTCGGGCTGCCGTTCCCACCGCTGATGGCGACGGTCGCCTTCTGCATCACCCTGATCCCGCTCGTGGGCTCTGTGATCTTCTGGATCATCGGCACCGGCATCGCGCTGTTCAGCGACCCGATCGCGGCACTCGTCTTCGCTCTCATCTACGTCGTGTACATGCAGATCGAGGCCTACGTCATCACCCCTCGCGTCATGAACAAGGCCGTCGCCGTTCCGGGTGCCCTCGTCGTGATCGGCGCCCTCGCCGGCGGCACGCTGCTCGGCCTGCTCGGCGCTCTCGTGGCGGTGCCCGTCGCGGCATCCATCCTCATCGTGATCAAACAGGTGCTGATACCCCGGCAGGACGCCAGGGTCTAGGCAGTCCCCGGACGCAGAAGTGCCCGGCCCCCTGAAGGGCCGGGCACTTCTGTGAGGACGACTCGGATCAGACGAGGTCGTTGTCAGCGAGCCACTTCTTCGCGATGTCCGCGGAGGACTGCTCCTCGACCGTGCTGAGCACGTTGAGGGCGACGAGCTCCTCGCCGGTCAGCTTGGCGCTGATGGCGTTGAGGACATCGGAGACGTCGTCGGCGATGTCGCTCGAGACGATCGGCACGACGTTCGACGAGATGATCAGGTTCTCGGGGTCTTCGAGAGCGACGATCTCCTCGGTCTCGAAAGCCGGGTCGGCGGTGTAGATGTCGGCGACCTGGATCTGGCCGGCGAGCAGCGACTCGAGCGTGGTCGGGCCGGTGGCCGAGAACGTCAGGTCGACGCCGTAGACCTCTTTGGCCTTGGCCGGGCTGTACGGACGCTGCTCGAACTCCGGAGCCGCACCGATCGTGACCTCGGAGGTCACCTTCGAGAGGTCGCCGATCGTCTTCAGGTCGTTCTCCTCGGCGAAGCTCTTCAGCACCGTGTAGGAGTCCTGATCGGTCGCCTCGGCGAAGTCGAGAGCGGTCAGGCTCTCGGGAAGGGCCTCCTGCAGCGCCGCGTAGACGTCGTCAGGGCTCGTGACGTCGACCTCGTCATCCGAGATGTACTCGAGCAGGCTGCCCGTGTACTCGGGGAAGACGTCGATGTCACCCGACTCGACATCCGGCATGTACGCGTCACGCTGGCCGATGCTGAGCTGCTTCTCGACGTCGAAGCCGGCGGCCTCGAGCGCCTGGGCGTAGATCTCGGCGATGATCTCGTTGGAGTAGTACGCCTGCGAGCCGACGACGATCGTGTCGCCGCTGCCCGAGCTCTCACCGGAGTCGGACGGCTCGTCGAGCGGATTGCTCGACGAGCAGGCGGACAGGGCGAGTGCAGCCGCGGCGACAAGACCGACGGCGAAGACAGAGCGCTTGCCTCGTGCTGTGAACATGGACTTCCTCTTTTCTGAAACTGCTGTGGGGGACTGCTGCTATGTGGAACTGCGCGGTAGGGACGGAGGAGCCGGTGCGCGATCAGGCCGTGGCCGGAGCCGCGGCGGGAGCGAGGTCGCGCGACCGGCGACGGGTGGGACGGCCGGCACGGAGCCCCGCCGGCACCGCGGCGTGCTGGGCTGCGGCGAGGATCAGGTCGACGAGCAGCGCCAGCGTGGCCACGAGGATCGCCCCGGCCAGCACCTGATCGAACTTCTGCAGGGGAATGCCCTGGATGATCGGCCAGCCGAGGCCGCCGAGATTCACGTAGGCGGCGATCGTGACGGTCGCGATGACCTGAAGCAGGGCTGAGCGGAGGCCGCCGACGAGCAGAGGCAGTCCGAGCGGCACCTCGACCTTCCAGAAGATCTGCCAGCCGGTCATGCCCATCGCCTTGGCCGAATCGATCACGCGGCGATCGATCGCCTCGAGCCCCGTATACGCGCCGGCGAGCAGCGAGGGGATCGCGAGCAGAACGAAGGTGATGATGGCCGCCTGCGGCACACGCAGCACGCCGAGCAGGAGGACGAGCAGGATCATCAGGCCGAACGCGGGAATCGCTCGCGCCGCGCCGGAGATCGCGACCGCGACCTCGCGCCCCTTGCCCGTGTGGCCGATCAGCCAGCCGATCGGCACCGCGATCACCGCGGCGATCAGCACCGAGATCACCGTCAGGGCGAGATGCTCGGCCAGCAGCTTGGGCAGCGCGTAGTTTCCCGTCCACTGCTCGGGAGCGAGCATCCAGGCGAAGGCCTCGGCGAAGAGATTCATGCCGGGGCTCCCAGCGCGATCGGCCGAGGCGCGACCTTCTTCGAGGCGGCGCGCGTCCACGGCATCAGCGCGCGACCGATCAGCAGCAGGATCAGATCGATCACGAGGGCGATGATGACCACCGCGACGACGCCCGCGAACACCTCGGCGATGATGCGCCGGTCGAGGCCGTTCGTGAACAGGTAGCCGAGGTTGGTCACGCCGATCAGGATGCCGACCGTGGCGAGCGAGATGGTGCTGACGGCCGTCACGCGGAGTCCGGCGAGGATCACCGGACCGGCGAGCGGGAACTCCACCGCCCAGAATCTGCGGAAGGCGGCGAAGCCCGTCGCCGTCGCCGCCTGGCGCACATCGTCATCGACCGAATCGAGACCGTCGGAGACCGCGCGCACCAGGATCGCGATCGCATAGATCGTGAGTGCGATGACGAGATTCGACTCGCTCCGGGCCGAATACCCCGCGACAGAGGGCAGCAGGATGAGCAGCGCGAGCGACGGGATCGTGTAGAGCAGACCGGTGAGCACGATGATCGGGCCGCGCACCAGCCGGAAACGCCACGCGACCCAGCCGAGCGGGAGCGACAGCACGAAACCGAGCACGATCGGGATGATGCTCTGACGCAGATGCACCAGAGTCAGATCGAAGATCAACCCGAGGTTGTCGGTGACCCAGTTCACGCGCCCTCGCCCCGCACAGCGCCGAGGGCGGCGGCATCCGGCCCCGCCAGAGGGCCGTCGGACGTCTCGGCCGCCGCGACGATCGCACCCTGCGTACGCCCCTCGGAGTCCACCACGACGGTGCCGTGCGGGGTCTCTTTGAGGTGCAGGGCCCGACGCCCACGGTCGGCTCCGATGAACGAGGCGACGAAGTCGTCTGCCGGGTTCTCGATGATCTCGCTCGGGCTGCCCACCTGCACGATGCGCGCGCCCTTGTCGAGGATCACGACCTGATCGCCGAGCAGGAAGGCCTCGTCGATGTCGTGGGTGACGAACACGACGGTCTTGTCGAGCTCGTGCTGCAACCGCAGCGTCTCCTGCTGCAGGTCGGCGCGCACGATCGGGTCGACGGCGCCGAAGGGCTCGTCCATCAGCAGGATGTTCGGATCCGCCGCAAGACCGCGGGCCACACCCACACGCTGCTGCTGACCGCCCGAGAGCTGACTGGGATACCGGTCGGCGAGTGACTGGTCGAGCCCCACCGTCTTGAGCAGCTCACGCGCGCGCTCGTGCGCCGGCCCCTTCTTCACGCCGGTCAGACGCAGCACGGTGGCGACGTTGTCGATCACCGTGAAGTGCGGCATCAGGCCGGAGTTCTGCATGACGTAGCCGATGCGGCGGCGCAGGGCGACGGGGTCGCCGCCGAGCACGCTCTCGCCGTCGATCTCGACCTCGCCCGAGGTCGGCTCGACCATGCGATTGATCATGCGCAGCAGAGTCGTCTTGCCGCATCCTGAGGATCCGACGAACACCGTCGTCTTGCGGGACGGCAGCACCAGGCTGAAGTCCTTCACGGCGGTCGTGCCATCGGGGAACTGCTTGGTGACGTTGCGGAACTCGATCACGATTTACTACTCTCCGGTCGATCGATCGACGAGGCGCGCATCAGCGCCTCGACTGCGGCATACAGAGGTCATGCAGAGACCTCGACCCGCGGGTCGAAGGCGACGAAGCCCGAGAAGTCCTTGCCCACACGGTCGAAGGCGCTCGGATACGGCGTCGGATACGACCAGGCGTAGTCGGTGTGCAGCTCGCCACCGGCCTGGACGGAGAAGTACTGGGCGGCGCCCTTCCACGGGCATGTGTACGGAGTGGGGCTCTCGACGAGCACGCCCTCCGTGATGGATGCCGGCGGGAAATACCAGTTTCCCTCGATGCGCGCGAGATCGCTCTCGTCGGCTTCGGCGATGACGGTTCCTGCGAGTACAGCCTTCATGGTCCTGCCTCCTCGGATGTGTGTTCGAGCGTATAAGAGGTGTGCGACATTCGGCCGGGGGTTGTGCCGGAGGTCGTCAATGTGGGAAACAATCCTGCTCCGGGCGCGCCGATCGCGCCAGTCTCTCGTCGGTTGTTCGGAGCGGATGCCGAAACGGATGGGCCGCGCGGCGTCCGTCGTCGGCATCCGTCCGATGGGCTCAGGCCGAGTCCCTCCCATAGGACTCGAGCAGCCGCAGCCAGATCTCGCTGATCGTCGGGTACGCCGGAACGGCGTGCCACAGGCGGGCGATCGGCACCTCGCCGACGATCGCGACCGTGGCTGTCTGCACGAGCTCGGCGACCTCGGGGCCGACGAAGGTCGCTCCGATGATCACGTCGCGCTCCTTGTCGATCACGAGGCGGGCCTGCCCCTCGAAGCCGTCCTCGTAGAGACTCGCGCCGGCGACAGAACCCAGGTCGTAATCGACGACGGCGACGTCGGTTCCGGCCTTGCGGGCCTCTGCCTCGGTATGCCCGACCGAGGCGACCTCGGGGAACGAGAAGGTCACCTGAGGGGCGCCCGCGCTGTCCGCGGTGGCGACGTGACGACCCCAGGCCGCATCGTCGACGTCCTCGCCCTTGGCGCGCGCCGCGATCACGTCGCCCGCTGCTCGCGCCTGATACTTGCCCTGGTGCGTGAGCAGCACACGACCGTTCACATCGCCGACCGCATAGAGCCAGTCGGATCCGGGAACACGCAGCGTGTCGTCGACCGTGATCCAGCGACCGGGCTCGAGACCGGCGACGTCGAGGCCGATGTCGCCGCTGCGAGGAGACCGCCCGGTCGCCACGAGGACCTCGGCAGCGGTGATCGTCGAGCCGTCGTCGAGCACGATCTCGACTCCCCCGTCGCCTCGCGTCACGCTGGTCGTGCCGGTGTCGGTGCGGACGTCGACACCGAGCTCCTTCAGCCCGGCCGCGACGCGCTCCCCGGCGAACGGCTCCATCGAACCCAGCAGACCGCTGCGGGCGATGATCGTCACCGTCGAACCGAGGGCCGCATAAGCCGTGGCCATCTCGACCGCCACGACCCCGCCGCCGATCACGGCCAGCGACTCGGGCAGCTCCTCTGCGCTGGTCGCCTCGCGGCTGGTCCAGGGGGACGAGTCGCGCAGGCCCTCGATGGGCGGGATCACGGCATCCGATCCGGTGCTGATCGCGACGGCGTGGCGGGCGCGGAGCACGCGGGTGCCGCCGTCGGCATCCGTCACCGTCACCTCGCGCTCACCCGTCAGACGGCCGTGCCCGCGGGCGAGGTCGATGCCGGCGGAGTCGAGCCACTTCACCTGCCCGTCATCCGACCAGTTGCTCGTGAACGAGTCTCGACGGTCGAACACCGCGCGCACGTCGAGCGACCCCGTCACCGCCTCGGCCGAGCCCTTGACCTTCTGCGCGGCTCGCAGCGCCTGGGCCGGACGCAGCAGCGCCTTCGACGGCATGCATGCCCAGTACGAGCACTCACCGCCGACCAGCTCGCTCTCGACGATGATCGCGGTCAGTCCGTTCTGCACGGCGCGGTCGGCGACGTTCTCGCCCACCGGCCCGCCGCCCAGCACGATCAGGTCGTAGTCGTCGGTCTTCTCAGCAGTCATGGGGTGCACCTCTCCGTCGCCCAGTCTTGCTCAAGTCCAACGTCGAGTCACGGGGTGGTTGTTCCGCGACGCGCCGTCGGGCGCGTTGCCGGCCTGCTCCACAACTCCGGAAGGCCGGCGAACAGCGACGCGCACCGGCCGTGCAGCCCCGCATCGGGCCGTTCGTCCGGAGTTATGGCGCCGCCCCGGTTCACAGCCTGAGTGCGAACGCCAGGTCAAGCTCCCCGAGGCGCGACCCGCGCGTCAGCGAACCGGCAGGATGTGCGTCGGCGCCGGGGCCTGCGCGAGGTGGCGGATGCCGAGCGGCGCGCCCGTGCGCTCGTCGAGGTCGATCAGCGCGACGGTGTCGGAGCGCTGCCCCGCGACCAGCAGCTTGCCCTCGTGCACGACGTGATGACGCGGCCAGTCCACGCCCGAGTCGGCGAGGGCGATCGACTCGAGAGCCTCGCCTCCCCCGCGCACACGGAGCGCGGCGATCGTGTTGCTGCCGCGCAGGGCCGTGTAGAGGAACTGCGCGTCACGGCTGCGGGCGAGTTCGGCGGGGAAGTCCACGCCGATCTCGGCGATCGGGCTCGCGAGCACCGACGACACGACAGCCCACGTGCCGTCGCGCCCGGCGCCGAGAGTGAACACCTCGCACGAGTACTCGGTCACCACGTGCAGGTGGCCGCTGGGGTGCACGACCATATGCCGGGGGCCGGTGCCGACGGGCAGCACGACCTCGTGATCGAGCACCAGGCCACCCCCGGTGGGTCGCCAGATCCGCACCAGGTCGAAGCCGAGATCGGTGGTCGCGATGCGTCCGTCGGCGAGGAAGGCTGCCGAGTGCGCGTGCGATGCGCGCTCCTCGCCCGTCGCGGTGAGCTCGCCGGGATACGGATCGGATGCCGCGGCCGCGACTCCCGCCGGAGGCGCCGCCTCGAGCGGCTCGCCGAGGAGAGCGGCACGCAGCTCGGCTGCCTTGTTCACGGCATCCGGCACCAGGCGGCCCTGCGCGTCGATGCCGATGCGGACGACCCGGCCGTCGCCGTAGCAGCTCGCGACGAGGAACGATCCGCTCGACGAGACCGCCACGTGGCAGACGCCGTCGCCCGCGGCGACCGGCTCACCGAGCGGCTTCAGCGTCGAGTCGCCGCTGCGCGCGAACGCCTGCACTCCGGCATCCCCTTCGAGCGCCGCGTAGACGACGTCGAGCGACGGATGCTGCGCCAACCACGACGGGGAGGGGGTCTGCGTGACCGCTCCCCGATACTCGAGTGCGGTGGGCGCGCTCTCGTCGCCCGCGAGCAGGCCGATGCCGTCGGCCGAGCCGTCCATCGCGGGTCCGTACCCGCCGAGCCAGAACCGGGTCATGTCAGCCTCAGTCGAGCAGGTCGTGACGCACGATGACCTGGTCGCGCTCGGGGCCGACGCCGATGACGGAGATGCGCGTGTTGCTCATGCCCTCGAGCGCGATGACGTAGTCCTGCGCGTTCTTCGGCAGGTCGTCGAACGTGCGTGCGGTCGAGATGTCCTCGCTCCACCCCGGGAAGTACTCGAGGATCGGCGTCGCGTGGTGGAAGTCGGTCTGGTTGACCGGCACCTCGTCGAAGCGCCGACCGTCGACGTCGTATGCGACGCAGACGGGGATCTGCTCGAGTCCGGTGAGGATGTCGAGCTTGGTGAGGACGAGATCGGTGATGCCGTTCACACGCGTCGCGTAGCGGGTGATCGGGGCGTCGTACCAGCCGACCCGGCGCGGACGGCCCGTGGTGGTGCCGAACTCGAAGCCGCGCGACCGCAGCCACTCGCCCTGCTCGTCGAACAGCTCGGTGGGGAACGGACCGGAGCCGACACGGGTCGTGTAGGCCTTCACGATGCCGACGATGCGGTCGAGCGCTCCGGGGCCGACGCCCGATCCGGTGGACGCGCCGCCCGCCGTGGCCGACGACGACGTGACGAACGGGTAGGTGCCGTGGTCGACGTCGAGCATGGTGGCCTGACCGCCCTCGAACACGACCACCTCGTCGCGGCGCAGGGCCTCGTCGAGCAGGTATCCCGTGTCGGCGACCATCGGCCGCAGGCGCTCGGCATACGAGAGCAGATCTTCGACGACCTCGTCGGCGGTGATCGCGCGACGGTTGAAGATCTTCACCAGCAGGTGGTTCTTCTGGTCGAGGGCGCCTTCGACCTTCTGGCGCAGGATGTTCTCGTCGAAGAGGTCCTGCACGCGGATGCCGACGCGGTTGATCTTGTCGGCGTAGGCCGGGCCGATGCCACGGCCGGTCGTGCCGATCATGCGCTTGCCGAGGAAGCGCTCGGTGACCTTGTCGAGAGTGCGGTGGTACTGGGTGATGATGTGCGCGTTGGCGCTCACCTTCAGACGGGAGACGTCGATGCCGCGGCCGCCGAGCGCCTCGAGCTCGCTGAAGAGCACCTCGAGGTCGATCACGACGCCGTTGCCGATCACCGGCGTGACGCCCGGCGACAGGATGCCGGACGGCAGCAGGTGCAGTGCGTACTTCTCATTGCCGACCACGACGGTGTGGCCCGCGTTGTTGCCGCCGTTGAACTTGACGACCCAGTCGGTGCGCTCGCCGAGCAGGTCGGTGGCCTTGCCCTTGCCCTCATCGCCCCACTGGACGCCGACGATAACGATTCCTGGCATGGGTATCCCCCTTGCTTTCGCCGGGTTTGCACCGGCTGATGAGCTGGCCCTCTTCGGGCGGCTCCATCCTATCGAAGGTCGTTCGCCGACCCTCAGGGCTGTGGGCGGCGGACGCTCTCGAACGGACTGCAGCAACCCGTGGCGGAAAACGAGCGGATGCTGTCGCTCGGGCGCATCGCCGATGTCGGTGGCCGGTGCCAGGATCGAAGGATGCCGAAGACCGGTCGCGTGCGTCGCGACGACAGCCTGAACCCCGCGAAGCCCCGCACACAGGGTCCGCTCGTGCTTGTCGCCGCACTGGTGACGGTGGTGCTGTGGGCCTCGGCGTTCATCGGCATCCGCGGCGCCGGTCCGCACTTCGACCCGGGCGCGCTGGCGCTGCTGCGCATGGCTGTAGGAAGCGCCGTGCTCGCGATCGTCGCGGTGCGCCACGGCATCCGTCTTCCCGACCGGAGGCACTGGTGGCTCGTCGCGGTCTGGGGCGTCGGGTGGTTCTGCGTCTACAACCTGGCCCTCAATGCCGCCGAGCGCACGCTCGATGCCGGCACGGCCGCGATGGTGGTCAACCTCGCGCCGCTCATGGTGGTGGTCTTCAGCGGGCTCTTCCTGCGTGAGGGCTTTCCGAAGCCGCTGATCATCGGCGCGCCGATCGCCTTCCTCGGTGTCGTCCTGATCGGCATGAACTCGTCGACGAGCGAGGGTCCCGACATCACCGGGCTGCTGCTCGCGCTGCTCGCGGCCGTGATGTACGCGGGATGCACTCTGCTGCAGAAGCATCTGCTCAGCGCGGGGTCCGACGCGACCACGCTGACGTTCCTCGGCGCGGTGGCCGGCACGGTCGCGCTGCTCCCGTGGGCAGGCAGCCTGGTCGGAGCACTGCAGACGGCCCCGCTCGGCTCGACGCTGTGGGTGGTGTATCTCGGCATCTTCCCGACGGCGGTCGCGTTCACCACCTGGGCGTACGTCCTGCAGCGCAGCACGGCCGGCCAGACGTCGGCGACGACCTATGTCGTGCCCGCGATCGCGATCCTCATGTCGTGGGCGATCCTCGGTGAGGTGCCGACCCCGCTCATGTTCGTCGGCGGTGCACTGTGCCTGCTCGGGGTGCTCGTGACACGGATGAAGTGGGGGCGTCGCGCCGCGTGACGTGACGGCATCGAGGTCTAGCGTCAACCGGCATACTGACCGATAAAGTGTGCGCGGAGGCGAAATGACGACCTGGTGGCCCTACGCCCGACTGGCAGCAGCAGCGCTCGGACTCGCGGCGATCATCGCCCAGCTCGCACGCAGCGTCGAGAACGCTCTCGCGGCCACCACCGAGTGGGGCCAGCACCTGCCGACGGTCGCGGCGAACTTCCTCAGCTTCTTCACGATCCTGTCGAACCTGCTCGCGGCCATCGTGCTGATCGTCGCCGCGGTCTGGGCGCTGCGCCACCGTCACGACGAGGAGCGGGAGCCCGGCTGGCTCGCTGTCCTCCTCGTCTGCGTCAGCACGTACATGATCGTCACGGGCATCGTCTACAACACCCTGCTCCGCGGCGTCGAATTGCCCCAGGGCGTCACGGTCCCCTGGTCGAACGAGGTGCTGCACGTCGTCTTCCCGTTGTTCCTGCTGGTCGACCTGCTGTTCGCTCCGCGGCGGCGCGCGCTGCGCTGGCGTACCGTGGCGATAGCGACGATCTTCCCCATCGTGTGGGTCGTCTACACGATGATCCGGGCGAATCTCATCGTCGCCCCCGCCACCGGCGAGGCCTGGTGGTATCCGTACCCGTTCCTCAACCCCCACATCGTGCCGGGCGGCTATCTCGGGGTCGCCGGCTACATCGTCGGCATCGCCATCGCCATCATCGGCGTGGCCTGCGTGGTCATCTGGGTGGGCCGCAAGCGCGGCGCCCCTCAGGACGTCGCCGACACGACGCACGTCGAGGAGTCCCCGCGCGCCCGAGGATGATGCGGCGAGAAGCCTACCCCGAGGCGGAGCGGCTCACGCTGCGGCTATCGGGTTCCGCCCTCGGGCCTGAACGTCGCGAGCACCGGATCGCTCACGTGCTGAGGAGTCGTGGCCAGGGCCTCGCGCGGATCGAGGAGGCGAGTCGGAACACGGTCACCGCGAAGCTCCTCCCGCGTCGATGGTTCGAGTACATAGAGACGAAGGGCGAGCCAGAGCAGTGTCCCATCCAGCCCCAGCGCTGCCGGGTCGATGTCGATCGCACCGCGCCTGCGTGAGAAAGGATGACGCCACCGTTCCCGATAGCTCTGGGCGTCAGGACGAACACCCACCTTCAGAACCATCGAGTTGTTCATGCCGACGCCGAGGTCGATGCTCTGGATGTCGTCCCAGTGCACTTCGGCATCCAGGTGGAAGGTCGCGGATCCGAGTCCGCGGGGATGCAGGAACAGTCGCCGAGGCTGCCGCAGTGAGATCAGGTGACTGACGACAGGACCGAGCAGCAGCACCGCGAACAGTGCCCAGACGATGCGCCACACACCGCTGACGGTCGCCGCCACGACCGCGAAGGTCGACGCCGCGGCGAGCGCCGCGACCAGCGTCATCGCGGGCACGAGCTTCGATCCGGGGAGGAGGATCCCCCCGATCGAGTTCTCAGCTAAGCACGCGTCCGTCGCTCCGCCGATATACGCGTCGAGCCGGATCAGATCCCATGATGTCGAGTCAAGGATGCCGTCCCCCTGCGTGCCCCGCCGCCGCGCCATCCGCGCCGGGGCCGGAGCCGCGCCGGCCGATGCGGTTACGCTGGTCGACGGGGGGTCGTCGACGCGTCCCCCGTGGGAACGAGGAGACACACCGATGAACGAGCCCTACGCGCCCGGCCCCTCCGCAGGTTCGACGCCGCCGCCTCCGCCTGCGCCCTCCGCCCAGGCCGCCGCGCCGGCTCCTCCCGCTCCCGCGACCCGCGCCGAATCGTCGGCCCCCGCGGCCCCCGCGGCCTCCCCGTCGGCGAGCAGGAAGTCCGAAGCGCCGACGGACGCCGAGCTCCAGCGCGCGAGCGCCGTGCTGAAGACCGTGTCCGACGCATACTCGGCCAAGATGGTCGGCCAGGAGCGTCTGCGCATGAGCCTGCTGATCTCGCTGATCGCGGGCGGGCACATCCTGCTCGAGAGCGTTCCGGGTCTGGCGAAGACCACCGCGGCCAGCACCCTCGCCGACACCGTGAGGGCGCAGTTCAAGCGCATCCAGTGCACCCCCGACCTGCTGCCCAGCGACATCACGGGCAACCAGATCTACGACGCGGCGACCGGGTCGTTCCGCACCGTGCTCGGACCGGTGCACGCGAACTTCGTGCTGCTCGACGAGATCAACCGCTCGAGCGCCAAGACCCAGAGCGCCATGCTCGAGGCCATGCAAGAGCACCAGACCACGATCGGCGGCGAGGTCCACCACCTGCCCAAGCCGTTCCTGGTGATCGCGACGCAGAACCCGATCGAGCAGGAGGGCACCTACGAGCTGCCCGAGGCGCAGATGGACCGCTTCCTGCTCAAGGAGATCGTCGAGTACCCGAGTCCCGCCGAGGAGTTCGAGATCCTCGGCCGCATCGACTCGGGAGTGCTCGATCCCGACCGTCACGTCTCGAGCGCCATCAGCCTCGACGACGTGCACATGCTGCAGGACGTCGCGAGCCGCATCTACGTCGACCCCGCGATCCGCAACTACATCGTCTCGATCGCCTACGTCACGCGGAACCCCGCCCCGTACATCGGCGAGGAGCGCGCGCGCTTCATCAAGTACGGCGCGAGCCCGCGTGCGAGCATCGCGTTCCTCCAGGCGTCGCGGGCGCTGGCGCTGCTCAACGGCCGCAGCCACGTGATCCCCGAGGACATCCGCTCGCTGCGCCACCTCGTGCTGCGTCACCGCGTGCTGCTGACGTTCGAGGCCGACGCCGAGGGCATCCGCAGCGAGGAGATCATCGACCAGATCTTCGCGTCCGTCCCCACGCCCTGACCCGCCATGGCCAGCCTGATCGCCCAGGTGAAGAGCAAGCTCTTCATCCACTCGTCGCGCAAGTCGCTGCACGCGCTCGACGGCGCCTACGCGTCGCTGCTGCACGGCCGCAGCCTCGACTTCGAGGACCTGCGCAAGTACGAGTACGGCGATCAGGTGCGCGACATCGACTGGCGCGCGACGGCTCGACTGGGCACTCCTCTGGTCAAGCGGCACCGTGCGATGCGGATGCACACGGTCCTCTTCGTGGTCGACACCGGCCGCTCGATGGGCGCGCTCGCGCACGACGAGAAGTCGAAGAAGGACCTCGCGATCCTCGCCACCGGCGTGCTCGGCGTGCTGGCGCTGCGGCACGGCGACGACTTCTCACTGGTCTACGGCGACTCCGACCGCATCCGCCGCCGCGCGCCGGGCCGCAGCGAGGGCGCACTGGAACACGCGCTGCGCACGATCGACCGGTCGATCGACACGAGCAGGGCAGCGAGCGACCGCGACGCGCTGCTGTCGTACGTCACGCGCACGATCTCTCGCCGCATGATCGTCGTCGTCATCACCGACGAGGCTCCGGTCACGACGGAGACCGAACGGATGCTGCGCCGACTGCGCGTGCAGCACGACGTCCTGTGGCTGACCGTGAGCGACGCCGATCCGGTGCTCGACCACGCGACGGCCACCATCCGCAGCGATGTCGACAGCATGTGGGAGGTGCCGGACTTCGTGCAGGGCGACCCCGACATCATCCGCGAGCTCGCCGCGCAGACCGAGGCCGACGCGGCGCGTCTTGCTGAGCTGCTCAAGCGCATGGAGATCAGCCACAGCGTGCTGGCGGGTCAGGACGACGCCGTCTCGCAGCTGCTCCAGCTGCTGAATCGGAGGTCGAATGCCCGACTCTGATGAGCTGTACCCGCCTTTCCAATACGGCTGGGGCTGGATCCTGGTCGCATTCGGCATCCTCCTGCTGCTGATCGCGGCAGCATGGGTGGTCGTGGCGCTCACCAGGCCGCGACGTGACCTCACGCTGTCGCGCGACGCCCAGGGACCGACCCTGCTCACCACCGACGTGCTGTCGCAGCTGCGGGTCGAGTACTTCGACCGGATCCAGCGCATCGAAGACGACTACCGCGCCCGCACCCTGTCCGCCCGCAACGCGAACCTCGAGCTCAGCCGCGTCGTGCGCACCTTCGTGAACGAGTACAGCGGACTCGAGGCACCGGTGCTCGCGCTCGACGACCTCGTCTCTCGAGGGGTCCATCCCGCGCTCGTCGACGCCATGGGTCGCCACTACTACCCCAGCATCTTCCGGCCCGGTCCCGCGATCGACCCGATCGCCGGCGCCGAGGCGGCCCGAACGGTGGTGCGCACATGGCACTAGCGAACGGGTGGCTCATCCTCGTCGCCGTGGCCGTCGTGGTCATCGCGATAGCGCTCGGAATCGTCATCGGGCTGCGCAGCGGTGTGAAGACCGAGGCCCACGAGCGCGCCCGCGTCGCCCGAGCCGAGCGCCTGCGCGCGCTGCCGACTTTCCGCCAGGCGTTGAACCGCCGCGTGCTCGCACTGTCGAGCATCCTGCTCATCGGCGTGATCGCGACCCTCGCGGCCGGGGTCGTCTCGGCCCGGCCGATGGCGTCGCAGACCATCCAGCCCGTCAATACGAGCCGCGACATCATGCTCTGCCTCGACGTCTCGGGGTCGATGAGCGAGGTCGACGTCGAGGTGCTCACGGTCTTCGAGGAGCTGCTCGAGGACTTCGAGGGCGAACGCATCGGCCTCACGATCTTCAACAGCTCGCCCGTGCAGATCTTCCCCCTGACCGATGACTACGAGTTCATCCGCAGCCACCTACAGAGCATCCGCGAGAGCTTCGAGTTCACCGAATCGGTCCCCGAGCACTGGGTGGGCACGCTCAACGGCAACGGTGCCTCGCTGATCGGCGACGGCCTCGCGGCATGCGCGATGGCGTTCGACCACCCCGACGACGAGCGGTCGCGCTCGATCATCTTCGCGACCGACAACGAGGTCAACGGCGCCTCGATCGTGACGCTCGACGAGGCCGCCGCGTATGCCGCATCGAACGGCGTGCGCGTCTTCGCACTCAACCCGGTGCAGGGCAAGGACGCCGACGTCAGCGCCGAGCTCACGAAGGCCGCCGAGGCCACGGGCGGACAGGCGTACGGCCTGCGGGACACCACCACCGTGAGCGACATCGTCACGCAGGTGCAGGAGCAGGAGGCGTCCGCGCTGAAGGGTCAGGCGCAGGTCGTCTGGACAGACGCGCCGAACCTCTGGATCGTCGTGCTGATGATCTCGATGCTCTCGTTCATCGTCGTGCTGTGGAGGGTGAGACTGTGATCTTCCAGCCCGTGCTGAACGTCTTCCTCCTCGCTCTGCTCTGCGCGCCGGTGGCCGCCCTCGCCGTGATGGCGCTGATCAGGGCGACCGGCCGCGGACGGGCGCTCTGGGCCATGCGGCTCGTCATGCTGCTCGCCTGCTTCGTCATGCTCCTGCGCCCGGGGATCCCCGGCGGTGCCACCGAGACCCTCGCGACCGACACCGACATCGTGCTCGTCGTCGACACCACCGCGAGCATCGTCGCCGAGGACTGGGACGGCGACAAGCCTCGCCTCGACGGCGTCCGCGCCGACGTGCAGGCGATCGTCGACGAGTACCCCGGTGCGCGGTTCGCGCTGATCACGTTCGACGCCACGGCCGATCTCCGCATGCCGCTCACCACCGACACCACCGCGCTCGTCTCGTCGCTCGAGGTGCTGCGCCCCGAGGTGACGAGCCAGTCGCGCGGCAGCTCCATCGGCATCGCGAACCAGCTGCTCTCGGACACCCTGTCGAACGCGGCCGAGTCGTCGCCCGATCGCTCGCGCATGGTGTTCTACTTCGGAGACGGCGAGCAGACGGTCTCGTCGGCCCCCGAGCCGTTCGACGGGAGCGCCGAGCTCACCGACGCCGGCGCCGTGCTCGGGTACGGCACCGCGGAGGGCGGACCGATGAAGCTCACCACGGGCGGCGTGGACGGTTCGTCGAGCGAATACATCGAGTACGAGGGTGCGAACGCGCTGTCGGTGATCGACGAGGGGAACCTCGAGGCGATCGCCTCGGATCTCGGAGTCGAGTACCAGCACCGCACCGCGGATGCCGCACTCACCCTGCCCGAGGCGCCCTCGACCACCACCACCTACGCGGAGTCCGGCACCGTGGGCAACGTGACCGAGCTCTACTGGGTCGCCGCCCTCGTGATCGTGGCGCTGCTCGGCGTGGAGCTCACGAGGGCGAGCATGCTCGTGGCCCGACTGCGTCTGCTGCGAGCGCCGTCGACATCGCCGCGACGCCGGACGACCGACGGAGGTGCCGCATGACGGATCTGTCTGCACGCGCCGGCGGGACGCCGTCCGACAGCCCTGAGGACCTGAGGGCGTCGGCCGCCGCCGCGCTGCTGGCATCGAATCGTCGCCGTCGCCGCATCCGCCGGTGGATCGCGATCGGCACGCTTCCGCTGACGCTGGCCGCACTGCTGTTCGTCGGCAAGATCCTCAGCATGTACGCATTCGCGCACCAGTCGATCACCGCGTACGTGGCCGATGACTATGCCGGATCAGAGGCGTCGGCCCGCGGGCAGGAGTTCCTCAACTGGTTCGAGCCCTTCAAGGCGCCGTTCAACGTCGGCACCGCGCTGGCGGGCGCCGAGAAGCTGCCGGATGCTCGGGCGAAGCTCGAGGAATCACTCGACCTCGCGACCGGCCTCGAGGTGTGCACGGTGCGCATCAACCTCGCTCTCGTCCTCGAGCGCATGGGCGACGCCGCCCGCGCCGAGGGCGACGGCGCGGGGGCCGCGGAGTTCTACGGCGAGGCGCTCACCATCACGACCGAGATGCCCGAGGAGTGCAACAGCGACGAGGCGCAGGAGCAGTCGTCCGACCCCGACCGAGACATGCAGCAGAGCAGGGAAGACCTCGAGGCCCGCCTCAAGCAGAAGCAGCAAAACGAGCAGCCGCCGCCGGAGGAGGAGCAGGAGCAGGAGCCGCAGCCCTCCGACGAGAAGCTCGAAGAGCTCGAGGACAAGCTCGAGCAGGGCACGCAGGAGCGCGATCAGCAGCAGGGCGACGATGGCGGAGGCTCGGGAACGGACAAGCCATGGTGATGGATCACGAGAAGCAGCGGGCCCGCTACGTCGCCGGCACGGAGGGTGCGCCGCCCGTGCCGCCGCCCGGTGGCTATCGCAACGCCCGCCGCCAGGCCGGGCCGGTCGTGCAGCATCCCGGCGCTCCGGCGATGTCGGGCACGGCGACCGCAGCCGACGTCGCCTCCGCGGAGAAGAAGCCGGCGAACGCACTCGGCTGGATCGCACTGATCGCCGGCATCCTGTTCGCCCTGATCCTCCTCATCATGCTCGCGATCGGAGCGACCGACGCGGTCTACGGCGTGACGATGCTGACGCTGCAGCTCGTCGTCGTCGCCGTCGTGATCGGCGCGCTGTTCACCGCCCGAGGACGCACGCTGGCCGCCGTAGCCCTCGCTGTCACGCTGATCTTCAACGTCGCCACCGTGGGCGGCATCGGTGCACTGCAGACGTCGGCCTCGGGCAGCTACGACGGCATGAAGACCGACGAGCAGAAGCACGAAGAGGCCTACCCGGGCATCAAGGGCACCGACCCGCAGGACGCTCTCACCCAGCAGTCGCTCGAAGAGGTGAAGGCCGAGGCGGACAGCCTGTTCGCCGACATCCGCGAGCGCATCACCGCCGAGTACGGATACGACTGGGTGCAGGTCGGCGACGAGGATCTGCGTCCGGAGCGCAACGGCTACGGCGGCGAATCGATGCTCATCGAGTACACCTCCGCCGGCTGGGCCACCACCGAGCCGATCCAGGACTACAGCCTCAAGCTCGAGGTCATGTCGACGATCGACTCGGTCGTCGCCGAGCACGGTCTGCCCTCGCTGTACTCGTTCAACGGGGAGTACTCGGGGATCGACCCGTCGATGATCGCGAAGCTCTACGGCAGCGAAGACCCGCGCGAGCAGCACACGTGGGAGTACTACACCGAGAACTACCCCGATCCGATGAGGTTCTACGCGAACATCTTCGATCTCTCGAACGACCCGTCGGGCGACTTCCTGACGACGCGCGAGGCGCAGAACGCCCGCACCGGCGAACCCCTCGAGGGGCTGCAGATGGTGGTCATCGCGAGCGCCGTGCTCAGCGATGCGGACCGAGCCGAGTTCGAGCAGAAGCTGCAGGAGTACCCCGGGTTCTGAGCCCTGGCGAGTCTGCCATCCCCGACCGGCCGCGGATCGGTAGAGTGCGGTGATGAAGTCGGAGGATCGCGCCACGTGGACCATCACGACGCATGACTGGGCGCGAGATGTCGACGTCGATCACCTGCACGGCATCCGCGACGAACGAGCCATGTACGAACCCGGCGGACGCCGCCATCAGATCCTCGAAGTCCTCGCGTACGCGGACGACGAGGCCGCTGGGCTCGGGCGAATCGGCCATGTCGTCGTGAGCATCTCTCGCGACGGCTCGGTGTCGGTCGCCGACGATGGCCGCGGCACCGACACGCGGACCGACGGCGGGGGTGACATCGTGCGGAAGCCCGTCATGGCCACCCGGGATGTCCGCTTCTTCGAATCTGCCTCGGCACCGCTTCTGCCGGATGGTCTGCCGCGCCGCGGAATGTCGACAGTCTCGGCACTCAGCTCTGTCCTCGCCCACGAGAACCGGCGGGCTGACGGGCGGTGGGTGCAGGAATACCACCACGGAGTCCCGTCGACGGACCTGCGCATCCTGGCCGATCCGGCAGAAGTCTCACCCGGCGCCGGCGCGGGGACCGGGACCGGGACGACGGTGACGTTTCGCTCCGAGCTCGGCGACCCGACGGACCTCAGCGACACGGATCTCGCCGCGTTCCGTTGGGTGAGCATCCGGGTCGTCCGCGAGGGCTGACCTATCGGGCGGGCTCATCGCGGTGATGCTAGCTCGCGAGCGAGAGCCCCGCGGCGAGCGCGAAGCCCAGCACGGTCGCGAGCCCGGTCACCTGCTTGGCCTTCTGCTGCGCGTCGGGCACCATCGAGTCGACGAGCATCACGAGCAGCGCGCCTGCCGCGAAGCCGCTCGCGCCGGCCCGGAAGTCGTCGCCGGTGCTGCTCGCCACCGCGAATCCGGCGACGGTCGCCAGCGCGCAGATGACCGAGATGCCGGCCCACAGCAGCAGCACGCGCGACTTCGCCATGCCGCCCTTCAGCAGGTCGGCGGCCGAGCCGATCGACTCGGGCAGGTTCGAGACCACGATCGCCACGACGAGCGCGATGCTCACCGGTTCTCCGGAGGCCAGTCCGATTCCCAGCACGAGCTGCTCGGGGATGCCGTCGAGCAGTGCTCCGAGCGCGAGCGGGACGCCCGCTCCCCGTTCCTGGGACTTCGCGGCTCGCGCATCGAGGATCCGGTCGGCGATGAAGTACGCGAGCGCGCCAGCGACCACGCCGACGATGAGAGGGATGGGGCCTGCGAGGTCCAGCCCCTCCTCCCACAGCTCGAAGGCGATGGAGGCCATCAGGGCACCGGCTCCGAAGCCGAGCACGATGCCCAGCCAGCGCGGCGGCCAGGTGCGCAGGAGAGCGAGAACAGCGCCGATGATGAGGGGCGACGCCGCGACGACGCCCCACAGGATCGCTCCACCCATGCCGTCCTCCTTCACGGACACTCTGCCACCGTCGGGGCCGATCGTGCAGAAGCGGAGAGCTACGCCCGCGCGCGTCGGGCCGCGTCGCCTCAGTCGACCGCGACGCGATGGATGCCGAGGTCGGTGCGCCCGGGAAGCAGGTCCGATCGCAGCGCCCGGGTGCCGTGGTAGTCGCCATCGCGCAGCCGACGGTACGGGCGGCTCGGAGATTCGAACGCCACTCCGGAGAGCCTCTCGATCAGCCGTGCGCTCTCGAGATCGACGCGCTCCGCGTCCAACCCGTCAGCGTCGTGGACGACGTGCAGGTCGAGCGGCTCGATGCCCGTGTACCAGAGGGTGCCGTGGGTCAGCGGGAACAGCAGCGAGTCCAGATCCCCGCTGATGCCCCGTTCTCCGATCGAGCGCTCGTCCTCCCCTGCCGTCACGATCACGAGAGCTCGGCGCCCGGCGAGCGGGCCCTCTCCGTATCGCAGCGGCAGACCGGTCTCGGCATCCGCGGGGCCGTAGGCGAAGCCGTTGGTGAGCACCCGGTCGAGCCAGCCTTTGAGGATCGCCGGCGGTCCGTACCACCACAGCGGGAACTGGAGCACGACGAGGTCGGCGGCCGCGAGCTTGCGCTGCTCCTCGGTGACGTCCGGCGGCAGCTGGCCCGTGGCGTACGCCTCGCCCATCAGGTCGACGACGCTGCCCTCACGCCCTCGGGGCTCGCCCAGATCCGGCGCTGCGAGAACCGGATCGAAGCCCTGAGAGTACAGGTCGGTGATCTCGACATCGTGGTCGCGCGCGAGGGCGTCGACCCCATCTCGGAACAGTCGCGCGTTGAACGAGCTCGATCGGGGGTGGGCATAGATCCAGTGGACGGTCGGGCGCGATGCTGACACGGGTGTCCTTCCTTCAGCGGGCATCGATGGCCGGGTTCTCGGCAGCGCTCACCGGCGAGCGTCTCCACAGCGGCAGGAGCGCGGCGGCGACGACCCCGACGGTCGCGACCAGCAGGGCGACGAGGAAGCCGCGAGAGCCGACGATCGACGCGATCGTGCCGAGCACCGCGATGCCGAGACCGCCGCCGAGGGCGAACCCGACCTCCTGGATCGCCCCCACCTGACCGGCGTCGTCCTCCGTCGTGACGTCGAAGAGCGTGGTGGCGGCGAGCGTCGCCGCGACTCCGAACCCCGCGCCGACGAGCACCAGAGGGATCACGACCAGCTCGACGCCCGTCGACAGCCACGCGAGTCCCGCCCCCTGCACCACCAGGGCGAGCACGGTGAGCGTCGGCGAGGTCAACCACCGCAGGAACAGGGGTGCGAGCACCCCGCCGAGGGCGATCGCCACCGCCTGCGGGAGGATCGCGATACCGGCTTCGGCCGCGCTGAAGCCCCGCGCATCCTGCAGGTGGAGGCTCACCAGGAGCACGGATGCCGTCGACACCCCGCTGCTCGCCACGATGCGCACGATCGCAGGGCTGAAGCCGGGCACGCCGAACAGCCGCATGTCGATGAGAGGCTGGGCGAGGGCACGCTGGCGGCGGATGAAGAAGACGAGCGTCACGACGGCGATGACACCCGCGATGCCGGCGGCGAGGGGAGCGGCGAGCACCTCGTGCAGGGCGAAGACGAGAGACCCGAGCGCGACGATCGACGACACGATGCTGAGGATGTCCCACGACGGGCGACGGGAGCTGCGCGAATCCGGCACGAGCCAGATCGCGAGCACCCCGGCGACGACGGCGAGCGGCACGCTTCCGAGCAGCAGCCAGCGCCACCCCGGCCCCTCGGTCACCAGCCCGCCGAGCACGGGTCCGAGCGCGCTGCCGGCACCGAACGTCGCGGTCCACAGCCCGTAGGCGAGCACGCGCTGCCGTGCGTGATAGTGCGCCCCGATCGTCGCGACGACGCCCGCCACGACGAACGCCTCGGCGACGCCGAGGAGCGCCCGGACGACGATGAGCAGCATCCCGTCCTGAGCGAATCCGCCGACGAGGTTGAGCACCGCGAAGCCGGCGAGACCCGCGAGCACGATCCGCTTGCGACCGAACGCGTCTCCGATCCTGGCCGCGATGATCAGGGTCGCCGCCAGCGACAGCGCGTACACGTCGACGAGCCACAGCGCTCCACTGTCGGACAGGACGAGATCGCCGCGGATCGCGGGCAGCGCGGTCGACATGCTGCTGATCGCGAGAGCCCCGATCAGGATGCCGAGAAGCAGCGGGATCATGGCGAGCCACGGATGCAGGGTCGTGCGCGGTCGAGCGGATGCCGTGGGAATCGGGAAGGTCACCGCATCAGTCTCCCGGTCTGAGTACACTTCAGACAAGTACTGTCATTCCGGGTAGATAGTGACCGAATGGATACCATGACGACCAGGAGGCGGAGCCGATGAGGGAGAAGACCGAGCGGATCGTCCGGGAGTGGGGCGACGCGTGCGACGCGGAGATCTCGATCGCCGTCCTCGGCGGGGCCTGGAAGCCCAGCATCCTCAGCCTCCTCGATGAGCATGAGGTGCTGCGTTTCGGCGAACTCAGCCGGCTTCTCGACGAGCCCACAGCCCGCGTGCTCACCCGTCAGCTGCGCGAGCTGGAGGATGACGGCCTGATCCTCCGCACGGTCTACCGGCAGGTGCCTCCCAAAGTCGAATACCGCCTCAGCGACCTCGGGCGCGGATCGATGCCGCTCGTCGAGGCGCTCACGAGCTGGGGTGCCGGCTACGCCGCGCATCAGCGACGCGAGCTTGCGCGGCTCGACTCCGAGCCCGAGGCGCTCGACGCCGTCGTCGCCCGCTGACGGCCGACGCCGTCCGAAACAGCCGACACGCCGCCGATAGACTGGGAAGCATGTCCAAGGTCCTCCAGTCACTTCCCGTCGGCGAGCGCGTCGGCATCGCCTTCTCCGGAGGACTCGACACCTCCGTCGCCGTCGCGTGGATGCGCGACAAGGGCGCCGTCCCCTACACGTACACCGGTGATCTCGGTCAGTACGACGAAGACGACATCGAGTCGATCCCCGGCCGTGCCCTCGAGTACGGCGCCGAGGCCTCGCGCCTGGTCGACTGCAAGACCGCGCTGGTCGAAGAGGGCCTGGTGGCGCTCGCCTGCGGCGCCTTCCACATCCGCTCCGGCGGCCGCACCTACTTCAACACCACTCCCCTCGGCCGCGCCGTCACCGGCACGCTGCTGGTGCGCGCCATGAAGGAGGACGGCGTCGACATCTGGGGCGACGGCTCGACCTACAAGGGCAACGACATCGAGCGGTTCTACCGCTACGGCCTGCTCGCCAACCCGCGTCTGCGCGTGTACAAGCCGTGGCTGGATGCCGACTTCGTCACCGAGCTCGGCGGCCGCAAGGAGATGAGCGAGTGGCTCGTCGCCCACGACTTCCCCTACCGCGACTCGGTCGAGAAGGCGTACTCGACCGACGCCAACATCTGGGGCGCCACGCATGAGGCGAAGACGCTCGAGCATCTCGACGTCTCGCTCGAGACCGTCGACCCCATCATGGGCGTGAAGTTCTGGGACCCCTCGGTCGCGATCGAGACCGAGGACGTCTCCGTCACGTTCGAGGCCGGCCGCCCCGTCGCACTCAACGGCGTCGAGTACACCGACCCGGTGGCCCTGGTGCAGGAGGCCAACACGATCGGCGGACGCCACGGCCTCGGCATGAGCGACCAGATCGAGAACCGCATCATCGAGGCGAAGTCGCGCGGCATCTACGAGGCCCCGGCCATGGCGCTGCTCTTCATCGCCTACGAGCGCCTCGTCAACGGCATCCTGAACGAGGACACCCTCGCGACCTACCACGAGCAGGGTCGCCGCCTCGGTCGACTGATGTACGAGGGCCGCTGGCTCGAGCCGCAGTCGCTCATGCTGCGCGAGTCCATCCAGCGCTGGGTCGGCCTCACGATCTCGGGCACCGTGACGATCCGCCTGCGCCGCGGTGACGACTGGACGATCCTCGACACCACCTCGCCGAACCTGTCGTACGGCCCCGAGAAGCTCTCGATGGAGCGCGTCGGCGACGCCGCCTTCGGCCCGGTCGACCGCATCGGCCAGCTCACGATGCGCAACCTCGACATCGCCGACTCGCGCGCACGCCTCGAGCAGTACGCAGGCCTCGGCCTCGTGGGCGGCGCGACGGGCGAGCTCGTCGGTCGCGTCACCGCCGGCGAGTCCGGCGAGATCACGGGTTCCGTCGAAGAGGTCGACGAGAACTTCGCCGACGCGGTCGACACCGCATCCGAGGGCGCTGCCTTCGACTCCGGCACCGACTGACGTCAAGGGTTCTGCAGAAGGGGGCGGATGCTGCGGCATCCGCCCCCTTTTCTGTCTGTGCCCGCCGCTCGCCGTTCACGATTCAGCATGAGCGCCGGGATTCGGGTCCGCATGGTGCTGATTGCGGCTTTAAGCGCCCATCCGTGCTGAGTTGTGAACGGCCCACCGTTCAGACCCTGTGAGTCCCCCGAGTTATCTTGCACACGGCTGTGCACAATACGTAGAATAGGGGCATGACAACCCGTGCTCCCCGCCGCGACTCCGTCGAGAACCGCGCCGGAATCCTCGATGCGGCCCGCGCGACCCTCGCCACCGACCCGCGGGCGTCCATCGACGTCATCGCCCGCAGCGCCGGCCTGTCGCGCCGCACCCTCTACGGCCACTTCGACGACCGAGAGGCTCTGATCCGCGAGCTGATCTCGGTCGGAGCGCAGCGCTTCAACGCGATCGCCGAATCCGTCACCGACGCCGACTCACGCATCGCGCTGGCCCGCCTCGCCGCACGACTCTGGCAGGAGGCCGCGCACGTTCAGGTCGCAGCCGCGCTCGCCCTCGACGAAGCCCACGTGCAGCACACCGCAGACGCCCTGGCCCCGCTGCGCCGCACCGTCGCCGCCCTCGCGCGTCGCGGGCAGGAAGACGGCAGCTTCCGCACAGACCTCTCTGCCCCGACCCTCGCCCGCCTCATCGAAGAGGTCGCCCGCACGGTCGTCTCGCGCACCGACGCATCGAGCACCGGGGCAGCCGATCTCGCTGTTCGCACTCTGCTCAGCATCGCCGGACTCTCGTGGCGCGAGGCCGACGAACTGTTGAGCGCGCACCCGGACATCGTCGAATCACAGGAGGTCAGCGCATGAGGGTCACCCTGCACGACGTGAGCAAGGGACGCGGTGGTCAGGCGCTGCCGACGACGAGCCTCGAGTTCCACAGCGGAGCGGTGCGCTTCGCACTCGCCGAGACCGAGCAGCGCCCGACGGTGCTGGGCCTCATCGCCAGCGGTCGGATGCGGCCGGACACCGGGCGCGTGACGATCGACGGCGACGCGGACAACCGCGCGCTGCGCCGCACGATCGCGCTCGTCGACGCCCCCGACGTGAGCGATCCCCACGCCGACATCCCCCTCGCGGGCGTCGTCGGCGAAGAGCTCATGTTCGCCGGCGTCGGCGCCACCCCTCTGCACGCACGGCGCTGGCTGAATCAACTCGGCTTCGGAGAGCTCGCCGGCGTGGCGATCGGCAACGTCGATCCCGCCGCACGGGTGCGCATCCTCTGCGAACTCGCGATCCTCCGCACGGGCACCGAAGGAATCGTGCTCGTCTCGCCCGACCGTCACGGCGGCAGCCCGGACGGCTGGTGGCGGATCGCGTCGGAGTTCGCCGACCGCGGGTACGCGATGCTCGTCGTCATCGGCGGATCCGCTGCGGTCGCCCTCGAGCGCATGCACGAGCTCGAGGCGATCAACGCGTCCGGACCGGTCGAGCCGCTCGTCCTCGACCTGCCCGGCGGCTCTGATCCCGAGCCCGAGCCAGACTCCGAGGCCGAGCCCGAGCCGGTGCCCGACCCGGATCCCGAGCCCGACCCTGGGCCAGAGCCGGCGCCCGAACCGGATCCTGAGCCAGAGCCCGAGGCGGAAGACCCGGACGAGCGCCCCGCGACACCGCATGCCGACGCCGAGCACGCGGATGCTCTCGGCTCTCCCCCGGCCGACGACGAAGACCCAGCCGCAGAACCCGAGCCGAACACGACAGGGAACGGAGGCGAGCGATGAAGGTTCCCGCCATGATCGCCGCCGAGCTGCGGCGCCTCACCGCGAGCAGGATGGGCGTGATCGCCCTGATCGCACTGGTCTGCGTGCCCATCCTCTACGGCGGCCTATACCTCTGGGCCAACCAGGACCCGTACGCGAAGTTCCCGGAGGTCCCCGTCGCGCTGGTCGTCGATGACAGCGGAGCCCCCGAGCCCACCACGGGAACGGATGCCGCCACCGGCGAGACCGTGAACTACGGCGAGGACGTCGCCGACAACCTCATCGACGGCAACGCGTTCGACTGGCAGCGAATGTCGGCCGACGAGGCCGCCGACGCATTGCGGGAGGGAACGGTCGACTTCACCGTCACGATCCCCGCCGACTTCTCGTCGGCCTTGACCTCGGCCGCGGGCGACGACCCCCACCAGGCGCGCATCGAGCTCGAGACCAACGACGCGAACAACTACCTCGCGTCGTCGATGGGCACGCAGGCGGTGGAGAAGATCCGCAGCTCGGTCGCCGAGATGGTGGGCAGCGAGGCCGCAGAGCGCCTGCTCACCGGCCTCAGCGAGGTGCGCGACAACCTCGTGACCGCGGTCGACGGAGCGACCCAGCTCGCCGACGGCGCCGACACCGCCGCCACCGGCAGTGCGACGCTCGCAGACGGAACCTCTCAGCTCGCCGCAGGCACGTCGCAGCTCGCGGGCGGCGCGTCCGAGCTCGCCGGTGGTGCGGCGACGCTGGCGTCGGGGGCTCAGCAGGTCAGTGACGGCAACCGGCAGCTGGCCGACGTCGCGGACCGGGCCGGATCGGCTGTGCAGCAGGCGACGGATGCTCTGCCCCAGGCGCGCGAGGACATCGCCACCGTGCTCACGGATCAGGGCCTGACGCCGGAGCAGATCGATCGGGTCCTCACGACCCTCGATCCCCTCGCGACACGACTCCAGGAGGGCAACTCGACCGTGCAGAACGCGGTCGACAAGGTCGACCAGCTCGCCGCAGGAGCGGACTCGGTGGCATCCGGCGCCTCGCAGCTCGCCGGCGGCGCGCAGACCCTGGCCAGCGGCGCGCAGACCGTCGCCACCGGCGCCGCGGCCGCGAACGACGGCGCGGCCCAGCTGCGCGACGGGCTCGGCACCCTCGCGTCAGGCACGGCCGAGCTGCGCGACGGGCTCTCGGACGGTGTCCAGCAGATCCCCGTGTCGACGCCGGAGCTCCGCACGCTGCAGGCCGACACGATCGCCGACCCGGTCAAGGTCTCGAGCGACAAGGTCGCCTCCGCCGAGGACTACGGCGCCGGTCTCGCACCGTTCTTCGCCGCACTGTCGGCCTGGATCGGCATCTACGCCCTGTTCCTCATCGTGAAGCCGATCTCCCGCCGCGCGGTCACGGCGCTGCACTCTCCGATCCGAGTGACGCTCGCCGGGTGGCTCACCCCGGCGATGCTCGGCGCGGTGCAGATGCTGGGGCTCATGGGCATCCTGGCGATCACCCTGGGCTTCACGTTCAACAACCCCGTCGGCACCTTGGGCGTGATGATCTTCGCGTCGGCGACCTTCGCGGCGATCATCCTCGCCCTCAACGTCTGGCTCGGTTCCGTGGGGCAGTTCCTGGGACTCGTGCTCATGGTTCTGCAGCTCGTCACCGCGGGCGGCACGTTCCCCTGGCAGACCCTCCCCGCCCCGCTGGCCGCACTCCACCACGTGCTGCCGCTCGGCTACGTCGTCGACGCCATGCGGCAACTGATGTACGGCGGCAACCTCGGCCGGGCGGGCTGGGATCTGGTGGTGCTGGGCATCTGGCTGGTCGGCGCGCTGCTGCTCGCCGCCATCGGAGTGACGCGCATGACGCACCGGCGCACGCTGCGCGACCTGCAGCCGAGCCTGATCGGCTGACGCCGCGGGCGGGGGCGAGAACACCCCCGCCCGCGAATGCTTTATGGGTAGTATTCCGGAAGCGTCTGTTGAGACGCGCTCTGGGACTCTCTGGGACTGAGTTCCGCCATGCCACCCGAAAGAGTTCTCGAAGATGACAACCCATTCGACCGAGATCGTCGACCCGTCGCGCCCTTCCCTGGGTGCTCGCATCGGCCGCATCGTGTTCCTCGTCGTCGCTGCGATCGTGGTGGTCGCCGTCGCCGGCGCCTTCTTCGTGACCTGGACCATCCAGCGCTCGTTCCCGCAGACCGACGGCACCCTGTCGCTCGACGGGCTGCAGGCCGAGGTCACGGTGCAGCGCGACGCCAGCGGCATCCCGACCATCACCGCCGACTCATCGCACGATCTCTTCTACGCCCAGGGCTTCGTGCACGCGCAGGACCGATTCTTCGAGATGGACTTCCGCCGGCACGTCACGGCGGGACGCGTGGCCGAGATGTTCGGCGAATCGCAGGCCGGGACCGATGCCTTCCTCCGCACGCTCGGCTGGCGCAAGGTCGCCGAGGCCGAGGTCGAGGCCATGGACGACGTCACCCGCGGCTACTACGAGGCCTACGCCGACGGCGTCAACGCCTACCTCTCCTCCCGCTCGGGCGCCGAGCTGTCGCTCGAGTATGCCGTTCTCGGAATACAGAACCCGGAGTACGCGCCGGAGCCCTGGGAAGCGGCCGATTCGGTGGCGTGGCTCAAGGCGATGGCCTGGGATCTCCGCGGCAATGTCGAAGACGAGGTCGAGCGCTCGCTCCTGGCCGCACAGCTGGCGGAGACCTCCGACGCCGCCGGGATAACCGCGACGCTCGACGAGCTGTACCCGCCGTATCCGTTCGAGGATCACCCCGTCATCGTCCCCGAGATCTCGACCGCCCCGATCACCGAGGCCGGTGCCGAGCCCGCCGCGTTCACGACCGATGGGAACGACGGCGAGATGCAGCAGGCGGCGACGACGATCCAGTGGCAGGAGGCATCGGACGTGATCGAGGCGGCGAGCCTGCTCGTCGGCGATGTCGGCGAGGGCATCGGATCGAACTCGTGGGTCGTGTCCGGAGACCTCACCGACACGGGCATGCCGCTGCTCGCCAACGACCCGCACCTGGGCGCATCACTCCCCTCGGTCTGGTATCAGGTGCAGCTCCGGTGCAGCGAGGTCACCGACGACTGCCCGTTCGACATGGGCGGTTTCTCGTTCTCGGGTCTCCCCGGCATCGTGATCGGCCACAACCAGCAGGTCGCCTGGGGCTTCACCAACCTGACCACCGACGTCACCGACCTCTACGTCGAGCGGATCGAGGGCGACCAGTACTGGCGCGACGGCGCGCTGGTGCCGATCGACGAGACCACCGAGACGATCGCCGTGGCCGGGGGCGACGACATCGATCTCACGATCCGGTCGACCGTGCACGGACCGATCATCTCGGGTCTCACCGACGACTTCACCGCGATCGCCGACGACCCTGAGCCGGGCCTCGCCGCCGGCGGCGCCGCAGGTCCGGCGCCCACCGGCACCGCGCCGGAGGGAGCCGAGTACGCGGTCAGCCTGCGCTGGACGGCGCTCGACCCCGGCACGGCCGCGACCGCGATCTTCGCTCTGTCGACCGCCCAGGACTTCGAGGAGTTCCGCGCGGCGGCCGCGCTGTTCGATGTGCCGGCACAGAACCTCATCTATGCGGACGTCGAAGGCAACATCGGCTATCAGACCCCCGGACGCCTCCCCGTGCGCGGGGCCGGCGACGGATGGATGCCGCAGCCCGGCTGGGACAGCAGCTACGACTGGACCGGATTCATCCCGTTCGACGAACTGCCGGTGTCATACAACCCGGCATCCGGGTACATCGTGACCGCGAACAACGCGATCGTCACCGACGACTACCCCTACTTCCTCTCACGGGACTGGGACTACGGCTACAGGGCCGATCGCATCGCGCACCTGATCGAGCGACGCGCCGCCGCCGCACCGCTCACCGTCCAGGACATGCGGGAGATCCAGATGGACAGCGAGATGTGGATCGGCAAGCGACTCGCAACGGAGATGGAGGATGTGGAGGTGACGGGTGCGGGGACTGCAGATGCCGTGGCGCTGCTGCGCTCGTGGGACGCACAGAACGACGCGGGGTCGGCCGCGGCCGCCTACGCGAACGTCCTCTGGTCGAACCTCGTGCAGAACCTGTTCGCCGAACGCGACCAGCCCCTGCCGATCGACGGCCAGGGTCGACTCTTCACCGTCGTCGCGGACCTTCTCGATGACCCATCCGACCCGCTCTGGACCAACCCGAGCATCGATGTCGCGGGCATGGACGAGATGCTCGCTCTGTCGGCCGAGGAAGCGTACGACGAGCTCTCCGCGGTTCAGGGCGACGTCGTCACCGCATGGAGGTGGGGCGACCTGCACGCGATCACCCTCACGAGCGACACCCTCGGGTCCTCCGGCATCGCCCCGATCGAAGCCCTCTTCAACCGCGGCCCCTACGCCGTCAGCGGCGGCGCGTCCGTGGTCAACGCCACCGGCTGGGAGCTCGGCACGTCGTACGCCACGACCACCGTGCCGTCGATGCGGATGGTCGTCGACCTCTCCGATCTCGACGCCTCGACCTGGATCCACCTCACCGGCGCATCCGGACACGCGTTCGACGAGCACTACGTCGATCAGACGTCCGACTGGGCGGCGGGGATTCAGCGGCCGTGGGCGTTCACCGACGGGGCGGTCGATGCGGCGACGCGTCACACTCTGGTGCTGGCGCCGGCCGGTTAGCCCGGGGCGGCTCTGCGGGCTCAGGCGGGAGCAGGCGTGGCGGATGCTGCGGCGCGGCGTGCGATGAGCCAGATGCCGATCGCTGCGGCGAGGAAGATCGCGGCGAGGATCACCCAGCCCACGAAGCCGAAGGTGATCGCGGTGGCGTTCACGACGATCGGCGACGCCAGGGCTCCGAGCGAGAAGCCCATGCCGAACACGCCCTGGTAGGCGCCCGCTCGCACAGGATCGGCGAGCTCGAAGCTGAGACCCCAGGCTCCGGCCTGCGACAGGATCTCGGCGAACGTGTGGGCGATCATGCCGACGATGAGGATGACGATCGCCGCCCATGCCGGAAGCCCCGCGGCGAGCGCGTAGATCAGGCAGGCGGAGACCATGAGCCAGCCGGCGATCATCGTCACCCTGCCGGCGATCCGCAGGTCGTGCGTGCCACGGGAGGCACGCACCTGGAACAGCACGACCAGCGCGGTGTTGACGATCAGGAGCACTGCGAACGTGGCATCCGGGGCGTTCGTGTACTCGCTGATCCACAGCGGCACCCCGAGTTCCGCGACTCCGAACTGCATGCCGAAGATCGCCGAGAGCGCGCTCAGCAGCAGGTACCTCGGGTCCCGCCACGGTGAGCGGCGGTTCCAGTCCCTGCGCTCGGCGGATGCCGCGGCCGTGGCGTGCGTGTCGATGGATCCCGTTTCCGTCAGCTGAGCCGCGGCTCGGTTGCGCGGCGGCGCGTCGACGGCCGATGTCAGCCGCAGGAGGGAGAGCGAGCCGAGCGCGCAGACGGCACCCGCGCAGGCGATGACGACGCGGTAGGCCTCGGGTGTGCCGAGAGCCAGAGCGATCGCGCCGAATCCGGAGCCTGCCGCGATCGCGAGGTTCGTGACCGTGCGCAGCACCGCACGCGCGTGCACCCGCCGGTCCGGCGCGAAGCCCCGGGCGATGATCGCGGAACGAGCGGAATACCCCAGCGAGTCGAAGAAGCCCGAGAGGCTGGCGAGGACGAGCGCCGACACGAAGTCTCCGACGAACGCGTATGCGGCGAGCAGCACGCCACCTGCCATCTCGAAGCCGAAGGCGAGGCGTCGGGCGCTCCACCGGTCGGCGAGCCAGCCGCCGAGGAGCGACCCGACCACCCCGCATCCGCTCGACACGGCGAGCACCACCGCGGCGTGCGCGGGCGAGAGGCCGATGATCTGCGTGAAGAACAGCACGGTGACCGCGAGGAAGACACCGCGGCCGATGCGTGAGACGGCCGTCGCGGCGACGAGCGCGCGCAGCACCGGATCGCCCAGCCCGTCGGCGATGCGCGCGATGACACCCTTGGTCGAGCCTGAGGTCTCGCCCTCCGACTCGATCTGATCGGGATCGGGGTTCGGCGAAGACACCCTTCATCCTCGCACGACGCAGGCTCGCCCCTCGTCGCACACCGGCACACGGCGTGCGTGGATCCCGGTTCGTCGCAGGGGTCCCACTCGGTTAGCGTTGAGGTGTGGTCTCCAGCTATCTCGCCCCGAAGGGCACCCCCGTCACGCTGCTCGAGTTCGAGCACGCGGGCGCGACGCTGATCGCGGAGACCTTCGGCGACGGACCGCACACCTTCCTCCTGCTGCACGGCATCGGCATGGGACGCAGCGTCTACCTCGACGTCGTGCAGCGACTGAAAGGCCGGGTGATCGCAGTCGACCTGCCCGGTTTCGGCGAAGCACCCGAGCCCGCTCGCACCTTCACCATGGAGCGTCACGCCGACCTCGTCGCCGCGTACCTCCGTCATGCCGACGAGGGCCCCGTCGTCGTCATCGGGCACTCGATGGGCAGTCAGATCGCCGCGGAGCTCGCCGCCCGGCATCCCTCCCTCGTCGAGGGCGTCGTGCTCGCCGGTCCGACCGTCAACAAGGCCGCACGGAATGTCGCAGCGCAGGCGAGCTATCTCCTCACGGACCTGGTCGGCGAGCGCCCGCTCGTGATCTGGCGAGGTGCCCGCGAGTATCTGCGCGGCGGCCCCCACCTCATCCGCAAGATCCGGGCGACCATCGTGCACGAGCCGGAGAAGGCGTTCGCGCGCATCGATCAGCCTGTGCTGGTGCTGCGCGGGGAAGACGACCCGCTCGCTCCGATGACCTGGTGCCAGGAGATCATCGACGAGATCCCGGGTGCCGATCTGCAGGTCATCCCGGATCACGGCCACGGCACGTTGATCAGCGACTCCGAGCCGGCCGCGCGCCTGATCCAGAGCTTCGCCGACGGCCTCTGACCCGTGCTCCGCACTTTTCCGTTCACAACTCAGCATGAACGCATGTGAGCCCGGTGATTCCGCTACTCGACCGCCGCTCCGCGGCGATTCCTGCTGAATTGTGAACGACGTGCGTCTACGAACCTCGGTCCGAGTGCAGCGATGACCTGCTCGAGAGCCTGCCTCACAGACGCCTGGTCACCGAAAATGTCTTTCGCAAGGGGCCGGACGGTCACGAAGCCGAGTCGGGCCGCGGCGATATCGCGCTCGCGATCCTGCATCTGCTTCTCCCACCCCTCGTGGAACTCCTTGCTGTCGCACTCGATGATCAACCAGCCGTCCACCACGAAGTCGACGTACCCGACGCCTTCGAGGTACACCTGGGTCTCATAGGCGACGCCCATCGTCCGGAGCAGCAACCGCATGAATGTCTCTGAGCCCGAGCCCGCCGACGGGTCTACCAGTGCGAGCAGCGGGCGGAATCGGGCGGGTAGAGCAGCGAACATCGTGACCAGATCTTCGCGGGTCAGGAGTCCGTGATGAAGCACACTGTCCAAGGTGGCAAGCGCCTCGCGCGGAGCCTGGCAGAGCACGGAGTGCGCGACGGCATCGATCAACGGAGCCGCATGAAGGCTCTCGCGAACGCTGGTCAGCGCCTTCCAATGGAGCACGACCTTTCCGTCCCTCGCCACACGTAGACGAGACGAGCCAGGAGTCACGAGCACATGGAGCTCTCGGCAACGGAACACGAAGACACCGAGAAGGGCGAGGAGAGACAAGCATGAGACCCGCCCGCCGATGCGGACAGCCTCGACGATGTCCCGGTGCGTCGACGGCAGCGCATATCGATCGCGGCGCACGTGCTGGAGTTCTCCTCGGGCCACTGACTCGGCGATGAGACGCCCCGTGAGCCCTCGGTGCACCAGATCCGATCGACTGAAGACCGTGCGCGAATAGGTGTCTCTCGCGCGCTGAACGACCGTCTTCTGCTTATTCCCCATCGCAGAAGTGTGCAGACAAGGGACGGTGTCGATGTGCGTCGTCCAAGCAACAGTGGATGACTTGCACGGAACAGGGTTCCGTGTAGGAGAAGAAGCAATGACCGGTGTCGTTCACTACTCAGCATGGATCTCGTAACGAGCAGCCCTGAAGCCCCTTCGGCCCCACCGGCACAGGCTCATGCTGAATTGTGAACCGCAAGCGGCCCCGCACCGGCGTAAGACGTGCGTGGCGTCCGTCTCAGCGCAGCTGCGGGCGTGCGATCAGCCGGCGGCCGGCGGGGTCTGCTTCGACTCGGCGAGCTCGTCCACGACCAGGCTGCGCTCGTCGGTCGTGCCGTTGCGATACGCCTGCCGCCCGACGATGTGCGCGGACAGCGGCGCGGTGGCGAACTGCATGAGCACGACCGGGGCCACGAGCGCGAGCCCGAAGAGGATTCCGCCGACCGTGCGCTGAGACAGTGCGATCGCGAGGCAGATGAGGATGAGGCCGAGCACCTGCGGTTTGGTCGCGGCGTGCAGCCGCGACGGCACGTCGCGGAATCGCAGCAGCCCGACCGCCGCCGACAGGCAGAGGATCGCGCCGAGCACGATCAGCACGAGCACCGCGACGTCGATGACCACGTCGGGAATGGCGAGACCGAACACGTTCATGGTGTCGTGTTGTCCCTTCTGGCCACGAACCGGGCGACCGAGATCGAGCCGAAGACGCCGACCGCGGCGATGATCAGCATCACCGGGATGTTGCGGGTGTGGCCGTTGATGGCCATCTCGGCGCCGAGCACGCACATGACCTCGGTGAGCAGCACGTCGGAGGCCACCGCCCGGTCGAGGATCGAGGGCCCCCGCACGATGCGGATGATCGTCAGGATGGCGGCGACGCCGAAGACGACCATGATCGCGAGCATCAGCACATTCATCGGGCACCTCCGCCGGCGCGCGCCGCACGTTCGTCGGCCTTGAGGGCACGGTACTGCGCCGGGGCTCCGAGCGCACGCACGACCCGTCGCTCCCAGCGCAGCACGCCTTCGCGCTGCTTCTCGACATCGGCCATGCTGCGCACCCCGATCACGTGCAGATACAGCACCTGCCGGTCGCGATCGGCCTCGACGACGAGCGACCCGGGAACGAGTGACGACACCACGGACACGTGCGTCATCATCAGGTCGTCGGCGTAGCGCAGAGGAACGGCGATGATCGCGGCGCCGGGCTGATGCCGGAAGTCGAACACCTGCACGGTGACCGCGACGGCGCCGCGGAGCACGGCGAAGAGGAACTGCACGATGAGCAACGCGGCGAACCAGATGTTGATGCGTCCGGAGAGCTCGACGGTGGGCAGCCGGAAGACACGGGTGACGAACACCGCGATGACCAGGCCCGAGACGAACGCCAGCACCGTGAACTGCCCCCACAGCAGCATCCAGAGCACGACGAGCCATGCCAGGAACGGCAGCTGCACGCGGATGTCCCGCCAGAAGTGGCGGCCGGTCTCGGTGGGGCTCATCCTTCCACCTCGTCTTCCAGCTGCACGAGGGTGACGGGGTCGAGCAGCGCCGCACCGATGCGGTCGCACAGGGCATACAGCGGGCCCGCGAACACGGTGAGCGCGATCGTGACCCCGACCATCCCGGCGGTCGCGATGGTCATGATCCGGGGGATGCGGCGACGCTCCTGCTGCTCATCCGCGGCCGGGGCGTTGCCGAGGTACGAGATGCGCCCCTCGGTCTCGGTCGAGTCGTCCTCCTCGCGCCAGAACGCGAGGTTCCATGCTCGCATCAGCGCGTAGAGCGTGAGGAGCGAGGTGACGATGCCGCCGAAGATCAGCACGAGCATCAGCGGCGTTCCCACGGATGCTGCCGCTTCGAACAGCGCGAACTTGCCGATGAAGCCGGAGAACGGCGGCAGTCCGCCGAGGTTGATCGCGGGGATGAAGTAGAGCACCGCGATCACGGGCGCGACCTTGAGCAGTCCCTTCACGCGCAGGATGGACGTGCTCCCCGCCCTGCGCTCGATGAGACCGACCGCGAGGAACAGCGTCGTCTGCACGATGATGTGGTGGACGATGTAGTAGACCGTCGCGCCGATCGCCGCGGGGGTCGCTATCGCGAGGCCGAAGATCATGTAGCCGACGTGGCTCACCAGCGTGAACGACAGGATTCGTTTGAGCTCGGCCTGTGCGACAGCGCCGAGCACGCCCACGATCATGGTCGCCAACGCGATGATCAGCAGCACCGTGTCGATGCTGTTCTCGGCGAACAGCTGCGTCTCGGTGCGGATCAGCGCGTAGACGCCGACCTTGGTCAGCAATCCCGCGAACACCGCAGTGACGGGCGCCGGTGCCGTCGGGTACGAGTCGGGCAGCCAGAACGACACCGGGAAGATCGCGGCCTTGATGCCGAAGGCGATCACCAGCATGAGGTGCAGCACGAGCTGCGTCTCCTGCGGGAGCTCGGTCATGCGCTCGGCGATCTGGGCCATGTTCACGGTGCCGAGGGCACCGTAGATCATCGCGATCGAAGCGAGGAACAGGATCGACGAGACCAGCGAGACGACGATGTAGACGGCACCCGTGCGGATGCGGGACTCGGTGCTCCCGAGCGTTATCAGCACGTACGACGCCACGAGCAGGATCTCGAATCCGACGTACAGGTTGAAGAGGTCGCCCGCGATGAAGGCGTTGAAGATGCCGGCCGCGAGGATCAGGTACGACGGGTTGAAGATCGAGATCGGGGTCTCGTCGGTGCCGTCCGCGGCACCCTGCCCGATCGAGAAGAGCAGGACCGCGAGCAGCACGATGCTCGAGATGAGCACGAGGAGCGCCGCGAGCCTGTCGACGTAGAGCACGATGCCGAACGGCACCGGCCACCCGCCGACCGAGACCGCGAGCGGCTCGCCCGCATCGACGACGACCAGCAGCACGGCCGCGATGACCGAGACGATCGCGAGCGTGGCCACCGTGACGAAGGCCTGGAGGCGCGGATTGCGGCCGAAGATCAGGGTCACGGCGGCGCCGAGCAGCGGCAGGGCGACGAGCAGGGGGACGAGGGCGCTCATCGGCGGTCCTCCCCATCGTCGGTGTGCTCGGGTGCGCTGTCATCGGATGCCGTGTCAGCCGCCGTATCTCGAGCGGCGTCCGCCGCATCGGTCTCGTGGGCGTCCGACGCGTGCGTGTCGGCATCCGTCCGGAAAGCCGACGAGTGCGTCGAGTCGTCGGGGTCGTCGTCGGGCGGTGCCGACTCCCCGTCGAGGACGGCCGCGCCTGGACCGGCATCCGCATCGGGATCCTGATCGGACGCCGCGGACACGGCTCGAGGCGGGGTGGGGCGGTCGGTCGGAGCGTCGTCGTTGATCGCGGCGTGGTCGCGCATGTGCAGCACGGTGATCGGCGACGTCTGCACGCCGACGAAGTCCGTGGTCGCCTCGTCGTCCGCCGCGTCGGCCTCGTCGTCCATGAGGTCTTCGTCGGCATCGGTGCGCTCACGGAGAGCGATGTCGGCCTCGTCGTCCTCGACGGTGTCGGCCTGACCCAGCTGCCACGAGCGGTAGATGAGGGCGAGGAGGAATGCCGAGACGGCGAAGGTGATGACGATGGCGGTCAGGGTGAGCGCCTGGGGCAGCGGGTCGCTGAGCTCGCCCTCGGTTCCGAAGAAGGGCGCGTTGCCGGGCACTCCCATGACGATGAGGAGCAGCAGGTTCGTCGCGTTGCCGAGCAGCAGGAAGCCGATCAGCACGCGGGTGAGACTGCGCTCGAGCATCGCGTAGACGCCGCAGGCGAAGAGCACGGCCATGATCACGATCAGGGTGAGGGAGACATCCATCAGAGGGTCACCCCTCGCTCGCGGAACTCTTGCGCCTGACGGTCGACCTCGGCACCGAGGCTGCGCAGCACGTCGAGCACGAGGCCGATCACGACCAGGTACACACCGACATCGAAGATGGTCGAGGTGACGAACTCCATGTGGCCGATGCCGGGGACCTCCCACTCCCAGAAGTTGCTGGTGAGCGGCGCCAAGCCGAAGAACAGCGGCACGACCGCCGTGCCGACGGCGAGGATCAGACCGGCACCGAGCAGTCGCCCGGCATCCGTGGGTGCGGCAGCGCCCAGCTCCCAGCGTCCGCCGGCGACGTAGCGCATGACGAGGGCCATGCCCGCGACGAGGCCTCCGGCGAAGCCTCCGCCTGGGAGGTTATGGCCGGAGAAGAGCAGGAAGATCGACACGACGATGATCGTGTGGAAGAGGATGCGGACGATGACCTCGAGCAGGATCGACCTGTTCTCGGGCTTCATCTTCGGGCCGCCGACGAGCCAGGCGCGGGGGCTGCTCTCGTTCTCGTCGGTCTGGAAGCGCACGCCCTCGGTCGTCTCGACGAGCGGGCGGCTGAGCGTGCGACGGCGGCGCGCCTTGGGCAGCGTCTTCGTCGCGGAGAGCATGTCGGCGCGGTGCGTGACGAACACGAGAGACGCGACACCCGTGGCGGCGAGCACGAGCACGGAGAGCTCGCCCATCGTGTCCCAGCCGCGCAGGTCGACCAGGGCGACGTTCACGACGTTCTTGCCGTGACCGATCTCGTACGCGAGCTTCGGGAACGCGGCGGAGATCGGATCCGCGACGCGGGACTGGGTCGCCACGATCGCGACCAGCGCCATCGTGAGCCCGACTCCGACACCCAGCAGCGCGCGGGGAATGCGCCCGACAGAGGCGTTGTGCTCGCCCATCCGCGCGGGCAGGCGACGCAGCACCAGTGCGAAGGTGACCATCGTCACGGTCTCGACGAGGATCTGCGTGAGCGCGAGGTCGGGGGCGCCGCTGGTCGCGAACAGCACGACCATCCCGAGGCCGGTGATCGACACGAGCACGACGCCCGTGTATCTCTTCTGCGCGCGCACGGCCATGACGCCCGCGGCGGCCATCATCGGCGCGACCACGAGCTGCGTGGGCGTGTGCCAGGCCGAGAGCTGGAAGCGATCGATGTCGCTGGCGACGAGCGCCGTGATCTCGGCGGCGACGAACACCACGAAGATGGTGCCGACGTAGACCGGCAGAGAGCCGCGCTGGGTGAGCGTCGTGCTCAGCACCGAGAGTCGGTCGATACCGCGCATGACCAGGTAGTAGACGTCTGCGGCAGTGAAGCGGATCAGTCGCGCCTTGCGGTCCCATCCGGTGCGCAGCGTGAGGAGGAAGACGGCGGCGCCGAGCAGGATCGACAGGATCGAGATGCCGAGCGCCGGCTCGAGACCGTGCCAGAGCGCGAGGTGCCCGGGTCCTTCCGCGGCGACCCCCTCGGCATCGAGGCCCGGGGTGGCTGTGAGCGCGTATCCCTGGAGCGCGACGTCGAGAGCCGGTGCTCCGATGCCTGCGGCGAGCGTGAGCCCGGCGAGGATGATCGGCGCCGAGAGGAATCCGACGGGCGGGTCGGGCCAGGCGGTGTCGGGAAGGCGATCGCCCGCCGCATCGCGCTTGGTCCAGAAGGCACCCCAGAGGAAGCGGATGCCATATGCCGCCGTGAGCATGGATCCCAGGCTGACGCCGATGATCGCGACGAGCCCCCAGGGCGAGCCGTGCAGTGCGTCGTCCAGGAGCGCCGTGAGGGTCGACTCCTTCGCCACGAATCCGAGGGTCGGCGCGATGCCCGCCATCGATGCGATGGAGATGAATGCCGCTGTCGCCATGACGGGAGCCTGACGCCCGACGCCACTCAGCTCGGTGATGTCTCGCGTCGACAGCTGACGGTCGATCACTCCGACGATCAGGAACAGCGCCGACTTGAACAGCGCGTGCGCGATCACGAGTGCGAGACCGGCCAGCGCGCTCGCCTGGGTGCCGTAGCCGATGACGACCGAGAAGAAGCCCAGCTGGCTGACGGTGCCGAACGCGAGGATGCGCTTGAGGTCGGTCTCGCGCAGCGCCTGGATGCCGCCGATCAGCATCGTCAGGATGCCCAGCGAGATGATGATCGGCCGCCACGGACCGGTGAAGGCGAAGATCGGGGCGAAGCGCGCGATCAGGTAGATACCCGCCTTGACCATCGCCGCGGCGTGCAGGTACGCGCTCACGGGAGTGGGCGCCGCCATCGCACCGGGCAGCCAGAAGTGGAAGGGGAAGATCGCGGACTTGCTGATCGCGCCGACGAGGAGCATCACGACGGCGGCGTCGACGATGGCACCTGTGGGTGCGATCTCGAGGATCTCGCGGATGCTCGAGGTACCCGCGTCGACCACGAGCAGCACGACTCCGACGAACATCACGAGCCCGCCGAGAGTGGTGACCAGGAGCGCCTGCAGTGCTGCTCGTCGGCTGGCGGCGCGGCGTCGGTAGTGCCCGATGAGGAGGTACGAGAGGATGCTCGTCACCTCCCAGAACATCACGAGCATGACGAGGTCGTCGGTCAGGACGAGGCCGTACATCGCACCCGCGAACCCGAGCAGCACGCCCGCGAACTGGCCGATGCCGGCGGAGTCGTCATGGAAGTACCAACGGCAGTACAGCAGCACGAGAGCACCGACGCCGGTGACGATGAGCGTCAGCACCCAGCCGAGCACGTCCATGTTCATGGACAGATTCAGTCCGAGCTGCGGGATCCACGCGACCGAGACGAAGGGCGTCGGTCCGTCGAGCACCTGAGGGGTGAGGACGAGGGCGTGGATGAATGCCGCGGCGGGAATGAGAGCCGCGATGGCGAATGCCTGGGATCCCAGCCAGCGCACCAGAACGGGCATCAGGATCGACCCGAGGAGGAACACGGCGAGGAGCGTCAGCATATACGCGGCTCCTCAAAGCTCGTCGGCCGGGGGCGGCGCAGGCGGGCGGGCGGGTGTCGATATCGAGTTTACCTTGATATTCCGCGCTTCAGGGTCGATCATGTCGGCGCCCGACCATGCAAATGGTCGGTTTCCCCCGGATTTTCGGGCACTTTGCGCGATCTCGCACGCAGAATCAGCTCATTCGGATGCGTTCTCAGCCTGCCGAGCGAGCGCCGGACCGAGACGGTCGTACGAGTTCGCGATGTGCATCCTCATCGCCGCGGCGGCGGCTTCGGGGTCGCGTCGGCGCAGCGCGTCGAGGATGCTCTCGTGCTCGCTCACGGTGTCGTCTTCGAAGTCGTGGCGGAAGTTCAGCCGGTAGAGGTGCATGTGCGCACGCAGCCGCACGATGGCCTCCGACAGCAGCGGACTCTGCGCACTCTCCGCGATCAGGTGATGGAAGTGCAGATCCTCGTCGATGAACCGCCGGTAGTTGCGGAAGCGCTCGTCCTCATCGGGTGCCGACGCTGTACGCATCGTCACCACGGACTCCGCCAGCTCGGTCTCGGTCTCGTGGTCGAGATGCGCCGATGCACGCCGCGCCGCCTCCGGCTCCAGCAGCTCGCGCATGTCGTACAGATCGCGCAGGCCCGCCGCGTCGAGCAGAGGAGCTGCGACATAGCCCTTCAGCGCCCGCTTCGCGACGAGCCCTTCGGACTCGAGCCGCGTCAGCGCCTCGCGCACGGGCGTCGGAGACACGTCGAGGTCGCGGGCGACCGCGTCGATGTTGACCTTGGCGCCCGGTTCGATGACCTGGTCCATGAGCAGGCCGAGCACCGCGTCGTACACGTCGTCGACGAGCGCGCGCCGTGCCGGAAGCGGCCTCGGTCCGCGTGCCTCGTCGTCGCCGAACATGAGTCTCATCGTAGGGGGTGCCCTTCGTCGGCGATCAGACCGCGATCACGCAGATCGTCCCAGACCGCCGCGGCGACCGGGCGTGCGACGAGACGGCTGTTGCGCGCGACCTGCTCCGCGCTGGCACCGCCCATCACCACCGCGCCCACGGCGGGATGCGTCAGCGGATACTGTGCGGCCAGCTCGGGGAGTGTGGTGCCATGATGCCGGGCGACCCGGGCGATCGCCTGAGCCCGGGCGAGCACCGCGCGGTCCGCGGGTCCGTAGTCGAACGTGGCATCGTGAGCGGGAGCATCCGTCGCGAGGATTCCCGAGTTGAAGACGGCGGCGGCCAGCACCGTCACCTCGCGCTCCCGGGCGATCGGGAGCAGGTCATCGGCGGCCGACTGGTCGAGCAGCGTCCAGCGCCCGGCGACCATCATGACGTCGGCATCCGTCTCCTGCACGAACCGCGTGAGCATGCCGCTCTGATTCATGCCGGCACCGAACGAGCGGATGACGCCCTGGTCCCGCAGCTCGCTCAGGGCGGGGAAGGCACCCTCGAGCGCCTCGCGCTCGTGCTCATCGGGATCGTGCACCAGAGCGATGTCGATGCGGTCGAGTCCGAGGCGCTCGAGCGACTGCTCGACCGAGCGCAGCACGCCGTCGCGGGAGTAGTCGCGCACGCGCCGATGATCCGCCGGCACGTCGAACAGGTTGCCGAGGTCCGAGCGGCCCGCGGCATCCTGCGGAACCAGCAGGCGTCCGACCTTGGTCGAGACGATGTACTCCTCACGCGGGAGCTCGCGCAGGCTCTCGCCGAGGCGTCGCTCGGCGAGGCCGAGACCGTAGTGCGGCGCGACATCGAAGTACCGCACGCCGCCCTCCCACGCGGCCGGCACGATCCGCGGCCACTCCCGGTCGTCCAGCGCCCGGTACAGATTGCCGAGCGCGGCAGCCCCATAGGCGACGGGCGGGGCGAGAAGCCCTCCGCGTCCGATCGCGACGGGCTTCGCTGCGGTGGAGGCAGGCGCACTCATGACACGATCAGCCGGCCCAGGGCGTCATCGTTCCAGGGGATGCCGAGGCCCGCCTGCGTCGGCGCCCACCCGCGACCGTTCTCGATGCGGATCTCGCCCGTCGTGACCGCTCGCAGCTGCGGGATGTGCTCGAGGTACAGCGCGTTGGGGATCGCGCAGACGAGGGAGACGTGGAGCTCCATGAGGAAGTGCGGCGCGACGGGGGCGTTGAAGGACTCGGCCAGATGCGCGATCTTGAGCCACGGAGTGATCCCGCCGACCCGGGCGACGTCGGCCTGCACGATCGACGCGCCGCCACGCTGCAGGTGCTCGCGGAAGTGACCGAGCGAGTACATGCTCTCGCCGACCGCGATCGGCACCGACGTCGAGCGCGCCAGAAGACGATGCCCCTCGACGTCCTCCGCAGGCAGGGGCTCTTCGAACCAGAAGACGTCGACCTGCTCGAACAGCCGGGCTCGACGCACGGCTTCGGCGACCGTGAACGACTGGTTCGCGTCGACCATGATGTCCATGCCGGGTCCGACCGCGTCGCGCACGGCACGCAGTCGCTCGAGGTCCTGGTGCCCTCGCGGCATGCCGACCTTGATCTTCACGCCGCCCATGCCGCGCTCTTTGGCGGCGACCGCATGGGCGACGAGTTCGTCGGTGCGGAAGTGCAGCCATCCGCCCTCCGTGTCGTACACGGGCACGGAGGGCGACGCGCCTCCGGCGGCCACCCAGAGCGGGAGTCCGGCGCGACGGGTCTTCGCATCCCAGACCGCGGTGTCGACCGCGGCGAGCGCGAGTGCCGTGATCGGCCCGACCGTGGTGGCGCGAGTGATGCCGAAGAGTGCGAGCCACAGCGCTTCGGGACGCTCGGCCTCGAGCCCGATCAGAGCGGGCAGCAGCGTCTCGCGCAGCATGCTGAGCACCGCCCCGCCGCCGGTGCCGATCGTGTAGCTGTAGCCGATGCCCTCGGTGCCGTCGGCGGTGCGCAGCCGCACGAAGATGGTCTCCTGCTTGACGAACGTCTGCAGGGCATCCGTGCGCTCGGTCTCGACGGGCAGGTCGCACAGCTGCGCCTCCGCGTGCACGATGCGGCTGCCGGCCGTCGCGTCCGCGACGGCCTCCCGCACGGGCTTCGTGGTGTGGTGTGTCGTGGTCATCAGCGTCCTCCGAGTCCGCCCAGGGTGACCCCCTTGATGAGCTGCCGTTGCAGCAGCAGCACGAGGATCAACGAGGGGATGACGGCCAGTGTCGATGCGGCCATGAGCAGCGACCACTGCGTGCCGAACTGACCGGTGAACATGCCGAGCCCGAGGGGCACGGTGGCCATGTCCTGCGTGTTGATGATGATCAGCGGCCACAGGTACGAGTTCCAATAGCCGATGAACGAGAACACCGCGAGCACGCTGAGCGGGGCGACCAGCTGCGGCAGCAGCACCGACCACAGGGTGCGCAGTCGCGAGGCGCCGTCGATCAGTGCCGCCTCCTCGTACTCCATGGGGATGGTGAGGAAGAACTGCCGCATCAGGAACGTGCCGAACGCGGTGAAGGCGAACGGGATGATGAGGGCCGCGTAGCTGTCGTTCCATCCCCAGCTGTTGATCATGATGAAGAGCGGGACGACGAGCACCTCCTGGGGCAGCACGAGAGTGAGCACGAACAGCAGGAAGAGCTTGTCGCGGTACTTGAACCGCAGTCGAGAGAAGGCGTATGCCGAGAGCACGGCGACGACCACCGAGAGGGCGGCGCCGAGGATCGCGACGAACAGGCCGTTGAGGATGAAGCGTCCGAACGGCACGACGGTCCACGCCTCGACGAAGTTCGCCCAGCGGATCTCCGATCCGAAGATCTGCGGGGTGGCGGTGAAGACCTCGTTCTCGGGCTTGAGCGCCGTGAGGAACATCCAGATGAAGGGGAACGCGAAGATCAGCGCGACCACGGCGATGGCCGCGGTGTTGAGCCACTCCTTGAGCGACTCACGGCGCTGACGCGCACGACGGGGCAGGCTCACGACGTCACTCATAGTTCACCCACCTGCGCTGGCCGACGAACTGCAGGGCCGTGATGAGCATCACGACGAGGAAGAGGATCCACGCGAGAGCGGATGCATAGCCGAGCCGATCGAAGACGAATCCGTTGCGGTACAGGTACAGCACGAAGGTGTTGGTGCTCTCTCCCGGCCCTCCCTGCGTGAGGAAGAGCGGCTGCACGAACACCTGGAACGCGCCGATCATCGTCATCGTGGAGCAGAAGAACAGCGACGGCGAGAGCAGCGGGAGGATGATGAAGCGCAGTCGCTGCCACGCCGAGGTGCCGTCGATGCGAGAGGCCTCGAGCAGTTCCTTCGGGATGGCGCTGAGTCCGGCCGACAGGACGATCACGTTGTAGCCGAACGACTGCCATACCGACATCGCGATGACCGAGGGCAGCGCCCACGCCGAGTCCGACAGCCAGTTCGGTCCGTCGACGCCGACGGTCGCGAGCATCGAGTTGACGAGACCGTCCTGCGAGAGCAGGAGTCGCCACACCAGCGCGTTGGCCACCATGGGCGTGATCACGGGGAGGAAGAAGATGACCCGCCACGCCCCGGCCGCCTTCATGCGCGTGCTGAGCCACAGCGAGATGGTGAGGGCGACGACCAGATTCAGCGCCGTGTACACGATCGCGAAGATCAGGGTGTTGCCGAGCACCGTGTAGAACGTCGGGTCGCGGAACAGCTTGACGTAGTTCTCGAAGCCGATGAAGTCGGGGCTGCCGAACAGCTTCCAGTCGAACAGGCTGATGAAGGCCGACCCGAACAGCGGAGTGAGGATGAAGAGGACGAACCCGATCATCCCGGGTGCGAGGAAGGCCACCGCCACCCAGGCTTGGCCGCGCCGTCGCGGGGGGCGGGGAACCCGCGGGGCGGGAGCGCCGAAGGGCACTCCCGCCGCGCCGGGCACGGGAGAGGAGGCCGTGGCCTCTCTCCGCTCGCTCATGATCGCCATCCGCTCAGCCCGCGACCGAGTTCTGGATGGTCTCCATGATCTCCTCCGCCGTCAGCTCACCCCGGTAGCCCTGCACTCCGTACTGGGTCATCAGGGTCTCGACCTGGTTCCAGGTCGGGGTGGTGCGCTGCGGGGTCGCATCGGCCAGCAGAGCCTCGACGACCTCGGCCGCACCCTCGGTCTTGCCCTCAGCCCAGGCCGGGAGCGCCTCGATGCGCGCCGGAACGATGCCGCGCGCCTCGGCCTGCTTCTCCTGCACCGACACCGAGGTCAGTGCCTCGATCGCCGCGAACGCCTCGTCCGGGCGGTCGCAGTTGGCCGCGATGCCGAAGCCCGAACCCGCGGTCATCGCGGCGGCCTCGCCGCTGGTCGACGGGACGATCGTGACGCCGAGCGTGAAGTCGGCGGCGTCGGCGAAGCTGCCGTACATCCACGGACCTTCGATCAGCATCGGCACCTCGCCCGAGGTGAAGGCCTGCTGCGAGACCTCCGAGCCGTCCGCCGCCTCGGGGGCCTTGGCGACCTGCTCGACCGACACCAGGTCGAAGAAGCTCTGGATCTGGTCGACGAAGTCGGGGTTCGTGAGGTCGAGCTCGCCGTCCTCGGTCACGGCCGGAACGCCGTCGGCGAGCGACCAGGCGTTCGGGATGAAGATGCCGGGTGCGAGCGCGAGGCCCTTCTTGTCGCCGTCGGTCAGCGCCTTCGCATCCGCGATGAACTGATCGCGCGTGTACTCGGTGCCGGGCAGTTCGAGACCCGCGGCCTCGAACGCCTCGACGTTGTAGAACAGCACGATCGGCTCGGCGTCGTAGGGGATCGCCCTGATCGTGCCGTCGACCGTCATGCCGCTGAGCATGGATGCGTCGATGTTCTCGATGTCGAAGTCGGACTTCTCGATCAGGTCGTCGAGCGGCATCAGCAGGTCGCCGAGCTCCTGCGCGCGGGCCGCCTGCGTGGTCAGCAGGCAGGGCGGGTTCGAGCCGCTGAGGCGGGTCTTCACCTTGGTCCAGTAGTCCGAGAAGCTGGGCCCCTCGACGGTGATGTCGAGGTCGGGATCCTCGGCCTGGGCGCCGTCGATGAAGTCAGCCCACTGCGCCTGATCGCCCTCGCTGGCGGCCCACGTGTAGAGCACGAGAGGGCCGCCGGCGTCGCCGCCTCCTCCTCCCGAGCCGCTGGCACAGCCGGCGAGGGTGAGAGCGGTGAGGCCCGCGACGCCTGTCAGGATGAGACGCTTCGCGCGTCGGGATGAGAGTGCATTCATTCTGTCTGCCTCCTTCATTGGATGCTGATTCGATGCGATGGGTGAGGGGGTGCTGCTCGGGGGTTCGGGTCGTGCTCGGGTCACTCGGAGAAGTCGATGGCGACGACGTCGATCAGGGCGCCGCTCGGTGCGGGGGCGACGATGCGCAGCTCGCCCAGGTCGTCGCCGGCGATCGAGGCCTCGTGCACCTCGAAGCTCGCGTCATGCTGCAGCTCGAGATCGTCGGCCAGGCGGTGCACCCGGGTGATGCGACGCACGGGCAGGCCCCGCACGATGATCTCGTCCACCGGCACCGCGGTCAGATGCAGGTAGAGGCGTCCGGCGCGCGCGGTCGTCGGCCCGTGGAAGTCGATGCCGACGGTGGGCTCGACACCGATCACGGACTCGGCGTGCGCGTGCATCCATTCCGCGAACTCGCCCAGCCGCTCCTGTTCGACCGCCGGCAGCGCACCGTCGGGACCGGGCCCCACGTTGAGCAGCAGATTGCCGCCGCGGGCGACGACGTCGATGAGGGTGACGAGCAGCGACCGCGCGGACTTCTCGTTGTCCGGCCCCGTGCGCCATGCCCAGTGATCGCCGATCGTGAGGCACAGCTCCCACGGACCGGTCGGCGGGGTGAGCGGGAAGCCCTGCTCGGGGGTGCGGTAGTCGCCCTGGCCGGGCAGGCGGTCGTTGATGACGACATCGGGCTGCAGCTCCTTGATCAGGCGGCGCAGTGCCGGAGCCGTCCACTCGACGGCGGAGCGCTCCCAGTCGCCGTCGAACCAGAGCAGATCGATCTGCCCGTAGTTCGTGAGGAGCTCGGTCAGCTGCGCCCGCACGTAGTCGAGGTAGCGCGACCACTCCTCCGGACTCGACCGCCGGTGGCGATCGGTCGCGTCGGGGGTGTCGGCGAACTCGGCGAGGCCCGCGGCGGGCCAGTGCTCGAGCTTGTACGGCCGGTCCTCATCGCGGAATGCCGGATAGTCGGGGTGGTTCCAGTCGGGGAGGCTGTAGTAGATGCCGACCTTCAGGCCTTCGGCGCGCACGGCGTCGACGAACTCACGGGTGATGTCGCGACCGAAGGGGCCGTGCTGCACGCCGAAGTCGGACTCCTCGGTGAAGAACATGTTGTATCCGGCATGGTGACGTGCCGTGAAGACGAGGTAGGTGGCTCCCGCTTCGCGGGCACGACGCGCGAGATCTGCGGCATCCCAGTTCACGGGGTCGAACGTCGGAGCCGTCGCCTGGTACTCGGCCACGGTCACGGCGTCTTCCACGGCATCCTCACCCGGGATGATCGATCGTCCGACGAGGGGCCAGGAGATCTCGATGCCCTGCTGCGATGCCTGGTCCCAGTGCACGAAAAGGCCGAAGCCTGCGCCGCTGAACCACTCCCCGCCGGGGATGCGCTCTGTGGGGCGTCGGAAGCCTTCGTCTGTCATCGAACCTCTCCTTTGAGTTCAAGATTTCCTATAGGATACGTGATAGACGAAACCGTTCACAAGGGTGTGATGAAAGGTGCCTACCGATGGCGATGTTCGAAACCGATCCTGTTCGTCCCGAGGCCTACCGCGAGTTCGAGCGACCGCTTCCCGAGTGGTTCCGCGGCGCCGCACTGGGGATCTTCGTGCACTGGGGGCCGTACTCGGTTCCCGCCTGGGCAGAGCCCACCGGTGAGCTCGGCGCCGTGCCACGGGACGAGTGGTACGCCCACAATCCCTATGCCGAGTGGTACGCCAACACCATGCGCATCGAGGGCTCGCCGACCCACCGGCATCACGAGGAGGTCTACGGCGGGGCTCCTTATGACGACTTCCTCGATGCCTGGAAGGCCGAGGAGTTCGACGCCGACGAGGTGCTCGCCGTGGTCGCGGCGACGGGCGCACGGTACTTCATCCCCACGACCAAGCACCACGACGGCGTCACACTCTGGGACGCACCGGGAACGGATGGGCGCAACACCGTCGCCCGTGGCCCAGGGCAGGACCTCATCGGAGCCTTCGCCGACGCGACGCGCGCGGCCGGCCTCCGCTTCGGCGTGTACTACTCGGGCGGTCTCGACTGGCACTTCTCCGACCTGCCGCCCATCGACCATGACGGCGCCCCCGCCCCCGATGACCTCGCCTACGCGGAATATGCGCACGACCACGTCATCGACCTGATCGACCGCTATCGTCCCGACATCCTCTGGGGCGACATCCGGTGGCCGGCTGCGGGAATCGAGCCGGGGCCGAAGAGCATCGCCCACGCCTTCCAGACGTTCTACGCACAGGTTCCCGAGGGCGTCGTCAACGATCGCTGGGGCGAGTCCCACTGGGACTTCCGCACCAGCGAGTACGTGCACGGCACCGCAGTCGAGGTCGGCGAGGCGTGGGAGAACACCCGGGGGATCGGACTCTCGTTCGGCCACAACCGCAGGGAGACGAGCGAGCACCTGCTGTCGGCGCACGAGGCCGTGCTTCTGCTCGTAGACGTGGTCTCACGCGGCGGCAACCTGCTGCTCAACATCGGCCTCGAGGCGTCCGGCCGCATCCCCGATCTGCAACGAGAGACCCTCGAGGGCATCGGCCACTGGAACAGGCAGTACGGGCACGCCGTGTTCGGTGCGCGACCGGAAGAGCGGATGCCGGCGTCCGACGACCCCTGGCTGCGCTGGACACGCACGGATGACGCGGTGCACGCGGTCGTCGACCGGAACGGACACGTCGAGCTCCCCGATCCGCACGACCTGCTCGACGAGAGCAGCGCACGGATCGGAGAGCATCCGGTGATCGCGGAACGCGTCGATGGTGCCATCCTGGTCGAGGTGGCGGACGCGACGACCCCGGTCGCGATCTCGTTCCAGCCCAGGGACTGACGGAAGGACCCTCTCATGCGCATCGCTCTGCACTCCGAGATCCGCGACGGCGCGGTCGACGACTACCGCACGAACCACGCCCGCATCCCGGATGCTCTCGCCGAGACCTTCGCGCGCATCGGCATCCACGACTGGACGATCTGGAGGTCGGGCCGGCGCCTGTTCCACCTGGTCGAGTGCGATGACTGGGATGCCGCGGTCGCCGCGCTCGAGGACGATCCGGCCGACCACGCCTGGCAGGCCGACATCGGTCGCTTCGTCGAGCTCTTCCGCGACGAAGACGGCGCCGAAGGCACCGCTCCCCTGGAGCAGGTCTGGGATCTGAGGTCGCAGGTCTCCTGACCGCCCCGCTGCCCGGGTCTGCCGCGGGCTCGTGGCAGAGTAGCCCCGTGACTCGGACGTGGGTGCGCGAGCTGGCCGGCTGGATGTGCGCTGCCGCCGTGTCGATCGTCACCGCATCCGTGGTCGCGTCGTCAGCCCGGTCCGACCTGCTCTTCCGAGACGGCGATTCGCTGGTCGTCGCGATGCTCGCGCGGTCGCTGCTGTCGGGAGAATCGCTCGACTGGGCGATGTCGAGCGTGCTGTTCCTGCCCGAGACCGCGGCGTTCACCGCGATCGACGCCGCCGTGCCTGCGACGGTGAACGGCCTCTTCGCGATCAGCGCGGTCGTCAATCTCCTCGCCCTCTATGGAGCCATCCGGCTCGTCGCCGGCCGCGGCCGCGCGGGTTCTGCGCCCGTCACCTGGTCCGTCGTCGCGCTCGGGGTGTTCGGCATGCTCGCGATGACCGATGTCTCGGCGTCGCGAGAGGCGCTCGACCTCGCATCCCTGCAGCTGACGACCACCTACTACTCGGCGACCGTGATCGGCGTCGTCATCACGGTCGGCATCGTTCGGCGCGTGATCGACGACGGCCGCCTCAGAGCCTCGCCGTCGATCGCTCTCGGCGCCGTCGCGCTCATATCGGCTCTCTCGAACCCGCTGTACGCGGTGTGGGCGACCCTCCCCCTCGCGATCATCCTGGGCATCGCCGCCGTGTCGCCGTCGCGGCGTGCGCAGATCCTCGCCCTCATCGCGGTGCTGCTCGCCGGCACCACCGCGGGCTTCCTGGCTCGTATTCCGTTCGCGGCATGGATCGCGAACACCGGCGTCGGCTACGCGCAGCCCGACCACTGGCACGAGTCGGTCGGCTATTACGCACGGCTCATCGCCGAACGCGGTCAGAGCCTCCCCGGGCTGATCGGGCTGCTGGTCACCGTCGCCCTCATCGTCTTCGCCGTCGTGAGAACGGCGCAACAGGGCGACCCGGGAACCCGTCTCGTCGCCGCGATGGCCTGGGCGGCACCGATCGTCGTCGTCGTCGGGGCGATCGCGCTGGGCACGCATGCCGCGCGCTACCTGCAGCCTCTCGTCTTCGCTCCGGTGCTCGTGCTCGTCGCGTCACCTCGCGCGATTCGCCTCCCCGCCCGCCTGCGTCGTTCGACAGCTGCCATCGTCGGCGTGGTGCTTCTCGTCGTCGGCGGCCTCAGCATCCCGCGCCTGGCGGACGCGGCCGCCCGGCCGGACCCCGATCTCGCGTGCGTGACGGACTGGGTCGACGCCTACGGTCGCACGGGCGCCGGACAGTTCTGGACCGTTCGTCTGCCCGCACTGCATGTCGCAGACCCCTCGCGCCTCGTCCAGGTCGATCATCAGCTCAACGGCTACGCGTGGCTGGTCAACCGCACGGACTTCGCAGTCGGCGAGGTGTCCTTCCTCGTCGAGGATTCGCAGACCGTGCCGTGGGATCTTCCGCAGGCGGTGCAGCCTGAGCGTGTGGTCGAGTGCGGCCGGTACTCGATCCTGGACTTCGGCAGTCAGACCCTGCCCCTGGGGCCGCAGCGCAGCTGAGCGAGACCGCAGCGACCCGGTCAGCGGGTTGGTGCCGCGGTGGTCGTTCCCTCGCGGAACCGGCACGTGAGGTGCAGGGTCTGGCCGGGTTCTCCTCGGAGCATCCGCGCGACCTGCTCCCCTGCGGCGCGCCCCTTCTCGACCGCCGGCTGCACGCTGGTCGTGAGCACGAGGTCGCCGAGCCCATCGGCGGCGATCCCGTCGAAACCCGCGACCGACAGGTCTTCGGGCACGCGCAGTCCCAGCTCCTCCGCGGCTCGAATGATGCCGACGGCGATCAGATCGCTCTGAGCGAGGATCGCCGTCGGCCGCGTCTCGGCATCCGCCAGCAGATGCCGTCCGGCGAGGAGCCCCTCGTCGATGAAGCTGCCTCCGGCCGAGATCGCGGGCGCGGCGGGAAAGATCTCGCGCATGCCGGTGAGGCGATCGATGGTCACATCCACCGTCGCCGCGTCGATTCGCTCCTGAGTGACCGGTCCCCGCTCGCGACGGGTGTCGAGCGGCAGCGTGACGAGTGCGACGTCGCGGTGTCCGAGGTCGCGCAGGTGACGTGCGACGTCCGCGGCCGCCGCAGAGTTGTCGAGCAGGATCTTCGGGATGCCCTCCCCCGCGTCACCCTCGATCACGACGACCGGCAGGCCTCGGCTGCGCACGATGTCGAGCGACGCCTTGGCGCGCCCCGAGCACCCGATCAGCACGACCGCATCGACGGGTGCGTTCGAGAGCGACGACTCGTCGTCGCCCGGCTCGTCGCGCATCAGCAGGATGCCGGCACTGAGCTCGGCCATCCCATCGGTCAGGCCGTCCATCATGGCGGTGGTCACCGGGTCGAGGAACGCCGCACGCAGGTGCCCCTCGAGAACGACCGCGACGATACCGCTGCGTCCTCGACGCAGCGATGCGGCGCGCGGGTCGGGACCGGCATACCCGAGAGCCGCCGCTGCGGCGAGCACCCGCTCGCGCGTGGCCGGTGCGACGTTGGCCTTGCCGCTGAAGACGACGGATGCCGTCGACGTGGCAACTCCCGCCTCGCGTGCGACATCGGCGATCGTCGCTCGGCGCGGGCTGTCGTGGCTCGTCATACTCCGAGGATAGCTCCCCGGCTTCCCGATCATCGAATCGATTCGATATGCTGATCCGCATGGACACGGCTCTCTCCCGATCGCAGTACGTGCGCTGGCGCACCGCGATCTTCGCGATCTTCCTCGCCAGCGGTCTCTCGATCGCGACCTGGGCGTCCCGTGTCCCCGACATCAAGCTCGCCCTCGAGGTCGACAAGGCTCAGGTGGGCATGCTGCTGCTCGGCGCGGGCATCGCCTCGATCATCGGCATCTCGACCAGCCCCGCGATCATGGCACGCACCGGCGCGCGCCTCGGCATGATGGTGTCGATCTTCACCTTCGCCTCGGGCGTGGCCCTCATCGGCATCGGCGCCAACGTCCTCGGCTCGTACTCCGTGGTGCTGATCGGTCTCGTGCTGTTCGGACTCGGCAACGGCTGCGTCGACGTCATGATGAACGTCGAGGCCACCGCGATCGAGCAGCACTCGGGCAAGACGATCCTGCCCCTCTTCCACGCCTTCTTCAGCTTCGGCACCGTGATCGGCGCCGGGCTGGGGGCGCTTGCCGCACAGCTGCACATCGACGTCTTCACCCATACGCTCGTGATCGCCGTCGCGATCGCCGCCATCGGCATCGCCAGCATCGCGAACGTGCCGCGACGCGAAGAGGCACTCGACCCCGCGGCCAACGACGCAGAGAAGCCGCGCTGGCGAGAGCGGATGCACGTCGCGATGTCCGCCTGGCGCGAGCCGCGCACCTATGCGATCGGCGTCGTCATGCTCGGCATGTCGTTCGCAGAGGGCGGTGCCAACGACTGGCTCGCCCTCGGCGTCGCCGAAGACCACGGAGGCGGTACCGCACTGGGCGCCGCCGCGCTCGCAACGTTCTCGGTCGCGATGACCGTCGTCCGCGTCTTCGGAGGCCCACTGGTCGACAGGTTCGGCCGCGTCGCCGTGCTGCGCATCCTCGCGGTTGCCGCCGCATCCGGCATCCTGATCTTCATCCTCGCCCCCAGCCTTCCTCTCGTCTTCGTGGGCGCAGCGCTGTGGGGCGTGGGCGCTTCTCTCGGCTTCCCGCTCGGCATGTCCGCCGCCGCAGACGACCCCGCCAAGGCGGCCGCGCGAGTGAGCGCAGCCGCGACGATCGGCTACATCTCGTTTCTGGGCGGCCCGCCCGTGCTCGGCTTCATCAGCGAGCACATCGGACTGCTCAACACGCTCTACATCCTCGTCGGCCTGGTCGTGTTGTCCGGCCTGTTCTCGGGTGCCGCGCGCCCGCTCCGCAAGGACGAGATGTCGACGCCGCCGGTCACCGCGAAGTCAGCCTCGTAGATCAGCGGGCGACAAGCAGACGTGGCGCCGGGCCTTCGAGTCGGGCGATGGCGATCTTCACCTCTCCGAGCTCGACGTCCACCTTCTCGAACCTCGCATCCATGCGCTGCTCGGACTTCTCGAACCGCGCGTCCATGCGCTGCTCGAACATCTCGAACCGCGCATCCGTGCGCGTGATCATCCATCCGAAGCCTGCGGCAAGCCCCAGCAGCGTGGTCGCGACGGTCACGATCATGGTCACCAGCTCTATCGACACCGTCATCTCCTCATCCTTGACCTGTCCGCCCAGAATGTCAGGATCCAGTCCGATGTAATCGACGACGGGAGTCGATCCGCCGCAGATGTGGAAACTTCGGCGCTGATGCTGACATCAGCAGAACGAGTCGACCCGACGAAGTAGGCTCGACGGGTGCGTCTCGTCATCGCCCGCTGCTCCGTGGATTACACGGGCCGCCTCAATGCCCACCTCCCGCTCGCCACGCGTCTGCTCGTGCACAAGGGAGACGGGAGTCTGCTCGTGCACTCCGACGGCGGCAGCTACAAGCCGCTGAACTGGATGAGCCCGCCGTGCTCCCTCGCGGCCGAGGAACCCGGCGAGGAGGAGTCCATCGCCGGTGTCACCGAAGTATGGCGAGTGACGCACAAGAAGACCGGCGACGCGCTCCGCGTGCAGATCTACGAGATCCTGCACGACACCAACCACGACCTCGGCGTCGACCCCGGTCTGCAGAAGGACGGCGTCGAAGCCGATCTGCAGCGCCTGCTCGCCGAGCAGGTCGAGCGCATCTCCGACGGCGCGACCCTGGTGCGCCGCGAGTACCCGACCGCGATCGGTCCCGTCGACCTGCTCGTGCGGGATGCCGCCGGCGCGGCGATCGCTGTCGAGATCAAGCGGCGCGGAGACATCGACGGCGTCGAGCAGCTCACCCGCTATCTCGAGCTGCTGGGCCGCGACCCGCACCTCGCGCCGGTGCAGGGCGTCTTCGCCGCGCAGGAGATCAAGCCGCAGGCGCGGGTGCTCGCCGAGGACCGCGGCATCCGCTGCCTCGTGCTCGACTACGACGACATGAAGGGCATCGAGTCCGGCATCCCCCGCCTGTTCTGAGGCCATCTGCACAGATGTCCACCGCGGTCGGTCGCGTCGTGCACTGCCCATAGGCTGGAAGGTATGGCTTCTTCCCCCTATTCGTGCGTGCTCTGGGACGTCGACGGCACGATCGCCGACGCGTCGGTCGGCATCCTGCGCCGTCTGAACGTCGCCCTCACGCACTTCGGTCACCCTGCTCCCACGCGCGAACAGCTCGTGCACTGGATCGGGCCGCCCATGTTCGAGTCGTTTCAGGCGCAGGCGGCGATGACCCCCGAGCAGGCGACCGAGGCGGTCACCTTCTATCGGACACTCGGCAAGGCCGACGGATACACGACCGATGTCGCGACCTACCCGGGCGTGCCCGAGATCATCCGCGATCTGCACGCGGCAGGGGTGCCTCAGGCGACCGCCAGCTCGAAGCCCGAGATCCAGGTCGATGCGATCGTCGACTTCTTCGAACTGCGCCCGTACTTCCTGACGACGGTGGGTGCGACGCCCGACGAGGCGACGCTCGCGTCGAAGACCGACATCGTCGCCGAGGCGCTGCGCCGTCTGGCCGAGCGCGGGGCGGACATCTCACGCCCCGTGCTGGTCGGAGATCGCCATCACGACGTCGAGGGCGGCAACGCCAACGGAGTGCCGGTGATCTTCGTCGAGTGGGGCTTCAGCGACACGCACGAAGGCGACGAGGCCGCGTTCCGCGCCGCATCCGCCGACGAACTGCGCGCGCTGCTGCTCAACTGATCTCGGCCGACCGGAGGCCACCCGGCCGGGGTATTCCGGCCGGAAAGCACAGAACTCCCCGCCGGAAGTCGCAACGAGTGCAGACCTCCGGTCGGGGAGTTCTATGACGTCCGCTCTCAGAGCGGACGGATGTTCTCAGCCTGCAGGCCCTTGGGGCCCTGCGCCACGTCGAACTCGACTCGCTGGTTCTCTTCAAGAGAGCGGTAGCCGGATGACTCGATGGCGGAGTAGTGCGCGAAAACGTCAGCGCCGCCGTCGTCGGGGGAGATGAAGCCGAAGCCCTTCTCCGAGTTGAACCACTTAACCGTGCCCTGGGTGCTCATGTACTGCCTGTTCTGCTGGAAAGAAGCCGACGCAGGATGCCCCGACGTGCTCCACGCTAGTGGAGCACGCGCTGAGCGGAAGTCCTGATGTCAGCCCGTAACCCAAATGTTGCATGAGCGGTCGTCCGCGGTCACATGACAGGGCAGATGGAGACCCTCAGAAAATGGTGTGGCCCTCACCGCGGGGGGAGCGATGAGGGCCGAAGACGACCGGAGGGTGCGTCAGATTCCAGCCTAACCCCTCGCGCCTGCTTTTGTCCCCCATTTGGGGGACAGATTAGAAATTTGTGCGATGGAGACAAACGACAGCGGCCCTCTCGAGCAGTCCGTTGGGGACAGAACTACTCGAGAGGGCCCAATCGCATGCACGGATCGCCTTTGCCTCTGGGGAAGGCAGCCCGTCTCTGGGGAAGACGGAGACGATCAATCCCCTGTGCATGCACCTTCACCCTAGGGGAGTCCGTTCGATCCCGCCAAGGGGGGTTGACGATCGTCGTCATCGGTGGCAATGACGGGACGGACTGCGCGAGTAGCCTGGTGCGGTGACCATGCTGAACAAGGACATGACCCTGTGCATCTCGCTGTCTGCACGCCCGAGCAACAACGGCACGCGATTCCACAACTTCCTCTACGAGGAGCTGGGCCTGAACTGGATCTACAAGGCCTTCGCCCCGACCGACCTCGGCCAGGCGATCGCCGGCGTGCGCGGTCTCGGCATCCGCGGGTGCGCGATCTCGATGCCGTTCAAGGAAGACGTGATCGCGCTCGTCGACCGCATGGACCCTTCGGCGACGGCTATCGACTCGGTGAACACGATCGTGAACGATGACGGGGTGCTCACCGCATACAACACGGACTACAGCGCGATCGCCCAGCTGATCGAGCGCAACTCGCTCGACCCTGCATCATCGGTGCTGCTGCGGGGCTCAGGCGGGATGGCCAAGGCCACCGCCGCCGCCTTCCGTGACGCCGGATTCAGCCGCGTCACGATCGCGGCCCGCAACGAAGAGCGCGGTCGAGGGCTGGCCGATCTCTACGGCTTCGCCTGGACGGCGGATGCGGATGCCGCCACCGCCGACATCATCGTGAACATCACGCCGATCGGCATGGCGGGAGGCGCGGACGAGCACGAGCTGTCGTTCACCGAGGAGCAGATCGCGGCGGCATCCGTCGTGTTCGACGTCGTCGCCCTGCCGGCGGAGACGCCTCTGATCTCCGCCGGGCGCGCGGCCGGGAAGACCGTCATCACGGGCGCCGAGGTGGCGACCCTGCAGGCCCTCGAGCAGTTCGTGCTGTACACCGGCATCCGCCCCTCCGCCGCTCAGGTGCAGGCGGCCGAGGAGTTCATGCGGGCGCAGTGACCACTGCGCCCGCAGTCCGCCCCGAGGACCTCAGCCGTTGAACGCGGCGGGGTGGGGGCCGGTGCGACCGTCGCGCTCGAGGCGGTCGACCGCGGCCAGCTCGTCGTCGGTGAGCTCGAACCCGAACACGTCGAGGTTCTCGGCGATGCGAGCGGGGGTCACCGACTTGGGGATCACGATGCGTCCCTGCTGCAGGTGCCAGCGCAGCACGATCTGGGCCGGCGTCCGCTCGTGCCGCTCGGCGATCTCGACGACCGAGCGATCGGAGAGCACGGCGCCCTGGGCGAGCGGGCTCCATGCTTCGGTGAGGATCCCCCGCTGAGCGTTCGCCTCGGCGACCGCTCGGTTCTGCAGCGCCGGGTGGAGCTCGACCTGGTTGACGGCGGGCACGACGCCACCCTCTGAGGCGATGCGCGCGAGGTGCTCGGGTTCGAAGTTCGAGACGCCGATGGCTCGTACGCGCCCGTCCGCGTAGAGGCTCTCGAGCGCACGCCAGGTCTCGGGGTACGTCGCCAGAGCGGGCGTCGGCCAGTGGATCAGGTACAGGTCGAGGTGATCGAGGCCGAGCCGTTCGAGGGACGCGTCGTATGCGCGCAGGGCCGCGTCGTATCCGTGGTCGGAGATCCATACCTTCGACGTCACGAACAGCTCATCGCGAGGGATGCCCGACTCGGCGATCGCACGCCCGACGCCGGCCTCGTTGCCGTAGATCGCCGCGGTGTCGATGCTGCGGTACCCGGCGTCGAGGGCGGCAGCGACGGCGGCCGTGGTCTCGGCATCCGGCACCTGGAACACGCCGTATCCGAGCTGGGGCATCTCGATGCCGTTGTTCAGGGTGAGTGTGGGGACGATGGGAGCGTTCATGCTCGTGCTTCTTTCTCTCTCCGCGAATCGGGTGGTCACGCGGGGACGGTCTGCAGCGTGCCGGTGGGGGCGGGCGACGGCTTCCTGGCTGCGACCACGGCGATCACCATGAGGACCAGGGCGGATGCGGTGATCGCGGCCCCGATCCAGATCGGCGAGGTGTAGCCGAGTCCTGCGGTGATGCCGAGGCCGCCCGCCCACGCACCGAGGGCGTTGCCGACGTTGAAGGCGCCGATGTTGGCGCCGGAGGCGAGGGTCGGTGCACCGCCGGCGTAGTGCATGATGCGGCTCTGGAGCCCCGGAACCGTGCCGAATCCGAACGCGCCCATCAGAACGAGGATCGCGATGGTCACGGGCTGCGACCAGGCGAAGAAGCCGAACAACACGAGCACGACGACCAGAGCCGCGATGAAGATCAGCAGCGTGCGGTCGATCGATCGGTCGGCCAGGCGTCCGCCGATCCAGTTGCCCGCGACGAGCCCGGCGCCGAAGAGCACGAGCAGCCACGGCACCGTGGTGTCTGCGAAGCCCGTGACCCCGGTGAGCGTGTAGGCGATGTAGGTGAAGGCGCCGAACATGCCGCCGAAGGCGAGCGCGGTGACGATGAGCGAGAGCCACACCTGTCCGGACCGGAAGGCCCGGAGCTCGCCGCGCAGACTCACCTGCTGGCCTGCCGTCTTCGGTGCCGTGACCAGCAGGGCGATGCCCGCGAAGGCGACGATGCCGATGGCGGAGATGACCCAGAACGTCGACCGCCAGCCGAACTGCTGTCCGAGGAAGGTTCCGAACGGAACACCGAACACGTTCGCCGCTGTGAGGCCGGTGAACATGATCGCGATCGCCCGCGCCTTCTTCTCGGGGGCGACGAGGTCGGCGGCGACGACGGATCCGATGCCGAAGAACGCTCCATGGCACAGCGCCGCGACGATGCGTCCGATCATGGCGGTCGTGTAGTCGGGGGCGAGGGCGGTGATCGCATTGCCGACGATGAACAGCACGACGAGGCCGAGCAGCACCGGTTTGCGGGGCAGAGGGGTCGTTGCGGCGGTGAGGCCGAGTGCACCGACGACCACGCTGAGCGCGTAGCCCGAGATGAGCCAGCCGGCCGTGGCCTCGGTGACCCCGAAGTCCGCGGCGACGTCGGGGAGGAGCCCCATGATCACGAACTCGGTGAGTCCGATCCCGAAGGCGCCGATGGCGAGTGCGATGAGTCCGAGTGGCATGGGTGTGCTCCGTGGTCCTCTGCTAAAGTATTTGCAGACGCGGGATATTGCGTCACGAGGGATAATCATTGCATACGCAACTATCCCGCGCAAGCAACTACTTCGGAGGTCACTGTGGGCATCTCAGACGACGCCGTCGAGATCCGGGCACGCGGCTGGCGAACGCTCGCCGCTCTGCACGGGATCATCGAGGCCGACCTCGAGAAGGCACTGGGCGCATCCGTCGGCCTGTCCGTCGTCGAGTACACGGTGCTCGACGCCCTCAGCAGACAGGACGGCTGGCACATGCGCATGCAGCAGCTCGCCCGCGCGACCGCGCTGAGCCCGAGCGCCACGACGCGTCTCGTGACACGGCTCGAAGACCGCGGGCTGCTCACCCGCATCCTCTGCGCCGACGACCGTCGGGGCATCTACACCGAGCTCACCCCGGCCGGCCTGGCGCTCTACGAGAACGCGCATCCGATCCACGACGAGACCCTCGAGCGTGCTCTCGGCGAGGCGGTCACGCAGCCCGAGCTGGCCCCCGTCGTGCACGCGCTTCAGTCAGTGACCGCCGAGGTCTGAGTCAGGCGAGCGCCCTCACGCGCTCGCGCGCGAGACCGTCACCTGGATGCTCTTCATCAGCGGCTGGTCGCTCTGGACGCTGAAGTCATTGCGACCGATCAGCACGTTCATCTCCGGCATGTACCCGGCGGCGCTGCCGCGCGGCAGGTCGTACGGAACCGCGCGGAACGCCTTCAGCATCCGTGTCGACCCGTCTTTCGACGTCGACACGATGTCGACCAGATCGCCCTCGACGAGGCCGCGATCGCGCATGTCGTCCTCGTGCAGGAAGACGAGCTCGCGCAGGTTCTTGACGCCTCGGTACCGGTCGTCGTTGGAGTAGATCGTGGTGTTCCACTGGTCGTGCGAGCGCACCGTCTGCAGCACGAGGGTGTCGGCGGACTCGGGGATGACGTTCGGCAGTGGAGCCAGGGAGAATTCGGCACGGCCCGACGGCGTCTCGAACACGCGGTCCCTGGCGGGCTGCGGAATGCGGAACCCGTGCCGGTCGCGGATCAGGTCGTTGAAGCCCTCGAACCCCGGCAGCACCTTCGCCATCACATCGCGGATGTTGTCGTAGTCGCCGACGTACCAATCCCAGGGCGTCGCCGTGTGCGGCAGGGTCGCCTTCGCGATGCCGGCGATGATCGCCGGCTCCGACCTCAGATAGGCGGAGGCCGGCTGCTTGCGTCCCCTCGAGAGGTGCACCATGCTCATCGCATCCTCGACGGTGACGCCCTGCGGGCCCTGCGCCTGCTGGTCACGCTCGGTGCGGCCGAGACACGGCAGGATCAGGGCCTTCTCGCCATGCACGAGATGGCTGCGGTTCAGCTTCGTGCTCACCTGCACCGTCAGGCGGCACTTCTCGAGCCCCTGCGCGGTGAACGGGGTGTCGGGCGCAGCGAGCACGAAGTTGCCGCCCATGCCGACGAACACCTTCACGCGCCGGTCGTGCATCGCCTCGATCGTGCGGACGGTGTCGAGCCCCGGATGCCGCGGCGGCTCGATGCGACAGACCTCCGCGAGGCGGTCGAGCCACGCCTCCGTCGGCCGGTGATCGATGCCGCACGTGCGGTTGCCCTGCACGTTGCTGTGTCCGCGGATCGGCGACGGGCCCGCCCCCTTGCGGCCGATGTTGCCGCGCAGGAGAAGCAGATTGACGATCTCGCGCACCGTGTCGACGCCGTGCTCGTGCTGACTCACGCCGAGGCACCAGCTGATGATCGTGCGCTCCGAGGCCAGATAGACCGCAGCGGCGGCGCGGATCTGCTCTTCCGTGAGGCCGGACTGAACGACGAGATCTGCCCAGCTCGTGGCGTCGACCAGTGCGCGGTACTCGTCGATGCCGTTCGTGAGGGTGCTGAGGAATTCACTGTCCAGCACCGACGGGTCGGAGGCGGCGGCTTCGAAGACGACCTTCGACATGCCGCGGATCAGCGCCAGATCGCCCCCCGGGCGCACCTGCAGGTTCATGGTGCTCGTGTCCGTCGCCGCGAAGCGCGCCATGTCGACGAAGTCGTGCGGCACGATCGTCCGGGTCGCCCCGGCCTCGACGAGCGGGTTGACGTGCACGACCTGCGCGCCGCGCTTCACGGCATCCGAGAGCGCGGTGAGCATGCGGGGGGCATTGGATGCCGCGTTGACGCCGAGCACGAAGAGGGCGTCGCAGTCGTCCCAGTCGTGCATGTCGACAGTGCCCTTGCCGGTCGCGATCGACGCCTTGAGCGCGCGTCCGGAGGCCTCGTGGCACATGTTCGAGCAGTCGGGCAGGTTGTTGGTGCCGTACTCGCGCACCATCAGCTGATACAGGAAGGTCGCCTCGTTGCTCAGACGCCCCGAGGTGTAGAACGCGGCCTCGTCGGGACTGTCGAGCGCCTGCAGCTCGTCGCCGACGAGCGCGAAGGCGTCGTCCCACGAGATCGGCACGTAGTGATCGGTGGCGGCGTCGTAGACCATCGGCTCGGTGAGACGACCCTGGTCCTCCAGGTCGAAATCGGGCCACATCGCGAGCTCGGTGACCGAATGCTCGGCGAAGAACCGGCGGTCGACGCGCTTGCGCGTCATCTCCCACGTGACGTGCTTGATGCCGTTCTCGCAGATGTCGAGCTTCAGATTGCCCGGGTCGTCCGGCCACGCGCATCCGGGGCAGTCGTAGCCCGACACGGGGTGGTTCATCTGCAGCATCGCGAGCGGTCCGGCGATGGGCTCTCGCTGATCCAGCACCACCCGCCCCACCGACACGGCGGCTCCCCACCCGGCGGCCGGATGCCGGTACGGCTTGCGCGACCACGGTCGATCGGTGCGAGGGCCGTATCCGCCCTGACGCGGCTCGGCGGGCATCAGCCCGAACGCGGTGCCGATGGGTCCCTGGCTATCGAGCATGGCGTGCCCCTTCTTCGGCGTGCGCAGACGGGGCGAGCCCGTCGAGGCGCACCCGATGCGCGTGCGAATAGATGTTCATCGAACGCCCTCGGACGAACCCGATGAGCGTCACCCCGGCCTCCTCGGCGAGCTCGGCGGCGAGAGACGAGGGGGCCGAGACGGCACTGAGCAGGGGGATGCCGGCCATCGCGGCCTTCTGCACCAGTTCGAAGCTCGCCCTGCCCGAGACCTGGAGGATCTGCCGACGCAGGGGAAGCCGGTCGTTCAGCAGCGCCCACCCCACCACCTTGTCGACGGCGTTGTGACGCCCGACGTCTTCGCGCAGCACGAGCAGCTCGCCCGAGTCGGCGTCGAACAGCGCGGCGGCGTGCAGACCACCGGTCTTGTCGAACGCCGCCTGCTCGGCGCGCAGCCGATCAGGGAACGACGCGATCTGCTCGGCCCCGACCTGGACATCGTCGACGGACACCGGATGCCGCGACACCGTGCGGACGGCGTCGATGCTGGCCTTGCCGCAGACCCCGCAGGAGCTGGTCGTGTAGAAGCGCCGAGCGACCTCGGGGTCGGGAAGCGCGACGCCGTGAGCGAGGCTGATGTCGAGCACGTTGTAGGTGTTCTCCTGCCCACCTGTGCCGGGGCCACCGCAGTGGATCGCCGAATGGAAGTCTTCGGCCTGGGCGATGATCCCCTCGGACACGAGGAACCCCGCCGCGAGCTCGACGTCATGCCCCGGAGTGCGCATCGTGACGGCGAGCGGTGAGCCTGCGACCCGGATCTCCAGGGGCTCCTCGACGGCGAGCGTGTCGGCACGCCGAGTGGCTCCCTCCCCGAGAGTGAGCTTCAGTATCGGTCTCCGCGTCGTGATCCGCCCCACACGAGCGAGCGTACTCCGCGGTAACAGGATCGCCTCATACCCATCTCACCCGGTCGCCGGGTCCGCCTACCGCGTGACGCGACCGTCCACGAGGTGCAGCACCCCGTGCATGCGCGGCAGGTGCACGAGGTCATGGGTGACGAGCAGCGTCGAGGTGTTGCGCTCATCGGTGAGTCGGAGGATGAGGTCGATGATCCTCGCTCCGCGCTCCTGGTCGAGAGCGCTGGTGGGCTCGTCGACCAGAAGCACGCTCGGATCGTTCATGAGCGCTCGCGCGATGTTGACTCGCTGACGCTGTCCGCCGGAGAGCTGGTGCGGCCTCTTGTGACCGTGCTCGGCGAGGCCGACCGCGGCGAGCAGCTCATCCGCACGGGATGCCGAGGCGGCGCGATCGCGGCGGCTGCGCGGCGCACCGAGCTCGTTCATGACGCTCAGCTGCTCTCGGGCCGTCAGAGAGGGGATGAGGTTGGGCTGCTGGAAGACGATCCCGATCCGGTCCCGCCGCAGACGCGTCGCCTCGGCCGGACTGAGGGCCGTGACGTCGTTCCCGTCGATGAGGATCTCGCCGGAGTCCGGACGCAGGAGGGTGCCGGCGACGGCGAGCAGACTGGACTTTCCCGAGCCGCTGGGCCCTGTGATGCCGGTGACGGTTCCGGGGTGAGCCGTGAGTGAGACACCGTCCACGGCGGTCACCCGCGAGTCACCGTCGGGGAAGGTCAGAGTGATGTCGTTCAGGCGGATCATCGGTTGCTCCCGAGGGCGGTGAGAGGGTCGGCGGAGGTGACGGAGCGCAGGGCGAAGGCGGCGCCTGCGAGGCCGAGGGCGATCATGATGCCGCCCGGAAGGATGGTCGTGACAGGACTCAGCAGGAACGGGAGGGCGGTGCCCGCGAGCAGGCCGAGCGCGGTGACCAGGCTCAGCCCGATGCCGATGCCCGCCAGCAGGACGATCAGCGCCTGCCCCAACGCGTCTCGGATCAGGGAGCGCGTGCTCGCGCCGAGCGCTTTGAGGACGGCGACATCGCCCTTGCGCTGCATCGTCCAGACGGTGAAGAACGCCCCGATGACGAGTCCCGAGATGCCGAACAGCATGCCGACCATGAGCAGGAGCGATCCGATCTCGGAGCGGAAGGCGCTGAGTGCCGTCAGCGATCCGAGCGTCGTCTCGGAGATCGTGTCGTTCGCCGCATCCGCGGCATCCCAGTCGGGGGCTCCCGTGACAGCGAGGACCGTGGCGTAGGCGTCAGGGTTTCCGGTGGATGCCGAGTACGCCTGCCAATCCTGCAGGGTCATCTGCACGACCGGGGTGTGGCTGTACCAGCCGTCTCCCTCGATCGACTCGACGTCGTAGGAGACGCCCGCGATCTCGATCTGCTCACCGACCTTCGCGGCGAGCGCGTCCGCCGCGGGCACCGACAGGCGCAGCCGTCCGTTCTCGGAGGGGGCGGCAGCGTCGAAGCCGGGCTCGACACCGAACACCGCGATCGCGGCCCGGGTGCCGTCCGTCTCGGCGCGGGTCTGACTGATGCCGAGGGGGCGCGCGTCGGTCACCCCTGCCGTCTGCGCCCAGTCGTTCGCCTGCTGCTCGGTGATGGCGGAGTCCGCGAAACTGGCCGCACCGTCGCCGCCCGAGGGTGCGGAGAACACGATGCGGTCTGCGGGGAGCGCGAGCACGCCTGAGACGTTCTGGATGGCGAGGCCCCCCGTCAGTCCGCTGAGGAACCCGACGAGCAGGGTGATGAGGGCGACGACGGAGCCGATGAGGATGAATCGCCCCTTGGCGAAGCGGAGATCGCGTAACGCGACGAACATTGTGGTGCCTTTCCTGTCTCCGGTGCGGTGACCATTCCACTTTCGCCGTCGGCCCATTCGACGTCATCAGCCGCTCGACGAGCCTTTCGCGCCCGGAGTGAGGACGCCTCGATCGTCCTTTCGGACGATGCCGCGGTGCGCTCGTCGGCGTAGAGTTCGAGCCATGGCGCATACCGCTCTGACCCCGGTGTTCGTGGGTCTGCGGACCGGTCTCCACGTCCTCTTCTTCGCCCTGACGGGGGTCGTCATCGCGCGGGCCGTGCTCGACCCGTCGGAGTCGAGCGCGTCCGCGATCGTCCTGGCGCTGATCGTCGGCGCGACGTATGCGTCGGGTGCGCTGCTCGCTCGTCTCTCCCGCGGACGACGGCTGACGTCACTGATCTGGCTCGCCCTGCTCTCGGCGGAGTGGTTGGGCCTGCTGTGGGTGAGCGCCGACGCCGCCTACCTCGTGTTCCCCCTGTTCTTCCTGTTCCTGCACCTTCTGGGGCGCTGGGCGGGATCGGCGGCGATACTGGCCGCGACGATCGTCGCCGTCTGCGCCCTCGGCATCCACAGCGGGTGGAGCGTCGGCGGCGTGGTCGGCCCGTTCGTCGGCGCCGGCGTCGCCCTCCTGATCGGCCTCGGCTACCAGGCCCTCGCGAGAGAGGCCCAGCAGCGCGAGGCTCTGGTCAGCGAACTGCTGGCGACCCGCGGACAGCTCGCCGCGCGCGAACACGAGTCGGGGGTCCTCGCGGAGCGCGCGCGGCTCGCCCGCGAGATCCACGACACACTCGCGCAGGGACTCTCCAGCATCCAGATGCTGCTGCACGCCGCGGAACGCGCCGATGACACCCGACCGGGCATCGAGCATATCCGGCTCGCGCGCGAGACGGCCGCCGCGAACCTCGTCGAGGCTCGGCGATTCATCCGTGAGCTGACCCCACCCCAGCTCGACGACCAGACCCTCGGCGGGGCGCTGCGCCGACTGGCGCGAACGCAGTGGGCTACGCAGGGACTCGACGTCCAGGTGCGGGTGTCCGACGCTGTCGTGCTGCCCATGCACCTGCAGACGGCGCTGCTGCGCATCACGCAGGGAGCCATCGCCAACGTCATCCAGCACGCTCACGCGACGACGGCGACGGTCACCATCGGCATCGAGAACGACCACCTGCGCTTTACGGTCGAAGATGACGGAGACGGATTCGACGCCGAGCTCCCTGCGCCGGGGACCGCTGAGAAGTCCGACTCGTTCGGTCTGCGCGCCACCGCCGAGCGAGTGGAGCAGCTCGGGGGAAGCCTCGTGATCGACACGGCATCCGGGCGGGGAACGACGCTCACCGTCGACCTCCCCCTCACGGAGTTCGTATGATCCGCCTCGTGATCGCCGACGACCACCCCATCGTCCGTGCCGGTCTCCATGCCCTGTTCAGCCTGGAACCGGATCTCGAGGTGGTCGCGGAGGCGGCCACGCCTGATGAAGCGGTCGCCTGCGCGGAGCGCGAGAACCCCGACGTGGTGTTGATGGACCTCCAGTTCGGCTCTCAGACGGCGACCACGGGTGTGGATGCGACGCGACGCATCCGGGCGCTCGAAGCGCCGCCCTACGTGCTCGTGCTCACCAACTACGACTCGGATGCCGACATCCTCGGCGCCGTCGAGGCCGGTGCGAGCGGATATCTGCTGAAGGACGCCCCGCCGCACGAGCTGACCGCCGCCGTGCGCGCGGCGGCCGCCGGAGAGAGTGCTCTCGCGCCCGTGATCGCCTCGCGATTGCTCGACCGGATGCGTGCACCCCGAGTCAGTCTCAGCAGCCGTGAGATCGAGGTGCTCGAGCGCGTCGCCGCAGGACGATCGAACAGCGAGGTGGCAGAGCAGCTCTTCGTCAGCGAGACGACGGTGAAGTCGCATCTCGCGCACATCTTCTCGAAGCTCGACGTCAGCTCACGCACCGCGGCCGTCTCGGCAGCCCGTCGAAAGGGCATCCTCCGCTGAGGCGGATGAGGTTGAGAGCCGGGCGCCCGGCGGTGAAGTCGTCAGCTCAACGCATCGACCAGATCGACCCGATCTCTCAACTTCGCGATCGGACCGCCCCATGTTTGAGTGCGGAAGGCCCATTGGCCAGCCACGATGCCAGGTGAAACGCCAAGCTCTTCTGCCAGCAAGCGGATTCCTTGGACCGTTGTGATCGTGGCGAGTCGGTCTCCATGCGGCGGAGGGATCAGATGCTGCTGGGCGAATGTGTTCGCAGCGACCTCTTGAGAGTCAGCATCATCGTCGGCCTTGTGCCCATCGTCGACAAAGGTGCTCCTCTTCGGATGCAGAAGAACGTGAGCGATCTCATGAAGGATGGTGAACCAGAGACTATCGAGCGAATTGTAGCGGCTCGTCACGGCGACCATTGGTGTCCCGTTGATCCAACGGGACACGCCGCTGATCCGCGTACCCGGAATCTCGGGGACGAATACCAGGACGACTCCTGCATTGAGAAGTAGATCTCGCGCCTGTTGAAACGCCTTTCCTATCGTCTTCACTGTGAGCTTGGGTATCAGTTGCGCCGCTGATCGCAGCAAGTCGGAATCGAACGCTGCAGCCTGCGGCAAGTAGTCGGCCGCCCGTAGCTCTGAGAGCCGGATCCACAAGGCTGTGAGGTTCGCGTCGATCGCGTGATGTTGGCTCCGCTTGTAGGAAGCCTGCGGTTCAAGCCACGTCTTCTTGTATGCGTCTGGCGATGCAACGCCGAAGAAGGTGAGCAGCTTGGACGCGAGGGCGGGCCCTGTGTCTGCTCGATCGATCACGCCGCGATCCACGAGGATCTGCCGAGGAAAGGCGGCAGCCCACTCCGCGAACCCCGCCATGGCCGCGCGTTTCTCGCCTCGTGCCTGTTCGGCCTGATGCGCGGCCTCCAGGCGGAGCCAGACCTCGGCGGGGGTTCCGAGGACTTGCTCGAGCGTTACTGCGACATCCGGTGAAAGCGACGCTGTGCCCTTGATTACGAGATTGATGTGCTTTGGGCTAAGCCCGGTGCGGGCGGCGAGCTGGGCCTGGCTGATGGACCGCGCGTCAAGCTCACGCTGAAGGAGGCGCCCTGGACGAGGGGCGAAGTCAAAATGTGTCTCGCTTGCGATGTACGAGGTCATGGCTACCAATCACTCTCCGAGCTCGAGGACCGATTGGCCGCGAACTTGTAAGTCTTGAACGAGCAGTGAGTCCGTCGTCGAGTACTCAAGCAGAGACGCCCGATTCCGGATGTTGCGAGGATCTCCTGCCGGACCTAGCGGAAGTGCATGCATTTCAACCTCCTCGATAGAGAGAGTCAGGGTACCTGCCTGGAGGCCGACGTAAACACTGCGGAACGTCCCGAGCGCTTCCAGACGTGGAGCTTGCGACACCACGTGGAGCAGGTCTTCAGCGGCCTCGGCATATCCGCCGGCGGCGCGTTGGAGATACGCGCGGGAGACGCAGTAAACCTTCAAGCGAGGGTTTGACCAGGCGAGAAGCAAGCTTTACCTCATTGGTAAACGGAACTGTGGTAGAATGGGATTTACCCGACAGGTACATGCTACCTGATTCACTCCCGAATCAGGAGCGACTCGCTACAAGGAAGGAGGGTCACCATGACCCCCATCGCACACACCCCCGTCTCGCTGAAGATCTTCATCGACAGTCAGGCCTTCACCACCAAAGATGCCGATCAGGAAGCGGCAGCCCTCCTGCGTCTCGCAGGTCGCGACCCGAAGAACTTCGACCTCTTCCTCATCCACAAGAACGGCGTCGAGGACAAGATCAACGACGGTCGCATCATCAACCTCAAGAACGGTCAGAAGTTCGTCTCACGCGAGAAGGTTCGCTTCACCATCGATGGAGACCCGTTCAGCACCTACGACAACGACCAGACCGCAGCAGCGCTCCTGCGCCTCGCCGGCGTTGACCCCACGGGCTACGACCTCGCGCGGATCGGGGACGCACAGCCGTTCGCCAACGACGACATCATCACGATCCAGACCGGCGACGAGTTCGTCACTGCCAAGCGTGTCGGTGGTGTCGCGTGAGCGAAGACGACAGTCTGAGCCCTGCAGCTCAGCAGTTCATCGACGATATGACAGCAGCGGGCGCGCCCGCCCGCGCGGACGGTCCTCGGATCCTCTACTCCGTTCCTGCGGTGAACGGCGCTCTCGTCGGTCAGATGGTGACCACCGGCGTCAGCATGTCCGAGGTTCAGAGCTGGCCTGCAGTTCCTCCTCACTGGATCCACCTGCCCGAATCAGTGCAGTTCGCGGAGACCAATATGGACAACACCGACTGCCTTCCCGGGTGGAAGCGACACTCCCGCGACTACACCTACACCGATATGTCGATTCCACCAGCGCGTGCGTGGCTCGGCCACGTCCGCGGGTTCGTCTCGATCGCGATTCGGGCAGCGGCCTGAGATGCGGTACTCAGTTGCCATGACGGAAGCCGTCGAATCGGCGATGCGAGATCACCTGCTCCGCGACGATGGCCAGGAAGACGTGCTCATCGCCACCTACGTGATGTCTACCGGCAGCGAGAGAGAGACGGCGCTCATCAAGAACGTCATCTTTCCCCGCGACGGCGAGCGGCACGTGCATGGGAACGCATCGTTCACCAGCCGCTACGTGCTGCGAGCCGCCAGCGAAGCGCGAGCGGCCGGTGAGGGTGTCGTCCTGCTTCACTCGCACCCGCACGGGACTGGCTGGCAGGGGCTGAGCAACACGGACTGGTCCACGGAATCCGACTACGAACGTGTGGCTCGCGGCAACACACGGATGCCGCTCGTCGGCATGACACTGGGTGGTCGAGACGACTCGTGGTCGGCGCGCTTCTGGTTCGATCGCGATAGCCCGACCTGGGCCGAATCGGTACGCACCGTCTCTCCGAAGCTCACCGTAACGTGGAACGACGAGGTACGAGAACCTCCGCGAATCACTCGATCTCAGCAACGCACGGTTTCCTCATGGGGGGAACGAACGCAGCGTTCGATCGGACGCATGCGAGTGCTGGTTGTTGGCGCCGGCAGCGTCGGGCTGGATGTCGCTCAGCGGCTCGCCGCGACGGGCGTCGAGACCGTCGGGGTCATGGACTACGACGCCGTGGAGACCGTGAATCTTGACCGAATGGTCGGCGCAACCCGACTAGACGCAGCGCTCGGACGCTCCAAAGTCGCAGTTGCTGCACGGCTGATGCGATCCGCGGCGACCGCTGAGAAGTTCGAGGTGCGTCGGCACGAAGTCAGCATCTGCGATCCCGAGGGGCTGAGCATCGCGCTCGACTACGACGTGATCTTCTCCTGCGTGGACCGTCCATGGCCACGCGCGGTTCTCAACGCCCTCGCCTACACCGACCTCATCCCGGTGATCGACGGCGGCATCGCCCTCGACACCCTCCCCGATAGCCGGATGCGAAACGGCATCTGGCGAGCCCACACGCTCGTTCCCGGACGCCCCTGTATGGCATGCATCGGCCAGCTCGTCGTCGGCGAAGTATCTCTCGACAAGCTGGGGCTCCTGGACGACCCGGAATACATCGCTGGAGCGAAACGAGATGCACCCTCCCGGCAAAACGTCGCTGCACTCTCCGCGAGCGTCAGCAGCGCGCTACTGGCACAGTTCGTCAGCCTCACGGCACACCCCGGAAGCCGAGGCACGCCGGCACCGCTCCGGTACATCTTGTCCACACACGTGCTCGAACACTCCGGGGCCACCTCGGGGATCTATTGCTCGTTCGAGAACGCCGTGATAGCCGGTAACAAGCGAACGCCGATCGCCGAGCATCGGGACCGCTGGCGCGAGATCGTAGAGGCGCGAAGCGCAAGCAAGCATGGCTTCCGTCTGCGATTCCTGTCCGCGGTAGAGGCATACCTCCACCGCGCGATCGCTCGCCTTGTGTAACTAAGCGACGGGCGGGCGCTGCGCTCTCAGGCCTTCTACCGAGAGGCCAGCGCCCGTCTCACGTCGGCAACAGCCTCGCCACGGTCAGGGCGTCGTTATGTCGTGGCGCCTCCCTCTGCGGGCGGCAATGACTCACCGGTGAGCCCGGTGGGCACCCGCATGCTCTTTCGCGCGGATGCATGGGGCGTTCGCCATCGGCATCCAGGCGCCGCACCGAGGCGATCGTCTCGAGGTGAAGACACGATCCGGGGTCGCGCTCGTGGCGACTCGCTCCATCGCGGCGGCGAGCGCTGCGTGCGTATCGAGTTCCCCTGATTCCCAGGCTGCGGCCATCGCCGCCGTGAGTTCACTCTGAGTCAGTCGTCTGGCGATGTCCTCTTCGAGGATGCCGGCCGCCACTGCCGCCTTCACCATTCCCACCGGTGCAGGTTCTTCGAAGTAGTCCCACTCCTCGAGGCCGAGACGTTCCTTCGTCTCCTCGAGCAGCTTCAGCGCATCCCAGATCTGCGTCTGCTCGGCCTCGCTCAACTTCCCCGAGTGAATCAGATCGTGCGCCTCCGCGTAGACATCATCGTCCCGACGCAATCCGATGGTGATGATCTCGATCGCGCCCACGCCGTCATGCATCTTGGCTCGGAAGATGATGCGGTAGGCACGCTGGCATGCCTCCACGGTGTTGAAGCCGACGAGGTTCGTCCTCCCGTGATTCGAGAGGCGGTGTTTTCCCTCGGGCGAGGCGAAGAGCCCGGCGATCGTGTCGAAGACCGTCTCTCGTTCTGAGAGGTTCACGTTCGCAATGAGCCAGTCGATGCTCTCTGCGCTGAACGTCACCTCTGCCTGATCGTCGGGGAACCGTTCACCCGGCTGCAAGCAGTCGCTCCCTCGCCTCATCGACCCCGAGCATCGTCGAGCGATCCGCGACCAGACCGGCTGCAATGCTCAGAACCTTGAGCTCGGCTTCGCGCAGCAGACGACGCTGCTCGTCGTACTCAGCCGCAGATACCACGACAGCAACCGGCTTGCCATGGCTGGTCAGCTTCACCGGCCGATCCTGCGCCTCGGAAGTGAGGAAGCCGACGCCTCGTCTGGCTGCGACTGTCGAAGACATCGTGAGAGGCTGGGTGGTCATGACACCAGTTTACGCCCAAATATGTAGAAGTGTGTAGAAGCATTCCGGTATGTGCTGACCGCCCGGCACGCTTAGAGCAACCAAGGTTGACAACTCTCGCTATAGCAACCTAAGTTGACAGCATGGAGTCCTCCCAGATCGCCGCGGTGGCAGCGGACACGAGCGACCCGAGAACCGGTTTGCGGGCAGTCGCGTCGTTGCGCGTGCTCGCAGACACTCTGGAGCTTCGACAGGTCGAGGCTGCCCTCCGCTCGGGTATGAAGTGGCAGGAGATCGCCGATGCACTCGGGGTGACCCGGCAGGCCGTCCACAAGAAGCACTCCAAGCGAGTGGACCCCACGATCCCGATCTCGAGGAGGAACTCATGAGCAAGTTCGTTCGCGTCGCTCAGACGAGCCAGTCTCTGTCTCTCGCCGCTATGGAAGAAGCATCGCGACTAGGGCTTCGCACCGCCGACATCGAGCACCTGTTCCTCGCCCTCGTCATCAACGACCAAGCCGCGGGACGGGCACTGCGCGACGTCGGCATCGATCTCGGCACCGCACGCAGCGCCGTCGAAGCACAGCACGCAGCACAACTGGCGTCACTCGGCATCGAAGCGTCGTTTCCCGAGGCAGGGCGCATCGTCTTCCACGAGACCGACGGGTACGAGTGGAGCAAGCGCGCTTCTGACCTCATCGCTCGCTCGGCCGAGAAGGACAAGGCGGGCGACGCCGCTGCGGTGCTCCGAGAACTCGTGGCCGAGCCGAGCGGCTTGATCGCCGTCATACTCGAGCGACTGGGCACCAGTCCCGATGCGCTGCTCGAGCAGCTCGACGCCGTCGACTCGTCCCGGCGGGCGACCGCGCCGGCCACGCCCGCGGTGAGTGGCCGGATCTCAGGGTCGACGGAGACCTTCGTCCCTGCACCGATCGAACAAGTCTGGGACTACCTCGCCGAGCCGACGAACGTTCCCGAGTGGCAGATGAGTGTGGGTTCGATCGAGCATGCAGAACAGGATGCCGCCGCCGGCGCGGTGTGGACGGGTCTCGCACGCGAACGACGTCCCGATGGGAAGCTCGCGAAGGTCAAGCCCGAGTTCCGTCGCCGCCGTATCGAGCTCGTCGCGGCGCACCGGCCGGACACGATCGCATGGAGCTTCGCGTACCCCGATGCTCCGCGGAGCAATGCGGCTCTCGCGGAGTTCGCCTTGGCGCCCACCAACGGCGGTACTCAGGTGTCCATCACCACATCTTGGTCCCGCCGTCCCGGTTGGCGAAGGGTGGTGGGATTGCCCCTGCGCCCGATCCAGAAGTTCATCGTGTGGATCACCCTGTTCCAGATCGGCGGCGCGATCAGCCGAGCATTCCGCTGATCGAGGCGACGTGACCTAAGCCTGCGGGTCCGCTGCGACTCTCCGCGCCTTCCGCGCGCGATGGTCTTCCCGCGCGGCGCTGATCACGCCGGCGATTGCGAGGGCGATGAGAAGCGTCTGGATCGTCGCCAGCACCGGTGTCAGCGGTCCCAGGTCATCGCCGGACGACATCGCCTCGGCGGCACTCGCCTCTCCGCCATGACATCACCTTCGGGAGCGAATGAGCCGGTGATGTTGCCCAGCACAGCAGCGAACAGGATGTAGATGACGAGGGCGAGCAACCCGACCCAGAAGCGCCGCGGCACCCGGTCCCCGGTTCGCGAGTGGGTGTCATCCTGGGGTTGCGACATGCGTCGGCGGCCGTCCCTCAACCATGCGTCGAAATGCTGATATGCCAGCAGTGATGATCTTCAGCGTAATGACACCAGAGCGCGCGCGGCGTCGCCCCCGGTCGTTGAGCGAGCAGCGAAGCAGCGAGACGAAACGCACCACGTCGGGGAGCACGTTTCGTCAACGACCGGCAAGCGGCGTCAGGCCGCAGGTGCCGCGGTCGACGCGCGCACGATCAGCTGCGACCCGAGGGTCACGACGTCGTCGATCGCGGTGCCGTTCATCGCCTGCAGAAGCAGGTCGACGGCGAGCGCGCCACTGCGTTCGATCGGCATCCGCACCGTCGTGAGCGCCGGGGTGACCGCACCCGCGAGGTCGATGTCATCGATGCCGACGATGCTGATGTCGGCGGGGCACCGCTTGCCCAGCTCGAGCAATCCGGCCTCGAGTCCCAGGGCGACGAGGTCGTTGTAGGCGATGACGGCCGTGGCGCCGCTCGCCGCCGCCGGTGCGGCTGCGGCCCGTCCGCCCTGAATGGACGCGGCATGGTGGCTGAGCCCGGTGAGACGGATGCCGTGACGCTCGCACGCTCGCGCGACGGTGTCGGCGCGGCGCACATCGGCCCATGATCCGCGCGGACCGGCGGCGTAGGCGATGTGCGTGTGCCCGAGGGCGGCGAGGTGCTCGATCGCCTGGGCAGGTCCGTGCTCGGTGTCCATGAGCACGCACGGTGCGCCGTCGATCTGCCGGTTGACCACCACGTAGGGGGTGTCTCCGACGAGGTCGAGCACGTCGGCGTCGGGCAGACGTGGTGAGCACAGCAGCATGCCGTCGAGCTTTCGGGCCTGCTCGATCTGCTCGCGTTCGCGGCGCAGGTCCTCGTCGGCGTCGAAGAGCACGATGCGGTGGCGTCCGTGCCATGCCTGCCCCTGGATCGCCTTGAGCAGAGTGGCGTAGACGGGGTTCGCGACGTCGGGCACGACGACCCCGAAGGTGCGCGTGGCGGTGGCCGACTGCGACGCCGCGTAACCGAGCTCCCCCGCCGCTTCGAGCACGCGGCCGAGGGTGTTCGGGGCGAGGCGATCGGGCTCCCCGAAAGCACGCGATGCGGTCGCGATGGACACGCCTGCGCGTCGTGCCACATCCGTCAGCGTCGCTGCCATGTCGTTCTCCCGCCCTCGCAGGCAATCCTACGATCCTCCACCTCGATGTAAAACTGCTTGACAAGTTTGTACAAACACTGCACACTGATTTGCATGACGATCAACGCCGATCACCCTCAGCGGTGCGCGGCCCCGAGCGAAGGAGCCACCGCGTGAGCATCCCAGCACCGGCCCTGCGCCGCACGACCTCTGCCACCGCATCCCCGCTGGTCGCTCCGACGGCCCCCGGCATCCTGCACCTCGGCCTCGGCAGCTTCCACCGGGCACACCAGGCCGTCTACACGGCAGCCGCGCTGCAGTCCGCGGGCGGCGACTGGGGCATCGTCGGTGTCGCCTCGCGTTCGCGCACCATCGTCGACGCGATGCACGCTCAGGACATGCTCTACACGGTCGCGACCATCGCCCCGGGCACCACGTCACTCACCATCCCCGGTGTGCACGCCGACGCCTTCGTCGGCGCCGAGCAGCCCGAGCGCGTCGTCGCACAGATCGCCGACCCCGGCATCCGCATCGTGACCCTCACCGTCACCGAGAACGGCTACAGCTACTCGCCCGCCACGCAGCATCTCGACCTCGACGACGACACCGTGCGCTCCGACCTCCGGGGCGGCGCCGCCCGCTCGACCATCGGCCAGCTCGCCCGTGGCTTGCAGGCCCGTGCCGCAGCCGGTGGAGCGCCGATCTCGATCCTCAGCTGCGACAACCTCTCGGCCAACGGCGCCCACACCGAGAAGCTCGTCCGGGAGTTCCTGCACGAGCTGCCCGGATCCGAAGGCGCCGACACCCTCGCCTTCCTCGACCGCGCCGTGTCGTTCCCCTCGAGCATGGTCGATCGCATCGTGCCCGCGACCACCTCCGAGCTGCGCACCCGCGTCGACACCCTGCTCGGCGCCCGCGACGACATCCCGGTGCCTGCCGAGCCGTTCACGATGTGGGCGATCGAAGACCGCTTCGCCGCCGGACGCCCCGCCTGGGAGGCGGGCGGTGCCGTGTTCACCGACGAGGTCGGACGCTACGAGCAGATGAAGGTGCGACTGCTCAACGGCACGCACTCGCTGATCGCCTACCTCGGCGCGCTCCGCGGAGTGGGGACGATCCCCGAGGCCATCGGGCTCGACGGCATCGAGAGCGCGGCGCGCGCCGTGCTGCGTGACGAGTACGAGCCCTCGATCGAGGTTCCGTCCGGCGTCGACATTCGCGCCTACGAGAGCGAGCTGTTCGAGCGCTGGGCCAACAGCGCCCTGGGTCACCGCACCAGCCAGGTCGGTACGGACGGCTCCGTGAAGCTGCGACAGCGCATCCCGGAGCCCGCCCTGCGGGCGCTGCGGCTCGGCGAGATGCCCCACCTGATCGCCCTCACGGTCGCCGGATACCTGTCGTGCATCGCCCCGCTGCCCGGATTCGACCCGGGCCTGCACGCCGCCGCGATGACCGACGGCGCCCAAGAGCGTCTCGCCGACTATGCGGCGAGCGCCCGCACGGGTCGTGAGCTGGCACAGCGCGTGATCGGCGAGCTTCACCTGTTCGGTGATGGACTCGGATCACAGGATGCGTTCATCGCGCGCGTCGGCGAGCTCGTCGACACGATCCAGCGACGCGGCGTCGACGCCGCGATCACCGACGCCGTCTCGGCATCCCAGACCACCACACCATCACTCACCCGCGCAGAGGAGTTGCAGCCATGAAGGCTCTCGCCATCCACGGCAAGGAAGACATCCGCTGGGAGGACCGCGAGGTCCCGACCCCCGGCGACGGCGAGGTCCGCCTCCGCGTGAACTTCGTCGGCATCTGCGGCTCCGACCTGCACTACTACTTCCACGGAGCGAACGGCGAGTACACGATCCGCGAGCCGCTCACCCCCGGCCATGAGCTGTCGGGTGTCGTCGACCTGGACCCGTCCGGCCGCCTGGAACCCGGCACCCCCGTCACCGTGCACCCCGCGCGCTACGGCGCCGAGGCCCCCGGGCTCGAAGGCCACCCGCATCTGCGTCCCGGCGGCGACTACTTCGGCAGCGCCGCCGCGAACCCCCACCGCCAGGGCGGGGCATCCGAGCTGCTGATCGTCGAAGACCACATGCTGCGCGTGCTCCCCGCATCCCTTCCGCTCGAGCGCGCAGCCCTCGCCGAGCCGCTGGCCGTGGCGATCCACGCCGTGAGCCTCGCCGGAGACATCACCGGCAAGCGGGTGCTGGTGATCGGCGCGGGACCCATCGGACTCCTCGTCGTCGCTGCGGCACTCCACGCGGGCGCCGCGGTGGTCGGCGCGAGCGACGTGCGTGAAGAGCCTCTCGACCGCGCGACGTCTCTCGGCGCGACCGAGGTATCGCTCGTCGGTCGCGACACCATCGAGAACGAGTCCTACGACATCGTGTTCGAATGCTCCGGCGTCGGAGTGGCCCTCACCCAGGCGGTGCGCGCCGCCCGCCGCGTCGGCACCATCGTGCAGGTCGGGATGCTGCCGAACGCCGACATCGGAGTGAACCTCGCGCCGATGCTCGCCAAGGAGCTCACCATCCGCGGCGCCTTCCGCTTCTCGACCGAGATCGACGACGCGGTCGCGCTGCTGGCCGAGTCCGACGCCCTCGACTCCGTCATCTCGCACGTCCTCCCGGCATCCGACGCCGTCCAGGCCTTCGAACTCGCTCGCGACTCGTCCGCCTCGGCGAAGGTCCTGCTGGCCCTCTAGCAACACCCTCCGCGCTCCCCGCGCACCCCACCCGATCCTGGTCCGAAGGAGTACCTCCCATGTCCGAACCGCAGACGACCGCCACGGTCGCCGATCCTGCCGCGAAGAGGTCGGTGCGCGACCTCGTGCGCGCCGCCATCTCCGGATGGCTCGGCACGGCCCTCGAGTTCATGGACTACCAGCTCTACTCGCTGGCAGCCGCCCTCGTCTTCGCCGACCTGTTCTTCTCGTCCGAGAACCCCGCCGTGGCCGTGGTCGCCGCGATGGCCACCTACGGCGTCGGCTACGTCGCCCGCCCGGTCGGCGCATTCTTCTTCGCCCGCCTCGGCGACAGGACCGGTCGCACGAAGGTCCTCTTCTACACGATCCTCCTCATGGGTCTCGCGACCACCCTCATCGGATTCCTTCCGACCTACTCGCAGGTGGGCGTCCTCGCCCCGATCCTCCTCGTGCTGCTCCGCATCGCGCAGGGCTTCGGAGCCGGAGCCGAGATCTCGGGTGCGGGCGTCATGCTCGCCGAGTACGCCCCCGCCAAGCGCCGAGGCATCATCGCCTCGCTCGTCGCACTGGGCACGAACTGCGGAACCCTGCTCGCCTCGGGCATCTGGGCGATCCTGCTCGTCGCGTACAGCGAAGACGAGGTCATCGCCTGGGCGTGGCGCATCCCGTTCATCGCCAGCGCCGTCATCATGCTCTTCGCGATCTGGGTGCGCTTCAACCTCAAGGAGACCCCGGTCTTCGAAGAGCGCGACGACGTCGTCGACGGCAAGGCGCTCTCGCGTGAAGAGGTCGTGAAGCTCGCCACCGAGACCAACGACATCCGCACGCTCGAGGCGATGAACCGCAAGCCCTGGAAGGCGTTCTCGATCGCGCTCCTGCTGCGCTTCGGCCAGGCCGGCAACTCGGGCATGATCCAGACCTACCTGATCAGCTACATCACCGTCGTGCTGCTGCTCGACCGCTCGATCGGCGTCAACGCCGTGATCGTCTCGTCGCTCGTCGCCTTCATCACGGTGCCCCTGTCGGGCTGGCTCGGCGACCGCTTCGGCCGCAAGCGCATGTACATGGTGTGGGCGATCATCGCGCTCATCATCATCGTCCCGACCATGCTCATGATCAGCAGCAAGGACACCGTGCAGGTGTTCGTCGGCTACGTGGTGCTGCACAACCTCGCGGTGATGAGCTTCGCGTCGCTCGAGAACCTCACGCTCCCCGAGCTCTTCGGATCCCGCAACCGCTACACGTTCACGGCCATGGCACGCGAGATCGCCGCCATCGTCGCGACCGGTGCGGGCCCCGTCATCGCCGCCGCGTGGGTGTCGGCCGTCACCGGCTCGTTCATCCCGATCATCATCATGCTGTTCATCTTCACGCTGTGCGCGCTCATCGCCTCGATCTGGATGCCGGAGGTCGCCGGCCGCGACCTCACGGACCCGCGCGACGCGATCTGATCGGACCGCTCTTCACGACCAGGGGTGCGGGCGCCCGAACGCCCGCACCCCACACCTCATTCCGCACCCTCCAGGAGAGAACGACATGACCATCGAGATCGTCGACGTCACCATCACCAGCCCCGGACGCAACTTCGTCACGCTCAAGATCACGACCTCCGACGGCATCGTCGGCCTGGGCGACGCCACTCTGAACGGCCGCGAGCTCGCCGTCGCCTCGTACCTGTCCGACCACGTCGCCTCGATGCTGATCGGTCGCGATGAGGACAGGATCGAAGACACCTGGCAGTACCTCTACCGCGGCCCGTACTGGCGTCGCGGACCCGTCACCATGGCGGCCATCGCGGCGGTCGACATGGCGCTGTGGGACATCAAGGCGAAGAAGGCCGGGATGCCGTTGTACCAGCTTCTCGGCGGCGCCAGCCGCGAGGGCGTCCGCGTCTACGCGCACGCCTCGGGCACCGACTACGCCGCCCTGAAGAACGCGATCACCGGATACGAGGAGCTCGGGTTCACCGCCGTCCGCGTGCAGACCGGTGTTCCCGGCCTCGGGCAGATCTACGGCGTCTCTGCCGCAGGCCCCGGCGTGCGCTACGACTACGAGCCCGCCAAGCGCTCGGGCGACCGCCCCAGCGAAGAGACCTGGGACACCCGCAACTACCTCAACCACATGCCGGGGATCTTCTCGCAGATCCGGGAGGACTTCGGCACCGACCTCCGCATCCTGCACGACGGACACCACCGCATGTCGCCGATCGAGGCCGCGCGCTTCGCGAAGGACATCGAGCCCTACGACCTGTTCTGGCTCGAGGACTGCACCCCCGGCGAAGATCAGACCGCCCTGCGGCTCGTGCGTCAGCACTCGACCACGCCGCTCGCGATCGGCGAGGTCTTCAACTCGGTCTTCGACTATCAGACCCTCATCACCGAGCGCCTGATCGACTACGTGCGCTCGGCGGTGACCCACACCGGTGGCATCACGGCCATGAAGAAGCTGCTCGACTTCGCCGCGATCTACGGCATCAAGTCCGGCATCCACGGGCCGACCGACATCTCGCCGGTCGGCATGGCCGCGGCGCTGCATCTCGACCTGGCGATCCACAACTTCGGCATCCAGGAGTACATGCCGCACAACGAGCAGACGCTCGAGGTGTTCCAGACCTCGTTCACGTTCGACAAGGGCTTCCTGCACCCCGGCGACCAGCCCGGTCTCGGTGTGGACCTCGACGAGGATGCCGCGGCGGGCCACGAGTACACCAAGGCGTACCTGCCGGTGAACCGTCTGCTCGACGGGACCGTCCATGACTGGTGAGGTGCGACGGGTCGCCCTGCCCCCGCGCACGGTCGACTCGCGCCTGATCGTCGTCGCCCGCGCGAAGCGGGCGGAGGACTACGACGCCGTGCTCGACGTGCTCGTCGATGCCGGCATCCGCAGCGTCGAGCTGACGCTGACCACACCGGGCACGTTCGAGCACTTCCCGCACCTGCTCGCGCGGTTCGGCGACACGATCGACCTCGGCATCGGCACCGTCACGAACGCCGTGGACCTGGCACGGGCGATCGAGGTGGGGGCGGCCTACATCGTGACCCCGATCACCTCGCGCGACTTCGTCACACAGGCGACGGATGCCGGTGTGCCGATCGTCCCGGGCGGACTCACGCCGACCGAGCTGTTCGCCTCGTGGTCTGCCGGGGCATCCGCGGTGAAGGTGTTCCCCGCGGGGCAGGTCGGACCCGCGTACCTGAAGGATCTGCGCGGCCCCTTCCCCGACCTCGTCGCCGTGCCCTCGGGGGGAGTCGATCTTGCCGGGGCCGAGGCGTGGCTGCGTGCCGGTGCGGTGGCGGTGAGCGTCGGCGGGCCGCTGCTCGGCGACGCGTTCGCCGGCGGTGACCTGCATGCACTGCGGGAGCGCGCCGCGTCATTCGTCGACGTCTGCGCGCGGAGCGCCGAGTGACCACCTCGTCGCCGTCCGTCGTCACGCTCGGAGAGACGATGGCGCTCGTGCGCACGACCGAGATCGGCTCGCTGCGTCATGCGAACTCGATGGCGTTCGGCATCGGCGGTGCTGAGAGCAACGTCGCGATCGGACTCGCGCGACTCGGAGTCGCGACCTCGTGGCTGGGCCGCGTCGGCGACGACTCCCTCGGCGAGCGCATCGTCCGAGAGATCCGCGGTGACGGCGTCGACGTGCGCGCGATCGTCGACCCGGATGCCGCGACCGGCCTCATGGTGAAGGAGCGCCCGTCTGCGGCATCCACCGCGGTGCACTACTACCGTGCGGCGTCAGCCGGATCGCGGCTGCGACCGGAGGACCTGCCCGACGGGTGGGTCGAGGACGCGTCGCTCCTGCACATCACCGGGATCACTCCGCTGCTGTCCGAGACGGCCCGGGCGGCCGTCCACTCAGCCATCGATCGTGCCCGGGCAGCCGAAACGATCGTGAGCTTCGACATCAACTACCGGTCGGCGCTGGCGTCGCCCGATGTCGCCGGGTCCGTGCTGCGCGAACTCGCGGAACGTGCCGACATCGTCTTCGGCGGCGACGAGGAGTTCGCCATCCTGCATCCCGGCACCTCGGCAGCGGATGCCGCGGAACGCCTGCGGGAGGCCGGATGCGCGACGACCGTGCTCAAGCAGGGACCTGACGGCGCCTCGGTCCTCACCGCCGGATCGGTGGTCGACTCGCCGGGGTTCACGATCGAGCCGGTCGACACGGTCGGTGCGGGCGATGCGTTCGTGGCCGGGTATCTGAGCGCCCTGCTCGACCGCCAGGCGGTCGATGCGGTCCTGCTCCGGGCGAATGCCTGCGGCGCCATGGCCTGCCTCGTTCCCGGCGACTGGGAGGCGGCACCGACTCTGCGCGACCTCGAGCGCTTCCTCGACGGCGGCTCCGACCCGGTGCGCCGCTGAATCGGCGTTGACGCCGCCTCAGGACGCGTAGCCTCGAAGGATGTCCAAAGCCGTCGCCTCCCTGTCCACGGCTTCCGCCCTCCCGGAGTCCGTGCCCCGTCGCACGCCGTTGTTCTCCCGCGCCGCGGTGAACTTCCGACCGGCCGCACTCGTCTACCGGGTCGTGTCGCTCGCCATCATCCTCACCGGTGTCATCCGGCACTCCGACATCCTGACCGGTCAGCCGGCGTGGACGACCCTGCTGTTCTACACGATGGTCAGCAACCTCCTGTGTCTCGCGTGGGTGCTGCTCCTCCTCGTCCGCACGGTCGGCGATCTGCGTCAGCGCGGACGGTTCGGCACATCGACGCCCAGCGCGCGCGGCAGCGGAGCGGAGATGTTCGCGATCACCGTGACCATGCTGATCTACCTGATCGTGCTCGTTCCCTCGAGGTTCGCCGACGGCGACGCCGAGATCTTCTCACTCACCGACAACCTGATCCACATCATCACGCCCGTGCTGGTGATCGTCGACTGGCTGGTCTTCGTGCCGAAGGGATCGTTCCGGTGGATCGATCCTCTGCTGTGGACACTGCTCCCCTACGTGTATCTGACCTGGGCTTTCGTCTACGGTGCGCTCGGCGGCGAGTTCACACCAGGACAGGCGTATCCCTACCCGTTCATGGATGTCGACGTGCTCGGGGTCGCGGGCGTCGCTCAGTGGATCATCGCCCTCACGGTCGCTCTCGTCGCGGTCGGCTTCGTCTTCGTCATCATCGACCGCGTTCTCGGATCGCTCGCCCGGCGGTTGGTCCGACACTGAGACGCCCCGCGCCGGCGCTCAGTTGATGATCTCCGCGCGGTCGTCGGAGCGGAGCGTCGCGAGCCGTTCACGCCATGCGGCGAGCGCCTCGGCCGAGAGGCGGGTCCAGTCGAGCACCTCGCGGACGACCCTCAGCGGCTCCGCGCTGCGATAGGAACGGGTCGGATTGCCGGGGAACTTCTTGTCGGTCACATTCGGGTCGTTCTCGAAGTCCCCGGTCGGCTCGACCTCGTAGACCCGCGGCTCGCGATCACCCGGCGCGAGTTCGGCGGCGAGTCCCGCACCGTCGGCCACGGCGGTGAAGTAGATGTGGTTCATCACGATCTCGGGCCGGTAGTTCGACGGATATCCGGCGGTCAGCAGGTCGCCCGGTCGCAGGTCTGCCTTGGTGCCGTGGAAGAAGGGGCCGTCATCCAGTGCATCGCTCACCCGCAGCATCCTATGACTGCGCGCACACGCAGGGAAGGAGATCTCGCAGCACGAAGGACGGATGCCGACGGCTCACCCTTCGTCGAGAGAGATCTCCTTCGCTGCGGTCGTCGCACAGATGGCGACGGTCAGTCGCCCGAGCGTCGCGTTCCGATACCCGGTTCGTCGTTGTGGATGGACTCGTCCTGCACGGATGACTCCGACGACGGGTCGACGCGCACCGCACCGGAACCGCCCGAGTCGGCGCCAGCGTTTCCGGCGGGAGTCTCTCCGACCTGGTCGGGGTCGTCCGCGTTGCGGTCTTCGATCAGCGCGGCGATCCCTTCCTCGGAGGGTTCTGCACCGCCGAGATCCTGACCGGACTCCTCGCCGCGGCCGCTCACTCGGTGCCGTCCCGCAGGTCGGTCGGCGCGTCGCCGCTGTGCTGCAGACCCTCGTCCTCCGGAGCCAGGTCACCCTGTCCGTCGTCGCCCAGCTCGGCGTCGACCGGGTCGTCGCCCTGGGTCTCGGGCTGGTCGGTATCGGTGGGGAAGGTGCCGTCCGAGAAGTCGTCGACTCGGGGGATGCCGGGCATGTCCGGCGGGAAGCTGTTCGCGAAAGCGTCGATGTTCGACATGATGCCCTCCAGGGTTGGTGTCCGAGCTCTCATGATGCGTCCGATCCGCGGCGAGCGCAGGGCGGTTGACAGCCCGGCGGAGGGCGAGGATCATTCCCGCCCCGATCCCGACGGGTGACGTCACAGGCCGAGCCGATTCGGCGGGCTGCTCGATTGTGTCGACACCCGGTCGCCCCTATGGTGTGGTCATGAACCGCTCGCGCCTCCGTCCACTGGTGAGCGCGGCTCTCGCGCTCGGGGCGGTCGCGCTTCTGGCCGGCTGCGTCAACGCTCCGACGGTCGACCTTCTCGCCAGCGGCGAATCCGCCCGCCTGCCTGAGTCGGTCACGTCCGACCAGATCGCGACGGTGGTCCCCGACACGGCGCGCCTGCTCGGCGAGGACTCCGAAGGGCACACTTTCTACGCCGTCGAGGCGAGTGATGAGAGCGGGCTCGGAAGGGTCTGCCTGGTGATCGACGGCGTTGAGAACGGGCCGGTCATGGGATGCGGGGCGATGCCGATCGAGGTCGAGACCGCCGGCGTGCGCGCCCGACTCAGCGTCGAGGTCGTCCCCGAAGACAGCGGCGAGAAGATCGGCGACTACCTCCGCGTCTTCCTGTGACCGACGACCCCGCACCGCGCGTGACCGTGAGAGCATCGATCGCAGACCACGACTCGAGGGAGATCTCGGATGCTCGACACAGCAGACAGCGTCAGGCTCGGCCGTTCCGGAGTGAAGATCTCGAAGGTGGTGCTCGGATGCATGAGCTTCGGCGCACCGGACCGCGGCGCACACGGATGGTCGCTCGATGAGCAGGCGAGCCGCCCGCTGATCGCGCAGGCTCTCGAGGCAGGAATCACGACGTTCGACACCGCCGACGTTTACTCCGACGGCACGAGCGAGGAATTCGTCGGCCGTGCACTCAAGGACTTCGCGCGCCGCGACGAGATCGTGCTCGCGACGAAGGTGCACGGGCGCATGGGCCCGGGCGCGAATCAGGCCGGACTCAGCCGCGGGCACATCCTGTCGGGCATCGACGCGAGCTTGACGCGCCTCGGCACCGAGTATGTCGATCTCTACCAGATCCACCGGTGGGACCCCGAGACGCCGATCGAAGAGACCATGGAGGCGCTGCACGACGTCGTCCGCTCGGGCAAGGCTCGTTACATCGGCGCATCATCGATGTGGGCGTGGCAGTTCGCCAAGGCCCAGGGTGTCGCCGCGCAGAACGGCTGGACGCGCTTCGTCTCGATGCAGGATCAGTACAACCTGCTGCAGCGCGAGGAGGAGCGGGAGATGCATCCGTTCTGCCTCGACTCGGGCGTCGGCGTGCTGCCCTGGTCGCCGCTGGCGCGTGGCAGGCTGACGCGGGAGTGGGACGAGACGACCACGCGCACGGCGACCGATGCCTTCGGCGCGACGCTCTACCACCGCGAAGAGGAGTCGAATCGGGCGATCGTGGATGCGGTGGCTCGCGTCGCCGAGGGACGCGGCGTCTCCCGGGCGCAGATCGCCCTCGCGTGGGTCGCGCAGCAGTCGGCGGTGACCGCCCCGATCGTCGGCGCGACCAAGGCCGCCCACATCGACGATGCCGTCGCAGCCGTCAGCATCCGACTCGAGGCCGCCGAGCTCGCAGAGCTGGAGGGCGCCTACACGCCGCGGGATCCCGAGGGCTTCTGACCGCGCTTCGGCGCCTACTCGATCTGACCGATGGGCTCCCGCTTCTCGGCCTGGAACTGGTCTTCCGCGCGGCCTCGCGCCCAGTAGGCGGAGATCGACAACGACTCTCTGGGCACCTCGCGCTGCTTCAGCAGGGCCCGAACGGCCTTGATGGTTCCGCGCTCACCGTGCGCGAACACACCGGGGTGCCCGTCCGACCAGGCCAGCTCTGCGAGGACGGCCAGCAGCTCGTCATCGGACTCAGTCCATCGCACCGCCACTCCGGATGGAGCATCGGGAAGGATGCGGTCGCCGGGGTCGGCGACGGTGAGGATGACGTGCCCGACGGCATCCGAGTCCATCGCCTCGAGGGCCGACGAGATCGCCGGGAGCGCGGTGTGGTCGCCGATGAGCAGATGCCACGGCGCTCCCGGCTCGGGCAGGTAGCCGCCGCCCGCGCCGCTGACGACCAGCGTGTCCCCGACCTGTGCACGTCGAGCCCACGGACCGGCGACACCCTCATCGCCGTGCACGACGAAGTCGATGACGAGACGTTGGCGCTCAGCATCCGCTGCTCGCACCGTGTATGTGCGCGGAGTGGGCAGCTTCTCGGGGCTGTGCTCCCGCAGCTGAGCGAGATCGTAGGGAGGGGTGAGCCCGTGGCGAGGCTCGGCGAACAGGATCTTGACGTACTTGTCGGTGTAGACGTTGTCGGTGAAGGCCTCGTACCCGTCGCCTCCGGCCGTGATGCGCACGAGGTCGGGGCTGACCTGCTCGACCTGCTGCACGCTGAGCACGGCTTGGCTGGGGGTTCGGCGAGGCTGTTCCGGCATTGCGTCTCCTGACGAAGAGGAAGGAAGTCCTCTCCAGTCTGCCGGTCCTGTTCGGTGACCCGGGCCACTTTCCAATTTGGAAAGTCGTCGTACACCGCGCACGCCACGGAGGCGTGATGGGTACGCCTCAGGCGGCGCAGAGGTCGGTGTCGGCGCTGCGGTTCACCGCATCCACCGGCCGCGGTGGCACCGGGGTGGCGCGGGGCTGCGAGGTGAGTGCTTCGTAGTCGGCGCCGAGCAGCAGCTGCACGCCGTCGACGTCTCCGACCTGGACGACGACCTGGATGCCGAGCTCTGCGGCGAGCGCCTGCGCCGTCTGCTGGGCGTCAGGGGTGTCTGCGGCCGTGATGGTCGTGAGGTCGACCGGGTCGGCATTGGCGATGCCGGCGACGGTGTATCCGTAGCCCGTCGCGTCATCGGAGACGCGGGACGCCAGACCGCTGACACCGGCACCGTTGAGGATCTGCACGGGCGCGGTGCGCACCGGCGCCTCGGGCTGCACCTCGTCGGTGGTGAGCACGATCGGCACGTCGTCGATCAGCGCCCGGAAGATGACGTCGGCGTCCGCGGTCGGCACGACGCGATTGGGGTCCTCCGGGGCCTCGGTCGTCGGCATGGTGAGGAATGTGACGCTGCTGAGCGGAACATTCGCGACCCGCGCGGCGAGGCCGGCGAGATCGGTCAGGGCTCCGAGACCGGGGTCGACGGTCATCGACGACGTCACGGCATCGAGGAACGCGTAGAGCCGGTCGGGGCGCACGAGCACGGCGGACTTGGTGGCCTTCTGCACGATCGCCGAGAGCACCATCTGCTGGTGCCCGAGGCGGGCGATGTCGCTCTCCTGAGCGAGCGCATGGCGCGTGCGAGCGAGTGCGAGTGCCTGGTCGCCGTTGATCGACTGGGGGCCGGCGGGCAGGTCGAGGCGTGCGTGCCCGTCCTGCAGCGGCTCCGGCAGGCACACGTCGATGCCGCCCATCGCGTCGACCATGCCGATGAACCCCTCGAAGTCCATCTGCACGAAGTGGTCTATCGCGAGACCGGTCAGCTGCTCGACCGCCGCGACGGAGCAGGCCGGTCCGTACTGCAGTGCCGAGTTCAGCATCCCCCAGCCGCCGCCGTACGACCCGCGCCCGTTGTCGTCGCACGCCGGCAGGTCGCCGACGGTGTCGCGCGGAAGCTGCACGGCGTCGATGCGGGTGTTGTCACTCGAGATGTGAGCGATCACCATCGCGTCGCTGCGCTCGGTGCCGTCGTCTTCGCCGAAGCCCTCGGACTCGAGAGCCCGGGAATCGGACCCGAGCAGCAGGATGTTCAGATCGCCCGTCGCGAGCTCGGGCTCGCTCTCACCGTCGTCCGAGCGGATGGGCGCCGTGGTGACGTTGCCCTGCAGCTGCCCGTAGGCGATGGCGCCCACGGCGACAAGGGCGGCCACGACGGCGACGCTGATCCAGCCGATCACTCGACCGCGCCGACGACGCGGTCGAGACGCGGGTTCGGAGCCTGACGTGACGTCGTTCTGGTCGTCGCTGTGGGGGGAAGCTGGCGATCTCACCTGCTCACACCATCACGAGTGGGGCCTGAGCGCCAACACGTGGAGGCGGCGAGTCCTGCGAGGGTGCTGTGAGCCCGGTCGCTCACACCGTGACATACCCCCGGGAGGAGTCGTCGTGGATGAGGCGGTAGTCGGGCGTGGTGCCCCGCCGGTCGGCCAGGCTCCACACCCGGGTCGCTCGCCCGTCGCCGGCGGACGCGGCGCCGTACTCGAGCACGAGCGCGCTCGGCATCGCCCCGTCGCGGTACTCCCCGACGAAGTAGCGCGGGCTGCCGAGACCACCCGAGTCCACCCGCCCGACGAAACGACCCGAGTCGGTCAGTCGAGGAGGAGTGGCGAGCAGGTCGGCGGGTGTGATGCGCTGCACGGCCTCGTGCTGTGCGAAAGCAGACAGGGAGAGAGGCGTGATCGAGTCGATTCGCATCTCAGACCGCCTCCGCCTTCTGATCGCTGCGCGACGATCGTTCGCGAAGGCTCTGAGCCCAGTCCTTCGTGTCGGTGAACCGGTGCTCGTCGAGGTAGGCGCGGATGACGTCGTGCACGAGGCGGATCTGTGACTCCGTCCCCATCGCCGCCTGCATCATGTCGACCGTCGGCGCGGGCGCACCGTCGATGCGCTCGAGCGCCTGGCGGATGATGCGCTCGCGCCCGTCCCGTCCGAGGGACTTCTCCATGGAGGGCGTCTGGCGTGGGTACTCTGGGGCGTGTTCGTGACTCATGCGAGCCTCCTCAGTCAGGGATGGTGGTGTCTCACGGACAGTGGTGCCGGGGCTGCAACCCCGGCACCACGTCGTCTCCCCACCGTATCTTATTTTTAGTCATTCAAAATAAGCGAGGGTTCTCGGCGCGTCGTCCGCACACCGTGAGTAGCCTTCATCCATGAGCTTCCACATCGAGCACACCCTCGACGGCCGTCGGGCGAGCGCCGGCGCCTACGACTCCCTCGGCGAGGCGGTGATGGCGGCGTTGGGCGTGAAGCGCCCGCCCGTTCTCGTCGTCGACGACTCCGCCGACAGTGGCGCCGACGCCGTCGCCGCCGTCCTGAAGAAGGGCGAGGTGCTCACCGCGACACCTGAGCCTGAGTGGTGGGGTCGGGTGAAGAAGGCGTCGCAGGACAAGCTGCTCGCCGGAGGCCGGCTCGACGCCGCCGTGGTGACGGATCTCACCGATGCCGGTGGTGCAGTGGCAGCGACGGCATGGGAGAGCGGCCCCGTCGAGGAGTGGGAGCTGACGCCGGCATCCGACCACGACTGGGTGCGCTTCGAAGCCGCTCGGCGGTCGATCCGAGGCTGACGCCCCGCCGACACCTCTGCCGATGCATGAGAAAGGCCCGGCTTCCTCGAAAGGAACCGGGCCTGTCTCTCATTCACTGCTCGCTGTGCGCGAGGGGGGACTTGAACCCCCACGTCCATAAGGACACTGGCACCTGAAGCCAGCGCGTCTACCATTCCGCCACTCGCGCGAGTATGTCGGGCTCCGAAGAACTCAACTTCCCAAAGATATCACGCGTTTCGCCCATCGATGAAACCGGCGCCGCCGCGGTCTGCAGGAGTCGGGCACGGATGCCGGACGAGAGGATGTTCTTCGGTCCTGCAGACGTGCCGAGGTCCTGCATCCGGCGCATCCCACTCCCCCACTCCCCCGGAATCTCGGCGTTTTCCCGCCTCGCGAGGGCGTTCACCCAGCACACCTCGCTACGATGTGCCTACCGGTCGGCATGCCAGAGGAGCCCAGTGGGACTACTTGACAGCTTTGAGAAGGGTCTCGAGCGCGCTGTGAACAGCGCCTTCGCGAAGACCTTCCGCAGCGGCATCCAGCCCGTGGAGATCGCTTCCGCCCTTCGGCGCGAAGCGGACACCAAAGCGGCTGTGGTGAGCAGGGACCGCATCATCGCGCCCAATAACTTCGTCGTGCGCCTCAGCACCGACGACGCCGAGCGCATGCAGGGGCTCGGTGGAGCCCTCACCGACGAACTGCACGCGCTTCTCACCAAGCACGCGAAGTCGCAGGGTTACAGCTTCTCCGGCCCGCTCTCGATCTCGCTCGAGGGTGACGACAAGATCGCGACCGGCACGGTCAACGTCAGCTCAGGAACCGTCGAGGGGCGCGTCGAGTGGCAGGCCGTGATCGACGTCGACGGGCGTCGCCACTCGCTCACCCGCGCACGCACCGTCATCGGCCGCGGAACGGATGCCGACATCACTATCGCCGACGCCGGATCCAGCCGTAAGCACGTCGAGGTCCTCTGGGACGGAGAGCGCGCCATGATGCGCGATCTCGGCTCGACGAACGGCACCAAGGTCGACGGCCAGAAGGTGCGCGAAGCCGCCCTCCCCTCCGACACCACCCTGACCATCGGACGCACCGACCTGGTGTTCCGCATCGTTCCCGTCGCCACCCCGTCGCGCCCGCCCCGGCCGCGCGACGACGACGCGACCCGCGCGTTCGGGGCCATCTCGTGAGCACACCCAGTGAACTCGTCCTGCTGCTGCTGCGCGTGGGCTTCCTGCTGCTGCTGTGGTTCTTCGTGTTCGGCGTCGTCTACTCGCTGCGCGCCGATCTGTTCGGCATGAAGGTCCGCAAGCTCCCGGCCGAGGTCGCCGCGGCGACGCCTGCTCCGACGCAGTCGCCCGCATCCGCCCCGGCCTCGCGCCCCGCGTCGTCGAAGCCCAGCACCGGTCCCGCCACGGTCGCGACGGCCAAGCGGCTCGTCATCACCTCCGGTCCGAAGGCGGGGCTCGAGCTCCCCCTCGGCAACGAGACGTTGACGATCGGACGCTCCAGCGAATCCGCCCTCGTGATCCGCGACGACTACACGTCCAGTCACCACGCACGTCTGATGCTGCGCGGCGACAGCTGGGCCATCCAGGACCTCGACTCGACCAACGGCACCTTCGTCGCCGGCCAGCGCGTGACCGGCGGTCCCGTCGCCCTCGCCCTCGGCACCCCCATCAAGGTGGGCGCCACGACCTTCGAGCTGCGAGCCTGACCCCGGCATGGTCTTCGAAGGCTCGAGCGCCGCGATCTCCCACACCGGGAAGGTCCGCTCCAACAACCAGGATTCCGGGTACTCCGGGGCGAATCTCTTCGTCGTCGCCGACGGCATGGGCGGTCACGCCGGCGGTGACGTCGCCTCGAGCATCGCGATCCACCGGATGGAGCCGCTCGACCAGCCGTACTCGTCGGTCGACGACGCACAGGCCTCACTGCAGGCCGCCGCGACCACCGCGGCCGGCGATCTGATCCGCGCCGCCAAGGACCGTCCCGAGCTCGCCGGCCTCGGCACCACGCTCAGCGCCGTCATCATGGTCGACGACTACGCGGTCATCGGCCACATCGGCGACTCGCGCATCTACCTCTACCGCGACGACGCGGTGACGCAGATCACGGCCGACCACACCTTCGTGCAGCGACTCGTCGACTCGGGCCGCATCACGCCCGAAGAGGCGCGATACCACCCGCGTCGCTCGGTGCTCATGCGCGTGCTGAGCGACATGGACGCCGATCCCGAGCTCGACATGTTCGTGATGCACACCCAGCCGGGCGACCGCTGGCTGCTGTGCTCCGACGGCCTCTCGGGCGTCGTCGACGAGGCGCACATCCTCAAGGCGATGCGCATGGGGATGGCGCCTGGCCGCACGGCCGACAACCTGCTCAAGCAGGCGCTCGACGGCGGAGCCCCCGACAACGTGACGATCGTCCTCGTCGAGGTCGGCGGTCAGCACGCGATGCACTCCGGCACGGCGACGATCGTCGGCTCGGCATCGAACCCCGCCAACGTGACCGTTCCTCCGGTGCGCGCGCCCCGCGGCAACTGGCTGCACCCGGTACGCCAGGCCGCGAACGAGCCCAGCCACTTCGAGCCGGCCCCCGAATACCTCGAAGAGCTCATCGAAGAGGACCGTCGACGCGCCAAGCGCCGCCGTCTCGGATGGATCGCCGGGATGCTGGTGGTCGTCGCGATGCTCGTGTTCGCCGCCTTCGCCGCCTACAGCTGGACGCAGACGCGCTACTTCGTCGGCGCCGACGACGACAGTGTCGTGATCTACCAGGGCGTGCAGCAGAACATCGGCCCGATCACCCTGTCGACTCCGCTCCGCGACACCGACATCCTGCTCGCCAACCTTCCGCCGTACCAGCGTGACTCCGTGGAGCGCACGATCACGGCGCGGTCGTTCTCGGATGCCGAGGCCATCGTCGCGCGACTCCAGGCCGGCGCCGACCGCGTGATCGGCGAGACCCCGCTGCCCACTCCCCTGCCCACCGCGACGCCGACGGAGGACGCAGGATGACCGCCGACGTCACGGCCGACACCAGCGTCATCAAGGCCCTCAAGAGAATGCGGATGCCGCAGACGCAGCGCAACCGCGAGTTCTGGCTGCTGCTCTTCGCCGTCGCTCTCAGTGGCGGCGCTCTCACGCTCGTGCAGCTCGGTGCTCTGGGTCTGATCGACCCCATGATCCTGGCGATCGGCGGTGGCCTCGCCGTTCTGGCCTTCGCCGTGCACTTCGTGCTGCGTGCCGTCGCGTCGGCTGCCGACCCGTTCCTGCTGCCGATCGCCACGCTGCTGACCGGCCTCGGCATCGCGATGATCTATCGCATCGACATCGCGAAGTCCCTCACAGGGTGGGACGCCTACTCGACGAAGCAGCTCGCGTGGACGGGCATCTCTCTCGCCGGGGCGATCGCGTGCGTGATCCTGCTGCGCAACTACCGGGTGCTGTTCCGCTACACCTACATCTTCGGCCTCTCCGGCATCCTGCTCCTGCTGCTCCCCTTCGTCCCGGGCCTGCGCATCCCCGATGCGAACGCCCAGGTCTGGGTGTCGCTCGGCGGCATGTTCGCCTTCCAGCCCGGCGAGCTCGCCAAGATCTGCCTCGCGATCTTCTTCGCGGGCTATCTCGTGCGCACGCGGGAGAGCCTGACGTCTGTCGGCACGAAGTTCCTCGGCATCATGTGGCCGCGCATGCGCGAACTCGGACCGGTTCTGGTGGTGTGGGCGATCTCGCTCGGCATCATCGTCATCCAGCGCGACCTCGGAACCGGAACCCTGATCTTCGGCATGTTCGTCGCAATGCTCTACGTCGCGACCGGCAAGACCAGCTGGGTGCTCATCGGCCTCGCCCTCGTGGCTGCGGGTGTCGCGGTGGCGACACAGATCCTCAGCTACGTGCAGGGCCGCTTCGTCAACTGGCTGTTCCTCTTCGACCCCGAGAAGGTCGACCCCGACGGCGCCGGCTTCCAGCCCATGCAGGGCCTGTTCGGGCTGGCGCACGGCGGCCTTCTCGGCACGGGCTGGGGTCAGGGACGCCCCGACGTCACGCCCCTCGCCCACAGCGACTACATCATCACGAGCCTCGGCGAGGAGATCGGCCTGATCGGGCTGTTCGCGATCCTCTGCCTCTACATGGTCTTCGTGAGCCGTGGCGTGCGCATCGGACTGGCGGGTCAGGACGACTTCGGCAAGCTGCTCGCCATCGGCCTCTCGTTCACCATCGCGCTGCAGGTGTTCATCATGGTCGGCGGCGTGACGAGGGTCATCCCGCTGACCGGTCTGACCACGCCGTTCCTCGCCGCCGGTGGATCCTCGCTCATCGCCAACTGGCTGATCGTGGCCATCCTGCTGCGCATCTCCGACGGCGTCCGCAGCCAACCCCGGGCGGTGATCGGCTGACATGACCAAAGAACTCCGCCGTCTCAGCATCGTGATGCTGTTCATGTTCCTGTCGCTGTTCGCCGCGACCAGCTGGATCCAGGTCGTCGAGGCCGACGCCCTCGGGCAGAACCCGAACAACAGGCGCACGCTCCTCGACAGCTACGAGATCCAGCGCGGGTCGATCATCGTCGACGACGTCGCGATCGCCTCCTCGACCCCCTCGGATGACCGCTACCAGTTCCAGCGCGTCTACACGGATGCCGCGATGTGGGCCCCTGTCACCGGGTACTTCAACCCGGCGCTGCAGTCAGCGACCGGCATCGAGCGGGCGATGAACGCCGACCTGTCGGGAACGGGATCGAGCGCCTTCTTCGCCGAGATCGAGCGGATCCTTTCGGGTCAGCCGCAGAGCGGATTCAGCGTCGAGCTGACCCTCGACACGGCCGCGCAGCGCGCCGCATACGACGCTCTGCAGGGCCTCAACGGCGCGGTCGTCGCTATCGAGCCGAAGACCGGGCGCATCCTCGCACTGGTGTCGACCCCCGGGTTCGACACCAACCAGCTCGCGACGCACGACGCGGATGCCGCGAACGCAACCTACGACCAGCTCGACGAAGACCCCACGAAGCCCCTCTCGAACCGAGCGATCGCCGGCGACCTCAACCCTCCCGGCTCGACATTCAAGCTCGTCGTGGCGGCCGCGGCCTACGCGTCGGGCAACTGGACGCCCGACTCGACGCTCCCGAACCCGGCCCGCTATCAGCTGCCCGGCTCGACGAACACGGTCGCGAACGCCTGGGGCGGCACGTGCGGCAGCGGAGACACCGTGTCGATCTCCGAAGCCATCCGCCTGAGCTGCAACATCCCGATGGCCGAGCTCGCCGTCGAGCTCGGCGATGACGCGATCCGCGAGATGGCGGAGAAGTTCGGCTTCAACCGGAGCTTCTCGACGCCGCTCGAATCGACTCCGTCGAGCTACCCGCGTGCCCTCGACGACGCGCAGACCGCCCTCACCGGATTCGGCCAGGGACAGGTCACCGCGACGCCGCTGCAGATCGCGATGGTGGCGGCCGGCATCGCGAACGACGGCGTCGTGATGAACCCCCGTCTGGTCGACACGGTGATCGGCAACGACCTCTCGGTCATCCGTTCGTACGACGACACCCAGTTCGGTCAGACGACCGATGCGACGATCGCCGATCAGATCACGGCGTCGATGGTCGCGAGCGTCTCAAACGGCGCTGCGCAGGGTGCAAGAATAGACGGGGTCGATGTGGCGGGGAAGACCGGCACGACCGAGAACGATAACAAGCCGTACACGTTGTGGTTCACCGGTTTCGCGCCGGCGGACGACCCCGAGGTGGCAGTAGCGGTCCTCGTCGAAGACGGCGGTGGACAAGGGCAGTCAGGATCCGGCGACACCATCGCCGCTCCGATTGCAAAGAAGGTCATAGAGGCGGTGCTGGGCAGATGAGACCGACGCAGGGTGTGTCGTTCGGTGGTCGCTACGAGCTGCAGTCGCGTATTGCGATCGGCGGCATGGGCGAGGTGTGGGAGGCGACGGATCACGTCATCGGTCGCACCGTGGCCATCAAGATCCTCAAGGACGAGTACATGGGGGACCCCGGGTTCCTCGAGCGGTTCCGCGCTGAGGCGCGCCATGCCGCACTCGTCAACCACGAGGGCATCGCGAGCGTCTTCGACTACGGCGAGGAGAACGGCAGCGCCTACCTCGTCATGGAGCTCGTTCCCGGCGAGGCCCTCTCGACCGTGCTCGAGCGCGACGGCGCCCTGAGCGCCGACAAGACCCTCGACATCGTCGCGCAGACGGCATCCGCTCTGCAGGCCGCGCATGCGGCAGGTCTCGTGCACCGTGACATCAAGCCGGGAAACCTGCTGATCACGCCGGACGGCCGCGTCAAGATCACGGACTTCGGCATCGCCCGCATCGCCGACCAGGTGCCGCTGACGGCCACCGGCCAGGTCATGGGCACCGTGCAGTACCTCTCGCCCGAGCAGGCGTCGGGGCACCCGGCGTCACCCGCGACCGACACGTACTCGCTCGGCATCGTCGCCTACGAGTGCCTCGCAGGCAAGCGGCCCTTCACGGGTGAGTCGCAGGTCGCGATCGCGATGGCGCAGATCAACGAGCAGCCTCCGCCGCTGCCGCCGACCGTGCCGATCCCGGTGCAGAACCTCGTCATGGCGATGATCGCCAAGAAGCCCGCCGACCGCCCGTCGTCGTCGGCGACCGTCGCACGCGCCGCCCAGGCTCTGCGCCGAGGCGACCTGAACTCCGCGGCCATCGCGGTGCCGGCCATCGCGACCGGCGGTGTCGCCTCCGACGACGCCACCCGGCTGCTCACCGCATCGGGCGACGACGGCACGACGCGCATCCTCCCCACGACGGCCCAGCTGCCCACCGGCGAGCAGGCCGAGGAGGAAGCCGAGAAGAAGAAGAAGCGCAGCCCCTGGACGTGGCCGCTGATCGCTCTCATCGCACTGCTCGTGATCGTGCTCGGTGGAACCGTGTTCGCCCTGATGAATCAGGGCGACCCCGATCCCGAGCCGACTCAGTCGGAGACCGTGTCGCAGACCCCGAAGCCGACACCGACCGAGACCGAGACGCCCGAGCCCGAGCTCGTGGACGTCGATGCTCTCGGTCTCGTGGGGATGCAGTGCGATGCCGCGCAGACCGCTGCCGTCAACGCCGGACTCCAGGCCGAGTGCGTGGTGGGCAACACCATCGCTCCCAACGCGAACCAGGTCGGCACGGTCGAGTCCGTGCAGCCCGGCGGCAACGTTCCCGAGGGCACGGCCATCACGCTGACGACCTTCAAGGAGCAGGTGAAGGTGGGCAAGCCCTCGGGCACCCCGACCATCGCCGGCACCGCCACCGAGGGCGAGCCCGTGACCCTCAACTGGCCGAGCTTCGAGTGCCCCTCGGGCACCCCGGCGCGATCGGCCTTCGAGGTGACGCTCACCAACGCGACGTTCTCCGGCGGCAGCGCCGGCGAGTCCATCCGCAGCTTCGGACCCAGCGTGCTCTCGACGCAGATCGTGCCCGGCACGGCCGGACAGTCGATCACCGCCACGTTCCGCGTCTTCTGCGGCAGTGATATGCCGTCCGAGCAGTCGGATGCCATGCCGGGCGTCGTCATCCTGCCCGCCGCGCCGGGCGCCGATGAAGGCGACGCAGACGGCGGAGACTCAGGCGAATAACCCGCTCCCGCCGTAGGCTGGAGCATCCACAAGGTCGTATCAGGGGGTCACTACGTGTCGACAGAGCCACGCGTTCTCGCGGGTCGCTATCGCGTCGACGAGCTCATCGGGCACGGCGGCATGGCGAAGGTGTACCGCGGGTACGATCTGACGCTCGGTCGTGCGGTGGCGATCAAGATCCTCGACCCCGAGCTGGCACGCGACAACGCGTTCCGCACGCGATTCCGTCTCGAGGCCCAGTCCGCGTCGCGCATGTCGCACCCGTCGATCGTCCGCGTCTACGACGCCGGCGACCCCTCGACGACCGACAGCAGCACGGATGAGCCTCCGTACATCATCATGGAGCTGATCAGCGGCACGCTGCTGAAGGACATCATCGCCAAGGGCCCGGTGCCCGTCGACGACGCCGTGCGCTATGTCGACGGCATCCTCGAAGCGCTGGACTACTCGCATCGTGCGGGTGTCGTGCACCGCGACATCAAGCCGGGCAACGTGATGGTGACCGACAAGGGCCAGGTCAAGGTCATGGACTTCGGCATCGCCCGAGCCGTGTCCGACTCGTCATCGACGGTCGCCGAGACCACCCAGATCATCGGCACCGCGGCATACTTCTCACCCGAGCAGGCCAAGGGCGAACCGGTCGACGCACGCGCCGACCTCTACTCGACCGGCGTCGTGCTCTATGAACTGCTCACCGGCCGTCAGCCGTTCCGCGGCGAATCCCCCGTGGCCGTCGCCTACCAGCACGTGAGCGAGACTCCGGTCCCTCCGACCGAGGTGAACGAGGACTCCCCCGGCGCGCTCGACCCGATCGTCCTGCGCGCGCTGGCCAAGGATCCCTACCAGCGATACCCGGATGCCGCGCACTTCCGCGCTGCGCTCGACTCGGCGGTCTCCGGCCATGCGCCGAGCCGCAAGGAGCTCGGCGCGCTCACGAGCGAGCTGTACGGACCGAATCCGCGTGCCGCGCAGGAGACCGCCCGGTCGCTCCGCCAGCTGAGCACCGACACCACCATGGCTCGCACGCAGTCGGGTCCGCCCGTCGCGTGGATCTGGGCGGGTGTGGCACTGCTTGCCGTGCTTCTCGCCTCGGTGTTGTTCTGGGTCTGGACGCTCAGCATGCGCCCGGACGACGTGCCGTCGAGCTCGCGCGTGGTGCCTGATCTCGTCAATGTCTCGTCCGAGCGCGCCCAGGATGATCTCGGCAAGCTCGATCTCACCTCGAAGCTGGTGCTCGAGTCCAGCAACGACATCGTCGAGGGCAACGTGACCCGCACAGACCCTGCGTCCGGCACCGCCGTCAGCGAGGGCGATTCCGTGACGGTCTACGTGTCCTCCGGCAAGGAGACGGTCGTCGTCCCGATGCTCGAGGGCCTGTCTCTGACGGCCGCCAAAGACGCACTCGCGGCGGCAGGACTCGAACTGGGCACGGTCATCCAGCGCAACGACAAGGGGCTGGCGGCCGAGACGGTGATGGAGGCCAGCGAGGCGGCCGACACCGAGGTCGCACCGCAGACCATCGTGAATCTCGTCGTCGCGAGCGGCCGGGTCACCCTCACCGACGTCACCGGGTGGACGATGGAAGCGGCTCAGGCTGAGCTCGAACGCATCGGCCTCACGCCCAGTCCGGTCGAGCTGATCGACTGCACGCCGACCGAACCGCCCACCGTGTCATCGATGTCGGCCGCGCCGGGAGACGTGGCGATCGGCTCGACGGTCGAACTGCGCTACTGCGTCGCCGCCGGCTGATCCACACGAGCGTCGGGGCCCGACAGCGGGTGCAGTGCCGCTGAGCGTGCCACGGCGTGCGCGTCGCCGCACAGTTCGAGCCAGTTGGCGAGCAGACGGTATCCGCCTTCGGTCAGCACGCTCTCGGGGTGGAACTGCACCCCGAGTATGGGCAGACGGGTGTGCTCCAGTGCCATGACGGTGCCGCTCGCGGTGCGCGCTGTGACGGCCACGTCAGCCGGCAGATTGGTCTCCGCGAGAGCGAGGGAGTGATATCTGCCCGCGTCGAACGGCGACGGGATGCCGGCGAAGAGCGCTGATCCGTCGTGCGTGACCGGCGACACCATGCCGTGCATCAGCTCAGGCGCCTCTGAAACGGTGGTGCCGAACGCGGCGCCGATCACCTGATGCCCCAGGCAGACGCCGAGGAGCGGCATCCGGATCCTCGCGGCGAGCCGCACGGCGTCGACGGAGACGCCGGCATCGTCAGGGGTGCCCGGGCCGGGAGAGAGCAGCAGCGCGTCGAAGTCCGACAGCATCACCGCGAGTTCAGCGGCATCGATGGTATCCGCCTCGATCAGCGTGACGTCGGCACCGAGCTCGCGGAGATAACCCACGAGCGTATGCACGAAGCTGTCGTGGTTGTCCACGACGAGCACGCGGGTCATTCGAGGTCGACCTCGCCCGGGGTGATCAGCGGGCTCACCCAGGGGAAGACGTACCAGAAGAGCCCGTAGAGCACCGCTGCGACGAGCACGAGGAGGATGAAGAGCTTCAGCCACCACGGGCCGGGGAGGATGCGCCAGAGTGCGGCGTACATGGGTCGTCTCTTTCCGTTCGGCTAGATCGACGGCGCGGCCGGCGGAGGCGGTGGATCGGTGAGCGCTGCGGGCGGACCCTCGGCGCGGGGCTGGAAGCTCTCGTACACGCCGTAGGCGACGATGCGCTCGGCGAGGGAGTACAGCGGCGAACAGGCGGTCAGCGTGATGTACTTCTCCCCCGTCGCGACGCCGGGCATCTGCGGCACATCGAGCAGCACGTCCGTCTGCGTGGGCTTGACGTACTCCAGCGTCCGGAAGCGGTACGTGAACCATCCGTCAGGCGTCTCGACGACGATCGCGTCGCCGACCTGGAGCTTGTCGAGCTGGTTGAAGGGCTTGCCCCAGGTGGTGCGGTGGCCGGCCATCGCGAAGTTGCCGACCTCACCGGGCATCTTCGAGTCGGTGTAGACGCCGATCCCGAGCTTGTCGAGCGTGCGCGCGCGCGTCGTACCGCCGTAGATGCCGACGTTGTACTCGGCACCGAAGCGCGGCACGTGCATCTGGCCGAGAAGCTCGGTGTCGGCCGGAGCGGCGGGGATCACGGGCTCGAAGACTGTCGCTCCGTCGTCGGTCTTGACGACCGGTGGGAGCTCGGGAGTGGGTGCGTTCGCCCATTCCTGCGAGACCGCCGCACCCTCTTCGTTCTTCTGGGCCGCGATGATGATGTCGCCGATCCACATCTGCCACGCGACGAAGAGAAGCACGATCACTCCACCCGTGAGCAGCAGCTCGCCGAGCACGCTGGTGAAGGTCGCGCGCGACCGGGGGCGGCGGCGGTGTGCACGTCGCTCCCCCGAGACGACGGATGCAGTCATGGCGACATGCTATCCGCCAGACCTGTACTCCCGCCCTGCGGCCCTGGTTTTCCGCGCGATATGACACTCTTGGGTACACTGTGGGAATGGCACGCGACCGCAAGACCGAAGAACCCGAAGCTCCGCGCAGCGAAGGCGAAGCCGCACCCAACGCCGTGTGGTTCAAGCCGGTGATGGTCGGCTTCATGCTCCTCGGTCTCGTGTGGATCCTCGTGTTCTACATCTCGGGCATGCAGTTCCCGATCCCGGGGCTCGACAACTGGAACCTTGCGATCGGCCTGGGCATCGCCCTGATCGGCTTCCTGATGACCACACGCTGGCGCTGACGCCCGCCCCACCGATATCGAAGAAGGCCCCTCTCGCGCTGGCGAGAGGGGCCTTCTTCTTAGTTATCCACAGGTTATCCCCAACATGGGGAGAATTACACAGATGTTATTCACATCGGTCAACAAACCTGTTAACAACTTCTGATCAGGAGTAAACCGTCGTGATCAGGAACGGTACCAACAGGGCGACGATCAGGACGAGCGCGACGACGACGGCAACGAGCAGCACGATCTGTAGCGTCCGCTGCTCACGCCGTCGGGTCCTCGTGAGGATGAACGCCACGAGCGCACCGACGATCGCCCCGCCGAGGTGCGCCTGCCAGGCGATGTTCTGAGAGAACACGAAGCCGACGACGAAGTTGATGCCGAGGATCACGAGGATGCCGGTCACGTTCGCGCCGATGTGCCGTCCGATGATCAGCAGGGCGGCCATCAGGCCGAAGATCGCACCGGAGGCGCCCACCGTCGCGGTTCCGGGCGCGAGCAATGCGACGGCGACGGAACCACCGAGCCCGCTGATCAGGTACAGCGACAGGAAGCGGATTCGGCCGAGCATCGGTTCGAGACTCTGACCCAGCATCCACAGCGCGAGCATGTTGAGCGCGAGATGCAGGAAACCGCCATGCACGAACACCGCCGTGAGAAGCCGCCACGGTTCGAACGGCATCAGCGACAGATCCGGATACAGATAGCCCGCCGCGAAGAGCAGCTGGCCCGTGATCGCCTGGCCCACACCCGGGATGAGCTGAAGGAGCCCGATGAACGACGTGATCGCCAGCAGCGAGTACGTGACGACGGGCTTGCCGCTGCCACGCGAGGCGAGTGCGGCGCCGCGCCCGCCCCAGCGACGCTCGGCGCGCTTCTGGGCGGGAGTGCGGTTCTTTCGCTCTGCGGCCATGCACTCGGGGCAGATGACCCCGACAGCCGCCTGCGTCTGGCATTCGGGGCAGATCGTGCGCAGGCACCGCTGACAGAGCACGAAGCTCTGCCGATCCGGATGCCGGTAGCAGAAGTTGTCGCGGTTGTCCGCGAACTCAGGCGTCGTCATCCGGATCGGCCAGCGTCGGCGTCAGGCCGCGACGATGTCGATCGACTGCAGCACGACCGGCTCGATGGGACGGTCGCCCGCAGCCGTCGGCACAGCGGCGATCGCGTCGACGACAGCCTTGGAGGCGTCATCGGCGACCTCGCCGAAGATCGTGTGCTTGCCCTGGAGCCAGGGGGTGGGGTCGGTCGTGATGAAGAACTGCGAGCCGTTGGTGCCCTCGGCCTTGCCCGTGATGGCGTTGCGACGCAGACCGGCGTTGGCCATGGCGAGGATGTAGGGCTCGTTGAAGTTGAGCTCCATGTTGATCTCGTCGTCGAAGTTGTATCCGGGGCCCCCGACGCCCTGTCCGAGCGGGTCGCCGCCCTGGATCATGAAGTTCGGGATGATGCGGTGGAAGATGACGTCCTTGTAGAGAGCACCCTCGCCCGGCTTGCCGGTGGCGGGGTGCGTCCACTCCTGGGTGCCGTCGGCGAGGCCGACGAAGTTCTTGACCGTCTTCGGGGCGTGGTCGCCGAAGAGGTTGATGACGATGTCACCGTGGTTGGTGTGCAGGGTTGCGACATGAGAAGCGTGAGCCATGGGTCCATTCTCGCAGAGCTTCCCATGAGTTGGCCCGCGTCTAGCGCTCATCGGCCTGCGACGCAAGGGTTCGGCGATTCCCTCGCCCCATACACGGTCGCGTGGCAAGATGGGGAATCCGTACTCCAATCGACAGGAGAGCATCGTGAGCATCAGCCGCAAGCGGAAGAAGGAGCTGCGTCGTCTTCAGAACGACGCCAACCAGCTCTGGGAGAACCAGCAGGTCCTCGTCGGCCACGCCGCCGACGTCGCGCGTGAAGCCGGACGTCAGCTCGGCCACTTCGGTCGCGAGCAGGTCGGTCCTGTCGTCCAGGACACCTACAACCGTCGCGTCGCACCGGTCGTCGACCGCGGCGTCCGCTTCGGTCACCACGTGGTGGACGACAAGGTCGTCCCGATCGTCGGCGGAGTCGTCGGCACCGCGCTCACCGCGTGGGATGTCGCGAACGCCAAGCGCGAAGGCGTCGTGAAGAAGGTCAGGAAGGCCACTCAGCCCGAGCCGAAGGGCCCGAGCGTCGGTTCGGTCATCGCCCTGATCCTCGGAGTCGCCGCAGCGGCCGGCGTTCTCTACGCCGCCTGGCAGGCACTGCGCGCAGACGACGAGCTCTGGGTCGCCGACGACCCGCTCTCCGCACCTGACGCGTGACCTCGACATCGGAGCCCCCGGCCACTGAGCCGGGGGATCTCCATGCCCGGGTGAGGGACGCCGCAGCGGCTCGCGGACTCGACATCGAGATCCGCGAGCGTCCTGCCGCCCGCAGTCTCTTCGAGGCGGCTGAGCTGCTCGGTATCCCTCCCTCCGGCATCGTCAAGACGCTCGTCGTCAAGCGGTCGGACGACACGTATCTCTTCGCGCTGGTTCCCGGCGGCAGGTCGATCTCGTGGCCGAAGCTGCGTGCGGTCGTCGGAGTGAACAAGCTCCGCTTGCCCGAGCCTGATCTCGCCCTCGCGGCGACCGGCTACGAGCGCGGAACAATCGTGCCCATCGGCAGCACCACGGACTGGCCGGTCTTCGCCGACGAGTCGATCGTCGGGCAGCGGATCGCCATGGGTGCCGGCGCTCACGGCTACAGCCTCTTCGTCGATGCCGATGACCTCATCGCCGCGTACGGTGCCACAGTCGCCGACATCTCGGTACCCGAAGAGGCCCGCGACTGAGTCAGAGGATGCCGGCCATCCGCAGGGCGATGTCGACCAGCTTGACCCTCTGCAGTTCCTTCACGGCTTTCAGTGGGAACCACTCGGCCATGTCGGTCGAGCCATCGGCCTCGAATGTCAGCTTGCCGCCCGTCACCGACGCCCGGTAGACGATGCGCAGGGTGTGCAGAGGCTGATCCGACTGGTTCACCCGCTGGCTCGCCGGGATCACCCTCGAATGAATGCCCAGCAGCTCGCCGACCTTGACCGTGTAGCCGGTCTCCTCGCGGAGCTCACGCCGCACGGCGTCCTCGGGAGCCTCACCCGGTTCCAGCCCTCCGCCGGGCATCGTCCATGCCACTCGACGACCCTCGGTCCAGCGCGCGAGAAGTATGCGACCGTCGTCATCGGTGACGACCGCGTATGCCGCGACCCGCATATCCATGCGTCCACCATAGTGGCCGGGGTTCAGGGAGGGTACGCGCGTGACGATCCTGGACGAAACCTCGCCTCGAGAGGCGTCCGGCTCGTCATGCTCGGACCCGAGACATCGATCACGAATCAAGAAGCACAGCAGTGCGCTGCATCCGTAGTGTGAGATTCATCGCAGATCACACAGTGAAAGGAGTCGGCCATGGCTGACAACGAGAAGAACTTCAGTGCCGAAGAGCGCGAGGCGATGAAGGAGGCCGCGGCCGACAAGCGCAAGTCTCGGTCTCGTGCCAAGAAGACCCCGGAAGAGGTGCGGGCCGAGGGTGTCGCAGACCTCGAGGCGGCGATCGCAAAGCTTCCCGATGACAACGATCGAGAGCTGTCGAAGGCGCTCCACGACCTCGTGACCGAGGTCGCTCCCGAGCTCATGCCGCGGACGTATTACGGCATGCCCGCTTGGGGCAAGGACGGCAAGGTGCTCTGCTTCTTCCAGCCGGCCAGCAAGTTCAAGGTCAGGTACGGCACGTTCGGTTTCGAGCCGATCTCGAACCTCGACGACGGCACGATGTGGCCGACCGCATACGCGCTGCTCGATCTCTCTGCCGCGAACCGCAAGGTTCTCACCGAGCGCATCCGCCTCGCCGTCAGCTGAGTCGCCGTTCCCGGGGAACGGCCGGCGCAGTAGCGTGGATGCCGTGAGCACACTGCCGTTCCCCGCCTCCGTGTACGCCGCTCGACTCGGCCGCGCAGCAGCGCTTGCCGCTGACGCCGGTCTCGACGGGATAGTGGTGGGTCCTGGCCCTGATCTGGAGTATCTGGTCGGCGTCGAGGGAGACACGATCGAGCGCCTCACCGCACTCGTGCTCGGACCCGGCATCGCTCCCACCGTCATCGTGCCGCGCATGGAGTTGGCGAAGGTCAGGACCACGGCGGTGGGTGAGCTCGGCCTCGCCGTCTCCGACTGGGTCGACGGACAGAATCCCTACGACCTCGTGGCCGCCGCCCTGGGCGCAGTCACGCGAGTGGGAGTTTCAGACGCTCTGCCGGCGTTGCACGTGATCCCGCTCTCCGATCGGATCGACGTGCGCGTCGAGCTCGCCACCCCGGTGCTGCGTGAGGGCCGCATGATCAAGGATGCAGAAGAGGTCGCCGAGCTCCGGCGTGCCGGCTCCGCGATCGACGCCGTGCATCGTCGAGTGCCCGAGTGGCTGCGGGCGGGGCGCACCGAGCGCGAGGTGGCGGCCGACATCGCTGAGGCCATCGTGGCCGAGGGCCACCGCACCGTCGAGTTCGTCATCGTCGGCTCGGGACCCAACGGCGCGGATCCCCACCACGAGGTGTCCGACCGCATGATCGAGGACGGAGACATCGTCGTCGTCGACATCGGCGGTGCCGTGCCGAGCGGCTACAACTCCGACAGCACCCGCACCTACGTCGTCGGCACACCCGACCGTGAGGCCGCCGACCACATCGCTGTGCTCGTCCGCGCTCAGCAGGCCGCTGTCGATGCCGTGCGCCCCGGCGCGACGGCCGAGGCTGTCGATGCCGCGGCGCGGTCCGTACTCGCCGAGGCGGGGCTCGGCGAGGCCTTTCTGCACCGCACGGGTCACGGCATCGGCGTCTCGGTACACGAAGAGCCCTACATCGCGCCCGGCAACGATCTCGTGCTGCGTGAGGGCATGGCGTTCAGCATCGAGCCCGGGATCTACTTCGCCGGCCGATGGGGCGCACGCATCGAGGACATCGTCGTCGTGACCGCCGACGGGTGCGAGCGTCTCAACGTCGCCCCGCACGACCTGCGCGCCGTCTGACCCCCGACCGAGAGCAGTTCGGGAGGAGATCCGCACACGGGAGGGCGCTTGTCCGTCGACTCGTCCTCCGCATCGCAGATCTCCTCCCGATCGGGGGTACCCAGGTGCGGTCAAGCCCCTGGTCGACCTGATCATGGTCGGTTTGACTGGCGGCATGACCTCGGACGACAGCGCGAAGGACGACAGCGCGAACGGCGGCGGTGCGAGCGGTCCGGAGCGCACGCCCGACGGTCATCACGTCGTCATCGAGGGCCGGCGTTGGCGCGCGACCGACCCCTCGATCCCCGAGACGTTCCGCCAGGAGCTGGTCAACGAGCTGATGGCTGCGCGGCGCGCGGTGAAGGCGCAGGAGCCGGACGCACGACGTCGGGTGCAGGACGCGAAGACCGCGCTCGGGGAACGAGGGGCGCCCTGGTGGGAGGACCGCACCGGCGACGACTTCGACGAGAGGATCGCGGCCGCGATGCGCGCGCTCATCCGCAAGCGGGGCGAGTCTTCGATCTGTCCGAGTGACGTCGCCCGGACTGTGGGCGGGGACTCGTGGCGCTCGACCATGTCGGATGTCCGCCGAATCGCGGCTGCACTCGCCGAGCGCGATGAGATCGTCGTGACGCAGAAGGGCGAGAAGGTGTCCATCGACGACGCCAGAGGACCGGTGCGGATGATCCGCGGGCCGAACCTCTGATCACCCGCTCAGACGCGTGGAGTCAGAGCTCGTCGTAGAAACCGGTGTACGGGAAGTCGACGTCACCGGTATCGCGGGGGTCATATGCCACAGTCGCCACACTGATCGTCACTTGCGTCGTCGGGGTGATGAGCACGCTGACTGCCCGGTTGCCGACGACGACCATGTCGACGAAGGTGCCGGCGGTCTTCGTGGCTGACTCGATACGTTCTCGCAGATCATCGATGTTCTGATCCTGGGCGAGTAAGTAGCTCGATCCATCGAACACGATCTCGGTCTGGATCATCGTCTTCCCGTCGGTCATGCCAGCACGCTACGCCCTCGACCTGAGAATACGGAGGGGGGTTGATATCTAGGAGGTCTAGTGAGAGGCGGGTGCCGCATCGCCCCCTTGTTAACAGGTCCATCCACAGCTGTGCACTCAGATGGCACCGCGCGAGCAGTTGTTAACAGGGTTGTTAACACCTGTGGAGACATGCGAAAACGAGAAGGCCCCGCACATGGCGGGGCCTTCTCGAACTGTCTCAACACAGTGTGGAGCCTAGGAGATTCGAACTCCTGACATCCTGCTTGCAAAGCAGGCGCTCTACCAACTGAGCTAAGGCCCCGTGAGGGTATTCATTTAGTTGAGGAGTGGGCCCACCAGGACTTGAACCTGGGACCTCTTCATTATCAGTGAAGCGCTCTAACCGCCTGAGCTATGGGCCCGTCAACCTCCGAAACTTTACCGGAGATTTCCCGAAATACCCAATCGAGGGCGAGGGCACCGGCGCGCCCTCGCCCTCGATCGGAATCAGCGGCCCGGACGGATCGTCACACTGCCTGCCGCAAGTGTGACGTCGATCGTGTTCCGGGTGCCGGATGACTGATCGACCTTCGCGTCGAGCGATCCGGCGCTGACGTCCTGGATGATCGAGTACGACTCATCCGGAACCGTGAGATCGACCGAGCCCGCGCTCACGTCGATCGTCGTCTCAGACGGTGCCCGGCCCGTCAGCTCGACGGTGAGGTCGCCCGCCGACACACTGAGATCGGCCGCGTCGACGCCGTCGAGCATCGCATCGGCACGACCCGCGCTCATGTCGATGCTGAGGCTGCTCGCCGCACCTTCGACATCGAGCGCACCGGCGTTGACCGTGACGTCGAGGGCACCGAAGTCTCCGACCACATCGAGACTGCCCGCATCGAGAGTGAGGTCGGCATCGAGCTGCGCGTCGCTCAGCTCTTCAGGCAGGGTCAGCACCGCCGACTGGTCGTCGCCGAACCACTCGCCGAACCACCATCCGAAGCGGAACTCCGGGCTGCGGACGATCAGCTCGTCGCCCTCGCGTTCGAGTCTCCAGGCAGGGCCGCGAGCGTTCGTCACTGCCAGCTCGGCCTCATCGACGTCACCGAACTCGATGCGCATGTTGCCGGCATCCACGTCGAGGTCGAGCGTGTCGATGCCGGACGCATCCTCGGTCAGCACGGCGTCGCTGCCCTGAGTGGAGGCCATCATGCTGCCGGTGGCGGCGACAGCCGCCGACCCGCCCGCTCCGAGAAGCGCGATGCCTCCGACGATCGCCGTGACGATCATGATCGCCGTCGTCCCCGAAGAGCGGCCGGCATCGGCCGGTGCCGCCTGCGCCTGCGCCTGCGCGGGCGCCGGTGTGGGCTCCTGTCCCTGCGGCGCGGATGCCGGCGGGGGAGTAAGGGGCGTGTGCCCGCCCTGGTAGTCGTCGTTGTTCGTGGTCATCGTCCCAGTCCTGTCTGTCCGGTCGGCGTCGAGCCGCCCGTGTTCTCGATGTGTGCCAGGGCCGCCAGCACGCGTCGGTTGCCCGACTCGCCCTGTTCGAAGCCCAGCTTCTGGAAGATCGCGGTGATGTGCTTCTCGACGCTCGCCTCCGAGAGAAAGAGCAGACCGGCGATGGCCTGGTTCGACTTGCCCTCGGCGATCAGTGCGAGCACGGTCCGTTCGCGCTCGGTGAGACGCTGCATCCGGTCGTCGCGGTTGCGGCGGGTGAGCAGCTGAGCCACGACCTCGGGGTCGAGCACGGTGGCACCCTCGGAGATCCGCTGCACGGAGGCGAGGAACTCAGAGACGTCGGCGACCCTGTCCTTGAGCAGATAGCCCAGAGGCCCGCCTTGTGCGGCGATGAGGTCCGACGCGTACCGCTCCTCGACGTACTGAGAGAGCACGAGCAGCGGAAGCGCGGGATTGGTGTCCCGAAGTCCGAGCGCCGCGCGGATGCCCTCGTCGGTGAAGGTCGGGGGGAGCCGTACGTCGAGGATGCACAGCTCGGGGTCCGTCTCGATGACGGCCTCGCTGAGCCCGCTGGTGTCGGGAAGAGCCGCGACCACACTGTGTCCGGCGTCCTCGAGCAGTCGCACGAGCCCCTCGCGCAGCAGGACGGAGTCCTCGCAGATCAGGATGCGCATGGCACGTTCACCTCCAGGCTGGTCGGTCCGCCGACGGGGCTCTCGAGGCGGAAGGTTCCGCCCGCTGCGAGGATGCGATTCGCGATGCCGTCGAGGCCTCCGCCGGGCTGCACCTGGGCGCCGCCCATGCCGTTGTCCTCGACGCGGGCCCAGAGCACCCCTCCGTCGCGGAGGCGGACAGTGACACGCGCCTCGCTGGCCCGCGAATGCTTCGCGGCGTTGGTGAGCGACTCGGCGATCGAGAAGTAGACAGCGGCTTCGGCCTCGCGGCTGCAGCGGCCGTCCATGCGCACATCGAGATGGACGGGGATGTGCGAGCGGCCGGCGAGGGCGGACAGCGCCGCGTCCAGGCCCCGGTCGTCGAGGACCGATGCATGGATGCCACGGGCCAGCTGACGCAGCTCGGTGATCGCGGCCTTGGTCGAGGTGTGCGCCTCGGCGATCAGCTCCTTCGCGGCATCCGGGTCGTTGTCGATCTTCTGCTGGGCGAGCCCGAGGGTCATGCCCACCGATACGAGTCGCGGTTGGACGCCGTCGTGCAGGTCACGCTCGATACGTGTGCGTTCGACATCCGCGGCACGTACAGCGCCCTCACGCTGAGCAGTGCTGGTGCGCACTCGCTCGGTGAGCTCGGCCTCGCGGCTGCGAACGACGATGGCGAGTGAGAGCACGCGGTTGAGGAGCGCCAGTCCGATCATTCCGGCGAGGCACGCGGCGACTCCGAGGATCCCGATGAGCGGTGCCCACGCGGGGTCGATGCCGCCCCCGCCGAACGGACCCATCACGGCATCCGTTCCCGTGAGAGGAGCGAACGAGATGGCGATCGACCAGACGAGGCCGAAGGCGAGCCGCAGCACGATCCAGCCGAGAACGGCGGTGATCGCGAAGTTCGCGAGGGCCCTCCACATGCGGCCGTCGATGGCCTGGCGGCCGAGCGAGCGGAGCCAGCCCGTGAACCCGGGGCGATCCCGAGGGCGCCATCTGAGCGGCGTGATGGGCGACCTGTAGAGAGCGCTGACTCGCGCGACCTCGAACCAGCCGACGCCGAACAGGGCGTACACGAGCCCGACGAGCAGCACGATGCCGACGCCCGCCGCGAAGAGCAGGCCGAGGCCGGTGCCGAGGAGTCCGGAAAGAGTCGCGAAGATGAAGCCGCCGATGACTCCGATTCCCGCGAGATGCAGGATAGAGAGCACGATGCGCAACGGCGGCTTCGTGGCCGTCGCCGGTGGTGGCGTGGCAGTGTGTGTCGTCATGGTTCAAAGGTACGGCGGCCCCGATCCGGCCGACACCGAGGCAACCGGAGACCCGGGTTCGGGTTTTCCCTACTCCGTCGGAGAACAGAAGAGGGGCGGATGCTGTTCGCATCCGCCCCTCCTCGAATCCTGACGATCAGTTCGACATGAACCCGACCAGCAGTCCGCCGGTCACCTTCACGGCGACGTTGTAGATCCCGGCGATGACCGCACCCAGCACCGTGAACACGATGAGGTTGAGGATCGAGACCACCGCGGCGAATGCCATCACCTGCGGCAGGCCGGCGACCTCGGAGATCCGCACGGAGTTGTCGGTGATGGTTCCGATGAACTCATCCGCCTGCGTGAGGATGCCGGTCGCCTGCAGCACGAGGAAGATCAGGAAGAACGACACCATCGTCACGATCGCGAGCGCCACAGCGCCCAGGAACGACAGCTTCACGGCCGACCAGAAATCCACGTAGACGAGGCGCAGGCGCACCTGCTTGCCACCGGTCTTGCGCGTGGACTTCTTCGCCAGCTTGTCGGCTACTGTGCTCATGCGTCTGCTTCCTCAGGGTTCTCGTTCGTCTCGGGGGCCGTGGACTCGGAGTCCACCGCAGCCTCATCCGATTCGTCTTCTTCGGTGAGGCCCCGCTCACCGTTGCGGGCGATGGCGAGGATCCGGTCGGCTTCCGTCGTCCGTGCGAACACCACTCCCATGGTGTCTCGGCCCTTCGCGGGCACCTCGGCCACGGCAGAGCGTACCACCTTGCCGCTGGACAGAACCACAAGGACCTCATCGTCGGAGGAGACCATCAGACCACCCGCGAGAGTGCCCCGATCGTCGTTGAGCTTGGCGACCTTGATGCCGAATCCACCGCGTCCCTGGACGCGGTATTCCTCGATGGCGGTGCGCTTCGCATAGCCGCCGTCGGTCACCACGAACACGAACTGGCCGAGGGCGGCGACGGATGCCGACAGCAGGCTGTCGCCCTCACGGAACTTCATGCCCTTCACGCCGGCGGTCGCGCGTCCCATCGGTCGCAGCGCATCATCGGTCGCACTGAACCGGACGGACATGCCGCGGCGGCTGATGAGCAGGATGTCATCCTCAGCGTTCACCATGAGAGCCGAGACCAGCTCGTCCTCGTCGTTCAGGCGGATCGCGATGACGCCGCCCTGGCGGTTGGTGTCATACGCGTCGAGACGCGTCTTCTTGACCAGACCGTCGCGCGTCGCGAGAACGAGATAGTCGGCGACCCCGTAGTCGCGGATGTCGAGCACCTGCGCGATGTTCTCGTCGGGCTGCAGGGCGAGGAGGTTCGCGACGTGCGTTCCCTTCGCATCGCGGCCGGCCTCGGGAACCTCGTAGGTCTTCGAACGGTAGACGCGACCCTTGTCGGTGAAGAACAGCAGCCAGTGGTGCGTCGTCGTCACGAAGAAGTGCTCGACGATGTCATCGGCCCGCAGCTGGGCGCCCTTGATGCCCTTGCCGCCGCGGTGCTGCGACCGGTAGTTGTCGCTGCGCGTGCGCTTGATGTAGCCGGCGCGAGTGATGGTGACGACCATCTCCTCTTCGGCGATGAGGTCTTCCATCGAGACGTCGCCGTCGAAGCCGTGCAGGATGTGCGTGCGACGGTCGTCTCCGAAGCGCTCGACGATGCCGGTGAGCTCTTCGCGGATGATGTCGCGCTGCAGCGACTCGTCGACGAGGATCGCCTGGTACTCGCCGATCAGCCGCTCGAGCTCCGAGGCCTCGTCGAGGATCTTCTGACGCTCGAGGGCGGCCAGTCGGCGCAGCTGCATGTCGAGGATGGCCTGGGCCTGGATGTCGTCGATGTCGAGGAGCTTCTGCAGTCCCTCGTTCGCATCCTGCGTGGTCTGCGATCGACGGATGAGAGCGATGACCTCGTCGAGAGCGTCGAGCGCCTTGAGGTAGGCGCGCAGGATGTGCATGCGAGCCTCTGCCTTGGCGAGACGGAAGCGCGTGCGTCGGACGATCACTTCGAGCTGGTGCGTGATCCAGTGGGTCACGAATCCGTCGATCGCGAGCGTGCGCGGCACGCCGTCGACGATCGCGAGCATGTTCGCGCCGAAGTTCTCCTGCAGCTGCGTGTGCTTGTACAGGTTGTTGAGCACGACCTTCGCGACCGCATCGCGCTTGAGCACGACCACGAGACGCTGACCCGTGCGGTCGGACGACTCGTCGCGGATGTCGGCGATGCCGGTGATCTTGCCGTCACGGGCGAGGTCGCCGATCTTCACCGCGACGTTGTCGGGGTTCACCTGGTACGGCAGCTCGGTGATCACGAGGCACGTGCGGCCCTGGATCTCCTCGACGTTGACGACCGCGCGCATGGTGATCGAGCCGCGACCCGTGCGGTACGCCTCGTGCACGCCCTTGGTGCCGAGGATCTGCGCGCCGGTGGGGAAGTCGGGGCCGGGGATCCGCTGGATGAGACCCTCGAGCAGCTCTTCGCGGGGGAGGCCGGGGTTGTCGAGCGCCCAGAGGGCGGCAGACGACACCTCGCGCAGGTTGTGCGGAGGGATGTTGGTGGCCATGCCGACCGCGATACCCACCGACCCGTTGACGAGGAGGTTCGGGAAGCGGGCCGGAAGAACCGTCGGCTCCTGAGTCTGGCCGTCGTAGTTGTCGGTGAAGTCGACCGTGTCCTCTTCGATGTCCCGAACCATCTCGAGCGCGAGGGGGGCCATCTTGGTCTCGGTGTACCGGGGCGCCGCGGCACCCATGTTGCCGGGAGACCCGAAGTTGCCCTGGCCGAGGGCCAGCGGGTAGCGCAGCGACCAGGGCTGCACGAGACGCACGAGGGCGTCGTAGATCGCCGAGTCACCGTGCGGGTGGTACTGACCCATGACCTCGCCGACCACGCGAGCGCACTTCGAGAAGGACTTGTCGGGGCGGAATCCGCCGTCGTACATGCCGTAGATCACGCGTCGGTGGACGGGCTTGAGTCCATCGCGCACGTCGGGCAGCGCACGGCCGACGATCACGGCCATCGCGTAGTCGAGATAGCTGCGCTGCATCTCGGACTGCAGGTCGACCTGGTCGATCTTGCCGTGGTCGTGTGCCGGCTCGGGGCGTACTTCGTCAGTCATGTGTGTTGTCGATTCCGGTCGTTATGGGAACGAATGCAGGCGCGGGACGCGTCAGATGTCGAGGAAGCGGACATCCTTGGCGTTGCGCTGGATGAAACTGCGTCGCGATTCGACGTCCTCACCCATCAGCACGCTGAAGATCTCATCGGCCGCTGCGGCATCCTCGATGGTCACCTGGCGGAGCGTCCGGGTGCTGTGGTCCATCGTGGTCTCCCACAGCTCCTTGGCGTTCATCTCGCCGAGACCCTTGTAGCGCTGGATGCCGGCATCCTTCGGGATCCTCTTGCCGTTGTCGAGTCCGAACTTGAGCAGCGCGTCGCGCTCGGCGTCGCTGAACACGTACTCGTGGGGCTGGTTCGTCCACTTGAGACGGTAGAGCGGCGGCATCGCGAGGTACACGAAGCCGGCCTCGATCAGTCCGCGCATGTAGCGGAACAGCAGCGTGAGCAGCAGCGTCGTGATGTGCTGGCCGTCGACGTCGGCATCCGCCATCAGCACGATCTTGTGATAGCGCGCCTTCTCGATGTCGAACTCTTCGCCGATTCCGGTGCCGAAGGCCTGGATCATCGCCTGGACCTCTTTGTTGCCCAGTGCCTTGTCGAGACGCGCGCGCTCGACGTTGAGGATCTTGCCTCGCAGAGCGAGGATCGCCTGCGTGTGCGGATCGCGACCCTGCACAGCGGAGCCACCTGCCGAGTCACCCTCGACGAGGAAGATCTCGCTGATCGAGGGATCCTTGCTCGTGCAGTCCTTGAGCTTGTCGGGCATCGCGGCGGACTCGAAGACGCTCTTTCGACGAGCGGTCTCGCGGGCCTTGCGCGCGGCGAGACGAGCGGTGGCCGCATCGATCGCCTTGCGGATGACGTTCTTCGCCTGGATCGGGTTGCGGTCGAACCAATCGCCGAGCTGATCGCCGACGACCTTCTGCACGAACGCCTTGGCCTCGGTGTTGCCGAGCTTCGTCTTGGTCTGCCCTTCGAACTGCGGCTCGCCGAGCTTGATCGAGATGACCGCGGTCAGACCTTCACGCACGTCGTCGCCCGACAGGTTGTCGTCCTTCTCCTTGAGAAGGTTGTTCGCCCTGGCGTACTTGTTGACGAGCGTGGTGAGCGCTGCACGGAAGCCCTCTTCGTGCGTGCCGCCCTCGTGGGTGTTGATCGTGTTCGCGTAGGTGAAGACGTTCTCGGTGTACGAGGTGGTCCACTGCATCGCGACCTCGAGAGAGATCTTGCGCTCGGTGTCCTCGGACTCGAAGGCGATGATCTCGTCGTTGACGACCTCGGCGTGACGCACCTTGTTGAGGTATTCGACGTAGTCGACGAGACCGCGCTCGTAGAAGAAGACGTCGTTCGGCTGGGTGAGGGTCGGCTGCCCGTCGACCTCGACCTGGTAAGCCGAATCGGGACGCTCGTCGGACAGCTCGATGCGGAGGCCCTTGTTGAGGAACGCCATCTGCTGGAAGCGCGTGCGCAGGGTGTCGTACTCGAAGTTCGTGGTCTCGGTGAAGATCTCGGCGTCCGGCCAGAACGTGATGCTGGTTCCGGTGTCGTCGGACGCCTCGCCCTTCTCGAGCTGCTGCTGCGGGACGCCGCCGTTCGCGAAGCTGTGCCGCCAGACGAAGCCCTTCTGCTTGACCTCGACGTCGAACCGCGTCGACAGGGCGTTGACCACCGACGAGCCGACGCCGTGGAGACCGCCGGAGACGGCGTACGCGCCGCCGCCGAACTTTCCGCCGGCGTGCAGGATGGTCAGAACGACCTCGACCGTGGACTTCGTCGGGTCGGAGGAGTGGGGATCGACCGGGATGCCGCGGCCGTTGTCGACCACGCGGACGCCGCCGTCTTCGAGCAGCGTCACGAAGATGGTGTCGGCGTAACCGGCGAGAGCCTCGTCGACCGAGTTGTCGACGATCTCGTAGACGAGGTGGTGCAGACCACGCGGTCCTGTGGAACCGATGTACATACCGGGGCGCTTGCGGACGGCTTCGAGACCTTCGAGGATCTGGATCGAGTCGGCACCGTACTCACCGGGCTGCTTCACCTTGGGTGAGATCTTGCCCTCGGTCGCGGGGGTTCCCCCGTTGGTCGATTCCGTCTCGTCAGCGGGGGATTCAGGCGTCATCAGAGGGCATTCTCCACATCGATATCACGAATCCCCAGTCTAGCGGCTTTTCGTGGCGAGATGCGGCTCAGCGGCCGCGTGTGGCCCTCTGAGCGTTTCAGACCCCATCCGTGGTGTCCTACCCGTAGGTATCGCGCGGGCCCCGTCCTGGAACGACTCTGGGACCCCATTTCCAGGAGGGTACGTCCGGTCCGATGAAGCGGAGGTTCTCGACACCCGCGTCCGGATACCGTCGGCCGATCTCCGTCAGGATCGTTCCCCGCATGTACTGCAGGTTCTTCGCCCAGGCGGTCGAGTCGCACTTCACCGTGAGCACACCGCGCTCGAGGGAGACGGGTTCGGAGTGCTTGGCGGTGTCCGTGCCTGCGAGGTCGGACCACTGCCTGACCAGGTCCTCACGGGCGAGAGTCTTCTGCCAGCCGGAGTCCCGCGTCAGCTTGTCGAGCACGGCTCCGAGCGGTCCGGGGTCGCGGCCGGGCGTGAACGGCGCGTTGTCGTCGTCGGTGACGATGCGTCGCTTGCGCTTCCACGTCTTCGAACTCGGCGCGAGTCCGCGCAGGCGCAGATAGGTCGCGACGGTCTCGGGAGTCTCGGATGCCGGATCGGGTGCGATCTCACTCATCTGCCACCTCCCTCTCATCACTGATCGTTCCCGCCGAGATCCGCACCACATGGGCGTGGAGCACCTCGGGGATATCCTCCTCCACGGCTGCCGTCACGACCACCTGCTCATAGCCCGCGGTGAGAGCTGCCAGCCGCTGACGGCGATCGGCGTCGAGTTCGGCGAACACATCGTCGAGGATGAGGACGGGATCGCCGGCAGGAGACTCGCTGCGCAGCAGCTCTGCGGAAGCGAGACGCAGCGCGAGGGCCACCGACCAGGATTCCCCGTGGGACGCATACCCCTTCACCGGAAGACCACGAACGCGCAGGACGAGGTCGTCGCGATGAGGGCCGGTGAGAGTGAGACCGCGGTCGAGCTCGTTCGACCGTTTCGCGAGAAGTGCGGCGTGGAACATCTCGGCGATGTCTCCGGAGGTCTCGGCCGGCGCGTCGACACCCTCTTCGGGATCCGCTCCTCGCACCGACAGAGCCCACTCGAGCTGCGGGCGATGATCCTCGCCCGCGATCGCCGCGTACGCCTCGGCCACCGGCTGCTGGAGATCTGCGGCGAGACGGTGTCGCGCGGTGATGATCTCGGCACCGAGGGAGACGAGCTTGTCGTCCCACACATCGAGGGTGCTCAGGGCCTCGCCCTTGATGCCACGCGCCCTGGCCGACTTCAGAAGCGCATTGCGCTGCTTGAGAACACGGTCGTAATCGGCGAGGACCGAAGACATGCGGGGCGTGCGCTGGATCAGCAGCTGGTCGACGAAACGACGCCGAGACGAGGGGTCGCCGCGGACGATCTGCAGATCCTCGGGAGCGAAGAGCACCACATGGGCGTAGCGAGGCAGCTCATTGGTCTTCGAGGGGGAGCCGTTGATCCGCGCCTTGTTCGAGCCCTGCTTGTTGAGCTGGACCTCGATGAGCACCTTGCGTTCGCCGTGAGAGAGGCGAGCGCGGATGATCGCGAAATCCTGACCCTCGCGCACCATCGGCGCATCCGACGAGACGCGGTGCGAACCGAGAGTGGCGAGGAAGACGACAGCCTCGGCAAGGTTGGTCTTGCCCTGGCCGTTGCGCCCGACGAGGACGTTGGGACCCTTGTGCAGAGCGAGATCCGCGGTCGCGTAATTGCGGAAGTCGACCAGGCTCAGGTGTTCCACAATCACGCTGTCAGCCTACCTTCGGGCTCTGACACTGCCGTCGCCGCGCGGAGCGCGCCCGTCGCAGGATCAGCGAAGCAGCAGGTTCGGCTGCAGCAGGTACTTGAACGAATCCAGACCGGCCTGGTCGACCGAGGTCTGGCTCGTGATCAGCACGGGGCTGAGCTTGTTCGCGTTGTCGCTCGACGTGAAGGTGACGCGGACGAACTCGCTCTTGACCGCGCCGAGCGCCTCGATGAGGTACTGCGGGTTGAGGCCGAGCGTGACGTCGTCGCCACCCGAGAGGATCGCGTCGACGGACTCGGATGCACGCGCATGCTCACTGCCCGACGCATCCATCGTCACGCTGTCGGACGTGAACGTGAAGCGCAGCGGAGCTGCTCGGTCGAGCACGAGCGACACACGGCGCACGGCCTCGACGAGGTCTGCGGTGTTCACGACCGCATAGTGCTCGGTCTGCTCCGGGAAGAGACGGCGGACCGGAGGGAAGTTTCCCTTGATCAGCAGTGAAGTGACCGTCTTGTTGCCGGCCGTGAACGCGATGATCTCGCGGTCGCCCGCTCCCGAGAACGCGATCTGGATGGTGCCTGCATGACCGAAGGTCTTTCCGACCTCGAGAAGAGTGCGTGCGGGCACCAGTGCGCTGGCTTCGACCGCTTCACCGTCCCACGGCACGTCACGGAGGGAGACGCGGTAGCGGTCGGTGGCCACGAGGCTGAGCGTCTGGCCGGAGACCTCGAGCTGCACTCCGGTCAGGACCGGGGTGACGTCGTCGCGCGAGGCGGCGAAACCCACCTGGCTGATCGCGGTGCCGAAATCGTCGGCGGGCACGACGCCGGAGGAACCGGACACCTCGGGGATCGACGGATATTCCTCGACCGGCATGGCTGCGAGGGTGAACCGCGCCGAGCCGCAGGTGACCGTGATGCTGCCGTCGTCCTCGACGGCGATCTCGATCGGCGCGTTGGGAAGGCGGCTGGCGATGTCGGAGAGCAGTCGACCGTGCACCAGGATCGTGCCCGGTGTGTCGACGGTGGCTTCGATTGTCGTGCGCGCGGATGCCTCGTAGTCGAACGCCGAGAGCGTGAGACCGGAGCCGTCTGCCTCGATCAGGACGCCGGCGAGGATCGGCTGCGGGTTGCGCTGCGGAAGCAGCTTGACCACGAACGACACGGCCTCGCTGAAGACATCGCGGTTGACCTGAAACCTCACGGGTGCTCCCTTGTCGTCGTTCTGAGACGTGTCGTCATCGGTCCTGCCAGTGCAGGGCTTCCCATGCTAGCCCCCAACTCGGGACTATCCCTACGACCGGATCAAAGCTCGGGCCTGTCGGACTTTCCCCCACCCTCTGGTGATCGGATCGCCCCTGAATTGAATTAACTCCTTAACGGTGTTAACACCTGTGGATACTGTGGATAACTCGGTGGAAAGCAGACGCGAGTAGGGAACTACACGGTTGTCAGTTGTGGAATCCCTGAGGAATCCGCGGGTGGACGGCATCCGTCGGGTCGAACCGTCTCCCACAGTTATCCACAGGTTCGACGGTTTCACACACATTCGTCCCGACCTGCAGGCGAGTCATCCACAAGTTATCCACATGTGCAAACTGGCATCGATCTGCTCCGTCGTATGCCGCTCACACGCACGCAAAGGGGGTCGTAGCCTCCTATCGGAAGCTACGACCCCCTTTTTCGAGGCGACGTGGACTCAGCGTCGACCGAGCTGCGTGGTGATCTCGGTCACCTGGTTGTAGATCGAACGGCGCTCCTTCATGAGCTCGCTGATCTTCTTGTAGGCGTACATGACGGTGGTGTGATCGCGGTTGCCGAACAGCTGGCCGATCTTCGGCAGGGACAGACTCGTCCGCTCGCGGCACAGGTACATCGCGATCTGGCGCGATGTGGCTATCTGCTGAGACCTGCTGGAGCCGTACAGGTCGTCGACCGTCAGCTTGAAGTACTGCGCGGTCGCAGTGATGATGTCGGTCGGCGAGATGATGTTGTCCTCTGCCGTGTCGATGATGTCGCGGAGCACCGTCTGGGCGAGCGAGATGTCGAGGGCCGAACGGTTCAGGCTGGCGAATGCGGAGACGCGGATCAGCGCACCCTCGAGTTCACGGATGTTCGACGACACCACGGTGGCGATGTACTCGAGTACCTCGTCGGGAATATGAAGCGCCTCGCTCTGCGCCTTCTTGCGGAGGATCGCGATGCGCGTCTCGAGGTCGGGCGCCTGCACGTCGGTGATCAGGCCCCATTCGAACCGACTGCGCATGCGATCCTCGAAGCCGGTGAGATGCTTCGGCGCGACGTCGCTCGTGATGACGACCTGTTTGTTGTGGTCGTGCAGCGTGTTGAAGGTGTGGAAGAACGCCTCCTGGGTCTCCGCGCGACCCTGTAGGAACTGGATGTCGTCGATCAGGAGGATGTCCACATCGCGGTAGCGGGCCTGGAAGGCTGCACCTCGGTTGTTCGCGATCGAGTTGATGAAATCGTTCGTGAACTCCTCGCTGGAGACGTACCGGACCTTGACCCCTGCATAGAGGGATTGGGCGTAGTCGCCGATCGCGTGCAGCAGGTGCGTCTTGCCGAGGCCCGAGTCGCCGTAGATGAAGAGCGGGTTGTATGCCTTGGCCGGCGCTTCGGCGACGGCGACGGCAGCGGCATGGGCGAACCGGTTGGACTGCCCGATGACGAAGTTGTCGAAGGTGTACTTCGGGTTCAGACGGGACTCGTGCCGCAGCTGCGTCGGCTGCTCCATCGGGGATTCGACGCGGATCTGCTCCTGGCGGCCGTAGTCGGCGACCGCGATGGGCGCCGTCGGCTGCTCGGCGAGCTCATGATTCACGACCACGCGGTACGACGTCACCTCGTCGCCGATGTGGGAGAGGGCCTCCATGATCGGAAGCCTCAGCCTCTTGTTGATCTGCGCGGCGGTGAGATCGTTCGGGACCTCGAGATAGAGGGTGGCCGCCATCACGCCGGCCGGAACCGCGAGGCTGAGGAATCCCTGGAGCTGAGGAGTGACTCGGTCGTCCGCCTCGAGGAGCTCCTGCACCGTGGTCCAGATCGGAACGTCGGGCTGGGCAGGTGATGACATGACGCTCCGTGCTGAGGGGACGACGGGCCGTCTGGATGACGCGGCCCGCCTGTGGATAACTTCGGATGCCACGGTAGTCACCACGGCTGGGAACGGCAACCTGCCTACGGGAATCCGCGCGCGTGTTGCTCATACGTGCATGCCGCAGGGTTGTGGATAATAGCTGTGCGGATCGTGCCTGAGCTGGTGGTCGAAGCGCGCAGATTTGCTCTGCGCGCCGTCAAGACGTACCCTTAATCGGTTGACTTATGCCTGAACGGCAGATCCCTATGTCTCCGGTCAAAATGATCCCGGTGGCAGCATTCCCGGAGTGATTCCATGAGCAAGCGCACCTTCCAGCCCAACAACCGTCGTCGCGCCAAGAAGCACGGCTTCCGTCTTCGTATGCGTACCCGCGCCGGCCGCGCGATCCTTTCGGCTCGTCGCGCGAAGGGCCGCACCGAGCTCTCCGCGTAGATCGCTGTGCTCGCCCGCCCGTATCGTGTGACCCGCGGGAGCGACTATCGACTGGTCGTTCGACGCGGATCCCGTTGTGGCGGAGCCAAGGTCGTCACCTCGATGCTGACGACGGGCGAGAGCAGAGCCGCGAGGTTCGGATTCATCATCAGCAAGCAGGTGGGCACCGCTGTGGTGCGCAACACCGTGCGCCGGCGACTCAAAGCCGTGTGTGCGGACGCGCTGACGCGGGTCCCCGAGGGCACGGATGTCGTCATCCGTGCCCTTCCTGCATCCGCGACCGCGACCTACGCCGAGCTGAGTGCGGACGTGAACCGGTGCCTGGATCGTCTCGGGCAGCGGCCATGACCGCTCTTCCGGCATCCTCGATCGGCTCCGCTCACCTTCATGCCGGTGACGCGATCCGCAGCATCCCGCTGATCCCGCGGAATCTCGTCCTGGGGTTCCTCGCCGGGTACCGCAAGGTGATCTCCCCGATGTATGGAGATGTCTGCGCCTATTACCCATCTTGTTCCGCTTACGCTGTAGGTGCGGTGCAACAGCACGGCGCAGTGCGGGGAGCGGCGCTCTCGGCGTGGCGCATCGTTCGTTGCAATCCCTGGAGCCACGGCGGCGTCGATGACGTCCGTCCGCACGAACACTTCCGTTATGACCTGACCGCTCACGGTTTCGTCGTCCCTGCCCGAAAGGATTGATCGGTGGGTCTTGACCTTCTGCTCGCCAGCGCAACACCCTCGCCGGAGCCTGCCTCCGGCGGCTTCGATCTGATCGGAACCATCCTCTGGCCCCTCAAGTGGGTCGTCGAGCTCGTGCTCGTCGCCTGGCACTGGCTGTTCACGGCCGTCGGTCTTCCTGCCGCATCCGGTCTGACCTGGGTGCTGTCGATCGTCGGTCTCGTGATCGTGGTCCGTGCTGCCCTGATCCCGCTCTTCGTGAAGCAGATCAAGAGCCAGCGAAAGATGATGGAAATTGCTCCTGAGCTGCGAAAAGTTCAGGAGAAGTACCGGGGTAAGAAGGATCAGCTCTCTCGCGAGGCCATGAGCCGCGAGACCATGGCGCTCTACAAGAAGCACGGCACGACGCCGATGTCGAGCTGTCTTCCGCTTCTTGTGCAGATGCCCATCTTCTTCTCGCTGTTCAGCGTTCTGAGCGACGTCTCGAAGCACCACAACCTGGGTGTCGGAGGCGTCGGTCTGCTGAACGCCGAGCTCACCGAGCAGTTCTACAACGCCGAGCTCTTCGGTGTCGCATCGCTGCACGAGACGCTGGGGAACGCGGTCGACGCGGGGAACACCACAGCGATCATCATCCTGGTCACGCTCGTCGTGCTCATGATCGCGTCGCAGTTCTTCACGCAGCTGCAGATCATCTCGAAGAACCTGTCGCCCGAAGCCAAGACCGGCCAGGCGTACCAGATGCAGAAGATCATGCTCTACGTGCTGCCTCTCGGCTTCATCTTCTCGGGCATCTTCTTCCCGCTCGGCGTGGTCGTCTACTGGTTCATCTCGAACCTCTGGACCATGGGACAGCAGTTCCTCGTCATCCGTGAGATGCCGACTCCCGGATCTGAGGCGGCGAAGGCTCGTGAAGAGCGTCTTGCTCGCAAGGGCAAGGCGATCGACGCCTCGGGCAAGGTCGTCCCGATGGCGGCATACGAAGCAGAGCAGCAGCGTCTGCTCGAAGAGGCGGAGCGCGCGAAGGCGCAGGCCCCCAAGCGTCAGCAGCCGGTGGGCAAGAAGCGTTCGAAGAAGAAGGGGAGCGGTTCGTGACGACCGACAACGTGACCGAGACCGTGGAGCCCACGGTCGCAGAACTCGAGAACGAGGGCGACGTCGCCGCTGACTACCTCGAAGAGCTGCTCGACATCGCCGACATCGATGGGGACCTCAACCTCGACGTGCGGCAGGGCCGCGCATATGTCTCGGTCGAGGCTGAGGGAGACGGACTGGCGCTCCTGTCTGCACCCGACACGGTGCAGGCGCTTCAGGAGCTCACGCGTCTTGCGGTCCAGAGCAAAACGGGTTCGTTCTCGCGATTGATCCTCGATGTGGGCGGATCGCGCGATGCGCGCCGCCGTCAGCTCGAGACGCTCGTGAACGCCGCCGCAGCCAAGCTCGACGATGGAGCGACCCAGGCGTCGCTGCCCGCCATGTCCAGCTATGAGCGCAAGCTGGTGCACGACATCGCGGCTGATCAGGGTCTCGTGTCCGAGTCCTACGGCGAGGGTGCCGACCGCCACACTGTTCTGCGTCGTCGTTGACGTTTCACATGCGACGTCAGGCCAGCGGGATGCTGTCGTGAGTGACCTGGAGATCGAACCGTCGGTGGCGGTCGATCTTTTCGGCGATCGGATCGAGTTGGCCCGGCAGTTCACGGCGGCTCTCGCGCAGCATGGCGAGGAGCGAGGACTCATCGGTCCTCTCGAGCTCCCGCGTTTGTGGTCCCGGCACATCTTGAACAGTGTCATCGCCGCCCCGTTGTTCCACGGTTCGGTCGCGGACATCGGTTCGGGTGCGGGGCTGCCCGGTATCGTCCTCGCGATCGCGCGACCCGATGTGCACTGGACGCTCGTCGAGCCGATGGAGCGCCGGGTGATCTGGCTGAACGATCAGGTCGCCGAGCTGAAGCTCACGAATGTCGAAGTTCTGCGCGCGCGTGCCGAGGAGGTGACTCCTGCGAGCTTCGACGTCGTGACAGCTCGTGCGGTGAGTGCTCTGAAGACGCTGATCCCGCTCACCGCGCCGCTCGTGCGCGATGGAGGCGAACTCACCCTTCTCAAGGGAATGAATGCCGCCAACGAGATCGAAGCAGCGCAGAAGCAGATCAAGAAGTTCCGCCTGTCGGACGTCCGCGTCGAGACTCTCGGCGAGAACGTACTGCCCGAGACGACCCGCGTGGTGAGGGCAGTCGTCCGCTGACGGGTCGATGCCGCGGTTCAGGAACCTGAGCCTCGTCGAGGATGGGCGCACATTCCACGTTCGAGATGTGTACCCGCGTGCTAGGTCGCAGGTGGTGGGTGACTTTGCCACGCACGGTGGTCATGGGCCAGGCACTGTTGTGATCTGCCTCTGCAGCATATGAGATCTATTGTCGGGGCTCGTCCGGTTGAGCCAGACCTGGTCACCGCGCGAGGCCGATAGAGTCCCTCGACGATCGTGCCACGATTCGAGTTTATGGCTGATGAGAAGGGTTTTCTTCCGACCCTGGTCGTGCACCTGTGTGGGAGCTCCGTTGCGACGTGACGAGGCACTCAAGCGCTGCTGGATACGGTCAGCAGTGCCGGATAGCCGCCGGCACTCTGCCCTCGCCGTCAAAGACTGTCCCGGGATCACGGTCGGTGGTAACGGAACGTGGGCGTGTGGCACGACAGATCAGGCTTCACCGCAGACGTGTCCGGTGTCGGAATCCGGAATGGGTCTGTCCCCGTGTGCTCGTAAGCGAGAGTGTTCGCCCCTCGGGGAAGGAGCGGGGGTCCTAACCATGTTTCACGTGAAACATGGGTGGACGACTGCCATGCGGGGGCAAGCCGAGGCGGGCCGAGGTGGTGTGAAGGGATTCCGCCGACAACTTGCGGTGGTCCGGGTCACGAGGGCGTTGCGCTCGCTGGTCTGATCTGTGCCACTCAGCCGTACTTCGAGGCACTGCGGACGGATGGTGCGCGCTGCGATGCTCGTCGCCGTGCTGGTGAGCGGTGCTGCGAGCCACCCCTCTTCGTAGCGCCGTGGTCCGAATCTCTGCTTTTCAACCTACGTCACTTCACAGCAGCAGACTTCACCTCACTGAACTGCCCTGGACTGCACTACACCGTGCGGTCTGCAGTGATCTCTCCTGTTCTGATCTGCGCTCTCGTGATCTGGCCTGCGCTACTCCGCCGTGTGCCGTGTGCCGTGTGCCGTCTGTTGGGCGTTCTGACTACTGAGTGAGGTCCGCGCGTGGTGGAACCCACGTGCGGCACTCAGAGCTTGTGAACAGGCGAGCCGGTCCACCCGGGAGTCGTATGTTTCACGTGAAACAATCGTTGTGTCGCTGCCACGGAACGGATCGCGGTGCCCTTGGCGTGGCTACGGGTGTCATCCCGGTCCACACCATCCGCCGGGGGAGCGTTGCGAGCTGACAACCAGATCATGGCGCCGAGGAGCGGGACCGTCTGCTCCAGGCGTGGTGGGGCGCCGAACATAACTGGAACTTTCACTCGGGGGCATCGCGGCGGAACCTGTCAGGCAGCAGCTATGACCCGCTGCCGCTGACAACATCCGGACGACAGGGTGACCTGGCAACACCCTGCTCAGTCTCACCGGGGTTCTTCGCAGCATGTCTTGAGTGAGCGAGAAGCCTTCCTGGCACGAATGGACATCTCTCCTCGGACCGACCGCGTCGCGCTATGCGGCAGGCACAAGTGTTTCACGTGAAACATCGAGCGGCGGGTCGTGATGGCTTCGGATGATCGCGACCGCGCGATAGCAGGAACAGGGGGAGGGTCTCGGGGCCGGCCGCGACGTGGGCGATTGAGGGCGCGCTAGTGGCGCGTCGTTGCTGGGTGCCCGTACACGGTCGGGTGGACGGTTTCAAAGACTAGTGATCGCGTCACGATCCCAGTGAGTAGTTTGCGAAGCCCCGCTCGCGAGACAGTCGCTAGCTCATTGATGTGACGAGTCATCGGGCGTCTCGAAGGTGCGGGGATTCTTGGCCCGAGAAGCGGCGGTCCCCGGTTTGCACGACAGAACTCGTGAGCTGGCGCGAGGCTCGGTATCGCACCGAGAGCCCGAGCAGCAGCGCTCTGGAGGGCTACCCGCAATGGGACGCACGCGGTCGCTGCTGATGCCCCTGCTGCGGATGCCAGCGAGGTGCACCCCGAGGTCTGTTGCGGCGGTCGCGGGCGGGGTTCTCGGATAAATCCCAGTTCAGGGGCGGATCCGTGCACCACCCGAGCTCGGCAAATGTGGCCAGCCGGTGGGCCTGGCTCGTGCTGACTTGCCGTCAGTATGACGCAAGGGAAGAGCAGACGGGACTCTGTGGACGAACGTTTCACGTGAAACACCGCGAGTGTTGTTTCGCGCCTGCGGTTCCTTTGCGGATCGACGCCACGCACTAGATCCTCACTGGACCCAAGGTGGGCGAGCTGACTCTAGAGCGATGCTTGCAGCGAAGAGCCGAGGCCGTCGACGCGCCTTGGCCCAATCCTTGATAGCTGTGCAGCATGCGAACGACGTACTTCGTTAGTGCCCGTCTGAGGAGATGTTTCACATGAAACGCCGCTGAGGTCGCGATGAGATGGGTGGGGCTCCGTCCCGAATGGTCGGTCTCACGCGATCACGGCGCTACCCTTTGTCAATCGACTTGGCTGGGCTGTCTGAAGCCGTGCGTGGCGTGCGCGATGCGTCTGTGACGACTAGGTGATTCACGCGTGGGTGACCTCGGGGGTGAGGTTCACTGGTGAGACGACCCTGAGGCAATGAGCGCAGGCGATTACGCAGCGGAGTGAAGCCCCTCGCCGCTCACGGTGATGCACCGGCTGGAGCCAGCGTAGAACCCGAAGCAAGAGTGGGGGCCTGCTACCGCTCGGCTAGCCGGAGCAGCTCTGGACGCGGAGGCACTTTAGTCCGCCTGCACGCGGTCCGGGTAGAACGCTCCTGTCACTCACGTCGGCGATGTTCCACGTGAAACATCGATATGGTGAATGCATGGTGCGCATGCTCATCACTGGGATGTCTGGCGTCGGCAAGTCCAGCGCGCTGCAGGTACTGGGGGAGCGGGGATACTCCGTCGTCGACACCGATTATGGACCATGGACAACCGAGTCGGGACTGTGGGACGAGGTCTTGATGGGTGCGCTACTCGGGGAGAGCACCGAAGTCATCGTGTCTGGCACGGTGTCGAATCAGGGTGCCTTCTACGACCGCTTCGACCACGTGGTCCTCCTGTCAGCGCCGATTTCGGTGATGCTCGATCGTGTTCGTCGGCGATCTTCGAATCCCTACGGCTCGACGACGGTGCAGCAAGACGAGATTCGCACGAACCTCGAAACCGTGGAGCCGCTACTGCGGGCGACATCCACCTGCGAGATCGACGCAACTCAACCGCTGACCGCCGTTGTCGACCGGATCGAGCAGCTTCTACGATCTTGACCGAGGCCGAGGTGCGTCAGATGTTTCACGTGAAACCATGCGGCTGTCGACCGTCACCACGGACCTCGGCGCACCGGGGGAGGATCCGGTTCCACGCGATAGTGGTGTGAAGGACGCTGACGAGTTCTGTGCGACCGGTCGGTCTCCCCGAAACGAGGGGCCTCAGCGACGGAGACTCGTCGAGTCCCGTAAGCCGCTCTTGGACAGCCTCTTTCACAGAGGGCAGGACATCCGTGTGGGCCGAGCACAGAGACCTCCCCTCTCCTCACGCCCACGAAATGACCGACACGAACTTGTCGCCGGCGCGACAGATGGTGCAGTGCGTGGACGTCGTCCCTCCATGCGTGTACCCCTATCTCCGGTGCGTCAGAACGTCCAACGGCACAATGAACACCCAGGCCAGAAGGCGAAAGTGCCACTCTCTCCGCAACGGCACGTCCGGACGAGTTATCACCGGCCTGCACGACTCAGTAAGGATTCGAGAAGGCAACGTCTGCCGCAGCGATTAGAGTGGAACACGGCCCCGAAAGGAGTGGATGTTTCACGTGAAACAGCCCGAAAAGGCATCACCGAAGGACTCTTTCGGGATGGATACGCCCCTCGCGCGGGAACTCGCCGACCTCTCCGCACGACGCAGAGCACTCGAGACCGTGTCCATCGACTTCGCCGGAGACACCCGCATCCTGACGGTCTCCAACCAGAAGGGCGGCGTAGGTAAGACCACGAGCGCCGTCAATGTCGCCTCTGCACTCGCGGGTCTCGGAGCACGGGTCCTTGTGATCGATCTCGACCCCCAGGGCAACGCCTCGACCGCGCTCGGAGTGCCGCACAACGCCGAGACTCCGAGCGTCTATGACGTCCTGATCGAAGACACCCCGCTCGCTGACATCGTGCAGCAGAGTCCCGAGGACGAGAACCTCTTCTGCGCACCGAGCACCATCCATCTCGCCGGCGCAGAGATCGAAATCGTCGCGCAGGTCGCACGGGAGCATCGACTGCGACGGGCGCTCGAGGAGTATCTCGTCGACAACCGTATGGACTTCGTCATCATCGACTGCCCTCCGTCGCTCGGGCTGCTCACGATCAACGCCTTCACCGCGGCGAACGAGGTCTTCATCCCCATCCAGTGCGAGTACTACGCGCTCGAGGGTCTGAGTCAACTGCTCGGCAGCATCCAGATGATCCAGAAGCACCTGAATCCCGGACTGCACCTCTCCACGATCCTGCTGACGATGTTCGACGGACGCACGCGACTCGCGCAGCAGGTGGCGGACGAGGTCCGCACACACTTCCCCGAACAGGTGCTCGACACCGTCATCCCGCGTTCCGTGCGGGTGTCGGAGGCACCGAGTTTCGGTCAGACCGTGATCGCCTACGATGGGCAATCCGCCGGCGCCGTCGCGTATCGCGAGGCCGCTGTCGAGATCGCGTCGCGGACGGCGACGCAGAGCAAGGAGAAATGATGGCGAAGCGCACTGGACTGGGTCGGGGCATCGGAGCCCTCATCCCGACGGCTGATCAGTCCGAGCGTCCCGTGGATGTGTTCTTCCCCGGAGCCAACCTGCGTCCGGCGACGGAGCAGACCAGTGACCAGCCCGCAGCAGAAGGCGACCTCGAGGTCGTTCCCGGCATCCACCTCGTCGAGGTCGATCCGCAGAAGATCGTGCCGAACCCGCGTCAGCCGCGCACGCACTTCAATCCCGAGGACCTCGCAGAGCTCGTGCACAGCGTGCGTGAGTTCGGCGTTCTGCAGCCGGTGGTCGTTCGCAAGAACAGCGACGGCGAGTATGAGCTGATCATGGGGGAGCGGCGCACCCGCGCCGCGCGGGAGGCGGGCCTCGAGAAGATCCCGGCGATCGTCCGCGAGACTGCCGACGAAGATCTCCTGCGCGATGCTCTGCTCGAGAACCTGCACCGCTCCGAGCTGAATCCGCTCGAAGAGGCCTCGGCATACCAGCAGCTGCTCGAGGACTTCGGGATCACCCAGGAAGAGCTCGCCACGCGGATCGGTCGGTCGCGCCCTCAGATCAGCAATACGATCCGTCTGCTCAAGCTCCCCGTTCCCGTGCAGCAGCGTGTGGCGGCGGGGGTGCTGACGGCTGGACACGCTCGCGCGATCCTCAGCCTGGACTCACCCGAGGCCATGCAGCGTCTCGCCGACAAGGTCGTGAACGAGGACCTGTCGGTGCGCGCGACCGAGGTCGCTGCGAAGACGGAGCCGGCAGCACCCGGCCGGACGGCGAAGCCGACTCCGGGCGCTCGACGGGCATACCTCGACGAGGTGGCCGGCAACCTCGGCGATCGGCTCAACACTCGCGTCAAGGTGTCGCTGGGCGCTCGAAAAGGCCAGGTCATCATTGATTTCGCATCGATTCAGGATCTGAACCGCATCCTCGGTGAATTGGGCGAATCGGGGTACGGTCCGGCGTGATACCGCCGCTCGACCCCTGAGCGGTCGTAGACTCTCGACATCTCGTCGATGAGGGGGAGTCATGTCCGGAGCAGCGAGTCCAGTGAAGTTCCAACGCCGCGTCATCGCGGTGAGTATCGCCGCAGCACTCGGTGGCTTCCTCTTCGGATTCGATACCGCCGTGATCAACGGCGCCGTCGATGCTCTCGCGGGGAACGTCTCGGGGTTCGACCTCGGGGTCGGGCTCAAGGGCTTCGCGGTGTCGTCGGCCCTGATCGGGTGCGCCGTCGGTGCGTGGTTCGCAGGACCGATTGCGAACAAACGCGGGCGAATCCCCGTGATGGTCTTCGCGGCGGCGATGTTCTTCGTCTCCGCCATCGGCTCGGGACTCGCGTTCAGTGTCGTCGACCTCATCATCTGGCGAGTGGTGGGTGGTCTCGGTGTCGGTGCGGCATCCGTCATCGCTCCCGCATACATCGCCGAGGTCTCGCCTGCCCGGGTGCGAGGTCGACTGGGCTCTCTGCAGCAGCTCGCCATCGTCACCGGAATCTTCGCCGCTCTGCTCTCCGACGCGTGGCTGGCGGGCCTCGCGGGTGCCGCAGACCAGCCTCTGTGGGGACTCACCGCCTGGAGATGGATGTTCATCATCGAGGCGGTGCCCGCACTCGTCTACGGGATCATGTCGTTCCGTCTGCCCGAATCGCCGCGATATCTCGTGCGCAAGGGCGATCTGAAAGGCGCGTCCCAGGTGCTCGAGACGGTCACGGGGGCCGTTGACGTCGACGCGAAGATCCAGGAGATCACCAGCACCATCGACACCGAGCGCAAGGAGTCGCTGAGCGACCTGCGGGGCAGTCGTCTGGGGCTCAAGCCGATCGTGTGGGTCGGCATCCTGCTCTCCGTGTTCCAGCAGTTCGTCGGCATCAACGTCATCTTCTACTACTCGACGACACTGTGGCAGTCCGTCGGCTTCGATGAGTCGAGTGCCCTGCTGACTTCCGTCATCACGTCGGTGACGAACATCGTGGTGACCATCATCGCGATCCTGCTGGTCGACAAGGTCGGCCGACGCATCATGCTTCTCGTCGGCTCTGTGGGTATGACGGTGACGCTGGGCCTCATGGCGCTCGCCTTCTCGTTCGGTGAGCTGAACGCCGAGGGCACAGCGACCCTGCCTGACCCCTGGGCGACCGTCGCCCTCATCTGCGCGAACGGCTTCGTGGTCTTCTTCGGTGCCACCTGGGGTCCGCTCGTCTGGGTCCTTCTGGGAGAGATCTTCCCGAACTCGATCCGCGCCGGCGCACTCGCGGTCGCGGCAGCAGCCCAGTGGGCAGCGAACTTCTTCATCTCGACCACCTTCCCTGTGTTCGCCGAGATCGGCCTCACCTTCGCCTACGGCTTCTACGCGTTCTTCGCGCTGCTGTCGTTCTTCTTCGTGTACTTCAAGGTGCCCGAGACCAAGGGACGCGAGCTCGAGGAGATGACGGACGAGCTGAAGGTGGAGCGCCGGGGCACCCGCAGGGCGACGTAGGCTGGAAGCATGACCGAGTCAGTTCCGCGCCGCGCCAGCCTCGAAGTGCTGAGAGCAGAAGCGTCGGACGAACTCGCCGTGCTCATCCAGGAGAGGCTCCTCGGCGGGGAAGATCCGTGGGAGTTCATGGAGGAGCTGCCGAGCGTCGATGAGCTCGTCGTCTACCTGCTGCGAGCCGACAACATCACCGCGAACGACGGTGTGCGACCGAACGCGGCTCGGCACTACCGGGTGCTGCGCCAGATCGCGCTGGAGTACCCCGAGCTCACGCCGGCGGTCTGGGGCCTTCTCGACGAGAAGCAGCGGCATCGACGCTGGGACCCGTCCGTCGCCGACGCCTCCTAGGCAGCTATTGTGCCGCGAATGCTCGTCTCCTACGACCCGGAGTGGCCGAACCAGTTCGAGGCGTTCGCCGCTGAGATTCACGCGGTCGCGGACGCGGATTGGCTGATCGAGCACATCGGATCGACGGCGATCCCCGGCATGCGCGCGAAGCCGATCATCGACCTGGCCGTCCGCATCGTCGATCGCAGCGACTTCGACGCGCGCAGGGCCGCTCTGGAAGCCGCAGGATGGCGCCCGGGCAGCGCTGTGCGCACGCACCCGGTCATGATCCGCGAATCTGACGGCGTGCGGATCGCGATCGCGCACTTCTTCGTCGAGGAGGAGTGGGATGCGGTGCACCAGCGCATCCTGCGGGACTGGCTTCTGGAGCATCCGGAGGATGCCGATCGCTACTCGCATGCGAAGTGCGACGCCGTCGCCGCCCAGGCGAGGGGGAGGACGACCTACAACGCCGCGAAGTCCCCCATCATCCAAGAGCTCGTCGACCGCGCTCGAGCGTCTCGAGGACTTCCTCCGGTGCGGATCTCCGACAAGTAGTCGGCTCTCGTCTCAGGAATGGGGACGGAAGCGGCTGGGTACGAGAAAGGGCCGCCACCCGGAGGAGTGACGGCCCTGAAGACTGCAGGATCAGCCGATGAAAGCCGCGAGGTCCTGCTCGAGGGCCGGCTTCGGCTTGGCGCCGATGATGGTCGTCTTGACCTCACCGCCCTGGAACACCTTCATCGCGGGGATCGAGGTGATCTGGTACTTCATCGCCAGCTGCGGGTTCTCGTCCACGTTCAGCTTGAGGATGGTGATCTTGTCGGGGTTGTCCGCCTGGATCTGGTCCAGAACGGGGGCGACCATACGACACGGTCCGCACCACTCGGCCCAGAAGTCCACGAGGACGGGACCTTCGGCCTGCAGAACGTCCTGCTCCCAGGTCGCCTGGCTCGTAGCCTTTGCACTCATCAGAGTTCTCCTTGATTCGAGGTTCGCCTGCTACAACAGCGGGCGAGGTGAAAGTGTTCCCGTCCGCTCAGGCGGTGATGATCTCAGCGGCTTCTGCGGCCGGGAACTCGACCGAGGCGTCTTCGAGGTCCGCCAGGAAGTGCTCGGCGTCGAGAGCGGCGACCGTGCCCGAGCCAGCGGCCGTGATGGCCTGACGGTAGGTGGGGTCGATCACGTCGCCGGCGGCGAACACACCGGGGACCGAGGTGACGGACGAACGGCCGTCGACCCAGATGGTGCCCTCGGCGGTCAGCTCGAGCTTGTCGTGCACGAGGTGCGTGCGCGGGTCGTTGCCGATCGCGATGAACAGGCCGTCGAGCGCGAGGTCGCTCAGCGTGCCGTCGACCGTGTTGCGCAGCTGCACGCCCGTGACGGAGTCGCCACCGAGGATCTCGGCGACCTCGCTGTTCCACACGAACTCGATCTTCTCGTTCGCGAAGGCCCGCTCCTGCATGATCTTCGAGGCGCGCAGGGTGTCCTTGCGGTGGATGACGTAGACCTTCTCGGCGAAGCGGGTGAGGAACGTGGCCTCTTCCATCGCCGAGTCGCCGCCGCCGACGACGGCGATCGTCTTCTCGCGGAAGAAGAAGCCGTCGCAGGTGGCGCACCACGAGACGCCGTAGCCCGACAGGCGCTCTTCGCCCTCGATGCCGAGCTTGCGATAGGCGGAGCCGGTCGCGTAGATCAGCGACTGGGCCTCGTGCACCGTCCCGCTGCCGAGGGTGACCTTCTTGACGGGGCCGGCGAGGTCGAGCTCGGTGACGTCGTCATAGACGACCTCGGTGCCGAACTTCTCAGCCTGCTCCTGGAACTTCGCCATGAGCTCGGGGCCCTGGATGCCCTCGGGGAAGCCGGGGTAGTTCTCGACCTCGGTGGTGTTCATCAGCTCTCCGCCGACCTCGACCGTGCTCGCGATGAGCAGCGGCTTGAGGTTCGCGCGCGCCGCGTAGATGGCGGCGGTGAATCCGGCGGGACCGGAACCGATGATGATGACCTGACGCATGTGCTCTCCGTCGTAGATGCTGAGACGCCGAAAGACGTTCGACTGCTTCAACCAATGGTAACCGCGCGACATTCCCGCGCGAGGTGGCTCAGCGGCCCGGCAGGAAACGCCGCAGCATGCCGCTCGCGACCTTGAGCTCCGGAGCGCGCAGGACAGCCAGGATGCCGATGTAGACGACCACGACGGCGAGGCCGATGATGCAGGTGCCGATGGCTCCCTGGATCTTGTCGGACGTGGTCCACCCGGTCGGACCGCCGAGCAGCAGGAAGACGCCCCACCCGGCGAACCCGGCAGGAACGGCAGCGACGGCGTAGCGGACGACAGCGGTCATCCAGGTGCGGATCTGGAGTCCGCCGATCTTCCGGTTCAGCAGCCAGCTGGCCACGATCATCTGCAGGGTGCTCGCGATCGACTGGCCCAGCGCGATGGCTGCGGCCAGCATGGTCACCTCGATGATCTCGGCGGCGAGCAGCCACTGCGCGACCAGAGCGGTGACGACCACGAGACCGCACTGGAACAGCGTGAACCAGAAGGGCGTGCGGGTGTCGCCGTAGGCGTAGAACGTGCGTTGCACGATGAAGAGGATCGTCAGCGGAACCAGGCATACGAGGAAGGCGAGCAGCACCAGCGCCGCTTCTTCGGCGTGCGACGCCTGGTTGGTGAAGACTCTCGAGGCGGGAATCGCTGCCGCGGCGACCGCGGCGACGGCGACGGCGATGAAGAAGAGCAGGGTGCGGATGCTCTGGGCGATGTCTGCGCGGACCTCGGCATGTCTGCCGGCCGCCGCGTGCTCGCTGATCTGCGTGAAGTAGGGCGTGCCGATCGACAGCACGATGATCGAGTACGGGAGCATGAAGATCAGCCAGGCGTACTGGAAGGTGGCGACGGACGCGCCTCGTCCGGAGGCTTCGGTGAGGATCTGGGTCTGCACGAGTCCGGCGCCGAGGCTCGTCAGCGCCATGAGGAACGTCCATCCGGCGAGCCGTCCGACGTTGCCGAGTCCGACGCCGCGCCAACGGAAGTCGGGGCGGAGCGCGAGACCCGTGCGGCGCCAGAAGATCAGAAGGATCGCGGCCTGGATCACGATGCCGAGCGTGGCCGTTCCACCGAGAGCGGCGATCATCTCGGGAGTCCAGTCGGAGACCCGGGTGAGCGGGCCGCCGAACAGCGCTCCCACGACGAGGAAGCCTGCGATCGACACGATGTTGTTGACGACCGGCGCCCAGGTGAAGGGCCCGAAGATCCGCCGTGCGTTGAGCGCCTCGCCCAGCAGCGCGTAGAGCCCGTAGAAGAGGATCTGCGGCATGCACCAGTACGCGAACGCCGTCGCGAGCGCGAGGAACTCCGCGGAACCCTCCTTGCCGGCGTAGAGCCACACGAGCCAGGGCGCGGCGATCGTGGCGATACCCGTGATGACGACCAGCACGACGGTGCCGAGCGTGAAGAGCTTCGAGATGAAGGCGTTGCCACCGTCGGCATCCGCTGTCGCCTTGACGATCTGCGGGATGATCACGGCCGTCAGCACGCCCACCGAGATGAGCGAGAAGACGTTGTTCGGCAGTTGATTCGCGATCGCGAAGGCGTCTGCGGCGCCCGCACCGACCGAGCCGATCACGCCGACGAGGACGATGGTTCGCAGGAGCCCGGTGACGCGCGAGATGAGCGTTCCGGCCCCGATCAGTGCGCTGGCGCGGCCGAGACTACTCATTCAGCTCCTCGACGGCATCCGGTGAGGAGGTCGTCTGTTCTTCGTCGCCGGCGAGGGCTTCACGCCGCCGGCGTCGGACGGTGCGGATGATGCCGAGACCGAGCAGCAGCACGATCAGACCGCCGAATGCGGCGAGCCCGATGGTCTCCCATTCGGCCCGCACCGAGACGCGCACGCGCTCGGGCTGGCTGATCGGCACACCGGTGGGGCTCGAGAGCGACAGCGTCAGGGTGACCTCGCCACTGCCCACTCGGGCCGACACGGGGACCTTCACCCTCGTCGTCGTGCCGGGCTGGATCGTCCACGGCGTGACGGACTGCACCTCGAGGCGCGGGTCGCTCGGCTTCACCGTGAGCTCGATGTTCACCGGCCACGGCAGGTCGTTGCGCACCGAGAACGGGAGGTCGGCGTTGGCGGAGAGCAGCTGGATGGTGCTCGCCGGAGGGATGTCGACCGCGTTCAGCGTCTCGGTCGTCAGCTCGTTCACGTCGGCGACGGCCTCTGAGAAGCCCTTGTCCGTCAGGCCGACCGCGGTCGCCCGCATGATCTGGATGCGCTTGGGGCTCAGCAGAAGCTGGCTGTCGTCGAGGATCGTGGAGAACTCGCCGAGCACGACCTCGCTGTCGAGCATCCCCTGCAGGGCCGTGGCTCGTGCCGGGTCGGGCTCGGTCGAGAGGGTCGACGGTGTCGCCGGGATCGCGAGAACCTCCGAGAGACCGAACCCGAGGGAGTCGACCGATGAGACGGCCTCTCTGAGCGCATCAGCGGTGCGGGTCTCGTCGCGGTCGAGTCCGATCAGAAGCGGCGTCGTCGGACTCGCCTGAGCCGACAGGGCGAGATAAGCGCTCGCCCCGGCCAGCGACTGCTGACGGGCGGCGTCGTCGTCTTCGCTCGCCGCCTGCGACAGAGCATCCGATGCGGCATCCACGGCGACCAGCACGCTGTGCGAATCGATCGCGGCGTGCGCGCCGACCGCACCGCCGACCGCTGCAGAGGAGAGGACAGTGACCGCGCCGCCGCTCAGGTACGTCGAGAACGTGTCGAGATCGGCGGCGGAGACATCGCTGCGGGGCCACAGAATGCCGGGGGTCGACCCCTCGACGGCCATGAGCTGCGCATCGTCGGGCAGCACCGGACCGTCGGTGGGCTGAGGGCTCGGCTCATCACTCGGTGTCGGCACGGGAGTCGGTGCGCTGCCATCCGTCGGCAGCGAGGCGGGAGTCGGCGCGGGAGTCGCGGTGGGGGTCTCGTCCGGAGGCTCGGTGAAGCTGCTGAGGGTGAGGAACGGCGCGAGCGTCGTGGGCTGCAGCAGTCCCGGAAGACCCGCCTGCGCCTGTGTGGTGGCGTCGGCATCGCCGAACTGCAGAGAGAACCGCTCGTTGGGCAGAGCGTCGAGAAGTCGCAGCCACTCGCGCGCGCTCTGCGGCGCCGAAGAGCCGAGCACGCGGATGGCGGCGGGGATCGCCGGGTCGATCGCCAGGGTCGCGGACGTCCCTCGGACACCCTCGATCGTCGCGGTGAGTGCGCCGTCGGGCGCGGTGAGAGCGCTGAGCTCGTCCGCGGTGAGAAGGGCGCCGTCGGAGGGCGTCGCCGTGATCGGCACCATCACGGCGACGGGCGGATTCGCGGCAGCGGTCACCACGAGCACGGATGTCGACGTCACCGTTCGCGCGGCATCCTGACCCTCGTTCTGCGCTCCGCTGAGCGTCGCGCGCAGCGGGTACACACCCGGTGCGAGGTCGCCGAGAACTTCGGGAGGGAGGAAGAGGCTCGTGGTCGCGGAGGTCTCGGCGTCGACCGGTGCGACGGTGTCGGTTCCGAGCTGGTCGAAACCCCCTGTGGCGTCGGAGTCATTCAGCCACGTCGTGACCGAGGCTTCGTCCGCGAGCGGAGTGCGGTTGATCTCCAGAGTGACTCGTCCGGCGGAGAGTTCGGACTTCGCGTCGTTCTGCACGGTGATCGAGGCCGTCGTCGCTGTGCCAGGGGCGACCGTTCCGCGCACCCCCGCCGACAACAGGAGCTCGACGGAGGACGCCTCTGACTCGTCATCGGCGGCTGCGACCGCGCTGCCTGCGCCCGTGCTGACCAGGCCGAGTACGATCGCCGAGATGACGGACCCGCGCGCCAGGCGCTGCAGGCGCGTGCGGAGGCCGTTCTCGAAGATGGTCGCGGTCATGAAGGTCTTCCTCGAACGCCGGGATCCCAGGCTGCTCGTGAGTGGTGACCTTGTGATTCTAGGCCGCTGGCTGAATGAGAACCCTGAAGACGCGTAGAGTGACGGCCGTGTCCGACACCCTCGCCCCCACGCCCGATCCGCTCCGCAGCACCGCGCTCGCCGCAGATCTCGACGCCGCGGATCTCCGCTCGGAGCCGCTCCGTCGCCTGTGGGGCGAGGAGGAGGACGACGCGCTGGCCAGAGGCATGCGCGAGCCGATCCTGCGCGCGATCGCCGGTGACGACGGTGTGCTCGCGACTCTCGGCAGGCTGTTGGTGCTCGGGATGCCGCAGCCGATCGCCGCGGTGACGACGGCTCTCCCGAGACTCGGAGCAGACGGCCTCGTGGCCCTCGGCCTCGCGAGGATCGAGGGCGACGAGGTGATCCCCACTGCGCTGCTGCGTCCCCAGTCGTTCGTCGACGCCGACGGGATCGGCGAATGGTGGATCGCCAGCGACCTCGACGAGGTGGCGCTCGACGGAGCGCTGCCCGCGGATCACGTGCTCGGAGTCGGCGGCGCCTCCCGCACGCTCGCCGAGGTCATCATGCCGATCGAGGTCGACCGTGCCCTCGATCTCGGCACCGGATGCGGCATCCAGGCACTGCTCGTCGCTCGTCACGCAGGATCCGTCGTCGCCACGGACATCTCGGCGCGAGCGCTCGCCTATGCCGAGTTGAATGCCCAGCTGAACGGCGTCTCGAACATCGAGTTCCGATTGGGCAGCATGTTCGAGCCGGTCGGGGGAGAGGCGTTCGACCTGATCGTGTCGAACCCGCCTTTCGTGATCACCCCGCGCGCGGAAGGGGTCCCCGAGTACGAGTATCGCGACGGGGGACTCGTCGGTGACGCGCTCGTCGAGCAGTTCCTCCGTGCGGTTCCGTCTTTCCTGACCCCGGGAGGCGTGGCACAGCTGCTCGGCAACTGGGAGTCGTGCGGTGGCCAGGCATCGCTGAGTGGACGCGCGGGTCTCGATCGCCTCTCGTCGTGGGTTCCTGGCGACCTCGATCTGTGGGTCATCCAGCGCGAAGAGCTGTCGCCGCTGGGCTACGCAGAGCTGTGGATCCGAGACGGAGGCACGACGCCCCGCGATGCCGCGTTCACCCCGCTGCTCACCGCATGGCTCGATGACTTCGCCGCGCGTGGCGTCACCGCCGTCGGATTCGGCTACATCCTGGTGCGGCGGCCGGCGGGCGGCGGAGCGCCCCTGCGTCGTCTCGAGCGCGTCGCACAGCCCGTCTCGAACGTGGGCGGGGCGCTGCGTTCGGGTCTCGCGGCGCACGACGTGCTCGCAGAAGGACTGCCTACGACGCTGATCGTCGCTCCGGATGTCACCGAGGCACGACATCTGCTTCCGGGCAACGACGATCCGAGCATCATCGAACTGCGTCAGGGCGGTGGCTTCGCACGGACCATCGCGGTCGACCCGGCGCTCGCCGCTCTCGTCGGGGCCTGCGACGGCGAGCTCACGGTGATGCAGATCGTCGCAGCTCTGGCCGACCTGTTCGAGGTGCCGCTCGTCGACCTGTGGGCCGACCTCGAGCCCCGCATCCGCCAGCTCGTGCTCGACGGTCTGCTGATCCCGGGGGAGTGATGCAGGAATACCCGCTCGCATATATGCGTTCGAATACACCATGAAGGCTTTCGGATTCCTCTCCTTCGGGCACTATGCAGACGTGCCCGGTTCGGCGACCCGCACTGCGGGGGACATGCTGAAGCAGACCATCGAGATCGCGGAGGGTGCCGACGAGATCGGCGTGAACGGCGCCTCTGTGCGCGTGCACCACTGGGCTCGCCAGGCGGCGTCGCCCATGCCGCTGCTGTCAGCCATGGCTGCGCGTACGAAGCGCATCGAGGTCGGCACCGGCGTGATCGACATGAGGTACGAGAACCCGTTCCAGTTCGCTGAGGAGGCGGCGGCACTCGACCTGATCGCCGACGGTCGCATCGCGCTCGGCGTGAGCCGCGGGTCACCCGAGACGGCTCTGCGCGGATACGAGACCTTCGGGTTCCACGACGAGGAGGACCCCGAGCGGGGCAGTGTCATCGCTCGCGAGAAGTTCGACCTCTTCCTCCGTGCGATCGACGGCGAGGGTCTCGCCCCCGGCGACCCCCGCATGGTGGGAGCCGGCCGATACCTCGCGATCGAGCCCCAGTCGCCCACCCTGCGCGACCACATCTGGTGGGGCTCGGGTTCCCGCGCCACCGCGGAGGAGACCGGCCGCAAGGGTCTCAACATGATGAGTTCGACCCTGCTCACCGAGGCGACCGGAGTGCCGTTCCATCAGCTGCAGCGCGAGCAGATCGACCTGTTCCGTTCCGCCTACAAGGAGGCAGGACACACCGGAGCACCTCGCGTCTCGGTGAGCCGCAGCGTGTTCCCGCTCGTCTCGGACATGGACAGGGCGTACTTCGGTCTGCGCAGCGAGGAGAACGCCGACCAGATCGGCATCATCGACGGCTTCCGCTCGACCTTCGGCAAGACGTATGCGGCCGAACCCGACGTGCTGATCCAGCAGCTCTTGGCTGACGAGGCCGTCATGTCGGCAGACACTCTGTTGCTGACGATCCCGAACCAGCTGGGGCCGGCATACAACCTCCACGTGCTCGAGGCGTTCGCGACCCATGGCTGGAAGCCGAACACCGAGGGTCCCGTGCAGGGAGATCCGGTCTGACGATCGACCGCAACGGCGGATGAAGGGGCGGATGCGAACTGCATCCGCCCGGCGGGAGAGTACGAGATCACGATCACGCTGGTACATCGCAACCGGACCGACGACTCGCACCGAAGAGCTCACCACGGACGACCTCGCGGGCATCGACTTCGAGCTCGCCCGCCCGGGATCGATCTCGGGCGCGGTGCTCACGGACGAGGGCGACCCTCTGGCCGGCGTGGTCCTCACGGTGGAATCGGACGACATCTCGCAGGAGGTGACCACCGACGCCAGCGGCGCCTACGCAATCGTCGACCTGCCGCCGGACACGTATGACCTGACGATCACCGCTCCGGAGGGCCGCACGATCATCGGTCCGGCGACGGCCACCTTCGTCGTGACGGCTGCGGGAGGGCTGGAAGCCGAACACCGAGGGTCCCGTGCAGGGAGATCCGGTCTGACGATCGACCGCAACGGCGGATGAAGGGGCGGATGCGAACTGCATCCGCCCTTCTTTTTCCTCGAACGGCGAGCCGATATATCGATAGCCTGGCCGCATGCGAGCGCCCAAGAGCGGATTCCTGGCCGGAGCCATCGTCCTCGTCGCAGTGCTTGTCGGCGCGATGCCGACGGCCGCAGCCACCCCCCGAGATCAGGAACCCTTCGCGGGCCCGAACAGCTCGTCGCCGTGCTCGTGCAGCAGGCGATAGGCGTCGGCGAACGTCTCGGGCTCCGGCTCACCCGGCTTGCCGTACTTGGCGAGGAGCAGCCCGAGCAGCCCGCGGGCGGGTGGGGTGAGCGGCTTCATCTGGTCGGCCTCACCGGGCTTCGGCTCGCGCTGCTCGGGATTCGGCGGCGTGTAGGCGGGCGTGGTCACGGGCCAGTCGGCCGGATGCCGGGGTGCGTCGAGGTTCACAGCGGTGAACAGTGTGTTCGCCGACTGGTCGCGGTCGTTGAGCGGCTTCAATCCGTGCAGCCGCGAGAGGGTGGCCGTGACGGATCCGTGGTGCATCTCGTCGTGGACGATCGTGCCGCGCTTCGTATAGGCCGACACGGCGATGGCGGGCACTCGGCATCCGAGTCGATCGAACGTGAAGCCCATCTCACCCGCCCCGGTGTCTTTCGTGGGCTTCGTCGCCGCGGGCGGAGGCACGTGGTCGTAGCATCCGCCGTGCTCGTCGAACGTGATGAGCAGCAGGGTGTTGACGGCGTTCGACCCCTGCGGCGACGCACTCGTGCGCACCGCCTCGTAGATGTCGTGGATCAGCCGATCGCCGGCCCGGACGTCCGAGATGGCGCTGTCGTAGACCGCTTCGCCGTCGACCTCGCTCTCACGGGGCGACCCGAACGGCGGGTGGAAGTCGTTGTGGTCGTAGACCATGCGCGGCTCGATGAACGCATACGCCGGAAGGGTGCCGTTCTTCGCATCGGCGTAGAAGTCCTCCATCGTGCCGAAGTGCTCGGTGCGCCAGTACTTCTCCAGCACGGCAGCGTGCAGCATCCCGGTGAACGACACCAGCTGGAGCTTGTCGATGTAGATCTTCCAGCTGACCTTCTCGTCTTCCAGACGGTTGAACACCGTCGGGGCCGCGGGCGCATCGAGCCACTTGCGGTACCCGCCGCCGGCCTGGTTCGTGACGAAGCCGTGCGACGTCGACGCGTGGAAGAACGACCGGTTGCAGAACGTCTGCGACGGCACCCCGGCGTACCAGTGGTCGAACACCGCGAACTCCGCTGCGAGGGTCGAGAGCACAGGGAGCATCTCGGGCGAGAAGGACCCCATGATGTGCGCGGCCTCGTCGGGGGCCGGCTCGACGCCCTTGCGCAGACGGCGGAAGTTGATGATGTAGTCCTCGAGGAACCCCGACATCGTCGCCTTCTCGCCGTGGGTGGGTGCGTTGAAGGGGGCCGTCATCTGGTCGACGAACAGGTCGGCGTTGTCCTTCGGGTCGACGGTGCCGAAGATCTGCGTGTTGACGTGAGGGTACTCCTCGCCCGGATCGGGATCGGGCAGGCTCATGATCCGGTCGGTGTCGCCGGTGTAGACGTGCGCGTCGACGACCGTGCCGTCGGATGCCGTGTTGCTGTGCGTCCCGAACGCGAGACCCTCGAACTTCTCGCCTGTCGGAAGCGACTCCTTCGAGTAGAGGTACCCGAGCAGGTTGTCGAACGAGCGGTTCTCACCCATCACCACGACGAGATGATCGAATCCGGGTTCGCTGCGGGGAGTCAGTGCGGCGAACGGATCAGGTTCAGTGGCGAAACCCTTCCGCTGGTTCGCGACGTTCGCGCCGATCGCAGCGCCAGCCGCGCCGCCGACCACGACGCCGGCCAGTGCGGCGCCGCCCATCTTGAGGAACCCGCGCCGGGACGTGTCAGGCGCTGAGGGGGACTCGTTCGCTTCTGCGGCCACGTGCCGATCCTAGGACTCGGGCGATGCCGAGCACGAGAGCGGGGACTGTGAGGCGATTCGACGCCGGTAGCGTGGGGGCATGAGCTACGCAGGTGAGTCGTCGATCGAATCGCGCGTCCGTGCCGTGAACGCCGATTTCGGCCGCCGTCAGACGCGGCTGTTCGTGACATTCGCGCTGATCGAGGGGCCGGTGCTGCTTCTGCTCGTTGTCGCGATCTACGGCTTCGAGCTGATCGATCCCGAGATCGGGATCTGGTTCATCGTCGCTGTCGCCGTCGTCGGCGGGTTCCTGTTGAGCACGCTCCTCGTGCGGCTCGTGCAGGCGCGAGTTCGCGCGGTCGCGCAGGCCAAGGGTGAGAACCCGCTGTTCTGACGTCCGCTCGACGGGGACTGCGACCCGCGGGTGACACCCGTACCCCGGTACGCTGGAACCCATGCTCAACATGGCTGACGGCCTCGCCCGTCTCGGCGCGCTCGCCGAGAATCCGGTCGTCCGCACCCTCGCGGAGGCTTTCGAGAAGGCGGGCTTCGACCTCGCCGTCGTCGGGGGGCCCGTGCGCGATGCGCTGCTCGGCAGGCCGACCCACGATCTCGACTTCACGACGAATGCGATGCCGGACGACATCCTGCGCATCGTGAAGCCGATCTCGACGGCCCAGTGGGACATCGGACGGGCGTTCGGCACGATCGGCGCGCGTGTGCAGGGTGAGCAGGTCGAGGTCACGACCTATCGCGCAGACAGCTACGACGGTGTGACCCGCAAGCCCACCGTCGAGTTCGGCGACACGATCGACGCGGATCTGCACCGACGCGACTTCACCGTCAACGCCATGGCTCTGCTGGTGCCGGCCATCACGCTCGTCGACCCCACCGGGGGAGTCGAAGACCTCGTCGCCGGGGTACTGCGCACCCCGGCCGACCCTCAGGTCTCGTTCGGCGATGACCCGCTGCGCATGCTCCGCGCCGCGCGCTTCAGCGCCCAGCTCGGCTTCCGGATCGACGATGACACCGCCGACGCGATCACGCAGCTGCGCGCCACCCTCGAGATCGTGAGTCCCGAGCGCATCCAATCGGAGCTCGTGCGGCTGATGCAGACGGATGACCCGGTGCGCGGCATCCGCGTGCTGGTCGACACCGGTCTGATGGAGGAGTTCCTGCCAGAGGTGAGTGCGCTGCGACTAGAGGTCGACGAGCATCATCATCACAAGGATGTCTACGAGCACTCCCTCACGGTCCTCCGCCAGGCGATCTCGCTCGAGCATTCGCGTCACCCCGGTGCCGAGCCCGATGTGGCCCTGCGGATCGCGGCGCTGCTGCACGACATCGGCAAGCCCCGCACCCGCAAGCTGGAGGACGGCGGAGTCGTCACCTTCCACCATCACGACGTCGTCGGGGCGCGCATGGCACGCAAGCGCCTGCAGTCGTTGCGCTTCGACACCGACACGACCGAGTCGGTATCGACGCTGATCGAGCTGCATCTGCGGTTCTTCGGATACGCCGAGGGCGCGTGGACGGATGCCGCGGTGCGGCGCTACGTGCGCGACGCCGGCGACCTGCTCGAGCGGCTGCACATCCTCACCCGCGCCGACGTCACGACGCGCAACAAGCGCAAGGCCGGACGACTGGCGTCTGCCTACGACGACATCGAATCGCGCATCGCGGCGTTGCGCGAGCAGGAGGAGCTCGACTCCATCCGGCCCGAGCTCGACGGCAACCAGATCCAGAAGATCCTCGGCATCTCGCCCGGTCGTGAGGTCGGCGAGGCCTACAAGTTCCTGCTCGAGCTGCGCCTCGACGAAGGCGTCATCGGAGCGGATGCCGCCGAGCAGCGGCTCCGTGAATGGTGGGCAGCCCGGGTCTGAGCCGATCGAGCCGCATCGACAGCGATGCGGCGGTCGGGCGCGGGCATCCCCATGGGGATCCCCCAGGACGACTCGTCACTCTTCCGGTTCGGCGACCTCGGCGGCCTGTGCGAAAGCCTGCACCCGGAACGCGTGACCGGAATATCGCGGGTACCGCCGACGGCATCCGGCTCCTACACTGAGGTAACGCTCCACCATCGACGATCGGAGACGCCCGTGGTCGCGTCGTGGCAGGTGTCACGTGAAGGGCCGCCTGAGGCCTCTCGTCTTCTGATCGAGCGTGCACACGAAGAGCTCATCGCCGGCAATCTCGATGACAAGCGCCTGCAGGAGGTGCGACCTCTCGTCCGCGAATCGTGGGTGCGATCCTGGCGAGGGCGCGTCGGCCCCGAAGGGGCCCCGCAGATCGAACTCGTGAGCGAAGAGCTCGAGGCCTATCGACTCGCGCATCCGCTCGCGTCCGCGATGGACATGATCCGAGCCCTGCTGCTGCCGGGAACCGAGGGGGACTCCGGTGTCGTCGTCGCCGTCGGAGATCAGGCCGGACGGCTGCTGTGGATCGAAGGCGATCGCAAGCTGCAATCGCTCACCGAGGGCATGGGCTTCGTGGCCGGCGCGAACTGGGCCGAGGACGCCGTCGGCACGACAGCTCCCGGCACAGCGCTGGCGCTCGGACAGTCGGTGCAGATCCGCGGTGCTGAGCACTACAACAGGCTGGTGCATCCGTGGTCGTGCACGGCGGCTCCGGTGCGAGACCCCGAGACGCGGCGTGTCCTCGGGGTCATCGACATCACCGGAGGAGACGAGGTCGTCTCGATGCAGGCCAGGCTGCTGGTCGATGCGACAGCGCGCGCGGTCGAGTCGGAGTTGCTCGTGTCGAGACTGCGGGCCCGCAGCGAGTCGCATCGTCCGATCACCATCTCCTCGCGAGCCAAGCCCACGACCCGGGCGACGCTGCACGTCCTGGGACGCGATCGTGCGCGCCTCGAGACCGAGACAGAACTCGAGGAATCCGTGATCGAGCTCAGCGCTCGTCATGCCGCGATCCTCCTGATGCTCGCCGTGCATCGCCAGGGGCTGTCGGCCGAGAGACTCAGCGAACTCGTCTACGGACCGGACGCGTCGGCCGACACGCTGCGGCCGGAGATGGTGCGTCTGCGCAAGGTGCTCGAGAAGCACGCCCCCAGCCTCGTCCCCGAGTCGCGGCCGTATCGACTGCCGGTGGTGCTCGAGACGGACGCGCACGACGTCCTCTCGCTGCTCGACCGAGGTGCCCATCGGGTCGCCCTCACCGCATACCGAGGTCCGGTCCTTCCCGAATCCACATCGCCGGGAGTCGAGGAGTTCCGCGAGTCCGTCAGAGCGGCGCTGCGCGAGACGATGCTGTCGGAGGCAAGCCTCGACGTCCTCCTGGAGTACGCCGAGATCCCGGAGGGACAGAGCGATGCCGCGGCCCTGCGCCTCGCACTGGAGATGCTTCCGGCGCGCTCGCCGAAGCGCGCCGGGCTCGTCGCCCGCATCGAACGCATCGAGGAGAGCTGAACCGTCCGGTCTGTCTCGGACATCTCGCGACGGCGTGCAACCATCCGCAACGTTGCGCATCGGGGCGCAACCTCTGCCGACCTACCTTCGAGACACAGCCCGCAGCACCGACGCCGCGGCCCGTCGAAGGAGTCCCGATGACCATCGTCGAAGAAGACGTGTCCACCGCCTACGCCGCTCCCGGTCAGCCGGGCGCCCTCGCTACCTACCGTCCGCGGTACGGCCATTACATCGGCGGAGAGTTCGTGGATCCCGTCAAGGGCCAGTTCTTCGACAACGTGAGCCCCGTCAACGGCAAGCCCTTCACCGAGGTGGGCCGCGGCACCGTCGAGGACATCGACCGCGCGGTCGACGTCGCCTGGAAGGCCTTCGCCAGCTGGGGCAAGACCAGCCCCGCGGAGCGCTCCGTGATCCTCAACAGGATCGCCGACCGCATCGAACAGCATCTCGAGGAGATCGCCGTCGCCGAGACCTGGGAGAACGGGAAGCCCGTGCGCGAGACGCTCGCCGCCGACATCCCACTCGCTGTCGATCACTTCCGTTATTTCGCCGGAGTGCTCCGGGCGCAGGAGGGCGGCATCAGCCAGCTCGACGAGAACACCGTCGCGTATCACTTCCACGAGCCGCTCGGCGTGGTCGGACAGATCATCCCGTGGAACTTCCCGATCCTCATGGCCGTGTGGAAACTCGCGCCGGCGCTCGCCGCAGGCAACTGCGTCGTCATCAAGCCGGCCGAGCAGACGCCGGCATCCCTGCTGTTCCTCTTCGACATCATCGGCGATCTGCTGCCCGCCGGCGTCGTGAACATCGTGAACGGCTTCGGCATCGAGGCGGGTGCACCGCTCGCGCAGCACAAGCGCATCCGCAAGGTCGCGTTCACGGGTGAGACCACGACGGGGCGTCTGATCATGCAGTACGCGTCGCAGAACCTCATTCCGGTCACGCTGGAGCTGGGAGGCAAGAGCCCGAACGTGTTCTTCGAGGACGTCGCCCGCGACACTGCCGACCCGTTCTACGACAAGGCGCTCGAGGGCTTCACGATGTTCGCTCTCAACCAGGGAGAGGTCTGCACCTGCCCCTCGCGGGCGCTCATCCAGCGCTCGATCTACGACGGCTTCCTCGCCGACGGCCTCGAACGCGTCGGCAGGGTCGTGCAGGGAAACCCGCTGGATCCGGCCACGATGATCGGCGCGCAGGCATCGAACGATCAGCTGGAGAAGATCCTCAGCTACATCGACATCGGCAAGCAGGGAGGCGCGCGACTGCTCACGGGTGGCGACCGCGTCGATCTCGGCGGCGACCTCAGCGAAGGTTTCTACGTTGCGCCGACCGTGTTCGAGGGCACGAACGACATGCGCATCTTCCAGGAGGAGATCTTCGGCCCGGTGCTCTCGGTCACCTCGTTCGATGACTTCGACGATGCGATCTCGATCGCGAACGACACCCTCTACGGACTGGGTGCGGGAGTGTGGAGCCGCAGCGGCGACACCGCCTATCGCGCGGGACGGGCGATCGAGGCCGGTCGTGTCTGGACGAACACCTACCACCAGTACCCGGCGCATGCGGCGTTCGGCGGGTACAAGCAGTCGGGCGTCGGTCGCGAGAACCACAAGATGATGCTCGACCACTACCAGCAGACCAAGAACCTCCTGGTCTCGTACGCAGAAGGCCCGATGGGCTTCTTCTGAGCTCGACCTCCGGGCGGGCGCTGCACCGGCAGCGCCCGCCCGGAACCACCTGCAGGAAGGCTCGGACCATGGTCAGCATCGGCACCTATCAGCGGGTCGACGTGACGGATGCCGCGGCATCCCTCATCCGCGATCTCACCGTGCAGCACGGACCCCTGATGTTCCATCAGTCGGGCGGATGCTGCGACGGCTCGTCACCCATGTGCTACCCGGTCGGCATGTTCATCACCGGGCCGAGCGATGTGCTGCTCGGCGCCCTCGATGTGGGGCTCGACTCCCCGGTCGAGGTCTTCATGTCGGAATCGCAGTTCGAGTACTGGAAGTACACCCACCTCACGATCGACGTCGTGCCGGGCCGCGGTGCCGGCTTCTCGGTCGAGGGCCCCACTGGAATGCGGTTCCTGATCCGCTCGCGGATGCTGAACGACGCGGAGCTGCAGTACTTCGGCTTGGCTATTTCAAACTGATGTCGCGCACGAGCTCGTCCATCTCCATGTCCGACATGCGTGGCAGCAGATCCGCGAATGAATGCGGCGGCAGCGTCGCGTCGGTCTCCATTCAGCCAGCCTAGAACGCGGCCAGATGCGCTCAGACCGGCGCGGTCACGGCGTCCGAACTCGCCGCGCATGTCAGATGTCATGGCGAGGATCATGCTCACACGCCGTCATCCAGGAAAGCCGGACGCTGTCCTCGCTGACGTGACAGGCGCACACTCACAGACGCTCGGCGCGATGGTCGCGCGTACCCGAATCGGCACGACGTGCACGCTTTGGATGGACAGCATCAAGGCCCTCGGCGGCGTGGCCCAGATCACTCGAGTCCGACCGGACGCGTTCCTAGTCGACGTTCTGGTTGGAACTCACATGCTGGAAGTCGTTGCACCCGCCCGGGGCAACGAGATCATCGTGCTCCACCCATCAGCAGCGCGAGCGCGGCGCTCGGGCATCGCCCACGCCGCGAGCCTCATCGACTCCTCAGAAGCAGCGGCCACAGCACATGCCTGGGTGCGCCATCAGGCTCTCGCCCACGGCTGGGAACTCCGTCGACAGGTGTGAAGTGAGCGCTCAAGAAGCGGTCTTCATCCAGCGGAATCGGCCAACATATCACCTCGATAATCGCCCATCCTGGGTCTGCCGCCCCCGGTTACCTTCCCCCCTCCTAGGCCGTCGTCTGACATTGCCCAGGCATACCCTGCAGGGGCACTACCAGTGCGGCCTCCGAGGAGGGTCGCTGGGTGCGAGAGGGGACCCCCGCGCGGAAGCAGTGGCGTGTCTCTCACTTGAGATCCGTGCCCCATCGAGCAACGTCCCGTTCGCCGTAGCCTGTTGACGAGTTGTCCCGACCCGAGGCTCGCCCCCAAACCATCACCACCACTCACTCTCGACGTTGGTTACACGTCACGCCAAGGCGCACACAGTCCTATACCGACACACGCACTACAACACCCCGCGTGCGCCAAGGAACGTGGTGACCGAGCGAACGACAGACCGACGACCAACCGAACGGCACGAGCGAGCGACGTGAGCGCGTGGCGAGAGGGCAGGGAGGAGGGACGGAATGAGCTCTCCTATATGCGCCCTTGCAGAGCTCGGACCTCTCGCTCACGGCTTCACTGACCGCTCGTCTGGCACCTCACCTCGAATCCCGAAGCGCTGCCGCGCGGTCTCGCTCGCGACGGCTGCCGCCGGTGGTGGTCGCATGTCAAGATCGGGGCATGAAGAAATGGTTCCGTGGCAAGCATCTCAGCCTGGCAGCGAAGGCGATTCGAGATTTCCTGGAGTATCGCGATGACTGCGAAGGTGCGCGAGTCTTCGACGATGATGTCGCAGACGGGTATGCCCACGTCCAGATGGTTCGCTCCACCGCGAAAGGCAAGCTCCGACCTTACACTTTCGAGCTGTTCTGGGACGACAGGGGGCGACGGTTACATCTCGTCAAAGCGGCGGTTTTCGAGCCCGGGAGAGTGCTTGCTGAGGCCAAGATTCCCGGCGACATGGTCCACCCCTGGGCGAACGCGGCACGGAGTATGCTCAGCGACCTCGAAAGGACCGAGAGGGAACGCGCCGAGGCGAAGGCGGCGAGGAGCAACGACCGCCGCTACTGACCGGCAGGGCAGCCGAAACGCTACTCGATTCTCCACTTCATGACTGCCTTCGCGCGCCCGTGACCGCCAGCGCGCTACGTGACTACCACGCGGCGGCAGCGACTGGTGAACTATTGAACCCGTGACTCGATAGCGCGCCGCACTGCCTCCGGCGGCACCGACCGCTTCCCATTGAGGATGTCGCCTAGTGTGACCCCCTCCACCCAGTCGTAGATCGAGATCCGGGTGAGCCGTACTGAGCCGGTGGCCGCCGCGACGTCCTTCATCGCGTCGTATAGCGCCCGCTGCTTCCCACGTGCGCTCCCGTTCTCTCCATACACGCCGACAGCGTCGGAGGGTCCGAACATCTTCTCCGTCGAGGCGCTCGTCCACCGCCCACCGCCGCGCGCGGCTGCTTTCTCATGCGCGGCACAGAAGGCGAGGTGCGTCGGAGTCCACGGGAGTCCCGCGAAAGTCGAGAGCTGAAGTGTGGCGGCGCGATAGCGGGTGAAGTGGAACTCCTCGTCGAGTTCAATGTAGAGGTTGTCGTGCGTCTGCATGTCCCATGAACCCGGCCGCAGCGTGGGAGCAGGTGACAGCCCGCCGAGCATCGCGTATATTGCGAGCACCTCATCGCGCGCGTCAGAGTGAAGATCGACCATCCGCAGGGAGCCGCTGCTCTGGCGGAACTGGACACCTGCGCTCTGCAACAAGCCGCGCAGGACACCGGCCCGACGTCCTGTCTTCGTCACTCAGCTCCACTCCGCGATGGCCCTCGCCGCTGCCTCGTAGTCCGCGAGATCATCGGCGCTAATGAGGTCAGGGAAGCGCTCTGCAGCCTCCCGGTACGGCACGAGCGTCGCAGGCGCCGGCGCGGACGCATCCGTCAGCGTCCCGACTGACTCCGGGAACGACGACTCGATATCACCACCGGCGGACGGAAGGAGCACGTGCACCCAGCCGTCGTCGACACCAGCAACCGCATACGCTGCACCCGCCGGATACGCCGCGACGATGGGCAAACCATCCTCATCCTCGTCGATCACGGGCTGGGCTTCATGGAACGCGAATCCGGAGCTCATGAGCACCACCGTAGGGCATGCGAAATAGCCAGGTCGGCATCAGATCGCACACGAGCACGGCGCTCGTCGCTGTCACAACTGTTGAGGGGTCGCGCATAGGTCGACAGTCACGGAGTCACCGTGACATTCCTCAATCTCATGGAGGCTCCGTGTACCAAGCTCCCGACGTCATCAACATCCCGCTGTCCGAAACGCTGATGGTGAGACTCATCCTTCATCTCGCGCAGACTTCGTACCGTGCCCGCCTGCTCACCATAGATGACCTGCACCGTGCGACCGCCGAAGCAGACGCCACGCTCACGAGCCTCGGGCTCACTTCGACCGAGAGCCTCGGCGTCTGCATCGAAGTCAGGGCCTTTGCTGACCCGTCGATTAGTCGGGGTACCACGATGGCGACGTTCGCCGAAGTTCAGCGCACTAGACGCGGATGGCGACTCAACCGAATCGGCCGACGGGCCAATCGGGCAGCTCCTGCCCCCTGGTTCGTGACGGTCCTGCCGTCCGACCGCGTGCTCGCGGGGGGGGGGGGGGGGGGGGGGGGCACCAACGGTCAAGGTCGACTGTGAGAACCCGGGGCCAGAGCCGCGCATAGAGGAACAGGCGCCCAGGTGTGTTCGGTCGATGGGGCGACCGAACACACCACTTGGCGAGACCGTCCCTGGCCGGGCCGCAAGAGCAAACTCGGGTTGGCGCCGATGCGCCGATCCGACCGCGCATGACCCGAACATGAAGACAAGATTCATCACCTCCCTTACTGCACTCGGCGCTCTCGCACTCACGCTTGTCGGATGCGCCTCGTCAGGCTCAGAAGCGCGTGACCTGACAACACGATGGCTGGAAGGGGATAGCAGCGTCCAATGTCTCGCTGCTCCTTCGACATGGACCACGTGGTCCCTGGGCAAGGTCCAACTCCTTGGCGAGGTTGATGGCGCTCAACGGTGGGCTGTCGAGATCGCCGGGACGCGCAGTATGAGACCAGAAAGCGGGGGCCATCTGCTCGTGGATATCGATGAAGGCGGGGGGTGCGTGCGCTGGTACGAGTTCCCCCAGCCCTGGTAGTCGTGTTCGAGACCGGACGCGCCGCGCATAGGCGTCGTGCAGCCGACGCTGCTGGCCTCCCCAGACAGGAGTGCCTCACCCCCAAACGGAACGGATTTGTATGACCACCCTCGCGCCCGAGATGGGAGAGCTCACTATGAGAATGAGCGTTCCCTTCCGAATCCAGAGCCCGATGCGCTTCATCGCAGAGGGCCCCGACTTCCTCCGCGGACTGATGAAGACCGTCGAGGAAGCAAACACGCTGCAGCAGGAAGGCAGGGTTGAGGAAGGCTTCGCGCTCGAAGCATGGTCAGTCATGCTGCTCGCCGCCGCCATCGGTTACGACGGCCATATCGTTGGTCCGCGGGGAGAGAGGCTGGCCGACTTTCTGCGGCATCCCCGGACCGAGTGGACCGACGACGAGCTCACCCAGCTCGCCGGACAGTTCGGAATCGACAACGCCGCGACCTACCTCGGCAACCGTCCGAGGGCGGACAGCGCGGACGACCTCTGGGAGCACGCCTACAAGAACGTCGAGTATCACCTGCGGCCTGTCGGTCTGAAGCTGGCGTTCTGCGCGGTGCTCATCCGAGCGTCCGAGGTCGACCTTTCGGCGACTCGCGTCCCGGAGGCCGTATCGGAGGCCGCGCGCATCTATCGCGCATTCGCTTCCGGCCGCTGAGGGATCTCTCCTCGTGGAGGCGTCTGGGCGAACCTCCACGAGGAGCATTGCGCAAGACGTGAGGAAGCTCAGCACTGACTACGAGCTAGTCGGTCGGAATCTTCTCGAGCTGAAGGTGTGTGAGCGACCGCAGTCTGGTCGCTCTACACACCGGGGTTCTCTCGGAGGTCGGGCCCCCCGGCCTGGGCGAGATCATCCAGCACACTGATTCGCTCGTCGGTGTCCTCGTCCTCGTCGTTTTCAACGACCCGCAGTTCTACGGGCGCATCCTCCGCCAAGTGTGGGTACTTCTCAAGGAGGAACCGCCGCCGGTACGCGACGTCCGCTGCATCGAAGATGCCCTCGAGAGTCGCCCAGTTGAACGTCCCTCCCAACAGGATGCCGACGAGAGGCACGAACTTACCGAGGCTCTTCTTCGTCAGTCGCACGCCGAAAGCCTTGGCAAACTGTCCGCTCACTTTCGAGACCACACTCGTGTTCAAGACCTCCCACGTCTTCCCTCGAACGAGAGCTTGAGTGAGGCGCGAGACGTCTGCGAACGCGGCGGTCTTGGCGGTGGCCGATACTGCAGTGCCAGCATTGACCACAGAGAGGGCGAAGATCTTCTCGTTCGGATCCTCCGGGGCGAAGCCGTACAGCAGCGCAACGTGGCCGACCGCACGCGTGGCCAGCGTGAGGATCGCTGTCGCGTCGGCTGCTACGGCGCCCAACACCACTCCTGTAGATGGTGCCGCCGCTGCGCCACCTGAGGCCACTGTCACTATCTGCCCACCGGAAATGGCGAGCCCGGTTCCAGCGCCGCTCAACGCCGCCAACCCGGGGTAGTAAACCTGAGTACCGCGTCGACCGACCTTATCGACCTGCCGAAGGTCAAGCCGTCGAACGTCAGTGAGATCCTCTACGGCGTGACCCTGCTTCTGGTGAAGTGCGACCACGCGCTTTGCCGAGAGACCCACGCGTGATGCGCGCGCGGCGGACTTCTTCGCTGAATGGAGCGCCGCTCCGGCCCATTCACTGGCTGCGGCAGGAACCTTAGCGGCCACCTTGCCGGCGGTTGCGCTGACGGCCTTCGCACCCTTCGCGGCAACTCCCTGACCACGCGCAACCGCATCTTCTAGTTTTGGATGCTCAGCGAGGTACGCACTTGCGCTCGAGCCGAGAGCGCGTGCGCCTTGGACCACCTTGTCGTTGGCGTCTCGCAGCGTTGCTGACAGGGGCTTCCCCGTGTGGGCTTGCAGCTTGACCCACGCGTCGGCCTCGTACTTGGAAGGTTCCGTCATGCGGTCAGCATATCTGCGCAGATCGAGGGGCCTCGGAGATGACGCCTCGACGAGATAGGACCCGTGTCACACGTTTAGGGGTCAGACCGTGCATAGAAGGAGTGAGGCGGAAACCCGCCACGCTCGTCCTTCACACTGATTGGTCCCGCATGAACACGCCAGCCCTCTTCCACTTCACCGCACTCGGGCACCTGCCCACCATCGTCGATGCTGGCTTCCTCAAACTGACCGAATCAAACGCGAGTAGATTGCGAACGCACGCTGCCCCTCCGGTTGTCTGGCTCACCACCACGCCCATCGCTGGCACCAAGCACGGGCTCAACGCGGGAGTCAATGAGCCGGGCACAGCTGCGGACAAGACACGAGTGAGGTTCGAGGTAGATGTACCGGATGCTGAACCATGGCTGGGTTCTGAGCTTTACCACCAGACCGAACCAGCTTGGCGTCGAACCCTTATCAGCACGGGAGGCGGGATGGCTGCCGCTCGAACGTGGTGGATGGCCCCATCGGTGATTCCGGCAGAGCGCTGGATTTCGCTTGAGGTGGATGGCGAACGGTGCTGACAGTTCGCGAACGCGGCCAGTCTCCGCCGCGGCAGATGTGAACGGGCGGCACACCTGTTGGCTCGCGGAGCGCTAAGACCTAGTACTCGGCGCTTACGAGCCGGTATCGTTCGGCTCCGGGCACTCGCCTAGGAACCCTAGGTAGCAAACGGCCTCGCGGGTCTTCTCGGGTGTTACAACGACGATCTGTCCTCTCGTGTTTTCCTTCCGAAGTAGCTGGCTCGGAGTCTGGCCGTCGCCGACAACGAGCCCCGGCTCTGCAGCCTCCTTCGTTTTCATGTCCTGCGTGACGTCGTAGTACGAGTCGCATAGCGTGCTCGAAGTGGCATCGAGGACTCTGTCCGCGCAGGCCCCGTTCCATTCGTTCACCCACGCCCCGATACAGTCCGCGTAGAGCTGATTTACAACGCAAACATCTTTACTGCCCAGTGACACATGCCAGGTACCGCTCGGCACCTGGACGATCTCTGTTTGCTCAGCCTCGGTCACTTTCGTCCAATGGTGAGCGGTGAGGACTGCGACAGAAACCGTCGAGCAGCGCAACTACGACCACTGCCGAGGCGGTCGCGATCATTGCCATCACGGACCATGAACGGCCGCGCTTGTCCTCATCGACCGGCGCCGAGACCTGGCCCATCTCCGCGGCAAAGCGCCACGCAGCTGCATCGGAGTCTGCCAGCTCATTCTCGACAAGCCAGCGCTGGTAAGCAATCGCGACCGTAGCATCGCGAAGTGCAGGAGGTCGGTCAGAAGTCTCGCTCACAAACGCAGGGTACCGCGACGCCGGGCGCTTCCTTCCTGCGCGGAAGGGGAGCGACGTGCGGGGCGAGACAACCCTGTACTTCGGTCTCGAGCCCGACTACGAAGAGTTCGACTTCACGAATGCCCATGAGTGGCAGCACGTGCGGTCGCAGATCGAAGCGGTCCGACAAGAGCAGCTAGCCTGGGGACTGGCTAGCGCGGCGCTATGACGAAGATTCTCAGGCGCTCTATCAACTCGCCTTCTTTGGCCCCGGAGGTATGTGTTGCGATCCAGATTCGCTTCGTGATCCCTAGTGAGGGGTAGGGCTGCTCGCGATAGTGGCCGCTGACTGTCCAACGATAGTTCGCGGCGTGACCCTCTCGAGAGCCTCCCCGCCGGTGCGTCTCAGTACCCTGCGGTCGAGTCAGGGCGGAGATACGAGGTGCGTCCTTGTCTGCTGGAGTACTGACCGCACGTTCGCGCGGGGCCTCCGTACTGGGTTCTGAGGCGAGCCGAGGTTCGTGACCGGGTATGAGCTCCCAGACCGCACAAAACTCCGCGAACTGATTCATGTCGGATCTGTAGAGGTCCTCGACCAAGGGGATGTCGACTGAACGCAATCGGGACGGAGTCAGCGCTGAGTTCTCACTCGACTCCGTCAGCCGCAGCGTCTGAAAACGCAGGGCACTATCATCGGCGACCCATGCGTAAACGGCGACCTCAGTCGACGACGGTTGAACAATGAGCACTCCTGTCCGAGTATGTAGTTGAGTCGGAGACAAAGCAGCCTGTTCCCCGGCAACTGCATTCTTGGCGATGCTGTCTGCGGCAGGACCGGAGAGATAGTAGACCGCGCGGTCCTCGGTCGCGAGTCTGATTCGTCGATTGAATTCGTGCTCTCCGTCGCTCAAGGCCTGGAGCACGGACGACGCCGAACGAGGTAGATCCCGTAGCGTCGGGGGTGCTGAATCGAGCTTTGGTAATGCGGGAGCAAAGTAACCATCGGCGGTCAGGGCGGCGACGAGCTTTCTTGCCACCGGTGGCAAGAGTGTGGAGGAAGGTCCTTTCACGTATTCACCGAGCCCCTTCAAGAGTTGCAAGGCTACGGCCTGGTCGGCACCATGTCGGATGGCGATCTCATACACGCGCGGGTTACGAGCCATAACCACTCCCCTCGTCGAACTCATAGTAGGGTTCAGAGCCCAGCAGCGATGAACACGGCCCAGGGAAAACGACCGCCTGGCGACCGCCGGTCAGCAACCCACGCCTCGCTGCTGACGCTGGACACAAACCATGGCTTGTGGCACGGCGGTGGTCACGTGTTTATTCGTCCTCTTGCGATGCGCGCCGCGGCAGTCGCTCGCTGCCATAAACGTGCGGTTGGCCGGATCCGCACCGACGCACCTTTTGGGCAGGGGCCGCGCATGTAGTCGCCATGACATCAACTAGCTCCCGCACGTTCGGGCTCGCTCGCGTGAGCACGAACGGTCAGCAGATCGAGAGGCAGTTGGATAGCCTCAAAGCCGCTGGATGCCTCGATGAAGACATCATCGTCGAGCGAGGTGTGAGTGGAGCTTCGGCGGAGCGACCCGCCCTCGACGAACTGCGCTTGCGGCTCCGGGACGGTGACACGTTGGTGATCCCCGAGTTGAGCCGGCTAGGAAGACGCACCGCGGCGGTCGTCTCGCTCGTGGATGAGCTCGTTGGGCGTGGAGTGATATTGCGATGCCTTGAACCTGGCCTCGTCTTCGATGGCAGTCCCGTTTCCAACCTGCTGCTATCGGTACTCGCTGCTGCCGCGACGCTGGAGAGAGACCTATTGGTCCCGCGAACCATCGATGGTCTCAATGCCGCCCGCGAACGTGGCCGGGTCGGAGGGCGTCCTGCCCGTCTGACCGATGTCCAACGGCGGGAAGTAGTGCGGATGTCTGGTCAAGGACGAAGCTATGCCGAGCTTGCGGCCGTGTTCAGGTGCTCGGAACGAACGATCCGTCGCGCCGTTTCCGGCAAGCGGTGACTCGAAGTATTCTCGACCTCATGCCAAGCGTCGCCTGTGCGAAAGATCCGTGCACGCTTAGGGATTCAGGTGTCGTTCCACCGAATTGAGCGCGATGAGCAGGGCCACGCGCTCCGGCGTAGAGCGGCGCAGAGATACTACGCGGTCGTGGCGTTCTGAGGGTCTGCGGGGATGTCGGCGCTGGGTACCCCGTCGCGACGTTCGCGATACACGTCGAGACGCGCGATGCTGTCGGGCATCTCGTGGGCGGCCGCCTCGAACTCCGCGTTTCGTTCGCTGACCAAGGCTTCCGCCGGGTCCTCTCCCTCCTCTACGACCAGCTCGTTGGAACCGCGCCGGAAGGGCTTGCTAAGCCACCGCCCGAATCGCTTCGCGTCATCTCGGCCGCGGAGCTCCCAGTACGCCTTAAGCCTCGGCTCGATTGTCGTGTTCCATACCTGGAGAACGAACTCCACGTTCTCGCGCACGCGCTTATCGTGCGCCGCTTGCGCTTCATAGTCTTCGCGGCGCTGCTCCGCCTCGTACTCACTGTTCAGGCGAGCGTAGAACTCGTGGTTGGCAGAGTCCTCGGGGTCATAGGGATCGGATTGCGGTACTCGCTGATCTTTCTGCCGTTCGCCTCGCGAGCTCCTCCCGTGCTGTAGCTCTCGTCCGCCAGGACGTTGCCCTCCTTGTCCACCGTGTCCGCCTCGACGATGAACTTTCGGACACCCGGCGCTTTGCGCTCTCCCTTGGTCATGATCCCTCCAGTGCACGAGCATAGGGTGCCGGGAGCCCAATGAACGGAGCAGAGATTATTACGCCGGATCGAGCGCCTCAGCGATGGAGGTGGAGCGCGAACGCACGAATCTGGGATCACCCGGGAAGGCGGCGTCGAGCACTTGCGGACCGCGGCCTTCGGCTCCGCTGACCAGCTCGTCGACTAGAGCTTCAAGGTCGTCCATGTCGGCAACATATCGAGCAGCCGCGCGCCGGCAGATGCTGACTGACGGCGTCGAGCGAGGACGATACCAATAGAGACCACGCTGGCGCGGCCTTCGAGTAGAAGCGCCGGCCCCGGTTGCTGACTTGCAGCTGCGAGGCTGCATTGCGCTCGAGGACCTATAGGATTCTTCGAGTCGAAGCCGTGGACTGGGCTCAATATTTGACCTCGGCCGCGAAGCACGCACCAGCGGGCGGTTCTCGAGGTGCGACAACGAGCAGGAGCATCATGACAGGCCGCCTTGTCGCGATCCTGCACAGTGAGCCGCTGGGCTCCGGGACACGAACCATCAACCGGGTTCGGTTGGCGCAGCAGGTTCTCGGCCAGAAGACGTTCACAATCGTCAACGTCTTCCCGGGAGCCCTCCGAGGTACGAACGAGCTGAACACGGTACCGGCGGCATCCGTGGCGTGGCAGGAAAGCAGGGCTCAAATCCTCGAAGCTTTGGAGCGGCAGGATGTCTCCGAGGTGTTGCTTGGTTACGGCGTCAACTTGCCGACCGGGTCTCATCGCGTCGGGTATCGCAGACAGCTCGAATGGCTGGGCGACGAGCTCCAGCAGCGCTCTCTTCGCGTGTGGGGCTTCGGGGGGCGTCCAACACACCCCTCTCGTTGGCAGCGGGAAGTGTTTCGTCAGTATCCCGGCGCGACCGTCGATGCAGTCGCCGTGGATCTGTTACTACCGATTACTCCGCCGCGCGCCACGTAACCAGACGTAACCGCTGGCAGCGACTGACTGCGGCACCGCGCATGACGGGTGAGCACCCGATGTCAGAGCTTCGAGCTACGTTGGCGTGTCTTCAGATTGCACTATTAGATCTATGAAACCCAATACAACTAGCGAAAGCGCTAAAGCTATTAATGATGCTATTCTTTGCTCGTGACATTCGCCGATCCGATCTGGTACGGACCTCGCTCACTCACCCGAGTTCGCCAGGTCTGTATTCCGGTCGAGCTGCTGAGAGCCCTCGACCTCGAAGCGGGCAGCGAGCTGCAGTTCGCCCTAACGGACGACGGGGCGGAGATCCGAGTGCGCCCGACCGGTCGCAAGCGACCCGACAAGGAGCGAGTGGAACTGTGAGCGGCTCCGACCTCTCTGCCCTCTATACAGAGCCGATTCCAGCGGACCGGACCGGCGCGCTGTACAACGCCTTCTCGTATCCGACCAAGATCTCTGCCGAAAGCATTGCCCTCTTCATCGCATGCCACACGAAGCCGGGTGCCCATGTTCTCGACACCTTCGGCGGCTCGGGTTCTACGGCCATAGCGGCTCTACTGTGCGAGAGGCCGACACCGCGGATGCTCGCGCTGGCTGAGCAGCGGGGACTGCATCCCGTTTGGGGCCCGCGCGATGCCACCATCTACGAGCTTTCTGAGATCGGTACTCTGCTGGCGAGGGTGATGACGTCGGCGCCCAACCCCGCAGGTTTCGCACGAGCCGCTCATCACTTGCTGGAGTCTGCCCGCGAGGCGGAGCAAGGGCTGTACGCCGCTGCAGGGCCCGACGGGGAACGCGGCGAGGTCCGTCAGGTTATCTGGAGCGACGTTGTTGCGTGTCCGGCGTGCGGGGTCGAATCGACCTATGCCGACACCCGGGTTCGGTATGAACCCCTCCGTCTGGTGGAGGACCACGTCTGCGTATGCGGTCACGCTGGCAAGTCAGCTGACTGGGTGCGACAGGTCGAATCGATAACTGACCCCTGGACCGGGGAAGTGACTACACGGCGCCGGCGGGTGCCCTGGAAAGTGTACGGTCGCAGCGGACGGAAGAACTGGAGCCGTCCAGCGGAGAAAGCGGACGACGAGAGCGAGAAAGCCGCGGCGGCACGCCCGCTACCTGCGGGATCGCCCTTGAGCGAGATCCGCTGGGGTGATTTGCACCGGGCCGGCTATCACCAGGGAATCACCCATCTCCACCACCTTTACACTGCCCGCAACTTCCGAGCGTTGTGCACCCTGTGGGACCGGATCGATGAAGAGCCGGTAGAGTTCCGCGACGCCCTCAAGCTGCTGGTGCTGTCGTACAACGCTTCCCACGCGACGCTCATGACCCGAGTTGTCATGAAGAAGAATGCCAAGGACTTCGTCGTGACTGGCGCGCAGTCGGGGGTGCTCTATGTCAGTAGCCTCCCAGTCGAGAAGAACGTCTTCACAGGTATCGAGCGAAAAGTTCGCACGTTCGTGAATGCCTTCGAACTCCTGCACGGACTCAACGGTCGCGCGAACGTCGTGACCGGGAGTAGCACGGCGCTACATCTCGAAGACCGGAGCATCGACTACGTCTTCACGGACCCGCCTTTCGGAGGGTACATCCCGTATTCGGAGATCAACCAGATCAACGAACTGTGGCTCGGGAAGACCACCGAGGTAGCAGACGAGGCCATCGTCTCTCCGGCCCAGGGGAAGGACGTGGACGACTATCAGCGTCTCCTGACTTCGGTCTTCAGCGAAGTGACGCGTGTGATGAGGGACGACTCGGAAGCGACGCTTGTGTTCCACTCGTCGCAGGCAGCGGTATGGCGCGCCCTCTCAAGTAGCTTGAATGATGCAGGGCTCGAAGTCTCGGCAGCGAGCATCCTTGACAAGACGCAGCCCAGCTTCAAGCAGGTCAACGGACACACGGCAGTCAGCGGAGATCCACTTCTTCGGCTGCGGAAGCGTCGGGAAGAAATCTCCGAGGTGCCATCCTCCACCGAAACCATGCTCGACCTGATGCGGACGAGACTCGAGGGGACGGGACATAACCCCGCTGACCAGCGCCGAGAGTTCTCCATGCTCGTGGGGCGAGCTCTAGTCGATGGAGTGCCCATCACGCTGGACGCAAGTGCGGTCTACGCGCGGCAGGTAGCTCCGTGAGTGCACCCTCACTTACTCATCGCAGCCGCAAGAAGTCTTTAGGGCAGTACTTCACAGGTGAACGGGTCGGCCGGTTGCTGGCTGCCCTCGCGGACGCTCGAAGCGCCACTCGGATCATCGATCCGATGGTGGGCTCTGGAGACCTGCTCCGCTCCTGCTTGTCCGTTGGCGCCGACCCGGCCGAGCTGGTAGGCGTTGACCTCGATCCTCTCGCAGTCGCTCAGGCATCGGCGTCGCTCGGAGGAAAGGCGGGAGTCAGCGTCTACTGCGCCGATGCCTTCTTGGGAGCACTACCTGAAGGCCAGTTCGATCTCGTGATCACGAACCCGCCCTACATTCGCTATCAAGAGCGTGACAAGAGCCACGACGTGAAAACGCCCGACGCCGCGGCCGTCCGTGAAGGATTGCTGAGAGCTATCGCGCGGCGCCCCACGCTCGACGAGGGCGGTCGGTCAGCGATGATACGGGCAGCGAAGAAGTATCCGTCCACGGCAGACGTCGCTGTGCCGGCCTGGATCCTGAGCGCGGCTCTAGTTCGCGAAGGCGGCGTCCTGGCGGTAGTCGTGCCGCAGACATGGTGGAGTCGCAACTATGCGCAGGCAGTGCGAGACCTACTTGACGAAGTGTTCGACGTTGAATTCATCATCGAAGATGGAGACGCTTCTTGGTTCGATGACGCGTTGGTTCGAACCCACCTCGTGGTGGCGCGTCGGCGGATCGCTGGCGAGTCTCCGCGAAGGCGCACTGTGGTGGGACGTGCGACCCGCGATCTCGACGAAAGTGGTGTGCTGTCGGGGGCGCTCCAAGATGAAGCCTCGGTTGCCGAAGCACTGCGTCGAGTAACTAGCTCGACTCCTATCGAGATCACGAAGGGTCTGACAGCTCGCCTCGAAGCAGGTGCTTTGCTCGAGCGCGCGAGTTCCGGTCAGGCCTTCGTACCCGCGCATATTGCGGCGGTCCTTGGCGAGAGCGTCCGTGCTCGGGCTACGGGGTCATTGGCTGCGCTTGGCTGGGAGGTGGGGCAAGGGCTGCGCACAGGTGCAAACGAGTTCTTCTACGTCGAGGTGGAGGGGGCGCGGGTTGTCCCCGCGGCGCGATGGAGGCGGGAGGATGTCCCAATACCTGCGTCCTGCTTGCTGCCGGTCGTGCGACGTCAAAGCGATGTTCGTGGGCGCCAAGACGTGTGTGACGCGCAGATGCTCCCTTCGCGGCTCGCCTACTTTCGAGGCTGGGCTACTGCCTCTGACGTGAAGCGGCTAGGACATGGTGTTGCCGTTCAGTCGCTGCCTGAGTCAGTGTCCAACTGGATCGAGCAAGTCGCGCGGACTCCGCTGCTGGAGTCACGGTCCTCAAAGCTCTTCCCTGAGCTCTCGGCTGTAGCTCCAAACAACCGTCCCGGGCGCGATGGTCGCCCCAGTGGGTTCTGGTATCAGCTCCCCGAGCTCGCGCCGCGACATCGACCTGAGGTCTTCATGGCGCGCGTATGTGGCGGTAGACCTACTGTTTACTCGAACACGGGTGGCGCCGTGGTCGACGCCAACTTCGCTACCATGTGGCGGCGGTCATCGACAGCCCTGCCCCCTGACGCCCTTCTCGCGCTATTGCACTCCGACTGGGTGGCGGCCGTACTGGAGCACTCCTGTACCGTGCTTGGCGGCGGTGCACTCAAGGTGGAGGCGACAGACCTGCGACGACTTCCGTTGCCCGAACTCACTCGGGAGGCCCAGGCTGAACTGGAGAACCTCGGCAGAGATCTGCGTGAAGCTAACTCAGAGCGAGCCCTGGACCGGGTGAACGAAGTCGTCGCGTTCGCCTTGTCGACTCGGGCGGCAGATGCTGCGAGCGTTGCGGAGCAACTCAGCGCCGTCGCGCGATCTGCGCTGGCCGAACGCTTGGCCTGAACTGTTTCTCCATCCCCCTAGAGTGAGTTGCAGCAGACCAAGGGGAGAAGCTGTGGAACTCGCACTAGAAACGATCCGCGTGGTGAGCCGGTTCAAGAACGTCGTTCTCGAGGGGCCACCCGGCACCGGCAAAAGTCACGTAGTCGCCGAGATCGCGCGGCGTTGGACTGAGCAGACCGGTCGAACGCTGAAAGGCGACGGCCGGGGCGCGTACGCGATCACGATGCACCCCAGCACAACATACGAAGAGTTCATCGATGGGCTCCGGTACGACGAGACCGCCCAGAGCTTCGTTCGCAAAGACGGGTTCATGAGGCGTATTGCCACTGAGGCGAAGGCCGCGCCGGACAAGGACTTCCTCATCCTTCTCGACGAGCTGAACAGAGCGAACGTGCCGAAGGTCTTCGGTGACCTGCTGCTCACGATGGAAGCTAGCAAGCGGGCATCTTGGGATCCAGCGACAGGCGACTGGTCGGGCGGCATGATCGTCACGCTCCCCTACTCCGGCGATCAGTTTTCGCTACCGAGCAACGTCTACCTGCTCGGAACCATGAACTCCACGGACAGGTCAATCGCGCCTCTCGACTCTGCGCTCCGCCGTCGATTCGGCTTCATCCGCGTGCAACCCTTGGGAGGCACTGCGTTGCGAGACCGGCTCCGCGCTGTCGAGGGAGAAGATTCCGCGGCACGTGCGGCACGGTCAATCGACCAACTGACGAACCTCAACGCCGCGCTTCGAGAGTGCCTTGGTCCCGACGCGATGCTGGGACATAGCTACCTCTTCGGAATGTCGCCAACGGTCGGGTTGTTGGCAGATGTCCCAGACCCCCTGGCCGAACTGCGCGCCGCCGCCTCATCTGGGCAAATAAAGGGAGCGTTCTGGGTCGAGTCCCGCAAGCTCGACGGTGGTAGTTTCAATCAGCTTGGCCTCCCTGATGAGGCGCCTCCGCAACGCGAGCACGGCATTCTCTCGTCGTTCTATCCGATGTCGTCGCAAGGGAAGGTGACGGCGCGGCAATCGCCCAAAGGTGAGCGAGACAACGTCGATATCACGTACGCGGGTAAGACCTACCTCTCGAACGTGGTGCGATGGAACAAAGATGGGCCAAACTTCAAGCTGTACCTCAGCGGAGCCACTTCAGCTGGCGAGAAGATGACCGCTGTGACGAAGGATCATCTGTTTGATTTCAAGATTCATACCTTCCTACGTCGTGCGGACCACACCCTCGAACTGGTTCTTCTGGATCTCGACGCGAAAGCAGCGCTCGTGGCCGTCAGCGCGTGGCACGAAGAGTCCAACACGTCAGCACTGAGAAGGTCTTACGGCGAGATCGATCTTGACGAGCTGAAGAAATCTACCGAAGCGCGTACTGATACCGATGCGGACGCTGAGCTCACAATCTGGCGATACGCCATACTTCCGCAACTGATCGACACACTCACCCAAGTCGGAGCGACCGAATTGCTCGACGAGGACGCGCGCGTTCGTTGGCTGGCTGAGACCGGCAATGAGGATGTGGCGGATAGGTGGGCTCTGTTTGACGATTTCCTCGAAGATCTCTCATTGGCCGTGCGCGAAGAGGGCTTCGGGTTGACTCGCGGGCTTGCTGTGACCGAGCTGACGGCGACAGCGCCCACACATGAGGACCTCGATACTCAGGGCGCCAGTCCCTCGGACGATGACTGAAGAGCGACCTCAACTCTGGCTTAGGGCGAGTCCCCAAGGCCGGCGCTCAGGCTTTGTAGTGCTCCCTGACGGACTGGGTGGGCAGGTCTCCTTTACCGTCCTGCCGAAGCCATGGGCGAGCCGCGGCAAGGCGGTGCGCGAAGTTCGTCACACCCCGACGCAAACTACCCACCTAGTACTTCACGAAGGTGAGCTCGCAGCGGTCTCAGCACCCGAACAGGCGCTCGGTGCTCTTGCTCTCGGGTTGAACGATGCCGCGAGCAGCCATGCTGGCCTGCTTGAGCTTGCCGGGGCGCCGAAGTATCGGGACGTCGACGTCGACATCGGCGATGATCCGTGGGAAAGCTTGCTGGACCTAGCCTTGCTCGTCGAGAGAAGCGTACTGCGGACTCATGATGGGATCTTCGAAGGCGACTTCGCTCCTGCGGTACTGCGGCTGATCACTTTTGAGCGCCTTGTGCGAGAGGCGGAGCGCATCCTCTTTAGGGCAAGACCCCGCTATTCCGAACGTACTGAGTTGCTTTCAGTCCCCAGAGGTCGACTATCCGCCGAGAGCCTACTCATCTCGGCGGCATCAGGGATTCCGCAGATCCGCGCTACGTTTGACGAGCTTTCGATGGACACCCCTCTCCTCCGCGTTACACGTGCAGCTCTTCTGGTAGTGGCCAGCACCAGACTTCATCCGAAAGTCCAGTCGCTCAGGCCCGGCCTAGCACCGCGGGCGGCGCAACTTTTGCACTACCTCCAGAGCGTCACACCGCTTGAGCGCTCCGCGGCTGCGAGTATCGCGAAACGACTGCACTTGACCCCGTTGGATAGACCCTGGCGAGGGACACTCGCAGCCGCCGTCCCGGTTCTCTCCGACGAGGATGTTGCGCCCATAACAGGTTCCTCCCGAAGCAGGGTGATCTCTCTGCTGGTTTCAACTGAGAAGGTCTGGGAGCAGTGCCTCGAGATCGCCCTTGCCACTGCTTTCAGTGACCTGCACGTGAACCGAGAGGGTGCGCTTGCTGCGGGCGTGATTGCTTCGCCACCTTGGCTGAGTCAGCAGCCCGAGGCTCAGGCTAAGGAGGGGCTGATGGCACCGGACTTCCTCCTAAGAAACAGATCTGCCACCGTGGTCGTCGACGCGAAGTACAAACTGTCGAAGAGGCCGTCCATCGACGCAGATGATGCATACCAACTCTTCGCCTATAGCCATCTGACGCAACTCCATGGGCGCAGGGCGGACCTCGCTGCCGTTCTGCGACCAGCCCGCGACGGGCAAGTCCCCGAGCAAGCGGTCTTCACGCGGCAGCCCGACTCCGATATGCCTCTCTGGGTGGCGTCACTCCCTTTTCCTAGTCGCGCCGACGTTCGAGATATCGCTCGGTGGCGGGCATATGGTGACAAGCTCGCTTCCCAACTGGTCGAGTTTGGCGCTGTCTGGAGGTAGGACAGCACTACCCCATCATCAGCGTCGGTACAGGTTCCCTCTTACCGGTGTCACTGTCGCAGGGTGGGTGGCTGTTAGCGAAGCCCGAAGCATGAGTCAGCTAGCAGGTGGCCTACACGTTTCGGCGCCCTTAGACGCCATAGTTCCCGGATGACGCAGCGCGACCTTCGAAACCCGCAGTCGGTGACGATGTGAACTAGCTGAGTACGCGAGTCGTCAGCGAAACGCATCGAGGGAGTGCTCAACGAATCCCTGCCACGTCACGGCGGGATGGTTATTTCAAAGCGATTTCAACCTGAAGTCCGGTTTTGAGGGCGAAACGCGAGTATTTCGCCGCTAGCGGAGAAGGAAATCCCGCGGATCTGTGATCGAGAGTCTTGCATTCGAGTACTGGAAGTACACCCACCTCACGATCGACGTCGTGCCTGGTCGCGGTGCCGGCTTCTCGGTCGAGGGTCCCACAGGGATGCGGTTCCTGATCCGCTCGCGGATGCTGAACGACGCGGAGCTGCAGTACTTCGGCCTCGCGCCTTCGGGGAGCTGAGGGAAATGTGGCCAGAAGTATGCCTCTGTTGGCAGCGCATCGGACTAGAAAGGCGAGATGCAGCGCGTATACAGGAGTGAGTTGAAGGACTGCGTATCGCCTCTCGTCGACTTTTGGTTGTCGCAGCCAGGCATCGGTCAGGATATTGAAGACGCACGAAGGCAGTCAGCGGCCGGTGAGTTGCGCACGACTGAGGAGACGATGAAGCGATACGGATTTCAGCCCCGGTGAGTGGAGTCGGTTTCGCGGATCCATCCGGGCGAAACCGCGACAGGCTGCCGGAGCAACCAGCCAAAGCATGGCCGGGATGCCGTGAGTTCTACCGTGGCCGCCCTCGCGCCTGGTTACCATGGGCCGATGTGGTGGACGGATGAGGAGTGGGCCGAACTCGTGGACCCGGAGGTCTGCGGTATGTGTGCCGACGCACATCTGCCGGAGAACGAGCACAGCATCCTGGTGGCCTCGACCGAGATGACTCACGTCCGATTGGTACGAAACCAGGCGCATCCCGGCTACACCGTCGTGATCCTCCGTGAGCATCTCACTGACCTCGGTCAGCTGGATGCCGGCCAGCTCAGCGCGTTCTGGTGCGACGTCCAACGAGCGGGCCGATCCATCGACAGGGCATTCGACCCGCGGAAGATCAACTACCTGGTGATGGGACATCGGGCCCCGCATCTCCACTGCCATGTGTTCCCGCAGCATCTGGCGCATGACCCGCTTCAGAACGTGGACATCTCCGATGGACCTGTGCATCTCCCTGACTCGGACATGACCCATTCTGTGGTCGCACTCCGAGAGGCCTGGCGCGCGTCAGCCTGACACCACGGAGTCGTCTGCGGCCACCCTGCTAGACGATGTCGGCTGGCCGCGACTCAGCGGGGGAGTCGCGGAACCGCGTCGACCAGCGCCCGGGTGTACGGGTCCTGCGGTGCATGCAGCACGGATGCGGTGGCGCCCTGTTCGACGACGCGGCCGTTCTGCAGCACCACGGTGCGGTCGCAGGCTGACGCGATCGCGGTGAGATCGTGCGACACCATCACGAGCGACAGGCCGTTCTCTCGACGCAGGCGGTCGAGCAGCTCGAGCACCTGCACGCGCGTCGTCACGTCGAGGGCGCTCACCGGCTCATCGGCGAGCAGCACGCGCGGGCGCGAGACCACGGCTCGGGCGATCGCGATGCGCTGACGCTGGCCGCCCGAGAACTCATGCGGGTATCGGCGGGCGGTGTCGGCGGGAAGCCCGACCGACTCGAGGGCCTCGGCGATGCGGCGCTGCGCGTCGGCGCCGGAGGCGAGGCCGAGTGAACGCAGGGGCTCGCCGATGATGCGGTCGATGCGCTGACGGGGGTCGAGCGACGAGTACGGATCCTGGAACACCGGCTGCACGCTCGCGCGGAAGCGGCGCATCTGCGCACGGTCGCGCAGCGACAGGGGAGCACCGTCGAAGAGCACCTGTCCATCGCGTGGTGCCGAGAGCCCGAGCATCAGCCGCAGGATCGTGGACTTGCCCGCACCCGACTCGCCCACGAGGCCGAGCGAGTCTCCCTCGTCGAGGCTCAGCGCGATGTCGTCGAGCACCCGGCGCGATCCGTAGGCGAAGCCGGCACTGCGCAGTTCGAGGAGGCTCATGCGTCAGCCTCCTTCGCATCGAGGAACGCATCGAGCGCGCGAGCGCTGTCGACCAGCATCCGCGTGTACGGCTCCGCGGGGCGCCGCAGCACCTCGGCGACCGCCCCCTCCTCGACCACCAGACCGTCGCGCAGCACGACGATGCGGTCGACCATGCGCGACACGACGGCGAGGTCGTGGCTGATGAACAGCAATGCCATGCCGCGTTCGGCGACGAGCCGCTCGAGCAGCGTGAGCACGGCATCCTGCACGGTCACGTCGAGCGCGGTGGTGGGTTCGTCTGCGATGAGCAGCTGTGGCCGGGCGGCCAAGGCGATGGCGATCGCCACACGCTGGCGCTGACCGCCGGACAGCTCGTGCGGGTAGGCGCGCGCGAATCGCGGCTCCGACAGCGACACCTCATCGAGCGCCGCCGTGACGGCCGCCCGCAGTTCCGCGCCGCGCAGGCCGAGATGACGACGCAGCGGCTCGGCGATCTGGCGACCGACCCTCATCAGAGGGTCGAGCGCCGTGAGCGGCTCCTGGAACACGATCTGGGCGACCGGTCCGCGCAACGGCCTCAGGTCGGCATCCCGCGCACCGACGACCTGGTGCCCGTCGAGCAGCACCGACCCGGACGAGACGAGAGAATCCGGCAGCAGGCCGGTGACCGCGAGCGAGGTGAGCGACTTGCCCGACCCGGACTCGCCGATCAGCCCCAGGCGCTCGCCGGGCTGCAGCGAGAACGAGACATCGCGCACGAGAGCCCCGGATCCGGAGCGAACGGTGAGCCCTGCGACCTCGAGAATGCTCATCGGCTCCTCCTGCGGGTCGGGTCGGCGAGATCGCGCAGGCCGTCGGCGAGGAAGTTGACCCCGAGCACGAGGGCGATGATCGCGATGCCGGGGGCGATCGCGCCGACGGGAGCGGTGAGCACGGTGCCCTGCGCCTCCTGCAGCATCCGACCCCACGAGGCGTTGGGCGGCGGGGCACCGAGCCCGAGGTACGACAGGCTGGCCTCCGCGAGCACTGCGGCACCGAACTGCAGCGCCAGACTGACCGCGAGGGTCGGTGCGATGTTGGGGAGCACGTGCTGGAACACGATGCCGAGCACACCCGTGCCGCTGGTGCGTGCGGCGGTGATGTACTGCTCCTGCAGCACGCGGCGCGAGAGGATGCGGGTGAGACGCGCGACGACCGCCGACATCGCCAGTCCGATCGCGAGCACCGCCGACCACAGCGACGCTCCCTGCACCGCGACGACGAGCATCGCGAGCAGCAGCACCGGGAAGGCGATCACGACGTCCAGTCCGGCGGAGAGCGTGTCGTCGACCCATGGCCGCGAGAAGGCGGCGATCAGTCCGACGATCACGCCGAGAACGGCGGCGATCGCGACCGAGCAGATGCCCACGATCAAGGCGATCCTCGCACCCCACATGAGCTGCGAGAGCAGGTCGCGGCCGAGCCGATCGGTGCCGAGCAGGTGCATGGCGCTCGGCCCCTCGAGACGACTTCCACTCGTGTCGGCGAGCGGATAGGGGAGCCAGAACAGCGACACCAGCGCGATGAGCACGATGATGCCGGTGAGCACGAGCCCGATCAGCAGGGTCGCCTTCGGCCGCCTCCGCACGGGGACGGATCCGGTGATCAGCTGCTCGGCGACGCGGCTCATCGGTTGCCCGAGACGCTCGTGCGCAGTCGCGGATCGATCAGGCGCTGCACGATGTCGGCGGCGAACCCGACGAGCAGCACGAAGAGGGTGCTGACGACGAGGACACCCTGGATGACCTGGAAATCATGCTGTTCGATGGCCGACAGCAGCAGACTGCCGAGACCGGGAAGAGTGAAGACGCTCTCGACGACGACCGCGCCGAGCAGCGTGGTGGACAGCTCGATGCCGAGGACCGCGACGACCGGCACCGAGCCGTTGCGCACTCCGTGACGCAGCAGCGCCTCGGACATGCCCGACCCGCCGGCGCGCGCGGTGCGGAGGTAATCGCTGCCGATCACGTCGAGGGTGGCGGAGCGCACGTAACGGCTGAGGGATGCACTCATCACGATCACGATCGTCGTCACCGGCAGCGCGAGAGAGCGTAGCGCGTCGGCCGGATCCTCCCAGCCGTCGCGCGGGAATCCGCCGGACGGCAGCAGGCCGAGGCCGAGTGCGAAGATCCAGACGAGCACGACGCCCACCCAGAACACCGGCACGGCAACACCCAGCTGCGCGAATCCCGAGAGCGCGATGCCGTACCAGCGGTCGGACTTCACGGCGGCGGTGATGCCGATCACCAGGGAGACGAGAAGGGCGGCGGTGAACGCGATGAGTGTGAGTGGGAGGGTCACGGCGAGGCGATCGGCGATGTCGGGGCCGACCGGACGCGAGCTCAGGAACGACTCACCGAGGTCGAAGCGCAGGAGCTGACCGGCCCAGGTCGTGAACTGCTGCAGGAGGGGCTGATCCGAGCCGACCTGTGCGCGGGCGGCGGCGATCTGCTCGGGTGTCGCATTCACCGAGAGCAGGGCGTTCGCCGGGTCGCCGGGGAGCAGCCGCAGCAGCACGAAGATCGCGATCATCGCGACGACGAGCGAGACCACGAGGAACGCGAGGCGGCGCAGCAGGTAGGCGAGCATGGCTTCTCAGGATGAAAGAGGGGGATGCCGACACGCGGCATCCCCCTCGCGCGTCAGGACTTGACGATGTCGTAGGCGAAGAACTGCGAGTTCAGGCCGTTGACCGGGTAACCGCTGAGGTCGCTCGAGGCGACCACGATCTGCGGGTACAGGTACAACCATACGCTCGCGGCATCCTCGGCGATCTTCTCGTTGACCTGCTTCAGCAGAGCTGTCTGCTCGTCGGTCGTGGCGGCCTGCTCGGCCTCGGCGACCCACTGCTGCACCTGGGCGTCGTCGTAGCCCCAGTAGAAGTCGGGGTTGCCGTACCAGACCACGTCGCGGTCGTTCACGTGCTCCTGCAGGGTGGCCTCGAAGTCCTGCTCCTTGAAGACCTTGGTGTACCACTCGTCGGCGCTGATCGTGTTGATCTCGACCGTGATGCCGACCTCGGCGAGCTGCGACTGCAGGAACTCCGCGACGGCGGGGTGCGGGTCGTAGCTCGGGGTGTCGAGCGTGAAGGTGAAGCCGTCCGCGTAGCCGGCCTGCGCGAGCAGATCCTTCGAGAGGTCGACGTCGTACGGGTTCACCTGGGTGAGGTCTTCGTACCAGGGGTCGGTGGGCGGCACCATCGATCCGATGAGCGTGCCGTAGTCGCCCCAGATCGACTCGAGCAGCTTCTGGGTGTCGATGGCCGAGTAGATCGCCTTGCGCACGACGGCGTTGTCGAACGGGGCGACCCGGTCGTTGAAGGCGAGCAGCTCCTTGGTCGTCGAGGTGCCCTCGCTGATGACGTAGTCGTCGCTGTCGAACTGCGCGAGCGAGTCCGGGCTCTGCACGCTGGTGATCACGTCGATCTCGCCGGTGGCCAGAGCGTTGTTCTCAGCGGTCGCGTCGGTGAAGTACGTGTAGACGACCTCGCCGTTCTTGGCGGGCTCGCCCCAGTAGTCGTCCCAGCGCTCGAGGGTCAGGGTCGAGCCCTTCTTCCACTCGTCGAGCGTGTAGGGGCCGGTGCCGTCTTCCGTGCCGGTGATGTCACCGGCCTCGTCGTTGACGATCCAGACGTAGCTGAGGTTGTAGAGGAACGAGATCGACCGCTGCGACAGCGTGAAGACGACGGTCTGGTCATCGGGCGTCGCGATGTCGGCGATGGTCGTGAAGCTCGACTTGCGCGCCGACACGGAGTCCTCGGCGGTGACGGCCTCGATGCTCGACTTCACGTCGGCGGACGTGAGCGGGTCACCCGAGTGGAACGTCACATCGTCGCGCAGAGTGATCGTGTAGGTCAGGCCGTCATCCGACACCTGGGCGTCTTCGGCGAGAAGCGGCTCGACCTCTCCGTCGTCGGTCAGGCGATAGAGGCCCTCGTAGACGTTGCCGGTCAGTGCCTCGGTCACACCCTGGCCGCCGCCCTGCGTGTTGCTCAGGTTGGTGGGCTCGTACAGCGACCCGATGAAGATGGTGGCGTCTTCGCTCGCGGCGTCGTCGGTGGCGCCCGACGCGCAGCCGGCCACGAGGGCGAGCGTGGCGACGGCGCCGAGCGCGCCGAGGATGCGGGTTCTTCTCATGAGTGCTCCAGGGTGAGGGTGCGCGGCGTCACGCCGCGTAGATGTCGAAGCCGTCGCGGAAGACGACGTTCTTCTCGCCTGCTCGGATAGGCAGGGGGAAGCGGTTGGATGCCGGCGGCAGCGGGCAGTTGTACTGGGCGCTGAATCCGCACGGCGGCACGAAGGCGCGGTTGAAGTCGAGCACCACGGTGCCCTCGTCGTCACGGAGCTCTACGAAGAGGAAGCGGCCGGATCCGTAGGTCTCGGAACCGTTCGTCTCGTCGCCGAAGACGAGCAGCAGCGTGCCGCCGTCGTCGAAGGCCGCAAGGTCGTACGCGCGGCCGTCGAGCACGAAGTGGATGTCGCCGGGGACGACGAGCTCACGCGTGCCGCCGTTGTCGCGGATGTGCTCGAACGACACCCGACGATCGCCGGAGACCGGCGTGAAGTGTCCCTCGAGAACCCATGCCGGGTCGTACTCGTATGTGTCGATGCGGTCGAAGGCGCGGATGGCGGGGGACTCGGCATCCCACACGCGCAGCCCGTGCTCGGCCTCCCCGGTCTCGATGTTCGTGCGCTGGATCGGCGTCACGGTCACCGTGTCGGATGAGGCCTGCCGCTCGGCATCCAGATCGGGAGCCTCGCCCGTCCAGCGGGTCTCGATCAGCGCGAGGTTGCCGGTCGCAGAGGTGACGGAGGCGCGGCGATCGGCCTGCCACTGGGTGTGATCTTCGAGTTCAGACATCACCTTCCATTCTCTTGCATGCAGACGGGGGTGGGGCCGGACGCGTCACTCTGGGTAACGGAGATCACGGTGCGAGGAGGGTATGCACGAATGCGGTGTCGGAAAGGCGCCCCAGACCCTCATTTCGCACGTTTCTGGACCGGATGCAACGTGTTCGGTCGAGTCTCTCGGACGCAATGGAATGCAACGTATACCGGTATACCATTACTCATATACGCGCAGAGTCGTCAGTCCCCAGCTGACCCGCGCGTGGACGGTTCGACCGTCCTGCGGAGGGAGAGTCAGATCTTCTTCTGATCCCGAGGGGGGATGGGGTGGGAGCGCTGATCCCCAGTCAGCACCCACCCCCACAACCCACCCTCGGGGGTTCCCTCAGAACGACCTGAACCAGAACCAGATCAGTGCGAAGCCGACGAGGAACACGATCGGCACCCACTGGAAGCTGCGCTTCAGCCGGCGTCCCTCACGCGCGACTCCTGGCGGGGGAGCGAGAAGACCGGCCGGCGGAGCGAAGGGCAGACTCGCGGACGCGCCCACCGGTGCGAGGGCGGGCGACGGAGACGCCGGAGCCGCACTCTCGAGCCGCAGACGCTCATCGCGCCAGCGCTCCCACTGATCGAGCTTCGTCATCAAGGCGCCGACGGCTCCGAACAGCCACGCCCAGGTCGCAGGGTCGAGGGTCGACGCCTTGCGCTGTGTATAGAGGAACATCCAGTCGTCGACGATCTCGACATCGAGCTCGGCGGCATTGTCGATGAACCTGGCCATGATGTCGGGCGTGAACAGATACAGCGCGTCACGCTCGTACCCCTCGGGGCAGTACAGGGTGAAGTACTGATCGAAGTCGCCCTCCAGCGAGAGGCGCTGCTCGCGCTGGAACGACGCGGGCAGATTCGACCCGAAGCCGTTGTTGCCCTTGGCGTCGAGCACGATGTTCGGCAGGGGCACATCGAGCTTGACGGCGACGTAGCCCCAGCGGTGGGTGGTCGAGTTCTTCCCCGACCCGGTCGTGTATCGGTAGTTGCCGAACTCGACGAAGCGAGGCTTCGCGCCTCGCACGAGATCGGTGGCTTCTCGGGAGCGTCCGAGGCCGAACAGCATGCCCGGAAGGGCAGGGTCGGCGACCCTGGCCTCGTACGTCATCCCGTTCGCCCGGGCGAATGCGTCGAGGCGGTACCGCGCGATGCGGGATCGGCGCCAGCCGACGGTGGCGATCGTGATCCCGACGACTGCGGCGACGAGGATCCCGATGCCGGCGAACGACGACGACCCTGCATCGGTGAGCAGCGAGACCATCGTCGCGCCGACGACCGTCATGGCCGCGAGGAACACGATGCCGAAGATCACGAAGGCGACGATCGTCGTGGCCGAGCCGCCCATCTTGCCCCGCGAGCGCAGCTCGGCGTTGAAGGTGCTGACGGCCCGGGCGTCGACGGGATCGGTGAGCGGGCGGGCGTCGAACGATGCGGCCGGCTGCGGTGCCGTCATCGGTTCACCTCGTCGGAGTCCCACGTGAGTTCGGCGTTCTCGGGGATGGCGAAGACCTCGAGGAGGTCGTCGGCGATGAGCTCGGCGATCAGCTCGGCGGACCCCGCGATGATCGTCGAGTCGTAGTCGACCTCGGTGACGAGCACCCAGGCGTGATCGTCGGGCCACAGGATGCTGGGGCTCTGTGCGGCCGGCGCGAACCCGTGCTCCTCGGACTCGCGATCCCGCCACGGCACGTCGAGCACCCAGTCCCGACGCGCGAACGTGCTCGGCGCACCACGGAACAGCACGTGATCGCGGTCCGGCAGCTCCAGCCGCGGACCCTCCGAGACCTCGCGCGACAGGATGCCCTCCTGCCACGTCGGCTTGCGGAACGCGTTGTTGAGCGGATCGCGGATGCTGCGATCGAGCATCGCCCGGTGGTTCGGGTCGTCGTCGAACGTGAGGAATGTGCGCGAGGGGCCGTGTCCGAGGTGACCCAGCAACCCGCCCGTGCCCTCCCAGAGCGCGGCGAATCCGGCATCCGGCGTCGCGGTATGCGCGACGAGATGACCCACGACGGTCGCGAGCACCTCAGGCGAGACGACGCCGTCCATCGGCGCGGTGAACTCGCGCCCGTCGGGGGAGATCCGCGCGTTCCAGTCGGTCTCCGGCGGAGTGCGCACGATCCGCTGCCATTGAGCGAGAGGATGCAGCGTCGTGCCGAAGGCGGCGGCCGTCTGCGCCCATGTCGCCGGTTCATCGATGAACCGATCGAGGAGCGACTGTCGCTCGGCCTCCGGCATCCGGTCGTAGTCGTCGTAGGTCGGCACCGGTCGGTCGGGGAGCGATCGCACGATCGCAGGGTGCAGGATGCGCGCATACGCGGGGAAGCCGTGCGGCACCACGGCGTGCATCGTCGAGTTCCAGGGGTCGTCGAGACGCTCGCGCAGCCAGTCTCCGGCAGAGGTGTCAGGCATCCAGTGCATGCGACCCACGGTACCCGGGGGCCTTCCCGACTCCCGAGGTCTCGACGGCGATGCGGCACCTCGACCCCGATCGTGTGGTCAGACGAAAGGGCGCGCCGGGGAGCCTCTCTGCGGAATTCGTCTCGCTCCGCGCGCCCGTCCGGCGGCCGACCCAGACGGTTCACGAGGCGAGATGAGAGTCGCCGCCACCCCCTCCATAATCGGAGGGTGAGCACGACTGCAACCATCCCCTCCCTCGACGGCCGCCGGTTCCTGATGGTCTCGTCGACCACCTCGGCCGTGGATCCCGAATCGCCCAGCGAGTTCGTGTACTGGGAGAAGGACGGGGCGATCTGGGGCGACTACTCCGGTGACACCGTCACCTTCGGGCGCTTCGTCGGCACCCGCACCGGCGACACCATCTGGGTCTCGTTCGTGCACGTGCTCGTCTCCGACGGCACCGTCGTGACCGGAGACGGGGAGAGCCGGCTCGAGCTCACGGATGACGGTCGCATCCGCCTCGTCGAGCACTACGAGATGCACGGACTGCCGCAGCTCAGCGTCTGCGAAGAGCCCGCAGCCGCCTGACGGCTCGTTCCGCCGCGGGTCAGCGTGGCGGGAGCATGTCGCGGCCCGGCGTCGCCGGCGTCCACCGCGTCATGCCCAGCGGCGTGGCCAGGTCGCGCTCGGGCAGGTCGCTCGGCAGCAGGAACGACCGGCGGATGACCTCGTCGAGCACGACCACGCTGACGACCGTGCGCACCTCGGGCAGCTGCGCGATGACACCCGTCGTGAACTCGTGCACGCCGCTCACGTCGACCGCACGGATCAGCAGCATGGCGTCGTGCTCGCCGGTGGTGATGGCGCACCACTCGACATCGGGCATCTCGAGCACGCTCTCGCGGAACGACGCCCAGGCCTGCGGGTGCACGGTGACGAAGACCAGCGCACCGATCGACAGCCCGGCCTTCGACTGGTCGACGCGGGCGCTGAATCCCGTGATCACTCCGTCCTGCATGAGCGTCTCGACGCGGGTATAGGCGTTGGCCCGCGAGATCCCGACGGTCTCGGCCAGTGCGGCGATCGAGATACGACCGTTATCACGCAGCGTCTCGAGGATTCTGTTCCAGTGGGGCGGCACTTCGTCCAGATTGCCTCGTGGCTTCGTCGCTCTTGGTGGACACAATGCTCCTCACGGGCGGGGTCTTGGACAGACTGTGATGACGTCTGCATTCTCGCTGGACACATAGTCCCATACAATGCGAATCTGATCACCGGTCGTCCACCCGGCGTCGACCGAACCCGATGAAACTCCTCGCCCCTGGAGGCCCATATGTCGTCACGTCGCAGCACGTCCGTCATCGCGATCGGAGCCGTCGCTCTCTTCGCCCTCGCTGGTTGCTCCGGTGGCAACTCGGCGAACAACGGCGGAGAATCCTCCGGTTCCGACTCGCTCGTCATCGACACCGCGTTCTCGATCGAGACCGCCGACCCGGGTCACACCTACGACCCGACCGGCAACATGATCGCCAAGGCGCTCTACGAGACGCTCGTCGACTTCGAGGGCTCCGACGTCTCGACCCCCGTCCCCGGCCTCGCATCGTGGGAGCAGAACGACGAGGCGACCGAGTTCACGTTCACGCTCGAGGGGGACCGCGTCTTCTCCGACGGCTCGCCGATCGAGGCGAAGGACGTCGTCTTCACCCTGCAGCGCATCCAGGGCATGACCGATGCCAAGCCGAACTTCCTCCTGGGCGGTCTGACCATCACCGAGGTCGACGAGAAGACGATCTCGATCACCTCCGAGACGCCGCTGCTGCAGCTGCCCGCGATCCTCGCGAACCCGGCGCTCGGCATCGTCAACTCCGACGTCGTGATCGAGAACGGCGGAACCACCGACGGCACCGACAGCGCACAGGAGTTCCTCGACGGAACCTCCGCCGGCTCTGGACCGTTCGTGCTCGACACCCTCGACCTCTCGTCGCAGGTCGTGCTGACCAAGAGCGACGAGTACAACGGCGACGAAGAGTCTGAATACGCCCGTGTCGTCGTGCGCAACGTCTCGGAGAGCGCGACGCAGCTCGCGAACCTCAAGGGCGGCGACTCGATGGTCGCGATGGACCTCAACGGCGACCAGGTCTCGGGCCTCGGCGACGGACTGAACGTCGAGTCGGTGCCGTCGGGCCAGACGATCTTCCTGCTGCTCAACCAGTCCGAGGCCGTCGCGGGCGAGCTCGCGAACGTCAAGATCGCCGAGGCGATCCGCTACGCGCTCGACTACGACGCGCTGCTCGAGCTCGCGGGTGCCGGCGCCGTGCAGGCGACCGGAGTGATCCCGCCCGGATTCGAGGGCGCCCTCGACAGCGGTGTGGAGCAGGACCTCGACAAGTCGAAGGCTGCTCTGGCCGAGGCCGGCTACACGGGTCAGACCCTGAAGCTGCAGTTCCCGAACGACTACCCGGTCGGCGGTGTGGAGTTCACCCCGCTCGCCGAGCGCGTCCAGGCTCAGCTCGAGGATGCCGGCATCGCCGTCGAACTCGCGCCTGCCCCGTTCGCCACCGAGCTCGACGCGTACGTCAACGGCACCGAGGGCTTCGGCCTGTGGTTCTGGGGCCCCGACTACGCCGACTCGGCGAACTTCCTTCCGTTCGCTCCCGGTCTGAAGGTCGGCCTGCGTGCCGGCTGGGCGGCTGAGGCGAACCCCGAGATCGCAGGCATCGCAGCCGGTGCTGCCGCCGCTACCGATGAGGCCCAGCGCAGCGAGGCCTTCACCTCGTTCGCCGAGGCGATGCAGACCGAGGGTCCCTTCGTTCCGCTGATCGTCCCCGGTCGCAACATCGCCACGGCGGATGCCGTCACCGGCGCCGTGTACAACTCGGTGTGGGAGATGGACATCGCCGAGATCACGCCTGCCGGCTGATCGGAGCTGACTCATGACGACGGTGGCCGTGCGACGGCAAGCACAGCGTCGCAGGTCGCCGCTCGTCGGATACCTGCTTCGCCGAATCGGCACTTCGCTGCTCCTTCTCGTGGGGGTCACGATCGTGACCTTCGCACTGACGAACCTCGTGCCCGGCGACCCCGTGTCGGCGGCACTGGGTGAGGGAGCATCGCAGAATCCCGAGACGCGCGAGGCGTTCATCAAGGCCCAGGGCCTCGATCAGCCGCTGTTCGTGCAGTACTTCATCTACATGGGGAATCTCCTTCGCGGAGACCTCGGCACATCGCTGGTGACCGGGCGACCGGTCACCAGCGACCTGGCCACCGCGGTGCCGGCGACGATCGAGATCGCGATCGGCGCCATCATCCTCAGCCTCGCGGTCAGCGTCGTGCTCGGCACCCTCGCCGCCTACCGGCGCGGACTCGTCACCGATCAGGTGATCCGCATCGTGACGCTGATCGGTCTGAGCGTGCCGACCTTCTGGCTCGCGCTGGTCAGCTTCTACGTGTTCTTCCTCGAGCTGCGCATCGCCCCCGGCTCGGGTCGTATCTCGCCGTCGATCACGCCGCCGCCCCGCATCACCGGGCTCTACACGGTCGACTACCTCCTCAACGGAGACGGTGTCGGATTCGCCGACGCGCTCGCCCACCTGGCGCTGCCGGTGATGGTGCTGTCGCTCGTGACGATCGGCCTGCTCACCCGCTTCATCCGCACCTCCGTGCTCGAGGTGCTGGGCAGCGACTACGTGCGTGCTGCCCGGGCCAAGGGCCTTCCGGCGATGCGCGTGATCCTCGACTACGTCCTGCGCGGGGCATCCCTCCCGATCCTCACGGTCGTCGGCGTCGCCTTCGGATCCCTGCTCTCGGGCACCGTGCTCGTCGAGTCGGTGTTCGCCTGGCCCGGCCTGGGCACCTACGCCTACAACTCGGCGGCCAACCTCGACCTGCCCGGCATCATGGGAGTCGGCCTGGTCGTCGGGTTCATCTACCTCCTCATCAACTTCGTCGTCGACCTGCTCTACGGCGTCCTCGACCCGAGAGTGAGGATCGCATGAGCCGCATCGACTCGGCATCCGGCCCCTGGCGGTTCCGCTTCCGCTGGCCGCGCGCCTGGCGCACGCCCCTCGGCGTGATCGGCACCGTGATCGCGGGCGCCTGGATCATCGTCGCCTTCACCGCGCAGTGGTGGGTGCCGTACGGCCCCAACGCTCAGGTGCTGCCACGACTGCAGGCGCCGGGCATCGACACTCTGCTCGGCACCGACGGCAACGGCCGCGACATCTTCTCGCGTCTGATGACGGGTGCGACGGTGAGCCTGCCGCTCGCGCTCATGCTCGTGATCGCCGCGATGATCATCGGCACCGTGATCGGCGCCGTCGCCGGGTACTTCGGCGGCTGGGTCGACGAGACGCTGATGCGCATCACCGACCTGTTCATGGCGTTCCCGACCGTCATCCTCGCGATGGTGGTGGCGGCATCCCTCGGCCCGTCGCTGTTCAACGCGGTGATCGCGGCGATCGTCGTCTCGTGGCCGCAGTACTCGCGAGTCACCCGCAGCATCGTGCTGGGCCTCCGCGGCCAGAACTACGTGATCGCGGGCCGCCTGCTCGGCCACTCGCCGCTGCGGACGCTGTTCATCGACATCCTCCCGAACATCGCCGGCCCCGTGCTGGTGCTCGCGACGCTCGACATCGGCGCCGCGATCCTGCTGCTGTCCGGACTCTCGTTCCTCGGTCTCGGCGCGCAGCCGCCGACCGCCGAATGGGGCTCCATGATCTCGGCGGCCATGCAGAACTTCGACGCGTGGTGGCTCGGAGTCTTCCCGGGACTCGCGATCCTCACGGTGGTGCTGGCATTCAACTTCCTGGGTGATGCGATGCGCGACATCCTCGACCCGACGGCCGAGGTCACCCACGAGAAGCAGGCCGAGCATGTGGCCTCCGCGAAGGGAGCGGCAGCATGAGCGCTTCGGCCCCCACGAGTGCTCTGAGCATCCGCGACCTGACGATCGACATCGGTCGTCCTCTCGTGCACGGCATCTCTCTCGACCTCGAGGCCGGACGCATCCACGGTCTCGCCGGCGAGTCAGGATCCGGCAAGACGCTCACCTCGTTGGCCGTCCTCGGACTCCTGCCCCGGCAGGCACGCACGGGCGGATCGATCACGCTCGCGGGGGAGGAGCTGGTGGGCATGCGCCGGCGGGCGCTCAACCGCATCCGCGGCAGGCGCATCGCGATGATCTTCCAGGACCCCTCGGCGTCGCTGCACCCGCAACTGCCGGTCGGCCGCCAGCTCACGGATCACATGCGCGTGCACCTCGGACTGCGAGGCGAGGCGGCGAAGGCTCGGGCCATCGAACTGCTCGAGACCGTGCAGGTGCCGAAGCCGGATGCTGCGCTGAAGCGCTATCCGCACCAGTTCTCCGGCGGACAGCGCCAGCGCATCGCGATCGCGTGCGCCCTCGCGTGCGACCCCGAGGTGCTGCTGGCCGATGAGCCGACCACCGCACTCGACGTCACGGTGCAGGCCGGCATCCTGCGGCTGCTGCGCGACCTCGCGACCGAGCGCAACCTCGCTGTGCTGCTCGTCACCCACGACCTGGGCGTCATGAGCGCGATCGCCGACGAGGTCGCCGTGATGAAGAACGGGCAGATCGTCGAGCGGGCCGACCGCGAGACGCTGTTCCGCGACCCGCAGCACGAATACACCCGCACGCTGCTCGCGGCGCTGCCGGGGTCGAAGATCGCGACCGCCGACGCGGATCCCGCGCTGCTCGATCCGGTGCTGCCGGAGTCGGCAGTGCAGGATGCCGAAGAGGAGGCCCGAGATGAGTGAAGTCGCCGTCCTCGACGCGCAGGGCGTCGTCGTGCGCTACCCCGGGAGTCCTCCGGTGGTCGCCGTCGACGGCGTCTCGTTGACCGTCGCCCCCGGAGAGACCGTCGCGCTCGTGGGCGAATCCGGCAGCGGCAAGTCGAGCCTCGCCCGCGCGGTCGTCGGCATCGAGAAGCTCGCCGGGGGAGAGGTGCGCTTCCGTGACGCTCCCGTGAAGCCGCTCGGCATCCGTCGACGCGACCTGGCGCTCACCGGCATCCAGATGGTGTTCCAGGATCCGTCGACCTCGCTGAACCCTCGTCGCCGCGTGGGCGATCAGATCGCCGACGGCATCGCCACGGCTCGGGCTCGGGGTGCCGAAGGGTCGACGGTCGCCGAGTGGCTCGACCGCGTCGGCCTGCCGACCGAAGTCGCGACGCGATTCCCGCACCAGTTCTCGGGCGGGCAGAAGCAGCGACTCGCGATCGCGCGAGCGCTCGCCGCGCGGCCGTCGCTGCTCGTCGCCGACGAGCCGATCTCGGCCCTGGACGCATCGACCCAGACCAGCGTCGCGGGGCTCATGCGAGACCTCGTCGCGGAATCCGGCGCGGGGATGCTGTTCATCTCGCACGACCTCGCCGTGGTCCGCCGCATCGCGGACCGCACCTTCGTGATGTTCGCCGGGCGGGTGCTCGAAGCCGGGGCCACCGACCGTGTGTGGTCTGCACCGCAGCATCCGTACACGCAGGCCCTGCTCGCTGCGATCCCCGAGCCCGACGGTGCGGGCCGCATCCCGGTCGCCCCCTCGACGAACGAGCGGACCGTCTGGTCGGAGATCGCCCCCGTCCTCGACTGAGCCGCGCTGTCGGCTCGGTCGTTCGGGAGGAGATCCGCCGGCGGGAGGATGCTCCGAGCCGGATGCTCCTCCCGATCGCAGATCTCCTCCGAATCGCCGACCCCATCGCCGGCCCCATCGCCGATCCATGCCGACAGGAATCGACCCGGAACGCACTGCGGGCCGAGGCGTCAGCCCCGGCCCGCAGCATCCGCTCGTGGTTCAGAGCGGGGCGACGATGTCCTGCTCGACGTCCCACTCGGTGATCTCGAGAGAGGTCTCGATCATCTGGCCCGCGGCCTCGGTGCTGCCGCTCGTGGCCAGCACGACGTAGTCCTCGGTGACCTCGAAGACGACGTCGACGGCGACGCCCTGCGCCTCGGACGTGCCGCTCACGAGGTACACGTCCTGACCCAGGCGCGTGCCGGTCCCGGTGACGGTGAACTCGCCGGTGAGGGCGCCGGCGGCGGTGGCCGGGTCGGTGCCCGCGGCCGTGGCGGCACCGCTGCTGAGAGCAGCGACGATCGGGTCACTCGAGTTCGGGTCGGCGACCTGCCACTCGGTCGTCGGCGTCTTCACCCATGCGTCGTCGCCGATCAGGATGAGCGAGCCCATGGGCGTGATCGTCTCGACGGCATCCGTCTCGGGGTTGAACCGGGCGGTGGTGTCCATGCCCAGGATCGACGTCTTGGCGGCATAGCCGGCGGTGTCGGTCATCGCCTCGGTGATGCAGGCGCCGAGCTCGGCTCCGTCGACCGTCGCACCCTCCGACAGCTCGGGGCAGTCGGAATCGGATGCGGCACCGTCGGTCGCAGGCGTCTCCTCGGCGGCCGACGTCGGCTCCGAATCGGCGGGCTCTTCGGCACCCGCGGTGCACCCGGTGAGCAGTACGGTGGCGGCCAGGACGATGCCGACCCCCCACTTGTTGACGCGCATGGCGTTCCCCCTTCGGTCGTGTGCGCACTGAGAGTCAGCACGCACGCATTCCAGCATGCCAAGTGCGAGGTGATGCGCGTGGGGGCACTCCGAAGGTTTCTCCGCTACACTGTCAAGGTTGTCTGCCATCAGGCACCCACTCGGGTGGCTCGGCGGATGACGTGCACACACCCTCCTGCTTCCGGGAAAGTCCCGGAAGCCGTTCTAGTCCGAAGGAGGTGGGTAAGTGACGCACCAGTACGAACTCATGGTCATTCTGACCCCCGAGATCGACGAGCGCCAGGTCGCCCCTACGCTCGACAAGTTCCTGAAGGTCATCACCAACGATGGTGGCTCGATTGACAAGGTCGACATCTGGGGCAAGCGCCGTCTGGCTTACGAGATCCAGAAGAAGAACGAGGGCATCTACGCCGTCGTCAACTTCACCGCCACCAGCGAGGCCACGCAGGAGCTCGACCGTCAGCTGAAGCTGAACGAGCAGATCATGCGCACGAAGGTCCTTCGCTCTGAGGAAGCTCAGGCGATGGTCGCTTCGGAGGCCAAGCGCTCTGAAGAGAAGGCTGCCCGCAAGGCCGCCAAGGCTGCGAAGGCCTGAGTCCGATGGCCGGCGAAACAGTCATCACCGTGGTGGGCAACCTCACGGCCGACCCCGAGCTGCGCTACACGCAGAACGGACTGCCGGTGGCGAACTTCACCATCGCTTCGACGCCTCGGAACTTCGACCGCGCCGCCAACGAGTGGAAGGACGGCGAAGCGCTGTTCCTCCGCGCGTCGGTCTGGCGCGAGTTCGCCGAGCACGTGGCGGGTTCGCTGACCAAGGGCATGCGCGTCATGGCGCAGGGCCGTCTGCGTCAGCGCTCCTACCAGGACCGCGAGGGCAACCAGCGCACCGCGATCGAGCTGGAGGTCGACGAGATCGGCCCCTCGCTTCGGTACGCGACCGCGCAGGTCACCCGTGCGGCGTCGACCGGTGGCGGCGGCGGTGGCGGACAGTCCCGTCCCGCACAGCAGCAGCAGGTGTCGGAAGAGCCGTGGTCTACGCCCGGCTCGTCGACCAGCGCAGATGCCTGGAGCACTCCGGGCAGCTTCGGTGACGACACCCCCTTCTGAAACAGGATCTCCGGATGCTTCGGCATCCGACTCATAATTAAGGAAAAACAATGGCTGGAAAGTCGAGCGGCGACCGCCGCAAGCCGCGGAAGGGTGGCAAGCCCACCGCTCCCGCGAAGTCGATCCGGGTCGGAGTCATCGATTACAAGGATGTCTCCACCCTCCGTAAGTTCGTCTCGGAGCGCGGCAAGATCCGTGCCCGTCGTATCACCGGTGTTTCGGTGCAGGAGCAGCGTCTGATCGCCACCGCGATCAAGAACGCGCGCGAAATGGCACTCCTGCCCTACGCTGGCGCCGGCCGGTAAGGGGTAACGAGATGGCAAAGCTGATTCTCACGAACGAGGTCGCCGGGCTTGGTAGCGCCGGTGACGTGGTCGAGGTCAAGAACGGGTTCGCCCGCAACTACCTCATCCCCCAGGGCTTCGCTACGGCGTGGACCCGCGGTGGCGAAAAGCAGGTCGCTTCGATCCAGGCTGCTCGTCAGGCTCGCGCGATCCACGACCGCGACGAGGCCGTGGCACTGAAGAACTCCCTCGAGAACACCAAGGTGCGTCTGGCCGTCAAGGCCGGCAACGAGGGTCGTCTCTTCGGTTCGGTCAAGACCGATCACATCGCGGATGCTGTCGCAGCCGCGGGTCTCGGCTCGATCGACAAGCGCAAGGTGCACATCCCGTCGGCGATCAAGACGACCGGTGAGCACGAGGCCACGGTTCGTCTGCACGACGACGTGACCGCAGTCATCACGCTGCAGGTCGTCGCCGCCAAGTAAGGCGCGACGCTCTCGAACGCCCCCTGTCCTTCGGGACAGGGGGCGTTCTGCGTGTGCGGGGCTGTCGGGGCGCACTCGCTCGGGGGAGTGGCGGGGCACGACGGATGCCCCGCGCTGGGGACGCGGGGCATCCGTGAACTGTGCGGCATCGCCGACGCGGGCAGGTCTGGGGAAACCTGCGCGGGGCGTCGCGGGACCCGCACACCGACGGTGTCGCATCTCCTCCCCCGAGGACGTCGACACCGCCGGGGTCTGCGGCTACGCCGTCACACGGCGGCGGCGCAGCATCCCCGCTCCGAGGAGGAGCAGGAGAGTGGCGAGCGACACGAAGGCGATCGAGGACGAACCACCTGTGGCGGCCAGTCCCTCGATGGGCTCGGATGCCGTCGCAGCTGTGCCGCTCGCGGCAGCGGCTGCTGTGGCGCCCGTGCCGACGGCTGTCACCGTTCCGGGATTCATGCCGATTCCGGGGGTGGTTCCGGGGTCGACTCCGGGGTTCGTTCCGGGGTCGGTGCCCGGGTCCGTTCCCGGGTCGGTGCCGGGGTTCGTGCCGGGGTCGGTGCCGGGGTTCGTTCCGGGGTCGGTTCCCGGGTCGGTGCCGGGGTCGGTGCCCGGGTCCGTTCCGGGATCAGTGCCCGGGTCCGTCGTCGGCGGCGTCACCGTGCTCTCGCCGACCACGGAGATGGCGTTGCCGCCGATCGTGATCGGTGCGGTGATGGGTGCGGTGACCTGGGTGCCGCCGAGGATTCCGTCGTCTCCGGTGGTGGTGCTGCCGGTGGTTGGGCTTCCTGCGGTGCCGGTGCTGGTACCGCCGGTGGATTCGCTGTCTCCGAGGATGGAGATGGCGTTGCCGGTGACGTCGATCGGTGCGGTGACGGGTGCGGTGACCTGGGTGCCGCCGAGGATTCCGTCGTCTCCGGTGGTGGTGCTGCCGGTGGTTGGGCTTCCTGCGGTGCCGGTGCTGGTGCCGCCGGTGGATTCGCTGTCTCCGAGGATGGAGATGGCGTTGCCGGTGACGTCGATCGGTGCGGTGACGGGCGCGACGACCTGGGTGCCGCTTGCGATTCCGTCGTCTCCGGACGTCTCCGCTCCGGTGCTGCTGCCTCCGGACGGGGTGCCGGTGCTGGTGCCGCCGGTGGATTCGCTGTCTCCGAGGATGGAGATGGCGTTACCGGTGACGTCGATCGGTGCGGTGACGGGCGCGACGACCTGGGTGCCGCTTGCGACCCCGTCGTCGCCCGACGTGGTCGGCTCAGTCGATCCCGCGCCGCCGCCGTCCGAGGATGCCGGTGCTGCAGCATTCTGGCCCGTTGCCTCGCTGTCGCCGAGCAGGGTGATCGCGTTGCCTGAGACGGTGACCGGAACGTCGACGTCCAGCAGGGCCTGGGTACCCGAGAGGACGCCGTCGGCGCCGTTCGTCGTGATCGCGGGAGCGGGAGCGGGAGCGGGAGCCGGAGCTGGGGCCTGGGGAGCCTCAGCCGGAGCAGCCGCCGTGCCGCTCGACGAGTCTCCGAGCACGGTGATCGCGTTGTCGGTCACCGTGACAGGCACGACGACGTCCACGACGGCCTGAGTGCCCGATGCGGTGCCGGAATCTCCACTCGTGGTGGCGGCCGGTGCGGGAGCGGGAGCGGGAGACGAAGCGGGCGCCGAGGTCTGCTGGGCGGAGGTGTCTCCGAGCAGTGAGACCGCGTTGCCGACGACCGTCACGGGCACCGAGATCGGCGCATCCGCTTGGGTGCCCGAGAGCAGCCCGTCTTCTCCTGAGGTGTCTGCCGCGTTGGCGGCTGTTGCGCCGAGCAGGGTGATCCCGCCGGCGAGAAGCGTGCCCCACAGGGCCCGCTTGATGTATGTACGCATGATGACCTTCTCCTGACTGGAAGTGGGTGGTCTGGATGGGTGCACGCGAAGAGCATGTGCGCGCGCAGCACGGCATCTGTCGTTCACGAGGAACGACCGGACAACCCGTCAGTCAGGAGAGACGTCGGTGTCGGCGACCAGAGACGTCGGAAGGACGTCGTCGGATGCACCGGAAGTGCGCTCCACAGTGCGGAACGCAGAAACTCCCGCATCGCTGAGGCGCGCGGGGGTGAATGAGGATGCTCCGCTCGAACCGGCGGAGGAAGTGGGCGCGGAGGGGGCTCCGGCGGGCGGTGCAGAGGGGGACTCCTCGACGTCGGCTGCCGGCTCGTTCACCTCGGATGCCGCGACGGACACCGTAGGCGGGAGGTCGGACCCGGCCGACGGAATCACCGGCTGGCGCACCGCGGACGTGGAGAAGTGACCGCGTGTCGGCTCATCGGCCAGGGGGGAAACCGTTCCGAGCGGCGCTGTTCCGATCGGACCGGGGTCGGGGTCCGATCCGGAGGATCCGGGGCGTGCGGGGGTGATGGCCTCGAGCACCGGCGGGAGAGTGTTCTCGACCACCGTGCCGACAGTCGGGGTGGTCGCGTCGATGACGCCGACGACATCGTCGATCACCGGCGTCACTCCGAGATCGTCGACCAGTTCTCCGACGATCGGCAGCTCGGTGATCAGATCCTGCACCGGGGCCACGATCTCGGCGACCGGGGATCCGTCCAACAGATCGGTCACGGGAGTGATGACGGCCCCGGTGGTGTCGGTGGCGGCGTCGACGATCGGCGACGTCGCAGGGCCCACGACGGGCACCTGAGCGATCGTCTCGGCGACGTGCTCGACGACCGGAGGTGCCACCTGCTGCACGGGCTCGACGACGTGAGTGACGACGGGCTTGACGACCTCGGTCACGACCGGCTGGACGACCTGGGTGACCACAGGCTGGACGACCTCGGTCACGACGGGCTCGACCGGCGCGACGATCGGCGAGGTCACCGACGTCACGGTGTCTTCGACCGATGAGACGGTCTCGCTCACGATCGAGGAGACGCCGTCGAGCAGCGAGTCGTTCGATCCGTCGTCCGCGCTCGCGGACGAACCGCCCGTGAGGATCGTGATCGCGGCCCACGCGATCGCGCCCACGCCACCCCAGAGAGCGACGGCAGGTAGGCCGCGGCGGGTTGCCTGAGCGTTCACGTCGACTTCCCTCCCCCGAGAGCGATCGTTCGTCCTCGACGCACAGTACGTCGATAGCGGGTGACGATACTCCCGGTATATCGCCGTGTCTAGAGGGTTCCGCTCGGAAACGATGACATATCGCGCACATTTCGGAGGGTTGCGCACTGTGACGCGCCCGGTGGAATCTCGGCTTGACTTTCCCCAGGTTCTACACATCCCATCCCGGATTCGATGAACCTTCAATGCCCGGTTGAACCACGATCTCATCCACAGGGTGGGGAAACTCTAAATACCAGATCAGGTGTAAAAAGAAACTTGTGTTTCGAGGTACTCCACCGACTTATCCACATGCGTTCTGCACAGACTCTCCGGACTTGTTCGCACGCTTTCCACATAGTTATCCACAGGCCGTGTTGCGACCGAAAACCCCCGCTCGTAGCGTGGTCCAGCGACCCGATGTCGGAAGTGCCTGGTTTGCTGTGCGGACGGCCCTTTCTCGAGCTGATTCGCATCGCGTGACCGACGCAGTCGGCACCGAGCACACCGGAAGAACCGTCGCATCGAAGGGAGCAGCGTGTCGATCGCCGACATCTCAGAGGAGCGCCTCGGAGGCAAGCGTCCACAGGAGCGAACGCCTCCCCACGACACTCTCGCCGAACAGAGCGCCCTGGGTGGAATGCTCCTCTCGAAGGATGCTGTCGCCGACGTCATCGAGACGCTCAAGGGTGCCGACTTCTACATCCCCAAGCACGAGCTGATCTTCGAGGCGATCCTGTCGCTCTACTCGCACGGCGAGCCGACCGACGTCGTCGCCGTCACGGACGAGCTCATCAAGACGGGAGAGCTGAGCCGGGCCGGCGGTGCCGACTATCTGCACACGCTCACCTCGATCGTCCCCACCGCCGCCAACGCCGGCTACTACGCGGGCATCGTGTCGGAGCGGGCGATCCTGCGTCGTCTGGTCGATGCGGGCACGCGTATCGTGCAGCTCGGCTACGACGGACAGGGCGACGCGACCGACCTCGTCAACAACGCCCAGGCCGAGATCTACTCGATCACCGGCTCCGAGACCGCAGAGGACTACGTGCCGCTGCAGATCGCGGTCGACGCCGCGCTCGAGGAGATCGAGGCCGCCAGCGGTCGCGACGGGTCGATGACGGGTGTCCCGACCGGCTTCAAGGAGCTCGACGAGCTCACCAACGGCCTGCACGGCGGGCAGATGATCGTCGTCGCCGCTCGTCCCGCCATGGGTAAGTCGACGCTCGCGCTCGACTTCGCCCGCGCTGCCTCCATCGGCCACAACCTCCCCTCGGTCTTCTTCTCACTCGAGATGGGCAAGAGCGAGATCGCGATGCGTCTGCTCAGTGCCGAGGGGCAGATCCCTCTGCAGAACATGCGAAAGGGAAACCTCGACCCGCGGGACTGGACCACGGTCGCCGCGACCCGCGGACGCATCAACGACGCTCCGCTCTACATCGACGACAGCCCGAACATGACGCTGGTCGAGATCCGGGCGAAGTGCCGTCGACTCAAGCAGCGTGAGGGTCTGCGGATGGTCATCATCGACTACCTGCAGCTGATGACGTCAGGCAAGCGCGTCGAGTCGCGTCAGCAGGAGGTCTCGGAGTTCTCGCGAAGCCTCAAGCTCATCGCCAAGGAGCTGCAGGTTCCGGTCATCGCTCTGTCGCAACTGAACCGTGGTCCCGAGCAGCGCACCGACAAGAAGCCCGCGATCAGCGACCTGCGTGAGTCCGGCTCGATCGAGCAGGACGCCGACATGGTGATCCTGCTGCACCGCGACTCGGTCTACGACAAGGACGTTCGTCCGGGCGAGGCCGACCTGATCGTCGCCAAGCACCGTAACGGCCCGACCGCGACGATCACCGTGGCCTTCCAGGGCCACTACTCGCGCTTCCACGACATGGCACCGGGCGGCGACTTCAACTGAGTCGCGCTCGCTCGCCAGGTCGGGGGAGGACGGGACGCCCCCACCACGGGGGAGGTAGCAGAAAGGGCGCCCCATCCGATGCCGCCGATGAGCGGCACCCCAGCTGTCGCGTTACAGCGCGACAGAGCTGTGACGCAAGCGTGACACCGGCCGACGCGCCGCGCAAGACCTATTGTCGACCGGTATGCCGCCGCTACTCGCGAGGCGGGTTCAGCGGCAGCCACTCTTCGAGAGTCGTCTCGAAGATGTGCGCCCCGTCGACCGGGATGAGGGTGCGCTCCTCGATCTGCGCACCGTAGTACGGCGCAGCGTCATCACGCACGACCGTGCGAGGATCGCCACGGAAGGCCAGGGCGCGGCGCGCGAACTCGTCCATGCCGAAGGCCTCCGGGCCTGCGATCTCGATGTCGCCGGTCGGCTCACCGGCCGCAGCACGGGCCACTGCCGTGGCGACATCCTCGGCGGCGATCGGCTGGATCAGCGCCCCGGGCAGCGTCACTGTGTCGCCGTCGGTCGAGATGTCGGCGATGCTTCCCACGAACTCGAAGAACTGCGTGGCGTGCACGAGGGAGTATCGGATCCCGGAGTCACGGATCAGCGTCTCCTGCGCGACCTTCGCCGCGAAGTAGGGGATGTTCTGAGGGCGGTTCGTGCCGACGATCGTGAGAGCGACGTGGTGGGTGACACCGGCCGCGGCCTCAGCGGCGAGCAGGTTGCGAGTCGACGTGGTGAAGAACTCCAGCACATCGTCGGGGGCGAACGAGGGGGAGTTCGACACGTCGACCACGGTGTGGGCTCCGACGAGAACCTCCGCGAGGCCCTCGCCGGTGAGCGAGTTCACGCCGGTGTTCGGCGATGCGGCGACGGCGTCGTGGCCGTGCTCCGTCAGCTTCGCGACGACCTTCGAGCCGATGAGGCCGGTGCCTCCGATGACGACGATCTCTGCCATGTCCAAACCTTTCTTCGGTGACGACGCCCGGGTGGCGTCTGCCAGGTATGACCGTTGAGTGCCCGAAGATGTGACGCCTCGGGTTCTCAGATGCTGGCGGGCGTCTTCACCCTCCAGTCGTGATACCTCGTCGGAGCGATCGTCGCGGTCATCTCCGGCAGCAGGTCGCGGGCGGCGAGATGCGCGCCGAAGTACGTTCCGAGCGGATCCGGGACGACCTCCCGATCGTCCTGTCTCGCCCGCAGGTCGAGTGCCGCGAGTTCCGTCAGGCTGAACACCTCGGGGCCGCCGAACTCGATCATCCCGACACGGGGTTCTCCGAGCGCTGCCGCTGCGACCGCGTTCGCGACGTCGTCGGCCGCCATCGGCTGCACGAGCACATCGGCGATGTGCGCGGCTCCCTCGCGCAGGGCGTGGTCGGTGATGCTGCGGATGAACTCGAAGAACTGCGTCGCATGCACGAGGGTGTACGGGCGACCGGATGCCGCGATGAGGCGTTCCTGCTGATGCTTGGCGATGAAGTATCCGCCCTGCGCGCGTGCGAGGCGGTCGGTGCCCACGACCGACAGGGCGACATGATGGGCGACGCCCGCGGCTTCGCCGTAGGCGAGAAGGTTCATCGTCGAGGTGGAGAAGAACTCCTGCGCACCGGCCTCGTCGGTGTACGACGAGTTCGACACATCGATCACCGCGGATGCGCCGGCGAGAGCGTCGTCGAGCCCCTCGCCGGTGAATGAGTTCACCCCCGAGGCGCGGGACGCGACGACGACGTCGTGTCCCGCGCCCTTCAGGACGCGCGTGACGCGGGTGCCGATCAACCCCGTGCCGCCGATGACTGTGATCCTCATGTCGCTCCTCTGATCGAGTGATGCGGACGAGCCCGCGTGTACCTGGTTGACCGGCCGGGAGACCAGGCTGTGACGGAATCGCCAGGATTCGTCACAGATCGCGTCGCCCTCCGGTCAGAGCTGTGAGTGGGAGCGCCGACGGCGCGGAAAGGGGAGTGCGCATGCGGCGACCTCTGGTGCAGAGTGAAGACGTGACCGCGACACGTGACGAGCACAGCGGGTCGATCCGAGACCTCGGCACCGCGGTCTCGGTGTTCGCCGCCCAGCGTCGCCGACTGTTCGGCATCGCCTACCGGATGCTGGGCACCGTGGCCGACGCCGAGGACATCGTGCAGGAGACCTGGATCCGCTGGCAGAACACCGACCGGACCCAGGTGCAGGAACCCGCCGCTTTCCTCACGACCATCACGACGCGTCTGTCGATCAACGTTCTCCAGTCGGCTCGCGTGAAGCGGGAGACCTACATCGGGCCGTGGCTGCCTGAACCGGTCAACACCGACGACGATCCCTCGCTCGGCGCCGAGCGCGCCGAGGCGCTGCAGTTCGCGATCCTGCTGACGCTCGAGAAGCTCACCCCGACCGAGCGTGCGGCGTACATCCTCCGCGAGGCGTTCGACTATCCGTATCCCCGCATCGCCGAGATCATCTCGTCGAGTGCGGTGAGCGCTCGACAGCTGGTGAGCCGGGCTCGCGCGCACCTGGCCTCGGCGAAGCAGATCACCGTCGAGCCCTCGCATCAACGTCACCTGCTCGAGGCCTTCCTCGCCGCCGCGCGGAAGGGCGATGCCCGGGAACTCGAGAAGCTCTTCGCCGCCGACGTGGTCAGCTACACCGACGGCAACGGGGTGAAGCTCGCGGCGCGGATCCCGGTGATCGGTCGTGGCCGCGTGGCGCAGTTCGTGGCTGCGTTCGCGCACCACTTCTGGACGGGCAAGTCGATCGGGTGGGTGGAGGTCAACGGTCAGCCCGCCGCGACGCTCGTCGAGAACGGTGAAGTCACCACGATGGTCACCGTCACGGCCTCCGACGAAGGGATCGAGCATCTGCTCTGGGTGATGAGTCCCCAGAAGCTCGGACACATCACTGCGGTCGCGACATGACTCGCGGGCGGCATCCGGCTCGTCTGGGCCGGCGACCTCGGGATGCCTCCGAACCGATCGCTGTGGAAGAACTCCGGCTGGCGCTCGCTGCGGGCGACCGCGCCGGCATCCGCTCGATGCTGCACCCTGACGTGGTGATGATCATCGACAGCGGAGGTCGCATGCCGCAGTCGTCGACCGCCGTCGACGGGACCCACACGGCATCCGCGGAGCTGGCGGCACTGGTGGCGACCGGCCCCACGGTCTCGATCGCGTCGATCAACGGCTCCGCTGGACTCGTGCTGGAACGAGACGGCGCAGTCGTCGCGGCGGTGTCGGTCGAGAGCAGATCAGGGCTGCTCTCGCGCATCTGGGTCGTCTGCAACCCCGACAAGCTCACCCACTGGAACCGACGCCGCGACGGCTAGAGCGTGATGTCGGATGCCGAGGCGAGCGCCCGCCACTCGGTCGATCGGGCGCTGCGCCGGTCGAGCACATCGGCATCGAGCAGCGGGCCGACATCCAGCCCTGTCACCCGGATGATCTCGGTGATCGGAACCTGGAAGGTGCGGAATGCGCCGAGCGGCGGAACCGCGAAGAGACCGTCCGGTGACTCGACGAGCTCTGACTGATCGAGCACGAACCCGGCCGCTGACAGACCGTCGGGGCCCTGCCACGCCGCGATCTTCCAGAACAGAAGAGGGATGCGGATGCCGCGGTACGGCGGATCGTCGTCTCCCAGCACAGGGGCCGTGAACACCGAGATCCGCTGATCCGTCGTCTCGGCATACTCGAGCACGTGGTCTTCCAGACCGAGCCAGAGCTCTGCGGACTGATTGAAACCGGCGGCCTGCGGGGCGGCGTTCGGATAGAAGAACGTCGCCTCGGTCGCCGCCCGAGCATCGTCGACATCACCCCAGCCGGGGTCGCGTCGGCGCACGAGGTGGCCGCGATCGAGGTCGTTGCGCGCATACACCTCGGGTCCGGTCTGCAGTGCTGCATCGACTCGGGGGTCGAGCTGCCAGTCCCCGGTGCGGGGCAGCTCGCGCAGCAGCGCCCCGTCGATGTTCACGCCCGTCACGGCAGCCAGGCGGCGCTCGCGGTCGAGCAGCACGCTGAAGTGGGGGTAGGTCAGCTCCGTCGCATCGCGGGCCGGCCCGGGCAGGGGCACCCGCGTCGGAAGGAAGTCGAGGTCGTATCCGTCTGCCATACCGACATACTGCCTGGTTCCACCGACATCGCCGCGGCCTCGCCGCACACGCGAACGCCCCCTCCGAAGCGAGCTCGGGAGGGGCGTCCGCGGTCAGCGACTCACGGCGTGGGCATGCCGCCGTTGACGTTGAGCGTCTCGCCGGCGACGTAGCTCGACTCCGCGGAGGCGAGGAAGACGTAGGCGGGGGCGAGTTCTGCGGGCTGGCCCATGCGGCCGAGCGGGGTGTCCTCTCCGAACTCCGGCAGCTTCTCCTGCGGCTGCCCGTCGCTCGGCTGCAGCGGCGTCCAGATCGGTCCCGGTGCCACGGCGTTCACACGGATGCCCTTCGGCGCGAGCTGCTCGGCGAGGCCCTTCGTGAACGCGTTGATCGTGGCCTTGGTCGATGCGTAGTCGACGAGGATTCCCGACGGCGAGTAGGCCTGGATCGACGTGGTGTTGATGATGGTCGAGCCTGCCGGGAGGTGCGGCAGCGCGGCCTTCGTGATCCAGAACATCGCGTAGACGTTGGTCTTGAAGGTGTCGTCGAACTGCTCGTCGGTGATGTCGGTCAGCGACTCCTTGTAGATCTGCTTGCCGCCGTTGTTGACGAGGATGTCGAGGCCGCCGAGCGCACCGACCGCCTCCGAGACGAGCGTGCGGCAGTACTCGGGGTCACGGAGATCACCGGGGATCTGCGCCACGGTCGCGCCGGCGTCGCGGAGGATGCCGGCGATGCGTGCCGCATCCTCTTCCTCTTCGGGCAGGTACGAGAGCGCGACGTCCGCGCCCTCGCGTGCGAAGGCGATCGCAGTCGCCGCGCCGATGCCGGAGTCGCCGCCGGTGATGAGCGCCTTGCGTCCGGTCAGTCGGCCGGTGCCGCGGTAGCTCTCCTCACCGAGGTCGGCCTTCGGACCGAGGTCGGCATCGAGGCCGGGCTCCGGCATGTGCTGCTTCTCGGGTTCGATGTCGGAGTAGAGCTCGGCCGGGTTGGTGAAGGTGTACTGGTCGCGAGACATGGGGGTTCCTCTCGATCGCTGGTCTGGGGGTATGTCTCCAGCGTGCGCCGACGTCGGAATGTCGGCCAGCACCTTGCGTCTCAAGCCGAGGGTCGCTAGAGAGGACGCCGAGAAGGGGTCGACCCGTGCGGACGCCGGGAGTAGCCTCGCCGCATGGCCCGACTCATCTACTCCATGATCACGTCGCTCGACGGATACGTCAGTGGGCCGGACGGCGGGTTCGGCTGGGCGCTCGACGACGACCTGCACGACTTCATCAACAAGCAGTTCGCAGACGTCGGCACCTACCTCTACGGGCGGCGCATGTACGAGACCATGGTTTATTGGGAGACCGCTCATCTCGAACCCGATCAGCCGCAGGTCGGCATCGACTACGCGCGGGTGTGGCAGGCCGCGCAGAAGGTCGTCTTCTCGAAGACCCTCGCCGAGGTGTCGAGCGAGCGCACCCGGCTCGAGCGCACGTTCGATCCGGAGGTGATCGCGCGGTGGAAGGCTGAGTCCGACAGCGACTTCTCCGTCGACGGCCCCACTCTCGCCGCCGAGGCGATCCGCGCAGGACTGGTCGACGAGTTCGGTCTCTTCATCGGACCGGCGATCGTCGGTGGTGGCAAGCCGTTCTTCCCCGACGGGGTGCACGTCGACCTGGAGCTCGCCGAGGATCGGCGCTTCGACAGCGGCGTGATGTTCCTCCGCTACACGACGCGGGGGTGACCGGAAGCGGCCCGCGTGATCAGGGGCGCACGCGAACGGTACGGCCCTCGAAGGTGACCAGATCGCCGTCATGCAGCTGGCGTCCGCGCCGTCGATCGACCTCGCCGTTGACCTTCACGAATCCGTCGATCACGACCTCCTTGGCGTCACCGCCCGAGTCGAGCAGTCCCGAGTACTTCAGGAACTGGCCGAGGCGGATCATCTCTCCGCCGATGGAGACATCGTCGATCGGACCGGAATTCGTCATGACTCCGATGGTATCCGGCGGTGCTCAGCTGCGAGCGAGCGCCGCGAGAGGATACGTCTGGCTCGCGGTCAGCCCAGCGCCTTCTGAATCCGCACGCTGAGGCGGTCGGCGGCCCTGGTGGTCAGCGACCGGCGGCTCGCCGTCCGCCGGGTCGTCGTCTGCAGCGCGATCCTCACATCCGATCCGCCGGTCGTCAGGGGAGTCGTCACGATCGTCACGTCGGCCGGTGCCTCGAACAGCGACCCGCGGGTGCTGAACGCGACCGAACGGCTGTCGAAGTATCGCCGCTCGACGTGCTTCAGGTCGGTCACGAGGTGCTGCAGTGCCTGCACGACGGAGTCCGCTCGAGCGGGTGTGTAGAAGTAGGTGTGCGCCGTGACTGGCATGGATCCCCCCGGTGTCCGCATCGTCGGCGCGCGATGGCGACCGAACTCACTGAGAGAGACCCGACGAGTGACGGATCATGACGCTACGCGGGGAATCGCCTGCGGGAGCCGGGTTCCGCGGCCGGGACGTCTGGCTGAAACCGCGTCGAGCCGTCGACCCCATAGGGCCGGCGGCTCGAAGAACGACGAGGGCGATCAGTCGTCGATGTCGGTGCCGACGACCGCGTAGTCGGCGCTGAAGTCAATGTCGATCGAGCGGCGGTCGCTGGTGAGCACCGACGCGTCGTAGGGGCTGACCTCGTCGTTGTCGGCGTCGAGGTCGGTGATCATCCCGTCGGCCTCGGCCAATGCGGCATCCACGAGGGCACGGATCGCGGCCTCGTCGAGGGTGTGGGTCGGAGCCGTGTCGTCGTCCTCCTGCTCGGTCGAGATCACGGTGGCGGCGAGGTCGGCATCCACTCGCACCTCGGTCTCGCTGCCGTTCGCGGCGGTCAGCTGGACCTCCCAGGTGCCGTCGCGCTTCGCGTCGATCGAGGTGACGTCGCCCTCGGCGGCTCCGCGGGCGGCATCCGCGATGTCCACGAGCTCGTCGGCCGAGTCCGTGCCGATCCCGGTCACGGGGCCGCCGCCCTGCGGTGCGCCCTGATCGTCGCTGTCGCTGTCGCTGTCGTCACGGTCGTCGCCGGGCTGTCCACCGCGGTCTCCGTCGCCGTCGCGGGGCCCGTCCGAGACCGAGGGGCGGTCGTCGTCGTCGCCGATGTCGTCTCCGATGGCTGCTCCGACGGCCACGCCTCCACCGGCGAGGATCAGGGCAGCGGCGACTCCGCCGCCGATCAGCAGAGCGCGCTTGCGACCGCGCTTCGCGGGAGCTGCGGACGCGGATGCCGGGGCGGCGTTCTCAGCCGCGACCGGCGCGACGGGAACGGTCTCACCATCGTGGGACGGCGTCGCGGTGGGCGCGGGGGGTGCGGGCGGTGCTGGGGGAGTCGCGTTCGTCGGGAGGTTCTCGGGCGTCTGGTCGGGGGTCGGGTTCTTGTCGTTCATGTCTCGATGCTCTCGCGGCAGTGCTGAAGCCACCCTGAAGCGTCCTGAAGGCGTCTTCAGGAAGCAGGGCGTCTCGGCCGCAGTGACACGTACCACCTGCAGGATCCGGGCACGGATGCAGGACGAGACATGGATCCTGTTCCCGCATCCGTGCGCGGGTCCTGCAGACGGCCCGGATACTGAGGTGCCAGGTCCTGCAGACGGCCCGGATGCTGTGGCTCCAGGTGCTGCAGACGGCCCGGATACTGAGGTGCCAGGTCCTGCAGACGGCCCGGATACTGAGGTGCCAGGTCCTGCAGACGGCCCGGATGCTGAGGTGCCAGGTCCTGCGGACGGCCCGGACGCCGAGAGAGTGTCAGTCCGAGAGGGGCAGGGCCACGACGAAGCGCGCGCCGCCCCAACGGGAGGCGTCGACCGAGACGGTGCCGCCGCCGGCCACGGCGATGCCCTGCACGATCGCGAGGCCGAGACCGCTGCCTCCCGCATCCCGGCTGCGCGCCTCGTCGAGCCGCACGAACCGTTCGAAGATGCGCTCGCGCTCGTCGGGCGGCACGCCGGAGCCGTCGTCCTCGACGGTCACGAACACCCACGAATCCTGCGGGATCACGCTGATGGCCACGCGAGCCGCACTGTGCCGGACGGCGTTGTCGGCGAGGTTGCGCAGCAGCTGACCGAGCAGGCGGGGGTCTCCGGTGACACGGGCCGCACGGATGCCGGAGCCGTCGACCTCGACGCCCCGAGACCTCAGCCGCCTCACCTCAGCGAGCGCGAGGTCGTCGAGATCGATCGCCTCGTCGTGCGTGCCGCCGCCCTCGTCGAGCCGGGCGAGCAGCAGCAGCGATTCGACGATGCCCTGGAGCCGGAGTCCTTCATCGGACACGACCTCCGCGAGCTCGCCGATGCTCGTGGTGGCCGGGTGGGCCTGCGCGAGCTCGGCGTGCTGTCGGATCGTCGCGAGCGGGGAGCGCAGCTCGTGCGACGCATCGGAGACGAAACGGCGCTGCGCCGTCGCCGAGGCGTCGAGGCGATCCAGCATCCGGTTCATGGTGGTCGCGAGCGCCGCGATCTCGTCCGATGACGGCGGCACCTCGACGCGCCGATGCAGGTGCTCGGCGGTGATCCCGTCGACCTCTTCGCGGATGCGGGTGACCGGTCGGAGGGCCCGCCCGACGACCAGCCACGTGGTCACGGCGACGAGCAGCAGCAGTAGCGGCACGGCCACCGCGAGCAGCAGCGCGACCGTCGACAGCGTCTCGACCCCGTCTTCGATCGACACCGCCAGCACGAGGGTGTCGTCGTCCTCGATGCCGTCGGAGACCACGAGCATGGGCTCGCCGCCGATCGTCAGGGTCTGCGCGCCGTCGGAGACCGGCAGAGCGGTCGACCCCAGTTCGTCGCGCGCATCCTCACTGGCGGCGCGCACCGATCCGTCGCCGCCGATGATCTGCACGATCTCGTCGTCGAGGGTGTCGATGCCGCGTTCGCCGCCTGGTCCGCCGCCGGGGCCGTCAAAGCGATCGGCGAGTTCGTCGAGGCGCTGCTCGGCGGCACGCTCCGCGCTCGCGTGGATGCTGGAGCTCAGGATGCCGTAGAACGAGAACGCCCCGATGAGCAGGGCGACGGCCACGACGAGCGTCGCGCCGAGGGTCGTCCGGGCGCGCACCGATCGGAATGAGCGCCTAGCCACCGTCGACCGCCAATCGGTAGCCGGCACCGCGGATCGTCTCGATCGCCTCGCGTCCGAAGGGCTTGTCGAGCTTGCGGCGCAGGTGTCCGACGTAGACCTCGACGATGTTGGGGTCGCCGTCGAAGTCGTCGTCCCATACGCCGTCGATCAGCTCGCGCTTCGAGAGCACCTGACCTCGATGACGCATCAGGTGCTCGAGCACGGCGAATTCGCGGGCGGTCAGCGTGACCGGGGTCTCGCCCCGCCAGACATGGTGCGACGAGGGGTCGAGCTTCAGGTCTCCGGCTTCGAGGACGGCCGGGCGGGCCACGGCTCCGCGGCGCACGAGGGCGCGGATGCGGGCGACGAGGATCGCGAAGGAGAACGGCTTCGTCACATAGTCGTCGGCGCCGGTCTCGAGGGCCTCCACCTGATCCCACTCGCCGTCCTTGGCGGTGAGCATCAGCACGGGCGTCCAGTTCTCTTCGGCGCGCAGGGCCTCGCACACCTTCCAGCCGCTCATGCCGGGCATCATGAGGTCGAGCACGATCGCGTCGTATCGGGTCTCGCGCGCACGCCAGAGCCCGTCGACGCCGTTGTTCGCCACGTCGACCGCGAAGCCCTCGGCCTCGAGTCCCCGGCGGACGGCGTCGGCCAACCGCACCTCGTCGTCAACCACCAGGATCCGCATTCCTCCAGTGTGGCGGGCGCACGCTGAATCCGGGCTGAAGCGGGGTCGTCGCGCCTCATCGCCGCATCCGGCCTGCACCCGGGGGCGTTGTCGCGGTGAGCGGAGGCGCACACGGAATGACCATTGGCCACTGAGCTCCCGTGTGGTTGCATGAGGGAATGACCGGACTCCGGGGGGACAGGTCGAGAGGTGCACGGCTGCTTCTCGTCGTTGCGACGACCATGATGCTCGCAGGGTGCGCGACGGCCACCGCCGGCCCGCCTGGCGCATCGCCATCTGCATCTCCGAGTCCCACTCCCACGGCAGCGTGCCCGCAGATCGAAGGCGTCGATCTGCCTCCGGACTGCGCGCCCTACGACCCCGACGACGCGATGGCGCAGAACGAGCGCTACCGCGATCGCGTCGACCTCTCGGAGGAGAGCCGAGCCGCCGCCGAGAAACCGGCGAACGACATCCGCGCCGGCCTCGAGTCGCTCCGCACTTCCGGCGGCCTGTCGGTCGCGGCTGTGGAGGAGGTCTTCGCCGACGCCGGCCTCGCCTACGTCCAGACGCTGGGCGACGAGCGGGCCGTGGCCTTCGGTGCAGCTGCTCCCGAAGGGGGATGCATCTTCGGCGAGGTCTCGGCCGACGTGCTCACGGTCGAGATCGGCGGCGTCATCATGGACGGCGGATGCCTGCCGGCAGTCGGGCACTGACCGACGGGTTGAGATCAGGCGTCGGTGCGGAACCCTGCGGCCTTGTGGGTGCCGTCGCAGAACGGCTTGATCGTCGAGAGGCCGCAGCGGCACAGCGCCACGGTGCGGCGCGTGACCTCGATCGGCTCGCCGTCGGATGACTCCAGCACCGCCGCGCCCCGCACGAGCAGCGGTCCGTCGGGGTAGGCGGTGATGGTGACGGCATCCTCGCGCGCGCTCATCGTGCGTCCCTCGGCCGCAGCGAGGATTCTCCACGCGTCCACGAGTCGAGCATGTGGCCCGCTGCCCAGCCGTCCACGGTCAGGCAGGCGGCCGCGCCGAACATGATGTCGGGCAGCAGCTCGGGGTGATCCTCCGCCAACCCGCCGGCGAGGTCACGCGCCGCGATCTGCTCATGCACGGCATCCGCTTCGACGTGCTCATCGAAGTAGTCGGTCACGTCCTCACCGAACCCGAGGCGCCGCAGGCCGTCGGCGTACAGGCGGTTGGGGATCGACGAGGTCATCTCGAACGCGGCGAGGTGTCCGACGATGGCGCCGAGGAGGCGCCGGTTGACGCCGAACATCGACATCGAGTTCAGCGAGGCGAGCGTGATGGCCGGCACGTCGTCGACGTATCCGCCGTAGGTGTCGTCGAGTCCGGCGCCGCGCATCGCGCGAGCGAAGATCGTCGCGTGCACGCGGTCGGGCCGCCCGCCGCCGTACTCGTCGGACTGGATCTCGACGAGCGCCGCCTTCGCACGCCCGTGCAGGCGCGGGATCGCCCACGAGTGCGGGTCGGCCTCGCGCAGCGTGTAGATCGAGCGCTGCATGAAGAACTCGTGCATCTGCTCTTCCGTCGCCTTCTTCGCGACGTAGCGCGACAGGCTGGGACCCGTGTCGGCCTCGGCGAGGGCGAAGAGGGCCCGCCCGACGGCATCGACGGTCGGCTCGGGGAGTTCGGGCATCGGGACACTCGCCCGCAGTGCCCGCTCGAACGCGTGCTCGAGGATTCCCCGTGTCGCGATCAACGCCGGATCCCACTCGAGGGCGGGGTCGAGCTCGGGAAGAGACCCGTACGACGAGGCGTAGAGCACGAAGAGCGCGAGCTGGATGTCGTCGTCGCGCACGACGTCATCGGTCGAAGCGAGCGCAGCCTCGGCCCTGGCACCGAGATCGTCGGCGTCTTCGCCGGTCAGTCGGCGGATGACGGCGTCGCTGAGGGGACCTCTCGCGGTGATGCCGTGAACGGCGGACGAAGTGAGTGCTGGCGCAGACATGGAGATGCTCCCAAGAGTCGGATGCTTGCAGTCTCACCCCGGTGATCAGCGCACGGGAAGGGGATTGACGGCGACGCATCGGATGCGGAAGGGCGGATGCCGCAGCGTTCGGATCTGTGACGTCGCCGCGCCGCCTAGGCTGGAACCATGAACAAGAACTCGCTCTGGACCATCGTCGGCGTCGTCCTCGCCGTGGTGATCGCCTGGTGGATCGTCAGCGCGCTGTTCTCGATCCTGTGGTTCATCGCCAAGCTGGCGATCGTGCTCGTCGTCGCGGTCGTGGTGTTCCTCGTGCTGCGCGGGCTCCTCACCTCGAAGGCCGACTGACCGCGCCCGACCGAAGGTCGCTGAGGGTCAGGCGACCGGGACGTTCGCCCCGATCCGATACCTCGCGGCGCGGTGCGTGTCCTGCACGCGGTCGCCCTTGCCCTGCAGCTTGTTGCGGAGGGTGCCCGGCGTGTACTCCTCGGGGTAGACGCCGCGTTCGCGCAACACCGGGATGACGTGCTCGATGACGTCCTGCCAGGTGCCGGGAGTGACCGCGTAGGCGAGGTTGAAGCCATCGATGTCGGTCTCCTCCACCCACGACTGCAGCTCGTCGGCAATCTCGACGCCCGAGCCGACGAGGGTCGGGCCGAGGCCGCCGATCGCGTTGTGGCGTCCGAAGTCGCCGACGGTCCACTCGCGTCCGAGGTCGGCCTCCTCCTTCAGGTGCTGCAGCACCGACTGGATGGCGTTCGACTCGACGTTGCCGACGGGCTCGTCCTCGGCGTACTGCGAGAGGTCGACGCCCATCCAGCCCGACATGAACGTCAGCGCGCCCTCGGGGCTCGCATACGAGAGGTACTCGGCGTGCTTCGCCGCGGCATCCTCGCTCGTCGCCCCGGTGATGACCGTGAGCAGCGTGTAGATCTTCGCGTCGTATCGGTCGCGGCCCGCCTCTTCGAGTGCGTCGCGGATGCGCTTCACGGTGCCGGCGAGCACCTCCTTCGACGGGGCGGCGACGAAGATCGCCTCGGCGTTCTCCGACGCGAAGCGCACGCCGCGGGGGCTCGCTCCGGCCTGGTAGATGACCGGCGTGCGCTGCGGTGACGGCTCGGAGATGTGGATGCCGGGAACGCTGAAGTGCTTCCCCTCGTGGCCGATGGGGTGCACCTTCGACGGGTCGGTGAAGATGCCGCGCTCACGGTCCTCGACGACCGCGTCGTCTTCCCACGACCCCTCCCAGAGCTTGTAGAGCACCTCGACGTATTCATCGGCATGGTCGTAGCGGTCGTCGTGCGCGAGCTGGTCCTCCTGGCCCATGTTGCGCGCGGCGCTGGGCAGGTAGCCGGTGACGACGTTCCAGCCGACGCGTCCGTTGGTCAGGTGGTCGAGGGTGCTCAGACGGCGCGCGAACGGGTACGGGTGCTCGAAGGCGGTGCCGGCGGTGATGCCGAATCCGAGGTGCTCGGTGACGGCGGCCATCGCGCTGACGAGCAGGATCGGATCGTTGACCGGCACCTGGGCGCCGTTGCGGATCGCCGCCTCGTTCGTCCCGCCGTAGACGTCGTAGGTGCCGAGGACGTCGGCGATGAAGATGCCGTCGAAGGTCGCGCTCTCGAGCAGCTTCGCGAGGTCGGTCCAGTACGAGATGGTGTTGTACTGGCGCGATCGATCGTCAGGATGCCGCCACAGGCCGGACGACTGGTGGGCGACGCAGTTCATGTCGAAGGCGTTGAAACGGATCTGACGGGTCATGGGGACCAGCAAACCCGTCGATCGACCTCTCGGCCACCCCGGTGACATGCGCCGACACATTCGCCGAGTGGTCGGGGCGGTCAGTCGCGGTCGCGGTCGACGGTCTTCATGGTCGACGTGATGGGTCGGGGATCCGGCATGATCGTGTCGACCTGCGGTTTGGCATTCGCCTGCGCGCGGCACCACACGACGAATCCGACCGCGGTGAAGACGCCGTAGAACACGTACATCAGGCCCGTGGCGTAGAAGCCGGAGCTGAACAGCAGCGGCACGCCCACGATGTCGACGGCTATCCAGATGAGCCAGAACTCGGTCCAGCCCTTGGCCATGCCATAGGTGGCGAGCAGCGAGCCGACGAAGGTCCAGGCATCCGCCCACACGGGCTCCCACGAGCCGAGCGCGCGGAACAGGGGAGTGAGGGCGATCGTGCCGATCACCATCACGAGCACCAGGCCGATGCGGGCACTGTTGGGCGCCCATCGCGGGGTCACGCGCCCACCGTTCGAGGCGGCCTGGCGCCAGCGCACCCAGCCGTAGATCGCGACGATGATGAACATGATCTGACGCCCGGCCTGGCCGAGCAGATGCGGCAGCTCGTGGTCGGGATTCAGGATCGACCCGAGGAAGACCGTGAGCAGCAGCAGATTGCCGACGATGCCGACCGGCCACGCCCAGATCTTGCGCTGCATGCCGCCGAGGGCGCTCGCCAGGCCGAACGCGTTGCCGACCACTTCGCGGATCAGCAGCACCTGACCGCCGGGGAGCACCCACTGCGAGTTGAAGGCGTCAGCGAGCCAGAGCAGCGGGTTCACGGGCGCTCGTCCGGGAACGGCCGCTCATCGAGCACCAGCTGCAGGAAGGTGAGATCGAGCCAGCGATCGAACTTGGCGCCGACCTGCGGCATCCGTCCGACCTGCATGAAGTCGAGGCGCTTGTGCATGATGATCGACCCCGTGTTGCTGCTCTCGATCGCCGCGACCATGACGTGCTTGCCGAGGCGTCGCGCGCGGTCGATGAGCTCGATCATGAGCGCCTTGCCGATGCCGCGCCCGCGCTGCCCCTCGCGCACATAGACGGAGTGCTCGACCGTATGGCGGTAGCCGCTGTGCGGGCGCCAGTCGCCGAATGTCGCGTAGCCGAGGACGCCGGTGTCGTCGACGGCGACGATCACGGGGTAGCCGCGCTCGGTGCGCTCGGCGAGCCAGGCGGTGCGGTCATCGACCGTGACGGCCTCTTCGTTCCAGATGGCGGTCGTGGTCAGCACCGCGTCGTTGTAGATGGCGGTGATCGCCTCGACGTCGGCGGTCTCGGCATCCCGGATCTGGTGGTCGCTCATCGGGTCTCCTGCATCTGCGCTCGGGTGCGCACGGGACGACGGTAGCAGGATGCCGGGGTGGGGTCGGTCTCCGAGGGCTCGCCGCGGCTTCCCTCCTGTGCCGCGCCGTCTTCGACGTGCAGGTTCATGACCGAGTGCACCCTCCCTCCGTCGCGGAACACCAGGCCGAGACCCTCGCCGAACTGCCTCTCCTCGACGGTGAAGTGCGGGTTCTTGGCTGCGATTCCGAGCAGGAAGCGCGCGACATTGTCGGCGCCGGCGCGTACGGGAAGGGGCTGGCATCGGGGTCGCTGCGCGGCGACGCCGATGCTCTGCAGGGAGCGATCACGTTCGACGAATGGCTGCGCACCGAGGATCACGTGCGCGGCGAGTGAGTCGCGCCCCGGATCGCATGTCGGCATACCGACTGAGATTCGAACAGCGGCGTCGGTGTCAGACGTGCACGTCGGCGGGCGATTCCTCGCCCTCGTGGAAGCTCGGCTTCTTGCCGATCAGGCGACCGATCCCGAGGATGATCCCCACGATGATCAGACCCGCGATCAGACCCGCGATGGCCGAGAACAGCGTGTCGCCGATCCAGACGATGACACCGCCGGCCGGCTCGAGGAAGTGCTCGATGCCGTGCAGGATGTCGGCGCCGAAGTGCACGCCGACCTCGCCGAGGTTCACGAGCAGCAGGTGCCCGCCGACCCACAGCATCGCGACGGTGCCGAGGATGCTGATGAAGCGGAAGACCGCCGGCATCGAGCGCACGATGCGCGTGCCCGTGTGGCGAACTCGCTGGGACGGGTTCTTCGCCATCTTCAGACCGATGTCGTCGATCTTCACGAGCAGGGCGACTGCACCGTAGACGACGCCGGTCATGAGCAGCGCGATCACGGCGAGGATCGCGAGGGTCGTCCAGATGTCGAGGCCGGCCTCGAGGTTGGCGAGCGAGATCAGCATGATCTCCGTCGACAGGATCAGGTCGGTGCGCACCGCGCCCCACACGAGCTTGTTCTCGTTGCGGGCGCTCTCATCGGCATGGCCGTGCTGCACGCCGAACCATTCGAGCACCTTCTCGGCCCCCTCGAAGCAGAGGTAGGCGCCACCGAGGATCAGCAGATACGGCAGCACCCACGGCGCGAAGGCGGTGAGCAGCAGCGCGATGGGGATGATGATGACGAACTTGTTCGCGAGAGATCCGAGGGCGATCTTCGCCACGACCGGCAGCTCGCGCGCGGGCGTGATGCCCTGCACGTACTGCGGGGTCACGGCGGCGTCATCGATCACGACGCCGGCGGCCTTGGCCGAAGCCTTCATCGCCGCGCTGAGAATGTCATCGACGACGGCGAGCAGTCCTACCGACATGTGTGTCTCCCTGGTGTGTATGTAGCGGAGCAACTCTATCGACTGCGCACAAACTCACAGCGCGCTCACAGTCCCGCGGGACCAAAACCGGCATCCTCCTGGTTCTCTTCTATGACGCTGCAGCCAGCCGCGTCGGACAAGGAGACAGACCATGTCGAACGAGTACAGCAAGACCCCCGAGGCCGTCAGCGACCTCACGCACCTGCAGTACGAGGTCACGCAGGAGGATGCGACCGAGCCGCCCTTCCGCAACGCGTACTGGAACACCCACGACGACGGCATCTACGTCGACGTCGTCTCGGGCCAGCCGCTCTTCGCGTCGACCGACAAGTTCGACAGCGGCACCGGATGGCCGAGCTTCACCAAGCCCATCGAGGCCGACGCCGTGACCACGCGCACCGACCGCACGCTGTGGATGAAGCGCACCGAGGCGCGTTCCAGCGGCGCGGACAGCCATCTCGGGCACGTCTTCGACGATGGACCCCGAGACGCAGGAGGACTCCGGTACTGCATGAACTCCGCCGCCCTGCGCTTCATCCCGGCTGACAGCCTGGAAGATGAGGGGTACGGTCGCTACCGTCACCTCTTCCCCACCCCCAACTCCGAGGAGAACTCATGACCGACACCGGAACAATCACCCGCACCCCCGGGACCGAGACCGCCGTGCTCGCCGGCGGCTGCTTCTGGGGCATGGAAGACCTCATCCGCCGCCAGCCCGGCGTGCTAGACACCCGCGTCGGCTACACCGGCGGCAGCAACGACCACGCGACCTACCGCAACCACCCGGGTCATGCCGAGGCTGTGGAGATCGTCTTCGATCCCACGAAGACGACGTACCGCGACATCCTCGCTTTCTTCTTCCAGATCCACGACCCGTCGACCAAGGATCGCCAGGGCAACGACATCGGCTCGAGCTACCGCTCGGCGATCTTCCCGCTCAGCCCCGAGCAGGAGGCCGTCGCGCGCGACACCATCGCCGACGTCGACGCCTCGGGTCTGTGGCCGGGCAAGGCCGTGACCACGATCGAGCCCGTCGGCCCGTTCTGGCAGGCCGAAGAGGAGCACCAGGACTACCTGATCAAGTACCCCAACGGCTACACCTGCCACTTCCCGCGTGCGGGATGGGTGCTGCCGAAGCGCGAAGAGAACGCGACGGTCTGACCGTCACCCCGAGAGCCCTTCGTCTCGCCGAGACGGAGGGCTCTTCTCGTGCCCGCGGTCAGTGCTCGGGCAGACGGCTGCCGCTCCGGCAATGAAGGAGATCTCGCGGATCGAGGAGCGGATGCGGAGAAGCATCCTTCGTTGCCTGAGATCTCCTCCGCTACGAGTGGGCAGGCGTGGCCGCCCGCGGTCAGGTCTCCGACAGGAAAGCGAGCGCGGCTTCCTTGAAAGCGCGCGATCCCGGTGCGTTGAAGTGGTTGCGATCGGGGATCTCGAAGAACCGTCCCTGCGGGGCAGCTGACGCCAGGGCGCGAGAGCCCTCGATGATGGCATCCTTCGACCCCGTCGCGAACAGGATCGGGCTCGCCGGCGCGTTCGACGGGTCGGGATCGATCGTCCGAGACGACCGCATCCCCTCGGCCAGCGCCACGAGTGCGCCGAGGTCGTTGCCGGGCACGCGCTCGGTCAGCGCGATGTAGTTCTGCGTCGTCGGATCCGCGACGGGCGTCCCGTCGGCGAGATACGCGCGCACCTGGTCGAGATCGAGCCGCGCGAGAGGGATGCCGTCCGGCACCCCTCCGAGCACGGCGCGGCCGATCCGGTGGGGCAGATCGCGCACGACCTCCCAGCCGACCCGGGCCCCGAGCGAGTATCCGACGTAGACGGCCTCGTCGACGAGATACATGTCCATGACCGTCTCGACGTCGGTCGCGAGAGTGCGGATGCCGTAGGCGTCGGCCTGGTGCGGCTTCTCGCTGAGCCCATGGCCCCGCTGATCGAGCGCGAGCACCCGATACCCCGCCTTCGTGAGCTCGCGCACCCACCCCGTGAGCACCCAGGTGTCGCGGGCGCTCGACGCGAACCCGTGCACGATCACCGCCACGGGAGCATCCACATCACCCCAGGTGTAGGTCGCGAGGCGAGTGCCATCGGCGGCGTGCACCTGCTGGGGTTCGGGCATCTGGGTCAGGTCGGAGAGAGGAACAGCCACGGCATCCATTGTGCTCCCCCTGCGATGCCCGGAGACGCCGAGACCCACCGGCCCCGAACGGACGGTGGGTCTCGGTCCTCAGCGGAGGCGGCTCAGAAGCGAGCGCGCAGAGCGTCGCCCAGCGAGGCGTCGACGTTCGTCCAGTACTGGAAGAACCGCTCGCGGATCGCGTCGATCGTGATGCCCTGTCCCTGGCCGGTCAGCGTGTCGAGGAAGCGCGCGCGCTGCTCGTCGTCGAAGACCGTGCGGTAGAGCGTGCCCGCCTGACCGAAGTCGTCGTCGTCGAGGTGCAGGGTCGCGGCGGCGCGGATCAGCTCGCCGTCCGACTCCCAGCTCGCCTCGACACCGGCAGCGGGGTCAGCCGTGGGTCCGCCGGCGGGGCCGTAGGAGTTCGGCGTGTAGACGCGGTGCTCGGCCGGGTTGAACTTGTACTGCATCTGGCCTTCGTGCATGTAGTTGCGCACCTCGGCCGCGTGCGGCTGGTTGACTGGCAGCTGGTTGTAGTTCGCACCGATGCGGTAGCGCTGAGCATCCGAGTATGCGAACACGCGAGCCATGAGCATCTTGTCGGGCGAGATGCCCGTGCCGGGAACCTGGTTGCCGGGCGAGAAGGCGGCCTGCTCGATCTCGGCGAAGAAGTTCTGCGGGTTGCGGTCGAGCGTGAACGTGCCGACCTTGATGCGCGGGTAGTCCTTCTTCGACCAGGTCTTCGTCAGGTCGAACGGGTTGAAGCGGTAGGTCTTGCCCTCTTCGTAGGGCATGACCTGCACGTAGACGTCCCACGAGGGGGCGTCGCCGCGAGCGATCGCGTCGAACAGGTCGCGACGGTAGTAGTCGGCATCCGATCCGGCGAGCTTCTCGGCCTCTTCGGCGCTCATCGCCTCGACGCCCTGCTTCGACAGGAAGTGGTACTGCACCCAGAAGCGCTCGCCGGCGGCGTTGACCCACTGGTAGGTGTGCGATCCGTAGCCGTTCATGTGGCGCCAGCTGCGCGGCAGGCCGCGGTCACCCATGAGGTAGGTGACCTGGTGGGCGGACTCGGGGGAGAGGGTCCAGAAGTCCCACTGCATGTCGGCGTCGCGCAGACCCGAGTCGCCGAGACGCTTCTGCGAGTGGATGAAGTCGGGGAACTTCATGGCGTCGCGCAGGAAGAAGGTCGGAGTGTTGTTGCCGACGATGTCGAGGTTGCCCTCGGGCGTGTAGAAACGCAGCGCGAAACCGCGCACGTCGCGCCAGGTGTCGGGCGAACCCTGCTCGCCGGCGACCGACGAGAAACGCAGCAGCGTCTCGCTCTGAGCGCCCGGCTGGAAGGCCGCGGCACGGGTGTAGGCCGACACGTCCTCGGTGACGGTGAACGTTCCGAAGGCTCCGCCGCCCTTGGCGTGGGGGTTGCGCTCCGGCACGCGCTCGCGGTTGAACGACGCGAGCTTCTCGACGAGGTAGCGATCGTGCAGAACGGTGGGGCCGTCAGCTCCGACGGTGAGCGAGTGCGCGTCGCTCGCGACGGGGGTGCCCGTCTGGGTGGTGGTCGATGGGTCGGTCATGTTCTTCTCCTTCTGCACGCAGACACGACGATCATCCCGGGTGCCCGGGAACGGCGTCGGATGCTACTGCGCGGCGTTCTGGCAACTGGGGCACAGGCCCCAGAAGGTCACTTCGGCTGTCTGGACGGTGAATCCCCCCGCCGAAGACGGGGTGAGGCACGGCGCTTCGCCGACGACGCAGTCCACATCGCCGATCGCACCGCACTGGGTGCACACGATGTGGTGATGGTTGTCGTCGATGCGCCTCTCGTAGAGCGCCGCGGAGCCTGCCGGTTCGATCCGGCGGATGAGGCCCGCCGTCGTCAGGTCCGCGAGGATGTTGTGCACCGACTGGATCGACGTCGTCGGAAGCACGTCGGACACGGTGCGGAAGATCCGCTCCGCATCCGTGTGGGCCATGGATTCCAGTGCCTCGAGCACGGCGACGCGGCCCGCGGTCGCACGCAGCCCGGCACCGCGAAGTGCCGAGTCGAGTTCTGTCTCCATGGCCCCGACTCTACCGTTTATTTTGAGTAACTCAAAAGAATGGCGTGTCGGGCGCGGCGGTTGCATCATCCTGGCTCATCCGTAGCGTGGAGGGATGTTCAGGAAACGAGCGGCGACGATCGGACTGGTCCTGATGGCGGGCATCGCGCTCGCCGGATGCACGGGAGAGCCGTCGGGGTCGGCGACCGGATCGACGTCTCCCTCGCCATCTCCGAGCGGCTCCGCGTCGACGGCGACTCCGGATGCCGACTCCGACGAGGCGCAGCTTCCGCTGCCCGTGGACGAGATCGCCGAGTGGGCGCAGACGGCGGTACCGGGGTCGGACTCGCCCGGATACGTCTTCGGCTTCTCCGGATGGATGAGCGAGAACAGCTCGGCCAACGACGTCACCAGCTTCACATCGCTCGAACCGGGGACCTATCAGGCGCAAATCGCATGCCGAGGCGAGGGGACGATCGTGCTCACCGTCAGTGAACTCGATGAGGGATCGCCGTCGGAGCCGATCGCGTGCACGAACGAGACGATCGCGTTCGACGTCACGAATGCCCGGACCGGGGTGAGGTTCGAGCTCGCTCTCGACGGCGCTCCCACGATCAATGCGATCTCGCTCGTCACCGTGCCGTGAGTTTCCAGTGCTCTCGTTCCGCTGCGGGGGTCAGGACTCCGACGGTGCGAGGGGCAACTCGAGGCCGTAGTTCCACGTCAGGATCGCCGGCTGCTCGCGATAGAAGCTCAGCACCGACACCGATCCGGCATCCAGCGTGATCTGCGCGCCGAAGCGCGGAGCGAGGCGCAGGTAGACGGCGGTGAGGATGCGGAGGAAGTGGCCGTGCGCGACGAGTGCCACATCGCCCTCGGTCAGCGCCGGCAGCACCCGTGTGAGCACGCGGGACGCGCGGGCGGCGACCTCCTCCACGGTCTCGCCCGGCGTCGCGCCCCGGATCACACCGTGGGTGAAGGCGCTCCAGTCGTAGCCGAGCTCCTCGCGGATGTCCTTCGTCGTGCGACCCTCGTATCCGCCGTAGTCCCACTCGACGAGCAGCGGATCGACCTCGGCGTGAAGCCCCGCGAGCTCGGCCGTGCGCCGAGAGCGCTCGAGGGGTGACGACAGGACGAGCGAGAAGTCGTAGTCGGCGACCAGCCTCCCGGCAGCGCGAGCGAGGTCTTCACCCCGCGCCGTGAGCGGGATGTCGGTGAGGCCGGTGTGGCGGCCGGCCCTCGACCACTCCGTCTCGCCGTGGCGCAGGAGGACGAGCTTTCCCGAGGGATTGTCGGGGGCGGGGCGATCGGGCAGCGGGTCGTACTCGGGAAGCGCAGGCACACCGCAACCGTAGTCCGCACGCGTGCCGACGGCACAGCCCCGCACCCTCACCGCGTGATGGTGAAACCTCCGCCGCGCACGCGAACCCTGCCGCCCTGTACAGCTTGGCCACGCTGCGACCCGTCGGCCTCGTAGGCTCGGCCCGATCCCGCAGCGAGGGGCGAGACTCGCTGATCGCGCCGAGCGCCGTTCGCGTACAGCACCGCGGAACCGGATGCCATGGCATACACGGCCGTGGACACCGCCGGCTGGATGACGAGAGCGTCGAGCCGCAGATCGCCGGTGCTCGTGCACCGGACGGTCACCGCATCGGCGGGAAGATCGCCACCGAGCAGCTGGGGAACGAGCATCCCGTCGGCCTCCGTGAGGCCGCGATCGCCCGTTCCTCCGGCAGGGGTTCGCGTGCTCCAGAGCCGCCTGCCACCGCGGAACACCTCCCACACCGCCTCTCCGGCATCCGCCTTCTGTCTCCAGACGAGACCGTGCAGGATGCCGCCGGCCTCTGTCACATCGAACTCGACCGACTCGCCCGCGGGAACCCGCACATACGCGGCTCCCGAGAGGTTGCCCTCGCCGATCCACGCGCCGCCCTCTGGCCGCACGACTTCGCAGCCCGCCGAGAGCCGAGCGCCCTCGGCATCGATCACCCGAAGTCCCGAGAACGAGGACAGGCCGGTGATCGATGTCGCGATGCGTGCGATGTCGCGGTTCGCGTCGAGCAGCAGCATCGTGAGCAGCCCGTGGATCGTGGACTCAGCCCCCGAGTTACGATTCACGCGCCCGTCGGTCTCCACGCCGTCGAACGTCACGCCGGTGGCCGGGTCGTACACCGGGACGCCTGCGGTGTTCGCCCCGAAGAACCAGCTGGCAGTCAGCCCGGCGAGCACGCGCATACCGTCTCCGCCGACGGACGCCGCCTGTACGGCGCCCGCGACGCGGCCGTGTGCGCCGTACGCGATCTGCGCCTCCGCGGGCAGCGGCGCCCAGGCGTTGTGCGGTCCGCCCGAGGCGAGCACCTGCGGGGTGAACGTCCCCGCGTCCGCCACGGCCGCGGCGGTCCATTCTCGGCGGCGCAGCAGCGCACCCGCGCGAGCCAGTGCCTCCGGTGCGGCAGCGCCCCAGGCATGCCAGAAACCGAGAGACCCGGTCCACGGCAGAACGGCGCCGAACGGCCATCCCTTCGCCGGGTCGGTGGCCATCGCGGCCACCCCTTCTCCGTAGGTCTGCAGAGCCTGACGGCTGCGCGCATCTCCGGCCTCGGTCGCCGCAGCGAGCCCGAGCATGGCCTCGGCCGTCGCATCCGCGCCGCCGGCGATCAGCCAGGCGGGCAGATCCCGTCCGTCGCTGCGCACCCAGTGACCGGCACGCGACAGAGACTCGCGACCGAGCGCGTCGAGAGCGAGATGCAGCCGTGCGAGCAGGAATGCCGCGAACTCGGAATCCTCCCGCCGGAACGCCGCATAGCCCTCGCCGAATGCCCAGACCGAACGAGCGAGCCAGTAGGACTCGGCGGAGTCCGACGGGTCGGGCAGTTCGACGGGGATCGCGCTGGGGTTCAGGGTGCCGTCCTCCTGCTGCCACAGCACCACCCGGCCGGCATTCGGCCCGCTCGTCGTCTGCAGGAACGCCAGCGACCTCAGCACATCGCGTGCCTCGTCGCGGGCCTGCGCGTCGCCGGTCGCCTTCCACGCGCGCAGGAACACGATCGCCGCTCGCGCGATGTCATCCGCGTTGTAGGCGCCCTGCGTCCAGTACCCGGTCACGGCGTCGCGAGTGCCGCCACCCACCGGACGGAATCCGCCCGCACCGTCGGTGTCGGCATAGGTCCACGGTGCGAGCACGCGGGGTGAGGCGTCGATGCCGAACGTGGTGTGCGTGGTACTCGCCACCACGGGAACCTCGGCGAGCAGGAAGCGCAGGTGTGCGAGGTTCGTGAGCCGCGCGCCTCCACCCGCGCCGATCGGTCGAGATCCGAGCGGCAGTGCGGCGGGCGCCGAGGCGTGCGCTCCGGCAGGGTCGAGCGGAAGCAGCGCGAGTGCAGAGGTCGCGGCTGCGGCGGTCAGGAACGTGCGTCGGGAGATGGACATGCTCTCATTCCTCGTTCGTGTCTCTCAGTGCCCGGCCCCACGGCTGCGCGGGATCGTGGATGGCGACGGCCAGCGTCGTGTCGGACTGCCCGTAGTAGGCGAACCACTTGCCTCGGAACTTCACGAGTCCTTCGACGAACGTGACGTTCGAGACCAGGCCGTTCATGTCCTCGAATGTCTGCGGCCTCAGCCATGGCTCCTGCAGGCGGGCGATCACCTTCGTCGGCTCGTCGGGGTCGATCGCGATCTGCCCGCACCGGTAGTCGACGTCGACCGATCCGTCGTCATGCACGACCCTCGTCGCGCCGTTGGTGAGGAACACCAGCAGTCCGTTGTCGGCGAGCACGGGCGAGGTGCCGATCTCGACGAGCGCTTCGTCCCAGGTGCCCGGGGTCGGCGAGTACATCGGGTCGGTGTCGGCCGTGCCCGGCGTCCAGTGGATGAGGTCGTCGCTGGTCGCCCAGTAGATCGCCCCCTCGCCGAAGTACATCCACCATTTGCCGTGCATCTTCTGCGGCACGATCACGCCGGCCTTCGACCAGTTGAACCCACGCGGATCCATGGTCTTGAACGTGTCGAAGTCGTCGAACAGCGGGCCGTGCTTGGTCCAGGTGCGCAGGTCGGTCGAGGTGGCGAGGCAGAGCTGGGCGCTGCGTCGGTCCCATCCCGTGTAGGTCAGATAGTAGGTGCCGTCGATCAGCGCGATGCGCGGGTCCTCGCATCCGAAGCGCTCGTAGTCCTCTGAGGGGGAGAGGATCGGCGCGTCCTCGCGGGTGAAGTTCACGCCGTCGCTCGATCGCGCGATGCCGATGTGCGAGACGATGTCGTCGGCGTGCGCCCGATAGAGCAGCACGACCTCGTCGCCGTCGACGATCGCGGCCGGGTTGTAGAGATTGGCCGACTCCCAGCTGTCGCCTTTCGGTCGAAGGATGGGATTGGCCTCGTAGGGGACGAAGGGGCCCAGGGGGAAGGTTGCTCCGGTGAACATGGGGTGCCTTTCTGGCTAGCCTTTGACGGCGGCGCCGAGGTCGGTGGCTCGGAAGAACCGCTGGAAGACGATGAACAGGATGACGACGGGGAACGCCAGCGCCGTGGCGCCGGCGAGGATGGCCCCGTTGGGATTCGCCGTCGACTGCGCGACGTTCGAGATGTAGTTGGCGAGCGATACGGCGAGCGGCTGCAGCGACGCGTCCTTCGTGATGAGGAACGGCCAGAGGAACTCGTTCCAGGGGCCGATGAACGTGACGAGCACCACCGTGACGAGTACCGGCTTGATCAGCGGGATCGCGACGGACGTCAGCAGCCGGATCTCGCCGGCTCCGTCGATGCGCGCCGCCTCGAAGATCTCGACGGGCAGCGCCTTGAAGAACTGCACGAAGATGAACACCGCGGTCGTGTTGATGAGGAACGGCAGGATCATGCCCATGTATGAATCGCCGAGCCCGTAGTTGCGGGTGATCTGCACGTAGAGCGGGATCATCAGCAGCTGGAACGGCACCATCTGCACGAGCAGCATGAGCACCCAGATGACGCCACGGCCGCGGAAGTCGAGCCTCGCGATCGCATATCCGGCGAGCAGCCCGAACACCACGGTGCCCAGCAGCACACCCGCCGTGAAGATCAGCGAGTTGAGCAGGGAGCCCGCGAGGTCGATGCGGGAGTCGATCGCGAGGAAGTTGTCGACCGTCCACCCGCTCGTCGGGAAGAGCTCGCTGGGCGAGTTCGTCGGATTCTCCTGGAAGGCCCCGACCAGCATGAAGTAGAACGGGAAGGCGAAGCCGATGGCCGCGACCGTGAGCAGGATGAGGCTCAGGATGCGGGGCAGTGAACGCGTGCGTCTCATGGTCATCGCTCCCTGGTCGCGCGGTTGGCGGCGAGTGACAGCATCCCGACCAGGATCACGAGGATCATGCCGATCGCTGCCGCGGTGTCGGGGTTCTGCTGCTGGATGCCCAGCTGGTAGATCAGCAGCACGGGGGTCGACGAGGCGCCGTCGGGGCCACCGCCGTTGGTCAACAGGTAGGGCTCGGTGAAGAGGTTGGCTCCGGTGATGATCGACAGGATCAGCACGAGCGTGGTGGCGCTACGGACGCCGGGTACCGTGACGTTCCAGAATCGGGAGAATGCTCCCGCGCCGTCGGTCTCGGCCGATTCGTAGAGCTCCTTCGGCACGTTCTGCAGCGCCGCGAGATACAGCAGGATGTAGAAGCCCAGCTGCTTCCACGTGACGTAGAGCGCGATCATCGGCATCGCCAGCCCGCTGTTCACGAGCCACGACGGATCGGGGGCGAGCGGGCCGAGGATCGTGTTGATCAGACCGTTGCCCGAGAAGAGCAGCATCCACACGCCGACGAGCGAGACACTGGCCGTCAGATACGGCACGTAGAACGCCACGCGGTAGGCGGCGACCCAGCGGATGCCGGTGTTCAGCGCCGCGGCCAGCACGAGCGAGAGCACGGCGGTGAGCGGCACGTTGATGACGAGGAAGATCAGGGTGTTGCGGAACGAACCGAGCACTCTCGGGTCGGTGAGCACGGTCACGAAGTTGTCGAAGCCCACGAACGGTCGCTCGACCTCGACGTTGGGGGCGGTGAAGAAGTAGTCGTGGAAGGCGATGTAGACCGCGAATCCCAGCGGGAACGCGAAGATCGCCAGCACGAAGACCAGGTACGGCAGGGCGAACAGGCCGCCGATCGGTTGCGCACCCAGCAGTCGGGTGCGCAACCGCGCCCTCGGTGGCCGGCCCGCGGACGGGGCCGGGGCTGAAGTGCCCCCGGCCACGTCCGCGACGGCGTCGTCTCGGAGCGTCATCGCAGACTCATCACTCGGCGACGAGGTCGTCGATCTTCGTCGTGGCGTTCTTCAGGAAGTCGTCGATCGACTCCTTGCCGAAGATCACGGCGGCGGAGTACTCGTCGCGGAACGCCTGCCAGGCCTCCACGGAGTTCGGGATGCTGGGCACATCGGCCGTCGCCTCGGCCTGCTCGGCGAACGCGACGTAGTTCGGGTTCGCATCGAAGTAGTCGGCGTAGGTCTCCGTGAGGTCGGTGCGCATCGGCATCTGACCGGTGGCCTCGAGCAGCTGTCCGTCGCTGTCGACGCTCGTCGAGAACTTCAGGAACTCCCATGCGGTGCCCTGGTTCTCGCACGCGGTGAACATGGAGACGCTCTTCGAGTCGGCGAAGGTCGTCGGGTTCTCGCGGCCGTCGCTGGTCGGGACCGGCATGAACCCGACGTCGACGGTCTCGGCGTACGAGGGGATCGCCCACGGACCGGCGAGCTGCATGGCGGTGGTGCCGGCGGACATCGCATCGTCGGTCGACGCCTCGTTCGGCGAGAGCTTCTCGTCATAGAACGTCTTCCAGAATTCGGCGACCTCGCGGCCGGCATCCGAGTCGACCGTCGCCTTGCCGTCTTCGACGAGCATGGTGCCGTCGGTCTCGGCGAGGTAGAGCGGGTAGAAGTCGAACCAGGGCTGGTAGAACTCGCTCGTCGGAGCCGGCCAGATGGCGCTCTGCACACCGGAGGCGACGATCGCCTTGGACCCCTCGAGGAACGCGTCGTACGTGTTCATCTGCGGGTCCTCGGGATCGATGCCCGCGGCCTGGAACAGCGCCTTGTTGTACATGACCATGACGGGGTTCGACTTCCAGGGCAGCTGGTAGAAGCTGCCGTCGGTCGCATACGAGTCGACCTCTCCTCCGCGCTCGGTGATGTAGTCGCTGCCGCCCTCCATGGTGCTGAGGTCGACGAGTCCGCCCTGCTTGACCCAGCCCGAGACGGCGGCCGGGGCCACGTTGTAGACGAGGCAGGGTGCGGTGCCGGCGGTGATCGCGGCGGTGATGGCCTCTTCCGACGACGAGCCCGCGGGGATCTCCTGGGCGTTGACCTTCTCGTCGGGGTGCTCGGCGTTCCAGGCGTCGACGACGGCGGTGCCCCAGGCGACCTCCTGCTCGTTGTTCGACAGCCAGATGTCGATGGAGCCGGTGCCGTCGGCCGAGGCGTCGCCGCCCCGGCCTCCTGACGAGCATCCGGTGGCGACCAGTGCGACGGCTCCCAAGAGCGCTGCTGCGCGGATCTTCTTCTTCATGTTGTCCTCCTTGACGCGATGGTTCGGGTGATCGTCTAGCGGGTGGTGCTCTCCCGGAAGTGCACGACGTTGCAGTCGACGACCTCGGTGCGCGGTTCGGCGCCGAGGATGTCGGCCTGCAGCAGGCGGGCTGCCGCGCGGCCACGTGCGGCAGGACCCGACGAGACGCTCGTGAGCGCAGGGGAGAGGTGGGCCGAGAGGTGGTCGTCATCGAAGCCGGCGATCGCGAGATCGCGGGGGATGCTGAGTCCGCTCGAGCGGGCGTACGACAACCCGGCGATCGCCATCGTGTCGTTGGAGTAGAGGATCGCGGTCGGTCGCTCGGGAAGCGCGAGCAGCTCGGCGGTGCGCTCACGACCGCTGGATGCCGTGAAGTCGCCCTCGCGCAGCAGTGCGTCTCCGCCCACGGCGTCGATGTAGGCATCCGCCCGCACCCGCGAGTGCACGTAGTCGAGAGGACCGGCCACGTGCGCGATGCGCTCATGCCCCTCGGCGCGCAGGTGGGCGATGATCTCGCGCACCGGGGCGTCGTCATCGGTGCGTACGCACGAGAAGCGGGTCGGCTGCTCGTAGGCGCCGACCAGCACGGCCGGCAGGCCGAGTTCTTCGAGCAGCGGCACGCGCCAGTCGTCGTTCCGAAGATCGAGGAGCAGGGCGCCGTCGGCCCGCCCGTGGCTGAGCGAGCGATAGGCGCGTTCCTCTGCGGCCCGATCGGGAACCACCTGCAGGATCAGGGCAGTCTCGGTCTCGGCCAGCACGGACTCGACGCCGGCGATGAACGCGGGGAAGAACGAGTCGTTCGCGATGACCTCGGGGTCGCGGGCCAGCACGACGGCGAGGGCGTTGGCCTTCTGGGTGGCCAGCGCGCGGGCGCTCTGGCTCGGCACCCAGTTCAGCTTCTCCGCGGCGGCGAGCACTTTCGCCCTGGTGTCGTCGGAGATGGGGCGCTTGCCGCTCATCGCGTGAGAGACGGTGGCCTTGGTGACTCCCGCCTCGCGGGCGACGTCGGCGATCGTCGTGCGGCTCATGCCACCTCCTCGTGGAACATCGGGCTGATCGTCCGCATCTTCGCCAGGCGTCGGTTTAACCGGTTTGACAGGTGCGGGTGCAGCGAGTGTAAACCGGTTTGACGACGCCCGTCAAGAGGGCCGGACGGATGCCACAGGGCGCGACCAGGGTCAGACGAAGGTGACGGTCTGCTGCAGTCGGGTGCGGACGTCGAACAGTTCGTTGCCGCCGATCGCTCGTGCGCCGGGCACTCCCTGGCGCAGCACCATCGCCAGGGCGCTGCGCCGCACGACCACGACGGGCACCCCGCGACTGCTGCCCAGAGGCGTGACGGCCTGTGCCAGGTCGTCGTCGGGGAGCACCATGATCAGACCGCCGAACTTCACCTTGGCGGCCTTCGCGACGGTGCGCATGCGGCCGAGCGCCGCGGTGACGGGCGCGCGTGTGCCGAGGCTCGGGCCGGTGATCTCGCCGCGGCGGAATCCGACGACGCCGCCGAAGTCCTCCGACATCACGCCGTAGAGACCCGACGGACTGAGCACGACGTGGTCGAGCTTGTCGTCGGGGTCGGCGCCGGTCGCGACGTCGTGCCAGACCGTGAATCCCATTCCGAGGGCGCTGACGGTGCGGGCCGTCGCCTCTTCCGCGAGGGCATCGGCGAGCAGCCGTCGCAGGTCTCGCGGCGCTGATCGCACGAGCGCCGGGTCGTAGGGATCGGGCACCTCGACGCCACGGCCGGCCCACTCGCGGATGAGTGAGAGGTAGCGCTCTCGACGCCATCCGCCGGGGTGGCCGTACGACCGCGCCCGGGGACGCGTGTCGGTGCGGGTCGCCGACTGCGGCCGCCAGCCGTTCCACTCCGGTTCGGCGGGGATGCCGGGGTGGGCGCCGGAGCGACGGTCATAGGCGGCGCGGCCCTCGGGCGTGCCGACGAGTTCCCACGCGCGCTGCACCTGGATGAACACGGCCGCGTCCCCTCCGGTGTCGGGGTGGGTCTGGCGCAGTCGCAGACGATAGGCGCGCCGCAGCTCGCCGTCGTCGACGGTGGGGTCCACCCCGAGGATCTCGTAGGCGGAAGCCGAGAGCGGGCTGTCGAACATCGCTCTCCTTCCGAGATCGCGTCATCCAGAATATCCGGGCGCTGTTGTGGATCAGCCGGGGACGTCGACGATGCGCTCCACGCCGGTCACCGGCACGACGGAACCGGCGGATGCCGCCGCGAGATCGTCTGCGAGCCGGGGCAGCTCGTCTGCCGGGGCCCAGACCTCGAACGTCGCGACGGCGCCGTAACGGGCATCCCCGAGGGTAGCTCCGTGATGTCCCGCCCAGTCGCGCAGCAGGTTGTCATAGCGTCCGGCATCCGCATGGGCGACATCGATCGTCACCTGCGTGAGTGACTGCCGCCGTACGAGCGCTGCGAGATCGAGAGCCTCGGACACGGCCGTGGAGTAGGCGCGCACCAGACCGCCCGCTCCGAGCTTCACCCCGCCGAAGTAGCGGGTCACGACGGCCACGACGTCCGTCAGCTCGCGACGCCGCAACACGTCGAGCATCGGGATGCCCGCAGTGCCGGAGGGTTCGCCGTCATCCGATGACCGCGCCTGGTCGCCGAGAAGCCCCGTCACCATCGCGGTGCAGTTGTGCCGGGCATCCCACCACTGCTTGCGGAGGCGGGCGATCACGGCATCGGCCTCGTCGACTGAGGCGACCGGCTCGACGGTCGCGATGAATCGCGACTTCTTGATGACGATCTCGTTCGCGACGCCCGCGGCGATCGTGGCCGGATGGGAACGCGCGGGTATCATCCGCCCCAGGATAGTGCTGCCCTCGGCCACGCCTACGCGGTCCCCTCGCGCCGACCGGTGCTTCAGCTGCTCCCAGGACGATACTGGACCGGCGAAACCTTCGGGAGTCGGCGGGTGGCTGCTATATTCCGGTCGGCGAATGGGAATACAAGAATCCGTGTTAGCGTGATCGGCATTGACCAATGGGGGTCTAGTGTCAAATGAGGTCATCGTCGACAGTCCCATCAGGATCGGGAACTGGTATATCGAACCATTCTCCGATATGTCGGCGGCATTCTTCTTCTCTTCCGATCCTTTTCGCGTGTGCGTTCTTGATCGACTGAGCTGGTGGATCTACGAGCTCGCAGATTGTCGCTCCGAGGTGGAGATCGCAACGCACGTCACGAACGTTTCATCCGGTCGGATCGGCGAGGGCGAGGAAGCCCGGTCATTCGTCCGTGATCGACTCGACTCGCTTCGCTTGAAGGGGTTGGTCGCGTGACCTCGGCGGCCGGGAGAAGCGCACTCCTAGACGTTCGGGATCGCATCGCGACCGTGGTCGACCACTGCGAGGGCGTCTTAACCAGCGGGACCTTCGGCGTGGGCAGCCACATCAGCGGGACCGCCGATGCCTACTATCGCGGAGCGGGCAGAATCTGCGCCCAGGCGACCGGTATCGACCCGGAGATCGTTCTGCCGTCGCTCGCGCCCGGGACTGAATCTCTGCGACGATCACATCTCGACACGGGATTGAGAGCTGCATTCGCGGGCGATTTGGCTGGATGCGCGGCGGAGCTCGAGTCCTATGCGGATCGACGCGCAGAGGTCCACGGGGGAGAGCTTCGTCCCGCTGACGGCCCGCGGCTGGCAGAGGACTGGGGAGTTCCGGGCTCCAGTGGGGGAGCGCTGGAGCGGTTCACTGCGAGCACGGTGCTCGACGGGGAGCCGGTCGCGCTTCGTCATGCCGAGCACGATCCCGCGCTCGCCGAAGCTGTCCGCAGCGCGACCTCATTGGCTACGGCTGCGGCGCCCCGCATCGCCGGTGACGCGTTCTCGTGCGTGTCCCGCGTCGGCGCGTTCTCTACCGAAGCGACGTTGTGCAGCGGATACGCAAGCTCGGCCGCCCTCTTCGTCTTCATCAATCAAGAGGCGTTACGCGTTTTGGAGTCCGCCGCCGAATTTCTATTGCACGAAAGCCTGCATCAGAAGCTCAACGACATTAGTCTGGCGCGCACTCTGGTGCGCGCCGACTACGATGACGCGCAAAGCGACCAGGTTCATGTGCCCTGGTCTTTTGGTTCCGACAAAGTGCGCAGTTTCGGCGCAGATCGCAGTTTCGCGGCTTTTCACGTGTACACGCACCAGGTGCTGTTGTACCTCGGCATGTATCTTCACGGTCTGGCGGACGAGGAGCGGGCGATCGAGCGGGCGGCCCTGGCGTGGGCGAGGGCTGATGTGTTCGCGCGGGCGATTGACTCGGGAGAGCTGGATCGCGAGCTTGGACACGATGGGCGACGACTTTCCGCATGGCTGGGGGGTGTAGTGGACCGACTGGGTGAGATCACCCTCCCCGCGGGCCGACAGCTGAGTTCCTATCGCGGCGCCGTTCACGAATGAATCGAGTCCCTGGCGGGGGACGACCGGAGACCCTAGATGACAGGAGGGAGGGGAATATGAGCAACATCGCCAACTTGGAGCAGAGTCTCGCTGAGCTGTTCGAGACTGCGTCCGGATGGGACGACGGGATCGTGGTTCACGAATCGGATGCAGAGAGCGCAGACATCCGAGACATCCGTACGGATATCTCGAGCATGCTTGGTTCGCGTCCGTCAGGGAACTGACGCGGCGGTTGCCCACGGATCCAGTTTCGGGTTTCGAGGCACACGCTATGAGACGATCATCCCCCGTGCGGCTGACGCCGTCGGGCTGTTCAAGGTCGCCGTCGGATCGCGGAGCGGCCCGTCGCTCGGGGCGCTCGTCGACGTCATGCGCCACCTCTCCGCCTACCCCTCGTTCGCCGCGATGCGTCGCGCGATGCCGTCGCTGAAAGAAGTCGTTCTGACGTGAGATCTTCGAAAGAGAGCCGACTCTCCGGAATCGGGTTCGCCTTCCTGTTCCTGCTCTTGACGGGTACCGTGCTCGAGTCACTGATGCCGCTTCTGCTCGGTGCCGCGCTCGGTGCCGCACTCACCGATACGGGACTTGGCTTGCTCTTCGCTGGCGCACTCGCCGTCGCCGTCGTCCTGGCTGTCGCGTGCAACGTCGCTCGCCACGTCGTCGGCGGACGGTGGATGATCCAGCGGCAGACGGCCATGCGCGCAGAGGTCGGCGAGGCGATCACCGCAGAGACGCAGAGGTCCGTCGGCGCGTCGCATGTAGGAACGGTGCTCGGCTCGGACATCTCGCGGATCGCGGGCTACCCGATCGCCGTGATGCGGTGGGCGGCTGCGATGGTCGGCCTCGTCATCGTCGCCGTCTACCTGCTGTGGCTGTCCATTCCGCTCGCGCTGATCGTGCTCGTCGGCGTTCCGCTGTTCATGTGGATCACGCAACTGGCCTCCGCGCCGTTGGAGGCGCGGCAGGAGGCGCTGAGGGACCGCGTCGGTCGTATCTCCGCCATGAGCTCTGACATCGCGCTCGGGTTGCGCTCGCTGTGGGCGGTCGGTGCGAGGGCATCCTTCCTCGCGCGTCTGCAACGCGAGAATCGCCGAGCGCAGGCAGAGGGCCTCCGGCTGGCAACAGCGGAAGCGGTGCTGCTCTCGGTCGGCGTGCTCCTTCCCGGAGTGATGCTGGTGGGACTGATCGCCGCAGGGGGAGCGCTTCTCGAGGCCGGAGCGCTCGAGCCGTCCGCGCTCGTGACGTTCTACGCCGCGTCGGCGTATCTCGTCGGGCCGATCCACACCACCGCGACAGTCCTGCAGGTGCGCTCAGCAGCGCGCGTGGCCGAACGGCGTCGTGCCGAGGTGACGGCGCCGTCGGAGGAGCCCACGAATGTCATCGCCGCGGTGGACGCCGACCGGTTGGATCCCACGGCCATCGCCGCGCGACGGCTGTCGGTGCTCCACCCCGGGGAGGACGCCGTCGTCGATCATCTCGCCGACATGTCTGCCGACGAAGTCGCGCGCCGCGCCGAGGTCGATACCTCTGGCGGCAAGCCGCGCGTCCAGTACGAGAACCCTGCGATCTTCTCGGGAACGATCCGCGAGCTCGTCGATCCGCGAGGCGAGGCGAACGACGAGACCATCGTGTCGGCGATCCACGCGGCTGCGGCCGACGACGTCGTCGAGCGGCTCGACGACGGACTCGATGAGGTCATCGGCGAGGGAGGACGACGTCTGTCCGGGGGCCAGCGGCAGCGGCTGATACTCGCGCGCAGTCTGCTGGGAGATCCCTGCTCGCTCGTTCTCGTCCGACCGACGTCGGCCCTCGACGTCGCCACCGAGGCGGAGACCGCGCAGCGCGTGGCCAGCCGACGACGCGCGCACACGACGATCGTCATCACGGAAAGCACGGCCTTCGACGAAAGTGCCGCCGCTGTGGCCGAACTCGGGAGGACGATGTGACCGACGTGATTCGCCATCTCCCTCGCCTGCGGGGAGCCGCGCTGCGGCACGGACTCGCGGACCTCGTGCGACCGCGGTGGTTCATGCTCGTCGGTGCGACCGCACTTCAGGGGGTGGCGGTGGTGCTCGGGCTCGTTCCTCCAATGCTTCTGGGCGCGGTGGTCGACGGCTACTTGGCTCAGAACCCGCTTCCGCTCTGGAACGTCGTGCTGCTCCTGGTCGCCGCGCTCCTCGTGGGTGGGATGGTCGGCTTCTTCGCATCGCGGGTCGCCTTCGCCTTCGGCGAGGAAGTCTTCGCCACCTTGAGATCACGCTTCTTCCGCGATGTGCTCGACCTGCCGCTGACTATGGTCGAGGCGCTGGACTCCGGCGAGATCCTGTCGCGCACGACCTCGGATCTCGATGCGGTGCACGAGGTGGCCCGCACGGGCGTGCCGGAAACGCTCGTGGGAGTCGTGACCACCGTGGTCACGATCGCCGTGGCTTTCATCGTGAACCCCTTGGTGGCTCTCGGGACGGTGATCGGACTCCCTCTGATCGTTCTGTCTACGCGATGGTATGTGCGGCGGGCGCCCGAGGTATATGAGGCGGAGCTAGAGGCCAAAGCCGCACTGATCACCGAAGCGACCGAGACTGTACGAGGCGCGAAGACCGTCTCACTCCTTGGGTTGTCCGACGTGAGACGACGGCGCTTCCAGCGGGCCGTCGATCGTGCCGACGCGACCTCTCGCCGACCGCTGCGGTTGGAGGCGAGATGGTTCCCCGCGGTCCAGCTGGGCTATCACCTGCCTGTCGTGACCGTGCTCGCCGTAGGGATCCCACTCGTGGGAACGGGAGCGGCGCAGATCGGAGAAGTCGCGGCCATCGCCCTGTTCATGCGGACCATCGTGCTCCCTCTGGACGATGTCATCTACTGGTTCGGAGAGGCGCAGTCGGCGATGGTGGCGTTCGGACGGATCCTCGGTGTCCCCGGAACCCGTGGCCAGGAGCGGACGGAGGAACGAGGTGCGAGGGACGCGGCGCAACCGCTCCTCGAGATGCGCGACGTCACCTACACGTATCCCGGCGGCCACCGCGCGGTCGACGGCGTGAGCCTGGAGATCCATCCCGGGGAACGCATCTGCATCGTGGGCCCGTCCGGCGCCGGCAAGTCGACGCTCGGGATGATGATCGTCGGTGCGCTCGAACCGTCCGCGGGGACGATCGCTCTCGACGGCAGGCCCATCATCCCCGGCGACGGCACGGTGGCGATGGTCGCCCAGGAAGACTACGTGTTCGCCGACTCACTTCGCGTGAACGTCGCGCTGGGCGACGCCGATGCGGACGTCGACGACGAGCGCGTGTGGTCGAGTCTGGACGCCGTCGGCGCGTCGTGGGCCCGCAGCTTGGAAGACGGACTCGATACGGAACTCTCGGATGGCGAGCGGGAGCTCAGCCCGAGCGAGGCACGCCAGATCGCGCTTGCTCGGGTGCTCTATGCGGGACCGATGCTTCTCGTACTCGACGAGGTCACAGCAGCGTTGTCGGCGGGCGCTGCGCGCGATCTCCAGCTCGGCGTCGCTGCGTCGCTCCCCGCAGCCGCGGTGCTCCAGATCGCGCACGACTTGACGACAGCGCGAGATGCCGATCGTGTGGTGGTGATGGAGGGCGGGCGGATCGTCGAGGTCGGCACCCATGCTGATCTCGTCGGCCTGGACGGACGCTATGCGCATCTCTGGCGCATCTCGGAGGGGGTCGTGGCGTGAATCGCTCTGACGGACGACGCCTTGTTCTGCGTCCTGACGCCGTCGTGCGCATCGAGGGGCTCGACCGCGCGGACTTCACTTGGGGCACCGCGGGACCACGAGTGACCCTCCGCGGAGCGTCCTTGCGTGCCGTCGAGAAGTTCGCGGTGCCCCAGCTGGTCGAACATGTGGTCGAGGCGTTCTCTGCCTCGGCCGAGCGGGAAGTGATCGTCGCCGCGATCGAGCGGCTGATCGATGCCGGAGTGCTCGTGGATGAGTCGAGAGCCGAGTGGGAGACCGCCGCGCGGGTCGGCCTGTTCGGCGCCCCCGTCGTCTCGGTGCGATCCGCGCTCGCCGGTGAGGCCGACGTTATCGTCGTCGGGGTCCCTTTTGACGGTGGAGTCACGTACAGGCCGGGAGCCAGATTCGGCCCTCAGGGTATTCGGAGCGTGAGCAGGAGCGTCTTCCAGGCGGCCGAGCCGCCTAGGGGTATGCACGACCCCGTTCGCGGGAAGCGTGTGATGGAGTCTGTGCGGGTGAGAGATGTGGGCGACATCCTGCCCGACCCTGGCGGGGGTGGCAGGAGGCAACTTGACGACGCGCGGGTATTGGCCGGGCGGATCGCCGGCGCGGGCAAACTGCTCGTCGCCCTCGGCGGAGACCATTCGATCTCGGCGCCACTCATCGCCGGGGTGGCTGATAGCGTCGGCTCCATCGGAGTGCTGCACTTCGATGCCCATCACGATCTCTCCCATCCCGCGTCGGGCGACATGAAGGGTCTGCACCACGGGAATTTCCTCAACTGGAGCGCGGGGGATGACAGGGTCGCGCATATCGTCCAGTGCGGCATCCGCCAGCTCACCTCAGTCGATCCCGAGACGCTCGATTCGCATCACGTGTGGCCTGGCCGGACATGGGTCGACGCGGGCGCGGAGTCGCTGCTGCGCACCATCGCCGCTGATATCCCGTGGTATGTAACGGTCGATGTCGATGTCATCGATCCCGCACACATGCCGGCCACGGGCACACCCCTACCGGGTGGTGTGCGATGGGGGGAGCTTATCGACGTGCTCGTCGCGGTACTCGGATCGCGGAGAGTCGTGGGGATCGATGTCGTGGAGTTCCTGCCGGACGGACACGACGCTCCGGGCCTCGAGATTTCTGCTCTGCTCGTCCACGCTGTGGACGCCGCCATGGGTGGGAGGCGCTGAACATGCTCTCGGTGCGCCTTCTCGACACGCGCGAGTTCGGTGAGCATGAGGAACTTCTTCGCACGACTGGCGTCATCGGCGAGGGCGCCATGTCGCGCCAGCTGGACTCTCTGGTCGACGTCGACGTCGCTGTCGCGTATTGCGGACGGCGACCGGTGGGTTGCGTCGCGGTCAGCCCGCAGAGGAGAGATGGTCACCTCGTGGCCGATCTTCGGGGAGGAGTTCTGGTGGGTGATCGAGGACGCGGAGCGGGGAGAGCGCTGATCGACTGGTTCTGCGACGCGGGGATCGAGGAGTTGGACGCCCGGATCATCGAGGTGATCATCGACGACGGGGTCGGCGATGACGCGTTGCGTCACATCCTGAGCGAGCGAGGCTTCGTCGCCGAGGACTTCGTCGAGATGACTGCGCCGACACGCGAGCTCGGCGGGGTGAGCCTCCCGGATGGCGTGGCGCTGAGCCTGCTGGACGAGTCAGATCTTCCGCTCGCTGCAGCCATCTACGGCAGCGCGCACGGCGTCAGAGTCGATGTCGACCATGCGGAGCGTGATCTTCTCGCTGTGTGGAACTCTCCGTTCGTCAGCCGGAGGGATAGCGTGATGGCGTGGCGAGACGGACTTCCGGAGGGCTTCGCCATCGCTTACCGCTGGCCTGGTGATCCGGAGGATCTCTGGATCGAGTGCCTCTCTGTCGGGCCTGGAGGCGGTGACGGCGGTGCGCGAGTCGCTCGCGCTCTGCTCAGCGTCTTGCGCTCGACGAGGGACGGCACCCGTTCGGTGAGCACCGGGGTGACTGCCGCGAAATCGGTGCAGTATGAGAGGTCAGGCTTTGAGGTCCAGCGCCGCTGGGCCCGGTTCCGCCAAGTCTTCGTGGCCGGGTAGGAGCGCGGGCTCACCGGTCGACGAACGACATCTGCTGCGGGTTGTAGCGGTCGCCCTGCACCCCGACGCGAGCGGCGAGCTGGTCGAGATCCGCCATCTCGTCTGCCGAGAGCGCCACGGCCGCCGCTCCCGCGTTCTCGGCGATGCGCGAGGTGCGGCGGGTGCCGGGGATCGGCACGATCCACGGTTCGCGGGCGAGCAGCCAGGCCAGCGCGATCTGGCCGGACGATGCGTCCTTCGCCTCGGCGAGTGCCGTGACGTGACTCACGAGGGCCTGGTTCGCCGCCCGGTTCTCCTCGCTGAAGCGGGGGATCGTGCCGCGGATGTCTCCGTCTGCGAATGAGGTGGTCTGGTCGACGGTGCCGGTGAGGAACCCCTTGCCCAGAGGGCTGAAGGGTACGAAGCCGATGCCGAGCTCACCGAGCACCGGCAGAACCTCACGCTCGGGATCGCGCGTCCACAGCGAGTACTCGCTCTGCAGCGCGGTGACCGGCTGCACGGCATGCGCGCGTCGGATGGTGGATGCCGAGGCCTCGGAGAGCCCGAAATGACGCACCTTGCCTTCGGCGATCAGCTCCGACACCGTGCCCGCGACGTCTTCGATCGGCACGTCCGGGTCGACGCGGTGCTGGTAGAAGAGGTCGATCACATCGGTGCGCAGGCGCCGCAGCGATGCCTCCGCGACGCGGCGGATCTGCTCGGGGCGGCTGTCGAGCCCGACGCTCTTGCCGTCTTCGATGCGCCACCCGAACTTCGTCGCGATGGCGACCTGGTCGCGGATCGGCTCGAGCGCCTCGCCGACGAGCTCTTCGTTGACATAGGGCCCGTACACCTCCGCGGTGTCGAAGAACGTGACGCCGAGGTCGAGAGCCGACCGCAGCACGCCGATCATCTCGTCGCGGCTGCCGGGGTTGGGTCCGTAGCTCTGCGACATCCCCATGCAGCCGAGTCCGACTGCCGAGACCTCGAGGCCCTGTCCGAGTGTGCGAGTGTGCATGTCGAGTCCTTTCGTCAGGGCCGACGCTACGCGCGCTGACGGCCCCGAGGGAGGGCCTGTCGGAACCTCCCACAGGCAGCCGCCGTTCACGATTCAGCACGAGCAGTCCCGGACACAGCAGAACCGGCCGATTCGTCAGGAATCGGCCGGCTCATGCTGAATTGTGAACGCCGAGCCGTCGCGACTACTCCGCCGAGTCGTCGCGCAGGTAGGCGATGTGCGCGGCGTGCCGGGTCAGGTGGTTCTGCGACTTCCGCACGAACAGCCACGCGACGAGCAGCAGCACGAACCAGATCGGAGTCACGAGCAGCGCGGTCAGCGTGTCGGGCTGTGTCGTCAACGCCCACAGGATGAACACGAAGAACGCGAGCACGACGTAGACCATGAAGATGCCGCCCGGCATCCGGAACCTCGATGCGGCGACCTTCTCGGGCCGCCGGCGCCGGTAGACGAGGTAGCTGCACAGGAAGATCGTCCAGACGAACATGAAGCACACCGCCGAGACCGTGGTGACCATGTCGAACGCGGTGCCGATGTCCTTGCCGGCGTAGAGCAGCACGACACCCGACAGCAGCAGGATGCACGACAGGAACAGCGCGTTCTGCGGCACGCGGCGCTTCGACAGGCGTCCGAACAGCCGGGGCGCATCGCCGTCCTGTGCGAGCCCGAACACCATGCGCGAGGTCGAGTAGATGCCCGAGTTGGCGCTCGACATGGCAGAGGTCAGCACGACGAGGTTCACGACGGTGGCGGCGATGCCGAGGCCCGCGAGAGCGAACATCGCGATGAAGGGGCTCTCGCCCGCGACGTACTCGGTCCACGGCGTGACGGCCATCAGGATGACGAGGGCGCCGACGTAGAAGAGCAGGATGCGGATCGGGATCGCGTTGATCGCCTTCGGCAGATTCTTCTCGGGGTCCTTCGTCTCGGCCGCGGCGGTGCCGACGAGCTCGACGCCGACGAACGCGAAGACAGCGATCTGGAACCCGGCGACGAAGCCCATGAACCCGTGCGGGAACATGCCGCCGTGATCCCACAGATTCGCGAAGCTCGCCGTGCCCGCATCGTGCTGGAAGCCGGTGAAGATCATCACGAGACCCGTGATGATGAGCGCCACGATCGCCACGATCTTGATGAGCGCGAACCAGAACTCCATCTCGCCGAAGGCGGCGACGGTGGGCAGGTTCAGCGCGAGCAGGATGACGATCACCAGCACGCCGGGGATCCACAACGGGATGCCGGGGAACAGCGCATCCGTGTAGCCGGCGATCGCGATCACGTCGGCGACTCCGGTGACGACCCAGCAGAACCAGTACGTCCATCCGGTGAAGAACCCCGCCCACGGGCCGAGCAGGTCGCTGGCGAAGTCGCTGAACGACTTGTACTTGAGGTTCGAGAGCAGCAGCTCGCCCATCGCCCGCATCACGAAGAACAGCATGAAGCCGATGATCATGTAGACGAAGATGACCGAGGGGCCCGCGACCGAGATGGTCTTGCCGCTGCCCATGAACAGGCCGGTGCCGATCGCGCCGCCGATCGCGAGCAGCTGGATGTGCCGGTTGCTCAGTGCCCGCTTCAGGTGCTGCTCGTCGCCGTCGACCGACCCGTCCACCCCGACGGATCCGCCTGTCTTCTCTGTCGTCATCGCTCGAACCTCCGGTGTTCCGTGCCGCGTCCCGCTGCGGCATCCTTCCGACCGTACTTGGCGATCGGGGATGGCATCCAACCGAATCGATTCGATATCCTGGTACGACCCCCGATCATCCCCCAGTTCTGCGAGCCTCTTCTCTCATGGCCACCTCTCTGACCACGGGCCGTCCGTGGCGTGTCATCCTGTCGTTCTCCATTCCCCTGCTGCTCGGAAACGTCGTGCAGCAGATGTACCAGTTCGCCGACGCCGTCGTCGTCGGCCGGCACCTCGGCGTCGAGTCCCTCGCCGCCGTCGGCGCCACCGGCAGCCTGCTGTTCCTGCTCATCGGCTTCGCCTGGGGTCTGACCAGCGGTTTCGCGATCCCCATCGCGCAGGCGTTCGGAGCGGGTGACGGTGCCGCCGTGCGCCGCTCGGTCGCGACCGGCGTGATCCTGACCGGAATCACGAGCGTGGTGCTCACGATCGTCGCGCCCCTGATCGCCCGGCCCGTGCTCGAGCTGCTGCAGACGCCGGCCGAGCTCATGCCCGAGGCGACGGTCTTCACCCAGATCAGCTTCATCGGCGCGAGCGCGACGATGTTCTTCAACTACCTCTCGGCGATCATCCGGGCGATCGGCGACTCGCGCACACCGCTCATCTTCCTGACCGTCTCGTGCGCGCTCAACGTCGGCCTCGTGATCCTGATGGTCGGTCCGCTCGAGTGGGGAGTCGGCGGCGCAGCCCTCGCGACCGTCGTGGCCCAGGCCGTCTCCGTCGCACTGTGCCTCGAGTTCGTGCGCCGTCGCCTGCCGATGCTGCACCTGCGTCGCGCCGACTGGCGAGTCACCCGCGACGACTTCAGGGAGCACCTGCACCTCGGTCTGCCGATGGGATTCCAGGCATCGATCATCGCGATCGGCACGCTCACCGTGCAGGTGGCGCTGAACACGCTCGGCTCGGATGCCGTCGCGGCCTACACGACGGCATCCCGCGTCGACGGCCTCGCGGTCGCCTTCCTCTCGTCGCTGGGTCTCGCGTCGTCGATGTACACGGCGCAGAACCTGGGCGGGCGCCGCCCCGACCGCATCCGTCGAGGAGTCGTCGAGGGCACCTGGATGGCGATCGCCGCCGGCATCGCACTCGGCGTCATCATCATCGCGTTCGGCACGCCGATGGTGCGCCTGTTCGTCGGTGAGGGGTCCGACGAGGTCGTGCGACTCGCGCACCTCATGCTGATCATCAACGGATGCGGGTACTGGGCCCTCGGTGTGCTGTTCGTGCTCCGCGGTGCGCTGCAGGGCCTCGGCCACACACTCATCCCCACCGTCACGGGCGTGATCGAGCTGGTGATGCGCGTGGGAGCGGCGGTCGTGCTCGGCGCGCTCATCGGATTCGAGGGCGTCGCGCTCAGCAACCCTCTCGCCTGGCTCGGCGCGATCGTGCTGCTGGTGCCCGCGTACGTGCGCGCTCACCGGTCGCTCGCCCGCATGCCGGTCGACCCGATCGAGTCCACCGAGACGTCGGCGATGGCGATCATCGGCCCGACCGACGGCTCGATGGTCGTCGACGCGGTCGTCACCCAGCCGGTGCGAGTGGTCAAGAGGACACGGTTCGCACGGTTGAAGCGCCGCTGAACAACGCGTCACGGTTGAGGAACATCATCCTTCAGATGGATGCCCAGAATGCCGACACTTCGTAATGTTGGTGATGCGGAGGTTCCGCGGACCGGGGGGTCGTGATGACATCGTCAAGGGTGGCAAGCGAACTGGCATCGATACTGGTGCCGATCGGAGTGGTGGGGGCCGTGCTCGCGGCGCTGTGCGCGATCGTGGCGGGAGTCGCGATCATGCGCGGAGCGGCGGGTCTCGCCGGCGGAGCGGTAGGACTGTGGATCCCGAGCGCGATGCTCAGCACCACGGCATCGTTCGCGAATCAGTGGACGCCGCTGCTCGTGTCCGGCATCGTGCTCGTCACGATGCTGGTGATCGGAGCCGTCGCACGCGGGATCGTCAACGCGGGCGAGCCTGCCCGTGAGGTCGCCCGCGCCGCGCGGATCCAGGCTGTCGTCGACGCGCCCGAGCCGACGGTCCCGGCGCGCTCCACGAAAGCGCCGAGCACCGGCAGTCAGCCCGCGCTCGCAGGCTGAGCCGCACTCAGCGGTAGTCGCGATCCCGGTGCTGCGCGGCCTCGTCTCCTGAGGCCACGCGCTCGGCCTCTCGGGCGCGCAGTTCGACCCGGCGGATCTTGCCGGAGATCGTTTTGGGCAGCTCGGGCACGAACTCGATGATCCGCACCCAGAGGTGCGAGGACAGCCGGTCGTGGGCGTAGGCGAAGATCGATCGCGCGGCCTCGGCGTCGGATCCGGCCGCGTCGGGGCGCAGGCACACGTACGCCTTCGGGACTGCGAGCCGCGTCGGATCGGGGCTCGGGATCACCGCCGCCTCGATCACGAGGTCGTGCTCCAGCAGCACCGACTCGAGCTCGAACGGCGAGATCTTGTAGTCGGACGCCTTGAACACGTCGTCCGCCCGGCCGATGTAGGTCAGATAGCCGGCGGCATCCCGCTGGGCGATGTCGCCCGTGTGGTGGTATCCGCCGACGCGCGACTCGGCCGTCTTCTCGGGGTCGTCGTAGTACCCGGCCATGAGCCCCACCGGAGGATGCGCCAGGTCGAGCGCGATCTCGCCCTCGTGCTCGGCGAGCTCACCGGTCGCGGGGTCGAGCAGCACGACGGGGTATCCGGGCAGGGGTCGTCCCATCGATCCGATCTTGACGACCTGACCGGGGGAGTTGCCCACGCAGGCCGTCATCTCGGTCTGGCCGAAGCCGTCGCGGATCGTGCCTCTCCACGCCTCCTGCACCCGGTCGATGACCTCGGGGTTCAGCGGTTCGCCGGCTCCGACGAGCTCGCGCGGCGGGTGGGTCAAGCGCCCGAGGTCGGCCTGGATCAGCATCCGCCACACGGTGGGCGGCGCGCAGAACGTCGAGACATGATGCGTGTCCATGACCTGCATGAGGGTGTTCGCGTCGAAGCGGTCGTAGTTGTAGACGAACACGGTCGCCTCGGCGAGAAAGGGCGAGTAGAAGCTCGACCACGCATGCTTCGCCCAACCCGGCGACGAGATGTTCAGGTGCACGTCGTCGGGGCGCACACCGAGCCACCACATGGTCGACAGATGCCCGATCGGGTACGACACGTGGGTGTGCTGCACGAGCTTCGGACGGTTGGTCGTGCCGCTCGTGAAGTAGAGCAGAGCCGTGTCATCGGCGGGGGTCGCGGCGTCGGGCTCGAAGGTCGTCGGAGCGTCGGCGGAATCGTCGAAGCGCGTCCACCCGGCCGGAATGCCCTCGCCCACCCCGATGCGCAGGACGTCGCCGTCGATGTCGGTGATGCGCTCGGCCAGGCCGCCGAGCGTCACGATGGCGCGGGCGCGTCCGTGGTCGACGCGGTAGGCCAGGTCGGATGCCGAGAGCAGCGTCGAGGTGGGGATCGACACCGCGCCGACCTTGGTGATCGCGAGCATCACCTCCCAGAGTTCGATGGTGTTGCCGAGCATCACGATGACGTGGTCGCCCCGCCCGATGCCGAGTCCTGTGAGCCAGGCGGCGACCTGGTCGGAGCGGCTCGACAGCTCTCCGTAGGTCCACGACTCGAGGCTGAGGTCGGCTGACACGATCTGCACCGCCGGGCGGTCGGGCGACTCGCCGGCGATCACGTCGAACCATTCGAGCGCGAAGTTGAACTCAGCGGGCGCAGGCCAGGCGAACCCCTCGCGTGCCGCGGCGTAGTCCGTCGCGTTTGCGAACAGGAAGTCGCGCATCTCTCTGATCGCGGTCGTGGCTGCGGTGGCGCTGCGGCTCATTCTGGGCTCCTTTGCTCGGCAGACGTGTTCCATCCTCGCACCGAGCGCAGACGCCGGCCTCTGACCCCCGCACGTGCGGAAGGAGATCCCTCGCTCAGAAGGACCGAATCCACTGCCTGGTCCTTCGGTGCGAGAGATCGCCTCCTGAACGGAGGCCCGCACACGGGCGGACGAGCGGGCGGGAGCCGCGGCTAGGGCAGACGGATCGTCCCCGTGGCGATGCGCTCGGTCGGCATCCGATCGCGGTTGTACGTGATCTCGTCGTATCCGTGCGGCGTCGGCATCCCGTCGTCGTCCAGGCTCACGAAAACGATCTTCTCGATCGTGAGGATGCGCTTGCGCGTGATCATGTTGCGGGCGACGGCGCGCATCGTCAGAGACGTGGTGCCGAAGTGCGTGGCCTGCAGGCCGATCTCGATCAGGTCGCCCTGCACGGCTGAGGCCTCGAAGTTGATCTCGGAGATGTGCTTCGTCACGGCCCGATAGTTGCCCAGCTGCACGATCGCGTAGATCGCGGCCTCTTCGTCGATCCACTTCAGCAGGCTGCCGCCGAACAGCGATCCGTTCGCGTTGAGGTCTTCCGGCTTCACCCATTTGCGGGTGCGGAAGTTGATGCCGTCTTCGGACCACTGCCACTCGGGTGTCTTCTGCTTCGCCATGCTTCGAGGGTAGGAGTCGCGTGAGTCGGGGGTGTTACGCGAGGATGCCGAACCGATCTGCACGGGTGGATCTGCTGGGGCCGATCTCCTCTGGGCCTATCTGCTCTGGGCCGATCTGCCGCGAGCGGATACTCGCCCGCACTCCGACACGGCGGCGGATGCTGGGGCCATGAGCGAAGACAACCCCATCCCGCAGTTCGGCCCCGAGGCCCGCCGGGCACTGTTCCACGAACGAGTGCTCGTGCTCGACGGCGCCCTCGACGACGACAACGGCACGCTGCTCATGACGCAGCTGCTCACCCTCTCGGCGGAGGATCCGACGACCGACATCGCCCTGTGGATCCATTCGCCCGGTGGTTCCGTGCCGGCGATGCTCGCGATCCGCGACCTCATGACCCTCGTGCCGAACGACGTGTCGACCCTCGCACTCGGGCTCGCGTGCAGCGCCGGGCAGTTCCTCCTCTCAGCCGGGGCGAGGGGCAAGCGCAGGGCGCTCCCGCACGCGCGCATCCTCATGCATCAGGGCTCTGCCGGGATCGGCGGCTCGGCGGGCGAGCTCGAGACGCAGGCCGACGACCTGAGGCACATGCGCGACACCGTGCTCGGGCTGATCGCGGCCGACACCGGACAGCCCGTGGAGCGCATCTTCGAGGACTCGCTGCGCGACCGCTGGTACACGGCGGAGCAGGCGAAGGACTATGGCTTCATCGACGAGATCGTCGCCTCGCTCGCGGATCTCATGCCGCGTCGTCGGGCCCGGGTCGGGCTGGGTGCGGGCGCATGAGCGGCTACACGATCCCCAACGTCATCGCGCAGCATCCGCGCGGTGAACGCGTCATGGACGTCTACTCGCACCTGCTCGCCGAGCGGGTCATCTATCTCGGCACCGGCGTCGACGCCGGAGTCGCCAACGCGTTGATCGCGCAGCTGCTGCACCTCGATGCCGACAGCCAGGATTCCGGCATCCAGTTCTACATCAACAGCGAAGGTGGCGACCCGGGGGCGGCGCTCGCGATCTACGACACCATGCAGCACGTGCGTCCGGCGATCGCGACGACGTGTGTGGGTCAGGCAATCGGGCCGGCGGCGCTGCTGGTCGCGGCAGGGGCTCCGGGACAGCGGGCAGCTCTCGCGCACGCCCGCATCGTGCTGCATCAGCCGGCGGGCCAGTCGCGGGGAGCGATCCCCGACCTCATCCTCGCGGCGGACGAGGTCGTGCGGGTGCGTTCCGACATGGAGTCGATCCTCGCCAGGCACAGCGGACGCTCGCTGAGCGAGCTGCGCGCCGACACCGACCGGGATCGCGTCTTCACGGCATCCGCCGCCCGGGACTACGGTCTGGTCGACACCGTGCTGGGGGAGCGGGCGGACTGAGGGGCCACGGCGTTCGTCTGCAGGATCGGGGCACGGATGCAGGATGATTCTGCCGTTCTGGTCCTTCATCCGTGCCGAAGTCCTGCAGACGGACGGACCTGCAGACGGACGGACCTGCAGACGGACGGACCTTCAGACGGACGGACCTGCAGACGGGGCGGGCAGACGAGACGAGCCGTCAGGCGGCGAGGGCGAAGGCCCCGCGGGTGGCGGACACCGCAGCGGATGCCGGAGCCATCGTCGCCTGGCGCAGCTCGTCGGCCACGGCGCTCGTCAGTTCGATCAGCGAGGTGTCGAGGGCCCCGGCGATCGCCGCGATCATCTCGCTCGACGGCTCCTTGAGTCCCCGTTCGACCTCGGAGAGGTATTGCGACGAGACTCCGGCGTTCCCTGCCGTCTCGGTCAGGGTCTCGTCCCGGTCGTGTCGTCGACGGCGCAGCTGATCGCCGACCATCTGGCGCCATAGGGGCTCGGGCTCACTGGGACGAGGGCGGGCAGAGAGAGGTGCGCGAGGGAACGGGACGAGGTCGGCCATGCCTCACGATAATCCGCCGTCAGCGCACGATTCGAGCGGTTCTGCTCAGAGCAGAAATCAGGCCTCGGTGCGCTCTGAAGGCGCATCGATGGTCCCATCGGCAGCGTCGGTCGCCGCCCAGCTCGCGAGCATCCGCAGTTTGTCGGCGGATGCCGTTCCCGGCTCGGCCGTGTACGTCGACATCTGCAGGCCCGGGTCAGCCGGCAGCTCGAACGCCTCGTAGGTGAGTTCCATCTCGCCGACGACCGGGTGGTTGATGCGCTTGACACCGCTGCGGTGAAAGCGCACGTTGTGCGCCGCCCACAGGGTGCGGAACCGCTCACTGCGCGTCGACAGCTCGCCCACGAGGTCGGTGAGCTTGCGGTCGAACGGGTTGCGCCCCGCTTCGCCGCGCATCGCGGCCACGAGCTCCTGGGTGTTTCGCTCCCATTCGGGGTAGAACGTCTGTGCGGCCGGGTCGAGGAAGGCGAAGCGGGCGCTGTTCGGCACCGGGGTCGTGAACAGGGGCGCATAGAGCGCGCGGCCGAGCGCGTTCGCCGCGAGGTAGTCGAAGTAGTTGTTGCGCACGATCGCCGGCGCCTCGGTCATCGCGTCGAGCAGGCGCAGGATGCTGGGGCGCAGCGTCTCGACCTTCTTGCGCGGCTTGCGGGCGACGGGTGAGGCGTTCGCGGTGCGGGCGAGATCGAACAGATGCGCGGTCTCGGCCTCGTCGAGCTGAAGAGCACGGGCGAGCGCATCGAGCACGCTGTCGGAGACGCCGGACAGATCGCCCCGTTCGAGTCGGGTGTAATAGTCGACGCTGACGCCGGCGAGCAGCGACACCTCTTCACGGCGCAGCCCCGGCACACGCCGGTTGCCGCCGAATGCGGGGAGGCCGGCCTGGTCGGGGGTGATGCGGTCGCGCCTCGACGAGAGGAATTCGCGCACCTCGCTGCGGGTGTCCATGTATGCGACGGTACGCCCCCTGTCGCGACGAAGGGAGGTACTGGTGGACTCTCCCTCGCGTGTGAGCGGACGCGCACACTGGAGGTATGACGATGAACATCACGCTCAACACCGGCATCGAGATGCCCGCCCTCGGCTTCGGAGTGTTCCAGGCCGCTCCGGACGAGACGGTCGATGCCGTCAGCACCGCTCTCGAGACCGGCTACCGCCTGATCGACACCGCCGCTGCGTACGGCAACGAGCGCGAGGTGGGCGAGGCGATCCGCCGCACCGGTATCGCGCGCGACGAGGTCTTCATCGAGACCAAGGTCTGGATCAGCGATTTCGGCTACGACGAGACCCTGCACGCGTTCGAGAAGTCGACGGGCAAGCTCGGGGTCGATCAGCTCGACCTGCTGATCCTGCACCAGGCCCTGCCGACCCGCTTCGACCTCACCCTGGGTGCCTATAAGGCGCTCGAGACCCTGCTCGCCGACGGTCGGGTGCGCGCCATCGGCGTCAGCAACTTCATGGTGGAGCACCTCGACAAGCTGGCGGCGGAGACGAGCATCGTCCCCGCGCTCAACCAGATCGAGGTGCACCCCTACTTCCAGCAGCGCGAGGTGCAGCAGGCGGATGCCGCGGCCGGCATCGTCACCCAGGCGTGGTCGCCCATCGGCGGCATCACGGCCTACCGCCCCAACGGCGCATCCGTCTTCGACGACGAGACGCTCACGGCCATCGCCGCAGAGCACGGCAAGTCGCCGGCACAGGTGATGCTGCGCTGGCACCTGCAGCAGGGGCGCTCCGCGCTGCCGAAGTCGGTGCGTCCCGCCCGCATCGCCGAGAACTTCGACGTCTTCGACTTCGAGCTCACCGCCGACCAGCTCGACGCGATCGATGCGCTCGACACCGGTGTGCGCCGTGGCCCTGAGCCCGAGGACGTCACGCTCGAGACCTTCGGCCGCGAGATCCCCGAGGCGTGACCTAGAGAGCGGCGGCGACGCCGGGGAGCAGCTTGGCCGAGATCGTGCCGAGCTGCTCCCTCTCCTCTGCGGTCAGAGGGTCGAGGATCAGTTCGCGGATCTGCGCCACATGAACGGGCGCCGCCGCCCGCAGCAGGTCACGACCGGCATCCGTCAGCGCAGCGGTCAGCGTGCGCTTGTCGCTGCTGCACGAGGTGCGCGTCACCCAGCCGCGGTCTTCGAGCGAGTCGATCGCGTGGCTGAGTCGTGAGCGGCTGAGCCCGGCGATCTGCGCGAGCTCGGTCATCGGGATCGCGCGATCACCCTGACCTGCGAGGGTCACCAGGATCGCGTAGTGCGAGTGCTTGAGTCCGGTCTCGGCCTTGAGCGTGCGATCGAGGACCTGCGGCAGCAGCTGCACGAACCGGATGGTCGGCAGCCACGTCTGCATCTCCGCATCGTCGAGCCTCCGCTCGCTCGCCAGCTGCGCGTTCATCAGGCGGCTGACAGGTCGAGCGTGTGCGAGGTGTGGTCGCGCTTGGCCTCGAGGTAGCGGTGGTTCGCGTCCGACAGGTGCACGCCGGTCGCCACCTGCTCGGTGACGCGGATGCCGAGGGCGTCGAGCTGTGCCGCCTTGTCGGGATTGTTGCTCAGCAGACGGATGCTGTCGACGCCCACCGCCTGCAGCATCTGCGCGGCGATCGTGTAGTCGCGCTCGTCTTCGCCGCGGCCGAGTGCGACGTTCGCCTCGTACGTGTCGAGGCCGGCATCCTGCAGCGCGTACGCGTCGAGCTTGGCGTAGAGGCCGATGCCCCGACCCTCCTGGCGCAGGTAGAGCAGGAACCCGCCGTCTTCGGCGATGCGCTCGACGGCTTCACGCAGCTGCGGGCCGCAGTCGCAGCGCTCAGAACCGAACACGTCACCGGTCAGGCATTCGCTGTGCGGACGCACGAGGGGTGCGTCGCCGCCGTCGGCCGCGCGCTCCAGGGCGGCCCGCCAGTCGCCGAGCCCGAGCAGCAGGTGCTCGCGGCCGTCGATCAGTCCGTCGAACGTGACGACATCCGCCGTGGTCGAGAACCCGTCGGCGAAGCGCATCGGCACGCGCACCCGCGTCCGCTCTGTGGCGACCGGAACGACGGTTGAAGTTTCAATCATGTCGGGTGCAACGCGCCGACGCCCCCGATATTCCCGCTGGCGCACTACTCGCCGGAACGACGACGCACGGGCTTGAGCTCGCTGGCGAGGATGCCGAGCACCACGAGCGCTCCGCCGATCAGCGCGGCGACGGGCAGGCGTTCACCGGCGATGCGCCCGATCACGGCCGCCCAGACCGGTTCGCCCGCATAGATGATCGTCGCGCGGGTCGGGGACACGGACTTCTGGGCCCAGTTCATCGTGAGCTGGATGACGCAGCTCGCCGCTCCGAGTCCGACTGCGCAGCCGACCCAGATCCACGAGAACTCGGGCAGGCCCTCGCCGACGATCGGCATGGTGAGGATGCCGAGCACTCCGGCGGTGAGGAGCTGGATGATCGTGATCCTGCCGAGGTCGATCCGGCCGGCGAACACGCTGATCAGGATGATCTCGGCCGCGATGGGCAGGGTGCTGATGAGCGTCAGGATCTCGCCCGCCCCGAGGGTCAGGGCGAACGCATCGGGTCCCGCGATGAGCAGCAGTCCGAGGAAAGCGAGCGCGGCGCCCACGAACGCCATGGCCGGTGGGCGCTTGCGGAAGACGGCCCACTGCGCGAGCGGCACGAGAGGGATGTACATCGCGGTGATGAACGCCGAGGTGCTCGAATCGATGGTCTGCAGCCCGACGGTCTGCAATCCGTATCCGAGATAGATCATCACGCCGATCGCGACCCCGGCGCCGATGTCGCGCCAGCGGATGCCGCGCAGCGCCCGGCGGAAGATGACGATGCTGATCGCGCCGGCGACCAGGAACCGGATGCCGACGAAGAACCACGGCCCCGAGTGCTGCATCGCCCAGTGCACCAGGAGGAATGTGCTGCCCCAGACCGCCGTCACGGCGATGAGGGCGACCTCCTGTCGGCGCAGGCTCATGAAGCGGAATCGAGTGGACATGCTGTCCTTTCTCGACGCGGCCGGGACGAGCCTAGCGCCGCGCCGACCGCCGTCTCGAATCGCCGATCGGCCCGATATGTCGACGGAATACGGCCGGGTGCGCGATCCGGACGGCGTCTCGCTAGCCTCGGATCATGAGCAACTTCGTGAGCGCCACCGAACTGCACGATCTGCTGACGTCCGAGACCCCCGTGCGTGTGATCGACGTGCGCTGGCGACTCGACCGGCCCGACGGCCGAGAGGACTACCTCGCGGGCCACATCCCGGGGGCGGTCTTCGTGCCGCTCGCGACCGAGCTCGCCACCCACGGCGAACCCTCGGACGGCCGGCACCCCCTGCCCTCCACGGCGACGCTCCAGGATGCCGCCCGGCGGTGGGGTGTGAACCGGGGTGACGTCGTCGTCGCCTATGACGACGCCAAGGGAGTCAGCGCGTCACGAGCATGGTGGCTGCTGCGTCAGGGCGGTGTCGACGTGCGCGTCCTCGACGGCGGCATCCGCGCGTGGACGGCCGCCGGCCTTCCGGTCGCCGACGATGACGTGCAGGCCGAGCCCGGCGACGTCGTCCTCGACGAGATCGGCGGCGATGCGATCTCGATCGACGAGGCCGCCTCGTTCGTCGACACCGGTGTGCTGCTCGACGCGCGCGCGCCGGATCGCTATCGGGGAGAGCACGAGCCTTTCGATCCGATCGCCGGGCACATTCCGGGCGCGCTCAACGTCCCGATGGCCGCCCATCTGGATGCCGAGGGCCGGATCCTCGACACTCATACCCTTCAGGCGACCTTCGCCGCCCTCGGGGTGACCGAGGGGACGCTCGTCGCGGCCTACTGCGGCTCGGGCATCACGGCGGCGCACACCGCGCTGGTGCTGGATGAGATCGGCATCGAGGCGAAGGTCTTCCCCGGCTCGTGGAGCCAGTGGTCGAACACTCCGGGGCGTCCGGTCGCGGTCGGCGATCAGCCCGGGTGAGTCGGTCGACTCTGAGCCCGCGAACGGGCGCGGTCAGCGCCCGTCGGCGTAGCTCCAGGCGACGCCGAGCAGTCCGGGTCCGAATGCGCGTCGCACCTGGTGCACCGAATTGCGGCCCTCGAGAGACAGCTCGGTGATCTTCGAGCCGTCCGGCGTCTCGACGCGCTCTTCGATCCGGTCGGGCAGCGCGTCGGGGTGGAATCGCGTCCACACCAGCAGCTCCCTGGTCTGCCGGGCGACGGCATGACCCGTCTCGCGCTGGGGCGGATAGTCCGGGGGGTAGGCGACCGACCACTCGACCATCGCGGTGCTCGGAGCGGTCAGAGGAACGTCGAGTTCGAACAGGACGCCGTGCACCTCGCCGTTCGGGTGCGAGTACCGGGCAGCGATGCGTCCTCCCGCCACCGCCTCGATGAACGGGGCGGGAGTGCTGATGCCCGGTGTCATCTCGAGGAACGGGATCGACGCGACGGTGCCGACGGTCGACTGCACGATGCTGCGCGTGATCGAGTACGAGACGTTGCCCGCGGCATCCACGTCCGTCACCGAGTGGGTCGTGAGTTCGCGCGACGTGTCGGGGTACTCCGCGCCGAGAGCGGCGAACGCCTCTTTGACGGCGTCCTCGAGCTCCTGCTCGTCGAGCGGGAAGAGGTTGGGTCCGAGCGGACCGGTGCGGTTCGTGGTGCCGAGCAGGGCGGTGAGAGAGCCGGGCTCGAGGTGCAGCAGCTGCTCGATGTCGCCGAGCGCGGCCATCGACTGGGCACCCTCGGGGCGCCGAGCTCCGGACCGCCAGTAGCTGAGCGTCGCCATGGACACGCTGTTGCCGCGGGCGCGCAGCTGCTCGTGCAGCCGCGCCAGAGTCAATCCACGCGCGTTGATCGCGTCGCGGAAGGACGCTGCGAATACATCGGCATATCGGCGCAGACCACTTTCCATGCTCATCACAGCACCCCCTCCGGTATGTGAAGAATCGAGCCCTAGAGTGAGCATACGACCACACCAGCATCGCGTAGGGGACGAGGTGCTATTTCTGGGGTCTATCGGCTGAGCAGTCGTGAGCAGGGTGCCCGACCTCGCGACCACTCGGCCTGACGCAGTGTCGCCCCCGTCGCTGCGTTCTGTCGCGGGGCCTGATGATCGATCTGGGGAGATCCATCGGGCCCCGCGAACACCTCTCCGGTGTCGGCGCCCACTCAGCGCCCCCGCGTAGACTGGGGGGAACACCCCCGGAGGACCCTCGATCTTCATGTCTGCCACCGCCCGCGCGTTCACCGTGCGTCATCTTCAGCTGCTGCGCGCGCTCTTCGCCGCCGCCGCTGCAGTGATGATCACCTTCTCGCCCGATCACTCGGCGGCCGTCGGTCTCTCCGTCTTCAGCGGCTTCGTGCTCACCACCGGCCTCGTGATGATCGTCGCCGCATGGCTCGTCTACCCGGCCGGTCAGCGCTGGCCGTCCGTCGTGTTCGCCCTGCTGAGCTTCGTCGCCGGGATGACCGCCGGTGTGCCCGCATGGCGTACCGAAGACCTCTTCTTCGTCGTCGTGATCGCCTGGGCGGTCTCGACCGGCATCCTCGAGCTCGTCGTCGGACTCCGTGCTCGCAAAGCCGGCGATGCGACCGCACGGGACTCGATCACCCTCGGCGCGTTCGGCCTGCTGCTGGCCGTGCTCCTGATCGCGATCCCGGCGGGCTTCGTGCAGCCGTACGCCATCGAGGGAGCCGGTGCGTTCGAGCTCACCGGCATCATCCTCGGCGTCGGGATGTTCGGCGGATACGCGGCCATCGTCGCGGTCTTCCTCGGCATCGCCGGTCTGACCCCGAAGCGAGCGGATGCTGTCGCCGCCGGGACCACGATCGAGAACGACCCCGCCCCCGCCGGGCACGGAGGAGAGCGATGAGCGACGAGAAGCCCACCCGACGCGACATTCTGCGCCCGCTGCACCTGCTGGGCATCGCTCTCGGCTGCGGTGTCTTCGCCGCGGTGGTGACGCTCGTGTCGACCGGCGCCTTCACCGCCCGGGTGAACAACGCCATCGCGAACGGCACCTACGACGGCCTCACGCCGATCGCTCTCGGCCTGGTGGTCGGCGGCGGCGCATTCATCGTCACGCTGCTGTTCCTCGCGATGCTGATCCTCGTGGTCGACCCGGCCGAGGTCACCAAGAAGGTCGACCGCCCCGTGCTGTTCGACCCCGAGACTCCCGACGAGCCGGGCGCCGACAAGCCGGGCCGCACGTCCTCCTCCTGACCGGATCGCAAGCTCCTCCTGACCGGATCGCAAGGTTCGCCATCGCGACCGGAATAGTCCCGGGCTGCGACGGCTTGTCCCTGTAGTGACTGCCTCGATCGACCGCGCCTCCATCGGACTCAGGTCGGAACGAGGCCCGGTGCTCGGGGCCCTCATGCTCGCCACGGGGCTGATCGCGATCGACGCGACGATCCTCGCGACCGCGGTGCCCAGCATCGTGCGCGATCTGGGCAGCTACCAGCAGTTCCCCTGGCTCTTCTCGGTCTATCTGCTCGCACAGGCGGTCAGCGTGCCGATCTACTCGCGCTTCGCCGATACCGTCGGCCGCAAGCCGATCATCCTGCTCGGCATCGCGCTGTTCCTGCTCGGGTCGGTCCTCTCCGGCTTCGCCTGGAGCATGACCGCCCTGATCGTGTTCCGCATCATCCAGGGCCTCGGCGCCGGTGCCGTCGCGCCGATGTCGATGACGATCGTCGGCGACATCTACACGGTCGCCGAGCGCGCCAAGGTGCAGGGGTACATCGCCTCGGTGTGGGCGATCTCCTCTGTCGTCGGGCCGGCGCTCGGCGGCATCTTCGCCCAGCTCGACGCCTGGCGGTGGATCTTCTGGGTCAACATCCCGCTGTGTCTGATCGCGGGATGGATGCTGCTGCGGCGATATCACGAAGAGAAGCAGACGCAGCGTCATCGCATCGACTACGCCGGTGCCGTGCTGCTCACGGTCGGACTCACGGGCTTGATCCTCGGGATGCTGGAGGGCGGCAACGCCTGGGCGTGGCTGTCGATCCCCAGTGCCGTCTGCTTCGGACTCGGCGCCGCGGCGCTCGTGGCCTTCGGCCTCGTTGAGCGTCGCGCAGCCGAGCCGATCGTGGACCTGCGCCTGGCGGCGCGGCCGCTGATCCTCACGACCACGATCGTCTCCCTGGGCATCGGCGCCCTGATGACCGGCGTGACGAGCTTCGCACCCGCATATCTGGAAGGGTCCATCGGCATCGCGCCGCTGCTGTCGGGGTTGGCCGTCGCGGCGCTCACCCTCGGCTGGCCGCTCGCCGCCGCGAACGCGGGCCGGCTGTACATACGGATCGGTTTCCGACGCACAGCGCTCACCGGCATGTCGATCACCGCGGTCGCGGCGATCGCTCTGGCGGTGGTCTCTCCCTGGCCCAATCCGTTCTCGATCGCCGCCGTGGCATTCGTCCTGGGCTTCGGCCTCGGCTGGAGCGCCGCCCCGACGCTGATCGCGGCTCAGGCCTCGGTCGGCTGGGGCGAGCGCGGTGCCGTGACCGGCATGAACGCCTTCGCCCGCTCGGCCGGCAGCGCGCTCGGGGTGGCCGTGTTCGGCGCGATCTCGAACTCGGTGATCGCGCAGGGCGCGGGGCCCGAGGACCCGGCAACCATCATCTCGGCATCCGTCTGGGTGTTCATCGCTGCCGCCGTCGTGGCCGTGCTCACCTTGATCGCCGCGGCGTTCATGCCGCGGGATCCGGCGGGCGCGCACTCCGGAGAGCCCCGCCCCTAGCCCGCACGGCGTTCGTGACCCGGCGCCGGGTCAGATTCGTGCGGGGTCGCTTCGCTGCGGGTCGCTTGGCTGCGGGGTCACTTTCGCATCCGATTCGGCCGATTGCGGTGCGTTTCTGGACCCGCATCGCGCGCGCGGTGCGTTTCTGGCCCCGCACCGAACGCGCGGATGCTTCAGCGGCACCCGCGCGTTCGCGCCTACTTCGCGAGCTGCTCGGCGATGCCGGTGTACGAGGCGGGGGTCAGGGCGAGCAGACGCTGCTTCGCGGCATCCCCGATCTCGAGTCCCTCGACGAACTCCGCCAGGTCCGCGGCGCCCACGCGGTGACCGCGGGTGAGCTCCTTCAGCAGCGCGTAGGGGTCGCTGATCGACGAGCGGCCGGCGACGACCTCCGCGCGGATGACGGTCTGGATTGCTTCGGCGAGGACTTCCCAGTTCACGTCGAGGTCGGCGAGCAGCACGTCGCGCGAGAGCGAGATGGCGTTCAGACCGCGACGCAGGTTGTCGATCGCGAGCAGCGAGTGGCCGAACGCGACGCCGATGTTGCGCTGCGTCGTCGAGTCGGTGAGGTCGCGCTGCAGTCGGCTGGTGACGAGGGTCTGTCCGAGGGATGCCAGCAGGGCGCCGGAGATCTCGAGGTTGGCCTCGGCGTTCTCGAACCGGATCGGGTTGATCTTGTGCGGCATCGTCGACGATCCGGTCGCGCCCGCGACGGGGATCTGCGCGAAGTAGCCGAGCGAGATGTACGTCCAGATGTCGGTGGCGAGATTGTGCAGGATCCCGCCGGCGTGACGCACGCGATCGTAGAGCTCGACCTGCCAGTCGTGCGACTCGATCTGCGTCGTCAGCAGGTTGAAACCCAGACCCAGGCCCTCGATGTACTCGCGCGAGATGGTGGGCCAGTCGGCGTCGGGGTCGGCGGCGATGTGCGCCGACCAGGTGCCGGTCGCGCCCGAGAACTTGGCGAGGTAGTCGGATGCTGCGATCTGCGCGCGCACGCGCTCGAGACGCCACGCGAAGACGGCGAGCTCCTTGCCCATGGTCGACGGAGTGGCCGGCTGACCGTGGGTGCGGGAGAGCATCGCGGCGTCGGCGTGCTCGGCGGCCAGCTCGCGGAGCTTCGCGATCACGACGTCGAGACCCGGCAGCCAGACCTCCTCGACCGCGCGCTTGACGGTCAGGGCGTAGGACGCGGAGTTGATGTCCTCGCTTGTGCAGGCGAAGTGGGTGAGCTCGGCGATCGCGTCGAGGCCGAGGGCCGACAGGCGGTCGCGCACGAGGTACTCGATCGCCTTCACGTCGTGCTGCGTGACGGCTTCCTTCTCGGCGAGCCAGTCGATCTCGGCCTGGCCGAAGTCGCGGTAGAGGGCGCGCAGGCGCTCCTTGTCGGCATCCGACAGGGGGCTCGTCTCGAAGAGCGAGCGGTCGGTGAGCGCGATCAGCCACTCCACCTCTACCTCGACACGGGCGCGGTTGAGGCCGGCCTCCGAGAGGAAGTCGGCGAGGCCGGTGACGGCGCCGCGGTAGCGACCGTCGAGGGGGCTCAGCGGCTGGGGCGGGAGCGAAGGCTGGAAAGTCAGGGGAGTCCTCCTGATCGGGCCCCGGGAGTGCGGGGCGTGCGGGGCTGGCGGAGAGCCGGCTCGAGCTGGCGGAACAGCCCGCGAGTCGCGGTCTCAATCATACCGAGCACCGAATCGAACATCTCGGCGCCGGCGTAGTAGGGGTCGGGGACATCCTGGCTGTGCGCGTCGGGGTCGAAGGCGAGCAGCAGGGTGACCTTGCCCTCCTCGTCCTCGTTGGCGGCCCACTCGCGCAGGATGCGCTCATGAGTGCGGTCGAGGGCGACGACGAGGTCGTTCTCCGAGAAGGAGGAGAAGGTGAACTGCTTCGCGCGGTGGAGTGAGCCGTCGTAGCCGCGGCGGCTGAGGGAATCGAGAGTGCGGTGGTCGGCCCGTTCGCCGAGGTGCCAATCGCCTGTTCCCGCGCTGCGGGAGACGATCCGCGAGCCGAGACCCTGACGTTCCGCGAGATCGCGGAACACCACCTCCGCCATCGGAGAGCGGCAGATGTTCCCCGTGCACACGAAGATCACGCGGAAGGGATCCGGGGATGTCACCGTCCTATTCTGCCGGTCGCAGCCCGATCGCGCGATGCCGGAGATCCGGGGCCGGTCGGGCGCACCCGTTCTGCACCGGTGCCGCGACCGAGCCAACTGCTCACGAGGCCCGAGATCCGAGGGTCGTCCGCACATCGCAGCGGCAGTGGATCGCGGATGCTGGGCGCATGTACTCCTTCGCACTCGCACAGACCGGCACCGCAGACACCGCCTGGGCCCAGTCCCGCGCCGTGGCAGCGCTTCGCAGCGCCGTCGAGGCGCTCGACGACGTGCGCGCATCGCTCGCCGTCCTCACCGCCGACACCGACTGGCACTCCGACGGGGTGCGCGCGATGGAGCACTCGCTCGACGATCTCCGACGGAGGACACGCGTCGAGGCATCCGAGATGCGCAGCCGTGAGTCAGAGGCCGAACGGATCGACGTCTCATGACAGGGCTGACGATCGACCACGGGGGAGCGATCGCCGTCGACCCCGACGTGCTGCGCGATGTCGCTCACCGCATCGATGCCGTCGCCTCCCGTTATGACGATGCGCGTTCGGCCATCATGCGAGCGCATCGGATCATCGTCGACACACCGGGCTTCAGCGAGCACGTCGACACGGTGGGGCTGTGGGCGTCGGGCGAGCGCGTAGCTCGACTCCACTCCGAGTGCCAGGAGACCGCCGAGTCCACCCTTCTCATGGCCGATGCCTACGAATACGTCGAGCTGCGAGCGGAGGCCGAGATGCTCGCGCAGACCGATCCGAGCACGGCGCAGCGGCTGACACGACGAGCCGATCGTCTTGCTGCGTCGGACGAACGCATCTCGAAGATGGCCGACGACCTCGTCGCTCAGTGGCGCGCCAGACGATTCGAAGGCCTCACGGGCAACCTCGTGACGCCCGCCCTGTACGACCACGTCTTCGGGACCGCGGCGCTCGTCGGGGCGTTCTCGGGGTTCGGCAAGGTGCTCCCCGGCGAGAGGCTGCAGGGCACGGCCGACCCCGTCACGGTCTCGCCGGTGAAGACGTCGTCGCCCCAGGGGGCGCCCTCGGGCCTGGCGGGAGCCTTGAGGCGCATGCCGGTCGCCGTCGGAGCGCAGGTCGCCGTAGAGAAGTACTCCTTCGCCGACGGCACCACGAAGTTCGTCGCCTACCTGGAAGGAACGCAGAGCGTCGCGTGGGGAGGTGCGCAGCCGTGGGACTCCAAGTCCAACGCCGAGCTCTACACCGGGAAGAGATCCGCGTCGTATCAGGCGACGATCGAGGCGCTCGAGGCGGCGGGGGCGCAGCCGGGCGATGAGGTCGATGTCGTCGCCCATTCGCAATCGGCCATGGTCGCCGCTCACCTCGCGATGGAGAGTCCGTTCGACGTGCAGATGCAGATCACGGCGGGAAGCCCGGTCGAGCCGACCCTGGATGACGACCAGACCATCATCCAGCTGCGTCATTCCGACGACATGGTCTCCGGGCTGGCCGGCGGAGGATCGCCCGAGGGGACCGGGTCGGATGACAGCATCACCCTGCTCACTGAAGGAACCCCGCAGGACACCCTCGGGGACCTGACGGTCGATGCGCACCACCTCGACACGTACATCGACACCGCGGAGATGGCCGATGAGCTCAGCGACCAGCGAATCGATGCGATGCACGAGTTCTGGCGCGAGCTCGACACCGCCGAGGTGGTCGAGCGCACCGAGTATCAGGCCGAGCGTGTCGGATGACGGCCGCGCGAGGTGCGCAGGCAGGCGTCAGTCCCGACGCTGCTTCTTGCTCTGCGGACGCAGGATGAAGCCGAAGACACCGTTGATCAGCGAGATGATGAGCGCGGCGAGCACGCCCCACCAGAAGCTGCCGACCGTGAGACCCCAGCCGAACCCGCTCGTGATCCACGCCGTGAGCCACAGCAGGAAGCCGTTGATCACGAAGCCGATCAGTCCGAGGGTGATGATGTACAGCGGGAACGCGACGATCTTCACCACCGTGCCGATGACGGTGTTCACGAGCGCGAAGATCGCGGCCACCGCGAGCAGGGTCAGCACGAGCTGCAGGGTCTCGCCCGGCGCGAACGCCCTGATCTGCACCTGCAGGGCGGGGATCAGCGTCACGACCCAGAGGGCGAACGCGTTGACGACGACTCGGATGATGAAGCGCATAGTCCGTCCAGTCTTCCATGTGGGGCGCGGGAGCGCCGCGGAATCTAGACTCATGACTGTGACCGACCCGATCCTTCCGCGCATCCGTCCCGCCATCGCCGCCCTGGCGCCGTACCGACAGGGCAAGCAGGCGGGCCCCGACGCATTCAAGCTCTCGAGCAACGAGAACCCGTTCGAGCCGCTTCCGTCGGTCGCCGCGGCGCTGCAGCACACGACGCCCATCAACCGATACCCGGATGCCACCGCCGGCCGCCTTCGCGTACGACTCGGTGCACGGTACGCCGTCGAGCCCGACCAGGTGCACGTGGCTGCGGGCAGCGTCTCGATCCTCCACCAGCTGATCCTCGCGACCGCCTCCGTGGGTGACGAGGTCGTCTACGCCTGGCGCTCGTTCGAGGCCTATCCGAGCCTGCCGCTCGTCGCGGGCGCGACCGGGGTGCAGGTGCCTCTCACGCCCGACTCCCGTCACGACCTCGACGCGATGGCTGAGGCGGTCACCGAGCGCACGCGTGCCGTCATCCTCTGCACCCCGAACAATCCGACCGGTCCGATCATCACGAGCGACGAGTTCGCGACGTTCGTCGAGCGCGTCCCCGCCGATGTGCTGATCGTCCTCGACGAGGCCTACGCCGAGTTCGTGACGGTGCCCGGGGCGGTCGACGGTCTCGCCGAGCGGGTGTTCGAGCGGCATCCGAACGTCGTCGTGCTGCGCACCTTCTCGAAGGCCTACGGACTCGCGGGCCTGCGCATCGGATACGCGATCGGCAACGAGAAGGTCCTCGATGCCGCGCGCACCACCGGCATCCCGCTCTCTGTCACGTCGGCAGCCGAGAACGCCGCGATCGCGAGCCTCGACGCCGAGTCCGAGCTGCTCGAGCGCGTCGCGGTGATCGTCGAGCGCCGCACGCGCCTGCTCGAGGGGCTGCGTCGGCAGGGCTGGGACGTGCCCGACTCGCAGGCCAACTTCATCTGGCTGCCCACCGGCGAGCGCACCGACGAGGTCGCCGCCGCATTCGTCGCCGCCGACCTCATCGTGCGCCCGTTCCCGGGTGACGGCATCCGCATCTCCGTGGGCGAGGAGGCGTCCGTGGCGCGCGTGCTCGAGGTCGCATCGTCACTGCGCTGATCCGCGCCGTTCCGCCGTTTCTCCGGGTTCCCGGCAGATGCGAGGACGTCCTAGGTATGCGTGACCGGGCATGCGCGCGCGGGTAGCGTGGGGGTCGTGACCTCGTCAGAGACTGAACTCGTCCGCGTCCTGGATCAGGATGGCCGCTTCACGCCGAGTCCGGCTGCTGAGCAGTATCTGTCGTTGATCGAGGCGATCAGCGACGCCGAGCTCGAGCAGTTCTACCGGGACATGGTGGTCATCCGCGCGATCGACACCCAGGCCACCAACCTGCAGCGACAGGGACAGCTGGCGCTGTGGCCGCCGAGCCGTGGGCAGGAGGCCGCCCAGGTCGGGTCCGCCCGCGCCGCCCGCGCCCAGGACACGCTCTTCCCGTCGTACCGCGAGCACGCCGTGACGCGCATCCGCGGCGTCGACCCCGTCGACATCATCAAGCTGATGCGCGGTGTCTCGCACGGCGGCTGGGATCCGACAGACCCCAAGAACGGCAACACCCGCCTCTACACCCTGGTTCTCGGCTCGCAGGTGCTGCATGCAGCCGGCTACGCGATGGCGTTGAACTTCGACGGTCGATCCGGCACCGGCGACGTCGACAAGGACGAAGCCGTCATCGTCTACTACGGCGACGGGGCGTCGAGCCAGGGCGACGTGCACGAGGCGATGGTCTTCGCCGCGAGCTACCAGGCTCCCACCGTCTTCTTCCTGCAGAACAACCACTGGGCGATCTCGGTGCCGGTCGCGACGCAGTCGCGGGTGCCGCTGGTCGAGCGCAGCGCCGGCTACGGCATCCCCAGCGTCCGCGTCGACGGCAACGACGTCCTCGCCAGCTACGCCGTGTCGCGCGTCGCTCTCGATGAAGCCCGCAGCGGCCAGGGTCCCCGGGCGATCGAGGCGGTCACGTACCGTCTCGGCGCGCACACCACCAGCGACGATCCCACGAAGTACCGCGGCTCCGACGAAGAGCAGTCGTGGGCGCTGCGAGACCCGATCGACCGCATGCGCGCCTTCCTCGAGAACAGGGGAGCGGCGGGGCAGTTCTTCGCCGACGTGGATGCCGAGGCGGCCGACGCCGCCGAGGACCTGCGTTCACGCAGCGTCGAGCTCGGATCGCCGACCGCAGACAAGATCTTCGATCACGTGTACAGCGACCCGCATCCGCTCGTGGCGGAGCAGAAGGCCTGGCACACGCGCTACGAGGCATCGTTCGAAGGAGACGGCAAGTGATGGACTGCCTTCAGGATTCTCGGCCAGGAGCGACTTTCGCGGCCCGCGCTGCGCGCAGTGGCCGCCGAACGTGCGTATGGCCGCAGAAGTTCACGACGTCGAGGACGGTGCACGCATGACCCTCGAGACGATGCCCCTCAGCAAGGCGCTGAACTCAGGTTTGCGCCGGGCGCTCGAAGACGACTCCAAGGTCCTGCTCATGGGCGAGGACATCGGCAAGCTCGGCGGTGTCTTCCGCGTCACCGAGCACCTGCAGCGCGATTTCGGCGACAAGCGAGTGCTCGACACGCCCCTCGCCGAGTCCGGCATCGTGGGCACCGCGATCGGACTCGCGATGGCAGGGTTCCGCCCGGTCATCGAGATCCAGTTCGACGGCTTCGTGTTCCCGGCCTTCGACCAGATCACGACGCAGCTCGCCAAGCTCACCAACCGGCACGAGGGCAGGCTGAGCCTGCCGATCGTGATCCGCATCCCGTATGGCGGGCACATCGGCGCCGTCGAGCACCACCAGGAGAGCCCGGAGGCGTACTTCGCGCACACCCCCGGTCTTCGCGTGGTCTCGCCGTCGACGCCCAACGACGCCTACTGGATGATCCAGGAGGCCATCGCGTCGAACGACCCGGTGATCTTCATGGAGCCGAAGAGCCGCTACTGGCAGAAGGGCGAGGTCGAGCTCGACGCGTCCGCCGCCCCGCTGCACTCGTCTCGCGTCGTGCGCACGGGATCCGACGTCACGCTCGTCGGACACGGAGCCATGGTCACGACCCTGCTGCAGGCGGCCGCGCTCGCCGAGGCCGAGGGCACCAGCTGCGAGGTCGTCGACGTGCGGTCGCTGTCTCCGGTCGACTACGAGCCCATCCTGAGCTCGGTGCGCAAGACCGGACGCATGGTCTACGCCCAGGAGGCCCAGGGCTTCGTCAGCATCGGCAGCGAGATCGCCGCGACCGTCATGGAGCGCGCCTTCTATGCGCTCGAAGCTCCCGTGCTCCGCGTCTCGGGATACGACACTCCGTTCCCGCCCGCGAAGCTCGAGGGCACCTACCTCCCCGACGCCGACCGCATCCTCGAGGCCGTCGACCGTTCGCTCGCCTACTGATCTCACCCTGATCTCACCGTTCCGAAAGGACCGCACATGAGCACGCAGAACTTCAACCTCCCCGATGTGGGCGAGGGCCTGACCGAGGCCGAGATCGTGGCATGGAAGGTCGCGCCGGGTGACTCCGTCGCCATCAACGACGTCATCTGCGAGATCGAGACCGCCAAGTCGCTCGTCGAGCTGCCGTCGCCGCACGCCGGAGTCGTCGGCGAGCTGCTCGCCGCCGAGGGCGCGACCGTCGAGGTCGGCTCGCCGATCATCACCTTCGTGACCGATGCGCGCGACGACGCCGGACCCGGCAAGATCGCCACCGCGGAGGCCCCCGCGCCGGAAGAGGGCGGCGGGTCGGTTCTCGTCGGCTACGGCACGGGCGGCGGTGCGACGTCGCGGCGCAAGCGTCCGGCGGAGCGCCCGGTGCGCTCGTCTGTCGGCGTGATCGCGAAGCCGCCGATCCGCAAGCTCGCCCGCGACCTGGGCGTCGACCTCACCACGGTCACGCCCACCGGAGCCGACGGCGAGGTGACCCGCGACGACGTGATGACCCACGCCTCGCAGGCCAGCGTCTTCCGCAACATCGAGACGCCCGAGTGGGGCGCCGTGCGCGAAGAGACCGTGCCCGCACCGCAGAGCACGCCGGCGGGCCTCGCCCGTGGAGTGTCGGCAGCGCCGGCATCCGCCCCGGTGTCCGACGACCGCACCGAGTCGATCCCTGTGAAGGGCGTGCGCAAGGCGACCTCGTCGGCGATGGTGCAGAGCGCGTACTCCGCTCCGCACGTCACCGTGTGGAAGGAGATCGACGCGAGCCGCACGATGGAGCTCGTCAAGAGGCTCAAGGCATCGCCCGACTATGCCGACATCCGCGTCTCGCCGTTGCTGATCATGGCCCGCGCCGTCATCTGGGCTGCCCGCCGCACCCCGATGGTGAATGCCGCGTGGATCGAGACCGAGGGCGGCGCGGAGATCGCGGTGCGCCACTACGTGAACCTCGGCATCGCCGCGGCGACGCCTCGCGGTCTGCTCGTGCCGAACATCAAGGACGCGCAGGACCTCAGCATGAAGGACCTCGCCCGCGCTCTGAACAGGCTCACCCTGACGGCGCGCGAGGGCAAGACCAGCCCCGCCGACCAGCAGGGTGGCACGATCACGATCACCAACATCGGTGTGTTCGGGATGGATGCCGGTACCCCGATCATCAACCCCGGCGAGGCGGGCATCGTGGCCATGGGCACGATCAGCCAGAAGCCGTGGGTCGTCGACGGCGAGGTGCGCCCCCGCTGGGTGACCACGGTCGCAGGCTCGTTCGACCACCGCGTGATCGACGGCGACGGAATGAGCCGCTTCATCGCCGACGTGGCATCCGTGCTCGAGGAGCCCGCACTGCTCGTGGAGTGAGGCGGACAGCGGGGATACAGTGGCGGAGAACCGTGATGACCGCCCCGACAGAACGGACTCAACGCGGATGAGGATCGAACCGACTGCCATCACCCTCGGAACCTCCGGCCTCGGCCGGCATTCGGAGCCGGGATCCGCCGAGGAGAGAGCGGCCGTCGATGTCGCCATCGACCTGCTCACGAGCAGGCACGGGTTCGTGGACACGTCGAACAACTACTCGGCCGGTCGATCCGAAGCCGTCATCGGCATCGCGCTGCGCGAGCTGGGGATGGACGGTTCGCGAGTCATCTCGAAGGTGGATCAGGACCCTGAGACGGGCGTGTTCGACCGAGACCGCGTCCTCCGCTCGTTCGAGGAGACGACCGCGCGGCTCGGGGTCGACCGGCTTCCACTGTTGCACCTGCACGACCCGTATTCGGTGTCGTTCGAGGACACGATCTCGATCGGCGGCGCGGTGCAGGGGCTCATCGAACTGCGGAGCGCCGGCGTGGTGGACGCGATCGGTGTGGCGGCGGCTCCGGTCCCGCTGATGGCGAAGTACGTCGAGACGGGGGTGTTCGACGCCGTGCTGATCCACAACCGATTCACGCTCGTGGATCACTCGGCTGAGAGTGTGTTCGCCGACGCCAAGGCACGCGGCATGGCCGTGTTCAACGCTGCGCCCTTCGGTTCGGGACTGCTCGTCAAGGGGCCGCATTCCGGTGCGCAGTACGCCTATCGACCTGCCGGCGAGGAGCTGCTGAGGTGGACCGAGCGTCTGCAGCGCGTCTGCGCCGACCATGGAACGTCGATGGCTGCCGCAGCGCTGCACTACTCGCTGCGGTCCCCGCTGGTCGACTCCACAGTCGTCGGGGTGTCGAGACCGCATCGTCGTGAGCAGCTCGACGAGCTGGAGCAGGCGGAGGTCCCGGAGGCGCTGTGGGGCGCCATCGCGAGCCTGGGGTCGGCGCCTTCCCCGGTGGACGACGGCGACTACGCCTGACGCAGCTCCGCGAGAGCAGTGATCTGCGCGGCGCCGGGGTCCCAGTGCCGCACACTGCGCGCGTGAGCGTGGATGTCGCCGCCGATGAGATCCAGCGCGTCCGCCAGATCGGTGATCCGCAACCGGCGGGCGAGGGCGACGTGCGGCATCCACTCGCCCGGCGCGGTATGCGGGGCATCGTCACCCGGCCCGACGGCGGCGAGGATCGTCTCGCGGAGGTGGATCAACTCCGCACGGGGAACGATGCTCCGCGCCAGCACACGGCGATCTCCGGAGCCGAAGAGCAGGGGAGCGCCCAGCGTGATCGGGAACGACGGGATGCCGGCGAAGACATCTGGTCCGGGCGGTGACAGGTCGACGCGTGCGACCAGCGTGATGTGAGGGCGGTTGCTCGCCGACGTGTGCCCCGCGAGGCTCGACAGGCCGCGCGCCGCGAGAGCATTCCATTCGGCCCGGACCGCGGCCTCGGCCTCTGCGTCGAGGAGCAGTTCGATCGATGACGGGGAGCGCTGCGGCTCTGGTTCTCGCACGACGTCAGCTCACCGCGCTGAGCCGCCGCTCCGCGAGCAGCGGCACGGCCACCTCGCGCGCCGCCCTGCGCGCGGTCGCGACGGCGCCGATCGAGACGACCTCGGCGCCCAGCGTCGAGGCGAGGATCTCGGGTGCCGGCAGGTGCAGCTGGGCAGGCAGCACCTCGCGCGCAGCCGTGAGAACGGGGGCGATGCTCTCGGCCACCGCCCCGCACACGATCACGCGGGACGGGTCGTACATGCTGCCGAGCACGCCGACCACACGGGCGAGCGTCGCGCCGACGCGGGAGGTGGCCAGGAGCGCATCGGCATCGCCGGCTGCCGCCGCCGTCAGCACGGCGCGGGGGTCGATGCGCTCCTCGCGTGCGAGCCGCCCGATCGGGGATTCGGAGGAGATCTCGCCGCTCTCGACCGCCGCCCGCACCTGATCCTGCAGGGCGTAGCGCAGACCGAAGGCCGAGCCGACGCCGATGATGTGGTCGAACACGACACCCTCGCCGACTCCGCCGTGAGCGCCGTGCAGCACGTGCCCGTCGACCACGACGCCGCCGCCGAAGCGTTCGCTCGCGAGCAGGGCGACGTAGTCACGGCATCCGATGGCTGCGCCGGCCGAGCCCTCGGCGATCGCGGCGAGCTGTGCGTCGTTCTTGATCTCCACGACGGGGGCCCAGTCGGCGAGCGCCTCGGCGAGACCGGGGTTCGTGCGCTCCCAGAAGCCCTCGGGATGCGGCGGAGAGATGCCCGCCCGGTCGACGGGCGCGGCGACGCCGACGCAGATCGCGAGCACCGCCTCGCGCGAGACCTCGGCCTCGGCGAGCGCGTGCTGCATCTGGTCGAGGATCGTGGCGCGGCGTGCCGCCGCGGTCTGCGTCGGGTCGAGGTCGGTGCGGTGGTGCACGAGAGTGTGGTCGGTGGGGTCGGCGACGGTCACCGCGAGGTGGGTGTCTCCGGCATCCACCCCGATGACGACGCCCAGGTCGGATGCCAGCACGAAACGTCGCGCCGGGCGTCCTGCGCGGTAGCTTCCGGCGGCGCGGGCGTTGGGCAGCTCGCGCAGCACCCCGGCATCGACGAGGGTGTCGATCCCGTCGATCGCTGTCGAACGGGTCAGCGAGGTGCTCGCCATCGCCTCGGTCGCGGTGAACTCCCCGGCCGCCCAGGCGAAGTCGAGGATGGCGCCGACGCTGGCTCGTCCGGTGCCGAGACCTGCGGAGACTTCTGTCACGGGCCTTGACCTCACTCTCGTCCAGATGAGAGAGTACCGTTCATCGAAGTAAATTCGCTCACTAGATTTAGTCTGCGGATCTACAGGACGAAAGGACGACGGTGTCTGTGAAACCCCCACGCCCGGCGCAGCTGGTGGCCGGTGCGGCCGCGCTCGCCCTGGTCGGAGCGGCTCTGACCGGCTGCTCGACGGCCGGCGGAACCGAGACCATCCGCTTCACGTTCAGCAAACGCGAGGCGATCGAGTTCATGACAGAGCTCGTCGCCGAGTACAACTCCTCGCAGGACAAGGTGCGCGTCGAGATCGACACCTCGGGTGTCGACGTCGTGTCGGCGAGCTTCGTGCGCGGCAACCCGCCGGACATCATGCTGGCCAACTACAACTACGAGATCGCCCGGTTCGTGCAGCGCTGCGCGCTCACGGATCTCTCCGACACCGAGGCCGCCTCGACCATCCGCGACGACCTGCAGCCGCTCATGGAGCAGTACGGCTCGTGCGAGGGGCGCACGAGCGCGCTGCCGTACTCGGTGATGGGCGCGTCGGTCATCTACAACAAGCAGATCTTCGACGAGCAGGGCCTCGAGGTCCCGCAGACGTGGGACGAGCTGCTCGCCGTGTGCGATCAGCTGAAGCAGGCGGGGATCGACCCCTTCTACGCCACCTTCAAGGACGACTGGACCGTCGCGCAGGGCTGGTACGACTACACCGCCGGCGGCTCGGTCGACGTGATCGACTTCTTCGACACCCTCGCGGAGGAGGGCACCGAGGTCGGTCCCGACTCCGAGGTGTCGTTCGAGAAGGACTTCGCCGAGCCCATGGACCGCATGATGACCCTCGCGACCGAGTACACCAACGCGGATGCCGCGAGCCGCGGATACGGCGACGGCAATCTCGCATTCGGCAAGGGCGAGGCGGCGATGTACCTGCAGGGGCCGTGGGCGTTCAGCGAGATCGAGAAGACGGCTCCCGACCTCGACCTCGGCACCTTCCCGCTGCCGATGACCGGCGATCCCGCCGACCTCGGCGTGCGCGTCAACATGGACCTCGCCGCGATGATCCCCGAGGGGTCGCAGCACCAGGAGGCAGCAGGTGACTTCCTCGAGTACCTGTTCCAGCCCGAGAACATCGAGGCCTACAACGCGTCGCAGCTCGGGTTCACCCCGACGAAGGACGCACCGGCCCCGGACGACCCTCGGATCGAGGGAATGATCGAGTACTACGACAACGGCCAGATCTATCAGGGACCCTCGGTGCTCGTGCCCCGAACCCTGCCGGTCTTCAACTACGCGCAGGCGATGGTGCTGGGCGCGTCCCCGACCTCCACGTTGCGCACCATGGATGCCGACTGGGCGAGGATCGCGTTCCGCGCTCCCATCCCGTCGACCCAGGACAACGCCTCCGGTGAGGACTCAGCATCCGGCGAGATAGAGGAGTCCACGCCATGACGAACACCGCTCTGCCCAACCCGGCAGCCCCCAACCCCTCGTCGTCGAGGCCGACGGCGGGCACGATCACGAAGCCCAACACCCCCACGACCGACACCACGGCGATCATCACGGGAGGCGCCCGCAAGCTCGGTCGCCGCACCCGCAAGGTCGAGCCGATCTACTACCTGTTCCTGCTGCCGACGCTGGTCATCTTCACGCTCGCGATCACCGTGCCCGGCATCATGGGCATCTTCTTCAGCTTCACCGACTCGATCGGCATCGGCGAGTGGAGCTTCAACGGGCTGACCAACTACATCGCGATGTTCAGCGACCCGGCCATCCTGCAGAGCTACCTGTTCACGTTCGGTTTCTCGATCGCCACGGTGATCGTCGTCAACGTGATCGCGTTCCTGCTGGCGGTCGGGCTGACCTCCCGCATCCGGTTCAAGACGGGGCTGCGCACGATCTTCGTGATCCCCATGGTGATCTCGGGCATCATCATCGCCTACGTCTTCAACTTCCTGTTCTCGAACTCGATCCCTGCCGCGGGCGCCGCCACCGGCATCCCGTGGCTCTCGACCAGTCTGCTCGCGAATCCCGATCTCGCGTGGGTGGCCATCGTCATCGTCACCGCGTGGCAGGCGGTTCCGGGCACACTGCTCATCTACATCGCCGGCCTGCTCTCGGTGCCGGGCGAGGTCTACGAGGCAGCCAGCATCGACGGAGCGAACAAGAGGCAGCAGCTCTTCCGCATCACGCTTCCGCTCGTCGCGGGGTACGTGGTGATCAACGTCATCCTGGGCTTCAAGGGCTTCCTCAACGCCTACGACATCATCGTCGGCCTCACCAACGGCGGTCCCGGCACCGCCACCCGCAGCGTCGCGATGACGATCATCGCGGGCTTCAACGGCGGTGACTACGCCTACCAGATGGCCAACGCGACGATCTTCTTCATCGTCGCCGTGCTCATCTCCCTGCTGCAGCTCTCGCTGACCCGCGGAAGGAACGCACTCTGATGTCGACGCAGACACTCACCACCATCCCCACCTCGGGCAAGAAGCCGCGCGTCCGCATGGAGCGTGTCAACTGGTCGGGCACGATCATCCTGATCCTGTGTGCCGTCACCGTGCTGCTGCCGCTGTACGTCACGATCTCGATGGCGTTCAAGACCACGGGTCAGGCGGTCGACGGCAACGCGTTCTCGCTGCCGGCGCCCTTCAGCATCGACGGGTTCGTCGAGGCCTGGAATCTCACGAAGTTCCCGGTCGGCGCGGGGATCTCGCTGCTGGTCACGGCCGGCACCGTGATCGCGACGATCGTGCTCGCGGCCTTCGCGTCGTACGCGATCGTCCGCAACTGGGACCACCGCCTGTTCCGCTGGTCGTTCTTCTACCTGCTCGCCGCGATGTTCATCCCGTTCCCCGTGGTGGCGCTGCCGCAGATCCAGCTCACCGGCTGGGTGGGACTCGACAACCCGTTCGGCGTGATCATCCTCGCGACGATGTTCCAGCTGAGCTTCAGCGTGCTGCTGTTCACCGCGTTCCTGCGGTCGATCCCGATCGAGCTCGAAGAGAGCGCCCGCATCGACGGCGCCACCACCTGGCAGACGTTCTGGCAGCTGATCTTCCCGCTGTTGGCGCCGATGAGCGCGACGGTCGGCATCTTCGCCTTCCTCTACGCCTGGAACGACTTCATGATGCCGTCGCTGATCATCTCCGATCCCGCGCTGCAGACGCTGCCGGTGCGGCAGAACCTCTTCCAGACCCAGTTCAGCAACAACTACAACGTGTCGTTCGCCTCGTACCTCATGGCGATGGCCCCGGCGATCCTGGCCTACCTGTTCACGCAGCGCTTCGTCATGGAGGGCGTCACACAGGGCGCCGTCAAGGGCTGACACGTCGCACACCCCAGACCGCAACACGAAGGAGCAACACCCCTCATGACCGATGCGCTTCTCACCGAGACCCGCGACGACACGACGGCCGCATGGTGGCGCCAGGCCGCCGTCTACCAGATCTACCCCCGCAGCTTCGCCGATGCGAACGGCGACGGCCTCGGTGACATCCCTGGCATCGTCTCGCGGGCCGACTACCTGCGCGACCTCGGCATCGACGCCGTGTGGCTCAGCCCGTTCTATCCGTCGGCCCTGGCAGACGGGGGCTACGACGTGGCCGACTACCGCGACGTCGATCCGCGCCTGGGCACGCTCGACGACTTCGACGACATGGTCGCGGCGCTGCACGAGCGCGGCATCCGCGTCGTGGTCGACATCGTGCCGAACCATTCGTCCGACCTGCACGAGTGGTTCCAGGAGGCGCTCGCCGCGGGCCGCGGCTCGGCGGCCCGCGAGCGGTACATCTTCCGCGAGGGATCCGGTCCCGACGGCGCGGAGCCGCCGACCGACTGGACCGCCGCGTTCGGCGGATCGGCGTGGGAGCGGGTCGATGACGGCCAGTGGTACCTGCACAGCTTCGCCCCCGAGCAGCCCGACTTCAACTGGGACCACCCGGAGGTGCGCGAGGACTTCCTGACGACGCTGCGCTTCTGGTCGGACCGCGGGGTCGACGGCTTCCGCATCGATGTCGCCCACATGCTGACGAAGGATCTGACCGAGCCGCTGCCCAGCACCGCCGATCTCGAGCTGCTCCCGCACGACGGCAACCATCCGCTGCACGACCGCGACGACGTGCACGAGATCTACGCCGAGTGGCGTCGGGTCTTCAACGAGTACGACCCGCCCCGCACCGCCGTGGCCGAAGCCTGGGTCAGCACTCCCGAGCGCCGCGCACGGTATGCCTCGGCTGAGGGGCTCGGGCAGGCGTTCAACTTCGACCTGCTGGTCGCCGACTTCGACGCGACGCAGTTCCGCACGATCATCACCGACAACCTCGCGCAGTCCGAGGCCACGGGGTCGTCGACGACGTGGGTGCTGTCGAACCATGACGTCACCCGTCACGCGACGCGCTACGGTCTCGCGCCGCTCGAGGGGCGCACCGGAGTGAAGCAAGGGGTCGAGTGGGTCGCGGCCGGCGGGCCGGAGGATCAGCTCGATCGCGAGGCGGGTCTTCGCCGAGCGCACGCTGCGACGCTGCTGCTGCTCGGCCTCCCCGGCAGCACCTACCTGTATCAGGGCGAGGAGCTCGGCCTCCACGAGGTCGCCGACGTCGCGCCCGAGCAGCGTCAGGACCCGGCGTTCTTCCGTGGTGCCGTCTTCGACGGACTGGGACGGGACGGATGCCGCGTGCCGCTGCCCTGGACCGCATCCGGACCGTCGTTCGGCTTCGGATCCGCCGAGGCGCACCTGCCGCAGCCCGCGTGGTTCGCCGAGTCCGCGGTCGATGTCGAGGCCGCCGATCCGTCGTCGACGCTCTCGCTCTACCGGGAGGCGCTGCGGCTGCGGCACGAGCTGCAGACCGAGGAGAGCCTGGAGTGGATCGAGACCGGCCGGCCCGATGTGCTGCGCTTCGCTCGCCCGAACGGCTGGCAGATCGTGACGAACTTCGGCACCGAGCCGTTCGACCTCGGAGCGGATGCCGCCGATGTCGTCCTCGGCACGGTGGTCGACGGGGCGGTCCCGGCGGACTCGGCCGTGTGGATCGCGCCGGGTCTCCTCGGCTGAGCTGGTTTGATTGCAGGACGAAAGCACGGATGCAGGGCGAGAACACGGTTTCTCGTCCTGCATCCGTGCGTCGGCCCTGCAATCGATCGTGAAGCGTGCCACCCCAGCCCGCCGATTTGATAATGGTTCTCATTAGCGTTTAGAGTGGGGACATGAAGAAGCCGTTCGTCGCCCTCGCCCTCGCATCCGTCGCCGCACTCTCGCTGGCCGGATGCTCGACCACCCCCGCTGCGGGAGAGGGCGGCGACGGCGGAGCGGTGACGGTCGTCGCGAGCACCAATGTCTACGGTTCGCTCGCCGAGCAGATCGGCGGCGACCGCGTCGACGTGACCTCGATCATCACCTCGGCCACGCAGGACCCGCACTCGTACGAGGCCTCGGCCCGTGACCGCCTGACGGTGCAGAAGGCCGACCTCGTGATCGAGAACGGCGGCGGCTACGACGGCTTCATCGACACCCTGCTGCAGGATGCCCAGGACCCGCACATCGTCACCGCCGTCGAGTTCTCGCACGATTTCCCGGGCAACGACGGTCACTCCGATGAGGAGGGCGCGACCGAGGAAGAGCACGATCACGACCACGCCGAGGGTGAAGAGGGGCATGAGGGCCACAATCACATCGAAGGCTTCAACGAGCACGTCTGGTTCGACCCGCACACGATGATCCACGTGGTCGAGGCGATCGCCGATGAGCTTGCCGCGATCGACCCCGACGGCGAGGCGGAGTTCACCGCCAACGCCGAGGACATCGTCGCCGACCTCGAGGGCTTCGAAGTCGACCTCGAGACCCTCAAGACGGATGCCGCCGGCGCCGATGTGATCATCACCGAGCCGCTGCCCGGCTACATCGCCACCGCCGCCGGACTCACCGATGTGACCCCCGAGGGATTCGCGGAGTCGGTCGAGGAGGGCAGCGATGTCGCCCCCGCGACCCTGCTCGAGACCCTGAACGTCGTCGACAGCGGCGACGTGGCAGCCGTGCTCACCAATGCGCAGACCGGCGGGGCCGAGACGCAGCGCGTCGAGGATGCCGCGACCGCCGCCGGCATCCCTCTCGTCGCGTTCACGGAGCTGCTGCCCGAAGGATCGTCGTACTCTGAGTGGATGAGTGACGCGATCCAGAGCCTCGCCGACGCGCTCCAGTCGTGAGCGCCGCCGCCGACGCGCGGGCAGGAGCCGAGAAGTCGAACCCCGTGCTCGAGGTGCGGGGAGCCGCCCTCCAGCGCGGTGACCGGGAACTGTGGTCGGGCCTCGACCTGACCGTCGAGCCCGGGGAGTTCATCGCCGTGCTCGGACCGTCGGGTTCGGGCAAGACCACGCTGCTGCGCAGCATCCTGGGCCTGCAGCCGCTGTCGGCCGGCGAGATCTCGGTCGCCGGCGGGCCGGTGCGCAAGGGCAACCCGCGCATCGGATACATCCCGCAGCAGCGCTCGCTGGCTCCCGACACGAGCATGCGAGCCCGCGATCTCGTGGCGCTCGGCGTGCAGGGCAGCCGCTTCGGCTTCCCGATCCCGCACCGCGGCGACAAGGCCAAGGTCGATCAGCTGCTCGCCTCGGTCGGAGCCGCGCACTACGCCGACCGCCGGGTCGGCCTCTTGTCGGGCGGTGAGCAGCAGCGACTGCGCGTCGGTCAGGCGCTCGCCGACGAACCCGCCCTGCTGCTGTGCGACGAGCCGCTGTCGAACCTCGATCTCGCGAACCAGGTCGCGATCACCGACATCATCGACCGCCAGCGTCGCGATCGCCGCGCCGCTGTGCTGTTCGTCACCCACGACATCAACCCGATCCTCGGCCGCGTCGATCGCATCCTCTACATCGCCGGCGGTCGCTTCGTGCTCGGCACCCCCGAAGAGGTGCTGCAGACCCGCGTGCTCACCGAGCTCTACGGCACCCCGGTGTTCGTGCTGCGCGCCGGCGACCGACTCGTCGTCGTCGGGGTGCCGGATGCCGAGCCCCACCACCTGCACGACCACGACCACGACCACGGAGGTGCCGCATGACCGTCATCACCGGCATCGTGCCTGCGGTCGACTGGAGTGACGTGTTCTCGTTCCAGGACTACGGCGAGCTCGTCGCCCTGCTCGCGAACTCGATCATCGCGGGTGCGGTGCTCGGCATCGTCGGCGGACTGATCGGCGTCTTCGTGATGCAGCGCGACCTCGCGTTCGCGGTGCACGGCGTCAGCGAGCTCTCGTTCGCGGGTGCCGCCGCAGCGCTGCTCTTCGGGGGCAGCGTGGTCGTCGGATCCCTCGGCGGTGCGCTCGTGGCGGCGATCCTGATCGGCGTCCTAGGGGCCAAGGCCCGAGATCGCAATTCGATCGTCGGGGTGCTCATGCCGTTCGGCCTCGGCCTCGGCATCCTCTTCCTGTCGCTCTACGACGGGCGCAGCGCCAACCGCTTCAGTCTGCTGACCGGACAGATCGTCTCGGTCTCGAGCCCCGACCTCGGCTGGCTGCTCGGCATCAGCATCGTCGTGCTGCTCGGGCTGCTGCTCATGTGGAACCCGCTGCGCTTCGACTCGCTCGACCCCGAGTCGGCCGCGGCCCGCGGTGTGCCGACCCGCGCGGTGAGCCTGCTCTTCATGGTGCTGCTCGGTCTGATCGTCGCGGTCAGCGTGCACATCATCGGCGCCCTGCTCGTGATGGCGCTGCTCGTGACTCCCGCGGCGGCCGCCATGCGCGTCTCGGCAGGGCCGGTCGCGGTGCCTCTGCTCGCGGCGCTCTTCGGGTTCGTGTCGGCCGTCGGCGGCATCCTGCTCGCCCTCGCGGGCACGCTGCCGGTGAGTCCGTACATCACGACCCTGTCGTTCACGATCTACGTCGTGTGCTGGATCATCCAGCGCGCCCGAGGCGGCGTGCGCCGCGTGCGGGCCTGACGTTCCCAGGGCCCGGCAAGGGCGGCGCGCCTAGAATCGTGGGTATGGCTCAGCGGAACACCTGGCAGCGCGATCGCGTGCGCGAAGCCCTCGCCGACGCGCGAGGATTCGTCAGCGCGCAGAATCTGCATGCCTCGCTCCGCGACGACAACACCGGCATCGGCCTCGCCACGGTCTATCGGGCCCTGGCCGGACTCGCCGCAGCCGGCGACGCCGACTCGCTGCAGAGCCCCGAAGGCGAGGCGCTCTACCGCGCCTGCACGACGCAGGGCCACCACCACCACCTGATCTGTCGCAACTGCGGACTCACGGTCGAGATCGAGGCGACCGACGTCGAGCAGTGGGCGCACCGCACCGCGGCCCTCCACGGCTTCACGGATGCCGCGCACGTGGTCGACATCTTCGGGCTGTGCGCCTCCTGCACCAACAAGCGGGACGCCGAAGAGGCAGCGAACGCGTGACCACCCAGGCCGCTCCACGGACGGTGCACTCGCACCGGCCCTCCCGATCGCCGCGATCGCCGTGGATCGGGGTCGGCCTCGGCGCCGCGATCGTGCTCGCGCTCTTCCTGATCGACCGGTTCCTTCCGTCGCTCTTCACCGCGAGCCTGCCCAGCAGGGCTCAGGACGGACTGACCCTCGCCCTGAGCGTGCTCATCGAGGCGCTGCCGTTCGTGATCCTCGGCGTGCTGCTGTCGATCGTCGTCCAGGTGTGGCTGCCCGCCGACGTCATCCACCGCTGGCTGCCGAAGCGCGCATGGGCCCGGCGTGCGGTGCTGTCGCTGCTCGGCATGCTCATCCCGGTCTGCGAGTGCGGCAACGTGCCCTTCGCCCGCGGTCTCATGATGCGCGGGCTCGCACCGGCCGAGGCGCTGACGTTCCTGATCGCCGCCCCGATCGTGAACCCGATCGTGATCCTCACCACGCACGCGGCATTCGGCTTCGATGACGGCATCCTGGTGGCCCGTCTCATCGGCGGATACCTGATCGCCAACCTCATCGGCTGGATCTACAGCCGCCACCCCTCGCCCGACTCGCTGCTCACCCAGCGGTTCATCGACACCTGCGACCGCGTCACGCACGAGCACGGCACACCGGTGCGCCGCAGCCTCACGCAGTTCCTCGTCGAGCTGCGCGCCGTGATGCCCGCGCTCGTGATCGGATCGGCGCTCGCCGGAGCGGTGCAGGTGCTGATCCCGCGCGAGGTGCTGCTGGCGATCGGCTCGAACCCGGTGCTGTCCATCCTGGCGATGATGGCCCTCGCGATGACCGTCGCGATCTGCTCGAACGTCGACGCCTTCTTCGCCCTGTCGTTCGCCTCCACCTTCTCGTCGGGCGCGCTCGTGGCGTTCCTGCTCGTCGGCCCGCTCGTCGACGTGAAGATGCTCGCTCTCATGCGCACGACCTTCACCACCCGCACCCTCGTCGGGATCGTCGGCGTGGTGCTGTTCGCCGCCTTCGCGATCGGGATCGGGGTGAACGTCCTTGTCTGATCACGCGCACCCCACGCAGGCCCGCTCGCGCGCCCGTGCCCTGGGCACCCGCTGGCTCGGCATCGGTCTCGCCACGGTGATCTCGGTCGTCACGCTCGGACTCGGCGTGACCGGTCGCCTGAATCTCTACATCAGCCCCGAGTCGGTGTGGTTCGCCTGCGCCGCGGCCGTCGTGACGCTTGCCGGAGCGATCTGGTCGTGCACCCTGCCGCTCGGCGAAGAAGGCGACCACGGACACGATCACGGACACGGCACGGATGCGGATGCCGAGCCGTCGCCTCGCCGCAGCCTCGCCCTGGTGGGCACGGTCACCGGAGGTGTCGTCGCTTCGGGTGTCGTCATCGCAGCGCTCGTGCTGCCGCCCGCATCGCTGTCGGTCGAGCTGGCGATGTCGCGGGTCGGAGAGCAGACCGCGCTGTTCGCCGGGGCCGACGATGTGACCCTCGGGGTCGCCGACACCGCGACCTTCGGGGTGGGCGACTGGGCGAGCGTGTTCGCGACGGCGACCAACACCGCCGCCTACGACGGCAAGACGGTCACGCTGACCGGCTTCGTCACCCCCACGGATGCCGACGGCGTCAACCTCACGCGCCTCGTCATCACGCACTGCGTGATCGACGCGCAGCCGGCGACGCTGCCGGTGACGATCGATGCGGGAGAGTTCGACACCGGCCAGTGGGTCGAGGTCGAGGGCACGGTCAAGGCGGATGCCGACGGCTCGCTGCACGTCGAGCCCACCACCGTCACCGCGATCGACGAGCCTCAGGACCCGTATGAGTACTGACGACGAGCGCCCCGACCTCCCGGCGGTGCCGCGCACGCGCGCCGAGCTGCGCGCCGCCCGCGAGGCGGAAGCGGCCGCTGCTGCCGCGGATTCCCCGTCGCCGTCGGTGAGCGACGCCGGCGCAGCCGCACCCACCGCCGAATCGCCGGACGAGGGCGGCGGGGCAGAGCGAGCCGGAACGTCTCCTGCGACCGACACGCCTGTCGTCTCGCCTGCGGCTCGCGGGGCTCGCGGGGCCGGCGGCGAACGGCCGACGCGTTCGACCTTCGTCCCGCCTGATGCGGAGTCCACAACGTCGTTCGCGGCTCACTCCACGACCGACTACGCGCCCCCGGCGCCGATGCAGCCGAAGGCCGAGAAGAAGCCGAAGGCCGAGAAGAAGCCCAAGCCGGCGAAGGCCGCCAAGCCCGCAAAGGCCGCCAGGCCCGAGAAGCCCGCCAGGCCCGAGAAGCCCGCGAAGCCCGAGAAGTCCGACACCCCGAGCGACCGCCGGTTCCTGCTGGCGCTCGGCGCTGTGCTCGGCATCCTCGTGCTGGTGGGGGCGGGACTCGGCGTCGTCAGCCTCACCCAGGGACCCCGCATCACCGAGGTGCAGGTCGACCCGACCGAGGCCATCGAGACCTCCGGCAGCCGGGTCATCCTCACCGCGAACCAGTCCCTCGCCGCGATCGACGAATCGCAGGTGACGGTCGATCCCGCCGTGCCCTTCACCCTCGACGCCGCGGGCCGCGGCATCGGCATCCGCTTCACCGTGCCGCTCGACGATGACACCGAGTACACGGTGAAGGTCGCCGATGCGGTCGGCGCCGGAGGCGGCCCGAGCGCCACGCTGTCGACGAGCTTCTCGACTCCGGCATCCCACATCTTCCTGCTGCGCCGAGACCCCGACGGGAACGACCAGATCTTCCGCACCGACCTGTCGGGTGAGAAGGCGCAGCCCGTGTTCGCGGCCGACAAGATCAACGACTTCCGCGCGACGTCGTCGCAGCTCGTGGTCTCGGTCGAGGAGGACGAGGGCTCGAAGCTGCTCGTGATGGACCGCGAAGGGACGGACCAGCGCGAGCTCGAGCTGCCCGGTGTCGGATACGTCGGGGCGATCCAGGTCTCCGACCGCGGGGGTCTGGTCGGCTACAGCTACTCCGACAAGGAGCTCAGCGATACGGAGGGGCGCGCCAGCGTGCTCGTCACCCAATCGCTGAGCGGCGACGACGAACCGGTGGTGACCGAGGTCGGGGGCAAGGAGGCGAACATCTTCGTCTGGCAGTTCGTGCCGGACAGCTCCGCCGTGCTCTTCATCGACTTCGACGGTGCGCTCTCGCTGGTCGACCGCTCGACCGATGCGGGAGTGCAGTCCCTCGGACTCGCGACGACCATCCAGGGCATCTCGCGGGGCACGTACACGGCGATCGTCGAGCGACTCGACGGCACGGTGGTCGAGCTGAACCTCGCTGACGGGTCGGAGGTGCCGCTCGAAGCATCGACTCCCGACTACGGCACCGCGATCACGATCACGCCGTACCCCGGCGGCACGCTGCGCCACGTGGTGTCGCGCGACGAGAACGGTCTGCCCGTCGGTCAGGCGGTCATCCGGGTCAACGACGAGGGCGCGGCGACACCGCTCGTCGAGGTCGATTCGACCGACTCGATCCTGCAGGCCTGCGCGTCGCCCAGCGGCCAGTACGCCGCGGTCGTCATAGCGCCGGAGCTCGCCGACAACCCCTACGACCAGATGCTGCTGCCGCTGCCCGAGAACCTCGAGACGCACCTGCTCGACCTGCGCACGGGTGACGAGATCGTGGCGCTCACCGGCTTCGACGCCTCGTGGTGCCAGACGGCCCCACAGTTCTGAGCCCATGCCGACGGATGCCCTGCACCGAGCGACCCGCGCCGAGCTGAGCGGGCTGCCGGTCGAGGCCGCTCCGCTGCTGCTCGGCGGCGAGCTGCGCACCGTCGTGGCCGGCTCCGAGGTGCGACTCCGACTCACCGAGGTCGAGGCCTATCACGGGCAGGGCACGGGACCCGCGGCCGACCCCGGGTCGCACGCGCGCATGGGGCGCACCGCACGCAACGCGACGATGTGGGGCGAGCCGGGGCACCTGTACGTCTATCTGAGTCACGGCATCCACTCGTGCGTGAACGTCGTCTCGGGCCCCGAGGGTCAGGCGGGCGGGATCCTGCTGCGTGCGGGCGAGGTGGTGCACGGGGCGGATGCCGTCGCGGTGCGCCGCCGTGCGACGCCCCCTCTGACGGCGACTGCGCTGCGCGACCTCGCGCGGGGGCCCGGTCGATTCGGCCAGTCGGCGGGCCTGCGGCATCCGATCCACGACGGCATCGACGCGATCACCGGAGCGGAGTTCGCGGGCGCCCGCGCCGAGCTGTGGCTGCGTGACGAACCGGTGACCGATGTGGCGACCGGGCCGAGGGTCGGTGTGGCCGGCATCGCCGGGACCGCGGCATTCCCCTGGCGCTTCTGGATCTCCGGCGACCCGACGGTCTCGCCGTTCCGCTGGGGGAGGGGCGCTCAGGCCGAGTCTCTCCACACCACGGGCGTCGGCAGCATGATCCCTTCGCGCGGACGCTGATCGTCGCGCAGCTGCGCGAGGACGGATGCCGCGGCCGCGGCCCCGAGACCTTCGGCCGGCTGGTCGACGGTCGAGAGCAGCGGGGTGGTGCGCGTCGCCCACGTGCTGTTGTCGAAGCCGACCACGCCGACGTCATCCGGCACACGCCGTCCCGCTTCGCGCAGCGCCCACATCGCTCCGGCGGCCACCGCGTCGGACGCGGCGAAGACTCCGTCGATGTCGGGTGCTCGGTCGAGCAGTCGCCTCATGGCGGCGGCTCCGTCGGCGTAGGAGTACAGCGGCACCTCTTCGACGAGGTCCGGATCGAAGTCGTCGCCGAGAGCGTCGGTGAATCCGGCGAGTCGATCGGTGCCCGAGTCGCGGTCGAGGGCGGCGGCGATCATGCCGACCCTCGTGCGACCGGTCGCCAGCAGACGTGAGGTGACGGCCTGCGCGGCGCCGCGGTTGTCGACGCCGACCCAGGCGGCATCGACGTCGGGTGGGTGGCCGACATAGGCGACAGGCAGGTCGAGTCGCATCACGGCCTTGGTGATCGGATCCTGCGCTCGGGCCGAGACGATCACAGCGCCGTCGACGAACCCGCCGTTGAGGTAGCGCGCGACGCGTTCGGTGTCGCGCACCGAGTCGACCACGAGGCAGACCATCTGGTAGTCCGCCTCGGAGAGAGTCTCGTTCGTGCCGAGCATGATCGCGCCGATGTTGGGGTCTTCGAGGAACAGAGCGTGCGGCTCGTGCACGATGAACGCGATGGCCTGGGTGCGCTGTCGCACGAGGTTCTGGGCGGCGGTGTTCGGCACGTAGCCGACCTCTCGGATCGCCTCTTCGATCGCGGTGCGCGCGGCGTCCGACACGTAGCCGCCGTTGATCACGCGGCTGACGGTTCCTCTGGAGACACCGGCGACGCGCGCGACATCGTGCACGGTGCTGCGACGACGGGCCGAAGTGCTCATGATCGACAGCCTAGCGACCCGGACTTGACGGGATTCGCCACGACATGCGACGATGTGTGCACGTTCACAGAAATCCCGATCGCTGTTTCGACGCAGCGAACTGTGCACGTGCACACATGATCCGCAAAGGAGCGTCACCGATGGCCGCCGCTGTGTCCGACCGCATCGCCACCCTCTCCGCAGGGCGCGGCCTCGTCTTCGGATGCGACTACAACCCGGAGCAGTGGGACCGCAGCGTCTGGCCCGACGACGTGCGGCTCATGCAGCAGGCAGGCGTGGGTCTCGTGGCGATCAACATCTTCGGCTGGTCGTCGATCAACCCCGCCAGGGGAGTGTGGGACTTCGCGGCGCTCGACGAGATCATCGCGCTGCTGCACGCCGCGGACATCCGCATCAACCTCGGCACCGGCACGGCCTCGCCCGCACCGTGGCTCACCGCGCAGCATCCCGAGATCCTGCCGGTCGGCGAAGACGGGACCGTCTTCCAGCAGGGCGGTCGTCAGGGGTACTGCCCGAGCTCGCCCCTCTTCCGCGCGTACGCCGCCGAGGTCGTCACCCGTGTCGTCGAACGCTACGGCGACCACCCGGCCGTCGCGCTCTGGCACGTGTCGAACGAGCTGGGCTGCCACAACGCGCTCTGCTACTGCGACACGAGCGCCGAGGCCTTCCGTGGCTGGCTGCGCGAGCGGTACGCCGACATCGACGCGCTGAACCGCGCGTGGGGCACGACATTCTGGAGCCAGCGCTACAGCGACTTCGACGACGTGCGGGTGCCCGCTCAGGCCCTCTCGCTGCGCAACCCGGGGCAGATCCTCGACTTCCAGCGCTTCAGTTCCGACGAGCAGCTCGCGCTCTACCGCGCCGAAGCGGCGATCCTGCGCGAGCGGAGCGACGTGCCGGTGACGACCAACTTCATGGTCACCGCGCACATCCGCAACCTCGACTACTGGTCGTGGGCGGGCGAGATGGATCTGATCGCCAACGACCACTACCTCGACCGTCGCCTCGACGACGCGCGAGGCGAGCTCTCGTTCGCCGCCGACCTCACCCGCGGCCTCGCCCAGGGTGCGCCGTGGCTGCTCATGGAGACCTCGACCGGCGCAGTGAACTGGCAGCCCTACAACCTCGCCAAGGCTCCCGGTGAGCTGCAGCGCAACATCGCCGCCCACATCGCGCGCGGCGCCGACGGCATCTGCTTCTTCCAGTGGCGGGCGTCGACCCAGGGCGCCGAGAAGTACCACACGGCACTCGTGCCGCACGCGGGCGAGGACTCCGACCAGTGGCGCGAGGTCGTCGCGCTCGGCGGACTCCTCGATCGCCTGGGCGAGGTCGCCGGGACGCGCGTCGTCGCCGACGCCGCACTGTTCTTCTCCTGGGAGAGCTGGTGGGCCAGCGAGAACGAGGGCCGTCCGAGCGAGGCGCTGACCTACCTCGGCCAGGTGCATGCCGCGCATGCCGCGCTGGCGGATGCCGGCGTCACGACAGACGTCGTGCGCCCCGGCGCCGACCTCGACGGCCACCGCCTGCTGATCGTCCCCGCGCTGCACCTCATCGGCGATGCGGATGCCGCGGCGATCGCCCGCGCGGTCGAGAACGGCGCGACAGCACTGATCACCTTCTTCAGCGGCATCGTCGACGAAGAAGACAGAGTGCGCACCGGCGGCTATCCCGGCGCGTTCCGCGACCTGCTCGGCATCCGCTCGGAGGAGTTCACGCCCCTGCGTCCCGACGAGACCGTCACCCTGACCGACGGCACGACCGCGACAGTGTGGAGCGAGCGCCTGAAGGCCACGGATGCCGAGGTCATCGCGTCGTTCGTCGACGGCCCCGCCGCCGGACACCCCGCGATCACGCGGCGCGCGACGGGAGCGGGCGAGGCCTGGTTCCTCGGCACCCAGCCCGCTCGCGAGGACTACCGCGCACTGATCGCACGGCTCGCCGCATCCGCGGGTGTCGCGCCCGTCCCCGGCGCCGGACCCGACGTCGAGATCGTGCGCCGCACCGGCGATGCCGGCTCGTTCCTGTTCGTCATCAATCACGGATCCACGGATGCCGAGGTCGCGGCCGCAGGTCACGACCTCGTCACCGACGCCCGCGCCACCGGCCTGGTGCCGGCCGGTGCGGTCCGCATCATCAAGGAGGATGTATGACCACCACGCTCGCCGCTCCGGCGGTCGCCTCAGCGCCGAAGGCGCCGGGCCGCCGCCGACGGATCCCGCACAAGGGCGCCATCGCGTTCCTCATCGTGCCCTTCGGCGTGCTGTTCGCGCTGTTCTACGTCGTCCCCATCGCCTACGCGTTCTGGCAGTCCCTGCTCGTGGTCGAGCGCGACGGCACCTTCGGCAAGGCCGAGCAGGTGTTCGGCGGCTTCACGCAGTACGTGCTCGTCTTCCAGAACGAGGCCTTCTGGGCATCGATGGGGCGGATGCTGACCTTCGGCGTCGTGCAGGTGCCGGTCATGCTCGGCCTGGCCCTGCTGTTCGCGCTGCTGCTGGACTCGCCGCTCGTCCGCGGCAAGCGCTTCTTCCGCCTCGCGTTCTTCGTGCCGTATGCGGTGCCCGGTGTCATCGCCGCGATCATGTGGGGCTCGCTGTTCTCGCCCAACCTCTCGCCGTTCACCGCGATCACCAAGAACATCGACTTCCTCGGGGCAGACCTCGTGCTGTGGTCGATCGCGAACGTCGTGACGTGGGTCTACGTCGGCTACAACATGCTGATCATCTACTCGGCGCTGCTCTCGATCCCGCAGGAGCTCTACGAGGCGGCCATCCTCGACGGCGCCGGACAGTGGCGCATCGCCTGGTCGATCAAGATCCCGCTGGTGCGCCCGGCGATCGTGATGACCGCGATCTTCTCGATCATCGGCACGCTGCAGCTGCTCGCCGAACCGCAGGTCTTCCGTTCGTTCAGCTCGGCGGTCACGAGCACGTTCACCCCGAACATGACCGTCTACGCCACGGCATCCATCCCGAACACCAACCTCGCGGCCGCCTTCTCGGTCGTGCTGGCCGTGACGACGTTCGTGCTGTCGTTCGGATTCATGAAGTACATGCAGCGCAAGGAGCAGAACGCATGAGCACCATGACGATCGTCGCCCCCGGTCGGGGCTCGCGCGCACAGGCCCCGCGCGGAAAGGGTGCTCGCGAATCGGGCATCTCCCGCACCGGCGCCATGCTGATCATGGCCGTGTTCACGGTCTACTTCCTTCTGCCGCTGTGGTGGCTGCTCGTCGCGTCGAGCAAGGAGACCGGCGACATCCTGACCACCGCCCCGCTGTGGTTCGCCGACTTCCACCTGCTCGACAACATCGCCGAGCTGTTCGCCTACCGCGACGGCGTCTACCTGCGCTGGCTGCTGAACTCGGTGCTCTACGCCGCGCTCGGCGGTGCCATCGCGACCCTGCTCGCCGCCATGGCCGGCTACGCCCTCGCGAAGTACCGGTTCCCGGGCCGCGACCTGATGTTCGACATCGTGCTCGGCGGAGTGCTGGTTCCGGCCACGGCCCTCGCGCTGCCGCTGTTCCTCATCTTCAGCCAGGCGCAGCTGACCAACACGTTCTGGTCGGTGTTCCTGCCGTCGATCGTGAGTCCGTTCGGCGTCTACCTGGCGCGGATCTTCGCGGCCTCCTCCGTTCCCGACGAACTGCTCGAGGCGAGTCGGCTCGACGGCGCGGGGGAGATCCGCACGTTCTTCACGGTCAGCATCCGACTGATGACGCCCGCGCTGGTGACGATGTTCCTCTTCCAGTTCGTCGCCATCTGGAACAACTTCTTCCTGCCGATGATCATGCTGCGATCCGAAGACCTCTTCCCGGTCGTCTTCGGTCTCTACAACTGGAACAACCAGCTGAACCAGCTGCCGGAACTCCGTGGTCTCGTGCTGATCGGCGCTCTGCTGTCGGTCATCCCGCTGATCGTCACCTTCCTCCTGCTCCAGCGCTTCTGGCGCAACGGACTGGGCGCCGGCGCCCTGAAGTGAGCAGGCGGCCGCCCGGACCGACCGGGCGGCCCGCACCACCGCACCATCCCTACCGCACCACCCCCATCGCATCCACGAAAGGATCGAAATGCAGCATTCGAAGATGAAGGCAGCCGCTGTCATCGCCATCTCGGCACTCGCGCTCGCCGGTTGCTCGGCGTCCGGCGGAGACAGCTCCGGCACCGGCGGCGAAGCCGCCGCGTGCACCCCGGCGGACGGCGACGTCACGCTCGAGTTCACCTCCTGGATCCCCGGCATCGAAGACGTCGTCGAGATCTGGAACGAGGCCAACCCCGAGATCCAGGTCGACGTGCAGACCGGCCCGAACGGCAACGGCGGCACGTACCAGAACTTCTTCAACCAGATCAAGGCCGGCGATGCGCCCGACCTCGGTCAGATCGAGTATGACGCGCTGCCGAACTTCCTCGTGCAGGACGGCCTCGAAGACCTCAGCGGCTGTGAGGACGTCGTCGCCGCGGAGGACCAGTTCGTCGACTGGGCCTGGGGACAGGTCACCCTCGGCACCGAGGGCGTCTACGGCGTTCCGCAGGACACCGGCCCCATGGCGCTGTTCTACCGCGCCGACCTGTTCGAGCAGAACGGCATCGCGATCCCCACCACGTGGGACGAGTACCGCGAGGCGGCCGTGAAGATCCGTGACCTCGGCGGATACATCACCAACTTCTCGCAGTCGGACATCAACCAGTTCGCCGGCTTCGCCTGGCAGGACGGCGCTCAGTGGTTCTCGAGCGACGACGAGGGTTGGACGGTGTCGCTGGCCGACGACGCGACCACCACGGTCGCCGACTTCTGGCAGAGCATGCTCGACGACGACCTCGTCGCCACGGTTCCCGCCTGGACCGACGAGTGGAACAACGCCTACAACTCCGGTCAGGTCTGGACCTGGAACTCCGCCGTCTGGGGCGCCAACTCGATCTCCAGCGGAGCCCCCGACACCGCCGGCTCCTGGGCTGTCGCACCGCTGCCGCAGTGGGAGGCCGGCGGCACCGCGGCCGGCAACTGGGGCGGGTCGTCGACCGCTGTCCTCAAGGGCAGCGAGCACGTCTACGAGGCGACGAAGTTCGCGCTGTGGCTCAACACGTCGGATGAGGCGCTGACCGCGCTCGCCGAGGCCGCCAACCTCTACCCGGCCACGACAGCCGGTCTCGAGCTGCCGGTCTACGCCGAGGGCGTCGAGTTCTACGGCGGACAGAAGATCTACGACGTCTTCGCCGACGCCGCCACCCAGGTCTCGCCCGACTTCGCGTGGGGCCCGACCATGACCCAGACCTACTCGGACGTGTCCGACGGCTTCAAGGCCGCGGTCTCGGGCAACGGCACTCTGCTCGACGCGATCGAGAAGGGCCAGACGGCGACCATCGACGCGCTCAAGGCCGCATCGATCCCCGTCACGGAGTAACACCCCTCGGAGGCCCGCCCGTATGCTCACGGGCGGGCCTCCCCCTTTTCGTCTGGAGCGGCAATGAGTGAACTCGTCCACCTGACCTCGGCCGGCGTCAGCGTCGTCATCGACACGACGAGTGCGCGACTGCTGCACTGGGGCGCGGCGCTCGACACCGCCGACCTCGACGCACTCGCCGTGTCGTCGACCGGGGCTGTGACGTTCAGCTCGTTCGACGCCTCGCGCACCGTCCCGCTGCTGGCTGTCGAAGCCGACGGATGGTCCGGCGCCCCGGCGCTCGCGTGGCACCGCGGCGGGCTGCACAGCGCTCCGCTGCTGCGCTCGACCGGGTGGAAGGCGACGGAGTCATCGCTGCGCGGGGAGTTCGCGGATCCCGCGGCCGGCGCATCCGTCGTCCTCGATCTCGAGCTGGATGCCGTCGGCGTGCTCACCGCCCAGGTGTCGGTGACGAGCACGGCGGATGCTGCCGAGCCGCTCGACCTGCTCGCCGCGCGCATCCTGCTGCCGATCCCCGCGCATGCGACAGAGGTGCTCGATCACACCGGACGCTGGACGGGCGAGCGGCGACCACAGCGAGGCGCCCTGCGCCACGGAGCGCACCTGCGTCAGGTGCGCCGCGGTCGCGGTGGCCACGACGCCCCGTACCTGACCGCGATCGGCACCGACGGGTTCGGCTTCCGCCGAGGGGAACTGTGGACCGCGCACGTCGCGTGGAGCGGGGACCTCGAAGTCGGCGTCGAGCGTCTTCCCGAGGGTGCCGGCGTTCACGGGGCGGTGCTCGGCGGGGGAGAACTGCTGCTGCCCGGCGAGATCCGGCTCGGCGCGGGGGAGACCTACGTCTCGCCGCAGGTGTTCCTCGCCTACGGCGAGAGCGGGCTCGACTCCGTGTCGGCCCGCCTGCATCAGACCGTCCGCGCGTTCTCCGCACACCCCACGACGCCGCGCCCTCTCGTGCTCAACACCTGGGAGGCCGTGTACTTCGACCACGACCCCGCGAAGATCATCGAGCTGGCCGAGGCTGCGGCATCCGTCGGCGTCGAGCGGTTCGTGCTCGACGACGGATGGTTCCGCGGACGGCCCGACGACCGATCAGGACTCGGCGACTGGTTCATCGACGACGCCAAGTGGCCGGAGGGGCTGCGGCCGCTCGCCGATCAGGTGCACGGTCTCGGGATGCAGTTCGGTCTCTGGTTCGAGCCTGAGATGGTGAACCCGGTCTCCGACCTCGCCGCGCAGCATCCGGACTGGGTGCTGCAGGCCGCGCCCGACGCGCCCACCTGGCGGCATCAGAAGGTGCTCGACCTGGCGAACCCGGATGCTGCGGCCCACCTGCTGGAGCGCATCGACGCCCTGGTCTCCGAGATCGGCATCGACTTCATCAAGTGGGACCACAACCGCGACCTGCACGCCGCGGTGTCGCCGCACACCGGCCGCGCGTCCGTGCATGCTCAGACGGCCGCCTTCTACGCCCTGCTCGACGCGCTGCGCGAGCGGCATCCCTCTCTCGAGATCGAGTCGTGCGCGAGCGGCGGAGCCCGCGTCGACCTCGGGGTGCTCCAGCGCACCCAGCGCGTCTGGGGCTCGGACTCGAACGATCCGATCGAACGGCAGCAGATCCAGCGCTGGACAGGCACTCTCGTGCCCCCGGAGGTCGTGGGGTCTCACGTCGGTCCGCCGGTCGCCGAGACGACGCATCGCGCGGCATCCTTGCCGTTCCGCATGGCCACCGCGCTGTTCGGGCACGCCGGCATCGAGTGGGACATCACGCGGTGCACGGATGACGAGCGGGAGGCGCTGACCCGCTGGACGGCGCTCTATCGCGAGCTGCGGCCGCTGCTGCACTCCGGGGTCACCGTGCGCAGCGACGAGGTCGACGACGAGACGCTGCTGCACGGCGTCGTCGCGGTCGACGGCTCGCGCGGTGTGTTCGCGTGGGTGCGGCAGGGTGCGTCGGTCGACGCGTTCACGCCGCGCACCCGCATCCCCGGACTGCAGCCCGGCGGGCGCTACCGGCTGCGGGTGCGGGACGAGCTGGGCACCGCGACGCGGCATCAGGTCTCGGACCCCGCCTGGCTGGATGCCGGGATCGAGGCGACCGGCGCGTTCTTCGAGGCGGTCGGGGTGCCCCTGCCCCTGCTCGCGCCGGGGGCGGCGCTGCTGCTCGAGGTCGTTCGGGTCTGACTCGGGGTCGTGCTAAACTGACTCTTTGTCTGCGCACACTCCTGTGCGTAGTTCGCGTGCTTCCCCTTCTTCGGCCGAGAGATCGGCGATGCGGGGTGGCGCGCAGACAAGGGATCTTGGGTGAGACCGTCCGGTCTCACGGTATAGAAGGAGTCACATCATGGCAGCAGTGTGCCAGGTGACAGGAGCTGTTCCCGGCTTCGGTCACAACGTCTCGCACTCGCACCGCCGGACGAAGCGTCGCTTCGACCCGAACGTGCAGAAGAAGACCTATTTCGTCGCTTCGCTCGGTCGTAAGATCACGCTCAACGTGTCCGCCAAGGGCATCAAGGTGATCGACGTCCGCGGCATCGAGAACGTGGTCAAGGACCTCCAGGCGAAGGGTGTGAAGCTCTAATGGCCAAGAAGGCTCAGGACGTACGTCCGATCATCAAGCTGCGCTCCACGGCAGGTACGGGCTACACGTACGTGACCAAGAAGAACCGCCGCAACACCCCCGACCGCCTCGTGCTCAAGAAGTACGACCCGGTCATCCGTCAGCACGTCGAATTCCGAGAGGAGCGTTGATCAATGGCTAAGAAGAGCAAGATCGCTCGCAACGAGCAGCGCAAGGTCATCGTCGAGCGTTACGCAGAGCGTCGCGCCGAGCTGAAGAAGACCCTGGTCGACCCGAACGCCACCGACGAGGCCCGCGAGGCCGCACGCGTCGGCCTGCAGAAGCTGCCGCGCAACGCGTCGCCGGCTCGCGTGCGTTCGCGCGACGTCATCGACGGCCGCCCCCGCGGTGTCCTCACGAAGTTCGGCGTCTCGCGCGTCCGCTTCCGTGACATGGCACACCGTGGCGAGCTGCCCGGTGTCACCAAGTCCAGCTGGTAAGTCTCAGCAGACAAGCCGAAAGGGGCGAGGATCTTCGGATCCTCGCCCCTTTCGCTATGCCCGAGCCTGTGTCCCGGCATCCGCATCCCGGCATCCGCGACTCGTGTTGCGGCGCTCGCTGCGAAGGGGATCTCTCGCTGAGAAGGGGATGCTGCGCCATTCGCTCCTTCACTGCATGAGATCTCCTTCGCAGCAGTCGCTCTGCACCGAGGGGCCGAGTTCACGGTTCTCTACAGGGGCCGGGTGCGCGGCCTCCTCGGAAGCCGACCACGGGGGAGTATCGCCTGATGGATGCGGTCACCGAGCTCGAACGTCAGGGTGGGGTCGCGCGCGTCGAGCGACTTCGGTCACTCGGGGTGAGCGCTCACACACTGCGCCGTGCGAAGGAGCTCGGTGCGGTGAGATCGATCCGTCGAGGATGGATTGCGCTGCCCGACGCCGACCCGATCGTCGTGGGCGCCGCGACTCGCGGGGTCGTCATCACCTGCGTCACCGCAGCCGAGCGCATGGGGTTGTGGGTGCCGAACGCATCGTCCGTCCACGTGGCTGCCCGCCCGAATGCCGCCCGCGTGCGGGTGCCGTCGCAGGTCGTCGTCCACTGGTCGCGCCCGGTGGTTCAGCGCGACCCCGACTCCACCGTCGACGGGCTCGTCAACACCCTCGTCGTGGTGGCGCGCTGCCAGCCGAGAGAGACCGCCCTGGTGATCTGGGAGTCGGCTCTGAACAAGGGGCTCGTCGACGAGCGTGTGCTGTCGCGATTCGAGCTGCCGCCCGCCGCCCGGGAGCTGCTCGAATCCGCCAGGCCCTTCTCGGACTCGGGTCTCGAGACGATCTTCGTGTCGAGGCTGCGGTGGTTGGGTCTTGCGATGGTGCAGCAGGCGTGGCTGCACGGATACCGTGTCGACCTCCTGATCGGCGAGCGCCTGGTGATTCAGATCGACGGAGCGACACACGTCGGAGCACAGCGGACGGCTGACATCGAGCATGACGCACAGCTCATGCTCCGTGGCTATCACGTGCTGCGGTTCGGGTACGAGCAGATCATGGCTCGCTGGCCAGAAGTGCAGGCGATCATCATGGATGCGGTCGCTCAGGGCAGGCATCTCGGCTGATGTCCTCGCTTGCAGAGAAGGAGATCTCACCCAGCGAAGGACCGAATGCGTCATCCAGTCCTTCGCTGCGCGAGATCTCCTTCGCACATCGAGGCGCTCTCCGTATCGCGGATGCGCTCCGAGGCGCCGCAGCGCCCCGCATCAGGCGACGGATGCTGTCGCGTGCTCCACCGCCCAGGTGAGCGCGTAGTCGGCGATCTCCTCCCAGCCGTCCTGGCTGACGAGACGGTGGGTGCGGCCCGCATACTCCTTGTACTCGACGATGGCGGTGCTGCCGGACGAGTGATACTTCTTCACGATCGCGCGTCCGATGGCCGGGGGCACGACGTGGTCGATCTCGCCGGTGATGACGAGCAGCGGGGCGCGGTCGGCGCGTGCGTAGTCGACGTGGGTGACTCCGCCCTTCTCGTTGAGCACCGAGGTCACGCCCTCGAAGAAGACCTTGTTGTAGGAGTTCACGGCGTACTCCTCCCAGAGGGCGTCGGATGCTGCGCGGGGGAGGTCGTTGCCGAACGTGAAGTGGAAGTGGCGCTTCGACAGCGGCTTGGCTCCGTTGATGCCGAAGGGGTTGGAGAGGATCGGCGTTCCGGTCCACAGGGTCGAGAGGGGCAGTGCGGTGACGCCGGCGGTCTGTCCCGGGGCCACGCCCACGTAGACGGCGCCGAGGCCGCGGTCGGCGAGCATCTGGGTAAGCACGCCGCCGAACGAGTGGCCCATGATGATCGGCTTGACCGGAAGCGCACGGATGATGCGCTCGTAGTTGTCGGCGATCTGCTTCAGGCCGATCCCCTTGAGGGCCGACGGGTCGCGGCGGATGTCCTCGACGGAGCGGTCGTCGATCCCGGGCCATCCCGGGATGATCACCTCGTGGCCCTGCGCGCGGAACCGCTCGGCCCACGTGTCCCAGCTCTTCGGCGTCATCCAGAGTCCGTGGATCAGGACGATCGGGGTCTTGTCGGTGCTGTTCATCGTTTCTTCTCCTGTGTCTGCCCCGCCCGGTGCGAGTGCGTTACGCTGATAGTAGACCGAACGTTCTATCTAGCACAACCTATTCCCGAAAACCCGAATCGGATGACACGATGAGAGGGATCATCATGAAGACCACGACTCCCACCTCCGCTCCGACGACGGCTCCGAAGCGGCCCAGCGCAGCCCGCACCCGGCTGATCGACACTGCCACCAGGCTCTTCTACGAAGAGGGGATCCATGCGGTCGGCGTCGACCGCATCATCGATGAGGCCGCGGTCACCAGGGCGACGCTCTACAACCAGTTCGGCGGCAAGGAGAACCTCGTCCTCGCGTACCTGCGCAACGAAGACGAGATGCTCCGCGCGATGTTCGCCGACGCGGGCGAGGCGGTGACGGATCCTGCGCAGCTGGTCGACGCCGTGATCGACGGCATCGCCGCCGACATCCGCCTCCGGCACACGCGTGGCTGCCCGTTCATCAACGCGGCAGCGGAGTATCCGGATGCCGACGGTGCCGTCCGTCTGCTGATCGACGAGCACCGGGAGTGGTTCCGCTCGACGCTCCAGGCCGTCGCCGAGCAGGCCGGCCTCGAGAGCCCCGTCGATGTCGCGGCGTCCCTCGTGCTGCTGCGCGACGCCGCGCTCGTCGGCGGGTACCTCGACGGAGACGAGCGGGTCACGCCGGCGTTCGAGCGCACCGCACGCTCGGTGGTCGCCGCCCACCGCCCGCTCTGACGCGGCGACGGCGACGGCGACGGGGCGGCGGGTCGATGGCGGCCAGCTGGCGGCTGACTGGCGGCTCGGTGGCGTGGCGGCGGATCGGGGCCGCTGGAGAGCATGGAGGACATGAACACGACACGAATCACGGAACTGCGCCAGGCGCAGGGGTGGACTCAGGAACGACTGGCGACCGAGAGCGGCGTGGGACTCAGGACCGTGCAGCGCCTGGAAGCCGGACAGGATGCGAGCCTGGAGACGCTGTCTCTGGTCGCGGATGCGCTGCAGGTGCCGGTGCGGGACCTCTTCGCCACGATCGACGATGAGGCACTCAGCAGCCGGGTCGATTCGCTGCAGCAGCGCACGGATGACCAGCAGGCCGCGCGTGATCGCATCGCCCACGCCTGGACCTGGCTCTATGTCGGCATCGGCATCGTGTGCACGCTGCTGAGCTTCACGTTCTCGTATGGACTCGTGCTGTTCCTGTCCTACTGGGTGGGCGGGTACGTGATCCTCACTGCGCTGCGTCGGATCGTCCTCGAGCCCCGGCTGGACGCCCGGTACCCGTTGTCGAAGGAGACCCGCACCCGTCGTGCGAAGCGCCGCGCCGCGATGGCCTCCGCCACGGCCGACGACGCATCCCCGACCGCCACGACGACGGCCGAACCGACCTGAGACGCGTCGTCGCCCGGGCTGATCTGCGCGCGCCGAGCGAAGGAGATCTCTCTCACGCAAGGATCGAACGGTGATTCCGCCCCTTCGCGGCAAGAGATCTCCTTCCCACGATGAGGCCGACGGGCGCGCTGAAATCGATGCCCCACGAGTCACATTCGTCACTTCTGCCCCACGACACGCCGCCGAAAAGCCCAAAACCCGCGAAATGACGCGGAAATGTGGGTGGTGGTTGGTACATTCAAGGCGGTCACTCGACCAACGGAGGGCAGCAGCCCTCTGAACCACAACGATGCGACGGGAACCTCGTCGCTGGAGGATGACATGGCTGACAAGTCCATCACCAAGACCGAGCTCGTCGCGAGCATCGCTTCTGCCACCGGCCAGAGCCAGGCCACCGTCTCGGGTGTCCTCGACGCGCTGTTCTCCTCGGTCTCCGACGCTGTTGCCAAGGGCAGCAAGGTCTCGATCCCGGGCTGGATCTCGTTCGAGCAGGTCGCGACCGCAGCTCGCACGGGCCGCAACCCGCAGACCGGCGCCGAGATCAAGATCCCGGCCGGCCACCGCGTCAAGGTGACCGCTGGTTCCAAGCTCAAGGCTGCCGTCAAGTAAGACCGCACCTCTTCGAAGGCCGCTCCCGATCCGTCGGGGGCGGCCTTCGTGCGTCCTCCCCCGATCCGCGGCTTAGGCTGGAGGGGTGAGTGCCCGCGCCGTGCAGACCCCGACCCGCTCCGCGTATCGCGCGGCCGGAATCGGCATCCTGCTCGCGACCGGACTGATCGGCGTGATCTTCGCCCTCGTGATCGGCGGAGGCGCGGCTCCGCTGCTTCTGCAGGATCCGGGTCCCTTCGTGCGCTGGGCCACCCCCATCGTCAAGCTCGTGATGAACATCGCGGCCGCGGCGATGCTGGGCTCGCTCGTGCTGGCGCTGTTCGCCCTGCGCAGCGAGGAGAAGTCATTCGACACGGCGCTCAACACGGCCTCGGCCGGCGCTGCCGTCTTCACGGTCACCGCCGGCATCAGCGGATTCTTCACCTTCATGGCGGCCTTCAACCCGCAGCTGAGCGCCGAGCGCGAGTTCGGTGAGCAGCTCGGACGATTCCTGCTGCAGCTGCCGCTCGGTCAGTCCTGGCTGATCACCACCATCATGGGCTCGGTGATCACCGTGCTCGCGTTCGCGTGGCGCACGTGGACGCCGACGCTCATCACGGCGATCCTCGCCGCGGCATCCTTCCTTCCGCTGGCGACGCAGGGTCACTCCGGGGAGCTCGCCGGTCACAACATCGCGGTGAACTCGATCCTGCTGCACACGATCGGCGCGGCGGTGTGGCTCGGCGGCCTGCTGCTCGTCGTGATCCTGCGCGACCGCTCGGGCGTGGGCACGGCGCAGCTGGTGAGCCGCTATTCGAGTCTCGCGATCGCCGCGTTCGCCGTCGTCGCGATCTCGGGTCTCGCCCGCTCCGTCGTCTCATTCGGCGACATCTCGCAGCTCTGGACGCCGTACGGCACCATCCTGCTCGCGAAGGTCGTGCTCCTCGTCGGTATGGGAATGCTGGGCGCCTGGTATCGCACCCGCCTGATCCCTCGGCTCGAGGACGACGGAGCCGCGCGCTGGTTCTGGATGCTGGTGCTGTGCGAGGTCGCTCTGATGGGTCTGGCCTCGGGAGCTGCCGCCGCGCTCGCGCGCACGCCCCCGCCCACCGGCGAGGAGGCGGCGTTCGTGCAGACCCCCGCCGAGAACCTCACCCGCTCCCCGCTGCCGCCGGAGTTCACGATCGACCGCTGGTTCACGGCGTGGGACATCGACGTGCTCTGGCTGGTGGCCGCCGGGTTCGGCCTCTTCCTCTACCTCGCCGGCGTGCGCCGACTGCGGCTCCGTGGTGACCGCTGGCCGATCCACCGCACCGTGTTCTGGGTGCTGGGAATGCTGATGCTGCTCTGGGTCACGGGCGGCCCGATCAACGCGTATCAGGAGTATCTCTTCAGCGTGCACATGCTGGGGCACATGATGCTGTCGATGGCGATCCCGCTGCTGCTGGTCTCGGGGGCGCCGGTCACGCTGGCCCTTCGAGCGATCCACAAGCGCGACGACGGCACCCGCGGTGGTCGCGAATGGATCATGTGGGCCGTGCACTCGCCGTTCTCGAAGGTCGTCACCCACCCGTTCGTGGCGGCGGGCATCTTCATCCTGTCGCTGTGGGCGTTCTACTTCACCGACCTGGTGCGCTGGTCGATGTTCGAGCACCTCGGCCACGAGTGGATGGTCGCGCATTTCCTCATCTCCGGCTACCTGTTCGTGCTGAGCCTGGTCGGCGCCGACCCGGTGCCCTACCGTCTGCCCTACCCGGGGCGCCTCATCACCCTGATCGCCATCATGGCCATGCACGCCTTCTTCGGCGTCGCGATCATGATGCAGGAGGGGTTGATGGTCGCCGACTGGTTCGGGTCGATGGGGCGCACCTGGGGCCCGACGCCCATCGAGGATCAGTACATCGGCGGCGGCATAGCGTGGTCGATCGGAGAGATCCCGACCCTGATCCTCGCGATCACCGTGGCGATCCAGTGGAGCCGCAGCGACACCAAGCTGCAGAAGCGCCGCGACCGTCATGCAGACCGCACGGGCGAGGCCGAGCTCGAGGAGTACAACCAGAAGCTCGCGGCGCTCGCCGAGCGCGACCTGCGTCAGGCGGAGCGCGACGCGCGGTGACCGTGCTCCCGGCGGGCGTCAGCCCGTGGACTCCTCGTCGGGGGATCCGACCCGGATCGACACCTTGCCGTCGGGGAGGATCGTGATCGATCCGTTCACCTGGAACGGGACGTCTTCCGACCGCTCCTGAACCGAGCCGTCGAAGAGCGAGCGGATCTCGACGTCGACGTGCGCGACGGCATCCGTCGGAGGGATCTTCCAGTGTCCGCCGTCGGGCACGACGCTCACCTGCGGTTGTGCGGCGATCGACCACTTCGGCAGCGAGGCGAGGCGGTTGGAGACCTCGAGGCCGAACGGGCAGGCGGTCGGCTGCAGCACCTCCTGCGTGGTGCAGGCGGTGAGGAACTCCTCGACCCGCTGCTGCACCACCGCGACGAAGTCCGAGGTGGGCTCGGTCTGCACGTCGACGGGCGTGGTGGCGAGCGGGGTGTCGGCGAGGACGCCGATGCCCTCGGACTCCGCGATCGCAGTGTCGACGGTGACCGAGTACAGCCCCGGCGTGAAGACCAGCAGGGGAAGGGGATCGAGGGGTGCGGCCTCCGCCCCGGCGGGTGAGACCTGGCGGCGATCCATCTCGAAGCCGTTGACGGCGAACTGATCGGCACCGCGCACCGTGAGCTCGACCACGGCCAGCGGGCTCGTCGTGAAGCGCCAGTTGGGGGTGACCCCCGCCCAGCCGTCCTGCTCGACGGTGAAGGTGGTGGTGCCGGCGTGCCCGCTCGCCTCGTACGACACGGTCACCTCGGTCTTGCCGGACTCGTCGGCCTGTTCCGACTGCACCTCGACGTCGGTGAGCGGCGCGAGTGCCGAGTGACGCAGCAGCGCCTCCGACGCGGTGGCTCCGATGCCGGCGATCTCGAGGGTCTCCCGATCGATCGCGACGCCGGGCACGCGCAGAGCGTCAGCCGCTCGTCCTTCCGAGAGCAGGTCGAGGTAGCGCACGACGAACGCCGACGGCCCGTAGAACTGCTGGTACAGGGTGGCTCCACCTGCACCGAGAGCGGCGACGAGCACGAGGCCGATGACCGCGAGGAGCGCGAGATCGGCAGCGAGGCGCGAGCGCCGGGGCGCCTTCGTCTCGACCTGCTGCATGGCGTCAGTCTAGAAGCGTGGCCTGGGACGACGCCGTGCGTGAGTCGGTGTGCGTCGGCCGCGATCGCTGTGTTCCTCGGATGCCGGGCGGCGCCGCCACGTAGCATGGGGAGGCACGGTCTCGCCGTGCATTCCCGCCTCCGTCCGTGTGAGAGAACCGTGTCGCTTCCCGCCCTGTCCGAAGAGCAGCAAGAGCTGTTCCGGTTGATCGAGGACACCAGCGAGCACGTCTTCATCACCGGTCGAGCGGGCACCGGCAAGTCGACGCTGCTGCAGTACTTCTCGTGGAACACGAAGAAGCAGATCGCCATCTGCGCGCCGACCGGCGTCGCCGCGCTCAACGTCGAGGGTCAGACGATCCACTCCCTGTTCCGGCTGCCGATCGGACTGATCGGCGACTCGGACATCGATCAGAACGACAACACGCGACGGATCCTCAATGCGATCGAGACGCTCGTGATCGACGAGATCTCGATGGTCAACGCCGACCTGATGGATGCGATCGACCGTTCGCTCCGTCAGGCGCGGGGCAAGCGGGGCATCCCGTTCGGCGGAGTGCAGATCGTGATGTTCGGCGATCCGTATCAGCTGGCTCCCGTGCCGCCGCGCGGCGACGAGCTGCGCTACGTCAAGGACCACTACCGTTCGTTCTGGTTCTTCGATGCCAAGGTCTGGGCGGGTCCGGCCGGCGGTGAGGGTGACGATGACGACGGGGGACTGTTCGCCGTCGACACCCGGGCCGAGCTGCACGTGCGCGAGCTCGTGCAGATCCACCGGCAGTCGGATGACGGTTTCAAGGCGATGCTGAACGCGGTGCGGTACGGGCGGGTCACCGCGGAGATCGCGGGAGTGCTGAACACGCAGGGCGCGCGCACACCACCGGACCCGGAGCCGGGAGAGGTGCCGATGATCACCCTCGCCACCCGCAACGACATCGTGAACACCATCAACAGCCGCCACCTCGCAGCGCTGCCCGGCAAGGAGCAGACGGCGCGTGCCGAGGTCAGCGGCGAGTTCGGGAAGGGCGAGGCGTCGCTGCCGGCCGAGTCGGAGCTCAAGCTCAAGATCGGCGCGCAGGTGATGTTCCTCCGCAACGACACCTCGATGTCGGGCGAGCCGCCGCGGTGGGTGAACGGCACGATCGGCACGGTCGTGCGGATCCTCGGAGAGACCGTGCGCGTCGAGATCGACGGCGAAGAGGTCGATGTCGAGCCCGCGGTCTGGGAGCGGTTCCGATACTCCTACGAGCCGAGCACCAAGAAGCTGAGCCGTGACGTCGTGGCCGAGTTCACCCAGTTCCCGCTGCGCCTCGCGTGGGCGGTCACGATCCACAAGTCGCAGGGCAAGACCTACGACCGCGCGATCATCGACCTCGGCTCAGGCGCCTTCGCTCCAGGGCAGACCTATGTGGCGCTGTCTCGGCTCACGTCCCTCGACGGGCTCTACCTGTCGAGGGCGCTGCGCCCGAGCGACATCCGCGTCGACGAGGATGTGCGCCGCTTCATGCGCGACGCGTGGCTCGCGGCATCCACTCCCGAGGTCGGGAAGGGCTGAGCCCGTTCGTCGTCAGGCGGCGACGCGTGCGCGGTCGAGGTCTTCGAAGAGCTCGGTGTTGAACCGGTAGGCGAGCAGGACCTCGTCGATCACGCGCTCGCGCTCGGCGTCGTCCCAGGGGGCGGAGTCGAGCTGCTCGCGGTAGACGTCCTTGAACGCCGACGGGTCGGCGATGTCGTCGAACAGATAGAAGCCGATGCCGTTGGTCTCGAAGCCGAAGCGGCGTGCCATGACGCGTCCGATGAAGATGCCGCCCGACAGATCGCCGAGGTAGCGCGTGTAGTGATGCGCGAAGAAGCCACCGGCCCAGGTCGCCCCGACCTGGCGGATGCGCTCGACGTAGCGCTGCGTGGTCGGCAGCGCGACGATCACATCGCGCCAGTGCGCCCCGAGGAGGAACTCGAGGTCGGCCTCGAGCGCGGGCAGGCGGGTCAGCTTGTCGCTGAGGAAGACGGATGCCACGGGGTCCTGGCGCATGCGCTCGCCCGCGCCCTCGAGGGCTTCGTAGATGAAGTAGTGCTGCGCGACGAGCGCGATGTAGTCCTCGCGCGATCCTTCGCCCTTGAGCAGGTCGGACATGAAGCCGGCACCCTCGCTGCGCGAGTGCGAACCGGAGGAGCGCTCACGGAGGGCTGCGGAGAAGGAGAGGATCTCGGACATGTGCCCAGTGTAAGGGTCGCCTAACCTGAAAGGAAACCCCTCGCTGAGCCGAGCGTCATGCGTGCGGACGCGGCTCGACCCCGAGCTTCTCGCAGGCGAGATCATAGAGCGCGACGACCTCGCGGCGCACGGCGGGGCGCTCCGTGATCGGACCGGAGGGCCAGGGGATGCGAAGCTCTGAGGCCTCGCCGGAGCGGGTGACCTTCCAGACTCCGCCGTCGCCGTCGAGGTCCGTCATCACGGCGTCGGTGATCTCGTCCGACTGAGACCCTCCGGCCGGCGCGAAGGCGCGCGTGATGAGCAGATTGTCATCGGTGTGGTCGCCGTTCATGTGGCGGAGGATCGCGGAGACGACGTCGGCATCGAACGTGTGGGGCATGGTGATCACCCTAAACGGCGTTCGGTGATGCCTTTCTTTCAGGATGGGCGTTCTAGACTCGGGAGACACGTCTTCCGGGGGTCCCCTTTCATGCAGCTTCTCTCGTCGCGCACGTTCCGCGCAGCAGTGGCCGGCGCAGCCGCGCTCGGGCTCTTCCTCACCGGCTGCACGGCCGAACCGGAGTTCAGCTACCAGCCTCCGTCCCAGGTCGACGGCCCTCTGCCTGACGACACGGTCGCCGCCATGGAGGCGGCCATCACCAACGCGCTCGCCGCATCGGGTGCCTCGGGCGCCGTCGTGGGCGTGTGGGCTCCGTGGAGCGGCAGCTGGGTCGCCGGTCTCGGCGCCCAGACCCCCGGCGGCGACGAAGAGATCAGCACCGACATGTCCTTCCGGATCGCGGACATGACGCGTCTCATGACGTGCGACGTGCTCTACGGTCTGGCCGATGACGGCGTGGTCGATCTCGACGACCCCGTGCCCGACCACGTCTCGGGCGTCGCTGACATGAAGGACATCACGCTGCTCGACCTGTGCAACAGCACGAGCGGCGTCGGCTCGTCCGAGGCGACCGCGCAGGCCGCATGGCTCACCACCCCCGAGCGCGTGTGGGCACCCCTCGAGCTTGCGGCGTACGGCCTCGGCGCCCCACGCACCACTCCGAAGACGACCTACACGAACTCGGATGCCGGCTACCTGCTGCTCGGACTCGCACTCGAGCGGGCGTCCGGCCGCACGGCGTCCGAGCTGATCGCCGAGTACGTGACCCAGCCGCTCGGTCTCTCGGCGACGTCGCTGCCTTCGCCGGCCCCGGCCCCGCCCTCTGACGGACCGGTCATGAACGGGCACTACCTGACGCCCGTCGAAGGCGGGTACGACTGTGCTGCCCCGGTCGACATCACCACGCTCTCGTCGAGCACCGGCTACACCGACTCCGGCGTCGTGTCGACGATCGAGGATCTCGGTCGGTACGCCCAGGCCGAAGCCGCGCAGAAGCTGCGCACGAAGGACGAGCCGAACCGCTTCGGAGCTCCCCTGCCGCAGGGCCCCCAGGCTCCCTCCTGGCTCCAGGCCACGGGCGGCGCTCTGCTCGTCGGCTCGATGGTCGGACAGGCGGGCTGGACTCCCGGGTATCAGACGTCGGCGTTCTCCGACCCCGAGACGGGCTTCACGGTCGCGGTGTCGCTGAACAACTCGACGACCGGCGCGACGACCGCGATGTACCTGGCGTGGGAGCTCGCGGCGATCGCCTCCAAGGTGCCTGCAGCCGCGGGTGAGACCGCTCCCGAGTTCGGGCTTCCGTTCACGGCCGAGCAGTATCACCAGGCCATCACGGACTCGGCGGTCGCCTGCGTCGCACCGCCGGCCGCCTAGGGCCCGGCGCACGACCGCCGCGGCATACCGACGAAGGGAACGCCGATGGCGATCATCGACAACGCGATCTACGTCGACGGGGTCCGCACCGAGAATCCGCGGAGCCTCAGTGAGACGTTCGAGGTGCTGCGCGAGCGCGGCGGCATGAGCTGGATAGGTCTGTACCGGCCGAGCGAAGCCGAGATCCGCGAGGTCGCCGACGAGTTCGGCATCCACGCTCTCGTCGTCGAGGATGCGCTCTCGGGTCACCAGCGGTCGAAGCTCGAGCGGTACGGAGACGTGCTGTTCATGGTGCTGCGATCCGCCCGGTATCTGGATGCCGCGGAGGAGGTCGAGTTCGGCGAGATCCATGTGCTCGTGGGGCCCGACTTCGTGGTGACGATCCGCCACGCGGAGTCTCCCGACCTGGGGCGGGTGCGACGCCGACTCGAAGACGACCCCGGTCTGCTGAAGCTCGGTCCGGAGGCGGTGCTCTATGCGATCCTCGACGAGGTCGTCGACGAGTACGCACCCGTGCTGTCGGGACTCGAGAACGACATCGACGAGATCGAGAGCCAGCTCTTCGAGGACGAGGTCGACGCGACGCAGCGCATCTACGAACTCGGTCGTGAGGTGATCGACTTCCAGCGCGCGGTGCAGCCTCTCGCGGGCATGCTGGACTCGCTGCTGCGAGGTTCGACGAAGTACGAGGTCGACGAGGAACTGCAGCGGTACCTGCGCGACGTGCTCGACCACACCCTGCGTGTGTCGGAGCGCGCGAACACCTTCCGCACGGTGCTCGACAACGCGCTGACCGTCGAGTCCACGATCGTGGCGCGGCGGCAGAACGAGGAGATGCGGCGGATGACCGAGTTGAGCATCCGCCAGAACGACGAGGTCAAGAAGATCTCGGGCTGGGCGGCGATCCTGTTCGCCCCGACGCTCGTCGGCACGGTGTACGGCATGAACTTCGACCACATGCCCGAGCTGCATTGGACGCTCGGATACCCCATGGCGGTCGCTCTGATGCTGGCGATGGGCGTCGGGCTCTACTGGGCGTTCAAGCGCAAGGGCTGGCTGTAGGCCCCCACACGGGTGCGGAAGGGAATGCGGGTGGGACTGGGGAGCAGCCCCACCCGCTAGTGCCGCGTCCGTAGGGGAACGCGAGCTCTCGGACACGAAGTCGACTCAGGTCCCCAGGGCCGGCTTCTCGTCCCACTATCAAGACGCTGACGACGCCCGTTCCTGACGCCGCAACCAATATTCCGGTCGGATCCGTGCCCGGACGTCACTTGCCGCCCGGGGTGACGACGACCGCGTAGTCGGCTCCAGGACCGGTGACGCCCGACTCCGCATCGACGTATCGCAGGGTGAGCAGGTGGAATCCGAGGTGGATGTCGGGGATGTAGTCGTCGGAGGTCACCTCGTCGATGGCGATGAGGTGGGGCACCACGACGCCGTCGACGGCGACCTGCACCCAGCCGCCCGGGATGCCCTCGAGAGTGACGAGCGCGTCGTCCTGCTCGCCGTCGGCGTCAGCATCCCCCCGCTCGAGGTGGGGGCGGGGCTGATCGCCAGAGATGACCGGCACGGGGAATGCGAGGGGTCCGACCGGCTCGCTGAGGCCCACGTCGCCGGAGGGTGAGGTGTGCTGGGCCGTGAGCGTCATGCCCTGCCTCAGTTCGCCTCCCGCGACGGAGAGCGTGAACTCACCGTCGCCGTCGACCGTCGCCTGGGCGAGGACGGAGCCGAGCTCGTCGATGACGGCGACCGTGCTGCCGGGGATGCCGGTGCCGCTCACCGAGACAGCGAGGGGACTGCTGGTGTCCCACCCGTCCGGACCGATCGCGAACACGGGCGGGGTCTCGACCGGCGGGACCTCGACCGGCGGGGTCGCTACGGGGGGTCTGGTCGCCGGAGGGCCCGCCGCCGGCGGTGCGGCCACCGGGGCGCTCGGCGGCTCCGGAACGGCGCGCACAGGTGTGTCCTGCCGAGTCGTCTCGACGACCGGCTGCACTGGCGGCTCCACCGGAGCAGGAATGAGCGGTGCGACAGGTGGGGGCGTCGGTGACGTGTCGTCGTCCGTCGCGGGTGTGGCACCGGGAGTCGGGGCGATTGGTCGGGCGGCGGGCCCGGACGCCTCACCACGGTCGCCGTCTGCCGCGGGTTGCGACCAGGGGCCGACCATCGCCACGGCGACCGTCGCCGCAAGGGCGACCGCGCTTCCCGCGGCGATCCCGATGGTGAGCACGCGGCGGGTCCGCAGGGCGGCGGACGGTCCGATGACGGAGGCGCTCGCTGCCGCGCCGGGCTCGAGAGCGGCGTAGGCGGCGGCGCCGGCACTGCCGAGTGCGAGGGGCAGCAGCACGGCTCGCAGCTTCGACGAGGCCGTGTCGATGTCTCGCGCGATGATCGTGCAGCCGGCGCACCCTTCGAGATGGGATTCGAGGCGGGGGCGCTCGTGCCGACTCACCGGGCGGCGAGAGCGGCGCACGAGCCGCCCGCACGCCCAGCGACACTCCTCGGGACGGGAAGGGTCGGCGATGAGCGCATCCAGCCAGGCATGGCGGAATCCGTCGCGAGCGCGGAGAGCCAGCGCCGACACGGCATTCGGAGTCAGTCCCATCAGCGGAGCGATCTCGCGCGGCTTCATGCCCTCGACCTCGAGGTACCAGAGCAGGGTGCGGTGGTTCTCGGGCAGATTCTTGAACGCCGCCGCGAGCATCGTCTTGTCCGACAGCTGCTCGATCGCGTCGGGGGCCTCATCGGGGATCTCCTCGATGAACTCGATCGGGATGTCCTTCTGCTTGCCGCCCCACGTCGCGGCGGCGTTGCGGATGGCGGCGTAGAGATACGCCCGGAAGCCATCGGTCGGTCCGCCGCCGTTCTGCATCGCGCTGAACGTCTTCGTGAAGGCCTCGCTGACGAGGTCGTCAGGGTCGATGGAACGCGTCACTGCCCGGGCCGCGCGGAGCCCCGCCTCGGAATGGCGCTGCCACAGCACGGCGAACGCTCGGGCGTCTCCGCTGCGCGTCGCGTCGGCGAGCTCGGCATCCGACCGCGTGTCGGTGCTCGGATCTGTGGTGATGCTCATGGCGTCCCCCCGATCGTGGTGACGGGGTCCGGGTCACCGACTCCGAGACCGCGGAGGCGGTCTCGGAGTCAGCATACGCTCAGAGCTTGCTTTCGAGGGGTGAGTCGTGATATATCGGAACGCTGAAGTATCGCGGGGGCGATCCCGCGCGCGTTCTCGCCGCCGCTCCGGCTACTGCTCGGGCTCGTCGTCGACCTCGACCCCGGGTCCAGGTCCCGGCCGCACGGCGGCATCGGGGAGGATGTCGATGCGGGTGTTCCCGTCGTGCTCCGAGACCTCGATGCGCGGGGCGGCATCGGCCTCGGTGGCATCAGGGGCCGCGGTCAGCTGGTCGTGGCGCTTCTCCTCGCTCGTCATGGCGTCGTCGGCGTCGGGGGTGAGGTCAGGCGTGCTCATCGTTCTCCTTCGTGGTGGTGGATGACGGGGCTCCGTCGTGGTCGCGGCGGTCGGAGCGGTTGCGGCCCCAGCGGGCGAGCAGGTACAGCACGGCGCCGACCGCCAGCAGGATCGCGCCGAACAGCCAGACGACCCCTCGCTGCTGGGTGAGCAGCAGGATGCACGAGGCGATGCCCAGCACCGGGATGACCGTCCAGATGCGGAAGTGATCGTGCTCGACGCGGTCACGTCGCAGCACCAGCACCGAGACGTTGACGCTGAGGAAGACGAAGAGCAGCAGCAGCACGACGGTCTCGGCGAGCGTCGCCAGATCGCCGACGAGCGTGAGTCCCATCGCGACGAGGGTCGTGGTGAGGATCGCCACCCACGGGGTCTTTCGATTCGGCAGCACGCGGCCGAGCACGGCGGGCAGCAGGTTCTGCTCGGCCATCCCGTAGGTCAGGCGGCTCACCATGATCATCGTGAGCAGTGCACCGTTCGCCACCGCGATCAGGGCGATCAGGCTGAACAGCCAGGAGGGGATGCTGGCACCCGCGGCCTCGACGACCGACAGCAGCGGTCCGCTCGACTCCTGCAGCTCGGACGCCGGCAGTGCGATGGAACTCGCGACCCCCACGAGCACGTACACCGCACCGGCGGTGAAGAGCGCGCCGAAGAGGGCTCGGGGATAGGTGCGCCGCGGATTCTTGACCTCTTCGATCATGTTCGCCGAGGTCTCGAAGCCGACGAAGGAGTAGTAGGCGATCACCGCTCCCGACAGGACCGCCAGGGCGACGGGCGTCCCCTCGGGCGTCTGAGTCAGCCGCGAGGCGTCGCCGCCGCCGCCGACCACGAACATCCCGACCACGACGATCACGATCACGAGACCGCTCAGCTCGATCGCCGTCATCACCAGATTCGCGCCGAGCGACTCACGGATGCCGCGGGCGTTGAGTGCTCCGACGATCGCGAGGAAGACGATCGCGACGGGAATGGTCGGCAGGTCGAAGAACGTGCCGAGGTAGTCGCCGGCGAACGCGATCGCCAGGCCCGCGGCGCTCGTCACGCCGGCCGCGAGCATGCTGAACCCGACCAGGAACGAGACGACGGGGCTGTGGAAGGCGCGCTCCGCGAAGACGGATGCCCCGCCGGCGCGCGGGTACTTGGTGACCAGCTCGGCGTACGACCCCGCGGTCAGCAGCGCGAGCAGGAGAGCGAGAAGCAGCGGTGCCCACAGCATCCCGCCGACCTTCTCGGACAGCACACCCATCAGGGCGTAGATGCCGGCGCCGAGCACGTCGCCCAGGATGAAGGCGAACAGCAGGGGGCCGGTGATGGCGCGACGCAGGCGAGTGGGCTCCTCCGGCGTCGTGGCGGTGTCGGAAGTCATCCCGGAACAGTACGGACAAGCGTGCCGATGTGGCGACGGGGTTGACATGCCGTCGCATCGCATTCAGGTATTTCACAGGCGCCAGCGCGGCGTACGCCCGGACTCCGACTGCCGTCGCTAGATTCGGGGGCGTTATCGGAGGGTGCGTCGGCTGGAGTGCGCAGGCGGACGGGGGTCGCCTTCCCTCACCTCTCAGAAAAGAGCACTTCTCATGTCAGGTACTCCCCGAAAGGCGCTCGCCGAAGCGATCGCCACGTTCCTCTTCGTCCTCACGATCATCGCGGCGGTCAACAGCGAGAGCCCGCTGACTCCGCTCGCGATCGGCTTCACACTCGCCGTGCTCGTCTTCTCGACCGGCCACATCTCGGGCGCTCACCTCAACCCGGCGGTCTCCGTCGGCGTCTTCCTCCGTGGCGGCCTCAGCGTCGTCGACTTCATCGCCTACCTCGTGGCGCAGTTCGTCGGTGGCGCGCTCGCCGCGCTGGTCAGCTTCGCCGTGTGGCCCGCCGGTGGCGAGGCTCTGGTCGTCGAGGTGGGACCCGCCTTCTTCGTCGAGGCGCTGTTCACGCTGATCCTCGTCTGGGTCGTGCTCAACACCGCGACCTCGAAGGACACCGAGGGCAACTCGTTCTACGGCCTCGCGATCGGGGCGACGGTGTTCGTCGGCGCAGCGACCGTCGGTTCGATCTCGGGCGGCGGCTTCAACCCGGCGGTGGCACTCGGCCTCTCGGTCGGCGGGTACTTCGACTGGGCCTCGCTGTGGCTCTACATCGTCGCCCCCGTGGTCGGCGCGGTCATCGCGGCTCTGCTCTTCCGCGTGCTCAACGCGGACGATGCCAAGAAGATCGGCGCGTAACCACTCTTCATCGAACGCCGCGTCCTCTCCGGAGGGCGCGGCGTTCGTGCGTGTGGGGGGTGTTCCGGAATCATCCGTCCGGGGGATGCCGTCGTGAGGTGGCCCGTCATAGCGTGGATGCATGCTGATCGTCGAGGAACTCCACATGCTGCTTCTCCGGCCTGATGGCCGCGTCGAGAGCGCGGTGAGCGTGAACCGCCTGTACGGCGAGATCGCGGCCGTGATCGTCGACCTCGCCCTGCACGGACGCATCGCGGTGTCGGACGAGAAGAACCCTGTCGTCGAGATCGTGTCGACCGACCCGACGGGCAACCCGATCCTCGATACGACACTGCAGCGCCTCGTGCCGTTGCGCGGCAAGCGGCTGCAGTCGCTCGTGGTGCGCCCCAAGCTCGATCCGCTCGAGATCGTGGTCGAGTCGCTCATCGTGCAGGGCGTGCTCGTCAGAGGGGAGCGCGGATTCTTCGGCTGGGGGTCGGCACGCACTCCCGAATCCGATTCGACGCCCGAGCAGGCGCTGAGGGCGCGGCTCGCCGCGGTGCTCGCCGGAACGGGTGCTCCGACGCAGGCCGACCTGGCGCTGCTTGCGATCCTGCAGAATCTCAACGCGGCGCACGCGATCCTGCGCGAGGAGTGCGGCGGGCTGTCCTCGCGCGACCTCAAGAAGCGGATCGAGCAGCTCACGGCAGGATCGCGGGCAGGGGATGCCGTCGCCAAGGCGGTCAACGATGCGATCACGGCCGCGATGGTGGCGATCATGACGCCGACGATCGTGGCGGCGACCATCACCTGACACCGGTCAGCGCAGCACCGGCATGCCCTCTGCGAGATCGCCGATGACCGGGTTCGCGTCCTGAGGGTCGACCACGAGACCGGTGATGGCGTCGACGTTCAGAACCGGGAAGCGCGAGATGGCGCCGATCTTCTCCTCGCTGCCCAGGACGTAGGTCTGCGCACAGCGCGCGGCGATCGCGCGTTTGGTGGCGGCGTCGTCGAGGTTGCCGGTGGTCAGGCCGTGGACGGGATCGACGCCCGTCACGCCCAGGAAGAACAGGTCTGCGGCGAGATGCTGCACGGCCTCCATGGCGAGGGGGCCGCTCGCGACCATCGAGAAGCGGGCGAGTTCGCCGCCGATGATCACGACGCGGGCGTCGGAGTGCTCGGCGACGGCGAGGGCGATCGCCGGGCTGGGGGTGATGACGGTCAGGTCGGCGCCGTACGGCAGCATGCGGGCCATCGCGAGCGTCGTGGTTCCGGCATCCAGCACGATCGTCGAGCCCGGCAGGATCAGCTCGACGGCGCGGCGGGCGACCCGCTCCTTGCTCTCGGTGGCCAGCGACGAGCGCTCGTCGACGGGCCGATCGGCCGGCGGAACCGGCAGAGCGCCGCCATAGACGCGGACGAGTTCGCCCGTGTCGGCGAGCTCGCGCAGATCGCGACGGATCGAGTCCTCGGAGACGCCGAGATCGGTGGCGACGTCCTTCGCCACCACGCGACCGTCTCTGCGCAGGATCTCGCGCAGATGATCCTTTCGCTGCGCACTCAGCATCCGAAGCTCCCATCCCGTTCATTCACGAAGTTGCACGTTCCTGCACGGTTAACGTTACAGTCTTCTCCATGAACACACCACTGCTGATTCTCATCGCCGGCCCCTACCGCTCCGGCACGGGCGGCGACCCCGCCTTGATCGCCCGCAACCTCGAGGCCCTCGAAGAGGTCGCGGCCCCCATCCACCGTCTCGGCCACGTGCCGATGATCGGCGAATGGGTCGCCCTGCCGATCCTCCGAGGCATGGACGAGACGGATGCCGCCGAGGGCGACGTCATGTACGAGACGGCCCACCGACTGCTGCAGCACTGCGACGCGGTGCTGCGCCTGCCGGGAGACTCCGCCGGCGCCGACAAGGACGTCGAGATCGCGCTCGAGCGCGGGCTGCCCGTGTATCGATCGATCGACGAGATCCCGTCGAGGGATGCCGAAGCCGCCTGAGCGCTGCTCATCGGGAGGGGGCCGTGGCCGGCCGGTGGCTAGGCTCGTGAGCATGACAGACGATGTGCGCAACGTCCACGACGCCCTCTCGGCGATCACCGAGCACTGGCAGCCGCACCGGCTCACCAGCGTCAACGACTACGACGTCAAGGTCGTCAAGCTCCAGGGCGAATTCGTCTGGCACACCCACCCCGACACCGATGAGCTGTTCATGGTGGTGAGCGGCCAGCTCACCATCCAGCTCCGCGACCGCGACGTGATTCTGCACCCGAACGACGTCTTCGTCGTGCCGCGCGGGGTCGAGCACTGCCCGAAGGCGACGGACGAGGTGCACGCGATCCTGTTCGAGCCGAAGGGAACGGTCAACACCGGGGACGCCGGAGGCGACATGACCGCGACACTCCAGGAGCTCGCCTGATCCGCCGTCAGATCGTCAGATCGTGAAGCGCACGCCCGAGAGGTGCTCGGCGACCGACCACAGTTCCGCGCCGACGTCGACCGACCGCACCTGGGCGCTCGCGGCGACCCGCTTCGGCGCCCCGCGGAACTCGAGCAGCCCGCCCGGACCCCAATAATCGCCGCCGGTGGCATCGGCCGCGACGGCAGCATGCAGGATCGGCGCGGCCCCGGCATCCTTGCCCTGCACGAGCGGACGGCTGACCGACGCGAGGGCGCGCGTCAGAGGTGAGACCGCGGCGAGTCCGTCGCGGTGCGGAGTCAGCGGATCGACGGCGTAACCGGGGTGAGCACACAGCGCAGACCGCGCCGTGCCCCGCCACCGGCGGTTCAGCTCGAAGGCGAGGGCCATCAGGGCGGCCTTCGAGCGGCCGTACTGACGCAGCGACGCACCCGTCCACGGCTGAGAGAGTGTGCCGGGGTCGATCTCGGCGAAGCGATGCGCCAGCGATCCGACGGCCACGACCCGAGCGTCGTCGGCGAGCAGACGGTCGAGCTGGGCGACCAGGGCGAAGTGTCCGATCGCGTTGGTGCCGACCATGAGGTCCAGTCCGTCCGCGGTGCGGGCGCTGCGATCCGCCGCCTTGACCCCGGCATTGCAGATCACCGCATCGAGCCGCTCGTCGAGCGATGCCGTCGCCGAGGCGACGCTCGCCAACGACCCGAGATCGACCGGCACGATGTCGAGGTCGGCACCCGGAACCTGCGCGCGGATCGACGACACGGCCACCTGTGCGCGCTCTGCCGACCGGCATCCGAGCAGCACCCTGGCACCCTGCGTGGCCAGGATCTCCGCGCACCAGTATCCGATGCCCGCGTTCGCCCCGGTGACGAGGATCGTGTGGCCGGTGAGGTCGGGGAGCGCGAGCGGCGAGGGCATGTCCTCCAACCTAGGCGGAGACACCCACCCGGTCGGCCGTGCGGACGATCGTCGCGAATCCGCGCGCCGCCAGGATGCTCTCGGTCCGCTGCATGATCTCGTCACCCGAGACGGCCGCGAGCCCGTCCGTCGCCTCGATCGCCGAGGTCGTCGTCGCATCCGTCACGAACTCCACCGTGAAGCCGAGGTCGGCCGCCATCCGGGCCGTCGTCTCGCAGCACTGCTCGGTGCGGATGCCGCAGACGACCACTCGGCCGACGCCGCGGCGCCGGAGCTGATCTTCGAGATCGGTCGATGTGAACGCGTTGACGGTGGTCTTCGTCACGGCGGTCTCGTCGCTCTGCGGGTCGAGGTCGGAGACCACCCGGACGAAGCCGTTGGCCGGATCGAAGACTCCTCCGCTGCCCGGCTCGGAGTGCGTGACCCACACGACGGCGTCTCCCGACCGACGCGCGTACGCGACGAGCTGGGAGACGTTGTCGATGACGCCCGGGTTGGCGGTGGCCGCCCACTCGTCGGGTCGCTGGCGGAAGGATTCCTGCGCGTCGATCACGAGCAGGGCGGTGGCGGGGGAGTCGTGGCTCATCCGATCATCCTCGCGGTCCCGGCCCGCGACGGCCAGTGCCTGCACGGCCAGCGACCGCGTGTTCTCTGCCGTCGATCGCCGCTCGGGCGCTGTCTCGCAGATTCTCCCGACGAATCTGTGACGAATCCCGCTCGGCGCTCGTCCTATCTGTGAGCGACCCACACACGCTCCCGGCGAAGCCACCACGGCCCGGCCGGCACATCGTGAGACGAAGGAATGGTCATGGCAACTCAGGATCAGAACACCCCCACCAGCCCCGCCGACAAGGAGCTCGCTCAGACGTCGACCGCGCCGAAGCCGGCTGCCTCGGGTTCGCGCGTCGACCGCACGTCGGCCTTCTCGACGTCGCGCGTCCCCGCCGACTCGGATGCCGCGGGCAAGACGGTCATCGCCGACGGCGTCGTCGCCAAGGTCGCCGGCATCGCCGCCCGTGAGGTCGCCGGTGTCTACGCGCTCGGTGGTGGCGGAGCACGTGCCTTCGGCGCCATCCGTGACGCCGTCAACGCCACCGACCTGACGCAGGGCGTCAAGGTCGAGGTCGGCGAGACGCAGGCCGCCGCAGACCTGACCATCGTCGTCGAGTACCCCGCCCCGATCCAGGAGGTCGCGAGCAACGTGCGCGCCGCCGTCGCCGGTGCGATCAGCCGCCTGGTCGGTCTCGAGGTCGTCGAGGTCAACGTCGAGGTCAACGACGTGCACGTCCCCGGTGACGACAACCAGGAGAACGAGGAGTCGCGAGTCTCATGACCCCCACCACCACAGGCGCCCTGATCGGCGCACTCCTGGCCCTGGCCGCTCTGCTGTTCGGGTTCTGGGGATTCCTCCTCATGGCCCTGTTCGCCGGCGTCGGAGCCGTCATCGGCCGGATCGCCTCCGGCAAGCTCGACGTCCGCGGTCTCGCCGACGCCTTCACAGGGCGGCGCACCTCCTGATGCGCGTCGACCAGCACCTCGTCGCCGGTGGCGGCCCCGCGCGGGCCGCCACCGCAGAGGCCACCGTCCCTGGGCGCATCGACGTGAAGGAACGCGTCTACCGCACGGTCACCGAGAAGGCGTCCGCAACCCTGATCGGTGTGCCGCGCGGTGACGTGAAGGTCGACGTCGCCGAGCACCCGGGCGGGATCGCCGTGCGCATAGCGACCCCGCTTCCCGTCCCCGATCTCGACGACACCGTCGCGATCTCCCAGAGCGTCCCCGTCCTCGACCGAGCTCGTCAGCTGCAGGAGCAGCTGCAGGAGAGTCTCAGCGGTCTTCTCGGACGTGACGTGACCCGCATCACCCTCACCATCACCGGTGCCACCATCCCAGAGAGGAGACGAGTGCGATGAGCACCCCGGTTCTTCGTCGCGTCGTCCGACGCGAGACGCATTCGCCGCGCACCGTCGCGATGTTCGTCGCGGTCATCCTCCTCATCCTCGCCCTCGCCTACATCGGGCTCGAGATCGTGCTGAGCCTCGCGGCGCAGCCCGCTCTCCTGCTGGGTCCCGCCGCGGCGGGCGGATGGCTGGTCGGCCTGCCCACCGCACAGCCGGCCGGACTCGTGATCGCGGGCAGCGTCGTGCTCGCCCTGATCGGCGTCGTGCTCGTCGTGCTGGCTGTCACTCCGGGTCGCCTGTCACGGCACACCCTCGAGGCGGGCGACAGGGTGGTCGTCGTCGACAACGGCGTGATCGCCAGCGCGCTCGCCCAGCACCTCTCGGAGGAGACGGGCCTGGCTCGCGAGAGCATCACCGTCGGAGTCGGCCACCGCAGTGTCGACGTCACCGTGCGCCCCGGCGCGGGCATCCCCCTCGACAAGGGCGCCGTGCAGTCGGCCACGGAGGCAGAGCTGCAGACTTACCGGCTGACCCGCAGCGTCCGCACCCGCGTGCGCATCGAGCGCCCCCACGAGAAGGAAGACGAGCTGTGAACAACACCAATCGTGCGCTGAACCGCACCCTGCTGCTCATCATCGGCCTGCTCTTCCTCGGACTGGGCGCTCTCGGCATCGCCATCATGAGCTGGCCGACCGCCACCGACATCTGGACGTCGGCCGGCACGGACGCCCGCTCATGGCTCGACCAGGCGATCGCCGCCACGGCCATCGCCGGCGGCAGCCTCTCGTGGATCGGCATCGGCGCAGTGGCCGCGATCGTCATCGTGATCGTGCTGCTCATCGTCGCCCTCACCAGCATCTCGGGCCGCCGGTCGAAGACCGCCTTCCGCTCGAGCGGAGCACAGAACCCGCTCGGACGTGTCACGGTCACCGAGTCGTTCGTGTCGGATGCCGTCAAGAACTCCCTCGCCGGGAGAGCGGAGATCCTGTCGTCGCAGGTCACCGCGAACGACATCCGTCGAGAGCCGGTGCTGCATGTGGCCGTCACGCCCCGGCAGAACACCGATCCGCGTGAGCTGGTCGACCACATCGACAAGCTGCTCACCAACCTCGCCACCCTGACCGGCCGCGAGAGCGCGACCTTCGTCTCGATCCACACCGGCCTCCGGGCGCGGCTCGCGCACGACCAGCGACGTCTGTCGTGAACCTCGGACCTCGCCCCCACCACCCCAGGAAGCAGGACAGCACCATGCGAAACAAGATCCTCCTCATCGGCGCCATCGCCTTCGTCGCCTACGTCGTGGGCAGTCGGGCAGCGACCGTGCAGGTGAACAAGGGCGAGTCCGTGCGGCACCAGCTGGTGCGCATGTGGAACGACCCGAAGGCGAAGAAGGAACGCGCCAAGGCAGCCAAGAAGGCGGCGAAGGCGGCCGAGAAGGCACTCGACAAGGTCCGCCGCTGACACCCCTCCACAGACTTATCGTCGGTCGCGACACGCAACGGCGATAAGACGACGGGAATCCTCCCGCCGTCACGATCACCCTCACGAAAGGAGCTCCTCATGGGACTCGATGACAAGATCAAGAACGCCGCTCAGGACATCGCCGGCAAGGCGAAGGAAGCGATCGGCAACGCGACCGACAACGACAAGCTCGCCGCCGAAGGCAAGGCCGACCAGGTCAAGGCCGACGCGAAGAAGGCCGGCGAGAACGTCAAGGACGCATTCAAGAAGTAAGACCCCCGGCGCGGGCGGATGGAGCGGTGTCACGCTCCATCCGCCCGTTGCTGTGCGCGGCGAGGATGCCGTGAGACGATGCCGGGGATGCATGCTGCCGCTGATGACGAGCTTCGCGAGCTACGGGCTCGTGCCTACGGTCCGCGTGCTGACATCGCGAGCGACCCGTCCGCGGTCCGCCGACTCGAGGAGCTCGAATCCTCGCGCAGCGCGGCGTCGACCGGGGGCGCGGCGGCATCCCAGGCCGCTGGCTCAGCGCCCGTTCTGGACTCCGTTGCCGACTCGGAGCGCGCCGAGCTGCGGGTGGTGCATCCCTCGGCCGATGCATCGCGCGAGAGCGGTGACCTGCTCGACCGACTGGACGACGAGTCCACGTGGGACGAGCCGGTCGCGCCCGCGGCGTCGCACGAGGTGACCGGGTGGCCGGGGCGCCTGGCGAGGTGGCGAGCACCGCTGTGGGTGGCCTCCGTGGCGGCGTCGGCCGCGCTCGCGGCGTCGATCGCCTACGCCTTCGCCGTGGTACCGCCCGTGTCGTCGTCTGCGGGTGCGCCGCAGATCGAGACGCTCGAGCTCACGCGATCCGGAATGATCGCGCCGGGGTGGTTCGGCGCGGAGAAGGATGCGGCATCGGCCGAGTTCTCCGGCCTGACGGTCTTCCTGACGCCCGGGTGGTACGCCGACTCGGGAGAGCGTTCGTCGGAGAACGTCTGTCTCAATGCCGTCAGGAACGACCAGCTGCCCGATGTGCGTGACTTCACCGAGACGTCCTGGAGTTTCGAGGGCCAACGGTACGCGGCGTGCGGCGTGGGTGCATTCCCGCCGACCGTCGCGGTGCCGTTCGACTCCGAGACCCCCGACGAGCTCGCCGAGCGCTTCCTGTCAGGCGTGGCGCTGCAGTTCGTGCTCGACGGCGGCCGTGTCGGAGTATTCCTCGACAGCGGCGAGGAGTAGCGGGTCAACGCCGGATCGGCAGCGACAAGTGGACGCCCGCGAGTTCTTCGAGCTGGTCCCATACGCTCTGCGCGAGTTCAGCAGGAGGGGTGTGGGTGCGGGCGAGCGGCTCGACTCGCAGGGGAAGTCCGCGAAGCCGCCCCGCGGGCGCGTAGTACTCGCCGCCCTGCGCGGCGGGATCCGCGAGCGCGCGCACCGCAGCCCAGGCGGCGGTGTCCTTTCCCTGAGCCCAGGGCGTGTAGGGGTTGCGCCGGTCCGGGGTCGAGGCGTCGTGGATGCCGGTGCGCTCGGGCGTCTTGGCGTCCACGCCCACTCCGGGACGCACCACGAGCGAGGCGACGGGAAGGACAGCGGCGCGCAGGCGGCGGTCGAGCTCGAAGGCGAACACCTCGGTCACCGTCTTGGCCTTCGTGTAGGCCGCGATGGCGCTGCGCGGGGTCGCCCTGACGTCATCCACGTCGAGCCGGAACTGCGACACGAAGCCGGTCGACGTGTGCACGATGCGGCTGGCGACGCCCTCCGCCTCTCCGGTGGCGATCAAGGACGGCAGGATGCCGGCGAGCAGCCGGACGTTCGAGATCACGTGCGTTCCCAGAATCGGGGGGAGGCCGTCGGCCGTGGGGGCACCGCGCCAGCCCGTCATGGCGCCGCCGTTGAGGAGGACTCCGTCGAGGCGGGGCAGCTCGCGCAGCTCGTCGGCCGCGCGAGACACCGAGTCGAGCGAGGCGAGGTCGATCAGCACGCTCCGCACGGAGGCTCCGGGCACCTGGCCGCGGATGGATGCCTCGGCGAGGTGCAGCTTCGATTCGGATCGCGACGCGAGCACCACATCGGCGCCCGCCGCGGCGAGCTGCTCCGCCGCGAAGTAGCCGATGCCCGCGGTCGCGCCCGTGACGACGATCGTGCGTCCGGTCTGCTCTCACCCGACGATGAGGAACAGTCCGTGCGCGACATGAAGATCGAGATCTTCGCCGCATTCGACGGGGTGCTTCAGAGGGCGCGCGACGAGAAGATCATCCGACCCGATCTGTCCATCGTGCAGATCGAGCATCTCGTGTGCGGAATCGAGCATGCAGTGCGCATCGGGGAGGCCGGAGACAGGCAGCTCTTCCTCGACATCATGCTCGCCGGCATCCGTCCGACCGTCTAGACCCGGCCCGCCCCCACCGGCGCACCCACCCGCGGCACCGCGGCATATCCCGGGCGGATGAACCACGACGGCAGCGCTCGCCGCAGGTCGCTCGGGCCGGTCGCGGTGGCGTCTTCGGCGAGCAGCAGCGTCGTCCATTCGATGTCCCCGCGCCAGAACCGGGTCAGCGCTCGGAGCGTGCAGCGCACTTCGACCGACACGTCGTACCCGGGGTCGGCGTCGCACACGTCGGCCTCGCCGTCGTGGATCACCAGCCACCACCGGCGCTGCGCCGGACTCGCATCCGTGAAATTCAGTGCGATCACCGTGCGCGCATCGGGGACGGTGCCGTGATCGACATTGCGGTGCATGTCCCACAGCAGCAGCTTGGGGTCGAGGTCGGCGTCTCCGAGCTCGCCGATCCAGCGCACCCCCCACGCCGAGAGCTGTTCGACGACCGGACGCAGTTCGGCACCCGCGACGGTGAGCACGTAGCGGACGTCAGCACCCTGGGTGATCCGCTCGATGAGGCCGGCACGCTGCAGCTGGTCGAGTCGATGGGACAGCAGCGTCGGCGACATGCGGGGGAGGCCGCGGCGCAGCTCGTTGAAGTGCTCGGTGCCGAGCAGAAGCTCACGCAGCAGGAGCATCGTCCACCGCTCGTCCAGCAGCTCCATCGCCTTGGCGACGGGGCAGAACTGATAGTAGGGGGCGCCCACGGACCTCACGATAGACCCGGTACAGATCGGATACTAGAGCGGTCTGCGCGGGGTTCGTAGCGTGAGGATCACAAGGCAGAGGAGCCCACCATGAACACCACCACCACCGACCTCCAGGCCGACGCCGACCGCGCGCTGAAGGCGAAGCACAGAGTCGTCTGGGCGCTCGGCGACTATTCGGCCGTCGCGCGCGAAGTGATCCCCGAACTCGGTCGCGTGCTCGTCGCCGAGAGCCGCATCGGGCCGGGCGATCGGGTGCTCGACGTCGCCGCCGGCACCGGCAACGCGTCGATCGAAGCTGCGCGCACCGGCGCATCCGTGGTCGCGAGCGACCTCACGCTCGAGCTGCTCGAGATCGGCAGGCAGGATGCTGCACGGCAGGGCGTCGAACTCGCCTTCGAGGAGGCGGATGCCGAGGCGCTGCCCTATGCAGACGACTCTTTCGATGCCGTGCTCTCGTGCGTCGGCGTGATGTTCGCGCCGCATCACGAGGTGGCGGCCGGCGAGCTGACGCGGGTGGTGCGCGCCGATGGACGGCTGGCGTTGATCAACTGGACGCCGGAGGGGTTCGTCGGACAGCTGTTCGCCACGCTCAAGCAGTTCGTCCCCGCGCCGCCTGCCGGTGTGCAGCCGCCGCCGCTCTGGGGTGACGAGGAGCACGTGCGCGCCCTCCTCGGAGACCGCGTGGCCGAGCTGTCGACGGAGCGTCGGCAGCTGTCGGTCGACAGGTTCGCGTCGGGTGCGGAGTTCCGGGACTTCTTCCGGGACTTCTACGGCCCGACCGCGGCGGCGTACCGAGGCATCGGCGACGACGAACAGCGGCGAGCAGAGCTGGAAAATGCCCTGGCCGCACTCGGCGACCGCCACCTCGAAGACGGTCGAATGGACTGGGAGTATCTGCTTGTGACGGCGCGGGTCGTCTAGAGCGGCGCCGTCGGGGCGTTCGACGCACGAAGGGGCCGACCGGGCATCGCCGGTCGGCCCCTCTCTGTGCGGTCGTCAGCTGATCGCGGCGCGCAGCTCGGCGGCGGCGTCTCCGACGTTCTCGGCGCTGTAGATCGCGCTGCCCGCGACGGCGACCTGCGCCCCGGATGCCTGGACGGCGGCGATGCTCGAGGCGTTGACGCCGCCCGCGACGGAGAAGGCGACGCCGGATGCGGTGCCGTCGGTGAGCAGGCTGTCGAGCGAGTAGCCGTCCTGCGCCTGCTCGTCGAGACCCGCGTGCATCTCGACGAACTCGGCACCGAGGCCGATGACCTGCTGCGCGCGGGCGGGCTTGTCGGCGACGCCGATCAGATCCACGACGATGCCCTTGCCGTGCTTCTTCGCGGCCTTCACCGCGCCGGTGATCGTGCTGTCGTCGGCCACGCCGAGCACCGTCACGAGATCCGCACCCGCGCCGAAGGCGATGTCGGCCTCGAGTTCACCGGCATCCATGGTCTTGAGGTCGGCGAAGATCACCTTGTCGGGGTGGGCGCTCTTCAGGGCGGTGATCGCCGAGAGGCCCTCGCTCTTGATCAGCGGGGTGCCGAGCTCGAGGATGTCGACGTGCGCGGCCGCGGCGGCGGCGAGCTCGAGGGCCTTCTCGGTGCTGAGCGTGTCGATGGCGAACTGCAGTTTCATGGGTGTTCCGTTCGTTCTGCGGGGTGGATGGTGGGGCGGCAGCCGCTCATTCGAGGTTCGCGTGGCGCGGCCAGAGGTCGTCGGCGCTGGTGCCCTGGCGCTGCCAGAGGGCGTGGAAGAGCCCGTCGCCGATGACGACTACCGCCTGCTCGAACAGGCTCGCCGCGTACTGGTGCGAGGCGTCGGCCGTGCGGTCCAGCTTCTGGGCGGCAGGCACCCGCACGACGACGTCGGCGAGCTCTGACAGGGGCGACGTCGCTGCGGTCGTGAGCGCGCCGATGCGCGCCCCGACCGACGAGGCGCGCTGCGCGGCTCGCACGATCGATTCCGTCGTTCCCGACCCGCTCGCCGTCAGCAGCAGGTCGTCGGCCTCGATTGCCGGAGTGGTGGTGTCGCCCACCACATGCACGTCGAGTCCCAGGTGCATGAGGCGCATCGCGGTCATTCGCAGGGCGAGCCCTGAGCGGCCGGCTCCGAGCACGAAGACGCGCCGGGCATCTACGACGAGGTCTGCCAGATCGATGAGCTGATGCGCGTTCGCGACGCTCGTGCGCTCCGCGACGCGGAGCAGCTCGTTGGCGATGAGGGAGATGGCGGCGCCGGGCGACATCGTGGCGGTGAGAGGCATGTCTCCACTCTTGCGATCGCGCGACCTTCGGGCGCTCCCGCCTCGGGACCGTTCCACCTACCCGAAGGGAGAGGGACGAATAGAGTAGGTGATCATGAGCATCGAAGAGCATGCTGGGCCGGCGGGATCACGCCGACTGGCCGCAGACCACGCGCTCGCCCTCGCCGAGCAGCGGGACCGCTACGCCCTCACCCTCGAATCCCTGCTCGCGACGCTGCGCTCGCAGCGGCTCGACGACCGGGCGGCACGCACGATCGCGGTCGATGTCGCGGCCGGTGCACTGGTCGGACTGCGGACGCACAACGATGAGCAGGGAGCAGGACTCGAGCCGGTGACGGGCGCCTTCGAGCGTCTGCGCGGCGATCTGCGCCCGCTCGTGCGATACAGCGAACTCGACGTGCAGTTCGTCGAGCCCCCGGCCAACGGTCGCGCGCTCCCCGGGGTGATCGCCCACTCTGCGCGCTCGATCGTGAGAAGCACCGTGCTGGCGATCGTCGACCGCGGAGAGACGCGACGCGTGCGCATCCAATGGGACTGCGACGGATTGAACCTGCTGATCGCGATCCGCGACGACGGCCGAGGAGACCTGACGACGCACGACGACGCACTTCGCCCGATCGCCGAGCAGGTCTCTGCGCTGTCAGGCGACCTGTCGGTGGCCTCGACACCCGGATGGGGGTCGGAAGTCGGCATCCGCCTTCCTCTCGATCCACCGGCCGAGCCGGGCGATCTGCCGGATGCGATCGACGCCAGCCCGCGAGAGCGCGATGTGCTGCGACTGGTGTCGGCGGGGCGCCGCAACCGCGAGATAGCCGAGACGCTGAACGTGAGCGAGAACACGGTGAAGTTCCACGTGTCGAACCTGCTGCGCAAATCCGGGGCGGCGTCACGCGCCGAGCTCGCGGCCATCGTGCGCGGCTGACCACCCCTTCGGGTGGGGCTGTGCCTGCTCGGAAGGATAGGTGGGGAAGTCGTCGGTCCGATGCCTCTTGACTCCGGCGCTCAGCGCTCTACCCTGTCAGGCATGTGCCGCAACATCGTTCCTCTGAACAACCTCGCCCCACCGGCCACCGATGACGAATGCCATGAGGCCGCGGTGCAGTTCGTGCGCAAGATCTCGGGTGCCAACGCCCCCTCCCGCGCCAACAGGGAGGTGTTCGACCGTGCTGTCGCTGAGATCGAGAAGTCGGTGCGACATCTGCTCGATGACCTCGTCACGACCGCACCCCCGAAGGACCGCGACGAGCAGCGCGAGAAGCGACAGGCTCGCTCAGCCGAGCGGTACGAGGCGATCCGGGTCTTCCAAGAGGCCAAGCGCGCGGCGAAGGCGGCGGCGGACTGAGCCCTCGCTAGTCGTCGCGGAACACGGCATCGACCGCCATCGTGAGCGTGTTCGTCTCGGATTCGAGGATCGACTCGTCCGAGGGGAGCGCCCGTTCGAGGGCCAGGCCGGCGAGGACGGAGTTGAGAAAACGCGCGCGCGTGGCGTTGTCTCCTGCCGGGAGCGAGCCTTCGTCTTCGAGGACGGACAGCCAGTGCTCGACCCTCCGCTGCCCTTCGCGCTCGATGGCCAGGTAGGCATCACGGAGTTCGTCCGTGAGCTCGGGTTCGATGAAGGTCCGGTGCAGGATCGTGGCTGCCTCGCGTGCCTGCGCCCCGACTCCGGACGGAGCGAGCACCTGCCTCAGACATGCGAGGAGCCGCCCCTTCGCCGTCAGCGACTCGTCATGGATCGGGTCGTCCGGTGCGATCACCTCGTAGACCACGCGGAGGACCTCGTCGAGCAGCGCCCGCTGCGTCGGGAAATGGAACCGCAACGACCCGGTGCTCACACCGGCCCGCGCTGCGACCGCGCGGACGCTGAGCTTCGCGCCGCGTGATTCGCCGAACATCGTGAGTGCCGCGTGCAGGATGCGGTCCTTCGTCGGCAGCATGCTCGGGTCGGCGGTCATCATCCCATTCTCCACGACCCCCGGTGACACAGTGTGTTAGCGTGGCGTGCGTCCCTCACTAACACACCGTGTTAGTCCATCGACGGGAGCACCCATGACACTCATCCGCAGGCCTTTCCAGATCATCCGCTCGAACCTCCGCGTCTACGCGCTTCTCAATGCGCTCGCCTACGGCACCTTCGCGATCGGCTTCATCCTCGGGCTGCTCTTCCCCGACCTGGTCGCCGGCCGCGCCCAGGCGCTGGAGGACGACGGCACAGCGAGCCTCGTCACCTCTCTGCTCAGCAGTCCCTGGCTCTTCGCGCTGACGATCCTGGCGGTCAACACCCTGCGGCTCGGCGCCCTCACGATCCTGCTGCCCTCGCTCGTCGTGCCGTTCCTCGGACTCGCGACGTTCGCGGTCTGGTCGGTGACGACCGGAGTGACCCTCGTGCCGACGACGCCGGAGGGGTGGGTCGCGCTGATCCCGCATTCGCTGACTCTCGTGATCGAGCTGCAGGCCTACATCCTTCTGCTGCTGGGCGCGTTCCTGCTGGGCCGATACTGGGTTCGCCCACAGGCGATCGGTGCGCGGAATCGACGCACGGCCTACCTGCGCGGACTCCAGCACATCGGCTGGCTGAGCCTCCCCGCGCTCGCGCTGCTCATCATCGGGGCGCTCTACGAGGCCTTCTCGCTGCTCTACTTCGTATACCCCCTGCAGCAGTGGCTGCTCGGATAGCCGGAACGGACATCGACATGGCGATCTGAGAAATCTTCATCCAGGTGCATCCAAACCCGGCGCTCCCGGAGAACAACTCCTATGAAGGGCCGCACAGGGCGGTCCGGGTACAGGAGGAACAGATGCGCAAGACAGTCGCCGCCGGCCTCGCCGTCGGAATGATCACCGCTCTCGGTCTGGCCATGCCGGCCGGCGCCGCCACCACCCAGGCCGCACAGCTCTCGGTGCTGCACGCGATCCCCGACACCCCCGTCGACGTGTACGTGAACGGCGAGCTCACCCTCGACGACTTCGCGCCCGGAGACCTCGCCGGACCGCTCGAGCTGCCCGCCGGTTCGTACGAGGTGGCGCTCACCGCTCCCGATGCCGCCGACGCCAGCGCGCCCATCCTCGGCCCCGCGACCCTCGCTCTCGAAGCAGGCGGGAACTACACCGCCGTGGCCCACCTGACCGAAGCGGGCGAACCCGGTCTCAACCTCTTCACCAACGACATCTCGCAGACGGCTCCCGGCCAGGGGCGACTCACCGTGCGTCACACCGCCGCGGCGCCCGCGGTCGACATCCTCGCGGGCGGATCGCCCGTGATCGAGAACCTCACGAACCCGAACGAGGCCAAGCTCGACCTTCCCGCGGGCACCGTGTCGGCCGCCGTCGCTCTGACCGGCACGACCGACCCGGTCATCGGTCCGGCAGACGTCGCGATCGAAGAGGGCGTCAACACGATCGTCTACGCGTGGGGCAGCGCCGAAGACGGCAACCTCGCGATCGCCGCTCAGACGATCTCGGGACTCCACTCGAACCCCGACGGAGTGCCCTCCGGCACCGCGGGCTACCTCGCTGAGCAGGATGCCTCGGCGAACGCCCTCCTCTCGGCGGGTCTCGTCGCCCTCGCGATCGCGACCGCCGTGGGTGCGGGCCTGATCGTCCGTCGCCGCCAGACGGTGCGCTGATGCTCCGAGGCACGCTGCGGACGGCCCGTCTGCGCCGCGTCATCATGACGCTCGGCGCCCTGGTCACCGCGGCGTGCCTCGTGGCATGCACACCGGGAGGGGCGGGCGCGGATCTCCCTCCTTCCACGGAGTCGCCCCCCACGACTCCATCGCCCGTCCCTCCCACTCCCGCGAGAGACGTCGCCGTGCGGCCGGGTGCTCTCCCCACCCCGACCGCATCCGTCGCTCCCGTGGGTCTGGCCATCCCGTCGCTCGCCATCGACATGCCGGTGACGGACGTCGGGGTGGCCGACACCGGACAGATGGAACTGCCCGTCGACCCGGCCATCGCCGGCTGGTATCGATACGGAGCGGATGCCACGAGCACGAGCGGCCGGATTCTGATCGCAGCGCACGTCGACGCGATCGACTATCCGATCGGACCGCTCGCTCGCCTGCGGGACGTGCCCGCCGGCGAGACCATCCTCATCACGGCGGCCGACGGCACCAGCCGCGAGTTCGTGGTGCAGTCGCTGACCTACTACGAGAAGGCGGCACTGCCGACCGACGAGCTCTTCCAGCGTGGTGGCCCCTCGGCCCTTGTGCTGGTCACGTGCGGCGGACCTTTCGACAGCCAGACCGGGCACTACCGCGATAACGTGGTCGCGGTGGCGGTCCCGCGATGAGGCGGGGTGATCACCATGGAGAGGAGACTCCGGGTGGATGAGACCACCGAAGCCGAAGCGGCGCTCGACAGGCGCTTCGTCGCGGGCGACGAGCAGGCGCTCGCGGAGCTCTACCGGCGGTGGTCGCCGGTCGTCTTCACCCTGGCGCTGCGCTCGCTCGGCGATCGGGGGGATGCCGAGGATGTCACCCAGCGCACCTTCGTGTCGGCGTGGAACTCGCGTGCCGGATACGACTCGTCGAAGGCGCGACTGTCGACCTGGCTGATCACGATCGCGCGGCGCCGGATCGCCGACACGTTCGAGGCGCGCGCCAAGGTGCAGCAGCTGCAGGCCGAGATGGAACGACTCACTCCGCCCGACGCCCTCGTCTCCGAATCGATCGATCTGTCCGAGACGCTGCTGCTCTCGAGCGAGCTCCAGCAGCTCGCGCCGGATGCACAGGCCGTCATGCGACTGGCCTTCTACGATGACCTGACCCACGAAGAGATCTCACGCAGAATGGGGATGCCGCTCGGCACCGTGAAGAGCCATATCCGCCGAAGCCTTGCCCGCATGCGCGACCGATTGGAGGTGAACCGTGTCACATCTCGATGACGAGAAGATCGCCCTGATCGCGATGGGCGAACCGGCCGGATCCGACGCCGACATGGAACACCTCGTCGAGTGCGAGAACTGTGCCGCCGAGGTCGCTGCGATGTCGCGGGTGGCGCTCGTGGCGCGCTCCAGCGTCGTCGAGGGCGACCTGGAATCCCCGCCCGCCGACGTCTGGTCGAGGATCCACGGCGAACTCGGGCTGACCTCGGCGGTTGCTGCCGACCCGGCATCCGACGTCCACCCGCCGGAGTCGGAGTCCGCATCGGCACCGGCTGCATCGGCACCGGTCCCGGCGGCCGGTCCGGCGACAGCGATTGAGGCGGATGCTGCGAAAGCGGTTGCGCCGCGACACCGGTCTCGTGTCCGTCCACGCCGCCGCTCGTCGGCTACGGCGTGGATCCTCGCCGCGTCGATGGCGCTCGTCGTCGCGATCGGCGCCGGCGTCTGGATCGCCCGCACCCTCACGCCCTCCTCTGCCGTGATCGCCTCGGCCGAGCTCGCCGCGTTCCCCGACCACCCCGATGCGGAGGGACAGGCCCGGATCGACGACGACGGCGACGGCCGGCGCACGTTGACGGTGACCCTCGACGGCGACGAGCTCGTCGCCGGCGACTACCGCGAGGTGTGGCTGATCCGCGAGGACGGACAGGCGCTGATCAGCCTCGGGGTGCTCGACGAGTCCTCGGGCACGTTCCGCGTCCCCGACAGTGTGGACCTCGACGAGTACCGCCTGGTCGACATCTCCTTCGAGCCGGTCGACGGCGATCCTGCGCACTCGGGCGACTCGATCGTGCGCGGCGAGCTCGACTTCGCGTGAGAGGCGCTCGCGAGCGCCCCTCGCGCGACGGCGATCTTACGCCGCGTGCTCGCGGACCACGGGCCGCGTGAGCCGCGGGATCAGCGAGGGCGTGCTCTCGCGGTACTCGATGTAGTCGGCGCGGTCGCCCCACTTCTTCTCGGCGCGAGCCTCGAGCAGCGGGATGCCGCTCACGCGCGTGAGCAGCAGGATGACGAAGAGCGGCGAGAGGATCGCGACCCACTGCCATCCGCCGAGCACGGGCGCGGCGGTGAGGAAGACGCCGACCCAGATCACGATCTCGCCGAAGTAGTTGGGGTGGCGCGAACGCGACCACAGTCCGGTGCGGATGAACTCGTCCTTGTGACGCGGGTCGGCGCGGAAAGCGGACTTCTGCGCGTCGGCGACGATCTCGACGGTCATCCCGGCCACCCACACGATGATGCCCACGACGGTCAGCCATCCGATGGGCGCTCGCGAGGCGGCATCCGTGCTGATCGCGATCCACGCCGCTGCCGCCGTGATCGACACCCACGCGCCCTGGATCACCCACACCTGCAGGAAGCGCACCGGCGATCCCTTGATCTCGTCGAAGCGGCCGTCGGATCCGGCCTTGTGCACGCGCATCGCGAGGAACGATCCGAGGCGTGCCGCCCACAGGATCACCATCGCCGCGAGAATCCAGCTGCGGGCATCGGGCATGGGCGTCATCAGCACGAGGGCCACGGAGATGGCGAGGAAGGTGAGGCTGCCGGTGAGGTCGAAGAACCGCTCGGTGCGCAGCAGCATCGCGGGGATGAAGGCGAGGATCTGGATCGCGAAGGCCGCGGCGACGGCGATGGCGAACAGCGGGATGCCGCCGACGGTCGCGCCGCCCTGGCTGCCGGCGAGTGCGACGAGGGCGCCGATGACGAGGGCGACGATGATCGCGATCAGCGAGGACCGGGATGACTTCGGTGCGGAGGAGGTGGGGGAGGACATGGTGTTCTTTCCGGTTGTCAGAGGTAGAGGTCTTCGACGGTGAGGGCTGCGCGATGCAGCACGACGCTCCGCTTGAGCTTCATGGTCGGGGTGACGAGTCCGCGGTCGTCGAGGTCGGCGAACACGACGCTGAAACGGCGCACCTGCTCGCTGCGAGCGACGAGCGCGTTGGCGGCGTCGACGGCATGCTGCAGGCGAGCGCGCAGGGTCGGGTCGGTCACGGCGCGGAGGTCGGCCTCGGCGGTCGGAGGGATGCTGACGCCTTCGGATGCCGCCCAGGCCACGGTCTGCTCGGGGTCGAGCACGAGAAGCGCCGAGAGATACGGCTTGCCCTCGCCCACCATCACCGCGTGCGAGACGAGCGGATCCGCCTCGACCGCGCTCTCCCAGCGCGTCGGCACCACCGTCTTGCCGTTCGAGGTCACGATCACGTCCTTGAGGCGGCCGTCGAGGATCAACCTGCCCTGGTCGTCGAGGCGCCCGAGGTCGCCCGTCCGGAAGAATCCGTCGATGAAGGCGCCGTCGTCGTGCGCGGGGTTGCGGTAGCCGCTGAAGACACCGAGCCCGCGGGCCAGCACCTCTCCTTCGTCGCTGATGCGCACCGTGAGTCCCGGAAGCGGCGAGCCGACGCTGCCCGACGCGATGCGACCGGGCAGGTTGCCGGTGAGGGGCGCGGTCGTCTCGGTCAGGCCGTAGCCCTCGATGACAGGGACGCCGATGCCGCGGAAGAAGAGCGAGAGCTCCGAGTCGAGCGCTGCTCCGCCGGAGAGGATGTAGTCGACCCGCCCGCCCATCACAGCGCGGAGGCGGCGGTAGAAGACGGCGTCGTAGAGGCGGTGACGCAGGCGCAGCCCGAGGCTCGTTCCGGGGGTGAGGCCCGCGTCGACCCGCTCGGCACGCCGGCCCCACGCGATCGCCGTCGCCCGAGCCTTCTCCCACACGGCGGTGAGACCCTTGTCGGACGCCTTGGCGGCGGCTGCCGCCTCGATCTTCTGCAGCACGCGCGGCACGACGACGAGGAACGTCGGGCGCAGTGTGTCAAGGGTCGCGACGACGGTCGACGGGTCGGACAGGTGCGCGATGCGCATCCCGCTGGCGAGGCAGATCAGCTGCAGGCCGCGCGCGAGCACGTGGGCCAGGGGCAGGAAGATGACGGTGTTGCCCTGCTCGTTCACGATCTCGCGGTAGGCGGCGGCGATGTTGAGCACCTGCCCGAGGAAGTTCCGGTGCGTGAGCACGACCCCCTTCGGCTCGCCCGTGGTGCCCGAGGTGTAGACGATGGTGGCGGGGTCGTCCTGCGTGGCGGACGCCCTGCGGGCCTCGAGCTCCTCGTCGGTGACGGCGGTGCCCCGCGCCACCAGATCGGAGAGCGTGCCGGACACTGCGGCATCCATCGTCCAGGCGCCGAGCGTGATCCGCTCCGTGTGGGTGAGTGCGGACTGCAGCAGCACCGCGTGCATCGAGGTGCCGCCGATGGCCAGACGCACATCCGCGTCCGCGATGATCGCGTTCACCTGCGTGGGCGAGGACGTCTCGTAGATCGGCACGACGACAGCGCCGGCGTACCAGGCGGCGAGGTCGGCGACGGCCCACTCGTAACGAGTCGGAGCCATGATCGCGATGGCATCACCGGCCCGCACGCCCTGGGCGATGAAGCCCTTGGCCAGAGCGCGCACCTGGCCGAGGAACTCGCGGGTCGTGATCGGGCGCCACGCGTCACCGACATTCGCTCCCTTGACCTCGAAGGCGACGTGGTCGGGAGCTGCGGTGACTCGCGCGACCAGCAGGTCGGTGACATTGCGGTACCCGTCGAGGTCGGCGAGCGGCGGGGTCGACGATTCGAGCATCGGAACTCCTCTCGGGCGCACGAGAACGGGCCCATCTGCTCCTGTTCGGAGCGGAGGAGGAAACGGATGGCAAGAGAAAACCCCCGGGCGAGCCGGGGGTCCTGTGGAGGGGCTGACGGGAATCGAACCCGCGCTATCTGCTTGGGAAGCAGAAGTTCTGCCATTGAACTACAGCCCCGCACCTGCATCCGAGGAGCAGGTGAACGCAAGCCTACCCGCCTGATCCGTCATGGCCAAAGTGTCGGCGGCGTGTGCCAACTAGGCTGGGGCCGTGCTTCTCAGCGACCGCGACATCAGAGCAGAACTCGCCTCCGGCCACATCGGTCTGGATCCGCACGAGCCGGAGATGATCCAGCCGTCGAGCATCGATGTGCGGCTGGACCGGTACTTCCGTCTCTTCGACAATCACAAGTACCCGTTCATCGACCCGTCGGTCGATCAGCCGGAGCTGACTCGGCTGATCGAGGTCGACCCCGACGAGCCGTTCATCCTGCACCCGGGCGAGTTCGCGCTCGGTGCCACGTTCGAGCAGGTCTCCCTGGCCGATGACATCGCGGCTCGCCTCGAGGGCAAGTCGTCGCTCGGTCGCCTGGGGCTGATCACGCACTCGACCGCCGGCTTCATCGACCCCGGGTTCACGGGGCACGTGACGCTCGAGCTCGCGAATGTCGCGACGCTGCCCATCAAGCTGTGGCCCGGAATGAAGATCGGTCAGCTGTGCTTCTTCCGGCTGACGTCGCCGGCCGAGAACCCGTACGGTTCGGGCCCGTACGGCAACCGCTACCAGGGGCAGCGCGGGCCGACCGCATCCCGCTCGTTCCAGAACTTCCACAAGACGGACGTCGGCACGACCGACGTCGGAGCCGTAGGGGGCTGAGATGAGCAGTGACAGCAGAGATCCGTACATCCGACCGGAGGATGCTGTCATTCCGCCGCCTCCGCCCGAGTCCGAGGTTCCGGATGCGGTGATCCCGCCGCCTCCCGCGGAGTCCGAGATTCCGGATGCCGTCATTCCGCCGCCTCCGCCCGAGGCGATGCTTCCCAGCACTCGCCGGTCGCGGCCCAAGCCGGCGATCCTCACGGGCGATCAGCCGGCGCCGGTGGCCGACGACTGGGCGCAGCCGTCGGTGGCACCTGAGGTGCCGACATCCGGGGGATACCGCGCGCTGTCGGCGGTGATCTTCGGATTCCTCATCGTGCTGCTCGCGGCGGCGATCGCCGGTGCGGTCTACCTCGGCACGACGGTGTCGTTCGCGCAGTCGGCGGGTGCCCCGGATGTCGCCGCCGCCGCCGCGACTCTGTGGCGTGGGTGAGCTGCGACGCGACCCTGAGGTCGACGCCGCGTACGTGACGGTGGGCGCAGCGATCGCGGATGGCGAGGTCGCGAGAACCGTCGCGGTGAACCTGCCCGACGACATCTCCGGTGAGCTGTTTCTCGACTTCGATCGCGACGGCCACCTGCTCGGCATCGAGATTCTCGGTGCCTCCCGGTTGCTCCACCCGGAAGAACCGGGCGCCTGACCTTCGCGCGGCGTTCGGCAGCGTCAGCCTGCGGCGGCGCGCACTCGAATCGGATGCGGTGGTGCAGCTCGTCGACGAGGTCGTTCTGCCCGCTCTGCGCTAGGCGCCTCTCCGCGGCTCGCGACGGGGTCGGCGCTGTTCTCCTGGCATGCGCTGCCTCGGGGTGCGGTTCCGACGCGCGGGAACGCCCCGTTCGCCGAAGCGAACGGGGCGTTCTGGGTGCAGCGGATGCGGGTGTGACGCCTCAGGCGTCGCGGCCGCGGGAGAAGCCGGCGTCGAAGCCGCGCTCGTAGGCGTGCTGCGCCGCGCGGGCGACGCGGTGCTCGCCGTGGCGCACGTCTCCGAACCCACCGTGACCGTGACCACCATGGCGGTGGTCACGGTCTTCCGCGATGTCACGCGGGTGGCCGTGGTGGCCGTGGTGTGAGCGGCGTGCGTCCGCGAAGCGGTCGTGGCCCGGGTGTCCGCGGTGACCGCACTCGCGGCGGCGGAACTCGGCATCCGATTCGTGGTCGTGCTCGCGCTCGGACGCGAAGTCGGGTGCGACACCGTGATCGCGTCCGAACGGGTGTCGGTGGTGGCGGCCGAAACCGCGCCCCGGGGCGAATCCGGGTCCGAAACCGTGGCGGCCGAAGCCGCGGCGACGGCCGCGTCCACGAGGAAGCGGCGTCTGCTCGTCCCAGCCGAACGCGCGAGCGATCTGCTCGAGCGTGGCCAGTGTGGTCTCGAGGTCTTCGGGTCCGACCGCGTCGGTGACCTTGGCGCGGATGCCGTCGACGACGGCACTGAGGCGGTCTTTCGCCGCGCGGCCGTCGTCGGTGAGCGTCCAGCCGCGGTCGCTGTCGGTGTCGGCGACGACCCAGCCGCGCTCGACCAGGCTGTGCAGCTTGTGTGCGTTGAGGGGGCGGCGGGCCGGCGCGGTGCCGTCGATGATGTTCAGCATCCGCCAGTCGCGGCGGCTTGCATGCTCGCCGTCGAAAGCGGAGTCGAACTCGGCCGCCATCAGGCGGTCGACGGCCTTCAGCCAGTAGCCGAAGGGGCGGGAGGTGCTGTCTGTGTTCTGAGTGTCAGAGGTGTTCATGGGTGGAGTCCTTAGATGTCATGGAGCATGTGCTTGTCACTATGCATGTATATGTAGTGTGACATGTAGTGCAGATCCATGTCAAGTCGCATGTAAAATCGATCTGTGAGCGCCCCAGAGAACGACCCCGCCGAGGCCATCGCCCGCGCCCTGTCGCGCCTTCGCGGAAGGCGCCCCGGCGACCGTGGTCGCGGATCGCGAGGGATGGGCGGGCCGCACGGCTGGCACGGCGGACCCCACCCTGACCACTTCGAGCAGGGGAGTCACGGACGCGGGCACCCTGTGCACCCCGGCATGCCGCCGTGGGCGAACGACCCGTCCGGACGCTTCGGCGGCCCGGCGCGGATGCGGATGCTCGAGGCGCTCGCCGCGGCATCCGCTCCTCTCAGCGTCAGTGATCTCGGCGCGGCGATCGGAGTCGATCAGCCCCGGGCCTCGCGGCTCGTGCAACAGGGGGTCGCTCACGGTTTCGTGCGCCGCGAGGCCGACCCCGACGACGCGCGGCGCACGCGCATCGCGTTGACGGACGAAGGGCGCAAGGTCGCTCGGGGCATGCGCGGCGAGCGGCGGGAGGCGCTCGGCAAGGCGCTCGCCGCATTCACGGATGAGGAGCGCGATCAGCTCGCGACGCTGCTGAACAAGCTCGCCGACAACTGGGAGAACTGACTAGCGCGTGGCGGTACTGGCGGTCGGTGTGGGTAGGCGCTCGCCGGTGTTCCGGAATGCATGTCCAGTGTTCCGGAATATGCTTCTGACCTGGCCGAAAAGAGGCTGACTTCAGGGCTCGAATGTCGGTGGCCCCGTGTGTGATGGAGTCATGTCATCCCGCACTCGTGCCCTTCTCGATCAGGTCGTCTCCGACCTCGATCAGGTGCTGTCCGACGACGCGCTCGCGGGGCTTACGGATGCAGAACGGGTCGAGGTGCTGCAGGCTGCGAGCGCGGCGTTCCGGCGGGTCGAAGCCGTGGTGGTCGAGACGATCGCCGCAGGGGATGCGGTGGACTTCCCGCATGCCACGGGGTGCCGCACTCAGAACGAACTGCTGCAGCGCACCCTGCTGACAGACGTGCGAGAGGCGACGCGCGTCGGCAAGGTGGTCGCTCTGGTCCGCCGGGACGTGAATCTGGTGTCCGGCGATCGGCTGCCTGCTCGCTGGCCGGCGCTGCGGGAGGCGCTGCTCGATGGGGTGATCGGAGTCGCGGGGATGCTCGCCGCGACAGAGCCGATCGAGAAGGTGTCGCATCGCATCGGTGCCGCTGATCGGCTCGACGCCGACACGTGTCTCGCTCGCGCGGCTCGCGGCATCAGACCTGACGCCGAGGCGGGCCCCGACGGGGAGGTCCGTGGCCCGGCGCCCACACTCGATGAGCTGAAGCTGCTTGCTGAGACGCTGGTCGCGCTGCTCGACCCTGATGGAGACGGGCCGGGTGATGAGCCTGCCCGGCGTCGGGGGATAACCCTCGGGCGGGTGCGAGACGGGCTGCGGTCGATCAAGGGATACCTGACGCCCGAGGTCGCCGCGCAGTTGGAGCTGATCCTCGATGCGCTGAACAACCCCAAGGGGGACGGGCCGCCGATGCCCGGCGTCGCGTTCACGCCCGCGGCCGATCGCGGTGACGCGGAAGACGGCGATGCGGCAGACGGCGACGAGGATCCGTACAACTCCGATCCGCGTGCCGTCATCGATGACCGCACGCCGGCGCAGAAGCGTCATGATGCTCTCGCCGCGGCATTGGCGATCGCCGCCCGTCATCGAGATATGCCCGCACTCGGAGGCGCCGCACCGGTGCTGGTCGTGACGGTGGATGCGAACGACCTCGTGAACGGCACCGGGCGTGCGAGCGTCAGCGGTGCGCGGGGCCAACTGCCTCTGAGTGTCGCCTCCCACGTCGGATGCTCCGGCACCATCCAGCGAGTTCTCCTCGACGAGGGTCGGATCGTCGGGATCACGACGACCGATCGGGTGTTCACCGTGCATCAACGTCGCGCGATCATCGCCCGCGACAGAGAATGCCTCATCCCCGGGTGCCATGTCCCGGCATCCTGGTGCGAGATCCATCACGTCACCGAACACGCCAGGGGCGGGCCGACGCACACCGACAACGGGGTGCCGTTGTGCTGGTGGCACCACCGGAGTCTGGGAACGTCCGGGTGGGAGATCCGGATGAATGACGGCATTCCGCAGGTGCGAGGGCCGAGGTGGTGGGACCCCGCACAGCAATGGCGCACCCCAAGACTCAGCGCCTCGGCGCAGGGCAGAACGCGGCGGCCGCCCGTCTTCGCGCGTGCCGGATGAACTCTTCGCGTGTGCCGGATGAACTCAGACAGCTGCCCCGAACTCGAGGGACTCCTCGTCGTCGACCGACAGAGACAGCACCACCGTCTCGACGACGTCGTGCGCCTCGATCTGCCGCTCGATCGCGCGCAGGCTTCGAGCCACATCGTGCTCGCGCGCGTCACCGGTCAGGTCGACCTCGGCGACGATGAACAGGCGGTTCGGGCCCACGTACTCGATGTGCAGATACGTGAGCCGCTGGATCTGCGGAGACGAGAGCAGCGCCCGCCCGACTCGATCACGCAGCGCGGGCGACGCGTTGGAGCCCACCAGAAACGCGATGTTGCGCCCGATGAGGATGACCGCCACGACACCCAGCAGGATGCCGACGAGGATCGACCCGATCGCATCCCATGCGGCGACGCCGGTGACCTGGTGCATCGCGATCGCGCCGGCCGCGATCACGAGGCCGATCAGAGCCGCCAGGTCCTCGAAGAACACCGCCCGCAGCGTCGTGTCGCTGGTGTCGAGCACGTAGTCCCACGTCGACGATCCGCGCTCGCGTGCCAACCGCCGAGACTTCACCATCGCCTGCGTGAACGACGCGCCCTCGAGCACGAATGCGATGCCGAGCACGGTGTACGCGACGGTCGGGCTCTCGACCGGGCCGGTCTCGGACAGCTCTTGGACACCATGCATGATCGACACGATCGAGCCGGCGGTGAAGATGCCGAACGCCGCGATCAACGACCAGACGAACGCCGCGCGCCCGTAGCCCAGCGGATGCCGGGCATCCTTCGCCCGCGCACCACGGCGGTCGGCGATCAGGAGGAAGATCTCGTTGCCGGCATCCGCCCACGAGTGCGCGGCTTCGGCGACCATCGACGCGGAAGAGGTGATCACGGCCGCGACCGTCTTCGCGATCGCGACGAGGATGTTGGCGAGGAAAGCGATGATGACCGTCACGCGGTCAGGCTATTCCCGGGGCTGCGACGTCCGCGGGCCATCGGATCAGGCCCGCTGTGTCGCCTTCACCGGCAGCAGCAGGAGGAACCCGGCGATCAGCACCAGCACGATGCCCAGGATGCCGTACGACGTCGACCCCGAGAGCACGATCAGCAGCGTCCACGCACCGGATGCCATCCAGCTCGCCGCCCGCCCGGTCGTGGCGTAGAGGCCGAAGATCTCGCCCTCGCGCCCGGCCGGGGTGATGCGGGCGAGGAACGACCGGGATGCCGCCTGCGCGGGACCGACGAATGCGCAGAGCAACAGGCCGCCGATCCAGAACACGACCGTGCCCGCATCCACGAGGAAGAAGACGGCGAGCCCCGCGATCACCATCGAGGCGAGCGAGATGAGGATGATGCGCTTCGGCCCGAAGCGGTCGTCGTAGCGGCCGGCGATGATCGTCGAGACGCCCGCGATGAGGTTCGCGGCGATGCCGAAGATCACGAGATCGAGGAAGGCGAAGTCGAACACCTGGCTGGCGATGACGGCCCCGAAGGCGAAGACGCCGCCGAGTCCGTCGCGGAACACCGCGCTCGACAGCAGGAACCAGAACGTCTGACGGGTCTCGGGGTTGCGGTAGAGGCCGACGACGTCCCTCACGAGAAGTCCGTAGGAGGCGAAGAAGCCGACCTTGCGCTCGGGGCGCCCGAGCGACGGCTCCGGCACGTTGAGGAAGATCGGGATCGAGAAGACGATCGCCCAGATCGCGCAGCCGACGGCGATGATGCGGAAGGGCAGCCCCCCGTCCTCCGGCAGGCCGAACCAGTCGAGCATGTAGAAGATGACGACCAGGACGAGAGCGATGATCCCGCCGATGTAGCCGAACCCCCATCCGAGCCCCGAGATGCGGCCCACGGTCTTGGGGTTCGCGATGCCGACGAGCATCGCGTTCGAGTTCACGGCAGCGATCTCGCCGAACACGGAGCCGGCCGAGATCAATGCGACGCCCAGCCAGAACAGCGCGGGCGTCGGCTCGACGAACCACAGGCCGAACATGCAGGCGACGAGCGCGCCGGTGCCGATCCCGAGCCAGAGCTTCTGGCGCCCCGCGGCATCCGCTCGCTGACCGAGCACCGGCGCGATCAGGAGGATCGCGATGCCGGCGATCGTCGACCCGAGGCCGAGCCCCGAGGCGAGATCGGCCTCAGCGGCTTCGCGGATCGGATCCTTGGCGTCGAGGCCCGCGATCGACGCCGGCAGGAAAGCCTCGGTCGTGAGGTACAGGGCCGTGAAGATGAAGGTCAGGATGACGGTGTTGAAAGGCTGCGTCGCCCAATCCCACAGCGCCCACGAGTAGACCTGCTTCTTCGGGGCCGGTGTCTCGCCGCGCAGGTCGAGGCCGATCACGCCGACCGCGCCGCTGTTGGCCGTCGCAGCGGGCTCGGGCACCGCGCCGCTCTGCGGGGAATCGCTCATGCTCGAAGTCTGGCGGCGCGGGGTGAACGGACGGTGACGGCGCGCCGGGTGCCGGTGCGAGGCGCGCCGCCCTCACGCGTACGACGCGGCGAGCAGCTCGGCGAACAGCTCTTCGGGGTCGCGTTCGACACGGCGGCGGGTGAACCAGTCGCAGATGTTGACGCAGTCGCGGTGCAGGAGATCCAGGCCCCGCGGGTTCGCGATGATGTCCACGATCTGCGGCAGGTCGATCACCCGCACCCGGCCGTCGTGCACGAGCAGGTTGTACGCCGAGAGGTCGCCGTGGGCGAAGCCCGCCGCAGCGAAGATCCGCATCAGGTCGACGATCTGGTCGTACAGACCGGCCAGCTCGTCCCGGTCGCTGCGCACCGCCGCCAGGCGGGGTGCCGCGACCCCGCTCGCGTCGCCGATGAACTCCATCAGCAGCTCGGTGCCGTTGACCTGCACGGGGTAGGGGACCGGCGCGCCGAGCTCCCACATGCGGCACAGCGCATCGAACTCCGCGAACGACCACTGCAGGGCGGCGACCGCCCGGCCGTGCTCGCTCTTCTTCGCGAGCGCCCTGGTGTCGCGGGTGTTCCTGGTGCTGCGGCCCTCGGTATAGACGCCCGAGCGGTGGAAGCTGCTGTGATCGGTGTCGCGGTAGCGCTTGGCGGCGAGCAATGTGCGCTGGGCGGGGTCATCCGGCACCGCCCGTTCGAGCAGGAACACGTCGGCCTCCTTGCCGGTCTTCAGGATGCCGAGTTCGGTGTCGAGCGCGCCCGCGCTCGTCACCACCCAGGCCGGCCACGGCAGCGGCCCACGTTCAGAGGGGGTGATCGCCGGCCAGGTGGTCCAGCGCTGGCCGTCGCCGGGCTCGACATCGGCGAACGTCGGGACCGATTCGAAGGGGGAGGCGTCGAAGGTCGACGCACCGGAGAGACGGGAAGAGGATGCTTCGGAAGAAGCGAACAGATCAGACACGGTGTGGCTCCTGAAGAGGGAGGCCACGCGCGGATCAGGAGCGGGAGGCCTCGAGAGGAAGGATGTCGGCGAAGGGCACGACAGAGACGGTGGTCATGTCATCCACTCCTCTCGCTCTGGCCTTCCGGGAGAACCCCGGTGCGTCGTCGAGCCTAGGGTGCGGAGCCGACCGGTGTCCAGACCCGATCCGGACGAATGGTCGGATGCCGTGGACGCCGCGTCGGGCGGAGGGGCCGCAGCGCTGCGAGTGTGGAACCATGACGACGACCGCGCCCGTGCCCGTGACGACCGCCCGCACCGAGAGCATCCGCTACGGCGGGCTCATCGTGCTCATGCTGATGGGCTTCCTGCTCGTCACGGCGGAGTTCCTGCCGAACGGCGTGCTCACCGAGATGGCCGATGCGCTCGGCGTGACCCCCGGTCAGGCGGGACAGACCGTCACGGTGACCGCTCTCGTCGGCCTGATCGTCGCACCGACGGTGGGACTCATCTTCCCCCGCCTCGACCGTCGATCGCTGCTCGTCTGGATGGCGCTCGCCGCGGCGGTGTCGAACCTCATCGTCGCCGTCGCGCCCAACCTGATCATCGTCCTCCTCGCCCGATTCCTGCTCGGGGCCGCGATCAGCGCGTTCTGGGCGATGTCGATCACGGTCGCCGTGCGCCTCGCCGGCCCGGAGCACCTCGGCAGGGGGGTCATGTTCACGTCCGCGGGCGTCTCGCTCGCGACCGTCGCCGGAGTGCCGCTGGGCGTGATGCTCAGCGAGATCGTCGACTGGCAGACGGTGTTCGCGGTCGCCGGTGTGCTCATGGTGCTGCTGGCCGTCGCGCTGAGATTCGTGCTGCCCTCGGTGCCGGCTGAGCAGGCGTCCAGCATCCGACTCCTGGTCGACACGGTGCGCCGCCCCGGCATCGCGCTCGGCATGGTCGGACACGTGCTCGTGGTGCTCGGGCACTTCCTCGCCTACACGTACGTGCGACTGGCTCTCGAGCGCATCCCCGAGGTCGACGGCTCGACGATCATCCTGCTGCTCGCGCTCTTCGGCGTCGGCGGTCTCGCCGGCAACCTCGGCCTCGGGTTCTTCATCGACCGCACGTTCGCCTTCTTCGCCGTCTTGGCGCCGCTCGTGATCGCGGCCGCGGTGCTGTCGATGATCTTCCTGTCGGGATCGGTCCTCGGCATCGCGATCGTCGTGCTCGTCTGGGGCTTCTTCTTCTCGTCCTGGCTGCTCGTGATCAACACCTGGGTGGGCCACCGCACCCCCGATCGCCTCGAGGCCGGGGGCAGCCTCGTGGTCGTCGGGTTCCAGGGGGCCATCACGATCGCCGCCGGTGTCGGCGGCCTGCTCGTCGACACGCTGAGCGTCGAGGTCGTCTACGTCGTGGGCGCGGCGGCTCTGCTGCTCGGTGCCGTGCTGTTCGGTGCGTCGAACCGGATGAGCACCGCGGCGGCGCGGCTCTGACCCGTCTCGCCGTGCCCGGCAGGGCGGTCGCCGGGCTCAGGCCGGAACGGCGGTGAGCTGCGATGCCCGCCAGGCGGACGGTGTCATCCCCGTGCGGCGGCGGAACGCACGGCTGAAACCCTCATCCGAGGCGTAGCCCAACTCGCGCGAGATCTCGCTGATCGCGCGGCCCTCGCTCAGCATCCGCTTCGCCGCGTCGACGCGCACCTCGGTGACGTAGTCGGCGGGTGAGCGTCCGATCGCGCTGCGGAACCGCTCGGCGAACACCGACCGAGACATCGCGCCGACGTTCGCGAGGCGCTCGACCGTCCAGTCGCGTCCGGGCTGCTCGTGGATCGCCTCGACCACCCGGTCGAGGAACGGATCGTTCGACACCGAGGGCCAGCCGGCCGGTGCGCAGCCGTTCGCCGCCCAGGCACGGATGACCGAGAGCAGAACGGTCTGCGCCATCATCCGGCAGATCACGGGATCGCCCTGACGGGAGGGGCAGGTGGCGGGGTCGGAGGGGCCCATGCTGCCGGCGAGCGCGGCCGCCGCCGGCTCGAGAGCGGCGAACGACATGACGGTGATCGGATCGGGAAGAAGCGCGGCGATCATCGAGGCGCTGTCCGAGAACTCCAGGTCGACGACCACCAGGTCGGCCGTCCCGTCGGCTTCGAGGGCGATCGCGGCGCGGCCGAGCGTCAGGAACGCGTCTCCGGCGAACAGGTTCGCGCTCAGCGGGCGATCGTCCACCGCGACGAGCTGGGCCGCGTCGTCTACGTCGAGGCGGCATCCGGTGGTCAGCGGGGGGTGCCCGTGCACCGAACCCGATGCGATGTACACGAGGGTGGCGGCACCTGAGGGGATCGGCAGGATGCCGCCGGTGGCGAGTGCGACGCGACGGGCGACACCGACGCGGAGGTCGACGGCGTCGAGCACCTGCCCGAGGGCTGCGGAGTCGACGGTCACCATGCCTTCGGCAACGCCCGGGCCCTCATAGCTATTCCGGATACGCTGAAGGAACCCCCCCCACCCGAGGAGTCCCGTGTTCCGCACACCCGACCGCCTGTTCCGAGTTCTCGCGATCGCGGAGGCGATCACCTGGACCCTTCTGATCTCGGCGATCATCGCCCGTGCCGCCGGTGCGCCCGGCGTCGTCGTGACGGTGGGCGGTGGCATCCACGGGTTCGTGTTCCTCGCCTATGCGGCGACGGCCGTGCTCGTCGCGCTCAACCAGCGCTGGCACCTCGGCGTCGCGATCCTCGCCGTGGCGAGTGCGATCGTGCCCTACGCGACCATCCCGATGGAGATCTGGCTGCACCGCACCGGTCGGCTGGCCGGCGACTGGCGCCTGGAGCAGACCGACGACCCGCGCGACGCGCGCTGGTACGACCGCCTCATGCGCTGGTTCCTGCGTCGCCCGTGGGTGCTCGCGATCCTGCTCGCCGTCGGCATCGTCGCGCTGTACGTGATCCTGCTGCTGGTCGGCCCGCCCGGCGGCAAGTGAGCCGAGGCCCGGCTCACGAGATGACGACGGCGTTCTTGTCGATCACCTCGGCCATCGTCGCGTCGATGTCGCCGCCGGTGCAGTCGACGATGACGTAGAGTCCGACCCCGGTCGCGGTGAAGGCGCGCGCCGCCATCGCCCACTGACGGTCGGCCTCCTGCCCGAGGACCTGCCGGTTCTCGACCTCGGCATTGCCGCCGACCTGGTAGCTGAAGCCTCCGGTGGTCGACAGCGGGGTGATCGCGGCGGCATCCGCCTCGCCCAGGATGACGGCGAGCATCGCATCGGAGCTCACGCTGTCATCGCCGGCCACGGTCGGCACGTCGGGGATGAGCCCCTGCCAGAACTGCGCGGTGCACGTGTCGTCGACCGTGCCGTAGGTCCAGCCTCCGTTGCCGTCGTCCGGCTTGACGATCTTCCAGCCGTCGTCGACGACGAAGCCATCTCCCCACTGGATGTAGGCGCTCGCCGGGATGTCTGCGCCGTCTGCGAAGGTCATCGACGACGGCAGATCGCCGGACGGCTCGTCGGAGGGCTGCTCGGACGGAATCGCGGTCGGGGAGGGATCGGGTCCGTCGCCGTCGGGGACGTTCACCGGGATCTGCGCATACAGGCACCCGCTGAGCGGCAGCACGGCCAGCGCGACCACCGAGGCGGCGGCGAGGCGGACGAGCGGCGAGACCTGCGAGATGCGCGTCATGCCGGTCAGCCTAGCCCTCGGTGCGGGCACCGAGTCAGTGCGCTGTCGCGATCCCGACCGCGTCGTGCACGATCACGGACGCGACCCTCGCGCCGGCCCCCGCGGCGACGATCAGCTGCTGAGGGCCGGGGATCGCCGCATCGCCGGCGGCGTAGAGCCCCGGGACGTCGGTGCGCCCCGACCGGTCGGTGACGAGGTGCCCGTCGTGGTCGATGGCAGGTGCGAAGCCGCGGAGGAACGACAGATCGGTCTCCCACTCGGGGCGCACGAAGCCGCCCTCGACCGCGACGACGGTGCCGTCGGTCAGTCTGATCGCCTCGATGCGGCCGCGGTCGCCGACGAGCTCGGCGATGGGAAGCCGCTGCACGGCCACCCCGGAGGCGGCGAGCTCGGTTTCTTCGGCGGGGCTGACGGTGTCGGCTCCGAGGGTGAAGATCGTGAGATCCTCGGTCCAGCGCGCGATGAGGCGGGCTCGCTCGGCGATGTCGGGGGTCTCGCCGATGAGCGCGAGTCGTCGGCCGCGCAGCTCCCACGCGTCGCAGGCGGCGCAGCTGAACAGGCTGATGCCGTAGAAGCCGCGGAGGTTGGGGACGTCGGGGAGGGTCTCGCGCAGGCCCGTCGCGAGCAGCACGGTCCGGGCGGTCACCACGTCGGTGGGATCCTTGCGCCCCACGGATGCCGTGAACCCGCCGGCCGCATCGGCATCCGCATCTGCATCCGTTCTGCGGAGTTCGAGCACCCTGACGCGTGTGCGCACCTCGATGTTCGGGTACGCGGCGAGCTCTTCGCGGGCCATGCGACGCAGCTCGTGAGGGGCGACTCCGTCACGGGTGAGGAAGCCGTGGGAGTTCAGCGTGGCGGCGTTGCGCGGGCGATCGGCGTCGACCACGAGCACCCGCATGAGCGAACGGCCGAGATTCAGGGCGGCGGAGAGGCCGGCGGGGCCGCCGCCGATCACGAGCACGTCGTAGGTGTCCGCCTCAGCAATTCGCACGTCCTCAGTCTGCCATCTCGGAGCTGAGGGTCGCCTAACTCGCGGTGGCCTCGGCGTGCGGGCTGAGCATGACGACGTCGCCGACGACCACGACCGCGGGGGAGCGCACCTGCCGCTCGGCGGCGAGATGCGCGATCGTCGCGAGCGTGCCGACGGTGACGCGCTGCCGTGCGCCGAACCCGTCCTCGATGATCGCCACGGGGCAGTCCCCGCCGCGCTCGCCGGCCGCGAGGACGTGCGCCGAATGGCCGAGCGTGTTCACGCCCATCAGCAGCACGACGGTGTGGTCGCGTCCGCCACCGAGCGCGACGATCTGATCATGTGCGCTGACGACGGTGAACGTCTCGGCGATTCCGCGCTGCGTCAGCGGGATGCCGGCGAGGCCGGGCACCGCGACCGCGCTCGTCACCCCGGCGACCACCTCGACGGGAATGCCGGCCGCCTCGCAGAAGAGCTGCTCTTCGCGACCGCGGCCGAAGACGAACGGATCGCCGCCCTTGAGCCGCACCACGCGGCGCCCGTCCCCGGCCAGCGAGACGAGCAGTGCGTTGATGCCGTCCTGCGGCACCGGGTGGTGACCGGGGAGCTTGCCGACGTCGACCACCTCGGCATCCAGCAGGACTCCGTCCTCGGCGAGCTGCGCGAGCACGGCCCGGGCTCCGAGACGGTCGGCCACGATCACGTCGGCCTGCTGCAGCGCACGCAGACCGCGCAGAGTCAGCAGGCCCGCGTCGCCGGGTCCGGCACCGACCAGCGTGACCGTGCCGACCCGGGAGGGCGTGTCCGGGGTCATGCCCGTGCGGCAGTGGCGGGCAGTCGAGCCGCCGCCTCGTCGTATCGGGCGATGACGAGGTCGATCAGCGGCTGCGGCACCGTCACGCCGTCGAGCAGGGGCGCGGTGACGGAGCGTCCTGCGGTCTGCCTGATCGTGAGGTCGAAGAAGAAGCCCTGCGCGAGCAGATATGTCGAGACGACCGCGTCGGGGTGCGCGGCGATCGATGAGGGCAGGTCGGGCTGCCGGGCCGCGAGATAGGCGAGCTCGACCTTCGCGCCGAGTCGCAGCGAGAGCAGGGAGGCCATGGCCTCGGCATCCGTCACCGACGCGGGGTCGCGAGAGCCCGCCACCGCGAGGATCACCGGCTCGAGCCGTGCCGCGTCGGCGGACGTGGCGGAGGCCGCACCTGCTGCCGCGAGTCGATCCGCGAGCACCTCGGCGAGCCGGGGGTCGGGTCCCATCGCGTCGCTGACGACGGCGTCCGGCTTCTTCGCCGCCATCCCGTGCAGGTCGTGGTGCACGTGGAAGCCGCGCGACAGCAGCAGCGGCACGATCACGACCGGCCCCTCGATCGTCGGAAGGAGGTCGGCGGCATCGGGCTGCTGCACGTCGACGAAGGCGCTGCGCACCTCGACGTCGGGAAGCGCGGCGGCGACCGCATCGACCAGGTCGGCGATCGCCCGGGCACCCTCGGCATCCGAGGTGCCGTGCGAGACGGCGAGCAGGATGGGGCGGCTCATGGTGCGACTGTAGGCGAGCCGTGTGACGACGGTGTTTCGAGGATCTCGCGGCGCCTCGGGCGCGAATGTGCGCGCCTGGTCGCAAAGTTGAGCCGGGTTGTATCAACTTCATTTGACAGCCTCGGGAGGTCGGAGTACAGTTGAGTCATCGCGACTCAGGTTTCCCTGATCGCCCCGGATTTCCAGACCCACATCAACCTCAGCAACAAAGGAGAATCACATGGCACGTGCTGTTGGAATCGACCTCGGTACGACGAACTCCGTCGTCAGTGTCCTCGAAGGTGGCGAGCCCAAGGTCATCGCCAACGCCGAGGGCTTCCGCACCACCCCCTCGGTCGTCGCATTCACGAAGGACGGCGAGGTGCTCGTCGGCGAGACCGCCAAGCGCCAGGCCGTCACGAACGTCGATCGCACCATCGCATCCGTCAAGCGTCACGTCGGCACCGACTGGACGTTCGACGTCGACGGCAAGAAGTGGACGCCGCAGGAGATCTCCGCGCGCATCCTCCAGAAGCTCAAGCGCGACGCCGAGTCCTACCTGGGCGACACGGTGACGGATGCCGTCATCACCGTCCCCGCGTACTTCAACGACGCCGAGCGTCAGGCCACCAAGGAGGCCGGTGAGATCGCGGGCCTCAACGTCCTGCGCATCATCAACGAGCCGACCGCCGCAGCCCTCGCCTACGGCCTCGACAAAGGCAAGGAAGACGAGCTCATCCTGGTCTTCGACCTGGGTGGCGGAACCTTCGACGTCTCGCTCCTCGAGGTGGGCAAGGACGACGACTTCTCGACGATCCAGGTGCGCTCCACCGCGGGTGACAACCGCCTCGGCGGTGACGACTGGGACCAGCGTCTCGTCGACCACCTGATCAAGCAGTTCAAGGAGACCACGGGCGTCGACGTCTCGGGCGACAAGATCGCTCTGCAGCGTCTCAAGGAGGCGGCTGAGCAGGCCAAGAAGGAGCTCTCCTCCTCGACCAGCACCAGCATCAACCTGCCGTACCTGTCGCTGACCGAGTCGGGCCCCGTCTCGCTCTCCGAGACCATCACCCGCGCGAAGTTCGAGGACCTCACCAAGGACCTCCTCGACCGCACCAAGAAGCCGTTCGAGGATGTCATCCGCGAAGCCGGCATCAAGGTCGCCGACATCGATCACATCGTGCTCGTGGGTGGATCGACCCGTATGCCCGCCGTCGCCGAGCTCGTCAAGCGCGAGACCGGCAAGGAGGCCAACAAGGGCGTCAACCCCGATGAGGTCGTCGCCGTGGGCGCAGCCCTCCAGGCCGGTGTCCTCAAGGGTGAGCGCAAGGACGTGCTGCTCATCGACGTCACGCCCCTCAGCCTCGGAATCGAGACCAAGGGCGGCATGATGACCAAGCTCATCGAGCGCAACACGGCCATCCCGACCAAGCGCAGCGAGACCTTCACCACGGCAGACGACAACCAGCCGTCCGTCGCGATCCAGGTCTTCCAGGGCGAGCGCGACTTCACCCGCGACAACAAGCCGCTGGGAACGTTCGAGCTCACCGGAATCGCCCCGGCTCCCCGCGGCATCCCACAGATCGAGGTCACGTTCGACATCGACGCCAACGGCATCGTGCACGTGTCCGCCAAGGACAAGGGCACGGGCACGGAGAAGTCGATCGTCATCTCCGGCGGCTCGTCGCTGTCGAAGGAGGACATCGAGCGCATGGTGCGCGAGGCCGAGGAGCACGCGGCTGAGGACAAGGCGCGCCGCGAGGCCGCCGAGGTCCGCAACCAGGCCGAGACGCTCGCGTACTCGATCGACAAGCTGATCACCGAGAACGACGAGAAGCTGCCCGAAGACGTCAAGACCGAGGTCAAGGCCGACGTCGACGCTCTGAAGACGGCTCTGGCCGGCGAGGACGACGAGGCCGTGAAGACCGCGTTCGACAAGCTGAACCAGTCGCAGGGCAAGATCGGCGAGGCCATCTACGCACAGTCCCAGGCAGAGGGCGCTCCGAGCGCCGACGCCGCGGGCGAGGCTCCGGCCGATGACACCTCCTCCGACGAGGACGTCATCGATGCCGAGGTCGTCGACGACGAGGACGAGAAGAAGTAATCATGACGGACAAGAACTTCGAAGGTGACGACGAGGTTCGCAGCGAGGGGTCGGATGCTCAGGCATCCGGCCCCGCGCCGCAGAATCCCGACTCGCGCGAGGCCGCGGCCGCAGAAGGATCCGACGAGGCGCCGGTCGACGGCGCCCCCGACGATCTGACGGTCGATGACATCCTCGGCGCCACCCAGACCGGCGAGGCTGCAGCAGAGGATGCTGTGCTCGCCGACCTGGAGTCGACGCTGCTGAACGACCTCAAGCGCCTCCAGGCCGAATACGCCAACTACCGCCGCCGCACCGAAGAGCAGCGCCAGGTCGAGATCGAGCGCGCGAAGGGCGAGGCCGCCAAGGGCCTCATCCCCGTGCTCGACGACCTCGACCGCGCCGCGCAGCACGGTGACCTGGTCGAGGGGACTCCCTTCGCCGTCATCGCCGGCAAGGTGCGTGCGGTCGTCGAGCGTCTCGGTGTCGTCTCGTACGGCGAGAAGGGCGAGGAATTCGACCCGCAGCGTCACGAGGCGATCTTCCAGCAGCCCACCCCGGGCGCCGACAAGACCACGGTGCTCGAGGTCGTCGAGGTGGGTTACCGCCTCGGTGACGTCGAGCTGCGTCCCGCGAAGGTCGTCGTCGCCGTACCCGCAGAGTAGGTGATCGATGGCTAGCCAGGACTGGTTCGACAAGGACTTCTACAAGACCCTCGGGGTCACGAAGGACGTCAGCGACGCTGATCTCAAGAAGACGTACCGCAAGCTCGCTCGCAAGTATCACCCCGATTCCAATCAGGGTGATGAGAAGGCGGAGGCGAAGTTCAAAGAGGTCAGCGAGGCGTACTCCGTGCTCTCTGACGCCGAACAGCGCAAGGAGTACGACGAGATCCGCGCGATGGGCTCGGGCGCACGCTTCACGGCGAGCGGCGCGGGCGCGGGCGGCTTCGAAGACGTCTTCAGCCGGTTCGGGCAGCAGGGGCGCGGGCAGCAGCAGTCCGCCGACTTCGAGGACATCTTCGCGATGTTCAACCAGGGTCAGGGCGGCTCGTTCGGCTCCGGTCGGTTCGGGCAGACCTCCGGCGGATACCGCGGTTTCGGCGGACCCCAGAAGGGGGCCGACGTCACGGCGCGCACCACGCTCGACTTCGTGACGGCCGTGCAGGGCGAGACGATCACCCTGCAGGGCGAAGACGGCAAGCCGTTCAAGGTCAAGATCCCCGCGGGCGTCGCTGACGGTCAGAAGATCAGGCTGCGCGGCCGCGGGCGTCCCTCGCCAGACGGCGGCGAGAGCGGCGACGTGGTGGTCCAGATCGCTGTGCGACCGCATCCCGTCTTCACCCGTGAGGGGCTGAACCTGCGCGTCATCGTGCCGGTGACCTTCACGGAGGCCGCCCTCGGCGCGACCATCGAGGTTCCCACTCTGAGCGGCGACACGGTCAAGCTCCGTGTCGCGCCCGGTACGCCGTCCGGACGCGTTCTGCGCGTCAAGGGGCGTGGGGTCACGACCTCGAAGGGCACCGGCGACCTGCTCGCCGAGCTGCAGATCGCGGTGCCGTCGCACCTCGATGAAGCCGCTCGGGAGGCGCTGGAGAAGTTCCAGGCGCTCGAGCCCTCGGAGAATCCGCGGGCCGACCTGATGGCCAAGGCCCGCCGCTAGAGAACCGCAACACCTGATGATGACGAACGCGAACACCGAGGAAGAGGTGAGGGAACATGGCTGACCAGCACATGGATGCCGACACCCCGGTGTTCGCGATCGCCGTCGCCGCCCAGCTCTCGGGGCTGCACCCGCAGACCCTGCGACAGTACGACCGCATCGGGCTCGTCGTGCCCGGCCGGACGTCCGGCGGCTCACGCCGATATTCGACCCGCAACATCGAGCAGCTCCGCGAAGTCGCTCAGCTGTCGTCGGAAGGCGTCAGCCTTCCTGCGATCGCACGCCTTCTCGACCTCGAAGACGAGAACCGGATGCTGCGCCGCCGCGTCGCCGAACTCGACGCCGCTCTGCGCGCCGAGCGCGAGAACCGCCCGGGCATGCGCGTCTTCGCAGCAGGATCCGCCGGTGTGATCCCGATGCCCAGTGGTCGCCGCATGCGTCGATCGGCCGAGGTCGTGCTCTGGCATCCGGGCAGCGGCCGGGGCTGACAGCTCGCGGCTCGCAGGGTGCAGCCGGCACGCGTCGTCCACCCGCGCGCGGTATCGTTGCGACACGATGAGGATGACGCGTCGCACACTGCTGATCGGCGCCGGAGCCGGTGTCCTGGGAGTCCTGCTGGCCTCCTGCACGCCCGAGCCGGCGCCGTCTCCCACGCCCGATCGCTCGCCGACTCCGAAGCCGACCGCCGGGTCGATCACGCCCGCGGCGTTCGCCCGCAGCTCCTGGACGACCGACCCGTTCGCGCTGGGCGCCGCGAGCTTCACTCCCGTCGGCACGCAGGCGAGTGCCCGCGAGGCGCTGGCCGAGCCGATCGACGACCGCCTGTTCATCTCCGGCGAGGCGACGGATGTCGACGCGCCGGGCACGATCGCGGCTGCGCTCCGATCTGGAGACCGGGCCGCCGATCAGCTCCTCCGCGCGGCCGACAGCGGTGAGCGTGTGGCGATCGTCGGTGCAGGACTCGCGGGTGCGGCCGCCGCAGCTCGCCTCGTCGCCGAGGGGCTGCAGGTCACGGTGTTCGAGGCCCGCGACCGCGTCGGCGGACGCGTCCAGTCCGTGGTCGACGACAAGGCCTGGCCGTTCCCCGCTCAGCTGGGCGGCTGGCTGCTCGGGTCCTCCGACGACGTCCTGCTCGACGCTCTCAACGCCCTCGACATCCGCACGGTTCCGGTCACCGGCTCGCTGTGGCGGTCGACCGACGGCGACGTCGAGCCGGTGCCGATCGAGCCGGTGCAGGCCGCCATAGCGACTGCCCAGCAGGGCCTGACCGACGCGTCTCTCGACGACGCGCTCGCGGCGGCGGGTGCCGACCTCGAGGAGCCGGCGCTGGCAGCACTGCTCGCCTCGGTGGCCGCCAGTGCCGGCGCCGATGCGTCCGATGTCTCGACGTGGTTCCCCCCGCGACTGCCGGTCGACGAGATGCTGGCGCCACTCGGCGACCTCACCCCGGCGATCGAGGGGCTGCTCGAGGGTGCGAAGCTGAGCCTCTCGTCGCCGGTCAGTCGCGTCGCCTACGACGAAGCGGGAGTCAGCCTCGGCATCGCCTCGGGCGAATCGCTGTCGTTCGACCGCGTGCTGATCACGGTGCCGCTCGGTGTGCTGAAGAGCGAGGGCCTGCAGTTCTCTCCCGCATTGCCCTTCGGTCACCGCGGAGCGATCGCCGAACTCGGCATGGGGCGCATCGAGACGGTGTGGCTGCGCTTCGAGGATCCGTTGATCGTGGCCGAGCCCGAGCCCGAGCCCGAGCCCGAGCCCGAGGAAGGCGCCGATGCAGCGGATGCCTCCGCCGCCACGCTCTGGCATGTGGTCGGCGGCGATGCGCTGATCCGCACGTGGATCAACCTCGCACCGGCCACCGGCGAGAACGTCGTGGTGGGCATCGTCGGCGGAGAAGCGGCGGGCACATTCGCCGAGCTGAACGACCAGAAGGCGGTCGAGGCCGCGATCGCCTCGCTCGCGCCGTTCCTCAGCGCCCCTGCCTGATCGCACGAGCCTGCTCGCCCCCTGCCTGAGCACGCGAGCCTGATCCCGCCGGCTCGAGCGTGCTCAGACCTCCGGCCGCTCGTGGCCGCGCCGTCGCATCCTGCTGACGAGCACGATCACCGTCGCGACGAGAGCGAAGATCGCCAGGGCCACTGCGCTGGTGATCAGGAACTCGGGCGGGCCGGACACCTGCCGCGGGTCGAGGAAGTAATACGGGTACCAGCCCACCGACGGTCCGCGCCACATGGTGACGCCGCCCCAGGCGAGCGGGAAGGTGAGTGCCGTCGGCACCACCCACCACGGCACCCCGCGGTGTCCGGGGGTGAGCACCCAGGCGAGGGCGGTGCAGGCCGGCAGGTAGAAGTGCAGCACCTGGTCCGACCAGGGCACGTCGACGCGGATGCCGCGCAGACCCGCCTGCCAGACGATGAGCGCGAAGGCGAGCCCTGCCGTGATGGTCCAGGTGAGCACGAGGGCCAGAGCCACGGTGAACCAGCGGGGGTCCGTCGCCCGGATGAAGGCGAGCACCGTGCCGATCAGCAGCACGACCACGAGGGCGCAGTTGGACTGCACGGTGAGATAGGCGAAGAAGTTCTCGCCGGCGATCGTCCGCGAGCTCAGACCCCAGAAGAGGCGGTGCACGAGGGCGACGGTGCAGACGGCTGCTGTCGTCAGGCGCAGCACGCCGAACACCGATCGTGCCCTCACCTTCGCCTCTGCCCCTTTCCGGCTGTGCCCGATGTTCCCGTATATCGCGCATCATGCCATCCGGCGAGTCTACGGAAGAGAACGGGGCGGGCGTCTGCCCCGCGACTCGTACAGGAGACGGAAAAGTCGTCTTCATAGCGTGGATGCAGGGATCGCCCCTGCTCCGCGCCTGGCGCGCGGTGTCCTGCCACGAAGGAACACCTCCTCATGACGAACACCACCCGCCCCTCTGCCGCCGCCTCGCTGGGACTGCTCGTCCTCCGCGTCGTGGTCGGCGCCGTCTTCGCCGCTCACGGGGCGCAGAAGATCTTCGAGTACACCCTCCCCGGAACCATCGGCAGCTTCGCAGGCATGGGCATCCCTCTGCCCGAGATCGCGGCTCCGGTCGTCGCCTTCATCGAGCTGATCGGCGGCATCCTGCTGGCGCTGGGACTCTTCACACGCCCCGTCGGCATCCTGCTCGCGATCGACATGATCGTGGCCCTGTTCGCGGTGCACCTTCCGGCGGGCCTCTGGGTCGGCGAGGGCGGCTACGAGTTCGTAGCGGTTCTCGGCGTCGCGGCCCTCGCGCTCGCGTTCACCGGCGCGGGCCGCTTCTCGCTCGACGGCGCCTTCCTGCGCGGTCGGGTTCCCGCCTGGCTCAGCTGAGCATGCGGGGGAGCGCCCCACGGGGCGTTCCCCCGTCGGTGTGTATCCTGTCAACAGTTAACAGGAGGTCACCGTGACACAGACCGTCAAGCGCGGAGAGTCCCTCGGCGCGCAGGTGGCGCAGGTCCTGCGTCAGCGCATCGTGCGCGGCGAGCTCTCGCCCGGCGCGCGCATCACCGAGGAGGCCCTCGCCGAGGAGTTCTCGGTGAGCAGGGGGCCGATCCGCGACGCCCTCACCCAGCTCAGCTTCGAGAAGCTCGTCGAAGTGCAGCGCCCTCGGGGCGTGTACATCACCGGGCTCTCGCAGGACGACGTGGATCAGCTCTACAGTCTGCGCGGCGCCCTCGAGCAGCTCGCGCTGTCGCGCGCCATGAGGGTGGAGGACGACGAGCGCTGGGCATCGATGGCGGCTGCGGTCGATCGCATGAGTCAGGCCGCAGACAGGGGCGATCACGCCGCCTTCGTCGCCGCCGACCTCGAGTTCCACTCCGAGATCTACGTCCTCGCCGACCATCCGCGTCTGCAGGGCGCGTGGAGTCAGTACCTGCCGACCTTCGCGTCGCTCCTCGAGGTGACCATCAACCACGACGACGACCTCCACGAGTCGTCCGACGACCACATGAAGCTCATGGAGGTGATGCGCTCCGGCAGCCCCGACGAGGCTGCGGCGGTGCTCACGGCCCACCTCGACGGCGCACGCGACCGGATGCTCAGCGAGCTCGCCGACCGACCCGCCTGACGGCGCCTGCGCGTCGGATCTCTGACGGTCTCCGACAGATCTCCGTCCGGATCAGGCGGGAGGAGGCGTCAGGCGACGACGCAGCACCCAGGTGTTGCCGGTCGCATCGCCGCTGTGCTCGAAATCGTCGAGCACAGCGCTCGACAGGGCGAGGCCGCGTCCGCTCTCGCTGTCGACGCCGGGCATCGTGACCGCATCCCAGTCGATCCTGGCCGGATCGGCCGTGTCGACGAAGGTCGCGACGAGGTCGTCGGAGCCGACCTCGATGTCGACCTCGACGGTGATGCCGACATCCGGCTCGCCCTGCGCGTCAGCGTGCGTGGCGATGTTCGTCGACACCTCGCTGACCGCCAGTGCGAACAGCGTGCGGTCCTCCGGCGCCACATGCGGGGCGGACTCCCAGAGGGCGTCCAGGGCGTCGAGGACGTGCTCGACGAAGGCGGGGCCGGCGAGGCCCGCGACGTGCGCCCGGCGCTCCTCAACGCCCATCGAACGCCGTCTCGGGTGTCGGGTGGTCGAGCAGCACGCGGTCGAGATTCGTCAGGTGCAGCACCGTCCGCACCGCCTCGGGCACTGCCGCGATGCGCAGATCGCCGCCGGCGACCCTGGCGCTCTTCAGACCGCCGACGAGGGCTCCCAGCCCCGACGAATCGACGAACTGCAGGTCGGCCATGTCGATCACGATCCTCGACTCGCCTCCGGCCACGAGGTCGTTCACCGCCTTGCGGAGCAGCGGTGCTCCCGTCGCCGTGAGGCGTCCGGACAGGGAGATCACGGCGAAGCCGTCCCTGATGTCAGTGCTGAGATCCATGGTTCTCCTCCTCGAGGGTTCGGGCCGGTCCGCGGTAGCGGGCGGCTTGGATGATGACGCTGAGCACGACGAGGTCGTACAGCACCCACACCGTGTTGACCAGGGTGCCGGTGCCGTCGCCCGTTCCGATGACGACGCGGGTGATGCCGATCACGAGCGCCACGCTGAGCACGACCATCGCGGTCAGCTGCGGCCAGATCTCGCGCCACGGCACTCCTCGCGGATCCCGTCCGTCTTTGCGCGTCACGGCGAACGACAGGGGGCGGCCGAAGACCACGTTCGCGAACGCCGTCCAGCATGCGCGGATCCCGACCGGGAACAGCGCGAGCGAATACTGCTGCCCGCGCCAGGTTCTCAGCCCCTTGGCGACCACGAGGAACAGCAGCTGGTTGACGAGGAAGTAGGGCAGGAACCGCACGAAGAAGTCGACCGACCAGGCGGTCACGGGAAGCACGCCGAACACCAGGTAGACGACCGGCGCCGTGAGATAGATCACGGCGGCGAACCCCGAGAGATAGCTCCACATCGTGGCGAAGTACATCAGCCGCTGCCCGATCGACAGTCCGCGCTTCGCGAGCGGGTTGTCGCGCAGCATCACCTGCAGCGTGCCCTGTGCCCAGCGCAGGCGCTGCGTCAGCATCGTCCGCAGATCCTCGGGCGCGAGGCCCTTCGCCAGGATCTCGTGGTGGTAGACGCTGCGCCAGCCGAGCGAGTGCAGCTGCATCGCGGTGGCCATGTCCTCCGTGACCGAGATCGTGGCGAGCGGAAGGATCGGCTGCGCCTCGTCGCCGCGGTCGAGGCGGAGAGCGTCGAGCAGCGCTCGTACGGCGTCGAGAGCAGTGATCGGCGACAGATCCGACTGGGCGAGCGCCGTCAGGCCCGCCTCGTCGACGACGATCGCGTCGAGTTGCGCATCGTGGGCGATCGGCAGGGAGCCCAGCTCCGCGAGGTCGGATCTGATGCCGGCGAGATCCTTGGCGACCAGGATCACCGAGGCGTTGTGCACCGCAGCCCGCACCGCGTCGGCGACCTCGCGCACGGGCGCCCCGCCGGCGAGATCACGACGGCTCTGGCCGATCGTCACGTGCAGTGCGAAAAGCTCGCGACGGAGTTCCGGATCGGATGCCGAGCGCATCTCCTTCTCGACCAGGGTCTCGGAGGTGCGCAGCGCGCGAGCCGCGGTGTCCGTCACCTCGCGCACGTAGCCGATGATGCCGAGCTGCATCAGGGCGTCGCGACGGAGCACGGCGTTCGATCCGCAGAAGAACGCCGCGTTCCAGCCGTCCTTGCCCTGCTGGATCGGGCCGTAGAACAGCGGCGCCTGGCTGCCGAGCGGATCGGCCTCGTCGACGTTGACGAACCACTGCGGGGTCTGCACCACGGCGACCTCCGGGTCGTCGGCGAAGTACCCGAGCGTGCGGTGCAGGATCAGCGGATCGGGGATCTGATCCGCGTCGAGGATGAGGAGGAACTCCCCGTCGGTCTCGAAGAGCGCGCTGTTGAGGTTGCCCGCCTTCGCGTGACGGGGCTTGCCCATCCAGTCGTCGGAGCGGGTGAGGTAGCCGATGTCGGCGTCGCGGGCGGCCCGCTCGAGCTCGGGTCGGGCACCGTCGTCGAGGATCCAGGTGGTGTGCGGATAGGCGATCCCGCGCGCTGCTCGCGCGGTCGTCATCACGAGCTCGATCGGCTCGTTGTACGTCGCGATGAACACGTCGACCGTGCCCTGAGGCGGCGACACGGGAGCCGGCCGCTCTTTGGCCCGCCACATCGTGAGACAGAAGAGGAAGGTGTCGATCAGGCTGTAGGTCTCTGCGATCACCAGGGGCACGGCGATCCACCACGCCGACCAGTTCACCGATTCGAGCCAGCGCCACGCGACGTAGTTCACACCGAGCAGCACCGACAGCACCGCGATGATGCGGATCGCGGCGAAGCGGGCGGTCATGCGTCGCGCCGCACCACGACCACGGTGATGTCGTCGGTCGCTCGATCGTCCGAGATGAGCTGCAGCGCCTCGTTGATCGCCCCATCGGGACCGAGCGCGTCGAGCACGCGGGCCACGTGGGCGAACGGGTCATCGGCGTCGAGCACGTCGAGCAGGCCGTCGCTGCAGCACACGAAGGCGTCTCCGGGTTCGAGGCGCGTGCTCCGGGACTCCCGAGCATCCTGGTCCGGAAGGGCGGCGCCCATCCCCAGGGGGAGGCCGGTCGAGCGAAGGTGCTCCCACGAGCCGTCGGCTCGGAGGATGAACGCGAGGCTGTGCCCGGCGTCGATCACCTCGAGATCGCCGGTCTCGGGCTGCAGCTCGGCGTGGACCGCCGTCACGAACATCGTCGTATCGGAGAGGTCCTCCTCGAGCAGCCGGTCGGCGTCGGCGACGGCCTCGGCTATGCTGCGCTCGGGAGCGGTGCGCAGTGAGGCGCGCACGCCCGCGGCGACGATGGCGGGACCCGTGCCCTTGCCCATCGCGTCGGCGAGGGTGATGCGCAGCGCGCCGCCGTGGAGGCGGAGGTCGTAGAAGTCGCCCGCCAGGCGGCCACGCGAGGCGCCCCCGCCCGCGATCGTGTAGCCGGCGATGGTGGGGAGCGAGTGCGGTCGCAGCGCGCTCTGGATCAGAGTGGCCTGATCGAGCTCGGCGTCGGCCGCGAGCTCGGTCTGCACCCAGAAGGCGAGGTCGCGCAGCAGGTCGCGCTGCGCCTCCGAGAAGGTGTGCGGCTCGGTGTCGAGGACGCACAGCGTTCCCACCGGTTCGCCGCCGGGTGCGTGCAGCGGGTGCCCGGCGTAGAACCGGAGGTGCGGATCACCGACCACGAACGGATTCGCCGCGAAGTTCTCGGTCGCGCTGGCATCCTCGATCACCACCGTGCGGTCCTGGCCGACCGTGTAGTCGCAGAACGAATCCTGTCGGGGCGCCTCTCGCCCGCCGAGTCCGATCTCCGACTTGCGCCACTGGCGGTCGCCGTCCAGGAGCGAGACGCTCACCATCGGCATACCGAACATCTGCTGAGCCAGCCTGGCGACCCGATCCACTCGTTCATCCCGTGGTGTGTCCAGGATCCCGAGTTCCTCCAGTGCCTGCTGGCGTCTGCGTTCATCGAACATTGCTCCGCTCCCCTCGTAGCTGCTCTCATACTCGCACCTGCCGGGGCGCGGATGACAGGCGGTGGCGGAGAGTTGTATACCGGTATCAGTGTTGACTGTTAACAGTCAACACTGATACGGTCAGGGGGTCGACAACAAGGTCGACCCACGTAGAGGAGCAAAGATGCCCCGCAAGCGCATCACCCGGGCCGCCGCCGCTCTCGCGGCCGTCGCCGCCACCGCTCTCGTCCTGTCGGCCTGCACGAAGGTCGAAGAGGGTGAAGACGCGGAATCCGCCTTTCCCGAGAATGACATCCGTCTGATCATCCAGGCGAACCCGGGCGGTGGATCCGACCTGTCGTCGCGTGCCCTCGCGACCGAGCTCGAGGGCATCCTCGGCGTCAGCGTGATCCCCGAGAACATGCCGGGTGCGGCAGGAGCTCTCGCGATGGAATACGTCGGATCGCAGGATCCGGACGGCTACGTCATCGGGTTCGCCCCGGTCGAGATCGCGATGCTCAACACCACGCAGAGCGCGAACGTGCTGCCCGAGGACTTCGACCTGCTGGGCCAGATCATGCTCGCCCCCGGTGTCGTCACGGTCGGCGCGAACAGCGGCATCGAGACTCTGGAAGACCTGGTCGCCCAGGCCGAGGCCGGCGCCGTGACCGTCGCCAACTCCGGCGCGGGTTCCATCTGGGAGGCCGCGACGATCGGCCTCGGCGACGCGACCGGCGCCGCGTTCACGCCGGTTCCCTACGACGGTGGAGCGACGGCCGTCGCCGCCGCCGCCTCCGGTGAGACCGTCGCCGCCGTGTCCGGCCTGGGCGAGGCTCTCGCGCAGGGCGAGGCCGTGCGCATCCTCGCAGTCCTCAACGACGAGCGTCACCCCGACGCCGAGGACGTGCCGACAGCCGACGAGGCAATCGGCGAAGACGTGGTCTTCGGCGGCTGGGGCGGCATCTACGCCCCGAAGGGCCTGCCGGATGACGTGAAGAGCGAGCTCGAGGCCGCCGTCAAGGAGGCCGTCGAGTCCGACACCTACCAGCAGTTCCAGAAGGATGCCGGCAACCTCGTGGTCTACCGCGACTCGGCCGAGTGGACGATGTTCGTGAACGAGCAGTTCGACCTGTTCAAGGACCTCCTGGGCTGACCGGCTCCGACTGCGGGGTCGGCCGCACGCCGGCCCCGCAGTCCGTCGCCGCACGTCAGACCAGGGAAGGAGCACCATGTCCCACGCCGATGTCACTCCTGCGATCGAGCAGGACGCGCACCAGGGGGCACCGCCCTCGCGACCGCTCGAGATCGTCTTCGGCGCCGTCGCCCTGGCGTTCAGCGCCGGCTATCTCTTCCTGGCCACGCAGATCCCGCTGCGCCGAGAGGCACTGCCCGGACAGATCGACGCGCGCTTCTGGCCCATGGTCCTCGCGGTCACGGCGGTCGTCGTCTCGCTCGTGATCCTGGCTCTGGCGATCACCCGCCCCGCTCCCGGCCGCGAAGACCTCGACCGCATCCAGCCGGGCGGCGTGGTCCGCGTCATCGCCACCCTGCTGATCGCCGGGGCCTTCATCGCGGTGTGGTCGCTCGGATCCGTCATCCTCTTCGGCTACCGCATCGAGGTCTTCCCGATCGCCGCCGCCGTGCTGATGGCCGCTCTCATGCTTCTCTACGGGCACCGCCGGTGGCTGAGCCTGATCATCTACTCCGTCTCCGTCACCGCGTTCGTCTACGTGGTGTTCGGCATGCTCCTGAGGATCCCGCTGTGAACGCGCTCATGGAGGGGCTGAACTCGCTCCTCGACATCTCGATCCTGCTGTACATGCTCGTCGGGCTGCTGCTCGGCTTCATGGTCGGCGCCTTCCCCGGCATCACCGCGACCATGGCGGTCGCTCTCGCCGCAGGATTCACGCTCACGCTGGAGCCCGTGCAGGGCCTCGCGGTGCTGCTGACGATCTACGTCGCCGCGAACTTCGGCGACCGCGTGCCGTCGATCCTCATCAACACCCCCGGCACTCCCGCGTCGATCGCGACGACTCTCGACGGCTATCCGATGGCGAAGCAGGGGCGAGCCGGTCTCGCGCTGACGATCTCGGCGATCGTCTCGGCCGTCGGCATCCTCGCCTCCCTCGTGCTCTTCGCCGTCGCCGCCGTGCCGATCGCCAGCTTCGCCCGCGACTACTTCAAGTCGCCCGAGCTGTTCGCGCTCGTCGTCTTCGGCATCGCGATCATGATCGGGATCTCGTCGAAGTCGATGCTCAAGGGCATCCTCGCGGGTCTCTTCGGCCTCATGCTCGGCACCGTCGGAACGTATGCCGCCACGGCGGACCAGCGATTCACCTTCGGAGTGCTCGAGCTGGTCGAGGGCGTCAACTTCATCGCCGTGATCATCGGACTCTTCGGCATCGCCGAGCTCTTCGACCAGCTGCTCACGTATCGCAAGTCGCACGTGCGCCCGATCTCGAGCCTCGGCCGCTGGTGGCCGAATCGCGCCGAGCTGAAGCAGAGCGGTCGAGCCACCGCGGTCGGCGGCGCCGTCGGTCTCGGGGTCGGGCTCATCCCGGCAGCCGGTGGCGACATCGCCGGTCTGATCGGATGGGAACGAGCCCGCAAGGCATCGAAGCACCCCGAGATGTTCGGCAAGGGCTCGATCGAGGGCGTCGCGGCATCCGACACCGCGTCCAGCGCCACGCTCGGCGGCTCCCTCACGACCACGATGGCCCTCGGCATCCCCGGCGACTCGGTGATGGCGGTGATGATCGGGTCGATGATCATCTGGGGCATCACCCCCGGACCCACGCTGTTCACCAACCGCCCCGACCTCGTCGTCTCGATCGTGGGCATCATGCTCGTCGCGACCCTGCTCTCCCTCGGGCTGAGCCTCGTGCGCATGAAGGGCATGGTGAAGCTGCTCGATGTGCCGCAGCCCTACCTGTGGAGCGGCATCCTGATCTTCTGCATCATCGGCACATACGCCACCTCGAACAGCCTGTCGACCGTCGTCACGATGCTCGTGTTCGGTGTCATCGGAGTGCTGCTCAAGCGGATGCAGGTGCCGGCCGGGCCGATCGTGCTCGGCCTGCTGCTCGGCCCCCTGGCCGAGGAGAACCTGGCTCGCACGCTGGCGATCCTGCCCACGCGGCCGTTCTTCGAGGTCGTCAGTCCCATCGCGATCGTGCTGCTCGCGCTCGCCGTGCTCTCGATCGTCATGCCGGCGATCCGCGCGGCACGCACACCCCGTGCCGAGCGCGGCTCACTCGAGGACTCGATCCTCGATGCCGAGAGCCGGGAGCAGATCGAGAAGGCGCACGGCGAGCTCGCCGCCGACCCCGACCTGCTCACGTCGACCGTCCGCAGCGTCCCGGCCGCCACGAGGCGCCCGCGCAAGACCCGCAAGAACTCCAAGGAGAACGAGAAGTGACCCGCTACGACATCCTCACCGCCGTGCCCACAGCCTTCCACAGCGACGGCGCACTCGACCTCGAGGGATCGCGAGCGATCTTCCGCTTCGTCGCCGAATCGGGCAACGAGGGCGCCTTCGTCCTCGGCACCACGGGCGAGTTCCCTGCCGTCGACGCGACCGAGTTCGCGGCGATCGTCGAGGCCGCGCTGGCCGAGCTGAAGGACCGCATGCGCGTCGTCGTGCACGTCGGCCAGCCGAGCACCTTCGAGGCGCTGCGTCTCGTCGAGATCGCGAAGGGGCTGGGTGCGACCGAATTCGCCGCCCTCACCCCTTACTACCTCAAGGCCACGGACGAGTCGATCTTCGAGTACTACGAGGCGCTGTCGAGCGCGATCGGCGACGGTCGTCTCTACGTCTACATCTATCCCGCGCGCAGCGGGAATCCGGTGTCGGTCGAGCTGCTGACGCGGCTTGCCGCGCTGCCGAACATCGTGGGCGCGAAGATCAGCGAGCTGTCGCTCGACGACATCGCCGCCTACAGGGCCGCGGTGCCCGCCGACTTCGACCTCTACACCGGCGCCGACCGCGACCTGATCGCGGCCGTGCAGGTGGGTGCCCAGGGTGTCGTCTCGGGCGTCTCCTCGGTCACCCCGAAGCCCTTCCGTGCCCTGGCCGACGCCGGCCGTTCCGGCGATGCCGACGCCATCGCGGTCGCTCAGGCCGCGGTCGACGATGTCGTGTCGCTCATCGGCGGCGACATGGCGCGGATGAAAGAGGCCTACCGCGTGCTCGATGTGGTCGACACCCACTGCCGCATGGCGATCGCCGAACCGACGGACGACGAGCGTCGCGCCGTCGCGCAGGTGGTGGCGGCGCACAGCTAGCCGCTCGCATCTCGCGCCGCGTGGGGCGGGCCGGCTCACAGCCGGTCGGGGCAGGATGGACCCATGTCCGACTCCCCGTATGAATCCCGGCCATGGCTCGACTCCTACGCGGACGGTGTGCCCGCCGAGATCGACGCTCCGACGCAGACGCTGCCGGAGATGATGTCGGCGAGCATCGCCGCTTTCGCTCGTCGACCGGCGCTCGAGTTCTTCGGTGCGGTCACGACCTACCGCGAGCTCGGCGACCAGATCGCACGCGCTGCCGAGGGGCTGAGGCGCCTGGGCGTGCACAAGGGCGACCGGGTCGCCCTCGTGCTGCCGAACTGCCCGCAGCACGTCGTGGCGTTCTACGCGGCGCTGCGCCTGGGAGCGATCGTCGTCGAGCACAACCCGCTCTACACGGCGAGGGAGCTGCGGCACCAGTTCGAGGATCACGGAGCGAAGGTCGCGATCGTCTGGGACAAGACGGTCGACACGATCGCCGAGTTCCCCTCCGATCTGCGAGTCGAGCACATCGTGAGCGTCGACCTCACCGAGGCGATGCCCGCCGCTCAGCGGATGCTGCTGCGCCTGCCCATCCCGAAGGCGCGCGCGGCGCGCGCGAAGCTGACGGCCACCCCGCGGACACGGCGAGCAGTGGCCTGGAGGAAGCTGGTCGACCATCGGCCGCTCTCGCGCAAGGTCGCCGGCCCGAGGCTCGACGACACCGCCCTGCTGCAGTACACGAGCGGAACCACGGGCACGCCCAAAGGCGCGATCCTCACTCACGCGAACCTGCGCGCCAACGCGATGCAGGGCCAGGCATGGGTGCCCGGTCTGGTCGACGGCGAGGAGACGTTCTACGGCGTGCTGCCGCTGTTCCACGCCTACGGCATGACGCTGTGCCTGACCTTCGCGATGAGCATCGGCGCGAAGCTGGTGCTCTTCCCGACGTTCGACCTCGGCCTGGTCACGAAGGCGGCCCGCACCAGTCCGCCCACGTTCCTGCCCGCGGTCCCGCCGATCTATGACCAGCTCGCCCGAGCCGCATCGCGGGGGACCATCGACCTCTCGACCGTCCGATTCGCCATCTCCGGGGCGATGAGCCTTCCCGTCGCGACAGTGCAGCGGTGGGAGGAGGCCACCGGCGGTCTGCTCGTCGAGGGCTATGGCATGACCGAGAGCTCGCCCGTCGCGCTCGGCAACCCGATGGGCAGGAGCAGGCGCCCTGGCACGGTCGGAGTGCCCTTCCCGAGCACCGAGATCCGCGTCGTCGACCCCGCCGACACCGACGTCGACCTGCCCGTCGGCGAACGAGGCGAGCTGCTCATCCGCGGCCCGCAGGTCTTCCAGGGGTACTGGCGCCGTCCCGGCGACACCGCCGATGTCCTGCTGTCTGACGGATGGCTGCGCACAGGCGACATCGCCGAGGTCTCGGTCGACGGCTTCGTCACGATCGTCGACCGCCTCAAGGAGCTCATCATCACGGGCGGCTTCAACGTGTCGCCCAGTGAGGTCGAGGACGCGCTCGAGGCGCACCCGGACGTGGTCGCGGCCGCGGTCGTCGGCCTTCCGCGGTCGAGCGGGGGAGAGGAGATCGCCGCTGCGGTCGTGCTCCGCGAGGGAGCTGTGCTCGACACCGGTGCGCTGCGCGACTTCTGCCGCACGCGGCTGACGCCCTACAAGGTGCCCAAGCGCATCACGGTCGTCGACGAGCTGCCCCGCTCGCTCATCGGAAAGGTCCTGCGCAGGCAGGTGCGGGATCGGATGCTGGCCGACTGACGCGCCGGCGCAGACGAACTCTCCGTGGCGACCTGAAACCGGTTACAGTGTGCCGATGGCCACGATCTACGATGTCGCTCGACTCGCGCAGGTCTCGCCCGCCACCGTCTCGCGGGTGTTCAACGGCACCAGCGTCTCCGCCGCGAAGGTCGAGGCGGTGCGCCGGGCCGCCGAGCAGCTGCGTTTCACGCCCAACCGCACGGCTCGCAATCTGCGGCGGCAGAGGTCCGAGGTCATCGGGCTGGTGATCCCCGACATCGAGAACCCCTACTTCACCGAGATGGCCAGAGGCGTCGAGGACGTCGCGTCCGAGGCCGGATACTCGGTCGTGCTCTGCAACTCCGACTCGCAGCCCGAGAAGGAGACGACCTACCTCCAGATCGCGGTATCCGAGCACATGTCGGGTGTGATCATCGCCCCCGCGTCCGAACGCACGAGGCTCGACGGCATCCTCGACACGGGGCGCCCCGTCGTCGCCGTCGATCGGCATACGGTCTACGACGTCGACGGTGTGGTCATGGCCAATCGCGAGGCCGGGGCATCGGCCACCGAAGCGCTGCTCGCCGCCGGATTCCGGAGGGTCGCGTACATCGGCGGTCCGGAGGGGATCGACACGGCCGCAGAGCGCGCTGCCGGCTGGCGGTCTGCGCTCGCGGCGCGCGCCCCCGAGGTCGATGCCGATGAGCTGCTGCGCTTCGCGACCTTCCGCGTCGACGGAGGCAGGGGCGCCATGGAAGAGCTGCTCGCGCTCCCGGAGCCGCCGGACGCGGTGGTGGCGGGGAACAACCTGATCGGCGTCGGTGCGATCCAGGTGCTGACGGAGCACGGCCTGACCCCGCCGCGGGTCGGCGTGGCGGTGATCGGCTCGCTGCCGTTCACCACCCTCTCGCCCACAGCGGTGACCGTCGTGCGCCTCCCGGCACGCGAGATGGGAGTCCGGGCGGCGCGGATGCTGCTCGAGCGCATCGGTGGGGCCGGTGGTCCGTCGCGCACCGTGGTGCTGCCGGCCGAGGTCCAGCCCGCCCGCGCGGGCGCGACCGCCACGCACTGACGCAGACGACGCTCTGTCCTACTGCTTGCGTGCTGAAACCGATTTCACGTACAGTTGCAGGACACGTGCGATCAAGGAGGACGCGAGTCATGACCTATACCCTGCCGACGACGGCATCCCGACCGGTGTCCGCGCCGAAGACCGCGTACCTGATCGCCTCCGGCGACCTGCGCGAAGCCGCGAACACGGGCGGCTGGCCCGTGCAGGTCGAACTCGAAGCGGGCGTCACCGGCGTCTTCGAACAGCTCGGCTGGAGCGTCGTCCGAGCCAACGACGTCGATCCCGAGACCGGCCACGGCTTCATCTCGAGCCAGCGCATGGGCCTCGAGGTCTTCAAGAGCATCCCGACGGATGCTCCGCTGATCGTCGCCGAGGCCGTGTGGCAGTACTCGCACCACGTGCTCGCAGGACTGCGCACCCACGAGGGGCCGATCCTCACGGTCGCGAACTTCGCCGGGGACTGGCCCGGCCTGGTCGGACTCCTCGGCCTCAACGCCGGCCTCACCAAGATGGGCAAGCCCTATTCCACGATCTGGTCGGTCGACTTCACCGACGACTGGTTCACGAGCGGCATCAGGGAGTGGACGGAGATCGGGTCGATCACCCATGACGCCTCGCATGTGCGTCCTCTGCCCGAGCTGCCGGACAGCCCCGAGAAGCAGCTGGGTGAGGCGCTCGCCGCCGAGCTGCGCGCCGAGAAGGCCATCATCGGCGTCTTCGACGAGGGCTGCATGGGCATGTACAACGCGATCTTCGACGACGAGCTGCTCAACCAGACGGGCATCTACAAGGAGCGCCTCTCGCAGTCCGCGCTGTACGCCGAGATGCTCGAGGTCGGCGAGGATGAGGCGGATGCCGCCTACGACTGGCTGATCGACGCCGGCATGACCTTCCGCTACGGCGAGGATGCCGCCACCGAGCTGACCCGTGAGCAGGTGCAGTGGCAGCTGAAGATGTATATCGCCGCACTCCGCATCGCCGACGATTTCGGGCTCGACGCTGTCGGCATCCAGTACCAGCAGGGCCTGAAGGACCTCGTCCCTGCATCGGACCTCGCCGAGGGCATCCTGAATTCGACCGAGCGCCCTCCCGTCACCTCTCGCGACGGTTCGCGCGTGCTGCACGACGGCCGGGCCTTCCCGCACTTCAACGAGGCTGACGAAGGGGTGGCGGTCGACGCCCTCGTCACCGACCGCGTCTGGCGCGCCATGGGTCTGGTGCCCGACAACACCCTGCACGACGTGCGCTGGGGCGAGGACTTCGACGGAGAGTTCGTCTGGGTCTACGAGATCTCGGGCTCGGTGCCCGCCTCGCATCTCGGCGGATGGCAGAACGCCGAGGGCTGGCGACAGGGTCACGTCTTCTTCCCTGCGGGCGGCGCCACGATCAACGGCGTCTCGAAGCCGGGCGAGATCGTGCTGTCGCGCGTGTTCATCGCCGACGGCATCCTGCAGGCCGACATCTTCCGCGCCTCCGTGGTGGAGCTGCCTGCGGAGGAGACGCAGCGACGCAAGGATGCCACGAACCCGGAGTGGCCGATCGCGCACGTCGTGCTGCACGGCATCTCGCGCGACCAGTTCATGGCCCGCCACAAGGCCAACCACGCGCAGCTCGTCTATGCGCCCGACGCCGAGACGGCCGACAAGGCATTGATCGCGAAGGCCGCGATGTTCGCGGGCATGGGCATCCAGGTCAATCTCGTCGGAGATGTGACCATCTGAGCGGAGGGATCCAGGCGGTCGAGAAGGGGCGGATGCTGCGGCATCCGCCCCTTCTTCTCTGCCTTCCCGTCCTATCACTTAAGCGCTATAGTCGGCGACAGGTCGCGACGGCGCGACCGGATTCGACAACGACGCCGAAGGAGACGATCAGTCATGAGCCAGAACGTCAGGAATCACCGGTTCCGAAAGGGCATCGCCGGTCTCGGAGTGCTCGCCACCGCTGCTGCCGGCATGCTCGCCGGAACCACGGGTGCCGCCGCCGACACGACCGAGCCGGTCGACCCGCAGCTCGCCGTGTACGTCGAGGTGAACTCGAACGATTTAGCCAACGTCGCCGACTACACCCTTGCCGAGTCCGGAGACGCCGCCATCGACATGGCCATGATCTTCGCCGCCAACATCAACTACGACGGCGAGAAGGCGTACCTGCACTTCAACGAGCGGGTCACCGAGACGCTCGACGACGCCGAGACGCAGATCCGTCCGGTGCAGGAGAACGGCACCAAGGTGCTGCTCTCGGTGCTCGGCAACCATCAGGGTGCGGGATTCGCGAACTTCACCTCCTATGCGCAGGCGGATGCGTTCGCCGCGCAGCTCGCCGACGCCGTGACGACCTATGGTCTCGACGGCATCGACTTCGACGACGAGTGGACCGAATACGGGGCGAACGGCACCCCGCAGCCCAACCCGCAGTCGTTCGGATGGCTGGCCACGGCGCTGCGCGACCGTCTCGGACCCGACAAGATCATCAGTCTGTATGCGATCGGTCCGAGCTACACGACGACCGACTTCACGCTGTTCGACGCGGCCGGCGTGCTCGACTACGCCTGGAACCCGTACTACCCGACCTATGACGCGCCCACCGTTCCGGGGCTGGAGGACCGCACCCGACTCGGGGCAGCGGCGATCGACCTCTCGAACACGAGCGCCGCGACGGCGGAGGACTTCGCGACCCGCACGGTCGCCGACGGCTACGGCGTCTATGTCGCCTACAACCTCACCGCGACCGATCAGTCGGCCTATCTCTCGGGCATCACCGAGGCGCTGAAGGGCGAGGCGACGGAGTACCGGGCAGCGCCTCGCGACACCACCTCGCCGACCGTCACGATCAAGGACGGCGCGCGATTCACCAAGGTCGAGACCGACGGCAGCTACCAGCGCGTGAGCTACAAGCTCTTCGACGAAGGCAAGATCGACCGGCTCTCCGTGAACGGGGTCGTCAAGGACCTCGCGGACAACGCGTGGAGCGACCTGAACTTCGTGAAGCCCGGTGTCTTCGGTGCGGTCGTGGGGGAGAACACTCTGCAGGTGGTCGACGTCGCCGGCAACGTCACCGAGCTCTCGTTCGTCCTGTCGAAGTGACGACGCGCGCTCGAGGCCATCACCCGAGGTCGAAGACCTCGATCTGACGGATCGTGACCTCGGCATCCGCTCGCAGGCGGATCGCCGGGGTCACGACGCGCGACACCAGCTCGAACGGGGTCGTGCGATCGGCCGGGAGTTCCGCGTCGTAGGTGGTCGGAGCCGCCGCCCAGCATCCGTCCGCGTCGAGGATCTCCCATCGCAGCCGAGACGACGGGGCGCCGGTGGCCATCGTCACTGTGAGATCGGAGACCGCGCGCGGCTCGGCGAAACGCCATCCTGCCCATTCGCCCGCCGCCAGGACGACGCCGCTCGAACCGCTCGGGTCGCTCCGGTCGCTCGGGTCGCCGTCGTCGAACAGGCGGTCCGCATCGATGACGGATGCGGACGCGATGACGCCTCCTGTGTCTGCCGTGAGATCGCGGCACCAGGGCGCGATCTCATCCGTCATCCGCTCACCCGTCTCGAGAGCATCCGCGGGCTCGGTTCCGAAGACCAGTTCGAGCTCGACGTCCCCGACGAGAGCATCCCCGGCGAGCGCATCCCCGACGAGGGCGTCGACGGGAAGTTCGGCCCTGGGCAGGTCGACCCCGTCGAGCCGGGCACGCTGCAGCACGTGCGCTCCCGGCTCTCGGCGATGAGAGCGGATGCGCAGCGGGCGGCCGTCCGCGCGATCGACGCGGATGTCGTCGAAGAGGGGCGAGCCGATCCGCAGCACGCCGGACGCGAGCTCGAGCGGGTAGAGACCGAGCGCGGCCCACAGCCACCAGGCGCTCATCTCGCCGTTGTCCTCGTCGCCGGGGAAGCCCTGTCCGATGTGGGCGCCTGCGAAGAGACGCCCGGCCAGCTCGTGCACGATCGCGCCGGCTCGCCACGGCCGGTCGCTGAACGCGTACATGAAGGGGATGTGATGGGCGGGCTGATTCGAGATCGCGCACATGCCCGAGCGCAGGGCCCGCGCCTCGCGCTGCTCGTGGATGACGGTGCCGTACGCCCCGCCGAATCGCTCGTCGGCGGTCTCCGGCTCGGCGAAGAGCGCGTCGAGGTGCTGTCCGAAGGCCCCACGTCCGCCGTGCAGCGCGGCGAGGCCGGCGCCGTCGTGCACGGCGCCCACCGACATGCCCCAGGCGTTCGTCTCGACGTTGTCGCCTCCCCAGGTGCGCGGGTCGAACTCGGGGGCGTGGTCGCCGTCGGCATCCCTGCCGCGGAGGAACCCGGATTCCGAGTCGAAGAGTGTGCGATACGACCGTGCGCGGTTGGCGAAATAGCGGGCGAACGAGCGGTAGCGAGCGGCATCGCGGTCGGAGCCGGGAGCGGCTGCGCGTTCGGCCTCGAGGGCCAGCTGCTCGGCGAACCGGCCCAGCGCCGCGTCGCTCACCGCGTTCTCGACGGTCCAGCTCATGCCCTCCGGCACCTCGGACGAGATGTAGCCGGTGAAGCGTCCGCGTGCGATGCCCTTGCGGCCGCGCCGAGCATCGGGCCCGGGTTCGCAGGCGTTGCGCCATCCGCTCTCGAACGCCTCCGCCCGGTCGAACGCCACGCCCCACCGGGCGGCATCGGCGAAGATCTGGTCGCTGGAGGTGCCGACCATGCTGTCGACATATCCGGGCGCGCTCCACCGCGCCATCCACCCTCCGCGACGGTACTGCTCGAGCTGGCCGTCGAGCAGTCTGCCGGTCAGCCAGGGATCGAGCAGCGCGAGCGCCGGCCACTCGGTGCGATAGGTGTCCCAATAGCCGTTGTTCACGATGAGCTCGCCGTCGACGATCGGCGCGCTCGTCTCACTCTCCCCGAACGGCGCGCGTGGGGCGAACACGTCGGCGAAGCGATGCCGCGGCGCCTCTGCAGTGCCGGCATTCTCGGCGGCGGAGTTCGGATACAGGTGCATCCGATGCAATGCGGCGGCGATCCGGTTCCGATTCTCCTCGTCGGCCAATCGGCGATACGGGGTCTCGGATGCGTCGAGCGGCGGGATCGTCACGCGGCCCAGCACCCGGTTCCAGGAGGCTGCGGCTTCCGCTCGCAACTCGTCATATGCGATGCCCGGAGGGCACTCGATCTCGAGACTGAGTCTGGCCTGCTCCACCGACAGGAATGACACGGCCACGCGCACCTCGAGCGACCCGTCGCCGGCGACGTAGCCCGCGACCCGCGCCCGTCCGTCGTCGTCGAGGGCGCCGTGCAGACTCGTCGCAGGGTCGCCCTCGCCATGCAGCACGGCGCCCGCGAAGTAGCAGCGGGGGGAGTTGCCCCAGTCCTCGGATCCCTCGGGCGTCCACCCCTCGAAGCCACCGCCGTCGGTCCAGTGCAGTTCGCCGTCATCGGTGGGCTGATCGATCACGAAGCCGACGATCGCGTCAGTGTCTGCGCCATGCACGCGGAAGGCGGCGGTGTGCGACGTCGCGGTCATCTCCACGCGCAGACCATCACCGAGATCGGCGGCGTACTCGTGGGGGCGTGCTCGCTCGGTGCCCGGGGCGATCCACCGGCGGCGCGCGGCGCGCTCGGAGGCCGGATGCCCGTCGAACGGCATGAGCTGGAGCACCGAGCGGTCGCCGATCCACGGACTCGGCTGGTGCGAGAACTGCAGGGCCTCGAGGCGTCGCCCGGGTGGATCGTCGTGGATGCTCGGCCGATACGGCCAGCGCGTGTCCGAGGCATCGGTCGCCGCGGTGACGAAGGTGAAGCCGTGCGGCACGGCGACGGCGGGGATGGTGTTGCCCCGCGAGAAGCGCGGGCCCGAGTGGCTGCCGCGACGAGTGTCCACTCGCTCGACCGGTGGCGGGTCGGCGACGGCATGCTGCTGCTCGACCTGCTCCTCGACCAGGACCTGCACGAATCCCGTGACGCGCGGCGGCAGTCCGCTCATCCCCGCCAGCGATCCGCTGCCGAGCACCAGCTCGACGGTGGCGGAGGTGCGCGGGGCCGAGCCGGAGAGCATCGGCGCCAGCGACACGGTGTCGGCGTTCCACTGCTCGGGCATGCTCCAGCGCGCCGCGAACTGGGCATCGGCGGTCATGGCGAAGTCGTACCGGTCACGCACGGCGGCTGTCTCGCCGAGCCGCGCGCCGTCTCCGCGGACATCGACGGTCACCGCGAGGGCGGCATGCGGAGCCAGGGTCGCCGCGTCGCCGTCTGCGTAGAACGCCCAGTGCAGCAGAGTGTCTGGGCTGATCGCGACGTCCGCGAGTCCGGGAACATCGATCCGCTGTTCGCCCGCTGACGGATCGAACGAGTAGGCGAACACCTCACCGCGGAGCACGCCGGAGTGAGGGCGGGACGACGGAGGATCGGCGGGTCCGTCGGCGGGCGTGAGCTGGGCGTCGCTCACCCCTTGACCGCGCCCTCCTGCACGCCCTTGAAGAAGAACCGCTGCGTGAACGAGAACATGATGACGATCGGCACGAGGGCGATCATGGTGCCCGCCGCGATCAGGCGCGGGTCGACCGAGAAGCTGCTGTTGAGGTAGGCCATGCCGACGGTGAGCGTGTACTTCGACGGATCGGAGAGCACGATGAGGGGCCAGAGGTAGTCGTCCCAGGCGCCGATGAAGGCGAAGATCGCGACCACCGAGACCATGCCGCGGATGTTGGGCCACACGATGTGACGGATGCGCTGCCAGGTCGTCGCTCCGTCGACCGTCGCGGCGTCCAGCACGTCCTTCGGGATCATGCGGCAGGCGGTGGCCACGAGCAGCACGTTCATCGCGCTGATGGCGCCGGGCAGGAACACGCCCCACAGGGTGTCGGCGAGGCCGAGCGAGCGGATGGTGAGGAAGTTGCTCGTCACCGTGACCTCGCCGGGGAAGAGCAGGGTCGAGAGCAGGATGGCCATGACGATCCACTTGCCGCGGAACCGCATGCATCCGAGAGCGTAGCCCGCGAAGGTCGCGAGCACCACGTTGCTGACGACGGTGCCCACCGAGACGAGCAGCGAGTGCCAGGCGTAGAGGTACACCGGCACGATCTCGGCGACCGTGGCGTAGTTCTGCAGCGTCGGCTCGCGGGGGATCAGGTTGGGCGGGAACGAGTAGATGTTCTCCTGCGGACCCTTGAACGACGTCGAGAGCTGCCAGAGGAACGGGCCGATGACGAGCACCAGCACGAGCAGCAGCAGCGCATAGCGGCCGATGAGCCCGCCGAGCGTCGGCTTGCTGAAGTCGCCGGAACCGCGGCGGCGGAAGATGGGTTCGCGCGTGGTCGCAGCCGGCTGATCGTCAGGGCGACGGTCGTCGTCGATGCGGGGCGGAGTGAGGGTGCTCATGCGGAGACCTTCGCCTTCTTCTCGCGATTCATGACGGCGATCGCGGCCAGCGGGATGAGGGTGAGGAGGAACAGCGCGACGCTGATCGCCGAGGCGTAGCCGATGTTGCCGTTCAGGCCGGAGCCGACCTGGCGGATCAGCATGACCAGCGACATGTCGTATCCACCGGGACCTCCGGTGCTCTTGGAGAGCACGTCGAGCTCGGCGAACACTCTCATCGCCGAGACGGCGATGAGCACCGCGATGAGGAGCATCGCTCCGCGCACCGATGGGATCGTCACCGACAGGAAGCGACGGAACGAGCCGGCGCCGTCGAGCATGGCGGCCTCGTGCAGCTCCTTGCCGACATTGCCGAGCGCGGCGAGGTACACGACCATGTAGTAGCCGAGACCCTTCCACACCGTGAGCAGGATCGCGCAGCCGAGCAGCAGCCACCGGTCGACGAGGAACGCCATGGGCTTGTCGACGAGGCCGAGGAACTCGAGCGTCTGGTTGATGATGCCGCGGCTGTCGAACAGCCAGGTCCAGATCAGGGCGACGACGACGACCGAGGCGATGACGGGGAAGTAGAAGGTGGTGCGGAAGAACGCGATGCCCGGCAGCTTCTTCTGCACGAGCAGGGCGAGCAGCAGGGGAAGGATCGTGAGCAACGGCACGCAGACGACCACGTAGATGATGCACGTGGTGAGGGCGTTCCAGAACATCTCGTCGCCGAACATCCGCTCGTAGTTCGCGGCGCCGACGAACTCGGGAGTCCGCAGAGGACGTGCGTCCGTGAAGCTCAGGAAGACGGTGTTGAGGAACGGCCAGAGCGCGAACACCAGCACCCAGACGACGGCGGGGCCGAGGAGCAGCCAGGGGGTGAACCACCGGTGCGATCGCATGGTCGTCCTCCGGCTCCGGATGCTGGTGTGCGCGCTCATGGCTTACTGGTCCACGCGGTTCGCGTTGGCGTACTCGACGATCTTGTCGAGCTGCTCCTGCGCGTCGGCCTCGCCGTTGACGGCGAGCGCGATCTGCTGGGTCATGTACGTCGCCATGTCGGAGGTCCACTGGAACGGGATCGCCTTGGCGTCTTCCATGGCTGTGAACACGGTGTCGATCGCGGAGAGCTGCTTCTCGTCGGTGATCGACGAGGAGATGTTCTCGACGACGGCGTCGCCGCCCGCGGAGGTGCCGGGAGCGGTGCCGACGGCGAGCGATGAGAACGCGACCTGGTTCTCCTCGTTCGTCGCGAACTCGGCGAACGCGAGGGCGGCCTCCTTGTTGTCGGAGTCGGCCGAGACGTTCAGTCCCTGCACGTAGAGCGGCGGGATGCCCAGTCGCTGCGTGGCGACCGTGTTCTCGAGCAGCGCGGGCGCGTCCTTCGCGAGGTCGGTCGTGAAACCAGTGCCACCGGTCGTGAAGGCCACCTTCTCCTGGATGTACGCCTCGGCGTTTCCGCCGTAGTCGCCGGTCAGCGCCTCGGCCGGCATGGCTCCGGCCGCGTACGCGTCGGCGTACTTCTCGATGATGGCCGCGGCCTCGTCGGTGTTGAAGTCGAACTCGCCGTCGTCGTTGATGACCTCCATGCCCGCCGACGTGAACGTGTCGAGTGCCGGGATCGATGACAGCAGCTGGACCTTGCCGCCGGACTCGGTCGCGACGTCCTTCGCGAGGGTGAGCAGCTCGTCGACCGTCGTCGGGAGGTTGTCCTCGGTGACGCCGTAGGGGGCGAGCTGAGCGAGGTTCCACCATGATGCGTCGCTGGACAGGTACCAGGGCAGACCGTACGTGCCGTCGACACCCGGGTACTGGCTGTAGGCATCCCATGCGCCGGTGTTGTATGCCGACTTCAGGTCGGGGTCGGCTGTCTCGAGGTCGACGAGCTTGCCGGCGGCGACGAGCGGGTAGGCGATGTCGGGCGGCAGGTTCAGCACGTCGGGCAGCGTGTCGGCGTTCGCCTGGCTCAGGATCTTCTCCTGGTAGCCGTCGCCCGGCTGGTCGAGCCACTCGACCGTGACCTCCGGGTGCTCCTTCTCGAACGCGTCGATCAGGTCTTCGAAGTAGGGCGTGAACTTCTCGTTCTTCAGCGACCAGGTCTGGAACTGGATCGTCCCGCTCAGCTCGCCGGAGGTGTCGATCGGTCCGTCGGCACCGGATGTGGCACCGCCTCCGGTGCAGCCGGCGAGCGCCATGGCGCCGATCGTGAATGTTGCCAGAGCGACAATGCGTGCGGGAACTTTCATCGTGCTTCTTCCTCGAGGCGGGCGATTGGCGGTATCCGTCCAACGGACTACAACGCTTTAGCAGATGAAACCATCCGATCCCGTCGCTGTCAAGGTCTCGAGGCTGCGTGCATCGGCGGGCCGCGGTATTCCGGGTAGCGGTCCGTTGCTCAAGCGTTATAGTGGTGCGACCACGTCCTCGTCGGAGGGCTCTGTCGGAAAGGTCCGGACACATGACGCAGCGCCGCGCTCTCGATGCTCGCCTGAGATTCGGGGCGAACTACACGCCGTCGAAGGACTGGATGCACTCCTGGTTCGACTTCACCCCCGACGATGTGCGCAGGGACTTCGCGGCGCTCGCCGAGCTCGGTCTCGATCACGTCCGGGTCTTCCCGTTGTGGACGGTGCTGCAGCCGAACCGTACTCTGATCCGCCCGAAGGCGATCGACGACGTCCGCTCGATGGTCGACATCGGCGCCGAGTTCGGGCTCGACGTCAGCGTCGACGTGATCCAGGGGCACCTGTCGAGCTTCGACTTCGTCCCGTCATGGTTGTACACCTGGCACGACCGCAACATGTTCACCGATCCGAAGGCGCTCAGCGGGCAGGTCGACCTCGTTCAGACGCTGGCCGGTGCGCTGCGCGATGCGCCGAACTTCCTCGGCCTGACGCTGGGCAACGAGACGAATCAGTTCTCGGCGCACACGCACCCGTCCCCGTGGCCCGTGACGATCGACGAGGCAGGGCACTGGATCGAGTCGCTGCTCTCCGCGGCCGAGGGCGCGGCCCCCGGTCTCTCGCACGTGCACAGCGAGTACGACGCGGTCTGGTACATGGACGGGCACGGCTTCACCCCCGCGCACGCGTCTCGGCTGGGCGAGATGACCACCATCCACTCCTGGATCTTCAACGGCACGGCTCAGCGCTACGGCGGCCGTTCGGTCGCCTCCGACCGCCACGCCGAGTACCTCATCGAGCTCTCGCGCGCCTTCGCGACGGATCGGGATCGACCGGTCTGGCTGCAGGAGGTCGGCGCTCCGTCGAACTGCCTCGACGAGAGCGAGATGCCCGGATTCCTCGAGGCGACCCTGCGATCCGCGGTGCGCACCGAGAACCTCTGGGGCGTGACCTGGTGGTGCTCGCACGATGTGAGCCGCGAGCTCGGCGACTTCCCCGAACTGGAGTACTCGCTGGGCCTGGTCGATCAGAGCGGTGCGGCCAAGCCGATCGGCCGCCGGTTCGCCGAGCTGATCCCCGAACTGCGCGAACGGGCGGCCACGCCGGAGCGGGACACGGCCATCGTCGTCGAGGTCGACGAGCGCGAGGTGCCGGTGAGCCGGGCGGCGCTGAGCCCCGGCGGTGCCGTGTTCCAGGCGTGGGTGGATGCCTGCGAGCGCGGGCTCGACCCCGCCTTCGTGACGTCTCAGACGGTGCGCGACGACGCGGCGCTCGCCGCGCGCGGCATCCGTCACCTCATCCGTCCTGATCTGTCGACGAGCGGTGTCGACCCCTACGGCTCCGTCAACACCGTCGTCAGCGGCTGAGCGCGACGCCGTAGCGGCCGAAGGGCTCCGTCAGGACGCGGCCGTCGGCGGGGCGGTGCTCTCGCGGGCGGTGAGCGTCGGCGTCGGGCCCTGCGCGCTCGGGAGGTTGGTCCCGGCGACGATCTGCTGCAGCAGCAGTGTCGCGGCCTGCTCGCCGAGCTCGAACGTGTCGCGGGTCATCGCGGTGATCGACGGATTGATCAGGCCGGCGATGACGGAGTCGTCGAAGGAGGCGATCGACACGTCGCGGGGCACCGCGCGGCCCATCTCCTGAGCGACGCGGAGGCCGGCGACGGCCATCACATCGTTGTCGTACACGATCGCCGTCGGGCGGGGCCTCGCGGAGAGCAGCGATCGCGTGACCGCGGATGCGCGTGCGGGGGAGAAGTCCGTCGTGATCACTTCGCTCGAGACGCCGTCCGCAGCCATGCGATCGAGCACCTCGGCACGCAGCCGGGTGTGCTCGAGTTCGGCGGGACCCGCCACGTAGGCGATGCGGGTGTGTCCGAGCGCGGCGAGGTACGAGAAGAGGGTCTCGGCCACCTCGTCGTCGGCGATCCAGACGCTCGGCACCGCTCCGTCGGGTGAGGGCTTGGAGCCGATCAACACGGCGCGGGCGTCGAGGGCTGCGATCCGGTCGCTGCGCGGGTCGTCGTCGCGGGGGTCGATGAGGATGATGCCGTCGACCTGGTTCGACGAGCGCCACTGCCGATGCACCTCCATCTCCTCGGCGATGTCGGTGACCAGCCGCAGCTGCAGGCTGACCTTGCTCTCCGACAGCCGGGATTCGATGCCCGCGATGAGGTCGGTGAAGAAGGCCTCGGAGCCCAGCGAACGGGCGGGGCGTGCGAGCGCGAAGCCGACCGTGTTGGCACGGGCTCCCACGAGGGCGCGTGCCGCCGAGCTCGGCTGCCAGTGGTTCTCCTCGACGATCGCGAGGATCCGCTGGCGCGTCTCGTCGCTCACCCCCGGGCGTCCGTTGAGCGCGAACGAGACTGCTCCGGGCGAGACTCCGGCCATGCGCGCGATGTCCGCGATGGTGACGCGTTTGGCCGAGGTCATGGGCCTCACACTACTTGATCGGTTTAGCCGCTCGGTAGCCGCACGACAGGGGTCTGACACGCTCGGTGCGAGATTCACTAGATCGCTTTAGTAAATCCGATAGCATTGTCGGCACCTGCCCGAGAATCGGGCTCCAGTCGCGCACAACGCATATGCACCACTCACCGTCGAGCCCGGAGAACCAGATACATGCATGACGACACCTCGCTCACCGTCGGCCGCGTCAAGAGGGTGCTCGACGAGCGCATCCGCCCGGCCGTCCACTCGGCCGCCGTCCCCCTCACCGTCGAGGTCAACCAGATCCCCGGCGAGCCGATCAGTCCCGCTGACGGGCTCGCACTGGACTTCGCCCCGGCATCCGTGCCGAGCATGTGGGGTCCTGCCTGGTCGACGACCTGGTTCAAGATCACCGGCGCAGTGCCCGCCGACTGGGCGGGCCGTCGGGTCGAGGCCGTCATCGACCTCGGGTTCGACATCAACATGCCCGGCTTCCAGTGCGAGGCGCTCGTCTACCGGCCGGACGGAACACCGGTGAAGAGCATCAACCCACGCAATCAGTGGCTGCCGATCACCGAGACCGCGCACGGCGACGAGCCGGTCGAGCTCTACCTCGAGGCGGCCGCCAACCCGGTTCTGCTCGACTACCACCCCTTCCTGCCGACGCAGGAGGGCGACATCCGCACGTCCTCCCGCGAACCGCTCTATCGCACCCGCCGCATCGACCTCGCCGTCTTCGAGCAGGAGGTGTTCGAGCTGTCCCTCGACCTCGAGGTCCTGTTCGAGCTCCAGGCCGAGCTGCCGGCGACCTCGCCGCGACGGATGCAGATCCTGCAGGCGATGGACGATGCCCTCGACGTGCTCGACCTGCAGCACATCGTCGAGACCGCTGCCGATGCCCGAGCTCGACTGGCGCCGGCGCTCGCGGCGCCCGCCGAGGCCAGCGCCCACCGCATCTCGGCGATCGGACATGCGCACATCGACTCGGCCTGGCTGTGGCCGGTGCGCGAGACGATCCGCAAGGTCGCCCGTACCACGTCGTCGATGGCGACGCTGATCGACGAGCAGCCCGATTTCCTGTACGGGATGTCGAGCGCGCAGCAGTACGCGTGGCTCAAGGAGCACCGGCCCGAGGTCTACTCCCGGGTCAAGGCCGCGGTCGCGGACGGGCGATTCCTGCCGCTCGGCGGCATGTGGGTCGAATCCGACACCGTGATGCCGTCCGGCGAGTCGCTCGTGCGCCAGTTCTCGTTCGGTCAGCGGTTCTTCGAACGCGAGTTCGGCATCCGCTCGAAGGGCGTCTGGCTGCCGGACAGCTTCGGATACTCGCCCGCGCTGCCGCAGCTCATGCGCCGGGCCGGGTTCGAGTGGTTCTTCACGCAGAAGATCTCGTGGAATCAGCAGAACGTGTTCCCGCACCACAGCTTCCTCTGGGAGGGCATCGACGGCTCGCAGGTGTTCACGCACTTCCCGTCGATGGACACGTACAACTCGCAGCTGAGCGGCATGGAAGTCGCCAAGGCATCTCGTCAGTTCAAGGAGAACCGCGTGACGTCGCGGTCGATCGCACCGGTGGGCTGGGGCGATGGGGGCGGTGGCACCACGCGCGAGATGACCGGCAAGGCGAAGCGCCTCGAGAACCTCGAGGGCAGCGCGCGGGTCGTCTGGGAGCACCCGGACACCTTCTTCGAGGCGGCCAGGGCCGAGCTGCCGAACCCGGCCGTGTGGGTCGGCGAGCTCTATCTCGAACTCCACCGCGGAACGCTCACCAGCCAGCACGCCACCAAGGCGCTGCACCGGTGGTGCGAGCACGCACTCGTCGAGGCGGAGCTGTGGGCGGCGACGGATGCCGTGCGCACCGGCGCCGCATATCCCCAGGCCGAATTCGACCGCCTGTGGGAGACGGTGCTGCTGCACGAGTTCCACGACATCCTGCCCGGCACCTCGATCGCCTGGGTGCATCGTGAGGCCGTCGAGGTCCTCTCGCGCGTGCTCGCCGATGCGCAGGCGCTCGCCGACGCCGCGCGCCGCTCCCTCGCCGGAGAAGGCGAGCGCGAGCTGCGGTTCGTGCCGACCTCGGTCGGCGGCGGTCGTGCCCTCGGCGCCGGCTTCGTCGAGGCGCCGGCCCCGGCATCCGTCCTGCTCGCAGGAGAAGACGGCGGCTGGCGGCTCGAGAACGAGCTGGTCTCCGTGCTGATCTCCGCCGAGGGACTCGTCGTCTCGGCGGTGGACAAGGCGTCCGGCCGAGAGGCGGTGGCCGAGGGGCGGGCGGCGAACCTGTTCCAGCTGCACCAGGACTTCCCGAACATGTGGGACGCCTGGGACATCGATCGCTACTACCGCAACAGCGTCGACGACCTCACCACGGTCGCATCGATCTCGGCATCCGTCATCGACGGGGTCGCGACCGTCATCGTGACCCGGGCGTTCTCGGAGTCGACGATCGAGCAGACCATCACGCTCGCGCCGGGCGAGCGCACCGTGCTGTTGCGCAACGACGTGGACTGGCACGAGACCGAGAAGCTGCTCAAGCTGGCGTTCCCGCTCGACATCCAGGCCACGCACACCGAGGCCGAGACGCAGTTCGGCTACCAGTCGCGGGTGACGCACACGAACACCAGCTGGGAGGCTGCGAAGTTCGAGACCTCGATGCACCGTTTCGTGCTGGTGCGCGAGCAGGACTTCGGTGTAGCGCTCGTCAATGACTCGATCTACGGGTACGACACCTCGCGCGAGGTCTCGGACGACGCGGTCGCGACCACCGTGCGGCTCTCGCTGCTGCGCGCACCGCGGTTCCCCGATCCCGACACCGATCACGGGCACCACGAGATCACGATCGGCTTCGTGATCGGAGCCGATGCGGCGATCGCGACGACCGAGGGGATCCGACTCAACACCGCGCCGACGGTCGTGCACGGCGAGCGCGAAGTCGCGCCTCTCGTGTCCGTCGACGGCGACGGCATCGTGGTGTCGGGCGTGAAGCTCGCGGACGATGGCTCCGGTGACGTCATCGTCCGTCTCTACGAGGCGCTCGGTCGCCGCGCCGTCGGTTCGCTGGTCGCCGACTTCGAGCACAGGGAGATCCGTGAGGTCTCGCTGATCGAGGATGCGATCGACGACCCGCGCGTCGGCGGAGAGCTGCGCCTGCGGCCGTTCGAGGTGCGGACGCTGCGCATCGTGCGGTGAGGCAGCCGTGAGGATGTCCTCCGACCGGCATCCTCCGCGCAAGAACCCATGGCGGGCGGGGATCCCCGAGCGGATACTCGGTTACACGAGTGGCCGATGGGGAGCCCCGACCGAAGGAGTACGACATGGATCAGTACCTGTGGGTTCTGAAGGACAAGGAGCGCGACCTCATCCGCGAGCTCGAGCCTGAGCGACTGGCGGAACTCGACGAGGACGGCCTGCTCGCCCTGCACAAACGGGTCAGGCGGGCCCGCAACAAGCACACGACGAACTATCGGCGCGGTGCGGCGGAGCGCGTCGAGCAGGCGGGCGGTCGAGGTGCCGCAGCCGCCGGGTCGGACAAGGCCCGCGGCCGGGCCTATGTGTTCGAGGAGGCGCTCTCGATCATCAGCGCAGAACTCGCCCGCGTGGCTCATGAGCAGGCGGAGGAGCTCAAGGACGAGAGGCTGGCCCGCGCCCGTGAGGGCAGATGGAGTGGACCGGGCTCCGAGGCGCCCTTCGATGAGGGCGCAGGAGCGGGACGGATGCGGGAGCATCAGCAGACCACCGGTGGCGTGAAACGAGACGCCTCGAGCCGCGCCCAGGGTGCGCGTCGACAGGCGAAGCGCGACTCGCGCTGAACGCCACCCGAGGGGCGGCGAGCGGATGCGGCCATTGTGGCGGCCGCCTCACGGGAGGACGATGGGCGGATGGCGACCGTCGATGATGTCCGTGAGATCGCTCTCGCGCTGCCCGGTGTGAGCGAGCGTGTGGGCGGACACACCGGCGAGCCCTCCTGGCGCCTGGCGAGCGGTCAGATCGCCTGGGTGCGCGGGCCGAGCAAGGTCGATCTGCGGCAGCTCGCCGACCTCGGGCTCGACTGGCCGGAGGGACCGGTGCTGGGCGTGCGAGTCGGCAGCCTCGATGAGAAGGCGGCATTGCTCGCCGCAGAGCCCGAAGGACTGTTCTCCATTCCGCACTTCGACGGGTACCCCGGTGTGCTGGTGCAGCTCGATGCGATCGAGCGCGACCGGCTGGCGGAGATCATCGCGGACGCCTGGCTGGTGCGGGCTCCGGTGCTCGTCGCGAAGCAGTGGCTCGCGGACCGCGGGTTGGACTGACCACTCCGCGATCAGGCCTCGTTCAGGCCGCGACGAGGAACGGGCGGGCGGCGTCGAGGAACGCGCGCGGGTCGTCGGCCCACAGGCGGATGCGGTCGACCTGATGAGTCCCGCCCTTCGGCGCGAGGCCGGGGAGCCGGATCGCGACGGGGCGTTCGAGTTCGATCTCGATGTTGGTCTCGTCCTGCATCCGCTCGGCGTACTCCGAACCGATGACCCGCGGCTGCTTGGGCTCATCGACGCGACGACTGATCGCGATCGACGCGATGTCGGCCCAGCCGATCGGCACGTCCAGCTCGAGTCCGCTGCGCACCCGGACGCCGTCGGGCCCCACGGCGTGCGGGCGCATGAGCATCGCGCACAGCAGACCGACCATCCAGGTGACGCCCCAGATCCCGAGCACCAGCAGAGTGATCCGCACGACGGGCCACTGATGCACGATCAGGTCGAGGATCGGGATCTCGACAGCGGAGAGGCCGATGAAGATGAACAGCACGGTGAGCACGGGACGGTGATAGCCGATCCCTGTGCCGCCCTTCGGGACTGCGGGACGGCGGGCGATCGCCCGCGCGATGCTCGAGTAGACGCGAAGCTCGGCGACCCATGCGCGATGGAGGAAGGTGAGGATGCGCGCGATCGGGGTCGGGCTCGGAGCGGTCGTCTGCAGATGCTCGGTCATGGCGTGCCCTCCGGTGTCGGTGTCGGTGCCGGTGCCGGTGCCGGTGCCGGGGCCGGTGTCGGCACCGGTGTGGGTACGGGTGCGGGTGTGGGTGCGGGTGCGGGTGCGCTCGCCGCGGAGGTGACGAGGTTCTCGAGATGCGTGGCGACAGCTGTCAGGCCACGCTCGACCGCGGCGCGGTCGTCGGGGGCGATCGCGTTCAGCAGCGTCTCATTGAGCTGCGCGTGCTCCTCCTGCATCTGCGACATGGTCTCGAGGGCGGTCGAGGTGAGCTCGACCAGCACGGCGCGGCGGTCGGAGGGATGGGGGGTGCGACGGACGTGACCTGAGCCCTCGAGTGCGTCCACGAGAGCGGTGATGTTGCGAGGTGTCACCCCGCAGAGGGTGGCGAGGGTCTGCTGCGTCGACGGACCGGTGTGCTGCAGGACCCACAGGAGGTGCACACGGGTCGGTGTGAGATCCGTGCCGGCGAACGCGCGGGCCATGTCCTTCTGGAACAGGTCGGCGATCTGAAGGAGGCGGTCGACGAAGAGGGGTTCCATGTGGTTACCCTATTACATTGTTACCTCTGTTCACAATAGGCGTCGCCTGATGGCATGCACCCTGCTCTGTGCCATTCTGGGAGATTGGAATACGGATCTGATCTGGGGTAATTCGAGGTCGTTTCGGGTCTCGGATGTCGGTGGCCCGGGGTTGACTGGGGGTATGAACAGCACTGCGGAGCTTCTGGATCGGGTCATCGCCGACCTCGACACGGTGCTGTCCGATGACGCGCTGG